>NZ_JBICUD010000003.1:155856-930680 GCF_043198015.1 Spirillospora sp. NPDC048911 | reverse complement strand
TCGGCGTTCTACCAGCTCATGGCGGCTGATCGGGATAGTCCGGGTGTCGAGTTGTCGTTGCGGTATGTGGTGTTTGGTGGTGAGGCGCTGGAGCTGGGGCGTCTTGAGGACTGGTATTCGCGGCATGCGGATGATGCTCCGACGCTGGTGAACATGTACGGGATCACCGAGACGACCGTGCATGTCTCGTACGTCGCGCTTGACCGTGCGTATGCCGCGACCGCGCCTGGCAGCATCATTGGTGTCGGTATTCCGGACTTGCGCGTCTATGTGCTGGACGATCGTCTCCAGCCCGTGCCGCCCGGTGTCGTGGGTGAGCTGTACGTGGCGGGCGCGGGTCTGGCGCGCGGCTACCTCGACCGTCACGCTCTCACCGCCGAGCGCTTTGTCGCCGACCCCTATGGCAAGCCCGGTACGCGCATGTACCGGACCGGTGACCTCGGTCGCTGGCGTCGCGACGGCAACCTCGAATACCTCGGTCGTTCCGATCAGCAGGTGCAGTTGCGCGGGTTCCGCATCGAGCTCGGTGAGATCGAATCGGCCTTGGCGCGTCACGAGTCGGTGTCCGATGTGGCTGTGATCGTCCGTGACGACCGCCTGATCGCCTACGCGGTCGGCACCGGCATCGATCCGGCGGAACTGCGGCGCTTCGCGGGCCGCGACCTGCCTGACCACATGATCCCGGCGACGGTCGTGCGGCTCGACGCCCTGCCTCTGACCTCCAACGGCAAGCTGGACCGCAAGGCGCTGCCCGATCCGGACTTCTCCGCCAAGGTCTCCTCGCGCGCGCCCCGTACCGCTGACGAGGAGACCCTCGCCAACCTGTTCGCCGAGGTGCTGGGCCTGGAACGCGTCGGCATCGACGACGGTTTCTTCGACCTCGGCGGCGACTCCATCATCGCCATCCAGCTGGTCTCCCGCGTCCGCCAGTCCGGACTGGTCATCTCGCCACGCGATGTCTTCCAGCACCAGACCGTCGAGGAACTCGCCGCAACCGCCCGGCCGGTCGGGGACGAGGTCGAGGCCGAGCCGCCCGGCACGGGCACCGGACCGGTCCCGGCGACGCCGATCATGCACTGGTTCCGCGACCTGCGGGGCCCGGTCGGCGACTACAGCCAGCGCATGCTGCTCCAGGTCCCGCCCGGCCTGGGCACGGAACGGCTGACGACGGCTCTTCAGAGGGTCCTCGACCATCACGACGTGCTCCGCCTGCGCGCGAACGGCGACGAGTTCGAGATCACCGAGCCCGGCACGGTCGACGCCACGGCCCTGGTGCACCGCGTGGACGTCGAGGGCCTGACCGACGACGCCCTCCGCGACGTTCTCGCCGACGAGGCACGTGCCGCGAGAGCACGCCTCGACCCGGCCGCCGGGGTCATGGCGCAGCTCGTCTGGTTCGACGCGGGCCCCCGATCGGGCCGCCTCCTCCTGACCCTCCACCACCTGGTGGTCGACGGAGTCTCCTGGCGCATCCTCCTGCCCGACCTGGTCACGGCCTGGGCAGGGCAAGAGCTCCAGCCGGTCCCGACCTCGTTCCGCCGCTGGGCCCAGCGTCTGGTCGCCGAGGCGTCGGAACCCTCCCGGGCCGCCGAACTGCCCCTCTGGGCCGACATCCAGAGCACCCCGGACCCCGCGCTCGGCGTCCGCGCGCTCGATCCGGCCACCGACACGTTCGGCACCGCGCGCCATCTGACCGTCGACCTGCCCGCCGACGTCACCGGGCCGCTGCTCACCGACGTGCCCGCCGCGTTCCACGGCCGGGCCAACGACGTGCTGCTCACCGGCCTCGCGCTCGCCGTCGCCGAGTGGCGGCGCGGCGACGACCCGGCGGTGCTGATCGATCTGGAGGGCCACGGCCGCGAGGAGATCGTTCCGGGCGTGGACCTGTCGCGCACGGTCGGCTGGTTCACCTCGATCTTCCCGGTCCGCCTCGACGCGGGCCCGATCGACTGGGCCGACGTCGTCGAGGGCGGCCAGGCCGTCGGCACCGCGCTCAAGAAGGTCAAGGAGCAGCTCCGCGAGATCCCCGACAACGGCGTCGGCTACGGCCTGCTCCGCCACCTCAACCCCGCAACCCGCGAGCGCCTGGCGGGCGGCGCGCCGCAGATCGCCTTCAACTACCTGGGCCGGTCCGCCGTCCAGGAGGCCACCGACTGGGCCCCGGCGGCGCAGGCCGACACCGACGCCCTCGGCGGCGGCCAGAACGACGCCCTCGCCCTCGTCCACGCCATCGAGGTCAACGCCCACACGCGCGACCTTCCCGGCGGCCCCGAGCTGAGCGCCACGTGGACCTGGGCCGGATCCCTCTTCTCCGAAGAGGACGTCGCGTCCCTCGCGGACAAGTGGTTCACGGCCCTGCGCGGCCTCGTCGCCCATGTCGTCGAGGGCGGCGACGACGGCCCGGTCGGCGGCTTCACCCCCTCGGACCTCTCCCTGGTGGAGGTCAGCCAGGACGAGATCGACGACCTGGCCGCAGAGCTCGACGACGAATGGGACGACGAATGACGGCACCGGCACCGGCGCAGCAGCAGAAGCAGTCTCAGCTGGAGGACATCCTGCCGCTGTCGCCGCTGCAACAGGGGTTGTTCTTCCACGCCCTGCATGACAGCGGCCAGGACGTCTACACGGCGCAGGTCGTCTTCGATCTGGAGGGGCCGCTCGACGTGGCGGCGCTGAAGGCGGCGGCCGCGACGTTGCTGCGGCGGCACGCCAACCTGCGGGCCGGGTTCCGGCAGCGCAAGGAGGGCACGCCCGTCCAGATCGTGCAGCGGCAGGTCCGGCTGCCCTGGCAGGAGACCGACCTGAGCGGGTTGCCCGAGGCCGAACGCGAAGCGGCGGCCAAGGCGGTCGCGGACCGGGACCGGGCCGCGCCGTTCGACATGGCCAAGCCGCCGCTGCTGCGGTTCACGCTGGTGAAACTGGCGGAGGACCGGCACCGGATGGTGTTCACCAACCACCACATCCTGCTGGACGGCTGGTCCACGCCGGTGCTCCAAACAGAGCTGATCGCGCTGTACCTGGCCGGGGGCGACGACACGGGGATGCCGCGTGTCACCCCGTACAAGAACTACCTGGCCTGGCTCGCCAAGCAGGACCGTGGCGCGGCCGAGGAGGCGTGGCGCGCCACGCTGGCGGGGGTGGACGAGCCCACGCTGGTCGCCCCGGACGCGGGCGCGGCGGGCACGGGTACGGCGGGCGCCGCCGAGCCCGGACGGGTGCGGCTGCGCCTCGGCGAGCAGCTGACCGCCGACCTGAACGCGCGGGCGCGGGCTCAGGGCGTCACGCTCAACACGGTGTTGCAGCTCGCGTGGGGCATGCTCCTCGGACGGCTCACCGGCAAGACCGACGTCGTCTTCGGCGCGGCCGTCTCCGGACGCCCGGGGGATCTGCCGGGCGTCGAGCAGATGATCGGGCTCTTCATCAACACGCTCCCGATCCGCGTGCGCGTGCGTCCAGCGGACACGGTCGCGCAGGCGCTCACGCGATTGCAGGGCGAGCAGGCCGGGTTGATGGCCCACCATCATCTGGGCTTGGCGGACATCCAGCGGCTCACAACGGTCGGGACGCTGTTCGACACGATGACCGTCCTGGAGAACTACCCGTTCGACCCGGACGCGGCGGGCACCGACCTGGGCGGCCTGACGCTGAAGGACGTCGGCGGCTACGACGCCAGCCATTACCCGCTGGCGCTGGCCGCCGTGCCCGGCCGCGAGCTGTCGCTGCGCGTCGACTACCGGACCGACCTGTTCGAACCCGAGGACGCGGAACGGCTGGCGGGGCGGCTCGTCCGGATCTTCGAGGCCATCGCCCACCGGCCTGACGCCCCGCTGGCGTCCGTGGACGTTCTCACCGAGGACGAGACCGCCAACGTCCTGCGGGAGTGGCAGGGGCCCGCGGTGGAGCGGCGTCCCGGAACCATCACCGAGCGCTTCGCCGAGTGGGTCCGGGCGACCCCCGGCGCCGAGGCCGTCCGCTGGGCCGGGCAGTCGATCACGTTCGCCGAGCTGGACGCGCGGGCCAACCGGCTCGCGCATCGCCTGATCGGCCTCGGCGTGCGGCCGGAGACGCCGGTCGCCATGCTCCTCGAACGCTCCGCCGACTCGATCGTGGCGTCGCTGGCCGTGCTCAAGGCGGGCGGCGCGTACGCCCCGATCCACCACGGCTACCCGCCGGACCGCATGGCCTGGGCCGTCGCCGAGGTCGGCGCGCCGGTGCTCCTGGTCAACACCCCGATGAAGGGCCGGGCCGCCGAACTGGAGGGGTCGGCCACCGTGATCGTGGTGGACGACGACCCGGAGTTGACGGTCCAGCCGGGCACCGATCCAGGCATCGTCAACCGGCCCGACCAGCTCGCGTTCGTGCTGTTCACGTCCGGCTCCACCGGGCTGCCGAAGGGCGTGATGCTCCGGCACCGCGACGCCGTGGACCTCGTCGACGACGCCACCATGCGCAACGGCGGGCACGACCGGGTGCTGGTGCACTCGGCGCACGCGTTCGACGCCTCCACCTACGAGATGTGGATCGGGCCGCTGGCCGGTGGCTGCGCCGTCGTCGCGCCCCCCGGCCAGCTGGACGCGGCGGGACTCGAACGCGTCATCGCCGACGAGCGCGTCACCGGGATCTTCATCACGACGACGCTCTTCAACCTGGTCGCGGAGGAGCGGCCCACGGCGTTCGCCGGGCTCAAGGAGGTGCTCACCGGCGGGGAGGCGGGGTCCCCCGCGGCGATGCGCAAGGTCCTGGCGGCCTGCCCGGACACCGAGGTCGGCCATGTCTACGGGCCGACCGAGGCCACCACCTACACGACGCTCACCGGCATGCGCGCGCCGCTCGCGGCGGGCGACCGGTCCCCGACGCTGGGCCGCCCGATCGACAACATGCGGCTGTACGTGCTGGACGAGGGGCTGCGGCCCGTTCCGCCCGGCGTGACCGGTGAGGCCTACATCGCGGGCGCCGGGCTCGGCCGCGGCTACCTCGACCGGCCCGGCCTCACCGCCGAACGCTACGTCGCCGACCCGTTCGGCGAGCCGGGCGAACGGATGTACCGGACCGGCGACCTCGTCCGGTGGCGGGCCGACGGGCGGCTGGAGTACGTCGACCGGGCCGACTTCCAGGTGAAGATCCGCGGCTTCCGCGTCGAGCTCGGCGAGATCGAGTCGGCGCTCGCCGCCCACCCCGGCGTCTCCAACGTCGCCGTCATCGCCCGCGAGGACACGCCCGGGGTCAAGCGGCTCGCCGCGTACGTCATCCCCGCCTCCGGCGTCCCCGCCTCCGGCGTCCCCGCCGACACGAGCGGGTTCGGCGATCAGCTGCGGCGGTGGGCCGCCGCGCGGCTGCCCGAGTACATGGTCCCGGCGGCCTTCGTCGTCCTGGACACCTTCCCGACGAACCCCAACGGCAAGCTCGACCGGCGCGCGCTGCCCGCACCCGACTACGGGCGGGCGACCGCGGGACGCGACCCCGAGACGCCGGAGGAGGAGCTGCTCTGCACGCTGTTCGCGCAGGTCCTGGAGGTCGAGCGGGTCGGGGCCGACGTCAGCTTCTTCGACCTCGGCGGGGACAGCATCGCCGCGATCAAGCTGGTGACGCGGGCGCGGCAGGCCGGGCTGGAGCTCGCGCCGCGCGACGTCTTCACCTACCAGACCGTGGCGGCCCTCACCCGGCGCGGTGACGACGAGCAGCTCGGGTTCGAGGTGCTGCTGCCGATCCGCCCGGCGGGGTCGCGGCCGCCGGTGTTCTTCGTCCACCCGGCGGGCGGGCTGGCGTGGAGCTACCTGCAGTTCCAGCGGCACCTGCACCCGGACCAGCCGATCTACGGGCTGCAGGCGAGCGCGTTCACGCGCGACGAGCTGCCGGGATCGGTCGAGGAGATGGCGCGGGACTACCTGGCCGAGATCCGGGCCGTCCAGCCGGCCGGACCGTACCACCTGGCGGGCTGGTCGCTGGGCGGGCTCATCGCGTACGAGATGGCCTGCCTGCTCCAGGCCGGCGGCGAGGAGGTGGCGCTGCTCGGGCTCATCGACGCCTTCCACACCCAGGAGCTGGAGGCGGAGAAGCGCGAGATCCTGCCCGAGCTGCTGGAGTCCATCGGCATCGACGCCACGATGGTCGCCGCCGACGGCAACCCGGACCTGGAGCAGATCCTGGCGGTGCTGGCCGACCGCGAGGACGCGCTGTCGACGCTCGGCGAGGACGACCTGGTCAACGTCTACCGCAACTACGAGAACGGGGTGCACCGCGCCGAGCAGTACCGGCCCGGCCCGTTCCGCGGCGACATCGTCTTCTTCACCGCGCTCCAGGGCCGGACGGATGACATGCCGACCGGCCCGGCCAACTGGGGGCCGCTGGTCGACGGGCGGATCGAGGACCACCCCCTGGACGTCGACCACCATCTGCTGATGGAACCCGCGCCCGCCGCGGAGATCGGCGCCGTTCTCGCCGCCAGACTAGACGCCCTGCACTCACAAGCACTGTACGGATAGGAAGGACTCCCCATGACCAACCCCTTCGAGGACGCCGACGGCACCTACGTGGTGCTGACCAACGACGAGGGCCAGCACTCGCTCTGGCCGTCGTTCGCCGAGGTGCCCGCCGGCTGGACGGTCGCCAAGGCCGAGGACACCCGGCAGGCGTGCCTGGACTACGTCGAGGCCAACTGGACCGACATGCGCCCGAAGAGCCTCATCGAGGCGATGGGTGGCTGATCCGGGAGGACCGGCGGGACCGGCTCTGGAGACCGCCCTGGAGGTCCCCGGCGTCACCGAGTGGGAGATGGAGATGCGCGACGCCGCGGACCTGCGGCCCGCGCCTCCGCCCGGCGTCGAGATGGCCTTCACCCGGTCCAGGGTCCCCTCGCCCGATGTCAGCCGCGCCCTCTACGCCGCCGTCGGCGCCCGGGTGTGCTGGACCGACCGGTTCCCCTGGAGCCACGACGACTGGCAGGCGTGGGTGGACCGCCCCGAGCTGGCCACCTGGATCGCGATGGCGCAGGGCACGATCGCGGGGTTCTTCGAGATCGAGGCGCAGCCGGGCGGCGACACCGAGATCCACCTGGTCGGGCTGACGCCGGCGTTCGTCGGCCGGGGGTACGGGGGCCACCTCGTCGAGCAGTGCGTCCGCCGCGCGTGGCAGCGGGGCGAGTCCTGGGCCGAGCACACCGGGCCCGCCGCCCGCGTCTGGCTGCGGACCAGCACGCTCGACCATCCCAACGCGATGGGCAACTACCGGAACCGCGGCTTCAAGGTCGCCGCCGAGACCGTCCGGCCGAAACTCGTGCCCGATCCGCGCCTCGCGCCCTGGCCGCTGCCCGGCGATCCCCGGCTGGAACCCCGTACCGTAGGGTCCGACGGGGAGGAGCTGATCTCGTGACCTGGTTCCGTTGCGCCGAGACGCGGCCGTGGGCGTCGATGCGGCTGTTCTGCCTGCCGCACGCGGGCGGCTCGGCGGGCTTCTACCGGTCCTGGGCCAAGGAGATCAGCCCGGCCGTCGAGGTGCACGCCGTGCAGTACCCCGGCCGCGCCGACCGGCTGGGCGACGCGTTCGTCACCGACGCCCGCCGGCTGGCCCGGCTCATCGCGGGCGCCATGGCGCCGCTGCTCGACCGCCCGGCCGCGCTCTTCGGCCACAGCATGGGCGCCGTGCTGGCGTACGAGGTGACGCGCCTGCTGCAGGAGCGCGGCGCCGCGCCCGTGCACCTGTTCGCCTCCGGCACGCGCCCGCCGCACGACCGCGGTGAGGACCGGGTCGCCGGCAAGGACGACGACGCCGTGGTCGCCGAGATGATCAAACTGGGCGGCACCGACGCGGAGGCGCTGCGCGATCCCGAGCTCCGCGCGCTCGTCCTGCCCTACGTCCGCAACGACTTCCGGCTCATCGAGGAGTACGAGCACCGGCCGGACCCGCGTCTCACCGTCCCGGTGACCGCCGTCATCGGCGACGCCGACTTCCACGTCACGCAGGGGCAGGCGGCCGGATGGGCCGAGGTCACCGACGGCCGCTTCGCGCTGCGGGTGCTCGACGGCGACCACTTCTACCTCGTGCCGCGCCAGTCCGAGGTGCTGACCGAGGTCATGCGCACGCTGGAGGTCCCCGCCGGGCCGTGACACCCCGGCACGCCCGTCGTACAGTCGAAGCGGCGGGGGACCGGCTGAAAGAGCTGCGGACATCCCGCCCCCGGAGGCCCCGCCTGGGAGTGGCCATGGGCGTCGAGATCCGGGTGGAAGGGCTCAAGAAGTCGTTCGGGCGGCAGGTCATCTGGGAGGACGTGAGCCTCACGATCCCCGCCGGCGAGATCTCCGCGCTGCTGGGGCCGTCCGGCACCGGCAAGTCGGTCTTCCTCAAGAACCTGGTGGGCCTGCTGCGCCCCGACCGCGGCCACGTCTTCGTCGGCGGCGGCGACGTGCCGCGCCTGCGGGAGAACGAGCTGTACGACATGCGCCGCAAGTTCGGCGTGCTCTTCCAGGACGGCGCCCTCTTCGGCTCCATGAACATCTACGACAACATCGCGTTCCCGCTGCGCGAGCACACCCGCAAGAGCGAGTCCGAGGTCCGCCGGATCGTGCTGGAGAAGATGGAGATGGTGGGGCTCACGGGCGCCGAGGCCAAGCTGCCCGGCGAGATCTCCGGCGGAATGAAGAAGCGGGCGGGGCTGGCGCGGGCGCTGGTGCTGGACCCCGAGATCATCCTGGCGGACGAGCCCGACTCGGGGCTCGACCCGGTGCGCACCGCCTACCTCAACCAGCTGTTCGTGGACCTCAACACCGAGATGGGCGCGACGTTCCTCATCGTCACGCACGACATCGGCACCGCGCGGGTGCTGCCCGACAACCTGGGGCTGCTCTTCCGGCGCGGGCTGGTGATGTTCGGGCCGCGCGAGATGATCCTGTCCAGCACGCACCCGGCGGTGAACCAGTTCTTCAACGCGCGGCGCCAGGGCCCGATCGGCATGGCCGAGGAGAAGGACCAGGCCGAGGTGGCGAGCGAGGGTGAGATCCCGCGGGCCATGCCCGCGCCGATCCCGCCGCAGCTCATGCCCAGCGACGGGCGGCTGCGCCCGTCGATGCGGCGGCCGGGGGAGTGGCTGCGCCAGCACCAGACCAAGCCGCCGCCGGGCTCGTTCGTCGACGACCACGGACGCAACTGGCTGACCGAATGGGACGCTCTGGTGCACGAGCGGCAGCGTCCGCAGTGACCCGGGTCAGATTCCCGTAACCCGCGTCCGGCAGCATGGGGACGTGCCCGAAGCCGATCACGTCCCCTCGCCCGGACTGCTGACGATCGCCCGCGAATGGGGCCGGATCGGCTGCGTCGGGTTCGGCGGTCCGCCCGCGCACATCGCGCTGCTGCGGCGGTTGTGCGTCAAGGAGCGGGGCTGGCTGAGCGCCGCGGAGTTCGAGGACGGCATCGCGGCGACCAACCTGCTGCCCGGGCCCGCCTCGACGCAGCTCGCCGTCTTCTGCGCGTGGCGGCTGCACGGCCCGCTGGGCGCGATCGTGGGCGGGCTGTGCTTCATCGTGCCGGGCCTGCTGCTGATCCTGGTGCTGGCGGCGCTGTTCCTGGCGGGTGACGCGCCCCTGTGGGTACGCGGCGCGGCGGCGGGCGCGGGCTCGGCCGTGGCGGCGGTCGCGGTGCACGCGGCCGCCGATCTCGTCCCGGCCAGCCGGGGCCGGGCTCGCAAGCGCGCCCGCTGGTACGCGTACCTGCTGCTCGGCGGGGTGGCCACCGTGCTCATCGGGCCCTACCTCGTGCTCGTGCTGCTCGCCTGCGGGATCGTCGAGGTCGCGGTGCGGCGGCGGCCGGCGGCCGCGAGCCGGGCGGTGCCGGTCCTGCTGGCCGCGCCGGTGGCGGCGGCGGGCGGGCTGGGCGCGCTGGCCTGGGTGGCGCTGAAGGTCGGCGCGCTGTCGTACGGGGGCGGCTTCGTCATCATCCCGCTCATGCAGTCCGAGGCCGTCGATCATTACCACTGGATGACGTCCGCCGAGTTCACCACCGCCGTCGCCCTCGGCCAGATCACGCCGGGCCCGGTGGTGCAGACGGTCGCGGTGGTCGGCTACGCGGCGGCGGGGGCCGGGGGCGGGCTGCTCGCCGCGGCGGTCGCGTTCGCCCCCTCGTTCGTGTTCGTGCTCTTCGGCGGCCCGCGCTTCGACCGGCTGCGGCGGAGCGCGACCGTCCAGGCCTTCCTCGACGGCGCCGGCCCGGCGGTGATCGGCGCGATCGGCGGCTCCGCGCTGACGCTGGCCCTGGCGCTCGATCACCCGTGGCAGTTCGGCGTCCTGGCGGCGGCCGCGGTGTGGCTGGTCCTGCTCCGGCGCGGTGTGGTCGGCACACTCCTTGGAGCCGGGGTTCTCGGAGCGGCCGCGAGCATCATGGGACTGCCCGTCGCGTGACGACGGCGGGGACGCGAGAATGTACCGGTGACGCTCCTGTTGAACCGCTCCGACCTGGAGTCCCTGCTCGATCCGGCCGGCTGCCTGGCCGCGCTCCGGCAGGGCTTCGCGGCCGGGCCCGGTGACGTGACCGCGCGGCGGGTGGTGACCTCGCTGCCCGGTCCGGGCAGCGCCACCGCCCTGATCCCCGGCCTGATCGAGGGCGTCCCCGCGTACACGGTCAAGGTCAACGCAAAGTTCCCCGGCACCCGGCCCGCTCTGCGCGGGGTGGTGTGCCTGCACGACCTCCACACCGGCGAACTGCTCGCCCTGCTCGACTCGGCCACCGTGACCGCCTGGCGCACCGGCCTGGCCGCCGCGCTGGGCACCCACGCGCTGGCCCGCCGGGACGCCGGCACGGTCGCCGTCATCGGCGCGGGCGCGCAGGCCGACCTGGTCCTCACGGGGCTGGCGGCGCTCCGCCAGGTACGTGAACTCGTCGTGTGCGACCTGGACACCGCGCGCGCCGCCGGGTTCGCCGAGCGGCACGGCCTGCGGCTCGGCGTCCCGGCCACGACCGCAGCGGACGCGCGTGCCGCGGCACAGGGCGCGGGGATCGTCGTCGTGGCGACGTGGGCGCGGCGGCCCCTGCTGAACGCGGGTGACGTGGCCGCGGGCACCCATGTGACCTCGCTCGGCGCCGACGAGCCCGGCAAGACCGAGCTGGGCGCGGACCTGCTGGAGGGTGCCCGCGTGGTGGTCGACGACGTCGCGCTCGCGGTCGAGATGGGCGTGCTCGCGGGCGCCGGGCTGGACGTCGAGCACGCCGCGGGAACGCTTCGCGACCTGCTGAGCGGCCAGGTGCCGGGACGCGTGAAGGACAGCGAGATCACCGTCTACGCCCCGGTCGGCCTGCCCTGGCAGGACCTGGCCGTCGCCTGGGCGGTCTACGGCGCCGCCCGGTCCGCCGGCACCGGCGCGGGGACGTCCTTCGACTTCCTCGGCTGACCTCACTCTGCGTGAGGAGATATTTCCATCAATTCGGCTTGGAAGAATTTACCCTCGATGTTGACTCGGCGAAAGGTTCTTACTTCACTCTGAAGTGGCGTCCTGGTGTCTCCCCGCCTCCAAAGGTGACCATATGTCTCAGCCGTTCCCGTCGCGTTCCCGTCGCGCCCCCGATCGCCGAGCCCCCGTTCCGCCGGTTCGCCGGGTGATCCCGGCGCGCCGGGCGGCGACGGGCGGGCGCGGCCGATGATCCGGATGGTGATCGGCGACGCGGCGCCGCTCTTCCGGTGCGGGCTCGTCGCCCTCCTGAGTGGAATGTCGGACTTCGAGGTCGTCGCCGCCACGTCCTCCGCCAAGGAGGTCGTGCAGGCGGGGCTGGAGCTCCGTCCCGACGTGGCGCTGCTGGACGTCGACCTGCCGGACGCCGACGGCTTCGCCGCGTCGGGCGCGCTGCACGACGAGGTGCCCGAGTGCACGTCGGTGCTCATGGCGTCGCGGTGCCGGCCCGGTGACGTGCGCCGGGCGGCCGACGCCCACGCGCTCGGGCTGGTGCTCAAGGACACCTCGCCCGACGGCCTGGTCGCGGCCATCCGCAAGGTCGCCCGCGGCCAGCGGGTCGTCGATCCGGATCTGGCCTTCACCGAGCTCAGCGCCGCGGAGAACCCGCTGACCGAGCGGGAGCGCCAGGTGCTCGTGCTGGCCTCCCAGGGCGAGTCGACCGATCAGATCGCCGACACGCTGCTGCTGGCCATCGGCACCGTCCGCAACCATCTGGCGCACATCAACGGCAAGCTCGGCGCGCGCAACCGGGTGCACGCGATCCGGATAGCCGAGGAGGCCGGCTGGCTGTGAGCCGGCCCGGGGCGCGCTGCCGCTGCGGCGGCCGGCTCGGTCTCCGGCTCGCCCGCCGCTCACGTTACGTGGCAATGGCCGTTCCTTATACAAAAGGCTGGCCTGCCCGGTCGAGTGACGCCTGAAGATTGGTCGAGTAGGGATGGTGCGCAGTACTACCGGCCAATTTTTGCCGGCGCCGGCGGCTTTGATGGCGAGGGTGGTCTGGCCGATATCGGCCGGACCCTCTTTACCTTTGCTTTGCCTCCGCCCACCGGCACCGCCGATGATTCGTGCGTCGGCCCGCATTCGACGTGTCATTTGACGGGATCGCTCGTGGGTTCACCCGCTCAATGGCGACCCGGGACGAAACGTTGGGTGAAATGACCGATTTGACGCACTGACAGAGTTTCGTCACCCTAAGTGGTGGCCCCTTCAACTCAGCCCGGTTAAGGCGGCGCCATGAAGCGCATAGTCATGCATGATGCCGACCCTCTATGGCGGGTAACTGTTGCCAGCGCTACCTGATCATAGGGAAGAAAGTTGATTCGAGTATTGATAGCGGAGGACGTGCATCTTTTTCGAAGCGGGCTGGTCGCGCTTCTGGACGGGGAGCCGGACATCTCCGTGGCCGGGACGGTGGAACGCGGCGCGAAGCTGGTGCCGGCCGCCCGCGGCGGCGACCCCCAGGTGGCCCTCATCGACATCGACCTGACCGACATGGACGGCTTCACCGCGGCCGGGCTGCTCCAGGAGCAGTTCCCGGACTGCGGCGTCATCATCATGGCGGGCCAGTGCAGGAAGGGTGATCTGCGCCGGGCGGTCGCCGCCGGCGCGGCCGGGTTCCTGCTCAAGGACGCCTCGCCCGCGGACCTGGTCGACGCCATCCGCCGGGTCGCCCGCGGGGAGCGCGTCATCGACGCCGACGTGGCCTTCGCCGAGCTCGGCGGCCGCCGGGCCGACAGCCCGCTGACCCCCCGGGAGGTCGAGGTCCTCAAGGCGGCCGCGGAGGGCTGCACGGTCGGCGAGATCGCGCAGCGGCTCTACCTGGCCAGCGGGACGGTGAGCAACTACCTGTCGCGCATCCTCACCAAGATCGACGCACGGACCCGCGTCGAGGCCGTGGCCATCGCCAAGGAGCGCGGCTGGCTCTGGCCCGACCAAGGCTAGGACGCCCCGGGCTGTCGGGTGGCGGGGGTCGTCAGGCGGCGGGGCCCGCCGGCAGGCCGGTGTGGGCGGCGGCGAAGGCGAGCATGTCGGCGGCGAGCTCCAGGGACCGGCTGGCCGCGCGAGCGCCGTGACCGACACCGGCTTCGCGGCGGAAGAGAACGGGACGCGCGCCCGCGGTGGCCCACTGGAGGCGCGCGCACATCTTGCGGGCGTGCAGGGGGTCCACCCGGGTGTCGCCGTCGAAGACGGTGAAGAGGACGGCCGGATAGCCGACCCCCTCCCGCACGCGGTGATAGGGGGAGTAGGCGTACAGCCACCCGAACTCGTCGGGCTTCGACGCGGAGCCGTACTCGCCGCGCCAGGCGGCGCCCAAGCCGGAACGTTCGTACCGGACCATGTCGAGCAGCGGCGCCACGCAGACCGCCGCCGCGAACAGGTCGGGCCGCTGCGTGAGCGCCGCGCCGACCAGCAGGCCGCCGTTGGACTCGCCCCAGATGGCCAGCCGGTCCGAGGTGGTGAGCCCCTCGGCGACGAGGTGCTCGGCCGCGGCGATGAAGTCGTCGAAGACGCGCTGCTTGCGGTCGAGAACTCCGGCGCGGTGCGACGACAGCCCCTGCTCGCCGCCGCCCCGCAACTGGGCGATGGCGAGCCGGCCCCCGCCGTCGACCCAGGCCATGGCGTCGGCCGCGTAGGACGGCGTGAGCGGGACGCCGAAGCCGCCGTAGCCGTACAGGATGGTCGGAAGCGGGCCCGCCGCGCCGGCCGGCCCGATCACGGTGACGCGCACCGGCGAGCCGTCCGCGGAGAGGCATTCGAGGGTGCGGGACTCCACGTCCGGTGTGTCGACCTTGCCGGGGGACCGCTCCCAGAGCCTCGTCTCTCCCGTCCGTGCGTCGTGGCACCAGACCGCTTCGGGGGTGACGGTGTCGGTGTAGGTGAACCAGACCGCGTGGCCGCCTTCGGGACGTGCGGCCAGCGGGCCGATCGAGCCCGCGCCCGGCATCGGGACGTCGGCGAGCCGCTCGCCGGTGGCCAGGTCGTGCAGGGTCAGCTCACTGATCGAACGGCGGATCCAGGCGACGGCCAGGACCGGCCGGTCGAGGCCGTCCAGGACCGCGAAGTCCGAGAGCACCGCCTCGGGGTCCTCCCCGACGAGCTCGCGCTGCACGGTGGGCTTGGCCGGGTCGGCGACGCTCATCCGGACGCGGGGCGCCCGGTGATCGGTCACCACGTACATCCGCTCGCCACGGACGGCCAGCACGCTCCTGGCGTCGACGTCCTGCTGCACGGGCACGAAGTCCGGTCTCTCGGGACGTGAGAGGGAGAGATCGGCCAGCCACAGGTCGTTGCGGGGACTGGTGCCGGGGACGGCCGAGATCGCGAGCCAGCGCCCGTCGTGGCTCATGCCGAGACCGTACGAGACCGGGCCCTCCGCCCCGGCGCCGAAGACGACCGGTTCGAGGCTCGCCGGGGAGCCGAGCCGGTGGAGGCGGACCTGCCTGGACGTTCCGGTGGTCCGCACGTAGTAGAAGCCCTGCCCGCCGGCGAGCCAGGCCACCGGCGAATAGCGGCAGTCGGCGATCGGCCCGTCGATGACCCGGCCGGTCTCGACGTCCATGACGTACAGCGCGGCGCGTTCGGTGCCGCCGGTGGACACCTGGTAGGCCAGCAGGCGGCCGTCGTGGCACGGCTGCCAGGCGTCCAGCGTCGTCAGGCCGGTCGGGTCGAGCGCCGTGGGGTCGACGAGCACCCGGGAAGGCCGGTCACCGGGCGCGTCGTCGTCCGGCGGGCCGGGTGTGTCACCGTCCGGCGGGCCGGCCTCGGCGACGTGCAGCACGGCGTGTTCCTCGCCCGGTTCCCGGCGCAGGAAGAACCGCCGGTCGCCCCGCCACATCGGCGCTGTGATCATGCCGGTTCCGGCGAGCGCGGCGCCGCGGGTACGGAACCGCTCCCTGGCGGTCAGCGTGCCGGCGGCCGCCTGCCAGAGTTCGTCTTGCGCGGCCAGCCACTCGCGCGTCTGCGGGTCGTCCGGGTTTTCCAGCCACCGGTACGGGTCCGGCACCTGGTGACCGTGCAGGTCATCGACGATGGGCCGGCGCTGCGCGGGCGGATACTTCATCGCACGGACTCCCGTTCGTGATCGAGATCGGTGGCGGCGCGCCAGTGCCCGACCAGCTCGGCATAGCCGGGGGCGGCACGGATCAGCTCGGCGTGGGTGCCGTCCCAGACCCGGGTGCCGTCCATGAGCAGCACGCGCTCGGCACGGCGGGCGGAGCTGATCCGGTGGGCGACCACGATGAGCGTGGCGCCCCGTCCGGTGAAGGCGGCCTCGGCCAGCGCCTCCGCCGCCGGGTCGAGATGGCAGGTGGCCTCGTCCAGGATGGTGAGCCTGGCGGGGGACAGGTAGGCCCTGGCCAGCGCGATCAGCTGGCGCTCTCCGGCCGAGAGCGTGCCGGGCTCGATCCCGGCACGGTGGCCGCCGAGCCGGTCGGCCAGCGCGGTCATGCCCACGGCCTCGACGGCCTTGTCCACCGCGCGCGCCGAGGAGCCCGGCGCCAGGTAGGTCAGGTTGTCCCACAGCGACCCGCGGAACACGTACGCCTCCTGCGGGATCAGCACCCGGGCCGCGGGTTCGAGCCGCTCCGCGGGCACGCCGCCGACCAGCACGCGGCCCGCGTCCGGGACGGCGATCCCGGTGATCAGCGCCGCCAGCGTGGACTTGCCGATCCCGCTGGGCCCGAGCACGGCCAGGTGCTCTCCCTCGGCCACGCGCAGGTCGAGGCCGGCGATGACGGGATCGGCGTGCGGCCCGTACCCGAACGTCACGTCGCTCAGCATGACGTCGGCCCCGGCGGCGGGCACCGTCCGGGAACGGAGGGCCGGTGTCCGCGCCTGCTCCAGGATCCTGTTCAGCGACACGAGCAGCCGGACGCCGCTGACCCCCAGGCCTTCGACCAGCCCGCCGAAGGCGGGGGTCAGCGACTGGGTGACGTAGGCGAGCGCGCCCACGATCACTCCGGCGTCGGCGCCCTGGCGGAGCAGCCAGGGCGTTCCCGCCAGCAGCGCGAGCACGGGCAGCCATCCGCCCAGCGACAGTGACAGCGTGCGCATCGCGGTCACGCGCGCCAGCGCCCGTCCCGCCGCCGCCTGTTCCGCGACCCGGTCCCCGGCCGTGGCGGCCACCCGGTCCTCGGCGCCGCAGGCCGTGATGTCGCGCAGCCCGCCGGCCACCGTGGCGAAGACCTCGACGTTGCGTTCGTCGGTCAGCAGGAAGTGCCGTTGCCGGCGGGCCAGCGCGGGCAGCGACAGCAGGAACAGCGCGACTCCGGCGCAGAACGGCGGCAGCACCAGCCAGAGCACCTCGGGGACGAGGGTCAGCATCCCGAGCGTCACGCTCGCGACCGTGAAGGCGAACGACCGCACGACCGAGATGACCGCGGCGAACGAGTCCCTGGCCAGTTCCACCTGCAGGGTGGACCGCGCGACCGAGGAGGTCTGCGGCTGTTCGAACGGCGACTCGGTGCGGCGCAGCGTCGCGTGCACGATCCGGCTCAGCAGCCGGTCGCGGAACGGCTCGACGACCCCGGCCACGGCCAGCATCACCTGGCGGGCGCCGAACGCGGCCACCAGCCAGGCCGCGCCGAGCACGCCCAGCCACGCCATCCCGGTCCACGGCCGGGACGCCGCGAACCCGTCGTTGATCGCCCGCGCGATCGCGTGGCCGATGGCGAACGCGGGCGCCGACTCCAGCACGGACCAGAAGGCGATGCGGACGAGCTGGCCGGGCTCCCGGCGGAGCGCGTCCCAGAGAAACCTGCCGGCGGTCATCCGTCCCCCGAACCGTCCTGGAACACCGCGCGGTATTCCGGATCCGCCCACAGCACGCCGTGCGGCTCGTACGCGCGGACGCGGCCGTCCTCCAGCCAGATCACCCGGTCCGCGCGGGCGGCGGTGCCGGCCCGGTGGGCCACGATGAGCCGGGTGCGGCCGCGCATCCGGCTGATCAGGGCCTCGCCGACCTGGTATTCGGTGACCGTGTCGAGGCTGGAGGTGGCGTCGTCCAGGATGAGCAGGCGACGGCCCTGCGCGAAGGCGCGGGCCAGGCCGATCCGCTGCTTCTCGCCGCCGGACATGGGCGCGTCCTGGAGCGGCGTCGCGTACCCGTCGGGCAGTTGCCGGATGAACGTGTCGGCGCGGGCGGACGTGGCCGCGGCGTGCACGGCCTCGTGATCGTGCTCGGGCAGCCCCAACGCCAGGGCGTCTTCGAGGGTCGACTCGTCCAGGGGAGCGCCCACCAGCGTCGGCCGTTCGAACGCGAACCCGATCGCCCGGCGCAGCTCGTCCCGGGGCAGCTCGCGCAGCGGTACGCCGTCCAGCAGCACCGTGCCGCGTTCGGGATCCACCAGCCGTCCGGCCAGCGCGGCCAGCAGCGACTTGCCCGTGCCGGACCGGCCGACCACGGCGGTCGCGCCGCCGCCCGGGAGCACGAGGTCGAGATCGAGGGCGGCATCGCCGAGGGCGACGCCGCGGAACTCCAGGGTGCCCGGACCGGCGGGCAGCGTCCGTTCGCCATGCGTCACGGGTGGGCCGGCAAGTATCTCGGCGACGCGGCCCGCCGCGGCGCGCGCCCTGGCCAGCCGCCCGACGTGGCCCAAGGCCGCGCTGAAGCCCGCGCCCAGCACCACGTACCTCGCGGCCGCGTACAACTCGCCGACGGTGAGATCACCGGAAGCCAGCCGCAATCCCCCGACGGCCAGTACCGCCACCTCCAGCAGCGGTATCGCCAGGCCCGCCTGGACGCCCGCGCGCGCGTTCGCCCGCCACAGGCCCATCCCGTGCTCGCGCAGAGTGGGCAGCGGTGCCAGCACCCGCCGCGTCTCCGCCGTCGTGGTCCCGGCCGCGGCGATCGTGCGCGCCCCGCCGAGCGCGTCGAGGAGCCGGGACGCGATGTCGCCCTGCACCTTCTGGTAGCCGCCCGCCAGCGTGGTGGTGTCCCGCAGGAACGCGCGCAGCACCAGGCTGATCAGCACCAGCCCGGCGAGCAGGGTGAACGGGAGCCACGGGTCGATCAGGGCGAGCGCGACCAGGCTGCCCGCCGTCGGCAGCAGCAGCGCGGCCGTGGTGATCAGGGACTCCGGGGCGCGGCCCGCCTCCTCGGTGTTCATGCCGAGCCGGGTCACCAGATCGCCCTCGGGCAGGCGGCGCGTCATCGCCGGGCCGGTGCCCAGCACGTGCGACAGGACCGACCGGCGCAGCCGCGCGGTCGCCTGGGCGCTGGTGGCGCCGGTCGCCCAGATTCCGAGGCTCTCGCAGATCACGATGCCGGCGATGACCGCCGTGCACGCGATCAGCCAGCCGTTCCGCTGGGCCCCGCCGGTGACGAGGGTGTCGACCGTGCGGCCCATGACGTAGGGGAGGAGCAGTTGCAGGAGGGCACCGCCGATCGCCGTCGTCGCGAGCACGCCCAGCCAGGCGCCGCCGCCGCGGAACGTCCTGGCCACCATCCGGTCTGCCGCCCGCACGATCCTCCTTCGAAGACTCTCCTCGGAGAAACTCCTTCGGCAGACGACGGTCCCTGGGCGGCCGGTCGAGCTCGGCCGCCCAGGGTTTCGCCGCCCTTAATCCACTCAGTGGCAGAGAGCCGCGCTCAGGTTGCTCGGGTGCCCGGAGTGGCACGTGAGAAGCGTCAGCGTGCTGCCACCGCTCGCCACGTCGGATGCCGTGGGTGCCTGAAGACCCTGCAGGTCGAGAAGCGCCATGTGTGTTACACCTCCTTCCGTCGGTCGCGGGTGTCGTCCCGTTCCGGCGTTTCGTCGCGCTCAGGCACCTTGGCCAGGACCTGTGCGCCGCCGGGCGGGCTGATGAAGGGGAGGAACACGCGCCCCGCGTCTGACGCCGCGTTCATGGCGGCGTTCGTGGCGGCTTGGAGCGCGAACAGGACTCCGGCCGTGCCGGTGGCGAAGTCCAGGGAGAGCCGCAGCAGCTGGTCGCCCGGGTAGGCCAGGCCACCGCCGTACGGCATGGCGTGCCATTGCAGACCCTCGATCTGCGTCGGCAGCAGGGGATCGGGGCCCTCTTCGCCGTGTCGCAGGCCCATGGCGAGCGCGGCGATGATGCCGGCGCGGCCGTTGAAGAGCCCCGGCAGGACGAAGTAGCCGGATCGGGCGATGAGGCGGAGGTCGGCGAGGTCCTGCGCGAACTGGTCGTCCTCGGGTCGGTGGCCGAGGTAGCGCGCCACGGCCAGGCCGAGCCCGACCGAGCCCTCTTCCAGGTACGGCAGGTAACGCCAGCCCTGGTTGACCTGCAACGAGCCGTCCTGTGGCCGGATACAGCGGCGTATGTCCTGGCGCAGGGCGTCGGCGGCCTTGTCCAGCAATGCCGCGTCACCGGTCCGCTCGTACGCGTGCATGAAGAGCAGCGCCGGGCCGCTGGAGCCGTGGAGGAGGCCCGCGCGCGGGTTGTCGCCGCCACTGATCTCCGGCACGTCCTCGGGACCGCCGAGCCGCTCGGCGCAGATGTCGACGATCTTGTCGGCGACCTCGCGCAGGCCGGCCTCGCCCGTGCTCTCGCTGAGGTGCAGCAGATTCAGGCCCAGGCCGGACAGGCCGCTGTTGAGGCTGGGGCCGAGGATCTCCCACTTCTCCTGGAGGGTGATGTCGAGGACGTCGAGGGCCTCCTGGCGCCGGCCGAGCCGCTCCAGGACGTACGCCACGCCGTGCAGCCCGTCGTAGAAGCCCAGGCTCGTCCCGGACGCGGGCTTCAGCGCGCGCTCGCTCAGCCAGTCCTCGTACGCGGGGAAGCGCTCGGGTCCGGTCTCGGACAGCGCGTACAGGACACCTGCCGCGCCGGTCGCGATGTTGATGCCGCCACCCGGCCGGAACTGGGCGACGTCACCGGGGAACAGCCGGTCGTCACGTTCGGGGGTCGCGCCGGAAAGGATGGCGCGGCGCAGTGCGTCCCGTACGTCCGGCCAGGGCGCGGCACCGGGCAGCGGCAGGTCGCGCATGGCACCGCCGTCGTCCTCCGGCTCCTCGCCGAGAATGAGCTCGCGCGCCTCGTCGATCATCTTGGCGGGCACCGGGAAGGTCCGCCGGATCAGCCCGGCGAGCTGTGTGATCTTCTGCCGGTGCATCATCAGCATGATCGTCGTCTGCGGGGCGAACAGGCCCATCCGCAGGCACGCGAGGGAGTAGTGGTCCGCCGCCACTCCCGTCCGGTCGCGCGGCGGCGCGAAGGCCGGGTTGGCCAGCGCGGAGCGGGCCTCGTCGGAGGCCAGCGTCGCCACCTCGAAGTCGATCAGGGCCAGCCGGTCGTCCGCGGTCACGAGGATGTTGTTGGGGTGGATGTCGCCGAAGACCACACCGCGCCCGTGCAGCGAGCCGACCGCCGCCTCGACGCGCTCCAGCATGCCGACCGCCCACTCGGTGTACTCGGCGAGCGTCTCCTCGGTGCACGTGGCCCGGGTCAGCGGGTAGCGCTGGACGAGCATCCGCTGCAACGGGTTGCCGTCGATGAACTCCTGGACGACGAAGTGGTGGTCGCCGAGGGTGAAGTAGTCGTGCAGCGCGGGCACCGCCTCCAGCCCGGCGAGCCGTTCGAGGATGTCGCGCTCGTGCTTGAGCCGGGTCACGGCGTCCCGGCCGGCGGCGTCGAGGCCGGCGTGCGGGCGGGCCTCCTTGAGCACCACGCGCTCGTCCGAACGCTTGTCGCGCGCCAGGTAGACGCCGCCGCCGTTGGAGAAGTGCAGGACGGTCTCGACCTGGTAGGGCAGGTCGGTGGTCGTGACGGCGTTGCGGGCGGCGAGATGCGGTTCGAGGAAGGAGGGGAGGGTCGTCCACGCGGGGACGCTGAACGTCGCGCCGCGGACGTCCGGGACCAGCCGGCCTTCCCCGTCCTCGAGGGCGAGCACCAGTTCGCCGTTCGCGCCGAGGACCTTGCGCTCGCTGAAACCGCCGTAGCGGACGTAGAGGGGACCCTGCCCGTAGCGCAGATCGCTGAGGATGTACGGGCCCTCCACACCGCGGAGAGCCTCGTCCAGCTCTTTCAGGACCAGTTCCAGTTCGGCGACGTCCCGCGGGTAAATTGTTGCCAGTTTGCCACTGGACGATCGCGATGCGGTCTTCGCGTTGTACATGACGAGCGATGACTGTCCCCGCAGATACTTAAAGGCTATTCCGCGGGGCATGCAGTAGTCCCAGAGCACATCCAGGGCCCGCTCGGCGTCGTCCAGGCGGGCGGAAATGTGGATCTTCCAGCCCTGGGGCGGCAGGGGCTCGCCGTCGGCGGGACCGTAGTACATCCAGGTGTCGGTCTCGATGCGGATCCAGTCCGCCGGCACCTCGCGGCGGACGAGGGAGAAGTCCGAGGCCTGCGTCTGGTCCTCGCCGAGCTTGTCATAAAAAAGCCGGTCGGCCAGGCAATAGGGCTCGTACTGGTCCATCGAGTTCCTCCCGCGTCGCTGCATAAAGGAGAATTTCCGATACTCCAGGAAAGGACTAGTCGGATTTTCAACTGTTGCCCGTGCGTCCTTCACGATTGGTCAGGTGTGTTCTTCACAAATGACACGGTGGGCTATGCCGCCAGCAGGGATGGTCTGGTCCCGTCGCCTTCGGGACCGGTGTCCCGGGGTGATCCGGGACCGGTGTCCCGGCCGGTGTCCGCCACCGGGGAGCCTCGGCGCCCCTTCGGGACGGCGGTCAGGACGGCGGCGGCATATTGCAACACGTTCTATTTAGTGCCAGGCTGGCCGGGCAGCCGAGCGGCCCGGAGGTGGCGCCTGTGATCCTGGATCGGTTCCGAGTCGAGGGAAGGGTCGCCGTCGTCACCGGCGCCGGCCGCGGTATCGGCGCGGCGAGCGCGGTGGCCCTCGCGCAGGCCGGCGCGGACGTCGTCGTCTCCGCCCGCACCGAAGAACAGCTGGCCAAGGTGGCCGCGGAGATCGAGGCCGCCGGGCGGCGGGCGCTGGTGGTGCCCGCCGACCTGTCCGATCTCGACGCCGCGGCGGGGCTGGCCGACCGGGCGGCCCGGGAGTTCGGGCGGCTCGACATCGTGGTCAACAACGTGGGTGGCACCATGCCCCGCGGGTTCCTCGACACGACGCCCGAACATCTCGAGAACGCGTTCCAGTTCAACGTCGGCATCGCGCACGCGCTCACGCGGGCCGCGGTGCCGCACCTGCTCAAATCGAGTGGCGAAGCCGCCTCGGGGGGCCACGGCGGGGCGGTCGTCAACATCTCCTCGGTGATGGGCCGTGTCGCGGGCCGCGGCTTCCTCGCGTACGGGAGCGCCAAGGCGGCGTTCGCCCACTACACGCGGCTGGCCGCGCTCGACCTGGCGCCGAGGATCCGCGTCAACGCGATCGCGGTCGGCTCGGTGGCCACCTCCGCGCTCGACATCGTCATGACCAACGACGACCTCCGCACGCAGATGGAGGGCAACACGCCGCTGCGCCGCGTCGGCGACCCCGAGGACGTGGCGGCCGCCGTGCTCTACCTCGCCTCGCCCGCCGGCGCCTACGTCACCGGCTCGGTCCTGGAGGTCGACGGCGGCATCGACCGGCCCAACCTCGACCTCGGACTGGAGGACCTGTGACCTACCGGGTGGTGCAATGGAGCACCGGCAACGTCGGACGCCACGCGCTGGCGGGGATCGACGCCCATCCCGAGCTCGACCTCGCCGGGGTCTGGGTGTCCAATCCCGCCAAGGTCGGCAAGGACGCCGGGGAGCTCGCGGGCCTCGGCCGTTCGCTCGGCGTGGCCGCCTCCGGTGACGAGGACGAGGTGCTCGGGCTGCGGCCCGACTGCGTCGTCTACACGGCCATGGCCGACGTCCGGATCATGGAGGCCATCGACGACCTCTGCCGGATCCTGCGGTCCGGTGTGAACGTGGTGTCCAGCAGCCCGGTGTTCCTGCAGTTCCCCGAGGGCGTGGTGCCGCCGGAGATGTCGCAGCCCGTCCGCGACGCCGCCGCCGAGGGCAACGCCTCGATCTTCGTGAACGGCATCGACCCCGGTTTCGCCAACGACGTGCTGCCGCTCGTGCTCACCGGCATCAGCGAACGCGTCGAGGAGGTCCGCTGCCTGGAGATCCTCAACTACGCCACGTACGACCAGGGCACGGTGCTCTTCGACATCATGGGCTTCGGAGGGGCGCTCGACGACGTGCCGATGCTGCTGCAGCCGGGCGTGCTGACGATGGCGTGGGGCAGCGTCGTCCGCCAGCTCGCCGCCGGGCTCGGCGTGGAGCTGGACGCGGTCGAGGAGCACCACGTGCGGTTGCCCGCACCCGAGACCTTCCAGGTCGCCTCCGGCACCATCGAGAAGGGCACCGCCGCCGCGCTGCGCTTCGAGGTGCGCGGCATGCTCGGCGGTCGCCCGGTCATCGTCCTCGAGCACGTGACCCGGCTGCGCGACGACCTCGCGCCCGACTGGCCGCAGCCCGCGGGTGCCGGTTGTTACCGCGTGGTGGTCAGCGGCGAGCCGAACTACACCCTCGACCTGCAGTTGCTCGGCACCGACGGCGACCACAACACCGCCGGGCTCAAGGCCACCGCGATGCGGCTGGTGAACGCGGTGCCCGCCGTCGTCCAGGCCCCGGTGGGCCTGCTCACCGCGCTCGACCTTCCACTCACTCCCGGTCGCGGCCTGCTGCGGTAGGGCGGAATCGGGCCTCCGGCCGCGCAAGATCTGCTTCGATGCTGCTTTGTCCGCTAAGTACGCATTGAAGGGGGCCGTCATGGCCGATCTCGACCCGACCACCACGTTCAAGGAGTTCGACCGCGACGGTGACGGCTACATCACCCGCGAGGAGTTCGCCGCCGCCCTGAACGCGCGCGGCGAGGAGATCACCACCGCCGAGCTCGACTCGATCTTCAAGGCCGCGGACGACCGCGACGGCGACGTGGACGGGCGCATCTCGCTCGCGGAGTTCCTCGTCGCCTGGGACAAGTAGCGAGGCCGCTCAGCCGCTGCCGGACAGGCCCTCGCGGTGGGCGACGGCGGCGGCCTGCGTGCGGCTCGCCACGCCGAGCTTGGCGAGGATGTTGGAGACGTGGACGCTCGCGGTCTTCGGCGAGATGAACAGCGCGGCCGCGATCTCCCGGTTGTTCCGTCCCTCGGCGACGAGCCGCAGCACCTCGCTTTCCCGTGCGGTCAGCGCGTCGAACGGGCCGGACCGGCCCGCGGCGGGGGCGTCACGGTCCGCGGGCGGGGCGGCCGATCCGAGCCGGGCGCGCGTGCCCAGGTCGCCGAGCGCCCGCAGCAGGGGCGCCGCGCCGAGCCGCTCGGCGTCCCGGACGGCCGGCCCCCACTCGGACGCGGCCTCCTCGCGCTCACCGGCCTCGGCCAGCGCCTCGGCCAAGCGCCATCGTGACCGTGCCACCTCGTACACGAATCCGTAGTCGAACGCCTTCACGACGTTCCGCCACAGCTCGGGGTCGTTGTCGCCGTACGCGCGGGCCCGTTCGGCCTCGGCCCGCGCGAGCCAGGCGTGGCCCTCCACACCGAGCCAGACCCGGTCCTGGCCGTCAGGCGTTCTGGTGGCCGAGTTCCTGGCCAGCTCCAGGAACGTGTCGGCCCCTGCGACGGCGGTCCGGACGGCCTCGTCGTCCCCGGCGGCCCGGGCGTTGACGGCCCGGTCGGCGTGGGCGGAGACGGCCGTGGCCGCGACCCGGATGTTGGGGGTGTCGAACGGATCCATGTGGCGCAGGGCGCCCGCCACGTGATCGAGGGCGGTGCCGGTGTCGCCGTGCCACAGGGCGTGCTCGGCCGCGAGCCCGCGCGCGATGTAGCCGACCAGCCACTCGTCGTCCCAGAGCGGCTCCAGCCAGCGCAGCCGCTCCCCGACCGTGTCGCTGCCGCGCGCCACCTCCAGGAACAGCGCGTACGAGGAGACCTCCGCCTCGGTCGACCGCCCCACCCGGACGCCGAACCCGGCCACGAGCTCCTGCGCCCGGTCCCAGTCGCCGGCGGTGTAGTGGATCAGGAACTGCAGGCTTCGCAGCACCGTCCCGTACTTGCTCCAGCCGAGGCCCTTGTCGAAGGTGAACCGCACGCCCTCGTCGGCCGCCTCGCGGGCCCCGGCCAGGTCGCCGCGGTCGAACCTGGTCCGGGCGATGTGGAACGCGGAGCGCAGGGCCACCTGGAGGTTGCCGGCGCCGATCGCCAGGTCGCGGGCCTGGACGAACAGCTCGGCGAGGTCGGACGTCGGCTCCCGGGACTCCCGGTAGAGGCCGAGGGAGGTCAGCGCGCTGGCCTCCGCGTCGGCGGCGCCGGTGGCGCGCGCCATGTCGATGGCCTCCCGGGCGACCTCGGGGATCTCCGAGTGCTGCTCCTTGAAGAGCATCGTGCGCACGTAGGTGGCCAGGAGGGAGGCACGTTCCGGGGTCGGCGGATCCGCCGGGAGAAGGTCGAGGGCGGCGCGGGCCACCGCCATCGACTCGTCGTCCTCGTCCATGTCGCCGAGGTAGTACGAGAGGTTGTCGTGCACGACCGAGCGCATCCGCACGTCGGCCGGATCGACCAGCTCCGCGAGCCGCCGCAGCCGCGAGACCGCCAGGCGGATGTCGCCGGAGCGTCCGGACGCGCGGACGGCGCTCAGGGAGAGCTCGATCCGGTTCATCCCGGCGGCCGCCTCGGGATCCGGGACCGTGTCCCACAACGACAACGCCCGGTCATAGTGCTCGTGTGCCTCGGCCGGAGCGCCCAGTTCCTCGGCCTCCTGACCCGCCCGCACCGACGCGGCGAACGCGCCGGGC
The DNA here is from genome assembly GCF_043198015.1 of Spirillospora sp. NPDC048911. NCBI lineage: Bacteria > Bacillati > Actinomycetota > Actinomycetes > Streptosporangiales > Thermomonosporaceae > Spirillospora > Spirillospora sp. NPDC048911. The sequence goes on along the minus strand of NZ_JBICUD010000003.1, from coordinate 904,553 downwards.
AGGTCGTGGGCCTGGAGGCTGTGATGGGCGAGCTCGGCCGCGGCACCGCGCCGTCCGGCGGCGGCGTCGCGGGCGAGCAGGACGGCGAACGCGGCGTGCAGCCGGGTCGCCTCGCCCGGCAGGAGGTCGGTCAGGGCGGCCTCGCGCAGCAGGGCGTGCCGGAAGGCGTAGCCGTCGGGGCCGTCCGGGACGAGCAGGCGGTGCGACACGATCTCGCGCAGCGCCCGCCCGGCGGCCGCCTCGTCCAGTCCCGAGACCTGCCGGACCCGCTCGTCGGCCACCCGCCGGCGGCCGGCGACCGCGGCGACCCGGACGACCTCCTGGGCCTCCTCCGACAGCCGCTCCAGCCGTGACAGCAGGAGATCGGCGAGACCGGCCGGAAGGTCGTCGCCCGTCTGGGCGGCCGCGAAGAGCTCGGCGGCGTAGAAGGGATTGCCCTCGGAACGGTCGTAGACCCGGCGGGCGATGTCGGCGGACAACCGGGGCCCGCCCGGTGATCCGCCGAGCGTGGCCAGATAGTCGGCGGTCTCTTCGGGACCGAAGGGATGCAGCTCGATCCCCGTCACGTTCGGCAGCCGCAGCAGCTCGGCCACGACGGGGCGGAGCGGGTGGCGCCGGTGCAGGTCGTCCGAGCGGTAGGTGCCGACCAGGCACACCCGCTCCCGCTGCAGGACGCGGCTGAGGAACGTGAGCAGGTTGCGCGTCGAGGGATCGGCCCAGTGGAGGTCTTCCAGGACCAGCAGCACGGGCCGGTCGGCGGAGAGCTCGCCCAGCAGGCCCAGCGTGGCGCCGAACAGCTGCTGCTGGGCCACGTCCGGCGCGGTGCCGGCCGGCTGCCCGCCGCCGTCGGGGAGGAGGCGGGCGAGCACCGGCCGGCTGTCGAGCGCGTCACGGAGGGCCTGGCGTTCGGCGGGGGAGGAGAGCGGGTCGCGGGCGGCGGTCCACAGGGCGTCGGTGAGCGGCAGGTACGGCATGCCCTCGCCGAGCTCGGCACAGAGGCCGATCAGGACGGCGGCCCCCCGCCGGCGGGCGGTGGCGGCGAGCTCGGTCACCAGGCGGCTCTTGCCGACTCCCGCGTCGCCGCTGACGAGGACGACGCCCGCCTGGCCGCCGGCGGCGCGGTCGAGCGCGCCGGTGAGCTCACCGAGCTCGGTCCGCCGTCCGATCAGGTCGTGCTGGTCTCCGCGGTCTCCCACTCGTCCGAGTATTCCACCGGGTGGCACCTTTCCACGATCTTCGTGTAGGCGCGCGCCGTCTCGGCGGCGATGCGGTCCCAGGAGTACCGGGAGTGCGCCCGGTCGGCCGCGGCGATCGAGTACCCGGCCAGGGTGGTCTCCTCCGAGAGCAGCAGGCGGACGGCCCGGCCGATCGCGGTGGGGCGTCCCGGCGGCACGTGCAGCCCGGTGATCCCGTCCAGCACGCTGTCGGCGCTGCCGCCGACCGGGGTGGCGATGACGGGCACGCCGCACGCCATCGCCTCGAGCGGCGCGAGCGGCGAGGTGCCGTACGGCGACAGGCACAGCGCCAGCTTGGCGGTGCGCAGCAGGCGCGGCAGCGTCTTGCGGGGCATCCCGCCGAGGAAGATCACGCGATCGTCGACCCCGAGCTCCTTGGCCAGCAGCCGCAGCCGGTGCACCGCGACGTCGCCCTCCAGTTCCTCGCGGGCGGGGCCGCCGGTGATGGCGAGCTCGGCGTTCGGGATGTGCACGAGGGAGCGGATCGCGGTGGCGACGCCGCCGTCCTCGAGGTCGGTGGACAGGACCACCAGGCGGTCCAGGTCGCCGCGCGGCAGCGCCGGGCCCAGCTGGCTGAACTGCTCGCCGTCCACGCCGTAGGGGGTGATGCCGATCCGGGTGCGCGGGATGCCCATCCGGACGAGCTTCTCGGCCTCGTCGACGCAGCCGGCCAGGACCGCGTCGGCGCCGCGGCCGATCGCCGTCTCCATGCGGATCCGGGCCGGGTGCACGGCCTTGCCGGCCTTCCGCTCGGCCATGCCCAGGCCGTGATAGCTCTGCACGATCGGGACGTCGAGGTCGCGCGCGGCGGTGACGGCGGCCAGCCCGGCGATCCAGCCGTGGGCGTGCACCAGGTCGGGCTTGCCCTGCGCGGTGGACCAGCGCCGGTGCAGGCCCGAGGCCAGCTCGTTCACATGCGGCAGCAACTCGTCGTCGGAGAGCGGGCGGGCGGGCCCGGCCTCCAGATGGCTCAGGGTCGCACCGGGGCTGAGCCGGGTCCGGGTGCGCGCCGCCTCGTCATGGCGGCGGGTGTGCAACGTGACCTGGCGGTCGGCCTGCCCGTCCGGCGTCGGGCGGCCCAGGGCGCGGGCGAGTTCCCGGACGTGGACCGACTGGACGTCGTCGCTTTCCATGGTGGAAGCGGAGACAAGGGCTATGTTCAGGGGGCGAGACACGACACGACCTCCGGATATGCGCAGGGGCAACCAGGAGGTGTCGTCGTCTTAGACACCCGCTCGATCCATTGTGTAACCGAAAATGGGGTGCACAAAACCTTCTTGGGGTGATCTGGAGGAAAAAGTTCCGCTGAGATGGGAACCGGAACGTGCGATCGGCCGTCGGACGTCCATGGGTCTTCTGCGTACGAGCACAGCACTGGGGTGCGTCGCCGCCCTGTCTCTGACCGCCGCGTGCGCCTCGGAGAGCAAGGAGACGGGCACCCTCCGAGGTGCGGTCGCCAAGGTGCCGGCCGCCGATCCCCGCCCCTATGCCGCCGCCGACTCGGCGTTCGGCCTCGCGCTGCTGAAGGCCTGGTGCGGCGAGGACTCCGCCGCCAACGTCGTCCTGTCGCCGAGCAGCCTGGCCAGCGGGCTGGGCATGGTCCAGCTGGGCGCCCGGGGCCGGACCGCCACCGCGATGGCGCGGGCGCTGGCGCTCCCGGCCGGCGACCCGGTAGCGGGCCTGCACGCCCGCGATCGGGCGCTGAAGGGCGTCGGCGGCAAGGACGTGACGTTCAGGACCACCGACCAGGTGTGGTCGGACCAGCGGTTCAAGCCGGGCCAGGCCTATCTCGACAAGGTCGCCACGGCCTACGACGCCGGGCTGAGACTGCTGGACATCACCGGTGACCCCGAGGGCGCCCGCAAGACGATCAACGGCGCGATCAAGGACGCCACCGGCGGCCAGATCCCCGACCTGCTGCCCGGCGGCACCGTGACCAAGGACACCGGCTGGGTGCTCACCGACGCCGTCTACCTCAAGGCGACGTGGGCGACGCCGTTCAAGAGCTCCGACACCGCGCCCGGGCCGTTCACGACCGCCGCGGGCAAGAAGGCCGACACCGACATGATGAGCCGGGGAGGCACCTTCGGCTACGCCCGGACGAAGGGATGGACGGCCGTCGACCTCCCGTACACCGGCGGCCGGCTGAGCATGACCGCCCTGCTGCCCGACGCCGCCAAGGGCGGCTGCCCCGACCTGGACGCCGAGACGCTCGGGCAGGTCACCGGGGCCCTCAAGCCGGCGCAGGTCGAGCTGCGCCTGCCCAAGGCGAAGCTGAAGTCCAAGGCCGACATGAAGCCGCTGCTGACCGGCCTCGGCATGGGCGTCGCGTTCGGCGACCAGGCGGACCTCACCGGCATCTCGCCGGACGCCAAGAAGATCCAGTTCGTCCGGCACGCCGCGACGCTGCTCGTCGACGAGAAGGGCACCGAGGCCGCCGCGGCCACCGGGACCGGGATCGGCGTCACCTCGGCGGCGCCGCGGCCCAAGACGAAGGTCGTGTTCGACAGGCCCTACCTGATGCTCGTCCGCGACACCAGGACGGGCGAGCCGCTCTTCCTGGCCCGGGTCGCCGATCCTTCGAAGGAGTCCTGAGCGGGTGGACGACGATCTCCTCTGGTACGTGGCGTACGGCTCGAACCTGTTCCGCGAGCGGTTCGCGTGTTACCTGAGGGGCGGCCGTCCGGAGGGCGGCGCACGGCACTACACCGGCTGCCGTGACACCCGCCCGGCCCGCGCCGAGCGGCCCGTCACCCTGTCCGGCGGGATCTACTTCGCGCTGACCTCGCTGACGTGGGGCGGCGGCATGGCCTTCTACGATCCCGAGCTTCCCGGCCGTGCCGCCGCCCGCGCCTACCTGCTGACCAGGCAGCAGTTCTGCGACGTCGTGTCGCAGGAGATGCGCCGTGAAGTGGGGGAGGACCTCGACCTGGCCGAGGTACTGGCGTCCGGCGGACGGCACCGGCTCGGCCCCGGCCGGTACGAGACGGTGGTGCACGTGGGCGCCGCCGGCGGGCACCCGATGCTCACGTTCACCTCGCCCCACGGAGCCGACCGCGCCGAGCTGAACGCGCCCACCGCCCCGTACCTGACCATGCTCGGCCACGGCCTGCGCGAGGCGCACGGCTGGCCCGCCGGGCGCACCGCCGCCTACCTCGCCGAACGCCCCGGAGCGCGGGGCGCCTGGTCGGACGAACAGATCGCCGCGCTGCTGGGTGACGGTCGTCACGGCCCCGGAAGCGGACCTATGGGATAACTTCATCGGCATGAAGGCCGGTGACGTGGTTGACGACTTCGAACTCCCCGACGAGACCGGCACGCCGCGCACGCTGAGCGGCCTGCTGGAGCAGGGCCCGGTGGTGCTCTTCTTCTACCCGGCCGCCATGACCGCGGGATGCACCGCGGAGGCCTGCCACTTCCGCGATCTCAAGACGGAGCTGGCCGCGCTCGGGGCGCACCCGGTCGGGATCAGCGCCGACTCGGTCGGCAAGCAGAAGGAGTTCGCCGACAAGCACAGCTTCGGCTACCCGCTCCTGTCGGACGCCGACGGCGCCGTCCGGGCCCTGTTCGGGGTCAAGCGCGGCATCGCGCTGGCGCCGACCAAGCGCCAGACGTTCGTCATCGACACCGACCGCCGGGTGCTCGAGGTCGTCAAGAGCGAGATCCGGATGAACGCGCACGCGGACAAGGCCCTGGAGGCCCTGCGCCGCCGCGGCACCCCCGCCTAGGGCTGCGTTTCCCGCTCAGCCGGGCAGCACCGGGAGCACGATCGCCGAGGGGTGACCTGGGGCGTGGAAGATCTCCTGGTCGGCGGTGACCATGTGCGTGGCGGTGCCGATGGGGTCTCCCGTGCCCGGGTTGCGGGCGACGCGCGGATAGGCCCCGCTGCAGACCTGCACGCGGACGCGGTGGCCCGCCTTGAACCGGTGGCCCACCGGCCACAGCTCCACCGCGACGCGCCGGACGCCGGCGCCGTCCGCCTCGGGAGGCCCGGGGACGAGGCGCCGCATGCCCTCGCACAGGTTGAGCGAGGTGCCGTCGGGCGCGACGTCGCACAGCCGCACCACGAAATCCGTGTGCTCCCGGTCGGACCTGACGTGGAGATCGGCCGAGACGGGTCCGATGACCTCCAGATCATCGGTGAGCTCGGCCGAGGTGAACGTCAGCACGTCGCGGCGGCGCTCCAGGCGGCGCTGGTCGGTCTGCGGGCGGGTGTCCCCGAGCAGCGTCGGCCCGCCGAGGAACGGCGTCGGATGCGCCGGGTCGTACCGGTAGGCGTCCGGCTCCGACTCGGGCGGCGCGTCCGGTGACAGCCCGCCTTCGGGCTGCAGGTGCCAGCGTTCCTCCCGCATGCCCGGCACCGGCCAGTCCGGGAAGTCGCGCCACTCGCCCGCGCCGGTGACGTACAGCCGGACGGGCTCGTCGCGCAGTTCGGCCGGATCGTCCAGCAGGTGCGCGCGGAACCAGCGGATCGACTCGCTGATCGAGTCGCGCATCATCTTCCCGTCGGCGTGGAACCACGGCCCGATGGTGAGGTAGGGCCGGTGCCCGCCCGCGCGCAGCGCCGCGTAGTCCTTGAGCTGCCAGGGCAGGAAGATGTCGTACCAGCCACCGGTCATGTTCACCGGGGCCTCGACCTGCGACACCGTCGGGCTGAAGTCGCGCTTGTCCCAGAACGGGGTGTCCGGGCCGTTCGTGAGCAGATCCTGGAAGAACCGCTGCGTGGTGCCGGTGGCGAGCGAGTCGAGCTCGCCGAGGGGACGGCCGGACAGCGTCGCCCGGCGGGCCCGGCGCGGCGACATGATCCCGGTGGTGATGCCCGACAGCGGATGCTTCATCCGCGCGGTGACGTCCACCCAGATCAGGGCCGACTCCAGCGCGAACGTGCCGCCGACGTTCACCGCGTCCCGGAACGTGGAGGCCGTCACCTGCATGGACAGCGCCCGCAGCTCAGGCCCGGCCTCGGCGGCGAGCGCCCACTGCACGTAGCCGAGATAGCTCGGGCCGTGCATGGCGAACGTGCCGCCGAACCACGGCTGTTCCTTCAGCCACTTGACGGTGGCCAGCCCGTCCTCGCGTTCGTCCAGCGGCTCGAACACCCCGCCGGAGCCGAACCCGCCGCGCACGCTCTGCACCACGACCTGGAAGCCGTGCGAGGCGAACGTCTGGCCGCACATCAGGCCGAACGGCCCGCGCCGCCCGTACGGGGACCGGACGAGGATCGTCGGCGCGCGGTCGGCGTCCGCCGGCGCGTAGTGGTCCGCGAGCAGCGTCACCCCGTCGGCGACCGGCACCTCGAGGTCCCGCCGGATCGTCACCCGGTGGGGTCCGTTCGGCAGTCCCAGCGCCGAGACCCCCAGCCGGCGCATCAGTCCCAGGCCTTCCATGTCTGTGATCGTAATCGGCTGTCTTCGGGGTTAGTCCCCCGATGTGCCACGGTTCACTACCATCGGACGGGGTTGGGAGTAATGCCGCGAACGGGTGATTATCGGCAGAGCCGCGGTCACCGAGAGGGAGAGAGATCCGTTGACGCATGAGCCGACGTGGCCCGAGATCATCGCCGCGAGTTGCGTGGTGGTGGGCGCGCTGGCGCTGGCGGTCGGCCTCCGCATCGTGCTGGGGCGGCTGACCCGCCGGGCCGGCGACACCCGCTGGGCCTGGGACGACCTGGCGGCCAAGCTGCTGCACGACCTGGCGGTGCCGGTCGCGCTGACCGGCGGAGGCTGGATCGCGACGCTGATCCTTGAACCCGAGAAAGAGACCAAGAACATCGCCGCCAAGGTGTTCTCGGCGGCCATCATCCTGTGCGTCACCTTCGCGCTCGCCCGGCTCATCGCGGGCATCGTGACTTCGGTCACGCTGGCCCGGCAGGGACCGGACTCCTCGGTCACGATCTTCGGCAACATCACCCGGGTGCTCGTCCTCGGCATCGGCATGCTGGTGATGTTGCAGAGCCTCGGGGTGTCGATCACACCGCTGCTCGGCGCCCTGGGCGTCGGCGGTCTCGCGGTGGCCCTGGCGCTCCAGGACACCCTGGCCAACCTGTTCGCGGGCGTGCACGTGCTGGCGTCCAAGACCATGGAGCCCGGCGACTACATCAAGCTGAGCAGCGGCCAGGAGGGGTACGTCGTCGACATCAACTGGCGCAACACCTCGATTCGCACGCTGTCGGACAACATCGAGGTCATCCCGAACGCGGAGTTCTCCAAGTCGATCCTCACCAACTTCCACCGCCCGGCGCAGGACATGTCGCTGCTGATCCAGGCCAGCGTCGCCTATGACAGCGACCTGGAGCGGGTGGAGAAGGTCGTGACCGAGGTCGGCGGCGAGGTGATGAACGAGGTCGAGGGCGGCGTGAAGGACGCCGAGGTCCTGGTGCGCTTCCACACGTTCGCCGACTCCAGCATCGACTTCACGGCCATCCTGCGGATCAACGAGTTCGGCGAGCAGTTCCGCATCAAGCACGAGTTCATCAAGCGCCTGCACCGCCGGTTCCAGGCCGAGGGCATCGAGATCCCGTTCCCGACGCGCCAGATCCTCATGGCGAACGGTCGCCCCAAGGATCCGGCGGCCCTCGACCAGCCCTACAGCTGAGTTCGCAGCGGAGTCAGCGGACGAAACGGAAGTCGGGGTGCCGCGCCGACGGGCCGTTCAGCACGGGACGCGGCAGACGGCGCAGGTGGCGGTCGAAGAACGCGGTGACGTACACGCGCTGCGAGGCCACCATCCGGCCGGCGTCCACGGTGCCGACGAAGTTCTCGACCTTGTCGGCGGGAAGCTCGACCTGCCTGCCGACGGCGGGCAGGATCGCCTGGAGGTCGGTGAAGCTGTAGTGGCTTCCGGCCGGCACGTTGAGGTCGCGCTTCCAGCCCCGCGAGTTCTTCCAGAACGATCCCCAGGACGGGTTGGTCAGGTGGGTCTGGAGCTCCCCGCCCGTGGCCGCGCCCATCAGCATGAACGGCCGGTCGAGCCCTGTCCTCGCCACCTGGACGAGGTCGCCGGGCGCGTACTGCATCGTGCCGTCGAGGTCGATCCCGGCGTCGATCCGGCGGTCCGCGCGCATGGCCTCGGCGGCCTGGATGCCGCCCGCCGAGTGCCCGAAGGCGCCGATCCGCGACAGGTCGAGCGTCGCGCCGAGCCCGCGGGGGAGCGCCCGCCGTTCCGCGTCGGGGTTGCGCCCGGCGCGCAGGGCGGCGAGCCGGTCCAGGACGAAGCGGGTGTCGGCGACACGGGTGTCGATGGCCGTCCGCGTCCGCGCGGGGCTCTGCGGCGGGAGCGTCTGCTGCTCGACGCGGCCGCCGGGGAACTCGATGAGGGACGCCTCGTAGGTGTGGTCGATGGTCACCACGACGTAGCCGCGGCCGGCCAGCTCCTCGACGGCGGTGGTGCCCACGGCGCGCGGCACCCCGAATCCCGGTGAGTAGAGCACGACCGGGCGCGCGCCGCGGCTCGGGTCGGCGGGGGCGGATTCGGCCGCGTGGGTGCGGGCGCCCGCCCAGTCGACCGAGCCCGGCTTGAAGATGCCGAAGGCCTCGGCCTGGCCGGCGAGCTCGGCCACGGCAGGACGCAGGTAGGGGGCGCGCGGCAGCGTGTTCGCCCGCGCCGGATACCAGACACTGATCATGAGCTCGCGGCTCTTGCCCCGCCCCCACGGGTCGCGGCGGGCCTTGTCGACGAGATGCAGCTCGGTCGTGCCGATGGCCTGCCTGCCGGTGGGGGCGGGGAGCTCGAACGACACGGGCCGCGTGCCGTCCGCCGTGGCCGGCGCGGTGTTCGAGGTGCGCGTCGCGGCGGCGTCGGCTCCGCAGGCGGCGGTGACCAGGGGCAAGGGAAGCAGAAGCGCGGTGAGCGCGAGGGTTCTGGGTCGCATGGTTCCGTGGTGCATGGGCCCAGCCTGGCGGCCGTCCGCGGGCCGCGATCATGGTCGATCGGCAGCCGTCACCCCCGACTTTCGTCAGGCCGGACGATCGGGAGCATGACGTCCTCCACGACCATGCGCAGGAACTCCTCGGAGATCTGCGGCTTCTCGACGACGCACTGGTACATGAACATGGAGGGCCCGACGAGGGCGATCTCGCGGGTGGCCGCCTCGGGCCGCACGTCGCCGCGCTCGACGCCGCGTTCGAGCGCCCGGTGCAGCAGGATCTTGAGCGGCCCGGAGACCCGTTCGCGGATCGCGGTGTGCAGCAGGCCGGTGCTCTCCGGGCCCTCCTCCTTGAGGACCTGGAAGACCGCCCCGCTGGTGGAGTTGATCATGTTGGCGTAGTGGCCGAGGAGCTCCATCAGGTCGGACCGGATGTCGTCCTGCTCCGCGATGTCCTCCGGCGAGGGCAGGGCGTGCAGGAGCGCGTCGCGGACGAGTTCCTCCTTGCCGTCCCAGCGCCGGTAGAGCGCGGCCTTGCCGGTCTGGGCGGCGGCGGCCACGCCCTCCATCGTGAGCTTGCGGAAGCCGACCGCTTCGAGCTGCTCCAGGACCGCCGCGTAGATCGCCGCTTCGAGGGCGCTGCCGCGGCGCCGCGTCTCGGGGCTCACCAGGCGCTCCCCAAAATAGTGAACGCTACCGTTCCCTTTTGGTCGCATGCGCGATACATTCCCACTGCAGTGAACGCTTCCGTTCCTTAAATCGTCGCCCTCGGAGGCCGTCTTGTCCACATTCTCGAGGCATTCCTCGACGCGGCGTACCGGTGCCCTCGCGGCGCCCGGCCCGCCGCGCGTCCCTCACCCCGGCATCGCCCTCGCGGTGATCGTCGGCTGCCAGCTCATGATCGGTGTCGATACGTCCGTCGTCACCATCGCCCTCCCCGACATCCGCGCCGCCCTCGGCCTGAGCACCGGCGGGCTCGCCTGGATCCAGAACTCCTACATGCTCGCATTCGGCGGCCTGCTGCTGCTCGGCGGGCGCGCGGGCGACATCTTCGGCCGCCGCCGCGTCTTCGTGGCGGGGGTCGTGACGTTCACCCTCGCCTCGCTGCTGGGCGGCGTCGCGGGCGGCGGCGGATTGCTGATCGCGGCCCGGACCCTGCAGGGCGCCGCGGCGGCGGTCGCGGCGCCGAGCGCGATGGCGCTGATCGCCGCGTCCTTCGAGGGGGCCGCCCGGGTCCGCGCGCTGAGCATCTTCTCCGCCGTGACGGGGGCGGGTGCGGCCATCGGCATGATCCTCGGGGGCGTGCTCACCGAGTGGGCGAGCTGGCGGTGGGTCTTCTTCGTCAACCTGCCGGTCGGCGCCGCGCTCACGCTGCTCGCGCCGCGCTTCATCACCGAGACCGCGCCCCGGCCCGGCCGGTTCGACCTGGCCGGCACGTTCACCTCCACGCTCGGCATGACGGCCCTGGTGGGCGGGTTCATCCGGGCGGGCTCCGACGGCTGGCGGGACGGGGTGACGCTCGGCGCGTTCGCCGCCGCGTCCGGGCTGCTCGGCCTGTTCCTGCTCATCGAGTCGCGGGTCGAACAGCCGATCATGCCGCTGCGGTTGTTCGCCGACCGGGCGCGCGCCGCCGCCTACACCGCCCAGTTCCTGCTGGTCGCGGCCTTCTTCGGGGCGTTCTTCTTCCTCACGCAGTACCTCCAGGAGGTGCTGCGGTACGAGCCGCTGCGGGCGGGGGCCGCGTTCGTCCCGCTGGTGGGGATGCAGTTTGTCTTCGTGCGTTCCGTCCCGAAGTTCCTGCCCCGGTTCGGGGCCCGGCCCATCGTCGCCACGGGCACGGCGCTGATCGTTGTGGGACTCCTGTGGCTGACCCGGCTGACCCCCGACAGTGCGTACGCGACGTCCGTGCTCGGCCCGTTCCTCCTGATGGGCATGGGCGGCGGGCTCTCGATCATGCCGCTGAACGCGACGATCCTCGCCCGCGTGCCCGCCGGGGACGCGGGCGCCGCGTCCGGCGTCGCCCAGACGATGTTGTGGTCGGGAGGCTCCCTGGGATCGGCGGTCATGCTGACCGTGTTCGGCGCCCACGACGGCATGGTGGAGGGCATCACGGCGGCGTTGGCCGGAGGCGCGGTCTTCGCCGCCGCGGCGTTCCTGGCAGTCCTGGCGCTGCCGCGGACCTCGGCCCGCCCCCAGGGCACGAGCTAGGGCGCCTCGCCGAACCAGTCGAGGAACTCGGTGTGGCCGAACATCCGGGCGGTGTCCACGGCCGACGGCTCGCCGGCGGCCGGGTCGGCGCCGACGTCGAGGAGGGCGCGCACCACCCCGGCCTGCTGCTTGAACACGGCGCCGGCCAGCGGGCGCTGCCCCCGCTCGTTCGCCCGTTCCGGATCTGCGCCCCGCGCCGCGAGGGCCCGCACGGTGTCCGCGTGGCCGTGGTAGGCGGCCAGCATGAGGAAGGTGTCGCCCCTGTCGTTGGGGAGGTCGACCGGGACGCCGGCCTCGACGTGGGTCAGGAGCTGTTCGGTCTGGCCCGCGCGCGCCAGGTCGAACAGCTCGGTCGCGGACTCCATCCCGGCCAGCTTCGGCCCGAGCGCGTCCGCCTTGAACCGCAGCTCCTTCTCCATGGACACCAGCGCGCCCTCGCGGGGAAGCACCCGGAACCGGATGTCGTCGGCCAGCGACTTCATGATCATCAAGCCCCGCCCGTGCTCGCGGGCGGGGCCGGTCTCCGTCGCGCGCTCCCGCTCGGCCCCCTCGGCGTCGAAGCCCTTACCGGCGTCGAGCACCCTGATGACGCAGTGCGTGCTCGTGATCATCGTCTGCACCGTGTAGGCGTCGCCCGCCTCGGCGTGCCGGATGACGTTGGTGCAGGCCTCGGTGAGCATGAGCTCGATGTCGATCTGGATCGTGTCGTCGACCCCCAGGGCCTCCAGCGAGGAGGCCAGCAATCCTCGTGCCACCGGTACGCTCGCCGCGTCGCGCGGGAGCTGCAGTTCGAGACTGAACAGCAACACCGACTCCGTTGGACGACTCTTTGGCCACCTTGTCCCCCCGAGCGCCCCCCTTAATCACGGGGGCGGCCGGCGGAGCCGCCGCGCCGGGCGTATTCGTCCACATAGTCCTGGCCTGACAGCTGCTGGATCGAGCGGATGATCTCGTCGGTCACCGCGCGCACGGACGTCTCGGCACGCCGGGAGAAGTCGAGCGCGGCGCCGATCCGCACGTCGATGCGGCCGGGTTTCGGGACCGCCCTGCCGGGCGGCTGGACGCGGTCGGTGCCCAGCAGGGCGACGGGGACCACGGGCGCGCCGGTGCGCAGGGCCAGCCGGGCCACGCCGGTGCGGCCCCGGTAGAGGCGGCCGTCGGGGGAGCGGGTGCCCTCGGGGTGGATGGCGAAGACGTCACCGCGTTCCAGCACGGCGGCCGAGGCGTCGAGCGCGGCCTCGGCGGCGGCGCCGCCCGAGCGGTCCACGGCGATCGCCCCGACGCCGCGGAAGAACGCCGCCTGGGCACGGCCCGGCCGGCCCGGCCGCGTGAAGTACTCGTTCTTGCCGAGGAAGAAGACCTGGCGCGGCACCACGAGCGGCAGCACGAACGAGTCGATGAACGCGAGATGGTTGGCGGCCAGGATGACGGGCCCGCCGCGCGGGACGTTGCGCAGGCCGGTGACGCGGGGGCGGAAGGCCAGGCGCATCGGCGGGCCCAGCACGACGTGCTTCATCAGGGGGTAGACAAGGCGTTCGGCGTCCATGCCCCAAACGCTAGAGAGCGCGGCCCGGCGGGCACGCTGCCCGCGCGATACAACATCCCCGCGGCAGATCTTGTAGGGGGCCACGCTTGCCCAGGGCGTGCGGGACCGTCGTCCGGCGGTGGCGCCGGTCGGGCGGGCGGGCTAGAGCTGGGCCGACGCGGCGTCGAGGGCGGCGGTGACGCGTTCGAGGGAGCGGCGCAGGTCGATCAGCTCCCGCTCGCTCAGGCCCGTGGAATCGAGGATGCGGCGCGGTACGGCGGCGGCCTTGGCGCGGAGCGCCTCGCCCTGGGCGGTCAGGGTGACGACCACCGACCGTTCGTCCCGGGCGCTGCGTTCGCGGCGGACGAGCCCGGCGGCCTCCAGCCGCTTGAGGAGCGGGGACAGCGTGCCCGAGTCGAGCCGGAGGGCGAGGCCGAGCTCCTTCACGGTCAGCGTGCCGTGCTCCCACAGCGAGAGCATCGCCAGGTACTGCGGGTAGGTGAGGCCGAGGTCGCGCAGGAGCGGGCGGTAGGTCGCGTCGAAGGCGCGCGAGGTCGCGTGCAGGGCGAAGCACACCTGGTTGTCCAGGCGGAGCAGCTCCTCGGATGCCGTGGTCATGTTCTCCATCCTACAACTCTATTGTGCACAATTGAGTTGTGCTATGTTAAGTTGCGTACCAAGTAAACGGGTCTGAGGAGAGATCATGAGCGTGCACTACACCGCCGTCGCCACCGCCAGTGGCCGGGACGGCCGGGCCGTCAGCTCCGACGGCAAGCTGGACCTGCGCCTCGCCCCGCCGCGCGAGATGGGCGGCAGCGGCGACGGCACCAACCCCGAGCAGCTCTTCGCCGCCGGCTACGCGGCCTGCTTCGCCAGCGCGATGGGCGCGGTCGCGCGCGCCGAGCGCAAGGACGTCAAGGACGTGTCGGTCACCGCGGAGGTCGGCATCGGCGGCAGCGTCGACGAGGGCTTCGGGCTCAGCGTGGTGCTGCGCGTCGAGCTCCCCGAGGACCTGGAGGGCGGCCGTGAGCTGGTCGAGCGGGCGCACCAGGTCTGCCCGTACTCCAACGCCACCCGCGGCAACATCCCCGTCGAACTCGTGATCGAATAGAGGCCGCACACGAGGAGGAACGGATGTCGTACCCGGCGGAGCTCTACCACGGTGACCAGGGCGAGGTCAGCGGCACGTTGTGGAAGGGCGACTCGGCGCCCGACCTGGTGATCGGCGGCCGCACCGACGTGCACTACCTGGCGACCGGGCGGTCCACCGGCGGGCAGTACGGCCTGTACCGGTGGGACATGGGGGAGCAGCCCGGCGGTCCCGGCCCGCACTTCCACAAGACGATGTCCGAGTCGTTCTTCGTGCTGTCCGGGGTCGTCGGCCTGTACGACGGCGACCACTGGGTGAACGCCGCGCCCGGCGACTTCCTCTTCGTCCCGCCGGGCGGGATCCACGCGTTCCGCAACCCGGAGGGGCCCGCCTCGATGTTGCTGCTGTTCGCGCCGGGCGCTCCGCGCGAGGGCTACTTCGAGGAGCTGGCGGAGGTCGCGGCGAGCGGCCGCAAGCTCAGCGACGAGGAGTGGAACGACATCTACCTGCGCCACGACCAGTACATGGTCTGACCGTCAGTCGACGGGGTCCCCGTCGAGGAGCAGGCGGAGGCGTTCCCGCACGTCCGGGTCCGGCTCGCGGGCGAGCGCGGCGGTCACCGCGTCGCGCGCCTGACCGGGCCAGGCCGACTGGTCCCAGGCGGCCAGGGTGCGGATGGCCATGTTGCGGTTGCGGACGACCGGGCTGGCCAGGCCCGCGGCGACGATCGGCCAGCCCTGGCCGGGCCATTCGCCGAGCTTGGGCAGGAACGCGTCCAGGCAGCGGTGCGGCGCGAAATCCGGGCCGTGGCCGTCCTCCTCGGCCGGGCCGGTCCCGATCCCGCTGAGCGGCAGCAGGTCCGCCGCCAGGGCGAGCACCTGGCCGAGCGTGCCCGTGTCGGCCTCCTGCATGGACAGGTGCCAGTGCCGCAGGTCGTACGGCTTGTCCCGGACGCGGTCGAGATGCGCCTGCAACGTCGGGACGCCCAGCATCCGGCACGCCCTGGACGCGCGGTAGAACTCGGCCTCGTCGTCCGAGGTGAGCCCGAGCCGGGCGAGGTCGGCCCAGAGCGGACGCTGGAGGATCTCGGCGCAGCGGTCGGCGAGATGGGGCCAGTGCTCCGTCGCGTACGTCTGGAGGGACCGGACCGCGAAGTAGTGCCGCAGGTCGTCGGCCCGCGTCGCCATGTGCCCGAGGAACAGCCCGGCGGCCCGCTCGCCGTCGTCGTAGCCGGAGATGCCCTCGACCGGCCCGCCGTCCTCGCACAGCACGTCGAAGAGGTCGCTCGCGGCGATGAGCAGGTCGTCGTCGGGCGCGTCGGCGAGCCGTCCCGCCAGGTCGCCGGCCGTCGCCGCGACGCCGGCCAGGTACTGGTCCATGACGTCGTTGCGGAAGCCCTCGCGCAGGATCCAGTCGCGGATCAGGGGGTCGCCCGTGTCGGCCAGGCGTTCGACCAGGTGGATGCGGCCCCACCCGGTGACGTTGCGGGCCAGGTCCCACAGGTCGGCCTCGACGTCGCCGTCGCTGTTGGTCAGGGCCACCATCGCGAAGATGGTGAACTCGTCGTGGCGCCCCAGCGTGAGCAGCTCGTCGCGGTGGTGGTCGGCGGAGTAGAGGCCGAGCAGGGCGATGCCGAGCTTCACCGCCTCGCGGTCGCCCGCCCGGGTCGCCAGCCGGTAGGCCAGCTGGTAGATCGCCTCCGGATCGAGCCCGGACCCGCGCACCCACCCGAGCAGGTCGTCGACGACCGAGATCACGCGCGCCTCGCGCACGGTCTCGATGAGCTCGTCGTACCCCGCCCGCCCGCGCACGGCCGCCGTCACGGCCTCCCGCAGCCGTTCGACCTCGCGCGGCTCGGCGGCGCCGCCCCAGTGGTAGAGCAGCACGCCGTCCTGCGCGCCCGGCGCCCACATGGTGCCGGCGCCCTCGTCGGGCAGGGCTTCGCCGCCCTCCCGCAGCCCCGGCTCCGCCGCCGGAAGGTGCGCGCTGAGGTGTTCGAAGATCGATATGGGGCTCGCCTGCCGCCGCCTGCG
Organism: Spirillospora sp. NPDC048911; assembly: GCF_043198015.1. Taxonomy (NCBI): domain Bacteria; kingdom Bacillati; phylum Actinomycetota; class Actinomycetes; order Streptosporangiales; family Thermomonosporaceae; genus Spirillospora; species Spirillospora sp. NPDC048911. Next base: position 888,598 of record NZ_JBICUD010000003.1, on the reverse strand, counting down.
GAACATTCTGGACACTCTAGGATGATCAGCCTGGTCAGAGCACCGGCTTTTTCGTCATCCGTCCGCGAGGGCCCGCACGTGCCCGTCGAGCTCGCCCTCGCTGAGCGGTCCCGGGACGCCCCGCGCGGAGCCGTCCCGCTTCATGAGGAGGAACGACGACCGTGCGGTGACCTTGAAATGCCTGGCCAGCCGACCGGTGCGATCGTCGAGCTGGATGATGCCTCCCGTGCCGGTCCGCGCCACGAACTTCCGCAGCTCGCCCTTGCCGGTCGAGGGCCCCGCGACGCCGACGAACGCGACCCGCCCCTGGTAGCGTCCGGCGACCGCGGCGACGGCGCGGCCCTCCGGCCCGCATGCGGAGCACGCCGGTGACCAGAACCAGAACACCACCGGGCGCTCGGCCAGGTTCGACCCGGTGAACGGCTCGCCGTCCAGCGTCGTCCCCTCGAACCTCAGCCGTTCCGGCATCGACCGCAACCGGCCCGACGGCGGCGGTGTGCCGGGTGCCGTGGCGCTGGGCGGGGTCACGGAGGGCGCCGGCGGGACGGTCGCGGCGCCATCGCCCGAGCCGCCGTCCGGTCCGCCGCAGCCGCCGAGCGCCAGCGTCGCGGCGAGCAGCAGGGAGAGCTTCCTCATACGGCCAGGCTAATGAGCGCAACGTCCGCGGGCTCTCACTATCGGTGACAAGGTGCTGGCGCTCACCCGGTCGTGTGGTCGCTGATGCTGCGGTTGGTGAGGGAGGCGAACGTGGCGAGCAGCGAGGCGAGGAAGAGCACCGTGAACGCGCGGTGGTAGCCGGTGATCAGGCCGCCCAGCTCGGCGGGGGAGAGGCTCGCGGCGGCGCCCCCGTACAGCAGCCGCCGGTCGGCCGCGGCGAGCGCCGACGTGGCGAGCATGAGGCAGAGTGCCGCGCCCATCACGTTCCCCACGTTCAGCAGGGTCATCCGCAGCCCGTTGACGACGCCGAGCCGTTCGGACGGGACCGTCGCGAGGACCGCGGCGGTGTTGCCGGTCGTGAACACGCCGCCGCCGACGGCGACGAGGACCAGCGACAGTGCGATCAGCGGGTAGGGCGTGTCCTCGTCCAGGACGAGGAGCGCGAGGAGCATCCCGGTCGTCGCGGTCGCCGAACCGGCGGCCGCGATCGTCCGGGAGTGGACGCGCCTGCCGAGGAAGCCGCCCATCGGCGCCGCGACCATCCCGGCGAGCGGTCCGGGCAGCACGGCCACGCCCGCCTCCGCCGGTGTCATCCCGTTCACGGCCTGGAGGAAGAGCGCGATCAGCAGGATGCTGCCGAACCTGCCGAGGTTGTTGCAGAACGCCGCGAGGTTGGCGAGCGAGAAGTGCTTGTCGGTGAACAGCTTCAGTTCCACCAGGGGATACCGGGCTCGTCCCTGCCGCATGGCGAACACGGGCAGCAGCACTACGAACGCAGCGGCGCCCGAAAGTGACATCGGCGTGGCCCACCCATGCGAGCCGCCTTCGGGGAGCGTGAGGAGCAGCCCGCCGAGCCAGCCGCAAAGAAGTATTGCGCCCAGAACGTCGATCGACTCGCGGCGAAGCCGCTCCGGGGGGTGCGGGGGGTCGTCCCCCCTCGGGAGACGGGGCTCGCGGGTGCTGGGCGGGACGCGGGGAAGCGACAGCGCGGCCCAGGCCAGGGCGACGAGGCCGATCGGCACGTTGAACCAGAACACCCACTGCCAGCCGGCGGCCTCGGCCAGCAGCCCGCCCGCCGACGGGCCGATCAGCGGGGCGGCGGTGAGGACGCCGAAGTAGACGCCGAGTCCCTCGCTGAGCCGCCGCGGCCCGAACGCGTGCGCGATGATCGCCGTGCCGTTGGCCAGCAGCACCGCCCCGCCGCACGCCGCCAGCACGCGCAGGGCGATCAGCACCTCGATCGTGGGCGCGAAGCCGGCCAGCAGGTTCGCCACCGTGTAGATCGAGAGCCCGGACAGGTACATCCGCCGCCGCCCGAAGACGTCCGACATCCGCCCGCACACCATGAGCAGCGACGTCTGGACGAGCATGAAGCCGAGGACCAGCCAGCTCGACGCGAACGCGCCCGCCTCGAAATGCCCCGCGACGACGGGCAGGGCGATGTTGAGCGTGGTCATGTTGACCACGAGCAGCAGGGTGCCGAGCGTGACGACCGAGAGGACCCGCCACGGCCCGGAGCCCTCCGGCCGGCCGAGGGCGGGCTCGGCCGGTGCGCTCACCCGCCCCATGCGCTCCGTTCTAGAGCTCGGTTCTAGATCACTTCCACCCTCGCCCGGCGCGCGGCGGCTGTCAATGGAGGGTGAGCGAGGCGGCACCGCCGTGCCAGGGTCACCCGGCGGCCCCGGACGCCGCGTTCTGGGCGTCGACGGCCTTGCGGACGGCCTTGGCGGCCGGGCCGCTGCGGGCGGTCAGCTCCTCGATGCGCCGCTTGTACCGGCGCCGGTCCGAGCGCGGGAGGACGGCCTTCAGGTCTCCGGCGGCCGCCAGCGCGACCGCGGCGGCGTCCCAGCTGTTGACGTGCGCGACCGGGGTGCCGCGCAGCGCCGAGGAGGCGCCGCCCCAGAGCGCCTTCACCACGCGGGTGTCCCGGACCGTGACCCGCGTCGCGGGGAAGAGCCCCAGCACCCGGTGCTGTTCCACGCGGATCCAGCCCTCCCGCGCGAGTTCCGCCTGGACGGCCCGCACGATCGCCCGGTGGTCCTTGCGCACCCAGTGCTGCCACGAGCGCGGTCGCGAGCCGGAGATCTGGTGCAGCAGGCCGTACGGGTCGTCGCCCGCCGTCTCGACGCAGGGCTTGCCGTTCTTCTCGCCCAGCCGGCCGTCGAGGTAGAGCTCGGTCAGCGCGGCGCCGCGCAGGACGTAGCCGAGCCGCGAACGCGCCGTCATGCGCTTCTTCGTCACGTCGTAGGCCAGCAGGAACATTCTGGCCGGCAGGGAATCGGGTACCTCGACCATGGGCTACTCCTCGTCCTCGTCATGGCCGGCGACGTTGTCGATCGTCGTGGGCGGGTCGGTCGCCCGGGGCGGGTCGGCCGGCTTGGGGGGCCGTCCCGGGCGCCGCATCCGCCCCACCCCGCCGGGCAGCCGCCCGGCGTCGGCGAGCGCGTGGCGCAGCAGGAACTCGATCTGCGCGTTGGTGCTGCGCAGCTCGTCCCCCGCCCACCGGGCCAGCGCGTCGTGGACCGCGGGGTCGAGCCGCAGCAGGATCTTCTTGCGTTCGGTGGCCACGGACTAGTGGTAGAGCGAGCCGGCGTTGACCACCGGTTGCGCGTCCCGGTCGGCGCAGAGCACCACGAGCAGGTTGCTGACCATCGTGGCCTTGCGTTCCTCGTCGAGTTCGATCACGTTCTCCTCGGCGAGCTTCGCCAGGGCGGCGTGCACCATGCCGACGGCGCCCTCGACGATCTGCTGGCGGGCCGCCACGACCGCCCCCGCCTGCTGGCGGCGGAGCATCGCCTGGGCGATCTCCGGCGCGTACGCCAGGCTGGTGATCCGCGACTCGATGATCTTCACTCCGGCGGAGGCCACCCGGTCGGCGATCTCCTCCGACAGTTTCCCCGTGATCTCGTCGGCGTTCTCGCGCAGCGAGATGCGCTCGGCGGAGTCGTAGGGGAAGCTGCCCGCGATGTGGCGCACCGCGGCCTCGGTCTGGAAGGCCACGAACTCCACGAAGTCGTCCACCTCGAAGATGGCGCGGGCGGTGTCCTCCACCTGCCACACCACCACCGCGGAGATGTCGATGGGGTTGCCGTCCAGGTCGTTGACCTTCGCCAGCCCGGTCTCGTGGTTGCGGATCCTGGTCGAGACCCGGCGCCGCTGCGTGATCGGGTTGACCCAGCGCAGCCCCGGGGCGCGGAGCGTTCCGACGTACCCGGCGCCGACCAGCTGGAGCACGCGCGCCTCGTTCGGCGCCACCGGCGTCAGCCCGGCCGCCACCACGAGGCTCGCGATCACGGCGATGATCGCGACCACGATGGCGGCGGCGCCGGCGGCGTCGCTGCCGCCGCCGGACGCGATGCGGACCAAGCCGAGGACGACGAGCCCCACGCCGCCGCCGAACAGGAGCAGGGCGAGCGCCACCATCACCCAGCCGTTCTTCCCGCCGGCGAGACGTTCGCTGATCTGCGGTGCCGGCATGTCCACGGGTGCGGGGTCGAGGGTGGGCTCGGTCATGGTCGCTCCTTCGCTGGCCGGGGGGCCTATGGCATCAATCTAGCAAAGTGATATCACTTTTTCCAGAAGGGGCGCGGACGGGTTCCTCGTCGGTGATCTCCGGGATGACCTTCGGCACGTTCCGGAGCGTGACGAGGGCGCTCACCGCCACCAGCCCGGCGAACGTGGCGCTGCAGATCATCGACGCGTGCATCCCGTCCGTGAACGCGGCCTTGGCGGCATCGGTGACCTGGGCGGCCAGCTGCGCCGGGAGGGAACCGGCGGCCGTGACGGCACCCGCCAGCGAGTCCCCGGCGGCGTGCTCGGCGTCGGCGGGCAACCCCGACGGAAGATCGACGGAGCTCCGGTAGACGGCGTTGAGCACGCTGCCGAGGATCGCCATGCCGAGCGCCCCGCCCAGCTCGTTCGCGGTCTCGGAGATCGCCGACGCGGCGCCGGACCGTTCCCTCGGCACCGAGGCCAGCACGGTGTCGGCGGTGACGGTCATCGCCATGCCCATGCCGAGACCCGACAGGACCATCAGCGGCACCATCGCCAGGTAGGCGGTGTCCAGCCCGACCAGCACGAAGCCGGCGAACGCGGCGGCCGAGATCAGGAGCCCGGCGGCGGCGACGCGGGCCCGGCCGAGGGCGCCGATCAGCGGCGGGGCGAGCGCGGCGCCGCCGATCATCGCGCCGAGCGCCCCCGGCAGCCCGGCCAGGCCCGCCTTCAGCGGCGACCAGCCCAGCGCCAGCTGGAAGAAGAGCGAGAAGATGAGCGACTGCGCGACCAGGGCGAACATCGCGAACATGTTGGTGCTGACGGCGCCGGTGAACGCGCCGCGCCGGAACAGCCGGACGTCGATCAGCGGCTCGGCCAGCCGGGTCTGCCGCAGCACGAACAGCACCAGCGCGACGGCGCCGGCGAGGGCGGCCACACCGACCTCGGCCTGCGCGAACCCGTCCACCGCGGCCTCCTTGACCGCGTACACCAGGCCGAGGATGCCGGCGATCGACAGCGGCACGCTGAGCAGGTCGAGCCGGCCGGCGACCAGCTCGCGGGACTCGGTCAGCACGAACGACCCGGCGACCAGGACCAGCGCCATGATCGGCACGTTGATCATGAAGACCGAGCCCCACCAGAAGTGGTCCAGCAGCGCGCCGCTGACCACCGGCCCGAGCCCGACGGCCAGCCCGCCGATCCCGAAGAAGATCCCGACCACCATCGTGCGTTCCTTGGGATCGGTGAACGCCCGCCGGATCAGCGAGAGCGCCGACGGCATGAGGGTGGCGCCGGCGACGCCGAGCAGCGCCCGCGCCGCGATGAGCAGCTCGGCGTTCGGCGCGTAGGCGGTCACCGCGGAGGCCGCCGCGAACAGCACCGTCCCGATGAGCAGCAGCTTCTTGTGCCCGATCCGGTCGCCGGCGCCGCCCATCGTGATCAGCAGCCCGGCCAGCACGAAGCCGTAGGAGTCGGCGATCCAGAGGATCTGGGTCGCCGACGGGTTCAGGTCGGCGGTGAGATGCGGGACGGCCTGGTTGAGCGCGGTCAGGTCGATGTTGGGGACGAGGGCGAGCAGGACGCAGATCGCGAACGTGCCCCACTTGCGTGCGTTGGAGAGCGGAGCGGAGTCCGTCCGAGGGGTTGCGGAGTTCATGCGGTCAGCGTGGGAGACGGCGCTGACCACCCGCGCACCGTCCACTGACCGTCGCGTGCCCGTCCGGTCAGCCGCGCCCCCAGCCGCGCCCGGCCGTGAGGCGCGCTCGCTCGGTCAGGCGCGGGCGAGCGCGAGCGCCTCCTGCTGAGTCATCGCCAGCCCCCTACCCCTGGCCGCTTCGAACGCGTCGTCGTCCAGGTGCTTCCGGATCTCAGCCGTGACCCGGATGATGTCGTGGGCGGTCTCGGCGGACTCCCGGATGATCCTGGTCCCCCCGATGAGCGTCGCCGCCCGGACCGCGTCGCCCTCCCGGAGGGCGACCGCCGCCATGCCCGCCACCGCCTCGGCCACGGTCTGGGCGTAGACGTGCTCGTACTCGCTGTCGATCGTGGCGACGAAGTGCGCCCGCGCGGCGGCGAGATCGCCCTCCGTGACGGCGAGCCACCCCAGCCCGAGCCGGGCCCGCGCCCCGATCTCGGCCGTCCAGCCCCAGTCGGCACCCGAGCCGGCCAGCACCTCCTCGTACAGCTCGCGCGCGGTGGCGTGGTCACCGTCGAGGCGCGCGACGTCTCCGAGCCCCTGCCGCGCGGTCCGCACCTTCTGCGGTGAGCCGGACCGGCCGGCGAACTCGGCCGCCCGCTCGTACTCGGCCCGCGCCGCCGCCAGGTCGCCGCCGCGGATGAACACCTCCGCGCGCCGGCGCAGCAGGTCGACCATGTCCTCCAGCACGCCGAGCTGCTCGACCAGGGCGAACGCCTCGTCCAGCAGCTCCAGGGAGCGCTCCAGCTCGCCGCCCAGCTCCGCGATCATGGCGAGCCCGTCCAGCGTGTTCGCGATGCCCCAGCGGTCGCCCAGCGCCCGGAACCGCGTCAGCGCCTCGTCGAACGCGGGCCGCGCGGCCTCGAACTCCCCGCCGAAGATCCACTGGTAGCCGGAGCTGAAGCCGTCGAGCGCGTGCAGCCAGGGATCGGCGTTCATCATCAGATGCCGCCGGCGCTCGTCGATCTCCGCGCGGTCGGGGATCGGGTTGGACATCGCCCACAGGACCAGCACGCTCACCCGCTTGGGCATCGCGGGTATCCCGACGCGGTCCATCACCGACTCCGCGGCGCGCATGTAGGCCGCCACGCCGTCGCCGAGCGCGCCGCTCGCGCCCGCGTGGACCACGCAGAGCACGTACTCCTCGGTGAGCCCTTCCGGCGGCTCGGTGCCGTAGTGCCCGAGCAGCTCGGCGGCGGGCGGCCCGAGCTCGCTGCGCACGCCGCGCAGCCACCAGTACCAGGACAGGGCGCCGATCAGGTTCATCGCCGTAGCGGGTTCGGCCCGGACGGCCCAGCGCAGCGCCGCCCGCAGGTTGCCGCCCTCGGCGGCCAGCCGCGCCATCCAGTCGAGCTGGTCGGCGGCCCGCAGCTCGGGCTCGGCCCGTTCCGCCAGGTCGAGGAAGTACGCGGCGTGCGCGCGCCGCAGTTCCTCCTCCTCGCCCGCCTCGGCCAGCCGCTCGGCGCAGAACGCCCGCACGGTCTCCAGCATCCGGTAGCGTCCGCCGTCGCTCTGCACGAGCGACTTGTCGGTGAGCCCGGCCAGCAGATCGTCCACCTCGTACAGGGACGGTCCGCAGACGCGCGCGGCCGCCTCCAGCGTGAAACCTCCCGAGAAGGCCGTCAGCCGCCGCGCCAGCTCGCGTTCGTCGTTCGCGAGGAGGCCCCAGCTCCACTCCACCACCGCGCGCAGCGTCTGGTGCCGGGGCGCGGCCGTGCGGTTGCCCCGCGACAGCAACCGGAACCGGTCGTCCAGCCTCGCCGCGATCTCCTCGACCGGCAGCGACCGGAGCCGGGCCGCCGCGAGCTCGATCGCCAGCGGCAACCCGTCCAGCGCCGTGCAGATCTGCAGCACCGCGTCCAGGTTCGCCGCGGTGATCTCGAAGTCGGGCCGCACCGCCGCCGCCCGGTCGCCGAACAGCCGCAGCGCCGGCGACCCGAGGGCGTCCGCCAGCCCGGCGCCCGCCGGCGGGAGGTCCAGCGGCCGCAACGGCAGGATCGCCTCGCCGGTGACGGCCAGCGCCTCGCGGCTGGTCACGAGCACCCGCAACCCGTGGGACGCGGTGAGCAGCCGATGGGTCAGCCTCGCCGCGTCCTCGATCACCTGCTCGCAGTTGTCGAGGATGAGCAGCAGGTTCCGGTCGCTCACCGCCGCGACCAGCCGTTCGGCCGGCTCGGGCTGCTGCTCCAGTGGTGTGGCCTGGAGCCCGTGCTCGCGCACTCCCAGCGCGCCGAGCAGTGCCTGCGGCAGATCCGAACCGTTCACCACCGCCGAGAGGTCGACGAAGCGGACCTCGCCGCGTTCGCGCCCGCCCGCCTCGATCGCCAGCCGCGTCTTGCCCGTCCCGCCCGGCCCGAGCAGCGTGACCAGGCGTCCCTCACCGAGGAGCTTGCCCACCCGCGCGAGCTCCTCCTCGCGTCCGACGAACGTGGTCAACTGCGCGGGCAGAGTGGCCACCGCGGCCGGAGGAGGCTGCGCGACGTCCCCCCGCAGGATCGCCAGATGCACCTCGGCCAGCTCCGCCGACGGGTCCGCGCCCAGCTCCTCGGCCAGCCGCTCCCGCACGTCCTCGTACACCGAGAGCGCCTCGGCCTGCCGCCCGCTCCCGTACAACGCCCGCATGAGCAGCCCGTGCGTCAGCTCTCGCAGCGGATGCTCGGCCACGAGCTCCTGCAGCAGGGGCAGGACGGCGTAATCGCCCAGACCCAGCTCGGCCTCGGCCCGGTCTTCGATGGCCGCGATCCGCAGCTCCTCCAGCCGCGCCGCCTGTCCCGCCACGAACGGAGCCGTCAGATCCGCCAGCGCGGGCCCGCGCCACAGCCCGAGCGCCTCCCGCAGCAGCTCCGCGGCCGCCGCGTGATTTCCACCCGCGAGCGCGCCCCGCCCTTCCTTCACCAGCCGTCCGAACCGGTGAACGTCGACGTCCTCCGGATCGATCGCGAGCCGGTAACCCGTGGTCCGCCCCTCGACGAGCTCCGCCGCCCCCAGGCCCCGCCGCAACCGCGAGACCTGGGACTGGAGGGCGTTCGCGGCCCCGCTGGGCGGCTCCTCGCCGTACAGCCCGTCGATCAGCCGCTCGCTGGGCACCAGCCGCCCGGCGTCCAGTGCCAGCAAGGCCAGCAGCGCCCGCACGCGGGGCCCGCCCACCGGCACGGGCCGCCCGTCCCGCCGGGCCTCGACCGGCCCCAGGATGCCGAATTGCATGGTCCCGATTCTCTACTAGCGTGGGGGTATCCGAGCCATGGAGCCTGCCATGTCCGAGATCAAGACCGTCCAGGACTTCCTCGCCGCTCTCGAGGATCTCGACATCGACCGCGCCCTCACCTACGCGGCGCCCGAGATCGTCTACCAGAACGTCCCGCTCCCGCCCGCCCGCGGCTACCAGGCCGTCGAGCGGACCCTGCGCACCATGGGCCGGTACGGCACCGGTTTCGAGGCGCGCATCCACAACATCGCCGCCAACGGCCCGGTCGTCCTGACCGAGCGCACCGACGTCCTCGAGGCGGGCGCCTGGAGGGCCGAGTTCTGGGTCTGCGGCACCTTCAAGGTCGAGGACGAGAAGATCGTCCTCTGGCGCGACTACTTCGACTGGGCCACCTTCCTCACCGCCAGCGCGAGAGGCGGCCTCACGGCTCTCGCGGCGGCGGTCAGCACGCGGATGAAGTCCTCTCGCTGACCGGTGCGGCCGAAGGGCCGCCCTCGTGTGGAGGACGGCCCTTCTCTGGCGGCGTCGTCAGGCGGCTGTCACGGTCATCGTGGCCTGCCGGGAGACGCCGTTCACCGTCACGGTGATCGTGAGCTTTCCGGGGCGCAGCGCCTTCAGCCGGCCGGTGGCCGGGTCGAAGGCCGCGACGTGCCGCGGGCGGGCCGTCTTCGGCGTGCCGATGTGCAGGTTCGGCGAGCCGTTCCAGCCGGCGCTCATCGGATAGGTGAGCGGAATGTCACGGCCGTTCTGCCGCAGGACGACCGGGACTTCGGTGCTCTCGCCCGCCTTCACTGAGACGGGCGTCTTGAGCGTGAGGTCGTCCACGTGCGGGCGCACCTCGGCGTGCAGCCACTGCGGCGCCGGGAGGAACGGCGCGCGACGCGTGCGTTCGATCTCTCCGCGCGTCAGCGGGTCGACGCCGAACATCGTCCAGCCCGTGAACCCGCCGCTGGTCACCGGCGCGTCCGGGTTCTTGCCGGAGTTGCCGTTGATGAACGAGTGCACGCCGTCCACCCGGGAGGCGTTGAACACCCCGACGTGGGCGTTCACCATCGCCGCCCCCTTGCCCGTCGAGCGCCGGAAGTCCGCGAGCCACTGCTCCAGCAGCGCTGCCTCCTTGCGGTCGGCGAGCTGGCTGTTCTTGCTCGGCAGCGGGTCGCGGGCCGGATGGTGGCCGAACGCCATGACGGCGCTGATCGACGGGTCGCGGCGCGCGCCGTCGAGGGCGTTCTTCAGCATCCGCAGCTGCTCGAACGAGCTGGTGCGGTAGGTGCCGGTGGAGGAGTCGAGCAGGACGAAGCGGGTGCCCTTGTGGTCGAACGTGCGCGACGGCTCCCCGAACACCTTGCGGAAGGGCCCGATGTCACCGGAGCCGTAGACCTCGTGGTTGCCCGGCACGTAGTGGTACGGGAGCCTCCCGCCGAGCTCCTCGTCCAGGATCTTCTTGGCCAGCGCGAAGTCGGCGTCGTATCCGGTGTCGACGAAGTCGCCGTTGATGACGAGGAAGTCGGGCTTGGCGGCGAGGGCCTCCCGCAGCGTGCGGCGGGCGCGTTCGACGTAGGCGCTGTCCGGGTCGGCGGCCACGAACTGCGCGTCGGACACCACCGCGAACCGCCACGTGCTCCCGTCCGCTGAGGTGCCGTCCCGGATCACCAGCGGGTCGGCGGCCGCGGGGGCCGCCGGTGGTGTCTGCACGGACGGCGGCACCTTGGCCACGAAGTCGTCGATCAGCACCTCGCCCGTGTACTTCCGGTCGGCGCCGGTCTCGATCGTGTAGAAGCGGTTGACCTTGATCGGGTACGCGACGGACGGCGGCACGGCCATCTCGACGTAGCGCCACCCCTCCCAGGTGATGTACGGCCCATAGAGGGAGTAGCTCTGGCCGTTGGCGTCGGTCACCGTGAACGCCGTCCACTCGCCCTTCTGGTGGCCGTAGACCCAGGCGCCGAGCGCCTGCGGCTGCCCGGGCACCTCGATCGGCTGCGGCGGGTAGGCGTAGGCGGTGCGGGTCGCGGTCGACTGCGTGAAGTCGTACGACAGCTTCAGCCCGGCACCGGTGTGGCCTTCGGCGACCGGCTCGATCTTGCCCGTGCCCCGCGCCGACCCGAACTTCCACTTCGCGCCGTCGTCGAGGTCGGCGATCGTCTTCTGTTCCAGCCCCACGCTGATCGGCAGCGCGGTCTTGGCGCCCTTGACCTCGATGGTCACCAGCGTCGATCCGGAGGCCTTGCGCGGTGTCGCCGTGAACGTGCCGCCGTCGCCCGGCTTGATGTCCAGGAGCGAGGTGTCGTAGGTGAGCCTGGTGTCGGACGGCTCGATCGGGGCGGTGAAGCCCTCCTTGTCGAAGCCGACGACGCCGAACGCGCCGCCGCCGTCCTGGCCGGGGATCGTCACCCGGTCGACGGTCGCGCCGACGCGCGCCAGCGGGTTGAGGACGGTGAGGCCGACCTGCCCGCGTGCCCGGCCCTGGACGGCCGAGACGGTGATGTCGCCGGCGACCCGCCCCTTGAACGTGCCGTCGCGGCCGACCATCCCCTCGTTCCCGTGCGCGACCCAGCGCGGCCTGGCCCGCACCGGGCCCTGCGCCTCGTCGTGGCCGCGCGCGACCAGCTTGCGCGTCAGGCCGGGGAACACCCGGTCGGGACGCCCTCCGCGCGTCGGGCCGACCCCCGGGGCCGCGAGCGGGTCGGCGACCGGCTCGACCCGGAATCCGGTGAGCCTGCCGCTGCCCTTGGCGTAGAGCCCGATGCCGTTGGGCGTCGGCCGCTCGGCGCCGTCGGACGGCTGGTTCTCGACCTGGCCGCGCGCCTGGCCCGGCTCGCGCGCCAGCATCGTGGACGAGCCGCCGCCGTCGAGGTTGATCGCGTTGTGCGCGCCGGCCTCCCTCATCAGCGCGGCCAGTTCGGCGAGCGTGACGCCGCGGCTGTCGACCTGGCGGCCGTCCACGGTCAGGAGGATCATCTTCCGGCCGTCCGCGGTGAAGCCCGCGGCGGTGCGCGGATGGGCGGCCGGGTCGGGCAGCGGCAGGACCCGCCCGTCCTTGATCAACATCTGGTTGCCGCCGACGGCGAACCCGGCGGACTTCCCGGACGAGCGCGGCCGGTACGCCAGCCCGACCGGGTCGCCGGGCTTGAGCGTGCGGAGGGTGTCGCCGCCCGCCTCCCGGCCGACCAGGACGAAGCTGTTCGCGGCGATCTCCCCTGAACCCGGCGTGTCCCCGACCGAGACGACCTTGCCGTCGGTCACGAGCACCTCGGCCACGCGCTGCGCGCCGTCCGCGATCGACCGGCCGCGGCCGCCCGTTCCCCAGAGCGAGGTGAACGCGCCGATGCCGTCCTTCTTGACGAGGTGGGCGTTGAGCTGGTCGAGCGCGACCTTGCGTTCGCCGGGCAGCGTGAGCTCGCCGTCCAGCAGGATCTGGGCGATCTGGCCGAGGCCGTCGGTGGCCACGCCGACCGTGTCCGTGGGCCAGCCGGGCTTGGCCGACTTCAGGAGCTTGCCGGCGTCCACGGCCGCGCCGTTGGCGGCGCCGGTGCCGTTGATGTCGAAGAAGTCCCCGTTGACGCCGGCGATGGCGCCGGTGCGGCCGGCCTGCTCGGACAGCGGCTCGACGGCCGAGACCTTCCCGGGCGACAGGTACCCGGCCCGGATCTTGGCGCCGAGATCGACCGTCAGCAGGTCGCCGCGCAGCCAGCCCTTGTCGTCGAGCCGGTCGAACGAGGTCAGCGACGTGCCGGGCGCGACCGGCCGCGTCCGGCGGTCGGTCTCGAGCGCGGTCCCGGCCACCGCCTTCGTGGCGGGCAGCAGCAACCGGTCGACGTCGCGGACGCTGGGCGCCGCGGGATCCGGCGGCGCTGCGAGGGCGGGCGGCGCGACGCCGAAGATCAATGTCCCGGCCAGGCCGAGAGCGGCGGCGGGACGGGCGATGGATCTCAGCAGGGGCACGGGCGCCTCCTTGATTACCTAGAGCAGGGCTCCCCAGGGGTGAGGTGTGGCCGGCCCAGGAAACTCCAGTCACACAGCGCACGGAGGTGTCCCAGATGACCACCCGGCTAATTGATCACAACGGATCGCCGCGCGCCATGGGCTGATGGCGCCATGGCGACGGCGCTACGGTGACGGCTATGGACGTGATCGTGCCCGTGGCCGCCGTCGTGGCGCTCGCCGCCGTGCTGGCGCTGGTGCTGCGCCTGGCCGCGCGCAGGCGGCGCGACCTCGGCAGCCCGGTCGACCGCGCCACGTTTCAGACGCTGCACACCGCCTCGATGGCGGCCCCGCCCCTGCGCGGCGGGCTCACCGGGCAGGGCGCCCAGAAGGCGGCCCGCCACCTGCTCGAACTGCTCGGCTCGGCGGCGGTGGCGATCACCGACGGGGAGCGCCTGCTGGCCTGGGACGGCACGGGCGGCGGCCACCACGCGCGGGCCGCGGTCGAGCACGCCGCGGGGCCCATGAGCAACGGCCGCACCGCCGTCCTCGGCGCCGACGCGGTGGGCTGCGACGAGCTCGACTGCCTGGTCAGGCATGCCGTGGTCGTGCCGCTCACCACCGACGAACGGGTCGTGGGCACGCTGGCCGCGTACGGCGCCGACGTGTCGGCCGGGCTGATCCGCGCCGTCGAGGAGGTCGGCCGGTGGGTCGACGCGCAGCTGGAACTGGCCGATCTGGACCGTTCCAGAACGCGGCTCATGGAGGCGGAGGTCCGGGCGCTGCGGGCCCAGATCTCGCCCCACTTCATCTACAACTCGCTGACCACGATCGCCTCGTTCGTCCGCACCGATCCCGAGCAGGCCCGGGAGCTGCTGCTGGAGTTCGCCGACTTCACGCGCTACTCGTTCCGGCGGCACGGCGACTTCACGACGCTCGCCGAGGAGCTGCGGTCGATCGACCGGTACCTGCTGTTGCAGCGGGCGCGCTTCGGCGAGCAGCTGAAGGTGACCTTGCGGATCGCGCCCGAGGTGCTGCCCGTCGCGGTCCCGTTCCTGTGCCTCCAGCCGCTGGTGGAGAACGCCGTGCGGCACGGCCTCCAGGACGGCTCCGGGCACGGCCGCGTCACGATCATCGCCGACGACGCCGGCTCGGACTGCGTGATCAGCGTGGAGGACGACGGGATCGGCATGGACCCCGAGCGCCTGCGCCGCATCCTGGAAGACGGGCCTGGCGGGCCCGGCGGATCCGGGGGAGAGGACGGCGAGGCGCCGGACTCGGTCGGCATCGGGCTGGCGAACGTCGATCTGCGGCTCCGCCAGGTGTACGGGGACGCCTGCGGCCTGACCGTCGAGACCGCCCCGGGCGCGGGGACCAAGGTGACCTTGCGCGTGCCCAAGTACCAGCCGGGCGTCACCGCGTCCTAGCCGGTGCCGCCCGGCCGCGCAGTTGACTTCTTGACTTCTTTTGCCTGGTTAAGCACCCTTTAATGGGCAAATGTGACTCGGGGCACGGGGAGGCTGCGGTGGGCTCGGGGCTGCGGGTGCTGGCGGTGGACGACGAGGCGCCCGTTCTGGACGACCTCGCGTACATGCTCCGCGCCGATCCACGCGTCGGCGACCTGCTGACGGCCCGGGACGGGGCCGCCGCGCTGCGCCAGGTGGACCGGGCGCTGGCCGCGGGCCGCCCGATCGACGCGGTCTTCCTGGACATCCGCATGCCCGGCCTGGACGGGGTCGTGCTCGGGCGCCTGCTCGCCCAGTTCGCCCGGCCGCCCCGCATCGTCTACGTCACCGCGTACGAGAACCACGCCGTCGACGCGTTCGAGATCAAGGCCGTCGACTATCTGCTCAAGCCCGTCCGGCCCGAACGCCTGGCCGAGGCCATCCGCCGCGTCGCCGAGCCGTCCCCGGCCGCGGCGGGCCAGGACGCCGTGGCGGGCACGGGGTCTGCCGCGGCCGGTCACGAACCCGAGCCGAACCCCGAACCCGTCCCGGTGGAGCTCGCCGGCGTCACCACCTTCGTGTCCGCCGCCGAGGTCTGGTACGTCGAGGCGCAGGGCGACTACGCCCGCCTGCACACCGCCTCGGGCAGCCATCTGGTGCGCATCCCGCTGGCGGCGCTCGAAGAACGCTGGCGCGGGGCGGGGTTCGTCCGCGTGCACCGCAGCCATCTGGTCGCGTTGCAGCACATCGACCAGCTGCGCATCGAATCCGGCCGCTGCTCCGTGCAGGTCGGCGGCATCGAGCTCCCGGTGAGCCGCCGCCACACGCGCGAGCTGCGCGACCGGCTCGTCCGCAACGCGCGGCGCACGCCATGAGCGCCGCCGATCCCGCGCCGGTCCCCGAGCGCCGGCGGGTCCTGGTGACCGGCCCGCGGACGAGGACGGCCCGGCGGCCGCGGCCCCCCGTCACCCAGGAGATCGACGAGCAGACCGGCCTGGGCGAGGCGTACATGCGCTCGCTGATGCGCGCCCAGCTGCGGCTGGCGCTGCTGGTCTGCGCCACGATCGGCGCGGGCGTCGGCGGACTGCCGCTGCTGTTCGTCCTCGCGCCGCGTCTCCGCGAGCCGTCGCTGCTCGGGATCCCGCTCGCCTGGCTGCTGCTGGCCGGCGTGATCTACCCGGCGTTCGTCGCGTGCGGCTGGTGGTACGTCCGGCACGCCGAACGCAACGAGCGCGACTTCGCCGACCTGGTGGACCGGCCGTCTTGAACGCGCCGCGCGGGCGGGCGGGGCCGTGAACGCGTCGTACGGGCTGGCCGGGGTGTCCGTCGTCGTGCTGGCCACGCTGCTCATCGGCGTCTTCGGGCTGCGGTTCTCGCGAACGACCTCGGACTTCTACGTCGCGTCGCGGTCGGTGTCGCCGCTGGGCAACGCGTCGGCGATCGGCGGCGAATACCTGTCGGCCGCCTCGTTCCTCGGCATCGCCGGGCTGATCATGGCCTACGGCGCCGACATGCTGTGGCTGCCGGTCGGCTGGACCGGCGGCTACCTGGTGCTGCTCGTCCTGGTCGCCGCTCCGCTCCGCCGTTCCGGCGCCTACACCCTGCCGGACTTCGCCGAGGCGCGCCTGGAGTCGATGGCGGTCCGGCGCGTGACCAGCGTGCTGGTGGTGCTGATCGGCTGGCTGTACTTGATGCCGCAGTTCCAGAGCGCCGGGCTGGTGCTGCGCACGGTCGTCGGCGCCCCGGTCTGGGCGGGCGGGGTGCTGGTCGCCGTCGTCGTCATGGTGAACGTGCTCTCGGGCGGAATGCGCAGCATCACCCTCGTCCAGGCGTTCCAGTATTGGCTCAAGCTCACGGCGCTGGCGGTGCCGCTGATCTTCCTGGTGCTCGCGTGGCGGTACGACGGCGTGCCGGGGCTCGGCGCGGACGCCCCTCCCGCGTTCACCGAACGCACGGCGGTCGCGGTCAGCACCGACGTGACCGTCCGGGTCGAACGCCCGGTCGAGGTCGTGGTGACGGGCCGGGTGGACTGGCGCCCGTACCGGGCCGCCCCGCTCGTCCTCACCGCCGGCGACCACCGGATCGCCGAGGAGAGCGAGGTGATCTTCCCCGCGGGCGCCGCCGTCCCGCACGTCGCCGGCCTCCCCGCGCGGACCGACCGGCAGTGGGCGATGCCGCTGTCGGGCCGCGAGCACCCGCTGTACGCCACGTACTCGCTGATTTTGGCGACGTTCCTCGGCACGATGGGGCTCCCGCACGTGCTCGTGCGGTTCTACACCAACCCCGACGGGCGGGCGGCGCGCCGGACCACGGCCATCGTGCTGTCGCTGCTCGGCGCGTTCTACATGCTGCCCGCGCTGTACGGGGCGCTGGGCAGGCTCTACGCGCCGGAACTGCTCATGACGGGCCGCACGGACGCCGTCGTCCTCACCCTGCCGGGCCGCCTCGTCGGGGGAGTGGCCGGTGACCTGCTGACCGCGCTGGTCACCGGCGGCGCCGTGGCCGCCTTCCTGTCCACCTCGTCCGGCCTGACGGTCTCGGTGGCCGGAGTGATCGGCCAGGACTTGCTGCGGGGCGGCGTGCGCTCGTTCCGGGCCGCGACCGTGCTGGCGCTCATCGTCCCGCTCGTGCTGGCCCTGGCCGCCCGCGCCCTGTCGGTCGCCGACGTCGTGGGCCTGGCGTTCGCGCTCGCCGCCTCGACGTTCTGCCCGCTCCTGGTCCTCGGGATCTGGTGGCGGCGCCTCACGGTCGCGGGCGCGCTGGCCGGGCTGGTGACCGGAGGCGGGCTCGCCGGGGCAGCCGTGCTCTGGACGATCGTCGGCGGCCCGCCGAGCGGCCTGGCGGGGGCCCTCCTCGCCCAGCCCGCCGCCTGGTCGGTGCCCATCGCGTTCGCCGTGATGACCGGCGTCTCGCTGGCCACGCCGCGCAGCGTCCCGGCCGGGGTGGCCCGCACCATGGTGCGGCTCCACGTCCCCGAATCGCTCGACGTGGACCGTGGCACCTGGCGGCCCAAAGGCGGCTGAGCGGGCCTTCCGCCCGGGCTGTTCGAGCCGTCGAACGGATCTTCCGTTCGGCGCACGGAATCGACCGCTCATCGACGGGCGGCGCGCGTCGGCGCGTCCGTCCTGCGCCTCGGCGCACCCCGGTCCGCGGCCTCTCGCCAGCGGGCCCGGGGCTTCTTACGTTGACGTGATCCCGGTCACGTCTGAGGAGGGGCCCGTGACAGTCGAGAAAGACCCCAGCGCCGGCCGAACCCCGTATGAACGGGTGCAGGCGACGCCCGAGTTCCAGGAGCTGAAGCGCCGGTTCCGTGCCTTCGCGTTCCCCATGACGGCCGCGTTCCTGGCCTGGTACCTGCTGTACGTGGTGCTGTCCGGCTGGGCGCGCGACTTCATGGGCACGAAGGTCGTGGGCTCCATCAACATCGCGTTGATCTTCGGCCTGCTGCAGTTCGTGACCACGTTCCTCATCGCCTGGCTGTACTCGCGCCGCGCCGAGAGCAAGCTCGACCCGCTCGCGGCGGAGCTGCGCGCCAAGACCGAAGAGGAGATCTCGGTATGAGCCACGAGACCCTCTCCGTCATCCTCTTCCTCACCTTCGTCGCCGGGACGCTCGCCATCACCGTCTGGGCGAGCCGCCACACCAAGGACGCCACCGACTTCTACGCCGGCGGCCGCTCGTTCTCCGGCGGCCAGAACGGCCTGGCGATCGGCGGCGACTACATGTCGGCCGCGTCCTTCCTCGGCATCGCCGGGCTGATCGCGCTCTACGGCTACGACGGCTTCCTCTACTCGATCGGCTTCCTGGTCGCCTGGCTCGTCGCGCTCCTGCTCGTGGCGGAGCTGATGCGCAACTCCGGCAAGTTCACGATGGCCGACGTGCTGGCGTTCCGGATGAGCCCGCGCCCGGTGCGCACCGCCGCCGGGGTCTCCACGATCACGGTCAGCATCTTCTACCTGCTCGCCCAGATGGTCGGCGCGGGCGCCCTGGTGGCGTTGCTGTTCGGCTTCAAGAGCGAGTTCGCCAAGGGCGCCACCATCGTGCTCGTCGGCATCCTGATGATCGTCTACGTCGTCGTCGGCGGCATGAAGGGCACCACCTGGGTGCAGATCGTCAAGGCGATCCTGCTGATGGGCGGCGCGACCCTGACCGCCGTCCTCGTCCTCGGCAAGTTCGGCTTCAACCTCTCCACGCTGCTGCGCGACGCCGCGAACCAGAGCGGCAAGAGCGGCGACTTCCTGGAGCCCGGCCTGCGCTACGCCACCGAGGCCCAGGGGCTGACCGGCAAACTCGACCTGATCAGTCTCGGCCTGGCCCTCGTGCTCGGCACGGCCGGCCTGCCGCACATCCTGATCCGGTTCTACACGGTCCCGACCGCGCGCGACGCCCGCAAATCGGTGCTCTGGGGCATCGGCATCATCGGCTCGTTCTACCTGCTGACCCTCGTCCTCGGCTTCGGCGCCGCGGCCCTCGTCGGCACGAAGGAGATCGCGGCGGCCAACCCCGCGGGCAACACCGCCGCGCCCCAGCTGGCCGAGAAGATCGGCGAGATCGTCTTCGGTGACGTCGGCGGCACGATCCTCCTGGCCGTCATCGCCGCCGTCGCCTTCGCGACCATTCTCGCCGTCGTGGCGGGCCTGACCTTGGCCTCCTCGTCGTCGTTCGCCCACGACCTGTACGCCCACGTCTTCAAGAGGGGCAACGTCACCGACCGTGAAGAGGTCCGCGTCGCCCGCATCTCCGCGTTCGTGATCGGCGCGGTCGCGATCGTCCTCGGCATCTACGCCCAGAAGCTGAACGTGGCGTTCCTGGTGGCGCTGGCGTTCGCCGTGGCCGCCTCCGGCAACCTGCCCGCGATCCTCTACAGCCTCTTCTGGAAGAGGTTCAACACCGCGGGCGCCGTGGCCGCCATCTACGGCGGCCTGGGCTCCGCCGTGATTCTGGTCATCTTCTCGCCGGTGGTCTCGGGCACCCCCAAGGCGCTCTTCACCGGCTCCGACTTCTCCTACTTCCCGCTGGAGAACCCCGGCATCGTCTCCATTCCGTTCGGCTTCCTCTGCGGCTGGCTCGGCACGATGCTCAGCAAGGAGTACAACGCGCAGAAGTACGCCGAGATCGAGGTCCGTTCCCTCACCGGAGCGGGCGCGGAAAAGGCCGTCCCCCACTAGGCCGGACTCGCGTCCGAGCCGGCCCTCCCGGACCGTACGCGGACTGTGCGACACCCTGCCACACAGCCCGCGTACGACCATGAACGCCCCGTAGCCGCCCCACACGGCTGCGGGGCATTCATGTCACGGTCGTCTTTCGTTCATTGGTCGCCTGGCGAAACGGTCACCCGCTGGTCGCCGGGCTGGAGAAGGGACTGCTCCAGCGCCCTGGCCCGATAGAGGCGGTGCGAGGCCGGGCCGGTCACGTCGGAGAGCCGCCATTCGCGGAGCCCGTTTGCTTGGGAACGGCGTGAGAAGGCGACGATTCCCAATTCACGCTCTTGCCCCGTGAGTTCTTCGGCCTGCGCGCTGATGTAGACGGCCTGGGTGCTGCTCGGCGGACGTGTGGAGTCGAATATGACGATGCCGACTTCGGGACGGGCGAGCAGGTTGTGCGTGTGGAGAGTCTCGGGACGCGACACCCAGATGAAGTCGGTGTAGTCGTCGTGCGCGAACCAGACCGGGCACGCCCAGGGACGCCCCTCACTGTCCGCGGTGGCCAGCGTCATGTACTGGTTGGCGTCGATGATGGATCTCGCCGACGCGTCAAGCTCCATCTGACCGGTGACCTCGTCCATTCCAGCCTCCTTGCCCGGCGGTGTTCCGGAGACCACTATCAAGACGCGGGCTCCGAGCGCCGGGCGTGACCGGATCTGGCGATTCGCCATCGGGACGGGCCCCGTGATTTATCGTCGAGGTGTCCGTCATTGGGCCGTCGTCTCGGGGGGTGCGCGTGCCTGACCCGGCTCCATTGCAACCTGGAGATCCCGACCGGGTCGGCGTGTACCGGCTCCTGGGATGCCTGGGGTCCGGCGGCCAGGGCGTCGTCTATCTGGGCGAGTCGCCGACGGGCGAACGAGTCGCGATCAAAGTGCTGCACGTCCGGCTGTCGGGCGATCCGCGGGCGCGCGACCGGTTCGTCCGGGAGATCGACGCGAGCCGCCGGGTCAGCCCGTTCTGCACGGCGCGGGTCCTGGACGTCGACACCAGCGGTGACCGGCCCTACGTGGTCAGCGAGTACGTGGACGGCGTCTCGCTGGCGCGTCTCGTCATGGACGAGGGCCCGCGCGACCCCGGTGCCCTCCAGCGCCTCGCGATCGCGACGCTGACGGCGCTGGTGGCCATCCACCAGGCCGGGATCGTGCACCGGGACTTCAAGCCCGGCAACGTCCTGTGCGGCCCGGACGGGCCCAGGGTGATCGACTTCGGTATCGCCCGCGTGCTGGACGCCACGACGATGCAGACGACCGGGGCCCTCGGGACCCCGGCGTTCATGTCACCCGAGCAGATTTTGGCCGGTGACGTGGGCGCGCCGTCGGACATGTTCAGCTGGGCGGCGACCATGGCGTACGCGGCGCTGGGCAGGTCGCTGTTCGGGAACGACAACATCGCGGCGGTCACGTATCGGATCCTGAACGAGCCACCGGACCTGGGCGTCGCCATGGGCGAGCCCCTGCGTGGGCTGCTCACCGCGTGCCTGGCCAAGGAGCCGGGGGAGCGGCCTACGGCGCAGCAGGCATTGCTGTCTCTGCTCGGGCAGGATGGCGCTGAGCCGGTGACGCAACAACCGGCGTCAGAGCCGGTGCCGGTGCCTGCCTTGGCGGTGGCGGAGCTGTCCGCAGAGAGGGGACGGTCCAAGCATCCTCACCGTTTGACCGTGCTCCTCGCCGCGATGGGGACTTTGGTCGTGCTGGCCATCCCGGTCGGTGCCTATCTCGTGTCCAACCAGGGGGATGGCGGCAAGGGCGGCAGCAGCAGCGGCAGCGGCGGGCCGACGACCGCGGGCCCGCTCAAGGTCACGGCATCTCTCGTCCGGACCCTCAAGAACCACACGAGCAATGTCGAGACCGTACGGTTCGGGCTTGATGGCAAGGCGTTCTGCAGCAGTACCTATAACGGCACGGTCCGATTGTGGAAGAACGCCCTCCAAGGCCCGTCGGCCGTCATCGCGCAGCAATCCCGGCCGTATTTCTCGATGGCCTACAGCCCCGACGGGAAATACCTGGCCGCGAGCAGCGATCCGACGGTCGAACTGCTGGACGTGAAGCGACGACGCGTCGCCGGCACATTCTCCGGGCATACCGGCCGGGTCTTCGCCGTCGCGTACGGCCCCGACGGGAAGACCGTCGCCAGCGGGGGAGAGGACAAGACCCTGCGGCTCTGGAACGCCGACACCAAGGAGAGCATCGCCACGTTCAAAGGCCACAAGGGCCCGATCGAATCCGTGGCCTACAGCCCGGACGGCAAGACCCTCGCCACCGCCAGCCACGACAAGACGGTCCGGCTATGGGACATCGAGAGCAAGGCCAGCAAGTTCACGCTCAAGGAGCACACCGACAAGGTATTCGCGGTCGGTTTCAGCCCGGACGGCAAGACCTTGGTGACGGGCGGGGGAGGCACCGACCACACGGTCCGCCTCTGGGATCCGTCGAACGGGAAGGCCTTGGCCAAGCTGGACGGTCACTCCGCCAACGTCGAGTCCGTTCCGTTCAGCCCGGACGGCAGGCTGCTGGCCACCGGCGGTCACGACGGCAAGGTCATCCTCTGGGACGTCGCCGCCCGCCGGAAGCTCGCGACGCTCACCGACCACACCGGCCGCATCTACAGCGTCGCGTTCAACCCGGACGGAACCCTTCTGGCGAGCGGCGGCAACGACAGGACCGTCCGCATCTACCGCCTGACGAGAACGCCGTAGGGCCGTCGTAGGGCCGCCGGAGTGCGGCCGGAGTGCGGCTGTCGGGCGGCTGACCTTGGCGTCAGCACGTCCTTACCCGGCTTACCGGGTTGCCCGAAAGGCCTGAAGTGGCCGCGAGTGGCCACTATCGTTCCTGATCATGTTTTCCTGGCACGCATCCGTCGAGGGGCCGGACGCCACGTTCGCGCAGCCCCTCCAAACGGTCGACCTGTCGTTCCTGGGCGGCCGCCTGCCCCCCGAAGTACACGTCGACCTCGACGAATGCCTCAGAGCCTCGTTGCAGGCCGCGGAGAACAAGCTCCGCCCGGGCCAGGGCTCCTCGATGCTGACCCCCGTCGGCGTGTCCCTGAGCGCTTCCGGGTCCCTCAACGTCCTGGCCGACTACGAGGTCGACTTCGCCTACGACGACGAGGCCGTGGACAAGGCGCTCAACAACATGTTCGGAGAGATCCTCGCCGAGGCCGCGGACCTCCGCTGCATGGCCCTCAACTACTACGTGCGCATGAAGGATCCCACCGACGGCGGCGGCCCCCAGGACGTCAGCATGCGGCGGTCGACCGACTGGCAGGACAGGACGGCGCAGACGCCTCCCGGCGCCGTCGAGGCCGTGACCGTGGACCTGGAACACCGTGCCGGAGTCGCGTTCGCCATCTTCATGCCGTACGCCTGGCAGCGCTCGGCCCTGATCGTCGGCGACCTGATCGCCGCTCCCACCCGCCGCCAGGTCTGGAGCTGACGCGCAATGTCCACCGACATCTTCGGCGCCCGCGTCATGGGCGTCGACCCCTCCCGCCGCGAAGTCGAACTCCGCGTCTTCACCGTCTATTACGAGACGTCGAGCGAGGACTATCTCGCACCACCCGAGCGCGACCCGGGTTTCTTCTTCGGCCTCCTGTGGGAGACGGGGCGGTGGGACGGCCCCATCGGGAAGGCCGTCACCGTCGAGGAGATCCTCGACGACGAATGGCGCGCGACCAGCGCACGCTGGTTCGTCGAACGCGTCGAGCGGATGGCCGTGCGCAACGACCCTCCGGACTGGGAGGGCATGCACGACTTCTACTACGAACGCGACGGGGGCTGGCAGGACGAGGACAAGCTCGTTCAAGCCGACTATGTCGTACGGGTGACCGACGCGCGCTGGATGCGGCACCTGAAGCCTGGCGACGCCTGGGGAACCACGTGGTACCCGCTCCGCTCGGACCAGCTGATCTCCTGTGAGGCCCCGCACGTTCCGGACCTGCGCGACCCGGCAGCGGCCCTGACTCCCTTCGGGACCACCGTGCTCGAACGACTGGCCTTCTCCGACGACGGCCGTTACCTGGCGGGCTCCACCGGTGACGGTGACCTCGTGGTGTACGAGACCGCGGATTGGACCGAGCACTCCCGCATCCCGGTCGACGCCGACGCGTTCATGCCGCGCCTGATGTGGGTGCCTGGACGCCATGTCATCACGTTCCGAGGCACAGAGCCTGCCGACTCCCCGCAACAGGCGTACGACGTGAACGCACGCGCGATGGTGGAAATCCTGCCCGAGGAGGGCTTCGCCCGTTCTCTCACTGGGCGCTACCGCGTGGAATACGGCGTCGCCGACGGATTGGACTTCGTTGTAGGAGGGGCACCCGCCCGCCACGTCACGGTTGGCTCAAAGGAGTTCACTGTTGAGAGCGTGGCCTTCACCAGGGACGAGTCCCGTCTCTACGCCGCCGGCATGTCCAAGGACGTCTACGCCCTGGATCCTTCCACCGGCCAGATCCTCGACGTCTTCGAGAACGTCACCAAGCGCGTGTGGTCCATGGACGTGAGCCCCGACGGCGCCTACCTCGCGGTCGGAGGCCCCAGGGTCGACGCCTACGGCGACGAGCAGGAAGTCTCCATCATCCGCGTCCGCGACCATCAGCTGGTGACGAGTCACGTCCTCGGCCCGTACATCACTCGGCTCGCCTGGTCGCCTCAGGACGACTGGCTGCTCGCGACCGTCAGCGACGACTCGGAGGAGGGCGAGGTCCGCGTCATGCGCATCGGTCTCCCGGCTGAGCCGCCTCGGGACCTGTACACGGAATCCGTTGCCGACGCCCCCGATCCGGTCGCGGAGTACGCCCCGGAACTCGAAGAAGACAAACTGGACCCCGAGCGGATCCGTGCCATGGCCGAGGCCGGCGAGCCGCTCACCCGGGACGCCCTCGCGGCCCTGGCCCAAGAGCACGCTCGCTGGCTCGCGACCGGTGGCGGCGAGGCCATGGGCCGGGGCTGGTCCTGGCAGGTGCTGATCGCCGCGGGCCTGCCGCTCGCCATCTACAACGGCCCGGCGGGGGACGACGGCTTCCAGGCCAGCATCCGGAACGAGCCCATCGAGACCGGCGCCGACCTGCGCGGCTTCGTCCTCCCCCTTGCCGACCTCACGGCGATCTTCGGCGAGAAGCTGGACTTCTCGAACGCCGACCTGCGCGGCGCCACCATCACCGACGCCCAGATCCCGAACGTCTGCCTCCGCGGCGCGGATCTCTCCTACGCCGATCTCTCGCGCAGCAACCTGCGAGGCGCCGACCTGACCGGCGCCAAGCTGATCGGCACCGACCTGGAGGGCACCGACTTCACGGACGCCGACCTCACCGATGCCGACCTGACCGACGCCAAGGTCCCCGGCACACTCTTCATCGGCACCCGCCTGGAGGGGGCAAGAAACCTTCCCTTCTGAAGAGAAAGGGCGGTTCAGGCCTCTGCGGGCACTGGGACGGCGGGTGCGGGGGCGCGGTCGAGGCGCCTGGCCACGGGGGCGACCTGGGGCGCGCCGAGGATGTCGGCCATGCGCCGTTCGGCTCCGAGGCGGCGGCGCAGCAGGAGGTAGCCCGCGAACCCGGCGGGGCCGAAGAACACCTGGGCCGGGATCAGCTCGGGCCGGTCTCCCGTGACCATCTCGATGACGGTGGGCGACAGGGTCGGGGCCAGCGCTCCGAACACCGCCACCAGCGCGAGGGCGGTGCGCAGCCCCGCCCGGTCGTAGGCCTTGTAGGCGGTCGTGGTGAACAGCGCGTACGCCAGCAGGTCGCCCATGCCGATCACCGCGCCGTACTCCTCGCCGATCCGCAGGCCCGCCGAGGGCGCGAACGGGTAGCCCTGGATCGCGTCGGCAAGTTCCTGGGTCAGCGGGACGGCGGTCGCGAACGTCAGGTCGTAGACCGCCAGCAGCAGGATGAACCACGCGACGTGCTTCAGCTTCATCCCGCCCTGGACGTTCAGGTTGGTCGCCGAGACGACGATCAGCCCCACGACGGCGCTGTTGGCCAGCCAGAACACCGGCGAGACCGGGCCCAGCAGCAGCCGGGCGGCCAGATCGGCGGCCAGCAGCGTCCCGATCGCGGCCCAGCGGACGCGGCCGCGCGCCAGGATCGGCTGGTAGCCGACGCTCAGCCCGCCCGCGAACACCAGGGCGAGCACGGCGGGCAGCGCCGGGCCGGGCAGCGCCAGGTAGAAGAACGGCAGCGTCAGGACGAACCCCATCATCACCGCGATATCGCGGCCGTTGAACGTCCCCACGGGCGGCCGGGTGACCCGGACGCGCCGGAAGTAGACCACGGCCCCGACCGGCGCCGCCAGCGCGTAACAGAAGGTCACCCCGACGAGGAACAGCGTCTGCCCGGAGCTCATGCGGCCCTGCCCTTCATACGGCCCTGCCTTTCATACGGCCCTGCCTTCCTGAAGACGCCCGGAGTTGATACGGCACCTCCCGTGAATCATGCGGCGCCCCTCACGAAGGTCTCCTCGCGCAGGTCGCAGCGGAGCGGGCACAGGGCCCGCGCCTCCGGCTCGTCCAGGTCGACGATCTCGGCGGTCACGTCCAGGCCGCGTCCGGCGAAGGCGCCCACGACGTCGCCGGAAACGAGGTGCGGCGCGACGACGGTCAGGTGCAGCCGCCCGTCCGCCACGCGGACGCGGTGGCGCACCGGCCAGTCCACGCCGGGCAGGGCGTCGAGGGTCTCGACGACCTCGCGGGGCGTGACGATCCCGTCGCCCGTGCGCAGCAGCCGGCTCTCCTTGCCGAGGATCTCCGACACCGCCGGGACGGCGGCCAGCTCGCAGTCCAGGTTCTCGGGGAGCGCCCGCACCACGTCGCGGGTGTCGTAGCGCAGCACCGGCATGCACTCGCGGTAGGGGAAGTAGGGCGTGACGGTCAGCGTGCCGAGCGCGCCGGGCTCGGCGGCCTCGCCGCTCTCCAGGTCGAGCACCTCGGCATATCCCATGTTCGGGTCGATGTGCAGGTGCCGGTGCCCGCAGGTGCGTCCGCCCACCGGAAGCAGCTCGGTCACGCCGTAGGTGTCGTTGATCTCTTCGACGCCGAATGTCGCGCGGGCCGCCTCGGCCAGGGTCGGGGAGAACGTCTCGCCGCCGACGTACAGCGCGCGCAGCGTGAAGTCGCCTGGCCCGAGACCGCGGCGCCGGGCCGCGGTGACGAGCTGCCCGATGTAGCTCGGGTAGCCGTTCAGGATCGTCGGGACCGCGCCGCCGTCGTCCAGCAGATGGTCCAGGGACTCGTCGGGCGGCACCTGCCCGACCACGCGGCTGGCCGCGCCCGCCAGCCGCAGCATGTCGATGTCCTCCTGGACGGCGGCGGTGGCGCGCGAGCTCAGGTTGATCTGCATGCAGTCGCCGGGACGGACCTCGCCGCGCAGCAGCATCGACAGCGCGATGAGCGCGGGCCACAGCTCGATCTCGTACCGCGACAGCCACACCTGCGCGGGGCTCCCGGTGGTGCCGGTGGTCTGGGTGATGATCTGCGGCGTGCCGCAGAGGAAGTCCCGCTTGCGCGTCACCAGGTCGTGCTTGACGGTCACGGGGACGGTCCGCAGCGTCTCCGGCGTGAGCTTGCCCGGATCGACCCCCGCCGCCGCGAACCGCTCCCTGTAGAACGGCGATCGCCGGGCCAGCCGGCGGGCGGTGCGCTGCAACGCGCGGGTCTGCAGGTCGCGCCGGTCGTCGGGGTCGGCGAACGGGCCCTCGATGAGCTGGTTCACGTCGTCGCCCGGCTCCCCGAACTCGTGCAGCGTCGCCAGCGCGTCGTCCACCAGCCGTTCGACGACCCGGACGTTGAACGGGCGTCCCAGCACCATGGCCAGCGCCACCCGTACCTGCCGGATCCCGGTCTCCAGCACCCGCGCCTCCTCGTCTCAGTGAGCGTCGTGTGAGTGAGCGTCCACGGACGGGAGCGAGCGTGCGGAGAGTCGCTCTCCGCACGCCCGCCCCCAGCGCGGTCAGGAACCGCTGCAGCTACCGAAGAAGACGGCGGTCATCGCGCCCATCACGTAGCGGACCTGCTTGACACTGCTCTTGACGGCGACCATGGGAAGTCCTCTCCCTCGGGTGTGTCGGACGGTCGCCATCCTTGACGGGACTGTTCATGGAACGGGTATTGAGCTATTTATTGATCTTGTACCGCCGCCGCTCGACGGCTCCCGCCGCCCAGGCGGCCCCCCGGATGTGAGGTGTCGCTCATGCCGAGATTCGCTGTCCTGGGGCCCATCGAGGCCGACGGGGACGACGGGCCGTGCCGGCTGGGCGGCGCTCTGCGGCGGGCCGTGCTCGGGACGCTTCTGCTGGAGGCCAACCGTGTCGTCTCGGACCAGGCGCTGCTGGCCTCCTTGTGGTCGGTGCCGCCCGCCACGGCGATGGCTCAACTTCGCCAGCATGTCTCGGGCCTGCGCGCCGCCTTGGGCAGGCCGACGATCCTGCGGCGCGGCACCGGCTACGTCATCCGTGTCGAGCGGGAGCACTTCGACTTGGAGGTGTTCACCCGGCGGGTCGAGCACGCCCGCGCCGCGACGGCGAGCGGACGCCTGGACGAGGCGTCGGCGGCCTTCCGCGAGGCGCTCGCGCTATGGCGGGGCACCCCGATGGGCGGCGCCGCGCACGACTTCGTCGAACGGGTGAGACCGGCGCTGGAGGAACGGCGGCTGGCCGCGATGGAGGAGTGGTTCGACGTCGAGCTCGCCCTCGGCCGCCACTGCGATCTCGTGGGAGAGCTGCTGACGGCCGTCGGGCGCCATCCGTTCCGCGAACGGCTGCGCGGCCAGCTCATGATCGCCCTCTACCGGTGCGGCCGCCGGCCGGAGGCGCTGGCGGTGTTCCGCGAGGGCGGCGCGCTGCTACGCGACGAGCTGGGCCTGGAGCCCGGCCCCGACCTGCGGCGGCTGGAGCGGGCCGTGCACGTCGGCGACCCGGTCCTGAACCCGCCGCCCGCCGCGGCACCGCCGCGAGGCCGCTCGCCGCTGCCCGCCGACACCGGCGACTTCACCGGACGGAACGGCCCGCTCGCGGCGGTGCGCCGGGTGCTCGCCGGGGATCCCGCCCGGTCGGCGCCCGCGCTGTGCGTGATCAGCGGCGGGCCGGGCGTCGGCAAGTCGGCGCTGGCGCTGCACGCCGCCCACCTCCTGGCCGCGGACTTCCCCGGCGGCCGGTTCCATCTCGACCTGCGCGATCGCGACGGCGACCCGGCGGAGGCGCTCGCCCGGCTGCTGCGCCAGCTCGGGGCCGGGAGCGTCCCCGACTCCCTGGAGGATCGGGCCAGCGAGTACCGGGGACGGCTGGCCGGATCCCGGTCCCTGGTGATCCTCGACAACGCGAGCGGGGAACGCTCCATCCGCCCCCTGCTGCCGGGCGACCCCGGCTGCGCCGTCCTGGTCACCAGCCGCAGCCGCCTGACCGGCCTGGGCGGCGCGGACCGCGTCCACCTTGACCTGTTCGACGCCGGCCAATCCGTGGAGCTCCTGGCGCGCATCATCGGCGCGGAAAGGGTGCGGGCCGAGCCGGCGGCCGCCGCGAGCATCGCCGAATTGTGCGGCCACCTCCCGCTCGCGCTGCGGATCGCCGGAATCCGCCTGGCGGCGCGCCCGCACGCACGGATCGAGCGCTTCGCCGACCGGATGCGCGACGAGGACCGCCGCCTGGACGAGCTGAAGGCCGGCGACCTGGACCTGCGAGCGGTGTTCGCCGACTCCCATGTCGCCCTGCGCCCGTCCGCCCGGCAGGCCTTCCGCCTGCTGGGCGTCCACACCGGCGGCCGCTTCTGCGCCACCGTCGCGGCCGAGGTCCTGGAGGCCTCCCTGGAGAAGGCCGAGGACGAGATCGACGGCCTGGCCGACGCCGGGCTGATCGACTACGCCGGCATCGACGCCGGCGGCCACGACACCTACCGCACCCCGGGGCTCCTCCGCCTCTTCGCCCGCGACCTCTTCACCCGCGATCCCGCCCCCGCCACTTGATCACCGCGGGGGCGATTCTGCGCGGGTGACGCTCCGCGGCGTGTGAACGCGACAGCGGGAGGCGGTCTACGTGTCGGACGGGCCGTCGGGGAAAAGGCGCACCGGCCGGCCCTCGTGAAAGGTCGCGGTCAGGCCTTCTCCCCAGATGCAGGAGGACGGGGCTTTGGGCAGGCCCAGGCTGCGCAGCTCGTCCGCCACGGGGCCGGACCCGAGGGTGATGCCGATCGACGCGGGGTCCACGTGCTGCGCGGAGGACAGATCCGTGTCCACGGGCATGGCATAGGGCACGCCGTTGCGGTAGGAGTACGCGATGGTCCGGAGACGTCCTCCCAGGGACTTCGCCGGGACGCGCGGTATGCGCAGTTCCAGGGTCGGCTGCACGCCGACGACGAGGCTGACACTGACCAGGTCGGGGCTGTAATCGATCTCGATGAGCTCGATGCTGACGGGGTAGTCCATGGAGCCGTGCCCGATGGCGCAGGTGAGCAGGTCGTCGACCGGTGTGCGATGGACGAACAGCCCCGGCGTGCCCGCGGGATCGTCCGCGGGCCGGACCAGGATCGCGAAGGTGAGCTGGTGGCAGGACCCCCACTGCGTTCTCCGGTAGTCGCCTACGCTGAGGATGAACTGCGCAGCCCCGGCACGCGTCCGCACCAGTTCGAACGCCGTGCCGGGCACCAGCGCCCCGGCCACCTCGGCGGGAACGTCGAACACCAGCGTCGCCATGCCGAACTCGGCGACCTCGAGGGGGAAGGAGAGCCTCGGGTCGTAGTAGGTGCTCGGTGCGACGGGCTGCGTCATGGGTCCACCTCTTCACCTGCCCGCACAATGCCCTGTGGCCACTTTGGCGATAGGTCCATCCATGTAGTGATTTGTCGTCTGATCAGTCGACGTGCTCCCGGTCGAGGGTACGCCGGGAGGGGCGCGCTGGTCGGCGAAACGTCGTCTCCGGGCCGTCGGGTGGCCAGGGGTGGCTCGCCGGCGCGCTCCGCCGCGAACGGTGTTGACGCGAGGGGCCGGTGGGGTTACCGTGACGGCACTCGCCTCCGGCCAAGTGCTTGCTTGGGTAAGAGGAGCGAGCAGGGCGCGGGTCAACGACTCCATGGCATGATCATCGAGGTTGACATGACCCATTCGTCCGTGTCCCGTGCACAGCTCGTTCCCTCGGCGGCCGATCTGGCCGATCTGGCCGGTCTGCTCCGTCCGCAGCTGGCAGTCCTCGCCGAGGAGATCATCGAGCAGATCCGGCTCGACGTCCCGGAGTACGCGCTGCCCCTGCAGGGACGATTCGGGGCCGGCCTCCGGCTCGGCGTGGAGGAGGGACTCCGCCAGTTCGTCGAGCAGCTCGCCGCCCCCCAGACGCCGCATCTCCGCGTGGTGGAGGTGTGCCGGGCGCTGGGCAAGGGCGAGTTCCTGGAGGGCCGCAGCCTGGACGCGCTGCAGGCCGCCTACCGCATCGGTGCCCGCGTCGCCTGGCGTCGCTTCTGTGCGATCGGTGAGGCCGCCCGCATTCCTGCCGAGCGGATGTACATCCTGGCCGAAGCGGTGTTCTCCTACATCGAACAGGTGTCGGCACACTCGGTCGAGGCCTACTCCGAACTCCGCTCACAGGTGACCGACCCAATGAGGCGAGTGCGTCAGCGCCTGCTGGAACTGCTCACCGCCGACCCCGCCGTCGCCTCTCCCGACAGCCTCACCAAGCTCGCCCAGCAGGCTCAATGGCGGCTTCCCCGCACCGTAGCCGTGATCGTGCTGGCCGAACGCTGGTACGACACCCACGTCGTCTCCCCGGCCTTGGGCAACGACGTGCTGATCGACCTGGAACGCCCCGACCCCCTCCTGCTGATGCCCGATCCAGACGGGCCCGGCCGGGCCGACACCCTGCGTCACGGCCTGCACGGCACCCCGTTCGCCGTCGGCCCCAGCGTCCCGCTGCGACAGGCGGCGCTGTCGTTGCGGCTGGCGCGCCAGGGCCTGTCGCTGATGCAGCGCGGCATCATCGGAGCCGAAGGCCGCCTCCACTGCGATGACCACCTGCCCACCCTGCTGTTGCTGAGCAACGAGGGCACGCTGCAGATCATGACCGAGCGGCTGCTCGGCGATCACTGGGGCCTCAACCCGGAGCAGTTCGACCGGCTCGCCGACACACTGCTCGTCTGGATCGGCACCGGATCGTCCATTCCGGAAGTGGCGGTCCGGCTCGCACTGCACCCGCAGACCATCCGCTACCGGATGCGCAAACTCCAGGAACTGTTCGGCGACCGGCTGCACGATCCCCAATGGCGCTTCGAAATGGCACTGGCATTGCGCGCCCGCTCACTCTCCATCGGTGCCGACGGAGATTCCGCGAACCCAAGCCCGCCGACCGACAGGGGAAACTCGAGAACGCGCTGAGCCCCGGAGAGCCGCTGCTCCCCGAGGCTCAGCGCATACATCAGCAGATCAGCAGAACTTCCAGTCGCCCTTGCTGCCCCACGAGCAAGAGTCGGCCGCCTTCCCGTTCGGGTACCGCAGGTAGGCGGTGTCGCCGGTGTTGTTCCAGACGTACCAGCCGCGACCCCAATACCGGTGGGTCGAGGTGTTGCGGCCCTTTCCCGTGTGAACGGTCACCGTCTTGCCGGCCTTCAGGACGAACGCGCCGAAGGTGTAGGTGTAACCGGTCTTGTCGCGCAGCTTGTAGCCCCTCAGCTGCCGCGCCTTGCGAGACTTGTTGACCAGCTGCACCCACTCCCCGTTCAGCTTGGCGTTGCTCCGGGTGTCCTTGCCGGGGGAGTCGTAATAGACCCTGTAGATCTGGACCGCCGAAGCGGCCTCCGCCGGCGTCGGCACCAGCACCGTCGCAGCCGCGCACACCGCGGCCCCCGTTGTGATCAGTCGTGTACGCATGCCCATGACGCTAGAGAACGCGACCGATTCTCGTAGAAAAACCCATAGATGTTAAAAGTCCTCTTCTGGCTGGATAAGGCGGTAATCCAATCGCTCCTTCGCCGCGTCGGACGTGACCGGCACCGCGTCAACCCTGACCGGCACGGCGTCGGGTCTGACCGGCACCGGTCGCCCGGCTTGCGGATCCCTCCACGCATGCGATCTCTTTGCTCCCCATGGTGGAGATCGACTCGACCATGCCGCACTCGGCCCGGATCTGGAACTACTGGCTGGGCGGCAAGGACTTTTACCCGGTCGACAAGGCCATGGGCGACCAGATCATGGAGTTCTTCCCGGAGATCGCCGAGAATGCCCGGGGCAACCTCCGGTTCCTGTGCCGGGTGGTCCGCCACCTGGCCGAAGCCGGCGTCCGGCAGTTCCTGGACATCGGCACGGGCCTGCCGACCGCCGACCCCACCCATGAGGTCGCCCAGCGCATCGCCCCCGAATCCCGCATCGTGTACGTGGACAACGATCCGCTGGTTCTGGTGCACGCCCGTGCGCTTTTGACGAGCACTCCGGAAGGCGCGACCGACTACTTGGACGCCGATGTCGAAAACCCCGGGGCGATCGTCCAGGCCGCGGCCCAGACCCTGGACTTCTCCCAGCCCATCGCCCTCTTGCTCGTAGGCATCATGCAGTTCGTGGAAGACGACGCGGAGGCCAACTCAATAGTGAGCAGCCTTCTGACCGCTCTTCCCTCTGGCAGCTACATGGTTCTGACGCATCCCACCAACGTCGTACGTGGCGCGCGCATGGACGAAGCCGTTCGCCAGTGGAATGAAGGCGGTGGTTCTCCGCGGCTCTCCCTTCGTACCCCCGCCCAGATCACCGGGTTCTTCGACGCGCTGGAACTCATGACGCCAGGCGTGGTCCCCACGACCCTCTGGCGTCCTGAACCTTCCGACGAGGAGCCCAGCCCCATCGACGACTACGGCGGCCTGGCCAGCAAACCGTGAACGCGCAGCGGTCTGGGCACGTACCGCCTTACGGGGTAGCGACGCTATCGTCGTGCGCCGAGGTCGACGAACTCGGGGAGACGCAAGATGCACCGGGCTGGACTTACAGCAGCAGTCGCGTTCCTGATGCTGGCCCCGACCGCCGTACTCGTAAGCGTTCCCGCCTTGGCTGACTCCTCGTCGAAGCCCCGAGCAGCACCCACGACGAGGCCGCCGGCAGCTTCGCCGTCGGCGGCCGCCCCATCCGACTGTGATCCGCCACGGAGTTATCACGGGCCGGTCGGTGAGTCGTGGGCGCAGAAGCGGCTGGGCTTCGAACGCGTATGGCCCCTGACCAAGGGCCAGAACGTGACCGTCGCGGTCGTGGACAGCGGTGTCGAACCAAGCCATCCGATGCTGGCCGGCCGGCTGTCCGACTCGCGGATCACTGATCTGACGAGAACCGGCGAGCGCGACTGCGTAGGCCACGGCACCGCCGTCGCCGCGCTGATCGGCGGCCGGAACATGAGCGATCGCCGTCTCCCGCTGAGCGGTGTCGCGCCGGCATGCGACCTCTACGTGATCAAGAACCAGAACGAGGACCGCGACCAGGCGGGCGGCGACCGGCTGCCCGAGGCGATCAGGGCGGCGGTCATTGCCGAGGCCCAGGTGATCAACATCTCGATCAGTGCCGACCCTTCACCTCGCTTGAAAGCGGCCGTCCAATTCGCGCTGACCAACGATGCCGTCGTCGTTGCGGCGGCAGGCAACGTCCGGGAGCGGGACGGCGATGATGGCCCGGCTTATCCGGCGTCCTACCCGGGCGTCATCTCCGTGGCGTCGCTGGGGCAGGACGGTGCCCGGGCCGAAAGCTCGGGCCTCCGTTCCAAAGTGGACCTGGCCGCGCCAGGCAAAGACGTCTCGACGGCATGGACCCGTGGTGGCTACAACCTAGGTGCCCAGGGAACGAGTTTCGCGGCAGCCTATGTATCGGGAGTCGTGGCCTTGGTTCGTGCCCGTCATCCAGGGCTGAATCCGCAACAGGTGGTGCATCGGATGCTGGCCACCGCGGATGGCAACGTGGGGGAGGGCACCGGCCACGGCATGGTCAATCCTCTGCAGGCCGTGACCGCCCTGCTTCCGGAGGAGGGCTCCGCCGCCACGCCTCCGAACGCGTTGGCCCCGGTTCGTTTCGCTGCCCCAGAGCCGGCAGACCACCGCACCCAGAGGATCGCGATCGGCGTTGCAGGGGGAACCCTCGGAGTGGCCGCGCTGGCGGCCGTCGGTGGCATCGTCCTCCCTCTGGGCCGTCGCCGCCGCTGGCGCCCCGGCCGCGCAGTGCTGCACTTCGAGAAAGACGAGGACACGGCTGAAGCCCTCGACGTGGAACACGGAACCATCGGCCGCTGAGGTGACGGCGGTGGCGCGACGGCCGGAGCGGCTCGTCAGGTGGTCTGCTGCGGGGAGTTCTCGCGGTACGCGGTCTGGATCAGGCGGGCGCCGGTGCGCCGGTCGGTGAACGTGCCGCGGCCGGGTGGCCGCGGGACCGGGCGGACCTCACCGAAGAGCGGGCCCTCCTCGCTGCTCCCCGACATGATCAACGCCGGGGTGGCCATGTCCTTGAGCTGCTGGATCACCGGGTCGTACAACGCACGGCTCACCCCGCCCATGGCCCGTGACAGGACCAGATGAACGCCGATGTCGCGGGCTTGGGGCAGGAGCTCCACGAGCGGGAGCAGCGGATTGGACGCTGTGGCCACGAGATCGTAGTCCTCGACGAAGAGGAAGACGTCGCTGCCCTTCCACCAGGACCGATGACGCAGCTGCTCGGAGGTGAGGTCGGCGGGCGGCAAGCGGTCGTTCAGTGCGTCCACGAGGTTGTCCACCAGCTCCGCGGCCGCCGTCGACGAAGCCGCATATCCCACTCGATGCTCGGTATCGGCGGTGTCGAGCAGCGAACGCCTGTAGTCGATGAAGATCAGCTTTGCCTCGGCGGGCGTGTGCTGCGCGACGATACCGTCCGCGATCTGGCACAACAGGTTGGACTTGCCGCACTCGGTGTCTCCCAGGACCACGAAGTGCGGATCGGCCTGGAAATCGACGAGAACGGGCGCGAGGGCGTTCTCGTCGATGCCGATTGGAACCCGCCATCGCCGCCTGGGAGCATCGGTCAAGGCTTCGGTGGGCAGAAGGTCGGGCAGAAGGCGTACGGGCGGAGCCTTGGGACCACGCCACGCCTTCGCGACGGACTCGACCAGGGCGGCGACACCGTCCGTGAGATCGTCGGTGGTGCCGCGCCCATCGATGCGAGGAAGCGGGGCGAGGAAGTGCAGGCCGTCCCGTGTCAGCCCACGGCCGGGCCGTCCCTCGGGAACGTTCTCTGCCAGGCGTCGATCGATCTCCGATTCGTACGAGTCGCCGAGGCGCAGCTCCAGCCGCGTGCCGAACACATCCCGGATGCCCATCCGGAACTCCGACCACTTGCCCGTGGTCGCCACAACGTGGATCCCATACCCGAGACCGCGCCCCGCCAGATCCGTGATGGTCTCCTCAAGCTGCTCGTACTCCTGGCGAAGCGTCATCCAGCCGTCCACCACCAGGAAGACGTCGCCGAAACCATCGCTCGGCATCGCGTTGGAGGCACGCAGCCGCCGGTATGTGGCGATCGAGTCGATGCCACGTTCACCGAAGGCCCGTTCGCGCTCGTCCAGCAACGTGGAGATCTCCGCGACCGTACGCCGCACCCGATCGGAGTCGAGCCGGGTCGCCACGCCCCCGACATGGGGCAGGCCGGCAAGAGCGCCCAGCGTCCCGCCACCGAAGTCGAGGCAATAGAACTGCACCTCCGCCGGCGTGTGCAGCAGCGCAAGCGACGCGATCATCGAACGCAACATCGTCGACTTGCCGGTCTGCGTGGCACCGGCGATACCGACGTGGCCGGCCGCCGCCGAGAGATCGACCCAGAACGGATCGCGCCGCTGGTCGAACGGCCGGTCGATGACTCCGACCACCGCCGCGAGCTTGCCACGGCCCTCCCACTCCGTGGTGGTCAGCCCGTACTGCGGCGAGGCCGACAGCGGCGGCACCAGCTGGTCCACCGTCGGCGGCACGTCCAGCGGGGGCAGCCAGATTTGATGCGCGGCCGGCCCGTGCCCCTCAAGCTGGCCGATGACGACTCTGAAGAGACTTTCCTCCGACTCCCGCTCGCTCGCCGCAGCCCTTTGGGGGTCGGGCGGCTGAACGGTCTGGAGCGGAATGTAGCCAACACCGTAAGGCAGTATCCGGCGCTGCTGAACGTGGCCGAGTTGAGCCTTGGCCTGTTGCCGCTCCCCGTTCACCGGCCCGGATACGTACGCCGCCTTGAACCGCACCATGTCCGTAACGTCGACCTTCAGATACCCGTTGCCCGGAGCCGACGGCAGCTCGTAAGCGTCCGGCACGCCCAGCACCACCCGCGACTCCATGGCCGAGAACGTGCGCAGACCGATCCGATATGAAAGATGCGTGTCGAGGCCCCGCATCTTGCCTTCTTCCAGCCGCTGCGACGCCAGCAGCAGATGGACTCCGAGTGAACGTCCCAACCGCCCGATCATCACGAACAGCTCAGCAAATTCCGGCTTGGCCGAAAGCAGCTCCGAGAACTCGTCCAGGACCACGAACAATGTCGGCATCGGCTTCAGCGAGACGCCCTGATCGCGAGCTTTCTCGTACTCCCGCAGCGACACGAAATTTCCCGCCGCGCGCAGCATCTCCTGCCGCCGGACCATCTCGCCGTGCAACGCGTCATACATCCGGTCGACGAGCGGGAGTTCGTCCTCCAGGTTGGTGATCACGGCTGAGACATGCTGAAGTCGGTCCAGCCCAAGGAACGTGGCGCCGCCCTTGAAGTCGACCAGGACGAAGTTGAGCGTCTGCGGCGAATGCGTCGCGGCAAGCCCGAGTACGAGCGTGCGCAACAACTCCGACTTGCCCGACCCCGTTGCGCCGATGAGCAGCCCGTGCGGCCCCATCCCGCCCTGTGCCGATTCCTTGATGTCGAGCTCCACCGGCCGCCCGTCCGCGTCCACGCCGATCGGAACCCGCAGCCGGTTGCGCGGCGCCCGAACCTGCCAGCTCCGCGCCAGATCGATGCCGTACGGACTGCGCAGTCCGAGCAATGAGGTCAACGTGAGGTTGGCCGCCAACGCGTTCTGCTCAGGTTCTTCACGCGCTCCCGCCCGCAACGGTGCCAGCCGCAGCGCGAACCCCTCCGCCTGCACATGCGTGAGGCTGTCGGCTCTGCCCAGCGGAGTGGCGACGTCCTTCCCAGTGCGGTCGCGCTCCAGCATCTCGAGACCATCACCCGTGACCTGCAACCGCAGCATCGTCGCATCCGGCGTAGGCGCGACCGACTCGCTGAGGTCGATCACACACACGCCCTTGATGCCGTCCGCCCCGAGCTGCGAGTCCGGCGTGACGACGCCCCCGTCCACGATGACCACGTGGTACGGCAAGTCCTGCGGACCGACTCCCGCACTGAACCGCGGACGGTCCTTGATCTCCTCTCCCAGCAGTTCTTCCAGCGCCGACAACGAGTGGGTGAGCAACCGGATCGCCCCCGCCGCGTCATGCCGTGCGGGATGCAGGCAGTGCGGGAGCCACTTGGCCCACTGCCACTCAGGCATCCGTTCCGGCGACGCGCAGATCGAGATGCGCAGGTCGTCGGGCGCGTGAAAGGCCGCCATCTGCGCGACCATCGCTCTCACCATCGCACGCGCCGCCCCGGAACCGCCGGTCGTCATGATGCGCGCGAACGCGGGCAGCGAGACCGACACCGGCAGGTCTGGAACGGTTGAGTGCGCCCGCAGGAACCTCCGCAGCGCACCCGCGCACATCGGCTCCAGGTCCTCGATCGGCTTGGTCTCCGGGACGATCAGCTCCAGCGCCAGTTGCTGCCTGCCCCGCCCGATCCGCACATGCCCGAAGTCCTCGTCCGCCGGCCGCCGTTCCCACAGCCGGTGGCTCATCACCATCGACCACAGCGTCCGCGGGCTGGGCCCGGTCCACTCCAAGGCGTCCCGCTGCTGCTTCGCGGCCTTCCTTACCCGTGACCGGATCTGGTCGAGATAGCGGTAGTAGTCACGGCGGGAGGTGTTGAGTTGCTGCTTGCGCTCTCCCGCGCTCTGCCCCACGTGGCCGAAACCCATCCCGACCATGGACAACACGAACAGGCCGCCGGCCACCCACATGATCGGGTTGCCGCCGTTCGCGCCGCCCGCGCCGCCCATGAACATGAGCCCCATGGCCGCGCCGCCGGCCGCCATCGGGAGGTACATCAGCGCGTTCGCGAAGCCTTGGTTGACGGCCTCCGGGATCTCCGGCGGCGGCTCCA
Organism: Spirillospora sp. NPDC048911; assembly: GCF_043198015.1. Classification (NCBI taxonomy): domain Bacteria; kingdom Bacillati; phylum Actinomycetota; class Actinomycetes; order Streptosporangiales; family Thermomonosporaceae; genus Spirillospora; species Spirillospora sp. NPDC048911. The sequence continues at coordinate 849,790 of NZ_JBICUD010000003.1, read as the reverse complement.
GCATGATCTCGCCCTCGGGCATCTGTGGAGGTGGACGCCGTTCCGGACGACGTACGAGAACGATGCTCACCGCTCCGACCCTTCTCGATCGTCAGCACAGACCACCGTGACCGGCAGTCAACAACCGGTCATCCTAGTAATCACCATTCCCTCGGTGAACCTGGCTAAGGTCGTACGACGGTTCGTGGCGCCGAGGTTCAAGTGGTTGAAATGTCGTTTTAGTAACCATCGAACCCGTTCATGAACGTTGCCGTAACTCCTGTCGGGCTGGTAGTCAATATGCGTCCATGATCGCTTAATTGACCACCGAGCCCAGGGAACCGGCGAGCCCGCGAACCCATCGAACCCGGCGAACAGATCGGAGGTCGCATGAACCCCGCCACCGGAGCCGACCTCTGCCGGGTCGCCCTGGTAGCACCAGGTCGCCGCGTCGACCTCTCCCTCCCCGCAGACGTCCCGCTCGCTCACATGCTGCCCACGCTGCTGCAAGCCGCAGGCCGCGACCTGGCCAACGCGGGCCTCGCGCACTCAGGCTGGGTGCTGCAACGCCTGGACCAGCCACCCTTCGACGAGTCGATGTCCCTGGGCGCTCTAGGAGTCCGAGACGGCGAACTGCTCTACTTCCGCCCCGAGATGGCCCAGCTGCCCGAAGTGGTCTTCGACGACGTGGCGGACGTGGTCGCAACGGGTATCAACGAACACTCCGACCGCTGGAAGCCCGAACACACCCGCCGCTTCGGCCTTGTCGCCAGCGCCTCGCTCCTGGTCTCAGGGGCGGTCGGCCTGGCGTTCTCGGGTCCACCCTGGCCCCTGATCTCGATCGCCGCCGGAGCCATCGCCGCCGTCCTCCTCGTCACGGGCGTAGTCCTCTCCCGTGCACTCTCAGACGCTGGCGCTGGAGCGGTCCTAGGCTTCAGCGCGCTTCCATACGCGTTCCTGAGCGGCCTTGTAGCACCCGCCCGTTCAGTGGACCTTTCGGATCTGGGCTCCCCTCACATCCTGTCCGCCACCGCCACAACCGCACTTGCCGCAGTCATAGCCGCCTTCGCCATCATGGAAGGCCTCCCGACCTACCTAGGCGTAGCGTTCGCGGCGCTCCTGGGAGCCCTGACCTCCGCGCTGGTAGAAGGCTTCGGCGCAGACCCGACCGGCATGGCCGCGATATCAGCTTCCCTCTGCCTGGTCCTGACGGCTCTCATCCCATCCCTGGCATTCCGCCTGGCAAGACTGCCGCTACCGCCCGTACCGGAGACCGCCGAAGAGCTCCGAAGCGCCCAGACGTTCGACGGCCCAACTCTCCTCCGCCGTACTAAGGAAGCCGACCGCTACAGCACGGGCCTGGTAGCGGGCGTAGCCCTAGTCTCCCTAGGGGCCCAGTTCTTCCTGCTCACCGAACGAACCTGGCTCGTCACCACCATGAGCCTCTGCATCTCACTGGTCCTGTTGCTCCGCGCCCGCGTCTTCCACGGCCGCACACAACGCCTCTGGCTCCTTGGCAGCGGCCTGACCGGCCTAGCGCTCCTAGGCGTCTCCTGGGGCACAAACTCCTCACCCGGCGAAACCGTCCTTGCGGCCGCCGTCCCCATGCTCCTAGCCGTAACCATCATGCTCGTGATGGCCCTGCGCCCCCCAACCCACAAGCCCTCACCGTTCTGGGGCCGGGCAGGCGACATCCTTGACCTGACGCTCATCATCAGCCTGTTCCCGTTCGCCATGGCTTTGCTCAACCTCTACACCTGGTTGCGCGGATTGGCTGGCTAACGTCATGCAGACTAAGAAAGACCTCTACCAGGCCCACAAGTTGATGACTCAGCGCGTCACCTTCGCGCTCCTCCAGGGCAAGCCAGGCGCGGCCGAGTCCCCCCTCCGCCGCACAGGCGTCGGCGCCCTCTGCGGCGTCATGGTGGTAGTCCTTGTAGCAGCCGGCTTCGGCATCACGGGCCTCCTCCTCAAGGGAGGCGCCCGCAACCTGGAACAGCCAGGCCTGGTTCTCATCGAAAAGGAAACCGGCGCCGCATACTCCTACAGCGCCGACCAAAAACGCCTAATCCCGTTCCTCAACTACACGTCAGCCCGCCTGGCCATGTCGGGCAACACCATCCAGCGCAAGCTGGTCTCAAGCCGCTCCCTGGCCAAATACACGCGCGGCTCCCTGACCGGCATCCCGAACGCACCCGAGTCCCTGCCCGACCCATCCAAACTGGTCCGGGCCCCCTGGTCCCTCTGCGTCCGCACCCCACCCTCAAGCACCATCGCCACCCCGACCGTCTCCCTCATAGGAGGCCGAGACGTGGCCGGCCGTCCCTTGGTCAACACCCAGGCGGTCCTGGTCCAAGGCGGCTCCCAAGCCTGGCTCATCTGGCGCAACACCCGCATGCGGATCTCGCGCCAATCAGTCCGCACCCTCACCAACGCGCAACCACCCCAGGTCGACGAACGCTGGTTGAACGGCCTTCCCCAAGGCCCCGACTACGCCGCGCCCCTCATCCCCAACCGAGGCGCTCGCGCAGAACCAACCCCAGACGGTCGCATCCCCACCATCGGCCAGGTCTACCGAGTCCCGCCCATCGCGGGATCAGCCGCACGCTGGTACGTGCAACTCTTCGACGGCCTTTCGGGCATCTCAGAAACCCAAGCCGTCCTACTCCTCTTCACCGTTGGAGCCAGCTCCGCCATCGACATCACTCCAGCCGCCGCCACCAACATCTCAAACACCACCCTCTTCAACCGCCAACTCCCAGAGAGCCCGCCCAAGGCTCTCCCATATGAACCAAGTGAGCCCCTCTGCGCGGTCTACAGCGACAGGAGCCTGGACGCACGCTTCACCATCGGCGGCACTCTCCCGCCACCTCCTGCCACCCGCTCGACCATCGACCAGATCGTCCTGCCCGGTGGAGCCACGTTCGCCGGTACCCTCACCGCCCCCAACCAGCAACCCCAGTCCTTCTCGCTCATCACCGAGCAAGGCGTCCGCTACCCGATCCCCACCCCTGAGGACGCAACGAAACTCGGCTATTCCGCAGCCTCATCCGCCCAGGTCCCCGCCAACATCCTCCAGCTCTTCCGTCCAGGCCCTGCCTTGACGTCCTCCGCCGCGGTCCGGCCGGTTCCGGCCACCTAGGATTTGAATATTCAAGTCCTTGAGCACGTACAACCTGGCGAGACAATAGATCCAAACACGACAACCTCACCCTGACAGTTCATATGACTGGTGGACAGTAAATCTCTTACTTCTCTACGATCCGAATTGCAGTGTCACGGGGTGTGTCGCTTAACCGGCGTTACAGAAGACATCAGCTGGTTTGCGCAGGGCGCGTCGTGATCAATTCCGAACCCCCAGGCGCAAGGAGCAAGCAGATGACACAGCAGTCAGCGCACAGCCGGGAAGGCATGCGGCGCGGCGCCGACGCAATCGAAGATGCCGAGGGCAAGCTGCGCAAGACCCGGGCCCGCCTGGACGCCGAGCAGAAGGCCCTCGCCGCCACCTGGAAGGGCGAAGGTGCGACCGCGTTCGTGAACGTCTTCCAGCGCTTCGACCAGCAGTTCGTCAAGGTGCTGACCGACCTCAACACGATCCAGCAGAAGCTGGGCGACGCCAGGGTCACCTACGCGGCCAACGAGTCCGAGACCGTCGCCCGCGTGAACGCCCTCAAGGGCCTCATCAACGACTGAGCTCCCCACCAGACGACATCGGAGAACCGAGACCATGAGTGATCTGACCCGAGTGCACTTCGGCTCGATGCAGCAGGCCCAGGCGAGCTTCCAGAAGGCACTGAGCGAATACAAGGCCGCTCTCGACGAGCTGGAGAGCAAGGTCAAGTCGACGCTCGCCGAGTGGGAAGGCGACGCCCAGCAGGCGTACCACCGCATGCAGTCGCAGTGGAACGCGGCTGGCGTCGAGCTCGGCAACGTCGTCAACCGCATGGGTGCCGCCATCGGCGAATCCCACGACGGCTACCGCACCACCGAAAACCGCAACGCCGCCAGCTTCGGCGGTTGACGGGAGCGAACAAGACCATGCCGCTGGGAGCGGGGACTACCGGGACGCCACGTCCGGACAGCGAGCACAGCCAAGAGAAGATGCGCCAAGTAGCCCGAGCGATGCGCGCAGAGCTCGACAAGCTGAGGTCAGGTTCAGCCGGACACGCCGGCAACGTGGGCACCGTCGGCGCGTGGGATGTCCCAGAGCAGTTGAGTGAACGAGTGGGCACTGCTCATCAGTCGATGCTTCGCTACGTGACCCTGTTCGCGAAGGCGTATGAGGACGTGATCGCGAGTATCGAATCCTCGGCGAAAAACTTCGATCTGTCCGATCTGGCGGCCAGGGACGCGGCGAGCAGAGCGGGCCGAGGCATAGAGCCGCGAGCCACGCACGAGAGCCAGAACTAGACTTCGACGGTTCCTTAGGGGGGACATGGGTATGGGTGGTCAGTCCTACCCGCTCAGGCGTGGCTCGATCGGCGCTGGTAACCCAGAGCAGTTCGACTATCACCAGATCATCCAGAAGATCAAGGCTTCTGAGTCCGGTGGTCTCCACAGTCTCAGCGATACCTACGACTCGCTGAGCAAGCTGCTCGACCAGGCCATGTCGGATCTGGCCTTCCACCGTGGCCGCTTGAAAACAGCTTGGCCGGAGGGTCCCTCCTCAGAGGCGGCGCAGGGACAACTCAACAAACTGGAGAACGTCGCGAACGAACTGGCGTCGGCCAGCCTGGCCTTCGGCTTCGCCTTGAAAGAGGCAGGTACCCAGGTTGACATGTTCAAGAGCAACGTTCCTTCGGAGCCCACTGACCTCCTGGGACGGCCCAAGGATCCCAAGACCGAGTTGTTGATGGAGAAGTACGCCAAAGACCGCGAGGCCCAGCAGTACATGGCCAAGATGAACCAAACCCTCGCGGACGTCTACTCCGTCATTCCTGCTTCAATCTCGCTCGATTTCCCACGGCGACAAAGAGAAGGCGAAGGTTTCGGGGTCCCGGGAAGTGGAGGGGCCGCTCCCGAGGGCGGGGGACGCGGTGGAAATGACGGTGTTGGTGGACGCCGCCTGCCAGGTCCGGGCCCGTTTCCAGAAGATCCTCCGTTTCCAACGCCCCCTGCACCAATCGAGCCGTCTCCGCCGCTGCCTGGCGGAGGAGACGGTGGTGGTCCTGGTGCCGGTGGTGGTCCGGGAGGTGGCGGTGGTACAAATCTTGAAGGGGTGAAGCCCGAGGTTCCCAACCTGCCTCCCAGTGGACTTGGTCCCGGTCACGGAGGCAGTCCAAGCCCTGGAGGGGCGGGTCAAGGTGGTCCGGGATCCGGCGGCTTGGGCCCGACCCCGGGCGGCTTGGGACCTGGTCCTTTGACACCCAACCCAGGTACGCCACGTCCGGCCCCGCTGACATCCCGCCCCGGTGGCGCGAACCTGAGGCCGTTCAATCCGGGTTCGGGGGGCATCAAACCAGGCCCTATCGGTTCTGGGTCCATGATTCCCGCCCCAGGTGGCGGTGGCCGGCCCGCGCCGAACAACCTGGCATTCGGGAGCAGAGGACGGGGCGCGATCGGCTCTACACCCATTGGCGGAGCCCGGAGTTCTGGATCGCGCGGAAACAGCGTGAGCGGCTCTCCGACCAAGTCTTCTGCGGTTCCACGCTCGGGGAGCGGCGGCGTGATCGGTCGGCAACCTGGGGCCGGTGTTCGGCAGCCAAATGCTGGGTCGGGACCCGCGCATCGCAGAGCGGGTGGCACGCCAGGCTCTCGTATGCGTGATGAGGCGGGCGAACAATCGACGTGGCTCTCTGAAGACGAGGACGTCTGGACTGACGACGAAGGTACGGCACCACCTGTGATCCGCTGAACCGAGCGGGACCGGCGGAATGATCGGAAGGAGCCCTGTGCAGGCGACTGGAAGATGGAGTGCGGGACTGGTCGCCGTGATGGCGCTCGTCCTGCTTACTCCGATGCCCGCCACAGGCGCGCCTAAGCCTCGCAAGGAGCTCTACTGGTTCGACTGGTGGGAGCTCGAAAAGAAGGTTTGGCCGATCACCATGGGCGAAGGCGTCACGGTCGCCGTAATAGACGACGAGGTGAATCGCGGCCTTCCTGACCTCCAGGGTGCCGTGCTCCCGAACATCGGCATGGACGCCGTTCGCGTCAAGCCGGATCGCGAAAACGGCGGACATGGCACGGCGATGACGGCGCTCATCGTCGGACAGGGGCGTGGCACCGGCATGGTAGGCGTGGCCCCGAGAGCCAAGGTGCTACCGCTCGTGGCCTATTTCGATGACGGCTGGGCCAAGGCCATCCGTTACGCGGCCGATCACGGTGTCAAGGTCGTCAACATGTCCCGCGGGTCTGCGGCTTTTCAGCCGTGCGAAGGTGAGGTACAGGACTCGATCTCATATGCCGTGAAGCGCGATGTCGTGGTCGTCGTCTCGGCTGGCAACGAGGGACGGCGCGGCGGCTGGAGAAGCTTCCCGGCTAACTGCGCCGGTGTCTTGGCCGTCGGTGGTCTTGACGGTCACGTCCGACCGTGGTCGGAGTCGACTCCCGGCGAGTACGTCATGGTCGCGGCGCCTTCGGTCGAGGCTGGCAGCATTGACGGCGGCGGGCAGTTCGAATGGCGAGGTCATGCAGGAACAAGCCAGGCCGCAGCGCTGACCTCGGGCGTCGTCGCCCTCGTGCGCTCCAAGTACCCGAAGATGCCAGCCCGCGAGGTCGTGCAGCGCCTGCTCGCCACATCCAGGGACGTGGGCAAACCAGGCTGGGACGACGTCACCGGCTACGGTCTGGTCCGCCCCTACCGAGCCCTCGTCGACAAGGTCCCCACCAACGCCCCCAACCCCATCTACGACAACGGGGCCCACCAAAAGGCCTCTGTGAAGCCGCCCGGGGTTCGTCCGTCAGCGGAAAAGCGCACCTCAGTGCCGACGTCGACAGAGGAACAGGTGTCAAGAGACAAGTGGGTCCTTCCCGCCATGGGAGTCGTTGGAATAGCGGTAATTTTGGTACTTGCAGGTTATGGCCTGTTTCGGAAAAGTAAAAAGGCGTGATATGACCGATCAAGATAATCAGCTAAAGGCCCAACTCAACACGAGCGCCCCCAGTGCTCCGGAGACCACGCAGGAGATCGAAGACCGTATCCGCGCGGCTGGTCGACGACTGAGGAAGCGAGAAGTGACGGCCGCCGATGTGGAAATTGGAAAAAGTGCAAGTCCAAGTACTCGAGAAAGTGGAGACGGAATTCTGGCCGAAGCCACCCCATCATTCGGCGATAGGGTAGCGACCAGCAGTTCTGAAAGACCCTTCGCTGCCACACCGATACAAAGAAGTGGCGGGTATCCGGTTGAGCATGAAGGATCTTTCCAAGCGGACGAAATCCGTGCGGCTATCAAATCGAAACTAGAGTATATGCGAGCCGGTGTGCGCCAACGGATTGCATACCTCACTGCGGAACGTTTCGTTGAGACCGATAGTGACGGCGATGTCGAGGCAACCGTGGATGGCCTTGGTGAACTCGTTGATCTCCAAATCAACGAATCTGTTAGAGCCCGCCCTCATCTTCTCGGCTCCAAAATAGCTGAAGCCGTCGCAGAAGCTCGTCGCACGGCAAATACTGAAGGGCGTTCCTCCAGAGAGAGTTACCTCCCCACGGACGACAGTTACGCCAGTCTATTTGAATCAATTACTGCTCTGCCGGAGCGCGTAGATTTCATTACGCTAGATCGAGCCGAGTCGCCGAAAGCGCGTAACGCTATTGCATCGAATATGGAGACCTGTCATGCCATAGCCAGAGTTGCGCTCGAGATCACATCGTTGCGCTCGACAAAGACGGCCGGCCGAGGCGCCGTACAGGTCGAGAGATCCGAGGCGACGGGTGCGCTCGACCTGAAGATACCTCGCCATGCGGTCAAGGACCTTGGCTGCGAACGACTTGCCGAGTATGCACTGAGGGCTATCAAAGACGTCGAGGACGATGCTGAGTCACGGAGATACGAAGCACTTAACTCGGTCTATGTAGAGGGTGTCCGCTTGGGAAGCCACGTAGGGAAGCTCGCCCGAGATATCTTGGCGCCGGACAGAACGATGAGGGCGGGACATAATGACGGGATATAATGTTGAGCGGAACATCCTGAGGAAGCACGTTGCCAAGCTCGACGAATACCATGACGCCTGGAAGAGCACCGTCCAGGACAAGATTCTGTCAGGCGGATCCGAAGTGAAGGAGGAGGCATTCACCGCCTTTGGCGGTGACTTCGTTTCGGCCTATAACGCTCTAGTAACCGACTATCTGACATACATCGCTGGCGTCAAACAAGCTCTGGTCCAGGGGTCCGCCGCCCTGGAGTTCGTAGCCCGAACCTATGGCCTGGCCGAAGCCGAAGTCGCTCGCCGCATGAAAGAAGTTCAGACGCCGCGATCCCCGGGATCCGGCGGGATAGAAAAGCTACTTCCCTAAGAAATTGCGAGGTCGCACATGGCCGAAGACTACAGCCCTGAGATTCACCAAGCCCTTGATATAATCAGGAAAGTCCCTGGCGGCGCCGCGTGGACTGCTGAATACCTCATCTCCCAGCTATGGGGAGATGTCGGCCATATCGAGAATCGCGCCAAGTTCTGGAAAGAGTTGTCCGTGGCCGCCTCTATCCAAGTGGTGAGCAAACTCGGTGACGAAAGTAAAGCCATTGATGGCGATCACTGGAGTGGTAAGGCCAAGACTGCCTATACCGACTGGATCTCCGAACTCAGTGAACAGTCGAAACGCATTCAGGACAGTTTTTGGCAAATCGGCACCCAACTTGAGCAGGCAAAACAAGTTGTGGAGTCGATGCGGTCGGACCTGCGTGCAATGGCTTTGTGGCTGATCGGGGCCGTCGGGGGAACTTTTGTTGCCGTCAAAGGAAGCACTGAAGGCGGTCTTGCCATCGTCGCACTGGCAGTGTGGGAATTTGTGCAGGAACTCAATGATTACTACTCGTCGGGAGACGAGAAATTTTCGGAGCTGACGACCAGCCTCCGAGATCTGCGACTGTTGAGCAAGGATCTCGTGTCGTATGAGAGAGGCGTGGCGCCTGGCCTTCCAATTCCAGTGCAGATTCCGCAATACGCCCCAGAATTGCCTTTCGAGGCGACAGGAGACTGGCGTAATTGGGGTAAGGTGGATCCGAAGTCGCGCAAGTGAGCAGGGCCATGGACAATCCTGGCGGTGAAGCGGTGGGCAAGCGTCAGTCTCCTGGACGACAGCGTTACCGAGCATTTTTGCTCGTTGTCGTGTTGCTCGTCATTGGTGCGGTCGCCAGCGATGTTGTTTCGTGGGGAGAACGTGAGTATCGAGCCCTGGCGACGAACCCGCCTAGAGAACTAGAACAGTCAACGGACACTGCGGCGCCGACGCGGCTAGGGAGTGTGGATGCCGTCCTTCCGCCATCGGTCAGAACCAATCGCTCCCGTTCTCTGCAGGATCTGACCTCTCGTGACGTATTCTCGGAGTCCGTCAGGACGGTCACCTATTCTGGGCTTTCCTTGTTTTTGATCGGGGCCCGCGAAGACAAGCCATGTGTTGGCGCAGTGTGGGGCGAGGCACTCGTCGGTGCACTCTCTACAGCTGGCTGCACACAGTTGGTTCGTGGGTTGTACCATGGAAGCAACGGACAGCTTGGGCAGATTGCGATTTTGCGTATGCGTGATGAGCACGCTGCAAAGTCTGTCGTCTCGGGATTGTCGGTCGGGGGGGCGGCAGGCTTCATCAAGCCTCTTAAGAACGCGCAGGGTGAAGCTCAGCTGGGCAACGCCTCTAGTTTCGGATTTTCCTACCAAGCGGGCCGAGACGTAGTCTTTTCTTGGGCACAGAGCTCTGCGGAAGGTGATTGGAGCAAAATCGTCTTGGCGCTTGACGAGGTACTAGCAGAACATATTGACTGACTCGCAGTTCACCATTATCTCGAGACGGTCCACGGGAATAGTTTTCTGAGACGTTAGTTCGTTGTTAGTCGGTAGGCTGTGGGGATGCCGAGCCCGAAGCTGGATCCGGTGGTGTTGTCCGACGAGGAGCGTCGGTGCTGACCGGAAGGGTGCGCCGCCGCAGGACCTCGCAGGCGTTGGGTTGCGGGCGAGGATTGTGCTGCTGTGTGCCGAGGCTGGAACGATCGCCCAGGTTGCCGAGAGGGCCGGGAGGTCGTGGAACACGGTGTCGAAGTGGCGGTCGCGGTTTTGTGTCGGGCCGGCTGGAGGCTTCTCGGACGAGCCGCTGCGGCGCGCCGGGCTCTATGGCTCGGCGTGCATCGGATAGCAGACCTGCTCATCGGCCCCCTGGTGACTGTCACGATCCTGCGGGAACCGGGTCGCTGGGCGGCGGCGACGGTGCTCAGGTCGACCTCTGGGCGGGACGGACAGTCTGCCGCGCAAGCAGGTGACGCGTTCGACCATGAAGTCGCTTAGCGGCAGGTTCATCTCGACCTCTTACTTCAGCGAGTACGGCAAGCCGCTCAACGTCGGTGCTCCGCCCGCGGACCAGGTTGGAAGCCTTGAGTTCCCCCGAAGACTCCGGGCTGAGCGGTGTATGTCTCACGCCGGCCACCCGATCGGGCGGCGCCGGCTATCGGCGACCAAATGAATCTTGGTCGTCCCATCGCTACGGGATTTGTCCCGCGTCTTTCACCCGGACCTGTTGTCGTCCGTTGACCCGGTTAGGGCCAATGCCGGTTAGTTAGGGCGGTGGTGGTTGCGTCAAGCGGATCGGTCTGGTCCCCGGACGTGAGAACGGAGATCCGGTAGAACGGGTGATCTCTCACAACCAGTCCGTTCACCAACCAGATCTCCGCTGTGTCTCAGTCTGCCAGGTCGGCCGCGGCTGCGGCCATGATGACGGTCCAACGCTCGGTGTCTGTGGCGGCGGGCGTGTTCGCCCCTGGTCACTTGGGCGAGCTCACCCAGATTGTGCCGTTTGAGATGGTCGACGCGGTCCTGTCCCGGACGCGGCGGGCCCCGTCCCGGGTCCGGGCGTTGCCGCCCAGGGTGGTGGTGTATCTGCTGCTGGCGGCGGGGTTGTTCGAAGGGCTGGGCTATCGGCAGGTGTGGGCTCGGCTGGTGGCGGGCCTGGATCATCGCGGGCCGCCGCCGTCCTCCTCGGCACTGGCGCAGGCTCGTGCACGGGTCGGCGTGGCGCCGTTGAAGGCGTTGTTCGAGCTGCTGGCCGGGCCACCGGCCGGGGCGGTGCGGTGGCGGGGTCTGCTGCTATGCGCGATCGACGGCACCAGCATGTTCGTGCCCGACAGCCCGGCCAACCTGGCCCACTACGGGCGGCAGAGCGGCAGCCACGGCGGATCGGGATACCCGATGCTGCGGTTGGTGGCGGTGGTGACGGTGGTGGCGTGCGGCACCCGCACTGTGATCGACGCGGTGTTCGGCCCGTATGCGACCGGTGAGCTGGCCTATGCACCCGCCCTGCTGAGGTGCCTGCGACCGGGCATGCTGCTGCTGGCCGACCGCAACTTCGCGGTCGCCGACCTGATCGGCAAGCTCTCGGTGACCGGCTCGGACCTGCTGATCCGCTGCAAGAACGGCCGCCGGCTGCCCCGGATCGCCGCCCTGCCGGACGGATCGTTCGTGGCGATGCTCGGCAGTACCCGGGTCCGGGTGATCGATGCGCAGATCACCGCCACCCTCAACGGCGGCGGACGCCGCACCGGCCGCTACCGGCTGGTCACCACACTGACCGACCACCACCGCTACCCCGCCGCCGAGCTCGTCAAGCTCTACCACCAGCGGTGGGAGATCGAGACCACCTATCTGGAGATCAAGTCCACCACCCTGAGCGGCCGGGTGCTGCGGGCCCGCACCCCGGCCGGGATCGACCAGGAGGTCTACGCCCTGCTGACCGCCTACCAGACGCTGCGGACCGCCATCGCCGACGCCACCCTGGGCACCGGCCTGCCCGCCGACCGGGCCAGCTTCACCACCGCGCTGCAGACCGCCCGCGATCAGGTCGTCCACGCCGCCGGAATCATCGCCGACACCACCATCGACCTGCCCGGCCGCATCGGCCGGGCGGTGCTGGCCGACCCCATGCCCGCCCGCCGCGCCCGGATCAGTCCCCGCGTGGTGAAACGAGCGATCTCCAAACACCGAGCCAAAGGCACCATCGACCGCACCAACCACCAGGCCACCATCACCATCAACGTCCTGATCGAACCCGAGTTGACAGCAGCCCCCGGCCCTTAACTAATCGGCATTGCGGTTAGGGCGCGCGGCGGGCTCTGGGCTATGCCCCGGTGGTGAGCGGACACTACGGCACATTCGACGAGGTCTCGCTCTGGGTGACGACCGGCCGATCGGTGAGGAGGGCTGAGGGTCGTTCGGCGAACGCGTGTGGACATGGTGTTTATTGGTCGGCGGGGGGCCAGACGGTTCCGCCGTAAAGGTCGGCTGCTGTTCGGGCGCAACGTTCGGCTATCTCGATGGCGAGAGAGTTGGTGGCCGCTGCCTGGATCTCGACCCACCATGCGGGTGTCGCCGTCGCGATGCCGAGCAGGCGTTCTGATTCGCCGGGCACTTGAACTAGGAACGGGTCTCGAATGGCCACCAGCATGTGGCCGTTCTCGTCGAACAGTTCGATGGCGCCGGCCCTCGTTCCCATCTGGAGGCCATGGGGGAGTTCGACGAGTTCGAGTAGATGGGGGATTTCCGGGCGCGTTCTGATCAGGGCGACGAACTCCCGGCTCATGATGTGCTGCTCACGAATGCCTGTGCGGCTACGCGGGTGGCGACGGCGCGGGTGGTGGCGCTGATCCGGTCGGCAGAGATAGTGATGCCCGGGGCGAGATGCCTGTCGTACGGCATGACCTCGACCGAACGGCCGCCGGCGGCGAGCAGGTGTCGGGCGCGCTCGAGATCGGTGTCAGGGTTGGGTGTTTGGGTGGCCAGCACGACGGTGGTACGGGAGAGGAGCGATACGAAGCCGTTCTCGGCAAACCATCGAAGGGCCGCCCGTGTGCTCAGCGCGCCGTCCGCGGTGGCGGGGGCCACGAATATCTGCGCGTGTGCCGAAGACAGGATTCCGCGGTGCAGACCCGTGATCAAACCTGCGCCGCAGTCGATTACCGAGACCGAGAAATAGCGGCTCAGGCCGCCCGTCGCTGATTGGAACGCGGGGTAGTCAAGCTCAGACCCGACCTGGCCGCCCGAATTGCAGGACAGCAGCCAAAGGCCTCGCGGCGTACGAGCCAGGTAGCTGGATGCTTCGTCCCACGAAGACGGGCGAGCGGTCGCGAGCTCTCGGAGCGACCTTGGCGGCGCGGCACCCAGGCGGAGGGGGAGCGAGCCGAGCCCTGGGTCTGCGTCGATCGCGAGTACCCTGTCTTGCCGATGTTGGCGAATGATGTCGGCGACGAGCGTTGCCATGCTCGACTTGCCTGCGCCGCCGCGGATGCTCGTCACGACGATCCTGCGGCATGACGGTACCGGCCGGCCCAGAAGCGCCGTCAGCTGGGCGGCGGCACGTACGTCGGAGGCAGCTGATGCTCCGGCAACTTTGCGAACGCTGCTACGAATGCGTCGCCCCATCGGATCGCCGTGCGGATTGCGCCGTACCAGCTCGTCGGCCGAGGTGTGGTCAGCGGAAGGGTATGCATCCGAACTGGTCGGAGGGTCGAGGTCGACGGGCACTGTTCGCGGGACTTCGTGTTCGAGCCGAGGAACTGGGAGGGGCGGCTGATCTTGGGGCTGCTGAGAACGCATGGCCAGCTCGCTTGCGATCCACGGCGCTTGCGGAGTCGATGCCTGCCGACTCTCATTGCTCGGAACCTTGAACGTGGCCGACCCGCCGTTCTCTGATGGAAGGCCGAAGGTCGCAGTAGCGGAGCCGCCCCCGATGGACATTCCCATGGAGGCGGTGTCCGTTGTCCCGCGCGCATGGTCTGAGGGGATGCCGAACGGAGCAATTTTTCGGGATGCGGGCGCGGGGTGGAGCAAGGGACGCGGAGACGGCGACATGAGACCCGCTTCGAAAACACCGAGTTCCTGCAGCACCTCGTGCTGCCAGTCTCGATAAGCCACTGATTCCTCGCCCCGTCACGTTTGCAAAGACGAACAGTTGAGATTCTGACAAATGTAGTCATGCCTCGTCTAAGAAATCCCGACCCAGGCCTTATCTGGTTTAGCACGACGCACGGTTCTGTGCGGTTCCGCGACTGCCTGACCTCGACCGACGATCGACGACCATGGATGATCGATGGGCGCTGATGGAGGAGGTCGGACCGGCTCGCCTCGATGAGGCGGGGTTGGGGACGCGGGTCAGGATGCCGGTTGTCTGTGGGGTACTTGCCCCGTTGTGGTGGTACGCGACGTGGAGTCTGCCCTTCTTGAGCGTGACGCCGATGTCGGCGTCGTCGCAGCCCTGGTCTTTGTCCGCGTGCTCCCGCAGCCACAGGACCTCGCCGGTGTACGAGGTCGGCGTCACCGAGCCCCCGCAACTTCTGCCCGGGTAGAGAACCTCACCGCGGACGCGTCCGGCGCGCAGGACGAGCGTGACCTTGATCTCGACGTCCCCGGGCTTCCCGTAGGTGCCCTTCCATGTCCCGGCGAACGTCTCGGGTATCGCGGCGCCGATCCCGGGTTCGTCCCCGGAAAGGGCGCTGACGGCGAAGGAGAGCACCATGAAGGCAACCACCAGGACCCACGCGGCGGCGCAGCCGATTCCGATCTTGTTCGCCACACGGTATCCGCGGCGTGGCCGGATCGGGTGGTGGACGAAAGGAGGAGGATACGGCGGTAGTCGGGGAGACGGTGGTGTCGGCCAGGGCATGGGGGAGGCGGCGCGGCTCCGGCTTGGGCGGTGTCCCAGGGATCGAAGATCACCTCCGGCTCGTCCGGCGGTTCTTCGTCGGTCTGCTCCGGCTCGGAGAGGCGAGTGCGGTGGGCGTCGTATTCGGCGCGGCTCTTGTCGAGAATCTCGTAGGCGGTGGCGCAGAGCTGGAAGATCTCGGTCGTCTCCGAGCCGTTGGCCGTTCGTGCATCCGGATGGTGCGTACGGGTCAGCCGACGGTAGGCGCGCTTGATCTCCGCGGTCGAGGTGTCGGGGGCGATGCCGAACACGTCGTAGGCGTCGCGGCCGTCCAACCCCCAGTCTCGGCCGGTCGCGTTCGGGCGGCTCATTTCCCGGAGCGGCGCGTCACGGTGGCGCGCCGGCATTCCAGGTTCCAATGCGCCGTGGCGGTGGAGTGCCCTGCAGGAATGATTCTGGCGCCATTGGCGGCGGTGACGCTCTTGGGGCCAGCGAGGTAGATCATGAACATCTTCAGGTGGTGTTCATGGCCTTCGTAGTACCAGTCGCAGCGCAGTACGCGCTCTCCGGAGAGAAAGGGTGCTTGCAGGAGCTCCTGGGCTTTCGGCGGAAGGTTGCCCAGCACTCCACGGGCGGTCGCCGACAGCCCGAGGTCGGTGCTCGCCGGAGCCGCGTCATTGGACGCGGTGGCCCTTGCGGCGTGCGGAGGCGGGCGATGGTCCACCGTCATGTGCCGGAACGACGCGGGGTCGAGTTCGTACGACGACAGCGCATAGACGGGGCGATGCTCGGTGTTGAGCCGTGGCTCGGCGATGAAGAGGCCGCGGTCCCCGAACACGACCGCGTAGGGCCGGCGGTCAGGGACGGACTCGTCCTCGTTGGCCCACCACTCGATGACGGTCCCGGCTCGCCAGAGCAGGCGTTCGCGGACCGCGGGCCCCATCGCGTCCCAGTGACCCTGGCGCAGCGGACCGCCGGAGGACAGCCCCATCTCGCCGCGTTGATGAACCGGAGCGGTGCCTGCGGCGTTCCGGGTGAGACCCCGGCCACGGCGGCGGTCCGGAGGACCTGGCTGGGAAGGAACAAGCCAGGACGAGGGGGCATCCGTACCGCCTTATGCACCGAGTTCGACGATCTCTGTAAAAGCATAGGCTGATCGCCTCACGGAGTCCTAGGGTCGTCGCCATTCTGGCTGGCCGACTCTGGCAGAGTGAACGGATCTGCTGCATGTCACTTTCGCGGCGCGACCGGCTCGCGCGAGCGGCTTGGCGCGAGCCGGTTCGTGGCGGCTGAGCCCCACTGCTTATGGCCGCGGGGATTCCGTTGTGGGGACGAGGCGGTCGCGGGCCAGGCGGGCCGCCTCGACTACCGGTGATTGGGGGTGGTGCGCGGCCATCACCTCGAGGACGCGTGCGCTCCATGGATGGTCGACGTCGCCGAAGAGCGAGATCAGCTTGGCCATCTTGCCGGGCTCCTGGTCGACGTACCCGAGCCGTTCGATCATCTCGGGTGCGGGCGTCCCCGCCTGAAGGCTCATCGCCGCCAGGTCGACGAGCGCCCAGGTGCTCGCGGCTCTACCTGGGACGGATACCTGCTCCTTCTCTTCCGCGGTAAGGAAGTTGTGCGCCAGCGCGCCGAGCTCGGGGTCGGCCACCAGAGTGACGAGCACGCTGCGGCCGGTCTCCCCGAACACGTCGTCCATCGTCCCGGCCAGCAGGTCGAAGCCGGCGCGGCGCGCGATCGGGCCCACTCGGCGCAGCGCACCCCGGATCTCCTCGGCGCCCCCCTCGACCGAACGCCCGCACAGCCACGCACGCACCTCTTCAGAGATGTGATCGACGCGGTAGACCGAGAGCGCCTCCAGCAGCGTGGTCGCGTCAGCGTCGGCGTACGACCCGACCGTGGGGATCGTGATCCCGCTCGCCTCTTCGAGCATGGCGTGGCACACGAACCTCCCCAGCGGCGTGATCCAGACTCCTACGCCGTCCTGTTCGACGAGGCCCGCCTGCAGGAGCAGGCTGACATGGACGCGAACGCACTCTCGGGCTCTGGCCTCTGGGGACGCCGTCAGGTGCTCATACGTGATCCGCCCGTCCCGCGTGTACAAGAAGACGAGCATGTTGGTGCAGAGCCCGATCTCCTCGTACTCCTCGTGGTCGGAGAGGCTCCAGTGATCCATCATGGCGATGAGGAACGTCCGCCACGCCGCCAGCGCCGCCTCGTCGTCACCGCTGGTGAGGGCTACCGCGCCAGGCCCTGGCCAGGCCAGCGATCGTGCTTGGTCGACGTGCAGGATGCCGGTCCGGGTCAGCAGCCCCCAGAACCGCATCGCCGCCTTCGTCTTCTCCTCCGACTCGTGGACGGCGCGCTGGTCGCTTTCGTCCAGGACGCCGAGGAGCTCGGTGAAGCTCGCGACCGTGGGCTCCCCGTCGGTGTCCACCTCGAAGCCAGACCGAGCCCGCTCGATCTGTGACGTCACGACCCCGAAGAGGGCCGATCCCCTGACCGCGGCGATCAGTTCGTCCGCTCCCGCGATCCGAACCGCGGGGATGAGGACTCGACCGTGGTCCTGGCTGTCATTCAGATAGGTCCGCCGAGGTGAACGCTGCTCGATGGCGCGCCCTGCCAGTTCCTCGCGAATCCCGTGCGTAGACCTCACAAGTCACGAAGCGTAGGGCTACGAACACCCAGAGATGATGGTTTCCGCTTATTCAGCCCTTGCCGAGCCCAAGCCCCTCACTCGTCGTCGACGTTCGCCACGTCCGGGGAGCCCGGGGCGCACACGACAGCACCGAGGTTCGCGCCCAGCAACAGCAGCAAGGGGTGCGCCCAGCAACAGCAGTGGCGCGCCCACGGCAACACCCAGGGGCGCTCCCGCGAGCAGCCGTCCCGCAGAGGGTCAGGCCCCTGGTGGGGGAGCGCCGTTCAGCAGCGTGGCCATCCGCGCCGCGTTGCGCTGGGAGTGGTCGGCGCAGCAGTTGTTGAAGACCACGTGCGTCGTCGCGGCGTCCCCGGCCAGCTCACTGAGACGGCGCGCCCATGCCTGCAACTCGTCCTCGCTGTAGAGGTAGGCGAACTTGTCGTAGATGTTGCGGCTGTCCCATCGGGCGCTATGGCCGTGGAAACGGACGACCGCCAGATCGGACGTGGCCGCCAGCACCGGCGGCACTGATGAGGAGTGTCCCTGTGGCATGTCCACAGCCACATACGGCAGGTCATGCCGAGCCAGGAAATCCAGAGTCGCGGCCTGGTTCTCCTCGTTCAGCCAGCTGTGATGGCGGAACTCCACGCAGATCCGTACGGGCGCACAACGCTCCTTCACGTCAAGGATGTAGGCACGGTTCCGTTCGCCGTACGGGAACCAGCGCGGAAACTGGAACAGCACCGCTCCCAGTTTGCCCGCCTCATACAGCGGCCACAGCGCGCTCAAGAACCGTTCCCACACTTCCTCGACAACGTGATCGGGCACGTCCTTCAGATAGACCGACTGCTTGGCCGGCACCAGCCCGCGCAGGTCCTTGTAGAGCGCGTTGACCTTCGTGGGGTGCTGCGTGAGCAGCGAGAATGCCTTGACGTTGAACGTGAAGCCGTCGGGAGTCCGGTCGCGCCAAAGACACGCGGTCTGCTCCGCAGGCGGCGCGTAGTACGTCGCGTCCACTTCGACCAGCGGAAACTGCGTGGCGTAGAACCGCAGCCGATCCTCGGCGCTCTTCGCCGTGGGCGGATACCACCCCGACTCCAGCAATGTCTTATCGGTCCAGGACGCGGTGCCGACCAGGATCTGACCCATGCCGGAAAGTCTAGAAACTCTCTAGTGTTCCCCTGGCCCCGGTCAGAAATTTTGTGTGGTGAACGAGCAACCCGGAGACCAGGTGACGCCCGGTGGATCCTGACGCTGAACTCGCGCCGGTCCCGCACAACGGGGCAAGGTGCCGTCGCCGCGTCCGTGAGCCGCACGTGGCGACTCCGACCAAGCCCGGTTGGTAGACGGGGGGCAGCGCCCGGGATGGTCGTCGGCTTGTCCCAGGTGTCAAGCTCCGGCCGGTGGCCGGATTGATCGCCGTATGTCGGGCATTATGGAATTGAGAGAAATACAAGGAAATTCCTCCCTCGAACTAGTCACTTAGAACGACATGATCGCCTTGCTTGATGGTGTGACCGGCCCGGCCTCGATGGCAATTACAGGTCATATCGTTCGCCTGCCCGTTAAATTCTGCCCCAAGTCCCTTGATTCTCTGTGTAGAAGTTCGCGGGACCGTCCAAACAGAGCCGCTTACCTCTGTGGCGTTGGATGCCCGCCTGAGGAAAGGGGGCAGGCGTTGTCCTGCTTGCGTTCAGAACGACTGCTCGACGCGATCGAGGCGCACTTCAAGGAAGCATCCCTGGAGTCGGCAATTCTTCTCGAAGGTGAGCCGGTTCGGGGACGGTCGGCAGAGCCGGTGCGGCTGGGAACGGCGCGCACCCTCATGCTGGACGGGGCATCCGAGCCTGCCTTCCGAGACGCCGTGTGGACGGCATTGGTGATGCGTGCGCAAAGCCATGAGGGGCAGTGGCAGCTCGCAGCGCTCTGGATGATGCTTCCTGGATTCCGCGGAATCGTCAGCAAGCTTTCCAGAGGCCTGATCGCCGATGCCAAGGAAATCGAAGCAGAGACTGTCGCGGGATTCCTGGAGGCGCTCCACAAGGCGGACGCGACTCGCCCGCGGCTCGGTTCACACCTTTGGTGGGCGGCGTACCGCCACGGCTGCAAGGCGCGTACGCACATGCTTCAGGAGATTCCCAGCGACGAACTGACCCTGTTCACCGCCAGGCGGGCTCACCAAGACCACGAAACTCACCCGCTCGCCGGCGCCGTACATGAGGGCGTACTGTCAACGGGCGAAGCCGACCTCATCAACCGCACCCGCCTCGAGGGAGAACGCCTCGGCGCGGTCGCCGAAAGAATGGGCCTGCGATATCAGGCCTGTCACCGACGCCGCGCCCGCGCCGAGGGCCGCTTGGCCGGCTACCTGCTCATCGACAACGACGCTGCGCTCGCACCCCCGTCTCCGCGTGTGACAGGCACCGAGAGACACCGGGCAGTGCAGATGCGGCGCTCCAGCCGAACGGACGGCGCCGCGTGATCAGCCAATTCACGAATGGTGAGGGCCGGCGACGCGAGCGCCGCGGACATGTCAGACCCGTGACCTTTCCCGAGCTCTTCCAGCTCCCGACGGTCGTCGATCTGGCAACCGCAGGGAGAGCCGTCGGGGTCAGCCTGAACACGGCCTACAAACTCGTGCACAACGAGGCGTTCCCATGCCCGGTCATGAGACTGGGATGGCGTTACAAGGTCTCCACGATCGCCCTGATGAAGGCACTTTCCATCGAAAGCCTCCCCGTTTTCGACGAGGACGTTGAAGCGGGTTCTGACTTCGCCACCCGCATCGCCTGACCACGGCGCCACATCCAGCCGGTGGCCACGTCACGATCATGCCGTGACGTGGCCACCGGCTGGCGCAAGGCCGATGAAGACGTCCGGCTCAGTTGCCCGTCGATTGCCGGGCGAGCGAGAGGACGCCGGTGACCTGGACGCGGGTGAGACCGAGATCGGCGCCGATCACGGCGAGGGTCTCCTCTTCCGAGGCGCTGAGCGGGCCGTCGGCGAAGGCGATCTCGGCGGCGGCGCCGAGGATGTTCTCGCGGGCCTCGGGCGCCAGCGCTCCGGCGGCGTTCGCGATCTCGACGCGGATCTGGTCGAACGGGCGGGACAGGTCGTAGTCCAGCGCCGCGTGGTCATAGGCGTGGTCACCGGCCCGGCGGACGACGGCGACGGCGTGGTCGCGGGCTCCCGGGTGGGTGACGTCACCCGAGCGCAGCGCCTGGGCGGAGGCCAGCCGCATGAGCAGGGCGGGCATCGAGGCGAGCTGGGCGGTGGTCGGCGCCTCCAGAACCGCCATGTTCCAGCGGCCCTTGCAGGTGCCGCACTGGACGAACTCGCCACCGGTCTTGTTGAGCGGGATCACCGGAATGAAGAACAGACTGAAGAAGTTGCGGCCCTGCCGACGCCGGTACTCCCGGTCACCGCCGCAGTCGGGGCAATGGAAGACGCCCTTGCTCAGGGTGAAGTACACGACCTGGAGCCCGAAGATAATCAAAACGTGCCTTTCGTTCGCCGAGGTCGGCCATCGTAGCGACAAACGATCAGAGCAGCCCCTTCGTTTCCTGATCATCAGTTCGCGGAAGCCCGGGACGAGCGTGACGCCGACGACCCGAATGCCGTCGCTCGTCTGAGGCCTCGGGCGCGGCGGACGTTCGCCGGGATGGCCGCGTCGGCGTAGTCGGCCGCACCGCCGTTCGCCCGAAGCCCAGCGAAGCCGGAGGCCCACCTTCTGGGTCTCGCCCACACTGCTCGCGGGGCTTGATGTTGGCGGCACTCAATGATCGAACCGACAGAGCCGCTCCGTTAACCGATTGACTCATTGTTCCGATGCCCCCATCATCAGCTGATGCTGATCAGCCGAAAGGGCAATGCCGCGTAGGCGTCCCCTCCGAGCGGCGACCGGCCGTCGGCAACGAAGGAAGCCCCTCGTCACCGATGGCATACCGCTCAAGATCGTCGGTCAGAACATACTCATCTTTGGCCCGTGGCCGCCTTCTCGGCGTTCATGATCTGGGCGTCCCTTCCGTACCAATTGCCCCGGCCCACGTCCTCTCAAATCCCTGTCTGCCATGGGCGCGGCCCATTCGACGCGCGCAGCGCCATCAGCGACCCGCCGTTCCCTCCGAGCGCGATTCGACCCGGTGGACGACCTCATCCGACTCAGAGCATTGAACGACCCCTTCGCCGCCCCGAACATCCCTGGCACCGCATGTCATGGAGCCGATAGGAACAACCCAGGAGCCGATCGTGCACGAGACACAGGTCCATCGATGGAGGACGCTCCCCGAGCGCTACGGCCATCTCGATGTCGTGACCACGACCATCGACGCGCAAGGCAGGATGATCGCCCTGCTGGCATCGCCGGAAGTCGGATTCGCCAGGCCGGCTCGGACGGCGGCGAAGGTACGGCTGCCCTACGAGGCGATCGCCGTCATCGTCGAAGACTCCGGTCATCAGGAGATCGAGCTCAAGAACCTCGACTACCGGTGGCCCAAAATCGACGCGTTCGCCGACGGCCTGATCCTGGTGAACAGCCGGTGTGGGCTTCCGAGCATGCCCGAAGACGTCAGCCCCTGGGAGATGGTTTATCTCGACGAAACAGAGCTGCTCCTGCCATTGAACGCAACCATTTTCGACGCCGATGGGTCACCCACCTCGGCCTTTCACGTTGGTGACGCCATCGAAGTGCTCCAGACGGATCAAAGGGAGAACATCTGGATCGGCTACTTCGACGAGTCGTCCGTCTGGACACCGGCCCCGGCCCACGTACGACATCGTCCGCAGTACCGCGGAAAGAGGACCAAGATTCGACTCCCTGGCCTGATCCGCTGGTCGGTGAACGGCATGCCCGCCTGGAGCGCCGGCGACGACCCGGTCAAGCTGAGCTGGATGGACTGCTACGCGCTGAATGTCGGAGCCGACCGGGCCTGGGCCTGCCCCTACACGAACTTTCCGCTCGTCACCATCGATGACACCGGCGTCCGGACCATCAATCGCAACTCGGTTCGCGGAGCGCGCGGGCTGGCGGTCACAGACGACGAGGTCGTCTTCATCAACTCCTACCAGGACACCGATTTCGACGGCGTCACCATCGTCCGCTGTGACCGGGCCGACGGCGTCGTCGACATGGCCGAGAGACGAGTCCTGACCCTTCCTGACGGATCGCAGCCGACGCGCCTTCATCGAGTCACCGGACGAGACCATCGGCTCTGGATGCAACTCGACGACGACCGCGCCTGGTACCTCACCGAAGCCTGCGAGGGCTGATTGCCAAGCTCACCAACGTCGAACTCGGCAACTCAACCGCCCAGCTCCACGACCCCAAAGAAGAGCCGCACCCCAGAAGGTGATGTCGGCGGCTGAGCATGTGAGCTGGGTTGAGGCATCCGCGTGATCCCTGTCTGTGATCTTGGTGAGGACGAGCGATGCTGGACGACCCCCTGTCGGCCGCGGCGCGGCTGCTCGAACGGTGGCTGCCTGGCGTCCGGGTGACGATCGTCCACGGCGAGGCGCCGCCCACGCTCGACGCGGACTGGGAGGAGACGCCGCCGTCGGTGGAACAGGTGGCCCAGTATGCGGGATTCCCCGCAACCTTCCCTGGCTGGCCTGACCGCTGCCCCGTGGCCGTCGAGCGTTCGAGATCGAGGACGAGGGCGAGGACGAGGACGAGGGCGAGGACGAGGACGAGGACGAGGGGATGATGTTCGGTGCCCAGCGCGCCGCGGCGGGGTTTCCTGACGCGAGCGCGGAGTGGGTCATTGAAGACGAGGACGGCCTGGTCGAACGCAAGGACACCCTCATCGACCAGCCCAAGCACAGGCCGCCTTAACAGCGAACCCACTCAGCTTCACCCGTGCCCACCACGGACGATCAGTTGATGAGCCGTAGGGCCGACGGTGATCTGTGCGCGGGCTCAGAGCTCACCAGACGAGTTACCCGTGGCGGTTCCGGGCTGCCGGCGTGAAGCACGTTTCTTCTTGGCTCCGAGGATCCGGGCCGGGATGTCGTGCTGGTGGCAGATCGCAAGGAGCCCATGCCCGTCGATCAGATTGAGCGGCTTCCCGTTGGCGAACTTGAAACTGTCCGGGCCGTAGCCCGAGGTGGTGATCATGATCCCCTTGGTCGCGCCCTCGTGTTGCACCGTTCCCCAAAGGTCGCGCACGTGCGTCGGCTCCACCGTCTTGGTGTAGAGCTTGGCCTGGATGATGAACTTGCCTCCGGTGATCGGATGAGGGTCAAAGGCGACGCAGTCGACCCCGCCGTCCCCGCTCGCCTGGAAAAGCTGCGTGTCGAAGCCCATCTTGGCGAAGAGGTTCTGGACGAACGCCTCGAATTCCTTGGGCTTGAGGTCGAGGAGATTTGGTCGTTTGTCGATCCCTGAGATGACGTCGACGGGATCCACGGCACGGGGATCGGCCATGTCGAACGGCATGACCGGCTCCACCGGCGTCAGCTCGTCCGGATGAGGCGAGACATCGGCGAAGAAGTGCTTCCGGATGCACTCCACGGGATTGAATCGTGGCTCATGGAGGACGAGTTTCGCGAACTGCTCGCGGGTGGCTCGCAGCGTCACCAGGTGAGGCTGGACTCTCTGGCCGGTGACCGGATCGACGGCATGCACCCGCCCGTTGAAGACGATCGTGGTGATGAGCTGGTCGCGGTCGGCCTTGAAGACCTCGTGCAGGGTGCGCAGCGCGATCTGGGCGATGACCTTCTGGTACGTCTGGCGAATCTCGGCCAATGGACGGGCGGTCGGCTCCACGACCTTGCGCGTCTTGACATGGCGGAACGCCTTGGCTGCGGGCACTATCTCCACCGGCGGCAGGAACCATTCGACCGCAAGCAAAGAAGATTCGGGCACATAACCGGCTTTGCGCTCGTTGGGAAAACCTCTGGGATATGGCGAACGCTGAAGCACCATGTCCATGTATTCGCTGACGGCATGGCGATCCGCCTCGCCGAGCCCTGTCGCCAGCGCGTCGATGCGACGGTTGTGCCGCTCGGCCTCGTGCCTGGCGTCGGCCAGCTTGCGTTCGTATGAGCGCCTGGCGTCGATGAGCTGCTTCTGCCTCTGCGCTTCCTTCCGCTGGTGTTCGCGACGCGCGAGATCGAATTGCTGCTCGGCGAACCGCAGCGCCTCGTCATAGCGCTGCGCGCCGCCGAACAGTTTGTTCAGGCCGCGTGGAGGATCGGGCTCGAAGTCGTCCCATGCCGGTTCGGGGTTCGGTCGGTCGAGACGCCCCAGATCCAGCGGGGGAGTCCGCGCCTCATGGCGCAGGTGAGCCAGCGAGATGTGCGGATCCCGGTCGAGCGAGGAGATCAGCAGGGTTTCGAGTTCCCGCATCTGCTCTTCGAGTTCGCGGCTCTTCTTGGCGGCTTGCTGGTCGCGCGCTGCGGCCTCTTTCTGGAGCCGATCCCGCTCCTCGGCCTTGCGCTCCTGTTCGCGTTGGCGTTTCGCCTGTTCTTTCGCGCGTGCCTCGGCCCGCCGGGCGGCCTCGTACTCTCGATATGATCCGTATCCACCCGATCCACGCGCCATGACGATTCCCGCCGATCGTTCGGTATGACTCAGCCCCGAAGCGACGGTAACTCAGGGTGTCAACGGTGACAACGCACTCAATGGTCACTCAAAGAGACCCATGGTGGGACGTCGCCGAGCGTGTTCGGAGATGCCCGGCTGCACCAGCGGCGCTGGGCTCTGAGGCTGCCGGGGCCGATCAGCTCGGTGCCCGGTCAGTCCGTATCTGGTCGACGAACCAGTCCATGGCCGCCACCACCACATCCCAAGGGTGGCGTTCTTGAGTCGGCCCAGAATTCCGACGGGTGAGTCAGCGGTCGGGGCGGAGGAGGTTTGTTAGGTGGGTCTGGGTTTCGGGGTCGGTGGAGTAGAGGATGGTGCCGGCCATGCCTCTCGTCAGAAGGACCTTGTAGGTGTTGCGGATCAGGCGGTTGGCCTGGGCGTCTGTGACCGTCTTGGGGCGGAGGGCCGGGTCTTTGCTCGCGGCGCGGACGGTGATCAGGCGGCCGTCGCGGTAGATGAGGTCGGGGCCCAGGATGACGCCGTTCCAGTCGTACTCGAAGCCTTGCGCGGTGTAGACGCAGCCGACCTGGCCGAAGCCGCCTTCATGGGTCGCCCAGAGGTCGCTCGGTGGGGCGTCGCCGATCGAGCGGTCGCCTTTGACATTCCAAGGGCGGGCCCATTCGCCGATGACGACGTCCGAGATCAGGGTGCTGGGCTGGTCTAGGTGGTTCTTCTGGGGGTCGCTCCAGGGCCAGCAGAAGCCGGCGGTCATGCGGGCGGAGTAGCCCTGGGATTGTTGCGTCTTGAGTTGGGCTTCCAGGTCGTACGGGGAGTCGGCAAGGGTGACGTCGAAATGGTCGTCGCCTTCCCATGGGGTGGGGACGCCGCCATCTAGGCCGAGAAGGGCCAAGACCCACTCTTCGTATTTGCGGCTTCCACCGCAGCGGAATTGCTCGTCCAGGGAGACATGGTGGACGGTGAGGCCCTTCGATTCGGCCTGGTCTCGGATCTGGTCGACGGTGCCCATCTCCCCGGGGCGTACCACTTGGTGCTCGTCCAGGAGGAAGACCGGTACGCGGGCCGCGTCGATGAGTTCGTCGACCTGGGGGCGGCCGGTGCGCAGGCGGGCGGAGGTGTAACGGTTCGCCGAGACCTCGCGGATGCGGTGCGCCTCGTCGCAGATGAGGACGTCGAGGCCGTTCTTCTCGGCCTCCATGAAGTTGTTGAAGTACTTGAACATGGCCTTGGTCTTGGAGGAGCCCTTGGCCACGTAGCGCCGCATGGTCTGGGTGAACGATTTGGAGCCGGTGGCGTGAAGTACTGAATAGCCCTGGCGGGAGAGCTCGCCCAGGAGGGAGAGGGCGATGACGCTTTTACCGCTGCCTGGGCCACCGGTGATGACGACAACGGTCTTGAGGTCTTGGTGCTTGGCCTTGTCGACGGCGTGCAGAACCATTTCGTACGCGAGGCGCTGCTCGGCCAGGAGAGTAAATTGTTCGCGGTTTCTGATCTCTTCGGCGGCGAGCTTGAGGAGTTGCTTGGACGGCTTCACCTCGCTGGCGAGGAGGCGATCCGCGGCTGGCGCGCCAGGCGCGGGGGCGAAGCGGTCGCGGAGGTAATCGACGAACGCGCCGCGGGTGGTCTGGGTGAAGAGGCGTGTGCGGTTGTCCTCGACCACGTCGTAGAGGTCGGCGACGTCGTTGCGTGCCGCGTTGTGGAGGTAGGCGACGGCGTGGAGCGCGTCGGGATGGTCGGCCAGCACCGCGAGGAAATCAAGGATGTATTCGCTGTAACCCTTGGCCTGAAGGGACGGGTGCAGCTTGGGCCTGCCCGTCATGTTCTGGACGAGGACGCGGCGCTGGTCGTCCTCCCAGACTTCGGCGTGGCTCCATTGTTTGAGCTCGACCACCACGTAGGCGTCGCCGCCGGTGCGACGGTCCACTCCGGCGAGGATGACGTCGGCGCGCTTGCTCGTCAGGGGGAGTTGATACTCGACGAGCATCTCGACCTGACCCAGCCCAGCCTCTATGAGGTCGTGGGCGAGGACGGGGAGACTCCGGTCCCAGGCCCGCTTCTCCGAGTCGGACACGTTGAGGTTCGCGGCCATCTTCAGATGTTCGGCCAGGACGACGCTGAGCTGCTGTTCGAGCGGAGACAGCAGAGCTTGCGCGGTGCGACGGAAGACCGTCACGGGACCTACCCCCAGGCAGCACGAAGATCTCGTGCGGTATTGGGGACGTGTCCGTGATCAGGAGATCGGTGGAAGTCCGGCGGTCCGCATCTCGGTTAGGGCGAAAGACTATCGACGATCAACGACATTTCGGGTCACGTTGGCAGTCAAGCCTCGACTATCGGGTCTTCGTGCCGGGTGTTCTCCCAGCTCGGCTGGGGTGGTTCTAGTTGTGGGCAGGTGTGTGAGGCGTGTCGGCGGCTTAGCAGGCGGACGGGTTGTGCGGTGGGGTTGGGCAGGCCTAGCCAGGCGACCAGGGCGCCGGTCAGGAAGAGGGCGGCGCAGATCGCCATGGCGAGGTCGTATCCGTGGTTGAGGTCTGCTGGATTCATCTCGGTGCCGTGCGGGAGACCTACCAGCAGGGGGAGTGCTGCTACGACAATCAGGCCTGCTGCTCTGGCGGCGCCGTTGTTCACTGCGCTCGCGATCCCGGCGCTGCGGTCGTCGACGGCACTGAGGACGGCCGTGGTGACAGCGGGGGTGATGAGGGGGATGCCGATTCCGGTGAGGGCTACTACGGGGAGTACGTGGTTGAGGTAGGACGCGTCGGGGCCGATTCGAGTCGCTAGGAGTAGGGCGACTACGCAGATCAGCGATCCGGATACGAGGACGCTGCGGACGCCCAGGCGGGTGGTGAGCTCGCCGCCGTACGGCGACAGGAACAGGGTGAGGGCGGTTAGGGGCACCATCGCCAGGCCTGCCGTCCAGGCTGAGAATCCGGCGGTGACCTGGAGTTGGATCGGCAGGAAGAAGAACATGCCGGCTAGGGCGCCGTAGACAAGGAAGCTCACGATGTTCGCGGTGCTGAATTGTCGTGAGGTGAAGAGGCGCAGTGGAAGCATTGGTGCTGGGCTGCGTTGTTCGACCAGTAGGAACGTTATGGAGGCGACGAGGCCGGCCAGCCCGGCTGCCATCGTCCACTTGCCTCCGATGAGGGCGTAAGTCAGTCCGGCTAGTGCAACGGCGGCCAGCACGGCACCCCATACGTCGAACTGGCGCGTCGGCTCGAAGCGGCGGCTCTCTGCCACGTGGATTAGCAGGAGTGCGCAGAGGAGCGCGGCCAGCGGGATGTTGACGAGGAATACCCAGCGCCAACCGGCCGCGTCGACCAGGCCGCCGCCTAGTAGCGGGCCGGCCGCGCCGGCCACGCCGCTGATTCCCGCCCACCAGCCGACCGCCCGGTTGCGGTCGTCGGGGTGGAAGGAGTCTTGGATCAGGGCGAGCGAGCCCGGGACGATGAGCGCGCCTCCGACCCCCTGGAGGGCGCGGGCGACGATCAATACGCCGACGTTCGGTGCGAGGCCGCAGAGCAGGGACGCCAGACCGAACCAGATGACGCCGATGAGGTAGATGCGCCGGCGCCCGAATCGGTCACCCAGGCTGCCGCCCAGCAGGATGAGTGCGGAGAGCGTGAGGGTGAACGCGTTCACCGTCCACTGCAACTCGGACATCGACGCGTCCAGATCAGTTTGCAGTGCGGGCAAGGCGATGTTGACGACGGTCGATTCGAGCAACACCAATCCTGAACCGACCGCCGTGATCAGGAGAAGCCAGCGGCCGGCCGGTTCCGACAACCGGACCTGCGATCGGAAATGAAGGTCCATGAACGTCCCTCTCCAGTGCTCGGACGGTGTCGCCTGGCCTGGACTTCGAGGGTGTCGGGTGGTGTGGGGGCGATCAATGGCCGTTTGCTCATCGGGCATTCAGTGTCGTTGAACGATCGGGGAGACTGGGTGTGTGGGCGTGGAATTGGCCGATGTGGAGACGTTCTTAGCGGTCGCCGAGGAACTGCACTTCGGGCATGCCGCCGAACGTCTGCAGGTGTCGCCGGCGCGGGTCACTCAGCGGATTCAGGCGCTTGAACGGCAGGTCGGCGGAGTTCTGTTCGAACGCACCAGCCGTAAGGTCACGCTCACCCCGCTTGGTCGGCAGCTGCGCGACGGCCTGCGTTCGGCCCACGACCAGTTCACCCTGACGATGGAGGAGGCTCGGACGTCCGCGCGAGCCGCGGCCGGGCCGCTGCGCATCGGATTCACGGTGACCACGGGCGGTGAGGAGCTCAACGCACTGGTACGCGCCGTCGAACGCGCTCACCCCGACATCGAGGTGCGCCTGCACGAGGTGCCGATCACCACGCCGTACGACGCGCTGCACCGCGGCGAGGTGGACGTCCTGGTCAACTGGCTGCTCTACGACTCGCCCGAGCTCACCCTGGGGCCGCAGCTGGCCGAGCACGCCTTGGTGGTCATGGTGGCCGCCGGGCATCCATTGGCCGACCGCACCAGCGTCCGCCTGGAAGATCTGGCCGACTACGTCCTGATCGACATGCCGTCGCTGCGGCGTCCGTCCGGCGATCCATGGTTCGTCCCCAGCCGCACTCTGTCGGGCCGGGCCTTGCGCCTGCGGACGGTCAACACCATGGGCGAGGCGTTAAGCCATGTCGCGTGGGGCAAGGCGGTGCACGTGACCGTCACGTCGATGCGGCAGCTGGTGGCCCGCCCGGACGTGGTGTTCGTCCCGATCGACGACCTGCCGCCCGTCAAACTCGGCCTTCTCTGGCACACCGCGCACGAGAACGCCCGCATCCGCGCTCTCGCTGCTCTCGCCGCCGCCCAGCACAACCCCTGAACCGATCGAAAACGAGTTGATCCTCAGGCGGGCGTTGGAGAAGCTGCCCGCCAGCGGCGCGTCCGGGCGCGGAACGGAGGGCGGGGTCGTGTGGTACCCGAAGATCCCGCAGCGGTTCGGCGACGGGCCGCTGCCCGGCGGCAGCTGGGTCGCCGAGGAGAAGGTGCACGGCGCGCATTTCGCGCTGGTCAGCGATGGCCGGACGGCGAAAGCCGCCGGGCGGCGCGGGCTGTTGGACGAGGATCGGCTCGAGATGTTCTTCGGCGTGACACGGTTGTGGCCGGTACTCGCGACAGCGGCGGCGGCAGCGGCCCGAACAGTCGGACAGGACATGGTCTTGTACGGCGAACTGGCCGGAGGAGGCTATCCGCACCCGCAGGTACCGCCGGTCGACACCATCAGTCCAGTGCAGACCGGCGTGTGGTACAGCCCTGGCCTGGTGTGGCTGGCGTTCGACGGCGCCGTCCGCACATCATCGGGCCCACGCTGGATGGGCCGCGCGGAACTGGCAGACCTGGCGGCCGGTGTGGGCTTGAAGTGCGTGCCGCTCGTGGGTCAAGGTCACCGGCAGAAGCTGAGAGAGTTGACGCTCGACTTCCCGACGCTGGTGCCCGGCGCGCTCGGCCTCCCGGAACTGCCCGGCAACCGCGCCGAAGGCTACGTCCTCAAGC
This sequence comes from Spirillospora sp. NPDC048911, assembly GCF_043198015.1. Taxonomy (NCBI): domain Bacteria; kingdom Bacillati; phylum Actinomycetota; class Actinomycetes; order Streptosporangiales; family Thermomonosporaceae; genus Spirillospora; species Spirillospora sp. NPDC048911. Next base: position 819,343 of record NZ_JBICUD010000003.1, on the reverse strand, counting down.
CCGCCGGATCCTGGGACACGCGCGAGCGGGGGCCGCGGCCGGTGCTGAAGGTCAAGCATCCCGACTTCGCCGAGGACGCCCGCTACAACGGTGCCCGGCCGTTCGTGCCGCCGCCCGGCGGAGTGCCGGCCTGGCTGCTGGCGTCCGCGGTGGAGCGGCTCACCCCGCCGAGAGTGGACGCGGCCCGCAGCAAACTCGGCCCAGCCGCCGACGCCGCCGCGTTGGCCGCCGAGGTGGTGTCCGATTTGCTCGCCGACCTCGATGACGAGCTGGGTGGCCTGCCCAAGCCCGACCACGAACGCCTGACCGCCGCCCTCACCCCCGCAGCCCACACGCTGGCAGGGCTTCAAGGACGTTGAAGTTGCTGCTCTCGGGCAGATCGAGGGCGGAGAAGACGTGCCACGCGGCACATGCGAGGCCGTCTGAAATCCCCTGCCAGCACCTACGTGCCTCGCGCCTGCGCTTGGCGGGGTTGTCGATTGGGTGCTTGTGCTGCGCGTCCTCATAAGACTGGATTCGAGGGGCCTGGGTGAATCTCGTTGCGGAATTTCGCCGTATTACCGCCGGACCTGTCTTAGACAGCGAAGGTGGTAACCGAGATGGTCCCTCGCACGCTCCCAAACACCGTAGTCATGAAGGCGCTGTTCGCGGTAGGAGCCGCCGCCGCTCTGCTCCCGGTCACTGCGGCCTCGTCCTCTGCCGTGCCTCCGCAAGCCTCCGCCATCCCTGCGCAGGGACGCACGTTGTACGTCACCAACAGGGCGACGGACGATGTCACCGTCTTCAAGATCGGGCCTGACGGGCGGCTGACCACGGCCGGCGGTCGGACCGGCACCGGTAACGAGCCACGCGGCCTGGTCTTCTCTCCCGACGCCCGCCACGCCTACGGGGTGAACGGCGACGACTCCGTGTCAGCCCAAGGCACCGTCTCCGCGTACACCGTGTCCGGGGACGGCGGGCTCACTCCGCTCGGCGCTCCCGTCGGAACCGGCGGGGACACCGGTTTCGGAATCGCCATCGATCCGGCGGGCAAGGCGCTGTACGTCACCAACATCGACTCCGGCACGGTGACGGTGTTCGCCATCCAGCCCGACGGCCGGGTGGTGCGGCTCGGCGAACCGGTGACCACCGGGTACGACAGTCCGCGCGGCGTCGCCGTATCTCCCGACGGGCGGCGGGTCTTCGTCAGCCATGGACGGCCCGCGGAGGGCCGTGACGACGTCGTCGTCACCTTCGCCGTCAACGCCGACCGCACGCTGACCCGCGCCGGGACGCCCGCCCGGGTCGGTTCCGGCGGCAACGGTGTCGCGGTGTCTCCCGACGGACGCTTCCTCTATGTCGTCTCGACCGGCTCGGACCAGGTGTCCGGCTTCGCCATAGGCCGGGACGGAGATCTGGCGTCGTTGCCCGGGTCGCCCTTCCCCGCCGCAGACTTTCCTGAGGGGGCCGCGCCGAGCCCTGACGGGAGCCTCATGTTCGTCACCAGCCCCGGTTCGCAGCGGCCTGACGACGCGCGCGCGGTGTCGGCCTACACGGTCGGGCAGAACGGGACGCTGCGTCCCGTCCCGGGATCTCCGTTCCGAGGTGGTAACGGACCGGTCGGCGTCGCTCCCACGCCGGACGGCAGGCATCTGTACGTCAGCAATTTCGACTCCGGCGATGTCTCGGGATTCGACGTGCAGCCGAGCGGTGTGCTTCGGGCAGTTCCCGGTTCGCCGTTCCCCACGGGTGGCCAAGGCCCCTCGTTCCAGTCGGTCTCGGTGCTTCCCAATCAGGGACCCACGGCCTCGTTCACCGCGCTGGCCGAACGCAATCTGCGGGTGGCGTTCGACGCGTCGGGTTCGTCGGATCCCGACGGACGCGTCGTCCGGTACGACTGGGACTTCGGCGACGGCACCGGGGCGAGCGATGGCGGGCCCAAGCCCGTGCACGTCTACCAGCGGCCCGGCACCTTCCGCGTGACGCTCACCGTCACTGACGACGAAGGCTGTACGACGCGCGTGGTGTTCACCGGCCAATCGCCCCTGTGCAACGGCTCTGCTGCGGCCCGGACGGCAAGGACGGTGAACGTAAGATGATCAAGCTCGGACTCGCGCTGGCCTTGATCAGCCTGCCGCTGAGCACTGTGACCCCTGCCGCTGGAAACGCCGCCGCGGGCACGCCGACCCCCGCCCGCACTAGCGCCAGCGCGCTGGCCGCTCGCACTGCCGCGAACGCGGCTCCGGCACCGGCGCGGTCGGTTTTCGTCACCAACATCGTGTCGAACGACATCTCTACCTTCGCGATCCAGCCGAACGGCGGCCTGAAGCTGAGCCCGGAGCGGACGCGCACCGACGCCTCCCCGCGCGGCATCGCGGTCGCGCCCGATGGACGCACGGCTTACGTCGCCAACGGGATCGCGAGCACGATCACGGCGTACCGGATCCGCACCGACGGCGGCCTCACCGCGCTGCCCCCGCCGACCCCCACCGACGAAGACCCGGACGACGCCGTCGTTTCCCCGGACGGGCGACGCCTGTACGTGGTCAACCGGACGGCCGAAACGGTGTCGATGTTCCCCATAAAGGACGACGGGACGCTCACCTCTCCCGGCAAAACCGTGCCCGTCGGAGGAGAAAACCCCAGAGGGATCGCGACCACCCCCGATGGCCGCTTCGTGTTCGTGAGCACGGGCAACCCCCTGGACACCGCCCCCGACCAGCTGATCACCTTCGCCGTCCACGCCGACGACGGAACCCTCACCCGGATCGCTCAAACAGGCATCGGGGCGGCGGGCGGCGCGATGGCGCTCACCCCCGACGGCAAATACTTGTACGTGCCGTGCTCGGCCTCCCACGAGGTCTTCGGCTTCCGCGTCGGCTCGAACGGCGATCTGACGTCCGTCCCCGGCTCGCCGTTCTTCGCCCCGGACGTCCCGATCGCGGCGGCCATGACCCCCGACGGCCGCAACCTCTACGTCACGGACGGCGGGCTGATAGGCAGCGGGAGCCAACACGTCTCGGCCTACACCGTGCGCCACGACGGCTCGCTCGTCCATGACGCCGACGTCACGGCGGGCGACAGCCCCGTCGGGGGAGCCGTCACACCCGACGGCCGGAACCTCTACGTGTCGAACCTCGACTCCGACAACGTCTCCGCGTTCCGCATCGCGCCCGGAGGAGGACTCACGGAGATCGCCGGCAGCCCGTTCCCCACCGGCGGCGAACAGCCCGCGTTCCAGTCGATCGCCGTCCGGCCGAACCAGGGACCGGTGGCGGCGCTCTCCGTCACCGGCGGCGCCCACCTCGACGCCTCGGCCTCCTCCGATCCGGACGGACGCGTCGTCCGGTACGACTGGGACTTCGGCGACGGCACCACGCGACTCGACGGAGGCCCGCGGCCGGCGCACCGCTTCCCGGGCCCGGGCACCTACAAGGTCACGGTCACCGTCACCGACAACGAAGGTTGCTCGACCGAGCAAATCTTCACCGGTACGTCGGCGCTCTGCAACGGGTCCGCCCGCGCCCGCGCCTCGGCGCTGGTCCCAGTGCCGGCACAAGCCGCGGTGAGACTCCGGTGAAGAACGAGGGCTACTCCGTCGTCCCCGACCTGTGGGCCCTCACCGACGAGTCGCTCCTGGCCGGGATGGCGGCGGGAGACTCCGACGCCGCGGCCGCCCTCGTGCGCCGCTACCAGGCGCGGGTGTTCGGGCTGGCCGTCACGATCGTGAGCTCGTCCGCCACCGCCGAGGAGGTCGCCCAGGAGACGTTCCTCCGGGTGTGGCGGCACGCCGCCGCATACGATCCGCGCAAGGGCCGGGCCGCGACCTGGATCCTCACGATCACCCGCAACCTCGCCATCGACGCCGTGCGCCTGCGCGGCGAGACCCCGACCGACCCGGACCTCCTGCTGCGGACGCTGGCGGCCGGCGAGGACCGGCCGGGCCCCGGCTTCGAGGAACGGGAGCGGCTGCGGGACGCCCTGCGCGCGCTGCCGGGCGAGCAGGGACGGCTGATCGTGCTGTTCGTCTTACATGGCATGACCGCCAAGGAGATCTCCCAGCACCAGGGCATCCCGCTCGGCACGGCCAAGACGAGGATCCGCCGGGGCCTGGCACGTTTGCGCAAAGTTCTGGAGGTGACCGATGAGTGAGCGGGAGCCCTGCGCAGAGGTGCGCGAGCTCATCCCGGAGATCGCCGCCGGGGTGGCCACCGGCGACGAGCGGGCGCGCGCCCTGGAGCACCTGACCGCGTGCGCCGAGTGCAGGCGCGAGCTGGCCGAGACCGCCGACCTTTTCGACGGGCTGACGCTGCTCGCTCCCGAGAAGCAGACCCCGCCCGGCTTCGAGGCCAGAACCCTGGAACGGCTGGCCCTGGAGCCGCCGGGCTTCAGGACGCCTGCACGGCGCCGCCGCGTCCGCCGAACAGCCCGCGGAGCCGCCGCACTGATCACCGCCGCCGCCGTCGCCGCGGGCGCCGTCTGGTGGCAGACGGCCGACGACCGGGAGCTGGCCGCGAACTACCGGCACACGCTGCACATCGCACACGGCAAGGATTTCCGCGCCGCCCCGCTGGTCCCCACCGGCTCCACCGAGATAGCGACGATATTCGCCTACGAGGGCGTCCCCACCTGGGTGTACGCCATCTTCCGCCAGCCGACCCGTCCCGGCCGCTACACCGTCACCATGATCGTCAAAGACGGCCGCCGCTACACCCTGAACCCCTACGAATCGGAAGGCGGCACCCACGGCTGGGGCAGCCGGATCCAGATCCCCGTCCACATCCGCGACATCCGCGTGATCGAGTTCAGCACCGCCGGCACGACCACCATGACCGCCCACTTCTCCTAGCTATGTGAGGTTGGTTGGGCCGCGTGGCGGCCCAACCAACCGGTACCTGAAATGGCGCGGAAAGAACCTTCGATAAGCCCCTATCCTCGCCAGGCTTGCCCTCTTCGCGGCTGAACGTCCGCTCTCAACAAAAGGACGAGGTCAGCCCCGCGCCCGGGCATCGAACGGAAAACAGAGCGATCGCCCGCAGGCCCATGGAGTGGTTTCATGGGGTCATGGCCAGCGCAGTGGTGCGAGCTCCCGCATCGTCACGGCGCGTTGCGGCCTGCATTGACACACTCATCCTCTTCGTGCCGCTGGCGCCGCTTGTGGCCTGGGAATTCCGACGCGTGGACGCCCAGTCGCAGCGAGCGCCGATCAAGCGTGATGCCGCAGGCATCCTGCCGGTCATGCCCGCAGTGACGATCGACAACGACCCCAACATGAGCCTGGCAGAAGCGTGGCCCCGGCAGCCGAAGCGATGGTGGAGTCTCAGACGGCCGCACTCTCGGGCAGCGGGCGATGGGCCTGCGAGTTGTGGACGGGCGTACCGGCGCTCCACCCGGCCCAGGGCCGCTGCTGCTCAACGCCGCCCTGAACGTGCTGCCGGGCTTCCCGCCGAGAGGCGTGGTTCTTGTCCAGCTTCCGGCGAGCCTGCTGTGGGGGATGACGCAGCCGCAGCCGTGGCGAGAGAAGCTCACCCGGCTGGTAGTGATCGAAGACCAGTGACGGCGTTCAACCCAGTGCTTCGTCCAGCCATCCGGGAAGGGGTTCACGGGCGTCGAGCCACTCGGCCGGGATGCCGTCGCCACCTCTTCCGGCGGTGATGATGCCACCGACGATCGCGGCGGTGGTGTCCATGTCACCGCCGACCGCGACGCAGGCACGGATCCCAGCCGGGTAGTCGTCCAGGTACCGGGCGGCCGCCCAGAGCGCGAAAGGAACGGTGTCCTGGGCGGTGATCCGGAATCCATTTCCCAACGACTGCGCCGCCTGCTCTGGTGTCTTGAGTTTGCGAGCTCGCTGGATACCCCGGCGGACGTAGGTTTCCGGGGTGTGATCGAGTGCCGCCTCGAACAACTCCTCCGGAGTACTAACGGTGGCAAGGGAAGCTGCGACGGCGACCGCGACCGCGCCTGCGATCCCTTCGGCGTGCGCATGAGTGATCTCGGCTTGCAGAGAGGCCTCGGCGGCCGCGCGTGCCGGATCACCGGTGTAGTAGGCGCCCAGAGGAGCCACGCGCATGGCGGCCCCATTGCCGAACGAACCATTGCCGCCGAACGACTCAACTGAAGCGCCCCGCCAAGGGTGCCCGTCGCGGATTCGCTCAAGAAGTTCCAAGGCACCAGCGCCATAGCGGCGGCCCATGTCCATACGAGTGGCGAACGACGTCGCGAGAGCGTCCTGGTCGATGCGTCCATGACGGTGCAGGCAGGCGACGACCGAACAGGCCATCTCGGTGTCGTCGCTCCATTCCCACGGCGCCCCAGGAAGATCTGCGGCGGTCAGATGACGGTTGGCGTGCAGAAAGAACTGGTCGCCGAACGCGTCGCCGACGGACAGCCCCGTCAGCGAATCACGCATGAGTGCCCGGCCGCGATGATCGTTCATGACAAGGGTTCTACCGCGACAGACGACCCGCCCGCTGACGGACGTGGCGGAACGCCGGCCACGAAGCTCTGGATCGCGCTGCGAGCTTGCGGTGAGTTCGACAGAACAGGCCATCCGAGGGCGATGTCATCGGCGGTGGGCGAGCTCCGCATTGAAACAGTTGATTTCGGCAACCTATCCCGCTCAGTGGGTGCGGAGGGTTCCGAGCAGGGCGGCCCATGCCGTGGGAGTGAACTCGATGATCGGGCCGTTACCGTGTTGCTTGGAGTCACGGAGGCCGATGCTGCCGTCCGGGCCATTGGCGACTTCGACGCACTCGCCGTTGGGGTCGCTGTGGCTTGATTTGCGCCAGCCGGTGTAGTGCTTGGTCATGCCCCCGATCCTGCCTCGTTTGTCAGCCGGTCGGCTACCCGACTGAGGAAGCCAAGACTGTCAGCTGTCGAGAGTGCGGCTTCTTGAAGCCGTTCGTAGTGCCTGGTGTATCGGGCCACCTCGCGTCGGTCGGTGAGAACAAGATCGGTCGTGACGGTGTCGACGACCGCCATCGTCGGGTCGGCTGGCTCGGGGAAGGTGTAGAGGAAGAACGACGACTTGGGTAGCAAACCTCCGGGAACACGAGAGTTGTGAAGCAAGACCCGGATGGAGATGCGCGGCTCCTCTGTGATCACGCCGACCAAGTGGCGAAGCTGGTTGGCCATCAACAGTGGGGGCACCGCCAAACGGTGAACAACGGACTCGTCAAGGACGGTCTCGTATGAGGGGCCGTCCGGTTGCAGAAGGCGGCGCTGACGGTGTGCCCTAGCGTCCGCCATCCGCTCGGGCCGATAGTCGAGTGGGCCTTGGTGCTCATCGAGCTCAACCAAGGCCTTGATGAAATCAGGTAGTTGCAAGACCGCGGGAAAGCCAGTCTGGTTGTAACCCCGGATGGTGTCGGAGCCGGACTCCAGGTCGGCGTAGAGGCGTTGGCGGGCGCCCATGGAGTCGCCGAAGGAATCCCACCAGCCTTTCTGGGCGGCGTCTCGTGCCAGGCGGACGACCTTGTCGTAGTGGGAGCCGGTGACGCCCAGGCGTTCGAGCATGTCCATGATCTCGGCCAGGTCCGGGCGGACCGCGCCGGTCTCCAGGCGAGTGATCTTGGTGCGGGACTGGTAGACGAAGCGGGCGAGCCCGTCCGCCGTCATGTCACGGTCTTCACGGATCTTGCGCAGCTCGACCGCGAGCCGGCGACGGCGGACATAGGGGCTTGGCATGGCCGTTCTCCCTTGAACGAGCCGCGATCACAATGTGTACGGATCAATAACTTTCTGCAACCGGCGTCCAGTGGCAATGGAGTGGCCGGATCCGGACAGGAATAGGGAGAATGTGCTGGTCGGGGTGGTGCTTCAAGATTTTTCCGCACGTTCAGGAGTGGCATGTGCGGGGGCTGGACGTGCGGGGCGCGCACGTTCTGAGGGCGCTTGTGCGAATCAAAGGTGCCGGTGGCCTTTGGTGGCTACTTCTCGTGAGCGGATGGCAGCCTCTTGTGACGATGGAACTGCGGAACAACCCCGGTTCCGCACGATCCGCAGGAGTGCTCATGTCCACGGCGATGGTCTTTGCGGCGGGGCCCGTGCCGCTGTTCTGGCGACGCTCCTTTCCCGGCGTCCCCGAGCAGGCCCGGACCGTACGGCGGTTCGCCGCCTGCCTGCTGGACGGCTGTCCCTATCTCGACGACGTGCTGCTGGCCGCCGATGAGCTGGTCGTGAACGCCATCCGGCATACGAAATCGGGCGAGGGCGGGACGTTCACCGTCGAGGTCATGCGCGGCGCCAATGGTGTGGCGGTCTCGGTCGCTGATCAGGGTGGTCCGGGAGGGGTTGTGGTGCGGGACGCGGGCGAACTCGATGAGTCCGGGCGTGGCCTGAAGACCGTGGCGTCGATCGCGGCCAGTTGGAGCTGGCATGGGAACGAGGACGGGCGGACGGTCACTGCGGTCTTCGTGGGGGAGTGGCTCTAGAGGGGTGGGGCTTTGCGGGCTGAGCCTCGGTAAGTGTCGGCGTCGTAGCGTCGGGCGTTCTGCTGGAGTTTCGCGTTTGCGGCTTCTAGGAGATCGACGTTCAGGAGGTCGGCCAGGCGGATCAGGTAGAGGAAGACGTCGCCGAACTCCGCGTGCAGGCGAGCGCCTGCGGCCGGGTCGTCCATGACCTTCCACGACTCTTCGGGAGTCAGCCATTGCAGCTCGGCCAGGAGCTCGCCTGTTTCGCCCGCCAGTGCCATCGCGATGTTCTTGGGCGTGTGGAACTGCTCCCAGTCGCGTTCCGCCGCGAAGGCGCGCAGGCGTTCGGCGAGGTCGTCGATGCTCGTCACAGGGCCAGCGTACGGTCGGTCAAAGTGGGCGGGGTAAGCGGCTGTCTGATCCGTGCCAATCGCGTGACGGTTCATTACGCGATTACGTACGATCAGGGTCAGGGCTCGCATTTGAGACTGCGGGGGTAGTCGCCCGAGGGGCGAGGATGCAGACGCGCAATTTCGAGATCGAGATCAGCCCGGGGGACGGCGAGATCTATCCGGTCCGGGTCCGCACGCCCAGCGGGGACGCGGAGACCACGATGCGGCTGCCGTTGCCGCTCGCGGAATTGGATCATGAGCTTGAGGCGATCAGCGGATTCGTGCTGGCGTCGTCGGCGATCACGCGCCGGCTGGCGTCCAAGGACGAAGAGCCGGTGCAGAAATTGGGGCGGCAGCTTTTCGAGGCGCTGATCAATGATCGGATTCACGGCCTTTACACGCACAATCTTCATGCGGCCGGGGTCATGCGACTGGTGTTGCGAATCAGGGCACCCGAGCTCGCGCAGGTGCCTTGGGAGTTCTTGTTCGATCCTGTGAGGCATGACTATCTGGGGCTGAGCCAGCCGTTGGTGCGTTACCCGCATGTGCTGGCGGGGCGTCCGCCCCTGCCGGTTCCGGCTCGGCTGCGCGTCCTCGGGATGGTGGCGCGGCCCGGCGACCAGGTCGCGCTGGAGGTCAAGGAAGAGCAGCGGCTGCTGTGCGACGCGTTGGCCGGGCTCGAACGTGAGGGGCTCGTCGAGCTCGCGTGGGTGGACGGGCAGACCTACGGCGACCTTGAGGACGCCTTGGACCAGGGGCCGTGGCACGTTTTCCACTTCGTCGGCCACGGCGGATGGGATTCCGAAAGCGGCGAGGGCACCATCTCCCTGGCGAACGAGCAGGGCGGGACGGATCAGGTCGGGGCGGACGATCTGAGCCGCCTCTTGGGAGAGCACCCCACGTTGCGGCTCGTTGTGCTGAACGCCTGCGACACCGGACGCGGCAGCGCTCTCGATGTCTTCTCCAGCGCGGCGGGGGCGGCTGTACGGAGGGGAATCCAGGCGGTCGTCGCCATGCAGTTCGCGATCAGTGACCCGGCGGCGATCCAGTTCGCGACGATGTTCTACCAGTACGTGGCCAAGGGCCTGCCTGTGGACGTCAGCGTGATGCGTGCGCGGCGGTATATGCGGCGGGTGAAGAAGGACACGCTGGAGTGGGGCACTCCGGTGCTCTACCTGCGCGCCACGGACGAGACGGATGGACGCATCTTCTCTACCGAGGGTCGCCCTCCGCATGCGACGTACACGCTCCGCGTGGATTCTGCCGAAGAGAAAGCGGATGCGGGCGATCCCGATGGGTTGATGGCTTCGGCACGGGCGGCCTTGGACGAGAGTCAGGTCGGCTCGGCGGAGCCACGAGGGGCCTCGGGGCAGACACAGACTTCGGCTACCAGCCCGGATTCGGCTCGGTCGCAGTGGCGGTTCCGGGATGAGCTGACCGTCCAGCACCGCAAGAGCGTCATTGGCGTGGCGTTCAGCCCGGACGGGCAATGGCTGGCCACGGCCAGCAGTGACGGCACGGCGCGGTTGTGGGATTCGAGCAGCGGCCGGAAGGCCCTGACGTTCAAGCATCCGGGCTGGCTCAACGTCGTCACCTCGGTGGCCTTCAGCCCGGACGGCGGGCGATTGGTCACGGGTAGCGAGGATGGCATTGGGCGTGTGTGGGATGTGGTGAGCGGACGTATGGTCGTCCGGCTAGGGCATGAGGGTGCGGTGGCGGGGGTGGCGTTCAGCCCGGACGGGCGTTCGGTCGCGACGGCCAGCCAGGACAAGTCGGTGCGGTTGTGGGATCCGGTCACCGGCCAGGAGTTGTCGCGGCTGGCAGTCGACGCCTCGGCGCGGAGTGTCGCCTTCAGCCCGGATGGCCGGCGGGTGGTGACGGGCAGTGAGGATGGCATTGGGCGTGTGTGGGATGTGGTGAGCGGACGTCTGGTCGTCCGGCTGGAGCATGAGAGTTCTGTGCCGGGGGTGGCGTTCAGCCCGGACGGGCGCCGGGTGGCGACGGCCAGCGAGGACAAGACGGTGCGAGTGTGGAACGCGCGCAGCGGAGAGCGGTTGCTGCGGCTCACGCACGACAGTTCGGTGCGGGCGGTGGCGTTCAGTCCGGAAGGGCGTCGGCTGGCCACTGCCGGGTGGGACAACGTGGCGCGGGTGTGGGACGCGGGTGATGGGCGGGAGCTCTTCGGGCTCCACCACGAGAGTTCGTTGCGTGCGGTGACGTTCAGCGGGGACGGGCACCGGGTGGCCACCGCCGGAAGTGACAGCACCGCGCACATCTGGCGAATCACGGAGGGGAATGCCGGCGATGGTTGGTGACGGGCGAATCACGGCCGAGATCCTGGTCAGCTCGCAGTTCGAGGAGGGCGAGGAACGCGCCGTGGCGTCGGCGTTCGCGGAGCTCGGCGTCGAGTCGCGGGTACGGGTCGTGCCCGTCCGACGGGGGCCGGGAGAGCTGCAATGGCTCGTGCTGGCGGCCTTGCCCCTGCACGCGTTCCTCAGCGGGATCGGAACGACCTTGGCGAAGGAGGCCACGCTCGGATTGAAGAGCCTGGTAAAGCAGGCGATCGGCGGGCGCCAAGGACGCCAAGGGCCTCAAGGGCGCCGCGAGGTGGCTGACGAAGCGCCCGTTCTCGTCCTGCAGGATCCCGATACGCGGCTCCAGATCGCGCTGGAGGCCGACCTGCCCGACGAGGCGTACGCGGCGCTGGTCTCCGCGGATCTGTCGAGCCTGGGCAAGGGGACGCTCCGCTACGACCGGCACCTTGGCGAGTGGCGACCCGAAAGCTCGTAGGCCCCGAAAGCTCGTAGGGCCCGGCAAGCTCCGAAGGCTCTGGGCGCTTCGAAGACCCGGAACGGATTCGGCGGCGGGCTCAGGCTCAGGCGCCTGCGAGTAGGACTAGGAGCGCGAGCAAGACCAGCACCGCCGCGGCGATACCGACCACGATCAACGCGGTGCGGGTCGTCGGATCCAGGCTCAGGCCGCCGCCCTGTGCGGGAGGGAAGGGTTGCGCAGACGCGAGGACGGGCTCCTCGTTGAAGAGGTCCTGCCCGGTCGCGGCGATACGGATGCACCACGGGCAGCCCTGCAGGTGCGAGCCATAGGTGTGGCGTGGACGATCCCTACAGATCTGGACGCGGCTCCGTTCGGTGTCCAAGGCGCGTAGCCAGTCACGTGCCGTGGGCCTTGCGGCAGGGTTCATGACGCCCGCTCCGAAGGCCGCGCGAGCCAGCTCCAGGAGCGCCGGTGGCAGAACCACGGGATCGATGACGCCGCGCGGCACGATGACCTGCTGCGGCAGCACGACGTAGGAGCAGCTTGCGGCGATGTTGTCCGCGACGGTTGCCTCCGAGTCGCTGTCCCTGCGTACCCCGCCGAACGGGTGGTTGCCGCCCGTCAGCAACTGATAGATGAGGACGGCCAGGGCGAAGTCATCTGTGGCAGGCGAGGCCGGGCTGCCCTTCTGCCGTTCAGGGGCACTGTAGTCGGCGGTCTGCATGAGGCAGGGAAAGTATTCGCTCGTGACCGGATCTGTGAACGCGATGGAGTCGCAGTCGAGGAACGTCACGAACCCGTCGCCGTCCACCACGACGTTGTTGCTGGAGAAGTCACCGATGACCAGGTGCTCCTGGTGCATGCGGGCCGCCATGAAGGCGAGGTTCCAGCTGATGCCGAGCAGGAATCGCCAGTCGGCGCGTTGCGGGAAGTGCCGGAGCCGTGTCGAGCGCCCGAACAATGCCACCAGCTGCACATGGTCGGGCTCGCCGAACTTCGGCATGGCGTAGCCGAGGAATTGGCCGCTTGGGCTACGGGCCACCTGCGTCGGCCACGCCAATTCGGGGGGCTGCGACGAGTGAGTGGGGCGGCCGCCCAGGGGCGCCATGGTCAGCATCCGCTCGAGGCGGCGTTCCTGGTCGGCTCCGGGCGGCTCGCGGTAGAGCTTGACGACGATGCCCTCGTTCGAGATGACGGGGAACACGGCCGCCTGGCCACCGGCCTTGAGCGGACGGTCGGTGAGCTTCGCCGGCTCGCCGTTGAGGAGCACCGCGGGGCCCGGCCCGGTCACGGGTGTGCTGCCCACCGGCCCGGTCATGATCGCACCGCCCGCAGGAGGGTCTTGTCGTCGGCGTTGACGGCGGTCACCTTGTCGGAGCGAAGGAAGGCGGCCAGCGCCTCGGTATCGCCGTGGGGATCGTCTCCCGCGCGTTCCAGGGACGCGAGCATGGTCGAGGCGAACGAGGCGTTCGGAATCTGTGACCTCCCGTAGGAGTTGGTCAGCGCTGCCTGGGCCAGACCGTCCGTGGACAGCAGAACCCCGTCGACGCCGGTGTCACGTACGCACGCCGTACGCACCCACTTGTCGGCGTCAGAGGACGTCAGGAAAACGGTCTCGTTGCTGTATTCGCTCACTTCCGGTGCCGTCGGCAGGAGATGGAACTGCGGCGTGCCGTCCTCGGTGCCCGCGCGCAGCACGACGAAGCCGTCGCCGACGCTCAAGTGACCGATCCAGGTCGGAGCGATCACCACCACGGTGAGCGTGGCGGCGAAGTCGTCGGGGGCTTCGGCGGTCTCGTGCAGGAACTCGTCGCGCACGTCGCGGAAGGCCGTGCGCAGCAGCCCGTGAACGGTCGCGGCGTCCGAGCGGCGGCCGGACACGGTCCTGCCGAAGTGGTCGGTGGCCAGCTTGACCGCGATCTTGGAGCCCTCGGCCGACCGGGGGCGGCTCCCCGCGCCGTCGGAGACCGCCAGCACCGTCACGGGCCCGCTGTCGTCGGCGTTCCAGGCGTCCTGGCAGGGCACGCCGTCACGCCGGTGCCGGTAGCCCGTGACACTCAGGCCGTGCACCCGCCATGCCGTACGCCGCTCGCCGCGTCCGTTCACGTTCCCGGCCTCCCGGCTCAGTGTTCCCAGGCCGGCCGCTGGGTGAAGCGGCTGAAGATCTTCTCGAAGACCTCGTCGCCCGCGCCCTTCTGCTCGGCACTGGCGCTGGCCGACATCATCTGCAGGAGATCCCGGAACGGAAAACCTTCAAGCCGCGCGTTGAACTTGGGCGCGAGGGCCTCCAGAACCTGCGCGCCATGGGACGTGACGCCGCCGACGCCGATGGCGTACAGCCGGAAGCGCCGTTCGTCCTGCTCGCGCGACAGGACGGGCACCAGCCGCCGCCAGCGGTCGGTCGGATGACCCTGCTGGTCGGTCGGGATGCCGTCGGTCACCAGGCAGATCTGCGGGCGGAAGTGCTGGAGCCCTGACTGCCGAAGCTCCTGCTTGCGCGCCATCACGATCTGCATCGCCAGCTCCAGCGCCTCGGTCATCAGCGTGACGCCGGACGCCATGAGCTGCGGCGGCTGGAAGGCCCCGGCCGACACGAACGGGCTGACCCGCGCCTGCGGAGGCAGCGGATACGGCCCCTGCCAGGCGTTGACGCCCTGGCCGCCGAACGTGATGACCGCGATCTCGACGCTGGCGCTGAGGCTCACGTCGTCGCGCAGGTCGCGCGTCCAGGAACGGAGCGCCTCGTTCAGCGACTCGATGGGGGTTCCGCGCATGGAATGGGACGTGTCGAGGCAGAGCACGAGCGGGAGCCGCTGCGCGTTGTTGCCGATCTCGATGTGGGCGAAGTCCGCCGGCGCCCCTGACGGCCCTTGCGGTTGGCTGCGGCCGCCGTGAGGTTGCTGGTCACGTCGCATGTGCTGTACTCCCCGTGTTCCGTTGTCGTTCCGCGGTGCCGCCGGTCGCTCCTCGGTCCGCTGTGCGTCTGCTCGCTTCTCGGTCCGCTGTGCGACTGCTCGCTTCTCGGTCCGCTGTGCGACTGATCGCTCGTCGATCCGCTGGGCGGCTGATCGCTCCTGGTTCGGCTGGGCGGCCGGCCGATCGTCGTCCGGTGGTCATTGGTCTATGGGGCGGTGGTCGATGCGCCGGCCGGGACCGGGGCCGTCGCCGGGCCGCGGGCCTGATCGCGTTCGCGCCGGACGTGCGAAGGCGAAGAGGATCTCGGCGTCCTGGCCCGTCCCCTCGACGACGTCGACGTTGTCGCCCAGCGCGGGCGGCGGCGCCACCCGGTCGGCCCAGACGGCGCGGTAGAGGCATTGGTCGAGCTCGACGTAGCCCTGGGGGTGAAGCGCGGTGCGCACGGTGGCTGTGCGCTTGGGGCCGGGCGGCATCGCTATCCGGCGGCTCTCCCATTGGGCCGGGACGGCCGGAGCCGGGGCCGGTCCAAGGTGGGAGGCCGGATTCATAGGCATCGCGGGCGGAAGGCGCCCTTGATGTGTCGTGGTCTCCGTACCGGTGGCATAGGCGGGACGGCGGGCACTTCCCGAGTTTCGGCGCACCATGAGGAGCAGCCACCCGAGCAAGGCCAGGACGACCCCGAAGGCGACCAGGAACCAGAAGGTGGAATGCCCGCCGCCATCTTCCCGGCCCTGGCTCTCACTCGGCCCTTTGTCCAGGATGTTCGTGGCGAGACCGGCCTCGATGAGGTTCTGCCCTGACTGCCGGGGGTTCTTGCCGATGGCGTCGCAGATGCGGTCACAGAGCTTGGCGTCCTGGAGCGCCTTCATCGCGTCCGGGGGAAGCGCGCTGACCGTGATGTCAGGAGAGACGAGGCGATTCTCTTTTCTCGCGAGCACGAGCAGAACGGTCCCGCCGGCACCGGTCTCCGCAGCCGGCCCCGGCTGCCCTGGCTGGCCCGGCTGGGGAGGGGCCTGGTCGTCCTTGCCGCGAGCAGGGAACTGCACCCCGAAATTGCCGTCCTTGAGGTTCTGCTTGAACTCTCGCCAGGCGTTCGGATCGCTGATCGGCTTGTCGATCGGCAGCGGTGCCGTGAGGGTGGCGGTGACCGGCTTTCCCTTCGCGTCCGACGCCTGCTTCATCAGGCAGGGCAGCCGCGCGCTGTAGCCGCCCCCGCAGTCGTCCGCCGACGAGGCCGACACGGCATTCCCGGGTGGCAGCAGAGCGAAGATCAGCATTGCGAGAAAGGTCCCCCGGATCGCAGTGCTGAAGATCCCCTGACCCATGGTGCCCCCTTTGGGTCGTGAAGGCTCCTGATTGTACGACAAGACCTACATAATGCGCCTGATCAGTTTCCCGCATTCGGCACGAATTTCTAGAGCCCGAAGACCTGATGACACCGCGTGAACATCTGCCGCACCTGGGACAGCCAGTGATCCGCGAGATCGTCGAATACCGGCTGGCTCATCTGGCTGGTCAGCGGCAATACGCACACCCCGGCCAGGAAGGGATGGGGCCCGCGCACGTCCCACACGGAGAGCATCGGGATGAGCTGCTCGGTGTTCCAGGCGTTCGCCGCCGCCGCCGCGAGCGCCAATCGATCACGTTCGAGCGAACGGTCGTCGGTGATGAACGCGACGAGCAATCTGCTGGCGGTCGTGAATCGCATCGTGGCGACGCGGTCCGCCTTTGGAAGATCGATTTCCACGCTGACCGAGGACGATTCGGTCGTGGCGCGAATGCCATTGCGCGTGGCCCAATTCTCGATCATCCATTGCCAGTGCGCGCCCACCTCCAGGGCGGCCTGCCCGCCGAACGCCTCATGACCTGCCACGCGACACCGCCTCACTGACCATCTGGTCGGTCAGCCCGGCGTCGAGGAGCGCCTGGGCATGCAGGAACAGCAGGGAGCGCATCGAGGTCCCGGCCTGCGAGCCGCCCTTGGCGGCGAGTTCCTCGGTACGGGTCCGGATCCGCTCCGCGACCGCCGGCGGCGGCCAGGCCGCCTCGCCGTGCAACTCGTCCAAGAGATCTTCCAGGCTGGGCCGCTCCGCGGCGGCCTTGCCGAGACAGCGCCCGATCAGGTCGCGCAACCCCGGCGGCACCTGGTCGAGGGACGGCGGCTGGTGAACGATCCGGTACATGGCGCTCGTCCCTTCCCCGAACGGGGTCTTGCCGGTCGCCGCGAACGCCAGCACGCCGCCCAGCGAGAAGACGTCCGAGGCCCAGGTCACCTGCCCGCCCCTCATCTGCTCGGGCGACATATAGGACGGCGTGCCGATGATGAGGCCCTCCCGCGTCATCCGCGTGTCCTCATCGGAGAGCGAGATCCCGAAGTCGATGACCCGCGGCCCGTTGTCGGCGAGCAGGATGTTCGACGGCTTGAGATCCCGGTGCACCAGCCCCGCGGCGTGGATCGCCAGCAACGCCTCCGCGAGACCGGCCCCCAGCCTTCGCACGACCGGCTCCCGGAAGGCCCCGGACGCCTGGACGACCTCCGTCAGCGACGGCCCGGGCACGTACTCGGTCGCCAGCCACGGCGGATCGCCCTCGGTATCGGCGTCCACCACGGCCGCGGTGAAGGCCCCGCTCACCGACCGCGCCGCGTTCACCTCGCGCTTGAAGCGCTTCTGGAAGGCCGGATCCGACGCGTACTCGGGCCGCACGACCTTCACCGCCACGTCGAGCCCGCCCGGCGACCGGCCGAGGTACACCCACCCCATCCCGCCCGACCCGAGCCGTGCGATGATCTTGTATGGCCCCACCCGCTGGGGGTCGCTCATCGGCGTCCGCACTCCGTCACCCCGTCCCAGAGCCACCGCTGTGGATACGCCGAGTTTGCCTGGGATCACGCGGCAGGGCCATGCATCACCCCCACAACGGCCAACGATGGCCTCCCTCCGCCAGCCGCGACAGCGCGGACGCATGGCTCAGCGGAACCGTTGACACGAGACGTGACCACAAGTGGCTCAGCTCATTGATAGACAATTATCCCGGCCCTCTGCATGGCGTCGAGTGGCGCGAATTGCTGATCTTGGCAATTCTCGGACGACCGGCCCTATTGAGTGCTTAGATGTCAGGAGCCTTCGGTACGCGGCACAGAGGGGCGCCTGTCATGGTTTTTGGTAAAGGACGTCAGGTTCAGGGCGTGGAAGCCGAAGTCCATCACCTCCGAGCTCAGAACCAGGCTCTCTACAATGACAACGTTCAGCTGAACGCATGGATCGATCGAGTCGGCGTCATGCAGTACCGGGACGTGGCCTTGGGCATCGAGCGGCTGCGGGCTGAGGCCGAGGCCATGCGCGCCGGGGCCGACCAGCAGATCGCCCACTGGTGGGCGGAGGCGCAGGCCGGGCAGGCGAGGGAACGGGATGCGGCGAAAGCGCAACTGGCCGCGGAGCTCGCGGATCTCTCTCGCCAGAAGGCGCATCTCCAAGAAGAGGTTCGCGGTCTGGAGCGCAAGCTGTCCGCTGCGCGAAAGGACATCGTCGAAACCGACGACATCGCGTTGCTCCAGTCGGCGGGGGTGTACCAATTCCAGCATCCGCTCGACGACGCCGTCGCCTACAAGGACGCTTTGGCCGGCCTTCGGCGCGACATGAAGAATATGGTGCGGCAAGGAGACGCGGTCACCGCGACGAACAACTGGCTCGTGGACGGGTCGGCGGCCAAGGGCCGCAAGATGGTCAAAGAGTTCTCCAAACTCATGCTGCGCGCGTACAACGCCGAAGCCGACAACCTGGTACGGACGATGCGGCCGCACAAGCTCGCCTCATCCCGCGAGCGTCTCGACAAGGCCGTGACCGCCATCGAGAAGCTCGGCGCCATGTTGATGATCAAGGTTGACCGCGGATACCACCGCCTCCGGATCCGTGAACTGCAGCTCGTGGCCGACTACCAGGCGAAGGTGGAGGAGGAGAAAGAGGCAAACCGTGCCGCGCGCGAGGCCCAGCGGGAAGCCGAGAAGGCGCAGCGCGAGCTGGAGCGAGAGCGCGAACGGCTGCTCAAGGAGCAGGCGCATCTGCGGCGTGCGCTCGAGAGACTCGAGCCAGGCGCGGCGGGCGTCGCGGAGATCCGGGCGAAGCTGGAGGAGCTCGGGGGCGCGATCACCGACGTTGAAGCCCGCGAGGCGAACATCCGCGCGGGCTATGTCTATGTGATCTCCAACTATGGCGCGTTCGGAGAGAACATGGTCAAGATCGGGATGACGCGGCGGCTGGAGCCGATGGACCGGGTACGGGAGCTCGGCGACGCGTCGGTGCCGTTCCGGTTCGACGTGCACGCCATGATCTTCAGCGAGGACGCGGTCGGGCTCGAAGGTGAGCTGCACAAGGCGTTCGCCCGGCAGAGGGTGAACCAGGTCAATCTGCGGCGCGAGTTCTTCTACGCCACTCCGGCCCAGGTCCGGGCGAAGCTCGCCAAGATCTCCGGAAACCATCTCCTCGAATACCGCGATACCGCGGACGCCGAGGAGTGGCGGGCGAGCGGGAGCCGGAGCGGCTGAGATCCCGTCCCCTGGCTCGTACCGCCGCTCGGTGGGAGTCTGCGTAGGCGCATTCCGCGCTTCAGGGGAGAAGTCGTCATGAGCGTACTGTCCACCAGGTTCACCGAGAAGTTCGACATCGCGTACCCGTTCGCCTGCGCTGGGATGGCCTTCGCGGGCGGTACTCCTGATCTGGCGGTCGCGGTCACCGGCGTGGGCGGCATCGGCGCGGTGGGGGCCGGCCTCACTCCGCCGGACGTGCTGCGGCGCATCATCCAGGGGATCCGGGAGGGCGTCGGAGCGGCGCCGTTCAACGTCAACCTGATCACGTACTTCGACAACGCCGAGCTCGTTCGCGTGTGCGCCGAGGAGCGGGTGCCGATCGTCTCCTATCACTGGGGGCATCCGCCGGGCGATCAGCTCAAGCAGCTGCGCGAGGCCGGGGTCTCGGTGTGGGAGCAGGTCGGCTCCGCGGACGCGGCCAAGCTCGCCGTCGACGACGGGGTGGAGGTCATCGTCGCTCAGGGGTGGGAGGCCGGCGGGCATAACCTCGGTGGCTTGCCCACCATGGTCGGCGTTCCCGCCGTCGTGGACGCGGTGGGGGAGCACGTGCCGGTCCTGGCCGCAGGCGGGATCACGGACGGACGCCAGGTCGCCGCGGCTTTGTGCCTGGGGGCCGATGGTGTTTGGGTCGGGACGCGGTTGGTCGCCTCGGCGGAGGCCAACGTCAATCCCGAGCACCACCGGCGGTTGCTCTCGTCGTCGGGGGAGGACGCGGTGCTCAGCTCGATCTTCGGCCCGGAATGGCCGGAGTTCAATCCGATGCGGGTGCAGCGCGATCGTGTGGTGGCCGAGTGGAACGACCGGCTGGACGAGGTGCCGACCGACCGCGACGCGCTCGAACAGGTCGGCACGACGGTGCTGGGCGGAGCCGAGACCGTGCTGCGCAAGTTCAGCGTGCTGCCGCCGACACCCGAGACAAAGGCCGACTGGGAGGAGATGCCCTGGCTGATGGGCCAAGGAGTCGGGCTCGTCCACGACATCAAGCCCGCCGCCGAAATCGTCCGCGAGATGATGGACCAAGCCGAGCGTGTGCTGACCCGGTTCCAGTCCGGACAATGAGCGCTGCCGGGATGCGCGACTCTTGGAGTCTCCTCTCAACCCGGTGAACCATGGCACATCGGGCGTTCGGTCGTAGCAGCCGAGCAGGGGCACCTCGAACGTTCACGAACGATCAGGGCGCTGCTCCTTTGGCCCGGGTGAGTATTTCTGAGGTCGATGCGAGGACCAGGTTGAGCATCGCGGTGAGTCGATCTTGGCGAGTCTTTGTCAGGAAGGGCCAGACGAGCAACGAGGGAAGTAGAGCCAGTGCGAGCAGGGCCGGCACCAGGAGTGCGGTGGCGGCGACGAGGCTTCGTCCGGTCGGAGGAAGGATTGGCCAGCTCATGTTCGGGCCTCCTGGCCGTTCGCGATGCGTCGGCGCCCCGGCATCAGGCGCCCTCCGGAAGGGAATCGAACTGGCCGAGGATTTCGGTGAGCGTCTTCAGGGTCTTGTCCGGCCTCATGGCGGTGACGCATACCTTGTTCATCACTTGTACGTAGGCGTCGACGTCTTCCGATCTGTCAAGGTAGAGCGCGCTTGTGAGCTGCTCGACGTAGACCACGTCGTTGAGCCCGGGATGGGCGAACCGCAGAATCGTGAAAGGGGCGCCCGTGGTCGCATGCCGGCCGACTGAGAGCGGCATGATCTGAAGGGCGACGTTCCTTCGGTTGAGCATCATGATGAGGTGCTCGATCTGACCGCGCATCACGTCGCGTCCACCGACCGGGTGGCGCAGCACCGCCTCGTCCACGATCGCCCACAGCCTCGGGAAGCGTTCCTGCCTGGCCATCTGTGCTTGCAGGCGGCGCTGTACGTCATCGTCGGTGAGGTTCGGGTGACTGAGCCGTAGCACTGCGCGGGCGTACTCCCTGGTTTGCAGAAGGCTGGGGACGAACTGCGTCTCGTAGGAGCGGATAAGCGAGGCGGCCTCCTCCAAGCCGAGGTAGACCTCGAACCAGGAGGGCAGCACTTCGCTGTAGTGATGCCACCACCCTGGGCTGTCGACCTCTGCCGTCAGATCGAGCAGGGCCGCTCGCTCTGTGGAGTCGGTGATGCCGTACAGCGTCAGCAGGTCGTCGACGTCGCGTTCCCTGAACCCGATCTGGCCCACCTCCATCCTGCTGATCTTGGAGGGTGAGCTGCGGATTTCGAGACCGGCGTGCGTCGTGGAGATACCGCGTGCTTTCCGCAACATGCGCAGTTGTGAACCCACCAGCATGCGACGCACCGTCGGACCGACGCGGTGTGGACGGTCGATCCAGGGGACGATGGCGGGAACGGGCTCGGCTGCGGCGAGAGCCCGACTCCCGGTGACCGGTGCCTGGCTCGTGCATGATGTGGTTCCGTCCCTGGACGGGAATTGGAGGATTTGATCTCCACCGACCAGCTCGTGCAGGCGGCGCTGTACCTCGGCATCGCCCAGACAGGGATCCACGGTGTCATCGACTAGGTCGAGGACGTCAGAGAGAAGGTCGGCCAGATCAAGGCCGTCGGTGGCATCAACGCGGGTCTTCTCGTGGAGCGACGCGCGGAAGACCTCGTCATCGTGACTCACCGGATTCCTCCTCCCACAGTTGGCGGCACGCCGGATGGTCGCCTGCCTTGCGGAGTTCGCGTTTGAGTCGTTCTCGGGCGAGCTGCAGATTCTTGCGGACGTTCGGCTGCGTCTTGCCCAGATACTCAGCGGTCTCAGCCGGGGTGAGGCCGTCGAAGACATGCGCCATGACCTCCCGTTGGGCTGGAGGCAGACGCTCAAGTAGTTGCAGGACCCATTGCCGGTCCGCCCAGATGTTCATGGAGGCCTCGTGGCCCTGCTCTTCCGGGCAGAGATCGAGGGGGTCGGCTTGGTGCCGCTGCTCGCGCCGTTTGATCTTCAGCAGATCGTGGAAGGCTGCGCGACGCGCCCATGCGAGGGGCTGCCTAAGGTCATCCCATCGTTTCCACGCCTCGAGCATGACCTGGTCGACGGTCTCGGAGGCCTCGTCCCAGGTGGCCCCCAGCGCCAGGGCCGCTTTGATTAACGTGGCGTAGTGCCGGTGGTAGAAGTCCTCGAAGGACGCCGGGGCGTCCCCGCCTGGCGGACCTGCCGCATCCGGCTGCGCCACCGGCGAACCTCCCGCTCGAACCGTCCCTTTCGTCTCTAAGGTCCCGCTCCGGCGTTGAGCGTGAAGAAGAAACCGAGACTGTTGTGGCGTCAGGAACGGTGAGCGCGCTGAGTGGTGGCCGGGCACCGGTGAGGGGTGCCCGGCCGGGGTGTTTTAGGAGGTTTTGCCTAGGGCTCGGGTCAGGATGGCGGCGGTGGTTCCGAAGATCTTGGGGTCGGAGACGCCGTCTTCGGCGTCGCGGTGGCTGTAGATCGCGATGATCAGGGGGGCGCCGGACGGGGGCTGGACGACGGCGATGTCTCCGCCCGTCCCGTAGTAGGAGCCGTGGCCCGTCTTGTCAGCGATGAGCCAGGTGTTCGGGAGGCCGGCCCGGATGTGCATGTTGCCGGTGTAGTTGCCTCGCATCCAGTTGAGCAGTTGCTGCCTGTCCTGCGGGGCCAGGGCGGATCCGAGGGTCAGCTGGCGGAGGTCGTTCGCCATGGACGCCGGGGTGATGGTGCCCTTCTTGTCGCCCACCTTCCAGTAGCTGTGGTCGGGCTCGTAGCGGTCCTGCCGGCTGACCTTGTCGCCCAGCGAACGGTAGTAGCGGGTCATTCCGGCGGGGCCGCCGATCTGCTTGAGGAGCAGGTTCGCGGCCGTGTTGTCGCTGGTGGTGACCGTCGCCTGGCACAGCTGCGAGACGGTCAGGCCGCCCACCGGGCTCCTGCCCCAGCTGGTGATCGGGGAGTTGGCGACGGTCTCCTCCTTGGTCCAGCGCAGGATCCGGTTGAGGAGGCCGGGGTCGGACGTGCGGGCCTTCTGGAGGATCGCGCCGCAGAGGGGCGCCTTGAACGTCGAGTCGCTCGGGAAACGCTCGTTCGCCCGGTAGGAGACGACCCTGCCCGTGCCGGTGTCGATGGCGTACGCGCCGATGCGCCCGTTGTAGGACTCTTCGAGCTTCTTCAGTTCCTTGGTGACATCGACCTTGGCCTGGCTGCTGCTCGCGGTGCGCGTGGCGGTGGTGTCCTGTGCGGTGCAGGCGACGCCGGTGAACATCGTCGATATCGCTATGGCGGAGATGCCCAGCTTGGCCCGGAGCCGCTGGGAGCGGATGTGCTGCATGGTGTCCCAGCAGACCAGAGGGGCTCGCTTGATGTCCAATATTGGTATTGGTCAACGATCGATATCCAGTTGGATATGAGTTCGGGGTGGCCGGCCGCTTTTGGGGTCCGGCAGTCCGAGTAATGGCCTGGTTCGGTTCTGTGACCGGCGTTTGTTGCTAGCAGCCAGCGTCCGCCCCGGCCATATGGAGGATTTACACAATCGACGGTGGTCATGGTTGAGACTCGATAATTTTGCGTTGGAAATTTTTAGAGCTTGACATCTGGTAA
Organism: Spirillospora sp. NPDC048911; assembly: GCF_043198015.1. Lineage (NCBI taxonomy): Bacteria > Bacillati > Actinomycetota > Actinomycetes > Streptosporangiales > Thermomonosporaceae > Spirillospora > Spirillospora sp. NPDC048911. Next base: position 795,771 of record NZ_JBICUD010000003.1, on the reverse strand, counting down.
GGCGTGATGACCCCCAGGTCATCGCGTTGATCATTTATATGTGACGAGGCGGATTTTCGCCTTTTGGGGCGGGTGGGCATAGGCAGTGCTAAACGTGCAGTTGTTGATTGTTTGATTAGCAGACGGGGATATCGGTGGAGGAATCCCGTCGTTGTGGCGGAGGGGGTTTTCAGGGCCCGTATCGCATGTCAGAGTGACGCCTGTGTCCCTCCCATGGAGGTAGAAAGACATGCACAGGTCGATGATTTTGGCCAGATTTTTCCCACCCACTTTCGTCGCTGCGTTCAACGCGCTCGGTATCCGGGCGACCACGAATTGCGGAATGGAGGGTGGCCAGTGGAGGAGTTCGACGTCGTCGGCGCGGGGCTGGGGCCGTCCAATCTGAGCCTGGCCGCCCTGGCCGAACCGCTGGAGTTCCGGGCCCGCTTCTTCGAGGCGGAGGAGTCGTTCCGGTGGCACTGCGGGATCATGGTCCCGGGCGCTCAACTGCAGGTTTCCTTCCTCAAGGATCTCGTGACGCTGGTCGATCCCAGCAACCCCCTCTCGTTCCTCGGCTACCTCGCGCAGGAGGGCCGGCTCTACCGGTTCCTCATCGCGAATGCCGACCGGTGCTCGCGGCAGGAGTTCGAGCGCTATTACCAATGGGCCGCCGATCAGCTCAAGAGTGTCCGGTGGGGGCATCGTGTGGAGCGGGTGGATCTGCGTGACGGGCTGTTCGAGGTGCGGTGCGCCGACGCCGAGCCGGTCGCCACTCGCAATGTCGTGCTCGGCTCGGGGCGCAAGCCTGTCATGCCCCCCTTCGCCGCCAAGTTGCGGGGGTCGTCCGTCCTGCACAGCAGCGAGCTGATTCACGCCGCGCCGGTCGTCGGCGGACGGGATGTCGTCGTGGTCGGCGGCGGGCAGAGCGGGGCGGAGGTCGTCAATCATTTGCTTTCGATTGATGCCTTGCCGGCCTCATTGACTTGGGTGTCGAGCCGGGTCGGTTTTCTGCCGCTGGACGACTCGCCGTTCACCAATGAGTGGTTCCATCCGGCGTATGTTGATCACTTCCATGGGCTGCCGGAGGAACGGCGGAGCATGTTGCTGGCCCGGCAGCGAATGGCGAGCGACGGCGTCACCGAATCCTTGCTGCGCGACATCTACCGGCGCCTGTACGAGCTCGACGTGCTGATGCCGGCACGGTTCCGGCACCGGCTGCTGGCCTGCCGGCGGATGGTCGATCTCCTGCGCGAGGACGACGGCCGCCTGGTGGTGGCGCTGCAGGACGACGACACCGGAGCGATCGAGACGTTCGGCGCGGACGTGGTCATCTGCTGCACGGGCTACCGGTCCGAGTTCCCCGAGTACCTGGAGCCTCTGCGGGGACGGCTGCTCGACGGCGACGGCCGGCTGCGGGTGCGGCGGGACTACTCGCTGGACTGGGACGGGCCCGGCGACCTGCGGCTCTACGTCCAGAACGCGGCCGAGGGCAGCCACGGCATCGCCGACGCCAACCTGAGCCTCGCCTCCTGGCGGAGCGCGCGGATCATCAACTCCATCCACGGGCGCACGGTGTACCGGATCGAGGACGAGCAGGCGACCCTCGCTTGGCACGTTCCCGGCGCCGGCGGGCCCGCGGCCCACGAACCGGAGGTGCGGGCCCTGTGAACGAGCCGGAGAGGATCGGCTACCGGACACCCGAGCGCTACGAGAGCGGGATGGTGATCGAGGAGGCCGCCGTGGGGGAGTGGCCGTTCAAGGCCTCGCGGTTCGAGGTGCCGCCCGGCCGCACGTCGGAGCTCGACCTGCATGACGTCGCGGAGCTCTGGATGGTGCGGTCAGGCACCGGGACCGTCGTGTCCGGAGACGCGCGGATGGACGTGGGGCCGGGCGAGATGGTCTACCTCGCCAGCCGCGTGCCGCACCAGATCACCAACACGGGCGAGGATCGGCTGCGGCTGTTCAGCGTCTGGTGGGCCGCCTCGTGACCGGCCCGGCCGCCGGCGGCGCGACCGCCCCGGAAGGCGGCGCGACCGCCCCGGAACGCGGCGGCGTGACCGCGGATCTGGCCGTGGTCGGCGGCGGGGTGATCGGGGCGTTCGTGGTGCACGAGGCGCTGCGGCGGCACCCCGATTGGCGGGTGGTGTTGCTGGAGCGGGCCGCGATCGGCGCGGGCGCCACGGCCTGGTCGGCGGGGGTGAGCTTTCCGCTCGCCGCCACCGCCGAGCATCGCGAGCTCGTGCGGGCAGGTCGTGAACGGTACGCGGCGCTGCGGGATCGTGCCGCGGGCCCCTTCCTGCGGCCCGTGCGGATGATCTACGTGATGCGCGGGAGCGGGCTGGGGGCGTTCGGCGGACGCGTCGTCGGGACGACGCTGCGCCCCACCACGCCGGACGAACGCGAACGTGTCACCGGGATGATGCCCGACCTGCGCATCGACGCGGACGAGGTCATGGTCACCCATGACGGCGAAGGCTTCGTCGTGGCGGCGCGTCCGCTCGCGGAGGCCCTGGTCACCGAGGCCGCCGGGCACACCGAGGTCCAGCTCGGGCAGCGCGTCGACGGCGTCGAGGCGACCGGCGACGGCTATCGGCTGCGGACCGAGCACGGTGAGTGGAACGCGCGCCGCGTCGTCATGGCCTGCGGAGCGTGGACGCCGCCCGTGGACGGACTGCCGGACGCCCCGGGCGCGCGCCGGAAGAGGATCGCGGCGCTGCATGCCCGGCTGCCGGTGAGCCTGGACGACCCCCTCGTCTACTTCGTCGACGATGACCTCTTCCTGGTGCCGCTGACCGCCGGTGTGGCGCTGGTGAGCTTCTACCGGAACGAATGGGACACCGATCCGGAATCCTGCGACGGCCGGCCCAATGCGGATGACCTGCGACAGGGGCGGGCCGCGTTGGGCCGGCGCAGCCCCGTGGCCGCCGCGGCGGCCACGGGCGGCCGGGCCTTCTGCGACCTCTACACCGATCACCGGCTGCCGGTGGTCACGACCTCACCCGAACGCCCCGGGCTCGCCGTCGTGCGCGGCGGCTCCGGCTCGGGCGTGCGGCTCGCCCCCGGTCTCGCGGCCGAAGCCCTCGACGCCCTCGACGCCGCGTCCGACAAACCCGCCGCCCCCGACGAGCCCGCCACGCGAGAGCCCGCGCATCACTGACGACATCATCGACATCCGCCCGCCGGGACGGAGGCATGCATGAGCACCAGTAAGCCGATCTTCGTCTTCTCCACTCCACCGACCCCCAATGGCGATCTGCATCTCGGGCATCTGTCAGGCCCGTACCTCGGCGCCGACGCGTTCGTCCGGTTCCAGCGGATGAACGGCGCGGACGCCTGGCATCTGACCGGGAGCGACGACTACCAGAGCTACGTGGTCGACCGGGCCCGGCGCGACGGGCGCGGCCCGGCCGAGACCGCGGCCCACTACAGCGCGGAGATCGCCGAGACGCTCGCGCTCATGGACATCCGGCCCGACCAGTACACGGTGACGAACACCGCGTCCGCCTACCGCGAAGGCCTCCAGGCGTTCTTTTCGAGGTTGGCCGCCTCAGGAAGGATCAGGCCCGCCGAGAACGAGGCCCTCTTCGACGCCGAGACCGGCGACTATCTCTACGAGGTCGACGTCTCCGGTGGCTGCCCCACCTGCCGTGCGCCCGCCGGCGGCAACATCTGCGAGGAGTGCGGCGAGCCCAACTTCTGCGCCGACCTCCTGGAGCCGCGGTCAGGGAAGTCCGACGCCCCGCCGCGATCGGGATCTCAGCGTCGCTACTCGCTGCCGCTCCACGAGTTCGCGGACGAGGTCGCCGAGCACCACGCGAGCGGTCGCGTCCCCGTGCGGCTCAAGGAGTTGGCCGAAAGGCTCTTCCACAGAGAACGCTTGGACGTCCCCATCACGCATCCGTCCAGCTGGGGCGTACCACCCATTGAGACGACGGACGTGGACGGGCAGGTCATCTGGGTGTGGCCGGAGATGTCGTACGGCTTCCTGTACGGCATCCAGGCCCTCGGCGCACGGCTTGAACAGGACGGATGGCGAGCGGACGCGCCTTCCCCCGACTGGAAGATCGTCCATTTCTTCGGCTACGACAACAGCTTCTACCACGCGATTCTCTATCCGGTGCTGTACCGGCTGGCCCATCCCGAGTGGTCGCCCGACATCGACTACCACGTCAACGAGTTCTACCTCCTTGAAGGAGAGAAGTTCTCGACGAGCAGGCGCCACGCGATCTGGGGCAAGGACATCCTCAGCCCGGACACCGTCGACGCGGTGCGGTTCTTCCTCTCCCGCTCCCGCCCCGAAGGCCGCCGCACCAACTTCTCGCGCGACGCGTACGAGACCGCGCTGCGCGAGGACCTGATCGGCAAGTGGCAGCACTGGCTGAACGATCTGGGCGCCCGCGTCGACAAGCTGTACGGCGGCATCGCCCCGGCGCCAGGCGACTGGACCCCTGAGCATCGAGCCTTCCAAACCCGGCTGGGTGAACGGCTTCAAGGCCTTACCAGCAGCCTCGGACCGGACGGCTTCTCGCTCAACCGGGCGGCGGACGAGCTGCACCGCCTGGTCGAGGACGCCCGCCGGTTCGCCCGCGAAGAGGGACCGATCGCCGGAAGCACCCGATGGGCCGACCAGACCCGAACGGCGATCGCCCTCGAACTCGCCGCCGTCAACCTGCTCGCGCACTGCGCGGCGCCCGTCATGCCTCGCTTCTCGGAACGACTCGCCGCGTCGCTGGGCATGCCGGCGCCGGTGGCCTGGCCATCACAAGTACCGCTCCTACCTCAGGAAACCCGTCTCGATCTCGCCCGGCAGACCTTCTTCGGCGCACAACCCCCTGACCACGGGAGCGAACGCTCTGGCCCCGGCGACCACGCGAGCGAGCCCGCGGATGCGCCGCTGCTTCCATGGCTTCGCGAACTCCTCCGGACGACCCTCCAGCTTCCCGAGCAGGCACCGCTCGACGACGACCGGCCGCTGAACGAGCTCGGCCTGGAGTCGCTGCAAACGGTCGCACTGCAGTACCAGATCCTCGAAGAGCTCGGCGTCGACATCACCGGCGAGGAGCTCATGGGCGCCGCCGACGTGACCGCCCTCGCCGTCCTCCTGGACGACCGAGCGGAGGCGATGCGGATATGAGCCCCAGCCAGGCCGGCCTGGTCGAGGAGATCGAGTCGCGCGGGTTGCGCATCACCGCGACCGGCTCCGACCTGCGCCTCCAAGGCCCGCGCGAACGCATGGACCCGGAGCTGATCGGGCGCATCAAGGCCAACAAGGCCGAGCTCATCTCGCACCTCGCCGCCAGGGCCGAGGCGGACGAGCGGCGCTTCCCCCTCACCCAGCTCCAGCGCGTCTATCTCCTCGGCCGCGACGACATCTTCGAGATGGGCAACGTCGCCAACCACGTCTACCAGGAGATCGAGGGCCACTGGGACCTGGACCGCCTGGAGGCAGCCCTCAACGCGGTAGTCCAGCGCCACGGAATGCTGCGCACCACGTTCACCACGGACGGGCAGATCGAGGAGAAGAAGGCACCGGCCCTCCAGATCCCCCGGCATGACCTGCGCGGCCTCACCGAAGACCAGCAGCGGCACCGGCTCCTCCGCCTCCGCGACGAGCTCTCGCACCGCAAGCTGCCCCTCGACCGGCCGCCCCTCGTCGCGGTCGACGTGACGCTCCTCGCCGACGACCGGATGGTGCTGCACATCAGCAACGACGGCCTGGCGATGGACGGCATCAGCGCGATGCTGTTCATGCGCGAATGGTGGGACACCTGCAACGGCGACCCGACCGAGCATGAGGCCGCCCCGTTCGAGTCGTACATCAAGGCCCTAGAAACCGCGCGCACCCGCCCGCCCGCCGAACGTTCACGCGCGTACTGGTACGAACGCCTGGACGATCTCCCCGCGCACCCCGATCTCCCGCTCCGGACGAGCCCGGCCGAGATCGCCGCGCCCACCTTCGTCCCGCGCACCGTCCGGCTGGACGCGACGTCCTGGGAACGCCTGAAAGCACACGCCGTCCAGCACGGCCTGACCCCCTCCGGCCTCCTCCTCGCCGCGTACGCCGAGACGCTCGCCGCCTGGGGCGCCGGGCCGCATTTCACGATCACCACCACGGTCGCGGACCGCCCGCCGATCCACCCCCACATCCTCGACACGATCGGGGCCTTCTCGGACACGATGCTCGTCGAGGTCGCCCTGGACCACGACGAGACCTTCGCCGGCAGAGCCCAGGCCCTCCAGGCCAGGCTGCGCCGCGACCTCGACCACCGCCACTTCTCCGGCATCGAGGTGATGCGGGAGATCGGCAGGCGCTACGGGCCCGTCCAGGCCCGGATGCCGTTCACCTTCAACAGCGCCATCGGCTACCCCTACAAGGACCTTGACGGTTCGGCGTTCGAGCTCTTCGGCCCGCGCGTCTTCACCGTCAGCCAGACCCCGCAGGTCTGGGTGAACGTCTTCGCGTTCGAGCAGCACGGCGGCCTCGTCGTCCAGGTGGACGGCGTCGAGGAGCTCTTCCCCGACAACCTCCTCGCCGATCTCGTCCAGGGCTACGAGACCCTCCTGCACCGGCTCCTCACCCCTGACGCCTGGTCGGCGACCACGTTCGACCTGCTGCCGCCCGCCCAGCGCGCCCGCCGCGACGAGGCCAACGCGACGACCGTCGAGCCCTCCGGCGAGATGCTCCCCGACGCCTTCCTGGCCCAGGCCGAACGGACGCCGGACGCACCCGCGATCATCACGTCCGGCCAGACGCTCACCTACGGCGAACTCCTCGCGCACGCCCGCCACGCCGCCGCCTGGCTCCGGCGCGAAGGCGTCGGACGGGACGAGCTGGTCGGCCTGGTCATGACGCGAGGTCCCGAGCAGATCATCGGAATCCTGGCCACCGTGATGGCCGGGGCCGCCTATCTCCCCGTCGACGCCGCCCTGCCCGACCAGCGCCGGACCTACATGCTCCAGGACGGCCGCGTCCGCCTCGTCCTCACCAACGCGATCACCACCACGACGGCCGAGACGCTCACCCTCGACGCCGCCCAGCCGCCCCCGCCCACCGTCGAGGTGGAACGCCGATCGGACGCGACCCCGGACGACCTCGCCTACGTCCTCTACACATCCGGGACGACCGGCGACCCCAAGGGCGTCATGGTCAGCCACCGCAGCGTCGTCAACGTCGTGACCGACTGCAACAGCAGGTTCGAGATCGGGCCGGACGACCGCTTCTTCGGCATCAGCGCGTTCAACTTCGACCTGTCGGTCTACGACGTGTTCGGGGCCCTCGGCGCCGGCGCGGCGATCGTGCTGCCCGACCACGACCGCGCGATCGACGCGTCCCACTGGCTGGAGCTGTGCGGCAAGGCGGGCGTCACGGTCTGGAACTCGGTACCCGCGATCGTCTCGCTCCTCCACGACCAGGCGGCGGCGAACGACGACGCCACGGTCGCCCTCACGTCACTCCGCCTGATCATGATGAGCGGCGACCGCGTCCCGCCGGCCCTCCCGGCCGCGCTCCTCGCCCTGAAGAACGATCTCACCCTCGTCTCCCTGGGCGGCCCGACCGAGACCACGATCTGGAACATCTTCCATCCCATCGGTCCCGACGACGACGGCAGCGCGAGCATCCCGTACGGCAGGCCCAACTCGAACAACCGCGCCTACGTCCTCGATCCGCACAGCAAGCAGGACCTGCCCGACTGGGTGACCGGCGAGATCTATGCCGCCGGAACCGGCCTGGCGCGCGGTTACTGGCGAGACGAAGCCCGCACGGCCGAACGATTCACCCACGACGACCGCCTGGACGAACGGCTCTACCGCACCGGAGACCTCGGCCGTTACCTCCCCACCGGCGAGATCGAGATCGTCGGGCGGGCGGACCACCAGATCAAGGTGAACGGGCACCGGATCGAGGCCGGCGAGGTGGAGACCCGGCTGGCGGCGATCGACGGCGTCCACCAGGCCGTCGTCGTCCGCCAGGAGGCCTCGCGCGGCGACCGCCTGGTGGCGCATCTGACCGCCGCGGGGGACGAGCGGCCGCCCGACTCCCACCTCACCAAGATTTTGCGCGGGCACCTGCCCGACTACATGATCCCGTCCGCGTACGTGTGGCACGACGATCTGCCCCTGACCCGCAACGGGAAGGTCGACCGGGGACGCCTGATCACGGCGGCCCCCGTCGCGGCCACCGTCTCGACCGCCGCCGACCCCTCGTCCGACCTGGAGAAGCAGATCACCGAGCTGTGGGCGACGGTCCTGGAACGCGCCGACGTGCCTCCCGACCTTCCGTTCGGTGATCTCGGCGGAGACTCGATCGCCGCCGCGACCATCGCCACCGGCGTGCGCAAGCGGTACGGGATCACCATCCCCCTGCACCGCCTGCCCGAGGTCGCCACGGTCCGCGCGATGGCCGCCTACATCGAGAGGGAGGGCGCCTGATGGAGTCGATCATCAACACGATCGTGGCGACGCCGCCCGCCCCCGGGCACCGGCTCCGCGTCGTCGGTCTCGACGGCACGGAGACCATCGATCTTCCAGACCTCTACGAGCAGGCCGGACGCCTGGCCTCTCACCTGCGCTCCCAGGGCGTGGGACGCGGTGACCGGATCGGCGTCCTCGCCGCCAACAGCCTCGAATGGGTGCTCCTGGACCTCGCGGCCCTGCGCCTGGGAGCCGTGACCGCGGGCTTCGAGCCGGGCAAATTCGAGGAGAGCACAGAGCTTCTTGCCCGCTACGACCTGAAGCTGCTCTTCACGGATCGTTCAGCCAAGGAGATCCGCCACCGAGCCGAAACCGAACCCGAGCCGGCCCCTCCACCACACCACTACGAACCCACCGACGTCACGACGCTGAAGTTCACCTCCGGCAGCACCGGCCGCCCCAAGGGGCTAGCCGCCAGTGTCGGCAGCATCGATTCGTCGCTCCGAGCCGTCCAGGAGATGTTCCAGCACGGCCCCGACGACGACCTCTTCGTCTTCCTGCCCCTCTCCCTCCTCCAGCAGCGCTACTGGATCTACTCGGCGCTCCGCTACGGCCACGACGTCACGGTCAGCACCTACGAGGCCGCCTTCCTGGCCATGCGCCAGACCCGGCCGACCGTGGTCATGGGAGTGCCCGGCTTCTACGAGTCCGCCAAGAAGCACATCGAGGCACGGTCCGCCGCGTCCGGCCGCCCTCTCGATCACGAAGCAAGAAGGCTCTTCGGCGACCGCATCCGTTACCTCTGGACCGGCTCCGCGCCCGCCTCGGCCGCCATGCTCCGCTTCTTCACCACCGCCGGCCTGCCGATCTACGAGGGCTACGGCCTGAACGAGACGTGCATCGTCAGCAAGAACCACCCCGGCGCCCACCGCGAGGGCAGCGTCGGCCGCGTTCTCCCCGGCAAGCACGTCCTCATCGATCCCGAGACCAACGCGGTCAGCGTCCGCGCCGACTTCCCCGTCAACACCCGCTACGCCTACGCCCAGCCAGGCGAGTCCGAGCGCATGTTCGCCCCCGACGGCACCGTCCGCACGGGCGACGTCGGCCACATCGACGACGACGGCTTCCTCTTCATCCACGGCCGCGCCGACGACACGATCGTCCTGGACAACGGTAAGAAGATCGTCGTTCGTCCCATCGAGGAGGCCATGAAGACGAGCCCCGCCATCGCCGAATGCGTCATCTTCTGCCCCGGCCAGACCACGCTCGTCGCGGTCGTCTCCCCGTCCTGCGAACCCCCCGACCACGAGGCCATCGCCGCCCACCTCGCCCGCACCAACGCCACCCTCGAACGCGACGAGCGCATCCACAAGGTCGTCGTCGCGTCGCCGCCGTTCAGCATCGAGGGCGACACGCTCACCTCGCAGTTCAAGCCCAAACGCAGCCGGATCCTCGCTCTCCACCGCGCCGAGATCCACGACAGCGACAGGGGAATCCATGCCTGACCACACCGAGGTCGAGACGACGGCGCGCCGCAACCTCGCGCCGCTCCTAGATCCGCCGCCCGCGCCGGACGCGCTCGACCTCGACCGCGACCTCGCGGGCGACTACGGCCTGACCTCCCTCAACAAGGTCCTCTTCCTCACCTCCGTCTGCGAGGACACCGGGGTCGCGCTGTCCCGCTTCACCGAACGCGACGTGGCGCGCATGCGCACGCTGCGCGACGTCATCACCCTCCTGACCCTGGACCCCGAAAGCGAGCCCGCCCGATGAGCGAGAGCTGGGCCGACCTGGCCCCCGCGACCCTGGCGAACGAGCACGTCCTGCTGCGGCCCATCGAGCCCGCCGACCGGGCCGAGATCCACAAGATCGCGATGGACCCGCACATCTGGCGCTACTTCGTCAGCAGGGTGGAGACCGACGCCGACTTCGAGGCGTTCTTCGACGCGACCCTCGCCGATCACGCCGCCGGACGCCGTGTCGTCTTCGTCGTCACCGACAAGCGTTCGGGCCGGGTCGTGGGCAGCATGAGCTTCGGCAACCTCGCCCAGGCCGACCGGCGCATCGAGATCGGCTGGTCCTGGCTCGGCCGCGACTTCCGCGGCCAGGGCATCAACCGCTGGGCCAAGTACCTCCTCATGGAGCACGCCTTCGAGACGCTCGGCGCCGAACGGGTCGAGTTCAAGACCGACGTGCTGAACGAGCAGGCACGCCGCGGCCTGCGCAACATCGGCGCCACCGAGGAGGGCACGCTCCGCAGCTTCAACCCGATGCCCGGCGGCCGCCGCCGCGACGCGATCTTCTACAGCGTCCTGCGCGCGGAATGGCCGCACGTGAAGGAGCAACTGGCGGCTCATCCGAAGGTACGCCAGTGACCCAAGCCGACCACATTCTCCTCTCCGGCGGCCCTGCCGAGCTCGGTCGCCGGCACGGTGCCGCTCGTTCGCACCAGTTGCGGGCGTTCCTGGACGACTCGCTCGCCAGGCTCAACCATCTTCTGGACGAGCCGGTCTCGCTCGACGCGCTGCGTCCGACGATCAACGCCCATCGGGAAGCGATCACCCACCAGACCCCGGACCTGGCCGCCGAGATCGACGGGCTCGCCCAGGGTGCCGGTATCACTCCGGACGAAGCGATGCTCCTGCAGATCCGGCGCGAGATCTTGGGGTATCGCAGGGTGCCGACTCGTGGCGACTGCACGACTTACGCTCGCGCAGGTGAGGTCGTGGCCCAGACGGTCGATCTGAACGGCGACCTGGACGACCAGATCGCGGTGCTGGAAGTGGCGCCCGCCGAATCTGGTCGGCGTTCGCTCCTCCTGAGCTTCGCCGGGCTCCTCGGCTATCTCGGCATGAACTCCGACGGGCTGGCGATCGGCCTCAACCTCGTGCTCGGCGGCCGGTGGCGTCCCGGCCTCCCGCCCTACCTGGCGATCCGCCACCTCCTCGACAACGCGGGGGACGTCGACGAAGCGCTCAAGCTCCTCTCCGGCCTCCGGCTGACGAGCTCCCGCAGCCTCACGCTCTGCTCGCCTGGAAAGGCCGCTTACGTCGAGATCCTCGGTGGCGAGACACGCGTCGTCGAGGGCGCCCAGACCGTCCATACCAACCACTACCTGCACCCGGACCTCGCTCCGGACGACGAGCTGAACGTCTTCGCCCGCAACTCCTCGCTCCGGCGCCTGCAAGCCTGCACGGCCGAACTGGCCGACCTTCCAGCCGCAGCCGACGCCGAAGAGCACTTCGCGGTCCTCTCCTCGCCGCCGATCTGCGTTCCGGACGACGGCGACATCCGTCTGGAACGCACCGTCGCCGCCGTCGTCATGCACCCCGGCCAGGGACGGATGCACGTCCGCCCCGGCGACCCGTCCCGATCCCGGACCCATGTCTTCACACTGCGCTAGGGAGGGAGACCGAGCGATGAGTGCCGAACCGGCGGTCGAGCGACCTCTGCCCTCACGGTCGCCGCTGGACGAGGTGGAACGGGACCTGCTCAAGGCCCGCACCCTCGTCGAGGCGGCCATGTTCGAGCATCGCCGCAGGCTCGCGGCGGCCACGCTGGTCGATCTGGCGGAAGAGAACGATCCGGCCGGTGAGACGCTCCGCACGCTGGCCGCGTCGGCCCGGGAGGAACTCGTCCTGGTGATGGCGGCCGGCGGCTGGGCGGCCGAGGTGCTGCCGGAGCTGGGCGACCTGCTCAAGACGGGCGTCCGGGTGCGCATGCTCTGCGCGAAGGACGCCGTGCGCGCCCCGTGGGGCTCCCGGCTGATCGACAAGGCACAGGCGAGCGGCGTGGAGGTCCGGGTGGCCGAGACCTCGCTGCAGGAGCTGGTCCTCGTGGACGAGCAGGCCGCGGCCGTGCGCACCGGATCGCAGGGTTCGCAGGCCTTGCTCGTCCGGACACCGGCCATGCTGCGCGCGCTGCGGGGCCTCTTCTCCGGCGCGTGGGAATCGGCCAGCCCGGCCGAGCACCGCCGGATCGGTGAGGACGACGGCCTGGACGGGCTTCAACTGCGGATCCTCACCCTGCTCAGCGCCGGCTACAAGGACGACGCGGCCGCGCGGCAGCTCGGCCTCTCGGTCCGCACGTACCGCCGCCACGTCGCGGAGATCATGCGGGACGTGGGGGCGGCGTCGCGCTTCCAGGCGGGTGCCCGCGCCGCCGAGCTGGGCCTGCTGTCCCGGGTCGACAGCAGAGGTCAGCCGAGTATGCCGCCGTCGATCTGGAACACGGCCCCGGTGATATAGGACGCGCGGTCCGAGGCCAGGAAGCCCACCAGGTCCGCCACCTCCTCGGGACGTCCCATCCGGCCGAGCGGCACCCGGGCCAGGGCCTGCTCGCGCACGGACTCCGGCAGCTCCGACGTCATGTCCGTCTCGACGAACCCCGGCGCGACGACGTTCGCCCGGATGCCATAGCGGCCGACCTCCTTGGCGAGCGCGCGGGTGAAGCCGATGATCCCCGCCTTGGACGCCGAGTAGTTGGTCTGCGTCGCGTTCCCCTGCACGCCCGCCGCCGACGACAGCGTGATCACGCAGCCGGACTTGCGTTTCATCATCTCGAAGACGGCCGCGCGGCAGACGTTGTACGTGCCGTCGAGGTTGACGTCGATCACCTGGCGCCAGTCGTCGGCGCCCATCATCGCCAGCGGCCGGTCGCGGACGATCCCGGCCGAGGTGACGACGGTATCGATGGGGCCCAGTTCGTCGCGGACGGCCTTCAAGAGGTCGGTCACGGCGGCGGGATCGGTGACGTCCGCCGGCCGTGCGATCACCCGCCCCCCGAAGTCGGCGGCCTTCTTCTCCACCTCCCGGGCCGCTTCGGCCCCCGACCGGTAGCAGAACGCCACGTCATGGCCGTCCTCGGCCAGCCGCAGCACGATCGCCGCTCCGATGCCCCGCGAGCCGCCGCTGACCAGGGCCGCCCCGCTCATCGCGTCCCCTCTCCCATGAGGCTCCGTCCCTCTCCCGTAAGCCTCAGCAACGCGCACCCGACGACCCCGTCCCGGTCGACGGCGGTCACCAGTGCCGTCCCGTCGCGTCCTTCGGCCTCCGCGAGGGCGAGCACCGCGGCGATCCCGAACGCCGACGACGCGGCGAACGTGTCGCCGACCAGGTCGGTGACGCACAACCGTTTTGCGGCAAGGCCGTCCAGCTCGTCACCTTCGCCACCCGAGCCGACGACGAGCCAGACCTGCTCAGCGCCTGTACCCGACGACGCGAACGCGCGATCGACGCAACGCCGCAGCACGGCGGCGGCCTGCGTCATGTCGGCGCACACCCCGAACTCGACCGCCAAGACCTCGGCCAGCCCCGGCCCGTCCCGTTCGAGACGAAACATCGCGCAGCCCTCGCCCAGAGGCGATGACGCGTTCTCCAACCAGGAACGTTCGGCCGACAGTTCCTCGGTCGCCCCGCAGAGCACCGCGCCGGTCGCCCGTCCAGAACGATGGAGCCGCCGCGCGTAGTTGAGGGCCAGCAGCCCCGTCGCCCGTCCACCCGAGATCGTCGCGTTCGGACCCTGCAACGTGTGCCAGATCGCGCACTGCGCCGCCGCGCAGTTGAGGACCGCGTTCGGGAACCGCCCCGCGTCGACGTAGAAGGGTTTGTCCTCCGTCAGCGTGTCGCGGGCGAAGTCCATGCTGCTCTTCACGCTGCCGACGTTCGTGCCGAGGACGAGGGCCGTCTCGCTGCCGAGCCCGTCCACCAGCGGCTTCGCGGTGGCGACGGCGAGGGCGGTCACGCGGTCCATGGCGCGCGTGCCCTTCCGCCCGAGCACCTCCCGGATGTCGAAACCCGGCACCCCGCACTCCGCGGGCCGCCGGCCGCCCTGGACGCCCGCCGCGAAATCCGTTCCGCCGAGCCCGAACGGGGAGATCGCCGACCAGGCCGAGATCGTCGTGGTCATGCCGCCACCTCGTACCGGCCCAGGAGGAGGATCGCGTTGTTGCCGCCGAACGCCAGCGCGTTGTTCTGGACGACCCGCAGGTCGGCGGGGACGGCGTGATTGGGCACGCAGTCCAGGCCGCACTCGGGATCGGTCTCGACGTGGTTGATCGTCGGCGGGATGAAGCCCTCGATGAGCGCGACCACGCACCCGATCGCGGCCAGCGCGCTCGCGGCGCCCAGCGTGTGGCCGAGCATCGACTTCATCGACACCGTGCGCGGCGGGCTCTCCGCCCCGAACACCTGCTTGATCGCGCGGGTCTCCGCGATGTCGTTCGCCTTGGTGGCCGTCCCGTGCGCCGAGACGAAGCCGACCTCCTCGGGCTTGACTTCGGCGTCCTTCAAGGCGAGCCGCATGCAGCGCGCGACGCTGTCGGAGTCGGGCGCCACCGGATGGGCGGCGTCGCAGTTCAGCCCGTACCCGAGCACCTCCGCGAGGATGGGCGCGCCCCGCGCCCGCGCCGAGTCCAGGTCCTCCAGCACCATCACGCCCGCGCCCTCGCCGGTCAGCATGCCGCGCCGGTCGCGGTCGAACGGCTGGCAGCGTTCCGGCGCCATCGCGCCGAGCCGGTAGAAACCCGCGAACGTCTTGCGGCACAACGCGTCGGCGCCCCCGCACAGCGCGAAGTCGGCCTCGCCCGCCCGGACGACGTCGTAGCCGTAGCCGATCGCGTAGTTCCCCGCCGCGCACGCCGTCGGGATCGTCACCGCCTCGACGTCGGTCAGGCCGAGCTCGCAGGCGATCGAGACCGACAGCCTGCCCGCGTTCATCCGCTGGACGATCGCAGGGTCCAGCCCGTCCGGCCCGTCGGCGAGCTCCTGTGCGACGAGCGCGTCGATGTCGCGTGACTCGCCCATGGTGCTGCCGATCGCGACAAGGCCGCGCCGTTCCCGCAGGTCGGGTGCGCCCGCGTGCTCCACGGCCCGCCGAGCGGCCTCAACCGCAAAACCACTGGCCCGCCCCAGCCCCGCGGACTCGTCGAAGTCGGCGGGCACCTCGCAGGCGATGTCGTGCTCGAAGCCCGTCGTGTCGAAGCCCCGGACGGGCGCAGCGCCGCTTCTGCCCGCCCGCAGCCCGCGGGCGAAGTCCGCCACGCCGATGCCGATCGGGGACACCACGCCGAGCCCGGTCACGACCACCCGGCGGGTCATGACGCCCGCTCGGTCGCCCGCTCCCATCCCGCCACCTCGGCCACCACGGCGTACACGCCGGTCAGGTTGACCATGCGGATCAGCTCGGCCTCGTCGATCACGACGCCGTACTCCTTCTCCAGCAGCGCCAGGATCTCGATCGTTCCCATCGAGTCGGCGCCGTGGTCCTCCTTGAAGAGGCTGTCGTCGGTGACCTCGTCCGGGTCAAGTTCGAGAATCTCGCACACGATGTCCCGCATCTTCGCCATGCGGTCCTCAACGGAAGTGGTCATGGCCGCAACGTAAGCGCGGGCACGCGGCCGTCCAACGGGCGTTGCCACTACCTGACAGCCGTTACAGGTTCCTGCCACGCCCCCGGAGGAGGCCCGGACCCGGGGTTAACGTGCGACGACCGAGGACTGGTCAACTTCTCGACCCTGAAGGACCGAGGGGTTCGGGTCCTGCAAGCCGGGTCGCGCTCCCTGACTGCCCCTGACGATGGGGCGGTGACGGGTCGCATCCACCAGTTCGGGAGGTGTCAGGTCCGTTGTGGTGCGGGTGTGTTGACGAACGCCCACGCCGTTCGTGCGCGTCGTGCGACGTTCACGGCGGCGACGACGTCGGCCGGGCCAGCGAGCCCGCACCGGCGGCATGCGAAACCGACCCAGCCCACCGGGTCGGTGTTCAGCGGAGCGGTGGGCACGTCGCAGGTGGCGTACAGGAACCACATGCCGTCCCGGTGCGCCAGGTCGCTTTCGCCTTGCCGGTAGTCGGTCAGTGTCTCGAGTTGGGCGGGCGACCCGGTGAACGCGATGCCCTTCAACCGGCCCGCCATGGTCCAGATCGACACAGTGTGGGCGTCGGTCTGCCAGGACAGGCACCGGTCATCGAACGGCTGCGCCGCATCGAGGCGGAACCGGATCGGCTTGCCCTCGGCCTTGAGGCGACGTGGCGAACCAGGCGGCCCGAGTCGACCGGCCCGGATGCTGGCACGCAACGTCGTGTAGGCGTCGACCACCTTCTTCACCACACGCGCCGTCGGCTGCGCCGACAACCCGAACACCGCCTTCACCTCACCATAGGTGATCTTCTGCAGGTCATTGCGGGAGAACACTTCCCGGTCGAACGCCACCACCGACACGTGATCGGCCGCAGCGTTGCACGCGCGCAGAGTCGCCGCCAGCGCGGCCGCCTGCT
The DNA here is from genome assembly GCF_043198015.1 of Spirillospora sp. NPDC048911. Classification (NCBI taxonomy): domain Bacteria; kingdom Bacillati; phylum Actinomycetota; class Actinomycetes; order Streptosporangiales; family Thermomonosporaceae; genus Spirillospora; species Spirillospora sp. NPDC048911. The sequence continues at coordinate 779,107 of NZ_JBICUD010000003.1, read as the reverse complement.
CAGGTGTCGGCAGCAGTTTCATCTGCACCACAATCCTCACACTCGACACCGTAACCGAACTCACCGACACAATCACTCAACGCAACCTAAGCCAGTTCAGATCTGAGCCGCATCACTCACGTCACCTGCACCAGAAAGGCCGCTCACCATGCCGTACTCTGCCGCGTTTCCTCGCCGCCCTGAGGGGCGGGGCATCCGCTCCGTAGGTGGGAGGTGAAAGTCCCATGACTCAGAACTCCCCGTCAGAGGCATGGGCCGCGCGCGCGGCGATCGCGGCCGCGGCCACCACGATGGTGCTCTGGGCTTCGGCCTTCGTGTCCATCCGCAGCGCGGCCCCGCACTTCTCGCCGGGCGCGCTCGCGCTGGGGCGGCTGCTCGTCGGCGTGGCCGTGCTGGCCGTCATCATGGGCCTCCGCCGCGAAGGCCTGCCGCCCAGGGCCGCCTGGCCCGGCATCCTCATCTCCGGGTTGCTGTGGTTCGGCCTCTACATGGTCGCCCTGAACTGGGGCGAGGAAGAGGTGGACGCGGGGACGGCGGCCCTGCTGATCGGCATCGGCCCCATCCTGATCGCGCTGCTGAGCGGCTACCTCCTGAAGGAGGGCTTCCCCACCCGGTTGCTGGCCGGGATGGCGGTGTCGTTCGGGGGCGCGGCGGTGGTCGGGTTCGCGACCGCCGACTCCGGTGACGAGTCGTCGGTGATGGGCGTGCTGCTCTGCCTCGTCGCGGCGCTGGGCTTCGCCGGGGGAGTGGTGAGCCAGAAGTACGCGCTCAAGCACGCCACGCCCTTGCAGGCCACCACCTTCGGCACCGGCGTCGCGGCCGTCGCGACGCTGCCGTTCGCGTACCAGCTGGTGACCCAGGTGGCGGACGCGCCGGCACAGGCCACGCTGAACATGATCTATCTGGGCGCCTTCCCGACCGCGCTCGCGTTCACCACGTGGGCGTACGCGCTGTCCAAGCTCAGCGCGGGCAACCTGAGCGCCACGACGTACGCGGTGCCCGCCCTCGCGATCCTGATCTCGTGGATCTTCCTCGGTGAGGTGCCCACGCTGCTCGCGTTCCTCGGCGGCGTGCTGTGCCTGGCCGGTGTGGCGGTCTCCAGGAGCAAGCCGCGCTCCCGTCCCGCCCAGGCCGAGGCCCCGGCTGAGTCTGCGGCCGCGGCCGAAGCGACCGCTGCGGGTGAGCCGACCGCTCCGGCCGCGGCCGGACCCGAAGCTGAGGCAGGCGCCGGACCGCCCTCCGGCACCCGGGCGGCGACCACTTCGGCGACCGCTCCCGCGTCCGGATCCACCGCCGAGTCCGGTTCCGCTCCGGCGGCCGGGCAGAGGTGACGCCGGAGATGGCGGACGACCGCTGGCTTCTGTCACCGGAGGCGGCAGAGCCGCCTCCGGTGCGGGTCTACTGCTTCCCGCCCGCGGGCGGTGATCCGCGGGCCTTCCTGGAATGGCGGCCGCTCCTCGCCGACGCCGCGCAGGTCACGGCCGTCTGCCTGCCGGGACGATGGCACCGGGCCGAGGAGCCGCCACCGGAGTCCCTCGCCGCCGTGGCCGACACGGTCGCGGCCGAGATCACGGACACGGCCGACCGTCCCTACCTGCTCTTCGGCCACAGCATGGGCGCGATCATGGCGTTCGAGGTGGCGCGGCGGCTCGACGGCGACGGCTCCGGCGGCCTCAGGCAGCTGGTCGTCTCCGGTTGCACCGCGCCGCGCCACAATCCGTCCGCCTACATCACCTGGTCCGACGGCAACCACGGCCAGGCGTTCGCGGAGGCGGCGGCCGAGTTCCTGGGCTTGCCCGCGGAATTCAGCGCGGCCGATCGCGAGGTGCAGGATCTCCTGCTCGCCGACCTCCGCGATGACGTGCGGCTTTTCGCGGCGTACCGCTACACGGCCGCGCCGCCGCTGACCGTCCCGCTCTCGGTGATCTGCGGACGGGACGACCCGCACGTCGACCGCGCGGGCGTCGAGGACTGGCGGCACGAGAGCGAGGCGGGCGTCCACCTGCACTGGCCCGAGGGCGATCACTTCTACCTCGACCGGGACCCGGCGAAGGTCCTCGACGTGCTGCGCCCGCTCACCGCCGCCGACCACATCGAAGTGATCTAGCGACGGGGTGATTCAGCCATGACCGACGCGGCCGTGCGGCTCCGGGCACCTCGCTACGTCCTGGGGGAGTTCGAAGAGGATCACGCCACGATCCCCAACCTCGCGGAACGCATCGAGGAGTTCCGCATCCTCCCCAAACCGAGCTTCTGGGGCTGGGGCAACATCCGCCGCACCGAGAAGGGCGTCCCGGCGATGGCCGTCGAGACCGGGACGGCGACCCTGCGCGCCGCCGGGCTCGACCCCGCCGCCGTCGACGCGCTCGTGCTCTGCTCGACCCGGCTCCCGGCCGACACCCGCGACCACGGGGACTTCGTGCAGACGATCATGACCGGGATCGGGCTGGAGCACGCCGACTTCGCGGGCGTGACGCTGGGCCGGTGCGTCAACCTGCTCGCCGCGCTCCAGATCGCCGAGGCCATGGTCGCCGGGGGCCGGCACCGGCGGGTGCTGGTCATCACCGCCGACCGCGCCGAGGCGAACGACAGGGTCGAGAAGTTCGCGCTCTTCAGCGACGGCGCCGCGAGCTGCCTGGTGATGGACGCACGGGAGGACGGCGCGTGCGCAGGCTCGGGTTCCGGCGGGGACACCGTCTTCGAGTTCGCGGGGTGCGCGGCGGCGCACGACATCCACCGGCTCGGCTGGGCGAACGAGATCGACTCCGACCTCTCCCGCGAGGTGAACGACCGGGTGCTCAAGCCGCGCGGCCTGACGGTCGAGGACGTGGCGGGGCTCTGCCACTCCAACATCTTCCGGCCCATCGTCACGCTGAAGGAGATGCAGGCGGGCTTCGTGCCCGCGCAGCTCTACACCGGCAACATCGCGCGCATCGGGCACTGCTTCGCGGCGGACCCGATCATCAACCTGGTCGACCGGGCCGAGGCCGAGCCGCTGCCGCCCGGCCGCCACTACCTCCTGGCGGCGAGCGTCCCGGGCTCGCGCATCGGTGTCCTGCTCCGCAACATCACCCCTTGAACCCCTTGAACCCCTTGAACCCCTTGAGCCGCTTGAGCCCCTGAGGCCCTAGCCGCAACATCACTTTGAACGGAGGGCCGACGATGTCGCTCCCCACCTTCACGTTGCCGGACCTGCTGACCTCCTTGCCGTTGACGACGTTCGAGTTCAGCCCGGAAGCCGCGGCCGAGGCGACCGCGTTGCTGGACGCCGGTCCCGAGGCGATCTTCCACCGGCTGCTGCGCGACCAGGAGTCGGAGGCGATGTTGCTGGCCTCCCGGCGCGTCCTCCACGCCTTCCTGCCCCTGCCCGATGGCGGCGAGGGCCTCGAAGAGCAGAGCGTGGACGCGGACGGCATCGCGGCAGAGGTACGAGCCGTCCGTGCCGAGTTGGAGCCGACCATCAAGGCCCTCACCGAGCTCGAACCGGCCCTGCGCGAGGCGGTGGCGCGCCAGCGCGCTCCGCTCGGGCTCGTCGGCGGGTGCTGGCTGGACACCCTCTCCCAGCCCGCCACGCAGCCGTCCGTCCTCGTCAACCGCCTCTTCGAGCAACATTTCGTCTTGCGCGGCGAAGGAAAAGCGGGCCGATCCGTTCACAGGCGCCGCCGCAGAGCCCTGGAGGACGCCGGGATCCACCTGCCCGCCCTCACCGCGGCCGACTTCCTCGACAAGGCGCAGGCCCGCCCGCTGACCGCGCTGCACGCCAATTTCTACCTCGCGCTCGGACGGCTTCCGGCGAGCTTCCTTCCCGAGGTGGTCGGCGTCCACTACGCGTTCCACGCCCTCGGCACGGACGATCTCCTCAACGGCCTCGCCCCAGCGCTCCCGGAAGACCGGCTCCGCGACGTCCTCGCCGAATACCTCGACCTGACGTGCGAATCCCCGCACGGCCCGGCCGAAAGGGCTCGGCTGTTGGCGGCCGTGCGCCGCGTCCTCGACCTGGAGCACGAGCACGTGGCGATGCTCGGCGAGCTCGCGGGCTGGCGCGCCGGGTTGTCGCTCGGCGCGCGCGCCGCCGAGATCGTCGCGCGGCACGCCCCCTACGCGGGACTGCTCCACCGGGACATCCGCGTCGCGGGAAGCCCGCTCACCGAGACGTTCGCGGCCCCCGACTTCGACGCTGCGGACTTCCTCACCCGCTTCCGGCGGACGCCCCACCTCAAGCCGCGGCCCGGCGGGGGCTGCCGTTTCCTGGACGCCATCAAGTTCGGCGGCCCGATGTTCGCGATCTTCGACGAGCACGAGTCCGCCGTCCTGACCGCGTGGGTCGCGGAGGTCCATGCCACCGGAGGCGGTGGTGGGTCCGCCGCCGGAGGCGGCCGGTGGCCGGTTCCCGAGGCCGACCTGCCGCCGATCGAGCTCCCGGTCAACAGGGTCGGCGACGTCCAGGCCCGCCGGTGGCGCACGGCCGTCGAGACCAGCGCGCCGCCCGACGTGATCCACGCAGAGCTTCCGGCGCTCGACGACCGAGAGTTCCTCTACCGCCTCGTCAACATCGAGCACTTCCCCAACACCCTGGCCAGGGCCAAGGAGCGCGCCCGCGAGGGCTTCGCCGACGGGGACGTCCTGCTCATCCACGGCGCCGCCGGCCGCCACACCGACGCGAGCTGGTTCGACTACACGCCGGACGCCCTCCGCGCGCGAGTCGAGACGATCTACTGGGACAAGCTCGTCAACCCCTACGAGCCGCTCGCCGAGATCCCCGACCGCGAGCAGGTCGTCTTCCACCAGAAGACGATGGCGCTGGGCAACCTGATCGAGGCCGCGTGGGCGCATCGCGTCGGCAACACCGGCCACGACCGGCGGCGCAGCGACGAGCTCATGTTCGCGATCTACGCCGACGAGATGGGCCGCGGCGAGGTCCGCAAGAACCACATCACGCTGATCCACCAGGTGATGGAGAGCATGTCGATCGGCCTGCCGCACGTCCGCGACGCCGCGTTCAAGGACCAGGAGGAGCTCCCGGACAGCCACTACTTCTTCGCGATCGGCCAGCTCTGCCTGGGGCTGTTCCCGGACTCGTTCTACTGCGAGATCCTCGGCTACAACCTCGCGATCGAGATGTACGGGCTCGGCGAGCTGCGCATGCACGAGATCGAGAAGCTGCGCGCGCACGGCTTCGACACCGCCTACGAGGACGCCCATCTGTCCATCGACAACGTCTCGACCGGCCATACGCGCCAGGCCGTGGACGTGATCACCACCTATCTGGACGAGGTGGAGCGCGACCACGGCGCCGTGGCGGTCCAGGAGGAGTGGCGGCGGATCTGGCGCGGGTACGCCTCGTTCGCCTTCTTCACCGAGCACCAGCTCGTCGCCTCGCTGCGGGAGAACGCCGAAGCGGAGCTGGTGATCTGATGGCGTTCCCGTTCGACGACGAGATCCTGGCCCTCCCGTTCTACGAGGACCGGCACCGGACGCTGGCCGAGGAGATCACCGCCTGGACTGCGGAGCACGCCGGTCTCTGGGCGGACGCCGAGGCCGACCCGGAGAAGACCGAGCTGGGCATCATCCGGGCGCTCGGCGAGGACGGCTGGTTCGCCTACCTCAACGAGAGCGAGGCCCCGGACTTCCGGTCGCTCTGCCTCCGCCGTGAAGGGCTCGCCTACGCCGACGACCTCGCGGACTACGCGTTCTCCATTCAGGCCCTCGCCGCGACGCCCCTCCCCCGCCACGCCTCCGCCGCGCAGCGGGAGCGGCATCTCCCGGGCCTGGCCAACGCCTCGCAGGTCGCCGCGTTCGCGCTCTCCGAGGAGCAGGCGGGCTCGGACGTGGCGGCCCTTCAGCTCCGCGCCGATCGCGTGGACGACGGGTACGTGCTCAACGGCCGCAAGGCCTGGGTCGCCAACGGCGGCATCGCCGATCTCTACACCGTGATCGCCCGTACGGGCGAAGGCCCCGGGGCCCTCGGGCTGTCGGCCTTCCTCGTCCCGGCGACGACGCCCGGGCTCAGGATCCACGACCGGATCCGGACGATCGCTCCGCGCGCGTTCGCGCACCTGTCCTTCGAAAATTGCAGGCTCCCCGCCGACAGCGTGCTCGGCCGTCCCGGCCACGGCTTCGTGATCGCGATGGAGGTCCTCGACCGTTTCCGCATGACCGTCGGGGCCGCCGCGCTGGGATTCGCGCGCCGCGCCATGGACGAGGCGCTCGCGCGGGCCGCACGGCGCCCGATCTACGACGGCCGGCTGATCGACCTGCCGACCGTCCGGGCCACGCTGGCCGACATGGACGTCAAGCTCAACGCCGCCGCGCTGCTCGTCGCCCGCGCGGCCTGGGAGCTGGACAATGGCCGCCGCCGCTTCACCAGGCATTCGAGTATCGCTAAGCTCTACGCCACCGAGTCCGCTCAGGAGATCGTCGACGCCGCCGTGCAGATCCACGGCGCGGCGGGGCTGGTGGCGGACGCGCCGACCGAACGTCTCTACCGGCAGGTTCGCTCGTTGCGCGTCTACGAAGGGACGTCGGAGATCCAGCGAACGGTCATCGCCCAGTCGCTGGACCTGACCCGCGTCGACCGACAAGATCGGGCGCCCGGTACGTACAGGCATGTGTCGAGGAAGTAACAATTGCCCGTCCTACCTCGATTCTCCCTTCGCGTCGTAAAAGTCAGGAGTAGCGTCCCGCTACTGATGTGACCTGCGTCATATGCGGCCGCATCGACTTTGTTGATCTTTCGCCGGGGACACGAGGGCCGGATGACCAGAAGAGCGCATTCGATCCAGACAAAGATCATCATTCTGCTGATCGCGCCGATCACGGCGCTGGTGGCCCTCTGGGCGTACGCCGCGACCGTCACCCTCCGCGACAGCCTCCGGCTGGTGCGGGCCGAGACGTTCGACAGCAAGGTGGTCACGCCCACGACCGAGCTGATCGCCGCGCTGCAGGACGAGCGGCGGATGTCGGTGGCGCACCTCGGTGACGACGCCACGATCGGCCGGGCCGGACTGGATGCGCAGCGCGCCAAGACCAACCGCGTCGCGGCCGTCTTCCGCGCGTCGGCGAAGGACGGCGACGTCCGCGGCGCCACCACCGACGCCGCCTGGCGCCAGATGGGCACGGTCGTCCGGCTGCTCGAACAGCTCGAAGGCCTGCGCACGTCGGTCGACAAGGAGGACATCGACCGGCCGCAGGCGCTCGGCCGGTTCAACGAGCTGATCGACCAGGCCTCGGTGATCTTCGACGAGGTGTACCCGGACGACCGCGAGCTCGTCCGCGACGCCCGCGTCCTCGTCGCGTTGGACCGTGCCCGCGAGAACCTCGCCCGTGAGGACGCCCTCGTCACCGGGGCGCTCGCCGCCGGCAAGCTCGCCGAGGTCGAGTACCTGCAGTTCATGCGGACGGCCGGCGCGCAGCGCTTCATGTTCGAGGAGGCCGCGCGGTCGCTGCCCGCGGCGGCCCAGGTGCGCTACCGGCAGATCGTCACCGGCAAGGAGAACGCGCGCTTCCGCGATCTCGAAGACCGCATGATGCAGCTCGGGCGCACCGGCAAGCGCCCGCCGGTCGACGTCGGCGCGTGGCGCACGGCCACCGAGTCCGTCAGCGCGCAGCTGGCCGCCCTCACCTCGGACCTCCGCGCGCGCAACACCCAGCAGGCCAAGGACCAGGCGACCGGCGTGCTCATCCGGCTCTCGCTGGCGGGCGGCCTCGGGCTGCTCGCGATCGCCATCTCGATCGTCGTCGCGTTCCGCGTCGGCCGCCGGCTGATCCGCGAGAGCCGCAGCGTCGCCGCCTCGATGCACGCGTTCACCAGCGAACGGCTCCCGCGCATCAGCGAGCTCGCGCGCACCGGCCAGGAGGTCACCGACGACGCGCCCGCCACCGAGTTCACGATCAGCGAGATCAACCAGATCGACGGCGCGTTCACCGAGGCCCGGCGCGCGGTCGTGCGGGCGGGCGCCAGCGAGGCGATGGCCCACCAGCGGCTCGGCGAGATCCTGATCAACCTGGCCCGCCGCAACCAGGCGCTCCTGCAGCGGCTGCTCGGGATGCTCGAGACCATGCAGCGGCACGTGGAGGACCCCGACCAGCTCGAACGGCTCTACGAGCTCGACCACGTCGCCACCCGCATGCGCCGCCACGCCGAGGGCCTGGTCATCCTGTCGGGCCGGCCCGCCGGGCGGACCTGGCGCCGGCCCGTCCGCCTCATCGACGTGGCCCGCGCCGCGACCGCCGAGGTCGAGGACTACACGCGCGTCGAGGTGCTCAACATGCCGCGGCTCGCCATCCACGGCCGCGCCGTCGCCGACGTCATCCACCTGCTCGCCGAGCTGATCGAGAACGCGCTCTCGTTCTCCCCGTCCGAGACGATGGTGCGGGTGACCGGCCAGCCCGCCGCCCACGGGTTCGTCTTCGAGATCGAGGACCGCGGCCTCGGCATCCCGCCCGAGACCCTCGCCGAGATCAACGAACGGCTCCGCAAACCCTCGGCCCTCGACTTCCAGGACAGCGCCCGCCTCGGCTTCTCGGTGGTCACCCGGCTGGCCGAACGGCACGACATCAAGGTCACGCTGCGCGGCTCCCCGTACGGGGGCGTGATGGCCATCGTCCTGATCCCCGGCAACCTGCTGGCCGAGACCACCGCCGGAGCGCTGCCCGAGGGCGCGCAACCCGACGATCCGCCGATCGCCATGCCGCCGCCCGCGACCACCACCGCCACGGTCGTCGCCCATCCGGCGACCCTCGGCACCGCGCCGCCCGAGGGATCGGCCGCCCCGATGCCGGCGCTCCCGAGCCGCCAGCGGCAGGCGCACCTCGCCCCCCAGCTCCGCCGCGAGGCCAAGGCCAAGGCCGAAGCCAAGGCCGCCGCCCAGGCCAAGGCCGCCCAGGCCGCCTACGGCGACACGCCGCCGCCCGCCGGCGGCGTCGCGCCGCCGCCGTCCCCCGAACGGACCCGGTCGCTCATGACGGCCATGCAGCAGGGCTGGCAGCGCGGCAGGGCCGAGCCCACCCCGGACAACGACAGGGACGGGACGGCCGACGATGAATGACCGGCGGTCGTGCAACGGCCAAGCGGCGAGGTGACACATGGCCGGCCCGGAAGACGAACTGTGGGTCGATGACGCGGCGGGACCGGTCGTGCGCCCGTTCGCCATGGCCAGGGGACGGACGCGGTCAGCGCACCAGGGACTGGACCTCATCGCCGTCATCGTGACCGCCGAGGTGGGCATGCCCGACCCCCGGACGCTGACGCCCGAGGACGAGTCGATCCTCATGCTGTGCGTCCGCCCGCAGTCGGTGGCGGACGTGGCCGCGGCCCTCGGGCTGCCGCTGGGGCTGGTGCGGATCCTGCTGGGCGACCTGTCCGACCGCGGGCTGGTCGACATCCGCCGGCCCGCCGTGGCCGCCGCTCCCGACAAACGCCTACTCAAGGAAGTGATCGATGGACTCCGTGCGCTCTAGGACCTCCGTGCTCAGGGCCCTGGCCGCCGCCGCGCTCCTCACGGCGGCGCTCACCGGCTGCGCCGGGTCGTCGGACGCGCACGCCACCGGCCCCGGGGTGACCAAGGAGCCCTGCCCGAACGCGGTCAACAAGAAGAACGGCTGCATCTACCTGGGGATCATCTCCGACCTCACGACCGGCCCGTTCAAGGATCTCGGCGGGCCCATGACGCAGGCCGAGCAGAAGTTCTGGCAGCGGGTCAACCAGCAGGGCGGCATCAAGGGCTACGACGTCGACGTCGTCACCTACGTCCGCGACAACCGGTACGACATCGAGGTGCACCGCCGCGCCCACAACGAGATCAAGGGCAAGGTGCTGGCCCTGGCCCAGACGCTCGGCTCTCCCATGACCGACGCGATCCTGCCCGACCTCCGCTCGTCCAAGATGATCGCGGTCCCCGCGTCCTGGGCCTCCAAGTGGGACGCCGAGGACGTCATCCTCGAATCGGGCGCCAGCTACTGCTACGAGGCGATGAACGCGATCGACTACACCTCCCAGCGGACCCGCCTCAAGAAGGTGATGTCCGTGCACTACCCGGGCGACTACGGCGGCGACGCGGCCGCGGGCGCCCAGATCGCAGCCAAAGCCCACGACCTGACCTTCACCGACGTCGAGGTCGTCCAGGGCGAGCCACAAGCCGGCATCACCGCGATCCTCGCCCAGAAACCAGACCTGGTCATCGTCACCACCGGCCCAGCCGACGCCGCCACCATCGTGGGCGAATCAGTGTCCTCCGGTTACGACGGCCGGTTCTTCGGCTCGAACCCCACCTGGGACAAGACCCTCCTCAAGAACCGCGCCGCCCGCGCCCTCAAGGCCCGCTACCTCCAGACGGCCCCCTGGAAGCCCTTCGCCACCGACTCCCCAGGCCACACCGCGATGCGCGCAGCCCTGGGCTCCGTCGACCCCAACGACAACTACACCTCAGGCTGGGTCTCGTCCTACCCCCTCAAAGCAGTCCTGCAAAAAGCAGCCGAAAACAAAGACCTCACCCGTGAGGGCCTCCTAGAAGCCCTCAAACAAACCTCAGTGGTCGACTACGAAGGCATGCTCCCCAGCGCCGCCGGCAACTTCTCCGGCGACGCCAACACCTCCGCCTTCCGCCAGTCCGTCATCAACCGCCCCGACGACCGCGAGTTCACCGGCATCAAGGTCATCAGCGACTTCATGGCCGGCCCCACCGCCCGGACCCACCGCTTCACCGGCAACTGCCAGCAAAAGTAACCCCGAGTGGTCCGAGCGGGCCTAACCGCTCGGACAACCACGACACACGCCGCGACTAACCGGGAGATCTCATCTATCACGGCTGAGCACCGCTCAAACTCCGGCTATCGTCCACAAAGCGATACAGTGATCGGCGTATTCTCCGAAAGAACGGAAACTGCGCTCACTTTCGTATCCTCGGAGAATCGCAGCCCTGCTCCAATTGATCGTCGTGCGGGATTCCGAGGACCCCGAGGGAACGAAGTCGGCGGGTCTTAGCGTCGGTCTGGCGGGCGTTCGCGCGAGACGTCAAGGGCGATCAGGCGCTGGCGGGAGGCTGCCGCGACGGAGGCGGGCCACGCCCCGGCCGTCGGCGGCGAAATAGGCCAATATGGCGATCCGCGACAAGGTAGTGACGCGACGTCACAACCTTACGTGCTGCAGATGTTGTCTCATATGTTATCGATCTTCTGCTGGTCCGGGTCGTGTCTTGAATTCTAATTTCGGCTGCCGTATCCGATCTGGCGCTGCCTCCGAATAGCCGGGCTGGAAAGTCTCGGCCAGATGCGCTAACCCGGGCACGATCGTCGCTGTGCCCCCTCTCAATTGCATGAGCGCCATCGTGCAAGTCACTATCAACTCTCGGAAATGAGTCCGTCCAGGGCAAAGAACTAGTGTTCTGAGTCATTAGTTCGTTGTTAGTCGGTAGGCTGTGGTGATGCCGAGTCCGATGCTTGAGCCGTTGGTGTTGTCCGACGAGGAACGATCGGTGTTGACCGGGTGGTCGCGCCGGCGCAAGACGTCCCAGGCGTTGGCGCTGAGAGCCCGGATCGTGTTGCGGTGCGCTGAGGGCGGCACGATCGGTGATGTCGCGCGGGATGTTGGGGTGTCGCGGAACACGGTGTCGAAGTGGCGTGCGCGGTTTGCGGCCGATCGGTTGGAGGGTCTGTCGGACGAGCCTCGTCCCGGTCGTCCGCGCACGGTCACCGATGACCAGATCGAGCAGGTCATCACCAAGACTTTGGAAGAGACACCCGGACAGGACACGCACTGGTCGACTCGATCGATGGCGTCGGCCACCGGCATGTCGCAGTCGGCCGTGTCGCGGATCTGGCGGGCGTTCGGACTCAAGCCGCACGCGGTGCAGAGCTGGAAGCTGTCGACCGATCCGCAGTTTGTGGACAAGGTCCGCGACGTCGTCGGGCTGTACATGAGCCCACCCGACAATGCCCTGGTGCTCGCGGTGGACGAGAAGAGCCAGATCCAGGCGATCGACCGCACCGCCCCGATCCTGCCGATCATGCCCACCACGCCCGAGCGCGCCACCCACGACTACGTTCGGCACGGCACCACCAGTCTGTTCGCCGCCTTCGACCTCGGCAGCGGCTCGGTGATCGCCCAGCACTACCGCCGGCACCGCCACCAGGAGTTCCTGCGGTTCCTGAAGCTGATCGACGCCGCCGTCCCCCAAGACCTCGACCTGCACCTGGTGCTGGACAACTACGCCACCCACAAAACTCCCGCGGTCAAGCAATGGCTGCTGCGCCACCCACGCTTCCACCTGCACTTCACCCCGACCAGCAGCTCGTGGCTGAACCTGGTGGAACGCTGGTTCGCCGAACTGACCAACCGCAAACTCCGCCGCTCGGCGCACCGCAGCGTCACCGAACTCGAAGCCGACATCCGCAAGTGGATCAACGAATGGAACGCCGACCCCAAGCCATTCGTCTGGACCAAGACCGCTGACGAGATCCTCGCAACCCCTCGCCGCATACTGCCAATGAATTAACGACTCACGACACTAGCGAGGTGCGGTTCGTTGCTGACCTGTCCTATCGGTCAAGTTCTTGCCCGAAACGCGCCCCGGTCACTGTGAGTGATCATGTGGCTGGCTGTTGAGGAGTGCTTACGAGTGCGCTCGCGCGGACGCACTGGTCATCGGCTTGGTTGACCGAGGGGAGTGTGGTGACCATCACAGATTCTCTTGGAACTTCGATCTTCCTGACTGATCATTGTGACGTTACGTTAAGTGCGCTTTATGGCGTCTTTTCCTAACGCAGGGGTGCTTGTGGGCGGTCGTCGCGGTGCGCTTATGTCGTGTCCAAATTTCGGTTTCGGGCTCTTGTCTGGCTGGCGGTCACGCGCGATTACCGCAGTCACGTCGGTGGTGATGCTTAGCGGCGTGCTCCAAAGTCCTGTTTCGGCTGCAAGTGCGGCCGTGACCGGCGCTGGTGGGGACGGTGTCGCGCCGACTGAGACTGCGGCGCTGACGGAGGCCGAGCGCACCGGCAAGCCGGTCCAGGTGCTGTCGAAAACGGGTTACACCCAGGAGATCATGGCGAACCCGACGGGGACGTTGACGGCGACGATCGCGGTCAACTCGATCCGCGCGCCGAAGGACGGGAAGTGGGTGCCGATCGACACCAGCTTGCAGCGTCGGGGGGACATGCTGGTTCCGGCCGCTGCAGCAGCGGACGTGGGCTTCTCGATGGGCGGGAACGGTCCGTTCGCGTGGATGGAGCGCGGGGGGCACAGGCTGGCGTTGTCGTGGCCGTACGGCGTCCTGCCGGCTCCACGAGTGGAGGAGAACACCGCCACCTATGAGGTGTTCAAGGATGTCGATCTGCAGCTGATCGCGACTGCGGACGGGTTCTCGCACCGGCTGGTGGTGAAGACGGCTGAGGCGGCCAAAGACCCACGGCTGGCGAAGATTGATCTCGGACTGGCGACCTCCACGGTGGAGCTCAAGACGACCGGGTCGGGCGAAGTTCATGCGGTGGATCCCACGTCGGGTGGTCTGGTGTTTCAAGCACCGGCTCCGGTGATGTGGGAATCAACTGGTCGGACTCCAGTTGTGCCTTCGGCAGCGCCGCGGCGAACCGGATCGGCTGAAGCGGGCTCTGATTCCGGTGAGGGCCGGACCGCCCCGGTGAAGGCCGTGGTAGACCGGGATTCGCTGGTGCTGGAGCCTGATCAGGGGCTGCTGCGTGATCCGGCTGCGGACTTTCCGCTGACGATCGATCCGGATGTTCATTCGCCGAAGCCGAACAAGTGGGCGATGATTTCTGACAGCCAGCCCACGTTGATCAACTTTCCGACCGAGTACAAGGCCGGCACCACGGTCCGCAAGGGTCAGGGTGTGGGCTATTGCCATCAGAGCGGTGTCGGGATGGGGGACTGCGGCAACGGTCTGAAGAAGCGGCTGCTCTTTCAGTTCCCCTCGCATGTGTTCAATGGCTACAACATACTGACCGCTGAGTTCCAGGCATATCAGACGCTTAACTACAACGGGGAGTTGACGCCGGTCGAGTTGTGGCTCACCAAGGTGATCAACGGTGGAATGACGTGGGGGAACTCAAGTTCCACGGGGTCGACGGGGTTTTGGCAGAAGAAGCTGCACGCCTTCACCAGCAACAAGGGCGGGCCCAACATCGGCCAAGGACCGGTGTCGTCCTCCAGCGCGAGCCTACGTGATACCGTCCAGCGATCCGCGGACGGGTACTGGTCAACGATCACGTTGGGGCTCAAATCCCCGAACGAAAGCAATTTGAGCTACTGGAAGCGATTCCAAGGCGGTTCAGAGCCTGCCTTCGCGCCAGTGCTGCGCGTCGAATACAACCTTCCCCCGAACCAGCCGAACGCCAACGAACTGCAAACGGTCTCTGAAGGCTTCGGGCACGTCTGCCGCGGCTTCAGAGATCCACGTAGAGATTACATCCGCAAGAAGTCCGGGATGCGGCTCAGTGCATACTTGCGGGACACGAGTGCAAAAAATGAATTGCTGAAGGGTGAATTTGAAGTCTGGTGGGACGGAGCTAAGCAACGTACTTACTGGACGGACGTGAAACCCAAGGGCAGCAAGTTCGAGACCGAGGCACTTGACTCCCTCGCAATACCTGAGAACAAGGACATCTCATGGCGTGTGCGTGCCTGGGATCAGAGGCTCGTGGACGGGAAGTATGTCAACCAGGGCGTCAGCCCCTGGAGCAATGTGCAGAGTGGTTCGGATGGCGAAATAGTCTGGCAGAACCCTGATGCGCGGTGGTGCGTTTTCATCTACGACCACACCAAACCGCCCCGGCCTAACGTGATATCCCAGGACGGGCGCTATCCGATGACCGACCCACAGGACACCAACGCGCCCTGGAGTGACGGAGTCGGTCAGTACGGGCGGTTCAAGTTGTCCCCAGGTGTCGAGCCGGGTAGGCCTGTGGACAAGTTGAAGGGCTACTGGTACACCAACGGTGCCGGTCAGCGGGCATGGGTTCCTGCCGCTGCGGATGGCACTGCGGTCGTGGATGTGCTGCCCGAGACCGGCGGATCCAAGTCCTTGGCCGTTGAGGCAGTGGACCTGGTCGACATGCCCAGCGAAAAGAATCCCTATCCCTACCGCGTGGCCGAGGGCAAACCCAATAGTGGGGCCTGGCCGCTAGATAAGGCTACTGATCAGGAGCCGGATGGCGAACTCCGGGACAGTTCGGGCAACGGGCATCCCGCTTCGATGCGCGGCGGCGCCAAGATCAGTCCTGACCTCGGCGGCAAGGTCGGTGAGTCCTTGGTCTTGAACGGTGCCACTGACTACGCCGAGACGACCGCCGGAGTGGTAGAGGCCTCGCAGAGCTTCTCGGTGTCGGCATGGGTGAAGCTCACCGAAAAGGTCAATTACCGGAACGCCGTCAGCCTTGACGACGGCACGACGACCCACGCATGGCTGCAGTACTCGATCGCCGAAGACCGGTGGAACTTTTCTCTGGCCGGATCAGCCCGCACCCTGTCGGACGCTCCTCCACAACTGAATGAATGGACCCATTTGGTCGGGGTGTACGACGCCTACCGTGGCCAGACCCGTCTTTACGTCAATGGCAAGCTCCAATCAGCGCCGACCCAGGTCGCTGCTCCTCTTGTGGCCGGCGCTAGGAAGGTCGCTATCGGCCGATCCTTGGTGAACCAGGCGCCCGCGGAAATGTGGCCGGGTGAGGTTGACGACGTTCGCGTCTTCGGCCGCATCGTTACTAACGATGAGGTCATGAAACTCGCCGATTCACCGGCGCAGGTAAAGGCATGGTGGAAGCTGAGCAGCCCCACCGACGAGATCGGAAACCAGCATCCGCTGGCACTCAGCGGCCCAGGACCTGAATTCCGGCCACCCGCCCAGGACGGACGGATCGGTGACGGCAAGGGCGGCCTGTGGTTGCCGGCGACAGCCAAAGCGTTCGCGACCACCTCGGGTCCGGTGGTGAACACCGACGAGAGCTTCACCATCACCGGATGGGCCACACCCGACCACAACCCGGACGCCGACGATCTCAACAACCCAGGCCCCACCGCGACGGCGGCGGTGTTCTCCCAGTCCGGGGCGGTTAACAGCGCGTTCACGGTGCGCTGGCACCCCCGCGCGTTCAAGGGGACCGACCCCGCAGATCCCGAAAGCCCGACCCAGGTCGACAAGGGCGGCTGGCAGATCGAGATGCCCGACAAGGACCAGGCGGCGGATGTCACCTGGAATCGGACCTTTCACCCGTCCAGCAAGGTCGTCTTCGGTGACCAAGCAGCCGACCACCTGGCGCTGGTGTACGAGGCCACATCCGACACGATGACGCTCTACGTCAACGGTCAGTTCGCCCAGAGGATTTCAGAGCTCAAGGGCGTTCCTTCGTTCGCCGGCACGAAGGAACTCCGGATCGGCGCCACCAAGAACAACAACACCATCGGAGAGTTCTTTCCCGGTCTCATCGATGACGTCTGGGCTTTCCAGGGAGCGCTTGGCATGACCCAGATCGGCTGCCTGGCGAACCCGACTGAGCAGCAGAGCCCCGCCGGTTGCCTGGCCAAGCCGTAAGCGACCCGGCTCTTCCCCCAACGACAACGTCTTGTTGCACCTTTGCAGGGTGCACATGCGGCATGGAGGCTGCAGTGAGCAAGCGTGGGCACATGATGCTGTCGGGCCGAGCCGGCATGCTCCGGACCGTCGCGCTGGGAACGGCCATCGGGCTGAGCGCTGGGTTGTTCGTGGCGCCGCCCGCCCAGGCCGACGATGCCCCAGGCCGCCCGAAGGTCAAGTCGGCCGACCGGTCGGTCAAGACCACACCTCTGCGGACCAAGCCACGCCTGTCCAGTCCCAAGGCGTTCACCCGGGCACCGCTGCCGTCTCCGTCCTGGCCAAAACCGGGCTCGGCCGAAGTCGTTGTCCCCGGCGCAGCAACTACGGCCAAGCGCGGCTCATCAGGTGCAGTGCGTGCCGGCAGGACGCCAGTATGGGTGGCTGCCCCAGATTCCCGGTCAGTCAAGCGGCTGCCAACGGGTGCTTCCGGCGAGGTAGCCGGACGTGCCCGAGTGCGCATTGTTGATCGGTCCGCTACTGAGAAGGCCGGATTGACGGGTGTCGTGTTCACCGTTGGCCGTACGGACACGCCCCCTGCCGGCCCGCTGCGAGATGGCTTGCTCAAGGTGGGCCTGGACTATTCGGAGTTCGCGACTGCTTTCGGCGGATCCTACGGATCCTCGCTACGGCTGGTGCAGTATCCCGCCTGCGTGCTCACCACACCCAGCCGACCGCAATGCCGAACCGCCACCCCGATCCAGACTCTCAACGACACCGAACATCGGACACTGTCCGCCGACGTGATCGCGGCTCCCGAGCCGTCCGCCGCTGCGACGGGGATGGCGACCGTGTTGGCCGCTGAGCCCGACACCTCCAGCGACAAGGGTGACTACAAGGCGACCTCGCTGGCGCCGTCATCGACGATCGACGTGGGAACGCAGACCGGTGAGCTCCGATGGTCCCAGCCGATGCGGGTTCCTCCGGTTCCGGGAAGCCTGACGCCGAACGTAACGCTGTCCTACAACTCCGGCAGCATCGATGGCCGCACCTCCAACACCAACAATCAGTCCTCATGGGCGGGTGACGGTTTCGAGTTGTGGCCCGGTTATATCGAGCGTGGCTACAAAACCTGCGAAGACGATGACGACAAGGATGTCGACGACGTTCCGAAAAAGGACGGAGTCAACTATCCGGGTGATCGCTGCTGGGGATATGACAACGCCACCATCAGCTGGAACGGTAAGGGTGGCGAGCTGATCCCGGCCGGGGCCAATAAGTGGCGGCTGCGCAACGATGACGGCACCCGGATCGAGAAGCTGACCGATGCCGGCGTCGACAACGGCGACAACGACAACGAGTACTGGAAGATCACCACCACCGACGGCACCCAGTACTACTTCGGATACGACAAGAAGATTCCCGGTGGGTCCAAGTCGACATGGACCGCGCCGGTCTACGGCGACGACAGCAGCGATCCCTGCCACAAGAGCAGCGGGTTCGCGGACTCCTGGTGTCAGCAGGCCTGGCGATGGAACCTGGACTACGTCGAGGACCGCAACGGCAACGCCATCACCTACACCTACACCTCCGAGACCAACCACTACGGGCGGAACCTCAAGGCCTCCGACCAGACGCCCTACGTGCGGGGCGGGACTCTGGCCACCATCTCTTATGGTCTGCGCAAGGACACGTTGTCTGCCAAGGCGCCGGCCAAGGTGGTGTTCGACACCGCTGAGCGGTGCTTGGCGGCGGACATGGCCAACTGCGCCGAAACCAAGATCGACACCAACCGCAGTTTGTGGCAGGACACTCCCTGGTATCTCAACTGCGGCTCCACCCAGGACTGCGAACTGGGCCACGGTGCGCTCTCGCCGACCTTCTGGTCCCGCAAGCGGCTGACCAAGGTCACCACCCAGATCGCCAATGCCGACACGACCAAGTGCAGCGGCAAGGCCTACTGTGACGTGGATTCCTGGGCGCTGACACACCAGTGGGGCGAAGCCGACGCCGACCGTTCACTGCTGATGACATCGGTGCAACACACCGGACACGGCGGAGCGACCACGGCAGCACCGATCGAGCTGCCCAAGACGACCTTCGCCTACAAGGAGATGCCCAACCGGGTCGACAAGCTCGGCGACACCGAAGGCCCTTACTACAAATACCGGATCGTCGGCGTCAACGACGAATACGGTGGTCAGCTTAGTGTCAACTACCTAGGCGGCAACTGCTCCCTGGAGAACAAGCCCAAGCCGGAAAGCAACACCACTCGCTGCATGCCGGTGATGTGGGAACACGGCTCGCTTGCGAATCCGTCGCTGGACTGGTTCCACAAGTACGTGGTGGCCTCCACCGCCAAGGTGGACCGGACCGGCTACTCGCCGCAGACAGTGACCGCCTACGACTACCAGGGCCCAGCGGCCTGGCACTTCGACGACGATGACGGGCTGACCAGGCAGAAGTACAAGACCTGGGGTCAGTGGCGCGGCTACGGCAAGGTCAGCGTCACCACCGGTGGCCTCAACGCCCCCAAGACACAGACCGACTACCTCTACCTGCGCGGCATGCACGGTGATTGGAGCAATCGCAGCGGCGGCCGAAAAGAGGTCATGGTCTCCGACGAGGCATCCACCGTGCACAGCAACGGACAGGATCTGCTTTATCAAGATCATGAATCACTGGCCGGCTTCGAATTGAAGAAGGTCGTGCGCAACGGCGCCGACGGGCCCGCGCACGCGGTCACCTTGAACGTGCCCTGGCAGCACCAGACGGCCTCGCGCACCCGACCGTGGGGCACAACGACGTTCACGGTCACCGCGAATCTTGTAGCGGCGGACAGCAGCAGCACCCACACCGCGATGGGAGCGCCTGGCTCGTGGCGTACGACGCGCGTCAACACCCGCTACGACACAGAAACGGGCAGGAAGGTCTGGGAGGACGACCAAGGCGACACCGCGACCGGCGCTGACGATCGGTGTACCCGGACCGAGTATGCCGACAACGACACCCGGTGGTTCAAGTCGTTCCCGTCCCGGGTGGATGTGGTCTCCCAAAGCTGCAGCGTTCAGAATCCCGATCGTCAGAACCACACCGTCTCCGACACCTCCACCACCTACGACGCCAACGGCAACAGCAAGCAGAGCAAGCGGCTTGTCTCGCATGACGGCAGCACCGCCAGTCAGCAAGTCCTGTCCACGACGCAGCTTCGTGATGTGTTCGGTCGCCCCCGGGAAATGCTGGATACCAAGGGCCAGTTGACCACCACCAGCTACGTCGAGAACACCTCCGGACTCACCACCAGCGTCAAGACCGTCTCCCCGCCGGTGGATCCCACCAATGCTTCCAGCCGGAAGCTGGAGACCAGCCAGACCCTGCAGCCGGCCTGGGGACAGCCGACCGCCAAGACCGACGCCGGTACCAAGCGCACCGATCTGGCCTACGATCCCCTCGGCCGCCTGATCAAGGTGTGGTTGCCGGACCGGCCGCGGGACCGTAACCCGATTCCCAATATCGAGTACACCTACCAGGTCACCGAGAACAAGATCGTTACAGTGGGGATGCGGACCGTCACCTCCACCGGCGGGCAGACCCCCTACGGATACACCCTCTACGACGCGTCACTGCGGGCCCGCCAGACTCAAGACCCCGGCCCGCAGGGCGGCCGGCTGGTCACCGACACTTTCTTCGATGCGGTGGGCAAGGTGCAGTCCACCTACGCCAGCTACCACTCCACCGGTGCACCCGAACCGGTGTTGATGAAGCCCGGCCAGGTCGAAGCCCAGACCCGCTACACCTACGACGGCCTGGGCCGCGTCTTGACCGAGGAACTCGCCGACGGAGCCGGCGACGCCGCCACACTCTGGCAGACCACCACCAGCTACCCCCGCGGCGACACCGTCCACGTGCAACCCCCCGAAGGCGGCACCCCGACCTCCACCGTCACCGACGCCCGCGGCAACACCACCAAGCTCATCCAGCACGGCCCCAACGGCAAGAACGACACCAGCACCTACGGCTATGACCATGCAGGGCGCCTGAAGACCATCACCGGACCGGGCGGCAAGACCTGGACGTACAACTACGACCA
Organism: Spirillospora sp. NPDC048911; assembly: GCF_043198015.1. NCBI lineage: Bacteria > Bacillati > Actinomycetota > Actinomycetes > Streptosporangiales > Thermomonosporaceae > Spirillospora > Spirillospora sp. NPDC048911. Next base: position 758,497 of record NZ_JBICUD010000003.1, on the reverse strand, counting down.
GCTGGGACGCAAGACCGGCAGCATCGACCCCGACCGGGGCACCGACGCGATCCACTATGACGAGTTCGACCGCGTGTCCTGGACCCAGGACGCCCGTGGACAGAAGATCTTCACCAGCTACGACGGCCTGGGCCGCACGACCGCAACGCGTTCCGGCTCTGCCACCGGCCCACTGCTCACCAGCCGGACCTATGACACCGTCCGCGCCGGCCAGCTGACCTCGGCCTCGCGGTGGGCACCGGGCCCGGACGGCAAGACTTACGAGTACACCTCCAAGGTCGACGTCTATGACGCCCTCAACCGGCCGACCACCACCACCGTCACCATCCCCGCCGAGGAAACGCTGCCCGGCGCCGCCAAGGGATTGAACGGCTCCTATACCTTCAACACCGTCTACAACCCCGATGGCACCGTGCAATCCATCGGCCTCCCTGCCGCCGGTGGCCTGGCGTCTGAGGTCGTCAGACCTGGCTACGACGAGCTCAAGCGCGCCACCACACTCACCGGGCTGAGCACCTACGTCACCCACACCCAGTACTCCCTGACCGGCAAGCCCGAGCAATACCAGCTGGAAGCCGGGGCCAAGAAGGCCTGGCTCAGCTACGGCTACCAGAACGTCACCCAGCGGCTCAAGACCATCGCGGTGGAACGCCAAGACGTCCCGGGCGTCGACCTCAACGCCACCTATGACTACGACAACGCCGGAAACGTCCGCTCCATCGTCGACGACGCACGCGCCAACGCACCCACCACCGACGGCGGCACCCGAGGCATCGACACCCAATGCTTCCGCTATGACCACCTACGCCGTCTCACCGAGGCATGGGCCCAAAACGGCGGCACCTGCCCCAACGACCCCAACTACGCCATCGCAGGCGGCCCAGCCCCCTATCGGATCAGCTATCAGTTCGCCGACGACGGCAGCCGCATCAAGGAAGAACACCACACCGCCACCGGCCTGGCCGCCACCCGCAACTACGCCTACGCCGGAGACAAGGGCCCCGACGGCCAGACCATCGGCGGCAGCGTCCGCGGACACATGCTTGGCGCCGTCACCCAAACCGGAACCAGCCCCCATACCGGCCCCGCCGCAACCGAGACCTACACCTACGACGAAGCCGGCAACACCCAAACCCGCAAGATCGGGGACCGCACCCAAACCTACGTCTGGGACGCCGAAAACGAGATCCAAAAGATCACCGACGCCGGCAACACCGACACCAGCCTCAACGGCGACACCACCTTCGTCTATACCCCCGACGGCGACCGCCTGATTCGCCGCGACCCCACCGCCACCACCCTCTACCTGCCCGGCATGGAGCTCACGCTCACCAAAACCAGCGGCGCCAGCCCGACCGCGACCCGCTACTACAGCCACAACGGCCAAACCATCGCCCAACGCACCACGGCCGGCGTCACCCTCCTGGCCGGAGACCACCAAGGCACCAGCCAACTCACCATCGACGCCGCCGACAACACCAAACTCACCCAACGCCGCCAAACCCCCTACGGCCAACCCCGCGACACCACCACCCCCGCCTGGCCCACCACCATGGACAAGGGCTTCGTCGGCGGCACCAAAGACCGCACCGGCCTCACCCATCTATCCGCCCGCGAATACGACCCCAACACCGGCCGCTTCATCAGCGTCGACCCCGTCTTCAACCTCACCGACCCACAAAGCTGGAACGGCTACACCTACGCCGACAACACCCCCGTCACCACCAGTGACCCCTCTGGCCTGGACAACTGTTCCGACGGAGCCTGCGGTGACAGCGATCTTGGTGACGGCGGCGCCGGCGGCTACCCTGACGGTCACCCCAACGAGGGTCTCAACGACGACTACGACCCCTACAACGAACACCCCGATAACAGACGTCCGGAAGCACCGAAAGGCGCAAAACCCAAGCCGGGTACGCCCGTTGACACCTGGAAACAACAACTACGCAAGAACGTCATCAACCTGCGCCAATCACCCAACAAGCAGCTCTACGCCCAGTGGCTCGCGTTCTACTGTTACGAATTCTCCAGTGACACCTCCGTCTGCAACCCTAAGTTCGACCCCCACAAGGCACCTCAGATTTTGCAGATGCTCCCGGGGGCCGAGACCGCGGGTGACGTCCTTGACGGCCTCACCTATGCCTCAGAGGGCAACTGGCCAGGAGTAGCAGCAAGCGCTGTTGCACTCGGCCTCCCCGTTCCCGTGGCGAGTAAGTTCCTGAGAAGACTTTTTGGAGTCGGTAAGGCGTGCACTCGTAACAGCTTCACGCCGGACACTCAAGTTCTGATGGCCGACGGTACAAAAAAGGCCATCAAGGACATCGAGGTTGGCGACGAGGTCATCGCCACAGACCCCGAGACAGGGCAAACTCAGAGCAAGCCCGTTCTGCATACCATCAAGGGAAGCGGCAAGAAGCGACTGGTTCAGATCACAATCGATGCCACCGCTTCTCGGCCCATCTGGTCCATCACCAAGCCGGGCATCGAAAACCCCGGAGCCAAGATCCGCCAAGGTAACTCGACAGCCCACTCGGTCACCGCTACCGCTGGCCACCTTTTCTGGGTTGCCAACGGTATGAACAAGTGGATCAAGGCTGAAGACCTGAAACCAGGTATGTGGCTTCGCACCAGTACGGGAACCTATGTACAGGTCAAATCAACCAGAGCCTGGTCGACGGCCCAGCAGCGCGTCCGCAACCTCACGGTGGCCGATCGGCACACCTATTATGTATCATTTGGCAGTACATATGTCCTGGTACATAATGACGACCCACCGATCGACCTGAATGGTAAGAGCTACACTGTATGGCAGCGCGGCCCCTACCGCATCGATATTGAAGCCAGAAATGGTATGAAGCAGATGCACTTCCAGGAGCAAATTCCGGGCGTGAAGTCGGGAGATGCTCCGAAGTATCAGTATAATCCCGCAACTGGCGAATTTGATGGTATGCCCAAAGCGCTGCAGCGGGACTTGAGGAAGAATTATCCGGACTATGGCAAGGGGCTAAAGAAAGGTGCGGAAGTCTTCGACCGAGTAATTGGCGAGTGCCCGTGATGGTATGGTGCATCAGTCGGCGCCATGGATGGGGTCTGTATGGCATGGATGAGTGCTGATGCTGCAAGGATTGCCGGCAGAGGCTTTTTTCAGAGCATTGCTCAGGACGATCTGATTTCGGAACTTCAAGCTCCTATAGATGGCGGATGGATGATTTCTGATGGCGCGACTTTGCTAAGGGCTTGGCGTGAGAGCTATTTTGGGGACAGATCGAGATTTTCTGAGGTGGTTGACTATGAGGTCGCCGTAAACGGTCGTGGTATTCCAGACATGGACCTTGATTCTGTAGGTGAGGTCCGCGTTCTGCGATTGCTGCGGCGTGGAGTGGCGTTTGCCTGGGCGGCGCTAAATAGACAGCACTGCGAACTTCCGTCCATTAGGATGGCTGCCTATGTTTCTGTTGCGCCGACGCTGTTTGATCCTGCTCATTTTACGGGAAATGTGACCTTCTGTACGATGGGTCCGGGCCGGCCTATATATATAGACCCAGAACGAACTGGGAATGAAATTGTTGTAGCGCTTTTCACCGAGGATTGCGAGGAGTGCGTTCCTAAGAGATAAGAGGAAAACCTCCCGGGTGCCTGCTGGGCTTGAGTTTATGATGTCATGGCGCCGACAAGCTGGCTGTGAACTGACCGGCGAGCGCTCCTATCGCCCGGCCAAGACCCTGGTTGTTCATCTTGCGAAGGGGTTCGACTTCCTCGGCTCCGGGTCGTCTGGATGTGAAGCGGGGAACGGCCAGGTGGCATGTGTATACGCTCATCGCAGACGAGCCGGGCGAGTCGTTGAAGCGGAAGAGCAAGGCACTGACCTCACGGTTGTCGGATCTCGATTACAAGATCGCGTTGATCCGGATCAAGCTGGATCCTGCGCGGCTGGGTCAACTACTTCAAACATGCGGTCGCCAAGCACACCATGTGACGCCTGCACACCTTCGTCTGGTGGCGGGTGGACCGTTGAGTGATGCACCGGCATCGCATGACGTGGACGGCCATCCGACGAAGGCTCCGGGGTCTGAAAGGACGCTGGAGACCCATCGAACTGGATGGGGTCCCTTGCTTGGCCCCGGCAGAGTGGCGTTTTATCGTTACCGCTACCGCGATGTTCTCGGCATCTCGAGCCCTTGGCCAGACGCCCTGACCGGCCTATCCCAACAACATGACCTCGTGGAGAGCCCGGTGCGGAGTAATTCGCACGTCGGCTTCGGAGGATGGGTCGGGAATTTCCCAGAGTTCAGGCGAACTGAAGAGTTCTCAGCAGGAATTGAAAGGTTAGTTTCCGCTATGGGGCGTTTCTGCCCTTGGGCTCGGATGAACTGGTGGGTTCCTGGCGTTCGGCGGTGGTGGTGAGGTGGCCGCGGTGTTCAGGCGTGGACGCTACTGAGAGGTCGAGGCAGACTGAGATTCCCCGTTCCACGGCCAGCTGGGGTGAGATGGGTCAGCCGGTGGCCGGTGAGGTTCGATGCTGTTCCTTGAAGGCGACCGGGCTGAGCATTCCGAGACTGGAAGGCGCAGTTCGACCATTTCCTTCTTCTCCGCCGTGGTCAGCCCGCCCTGACGGCCTTCGTCCACCGCGGCTTGACGGATCCAGTTACTCAGGCACGACTGGCTGATTCCCAGGCTCTTGGCCAGCGCAGAGACCGACTTGTCGCCCGTGCGGGCGAGCTCCACAGCACGACGCCGGAACTCCGGCGGATGAGGTACAGGCACGAGCCACTTCCTTCCCCGTTGGCCCCACGACCAACTCAGGTCACGTGGCCGTGGAACGGGGGGAAGCTCACTCAAGTCCTGAGCGGGTGTGAGATGGGGGTCAGCTCCAGATGGTTACGTGGACTGGGGGGCGGAAGCGGGATGGGGGGACGCCGGTGTCTGGGCTGCGCATGACGTGGAGGGCGTCGGGTGTCGTGACGTAGCGGCGGAACGCTTCGGCTAGGTCAGGTCTGCGGTTGGCGAGTGTGGTGGCGTGCCAGCAGATGTTCAGGGGTGTCGCTGGGGTGGCGATTAAGGGGAGGTCGCCTCGGCGGAGGTGGGCGATGGCCAGGGCTACGCCTTGACCGTCGGCGGCGGCCGACCAGGCTGCGGTTTGGGTGGGGAAGACGCGGGTTTGGTTTTCGGTGACTTTGAGGCGGCGGAGGAGAGTGCTCGTTTCGCTGCGGGGGTCGGTGCCTGAGGGGTCTACGAGCCAGGTGGTGGCGGGTGTGGCGCCTACTGCTATGAGGCTCGTTCTGAAGATGGGCTCGGAGCGGAGGGCGGGGTCGTCGCCCAGGTAGGGGCCCAGGGCTATGTCGGCCAGGTGGTTGTGCAGGAGGGGTGGGATTTCGCGGGTTGCGACGGTGCTGGCGTTCGCCTCGATCTTGCGGGATGAACGGCGGACGAATGCGTCTAGGAGTGGGTTGGCGACGAACTCTGCCAGGGCCGGGGTGGCTATCACGCGGAGGGTTTCGGGGGCGTGGACGGAGGTTTCGGCTTCGGAAGCCAGGGACAGCATCTGGGCGGCTATCGGGAGGAGACGGGCGCCTGCTTCCGTGAGGGCCATTCCGTCGGAGGCGCGGGTGAGGAGGGGGTCGCCGAGGTGGCGGCGGAGAGCGGAGAGGGCCTGGGAGACGGCCGGCTCGCTCACGGAGAGTGCGCGGGCGGCCTCCTGGACCGAACCCAGGCGGGCTACCAGGACGAACGCTCTCAGCTGGGTGAGAGTCATGGCTTCAGTTTGCGATTAAGGCTTCGGTTATTCATCGGTTGTGGCCGGTGGCGGACGCGATCAGAATCCGGGCATCTCAAGGGAGGCCCACATGCAGGTTCCCGCCAGTTTCGAATATGCGAAGGCCACGAGTGTCGATATGGCCCTGGCCTTGCTCGCGCGGCACGGTCCGGAGGCACGGGTGGTGGCGGGCGGTCACAGTCTGTTGCCGATGATGAAGCTCCGGCTGGCCGAGCCCGAGGCTCTTATCGACATCAATGATGTTGATGAGTTGTCGTTTATCAGGGTTGACGGGGATGTGCTGGGGATCGGCGCGTTGACTCGGCACGCGGAGCTGCTGGATTCGGCTCTGGTGGGGGAGCACTTTCCTGTTCTGCATGATGCAGAACGGGTGATCGCGGATCCTGTGGTGCGCAATCGGGGGACGGTCGGGGGCTCGCTGTGCCAGGCCGATCCTTCAGAGGATTTGTCCGCGGCGTTCGCGGCGTTGCGGGCGGTCGCGGTGATCCAGGGGCCGGGCGGGGAGCGGACGGTGCCTGTGCGGGAATTCCACACCGGGCCGTACGAGACGGTGGTGGAGGCGGGAGAACTCCTTACCGAGCTGCGGGTGCCGATCAGGCCCGGCGGATCCAGCGCGTACGAGAAGGTCGAGCGGCGGGTGGGGGACTGGCCGCTGGCGGCGGCCGCCGCCGCGTTGTGGCTGGACGGTGGCCGGGTCGCCGAGGTCGGGATCGGGCTGACGGCCGTGCGGGCCGAGCATTTCGTCGCGGTCGAGGCGGAGGCGGTGGTGCGCGGCGCCGAGCCGTCCGAGGAGGTCTTCCGGGAGGCGGGACGGGTCGCGGCGGAGCACTGCGATCCGGGCTCGGACCAGCGCGGGCCGGCCGATTACAAGCGGCATCTGGCGGGCGAGTTGACGGCGCGGGCGCTGCGGCGCGCGTACGGGAGGTGCCTGGGATGAACATCACGGTGTCGGTGAACGGCGAGAACTACGTGCGGGACGTCGAGCCGCGGCTGCTGCTCGTTCACTTCCTGCGGGACGAGCTCGGGCTGACCGGGACGCACTGGGGGTGTGACACGTCCAACTGCGGTGCGTGTGTGGTGTGGCTGGACGAGGTGCCGGTGAAGTCGTGCACGGTGCTCGCCGTCATGGCGGACGGGAAGGCCGTGAGGACGGTCGAAGGGCTCGAACGGGACGGTGTGCTCGATCCCGTCCAGGAGGGTTTCTCGGTCTGCCACGGCCTGCAGTGCGGCTTCTGCACGCCGGGGATGCTGATGACCTCGCGGTGGCTCCTCGACCGCAACCCCGACCCGTCCGAGAGTGAGATTCGTGAGGCGATCTCGGGCCAGATCTGCCGCTGCACGGGCTACGAGAACATCGTGAAGTCGGTGCGGTGGGCCGCCGAGCACCATGAGGACGTGACGTCATGACCGAGACCACGCACGGCTTCGGGCGGGTGCCGCGCAAGGAGGACGCCCGTTTCATCCGCGGCAAGGGCACGTACGTCGACGACGTGCGGCTTCCCGGGACGCTCTTCGGGGCGGTGCTGCGCAGCCCGCACGCCCACGCCCGCCTGCTGTCGGTCGACACTTCGGCGGCCGAAGCCCATCCGGGCGTACGGGCGGTCATCACGGGCGCGACGCTGGAGGGGCTCAACCTCGCGTGGATGCCGACGTTGTCGGGCGACGTCCAGGCCGTGCTGGCGACCGACAAGGTGCGCTTCCAGGGGCAGGAGGTCGCGTTCGTCATCGCCGACGACCACTACGCGGCACGTGACGCGCTGGAGCTCATCGACGTCGACTACGAGGCGCTGCCCGCGGTGATCGACGCGAGAACGGCCCTCGACGACGGCGCGGCCGTCATCCGGGACGACCTCGAAGGCAAATCCGACAACCACATCTTCGACTGGGAGGCCGGCGACGCCGACCTCACCGAGCGGATCTTCGCCGAGTCGGACGTGGTCGTCGCGCAGGACGTGCTCTATCCGCGCGTCCACCCGGCGCCCCTGGAGACCTGCGGGATCGTCGCCGACATGGACAAGGTGACCGGCAAGCTCACCGTCTGGACCACCACGCAGGCCCCGCACGCCCACCGCACCGTCTACGCCCTGGTCGCCGGGCTGCCCGAGCACAAGATCCGGGTGATCTCGCCGGACATCGGCGGCGGCTTCGGCAACAAGGTCGGCATCTACCCCGGCTACGTCTGCGCGATCGTCGGCTCGATCGTGACGGGCCGTCCGGTCAAGTGGATGGAGGACCGCTCCGAGAACCTCATGACGACGTCGTTCGCCCGCGACTACCACATGCGCGGCGAGATCGCGGCGACCCGCGACGGGCGCATCCGCGGGCTGCGCGTGAAGACGCTCGCCGACCACGGGGCGTTCAACGGCACGGCGCAGCCGACCAAGTACCCCGCGGGCTTCTTCCACGTCTTCACCGGGTCGTACGACATCGAGGCCGCGCACTGCGCGGTGACCGGCGTCTACACCAACAAGGCGCCGGGCGGCGTCGCCTACGCCTGCTCGTTCCGCATCACCGAGGCCGCCTACCTGGTCGAGCGCATGATCGACGTGCTGGCGGCCGAGCTCGCCCTGGACCCCGCCGAGCTCCGCCTGCGCAACCTCGTCCGCCCCGAGCAGTTCCCGTACTCCTCGGCCACCGGCTGGGAGTACGACTCGGGCGACTACCCCCGCGCGCTGCGCGAGGCGATGAACATCGCGGGGTACGACAAACTGCGCGCCGAGCAGGCCGACCGCCGCGCGAACCCCGGCGACGGCCCGCTCATGGGCATCGGGATCAGCTTCTTCACCGAGGCCGTCGGCGCCGGGCCGCGCAAGCACATGGACATCCTCGGCCTCGGCATGGCCGACGGCGCCGAACTGCGCGTCCACCCCACCGGCAAGGCCGTGCTGCGCATCTCCGTCCAGTCCCAAGGACAGGGCCACGAAACGACGTTCGCGCAGATCGTCTCCCAGGAGCTAGGCATTCCCGTGGACGACATAGACGTCGTCCATGGCGACACCGACCAGACTCCGTTCGGCCTAGGGACGTACGGCTCGCGTTCGACTCCGGTCTCTGGCGCGGCGACAGCAGTGGTCGCCCGCAAAGTTCGCGAACGTGCGCGCCTCGTCGCGGGTGCCATGCTGGAAGCCGCGCCCGAGGACCTCGAATGGTCACCCGGCCGCTGGTCGGTGCGCGGGGAACCCGCCACCGGCGCCACCATCCAGGAGATCGCGATGGCGGCGCACGGGAGCGTCGAACTGCCCGAGGGCGTCGAAGGCCACCTGGACGCGACCACCGTCTACAACCCGCCCAACCTCACCTACCCGTTCGGCGCCTACATCGCCGTAGTCGACGTCGACGCCGGCACCGGCAAAGTCACGGTCCGGCGCTTCATCGCCGTCGACGACTGCGGCGTCCGCATCAACCCGATGATCGTCGAAGGCCAGGTGCACGGCGGTCTGGCCGACGGTGTGGGAATGGCGCTCATGCAGGTCATGGCGTTCGACGAGGACGGCAACCACCTGGGCGCCTCATTCATGGACTACCTTCTGCCGACCTCGATGGAATGCCCGTCCTGGGAGCTGGGCGAAACCACGACCCCCTCGCCCCACCACCCCCTGGGCGCCAAGGGCGTCGGCGAGTCGGCCACCGTAGGCTCACCCGCCGCGATCGTGAACGCCGTCGTGGACGCGATCGGCGTCCGCCATGCCGACATGCCGCTCACCCCGGCGAACGTGTGGCGCGTCATGCAGGGCCGCCCGTTCCGGACGGACCTGGCCATCCCATGAACCTCCTGACCCGCGCCGACGACCTCCGCAGCACGCGCACCCCGTTCGTCCTGGCCACAGTGGTACGCACCGAACGCCCGACCAGTGCGAAGACGGGCGACCGGGCGCTGGTGCTGCCCGACGGAACACTAGAAGGTTTCGTAGGCGGCTCCTGTGCAGCGTCAACCGTCCGCACCCAGGCCCTGCGCCAACTCGAATCAGGCGAATCAACGCTCCTGCGCATAACACCAGCGCCCACAAACCCTGAGGACGGCCTGATAACGGTCACCAACCCATGCCTATCCGGCGGCACCCTGGACGTCTTCCTAGAAACGGTGATCCCGCCCGCCCTACTCCAAATCTTCGGAGACGGCCCAGTAGCCACGGCCCTCACGACAATCGGAACAGCCGCCGGCTTCGCCGCCCACCCCTCCACCCCAGAAACAGAAATCCCCCCCGACGCCTCAGCCGTAATCGTCGCCACCCACGGCCGAGACGAAGAACCGATCCTCACAGCCGCCCTAGCCGCGTCGATCCCCTACATAGGCCTAATAGCCAGCCGAACCCGAGGCGCCGCCGTCATTTCCGCCCTAGAACAAGGCGACCGAATCCACACCCCCGCAGGCCTGGACATAGGCGCCCGCACAGCCCCCGAGATAGCCCTGTCAGTCCTTGCCGAAATCCTGTCCCTCCGCCCCCGCCCAGCCCCGGCCCCATCAAACGCCCACCCCTGCCACTAGCTCACGTCCACCCGAGACGCGGCGTCGGTGGCCGCCTCATCCTCGTCCGCATGGTCCGCGAAACCTCCGCCAACCTTGAGGCGCTGCGAAGCGCCGCCGCCACCGGGACGCTCAAGATCGACGGGTCCCCGCCAGCCTCGGAGGCGGCTTGCCGCTCCCGCGAAACGGGTCTCGAGCCGCACTTCGGCACAGTGGCCTGGACGCTGCCGCCGTCCTACCGGGCGTTCCTGACCACGCACAATCGGCTGTCCTGTGTGCGCGAGGTCGGTGATCGCCGGGTGGAGTTCGTGGTGGTCGACGAGCGGTGTGGTGCTTCGATGTCACCCAGCCGAATGCCGACGGCGAGTACGCGGTCTACTACCACCACCAAGACGAACCCCGGGCCCGTTACCTCGAAGGCGGCGCGTGGGAGGATCCCGGCGACGCCGAACCAGACTTCGTCTCGTTCGCTGCATGGTTGACCACGATGACGGCGGCGTTCACCGCAGCCGCACCGCCCAGTTGGATGGACGAGTTGGGCAGCCCCGCCTTGGTGTGGCAGGCACGCCAGGGCGTACTGCGCCAAACCGCGAACTAACGAGCGGGCGTCTATTGGTTCTATGAGGGGTGCGGCGGAGGTGTGTCGTCAGTGGGCGGTGGAGTCGTAGGTCATGGCTCCTACTACGTTGCCGGACGGGTCGGCGAGCCAGAGGAGATGCCCGACCCCGGCGATCGTGGTGGTTTCCATCAGCACTTGGCCGCCTGCCGCGAGGGCCGTGGTTCGGGTGGCGGCCACGTCGGCCACCGCGATGGTGCATTCGAACCCTGTCGTGGGCCGGTTCGGCAGTAGGTCGCGTCGCTGTTGCAGGGCGGCGGTGACTCCGGGGCCGCCCGGTGCGCCGGCGTCGATCCGGTAGAAGCCAGGCGGTCCCCAAGGGGCGAATTCCCAGCCGAAGGCGGCCTGGTAGAACCGTCGGGTCAGGGGCAGGTCGTCGGCGTTGATCGCGACGTGGGAGAGTTCGTTCATGTCAGCACGGTAGAAGCCGGGGCGGGTTGCGCGCAGTCGCGGACGCGGCCGATTGTGTCGCGTATGCGTCATGTCGAGCCGGACCTGCGGGGCTATGCGGTGACCCATCCGCCGGGACCGCTGACCCCACCGCAAGCGGCGGGATGGCACCAGCTGATCTACGCCGCGTCCGGTGTGCTGGTCGTGGACACCGCCCGGGGCCGCTGGACCCTGCCCAGGCACCGCGCACTATGGGTGTCGGCCGGCATCGCGCACCGGCTGCGGGTGGTGCACCGCAGCGCACTGCGCATTCTCTACACCGGCCAGCGCGCGCAATTGCTGCCGGCCGGTTGCCGGGTCCTGGACGTGTCGCCGTTACTGCGCGAACTGGTGATGCACCTGGTGGCGCACGCGCCCCTGAGCCTGGACACCCCCCGCGATGCCCGATTGGTCGCCGTGCTCGGAGATTTGCTCGCCGAACTGCCATCGGACGCGGCGCTGCTGTTGCCGACACCGGCCGACCCCAGGGCGGTGGCCGCGACGCGACTGCTCACCACCCTGGACGTCGCAGCCATATGCCAGCGGGTGGGCGTCGGCCGACGCACTCTGGAGCGGCTGTTCCTGGCCGAAACCGGGATGAGCATCGGCCAGTGGCGGCGACGCAGACGCATGCTCGACGCGGTCGCACACCTGGCAGGCGGGCTGCCCGTCGCCGACGTCGCACAGCGGGTGGGCTACACCACCCCCAGCGCATTCAGCGCAGCCTTCCGAACCGAACTCGGCATGCCCCCATCACGCTGGCGACCCGTCCCACCGGGAGACAATCGCCCCCTTGGATAGGTACTCGGTCAGCTGGGGGACGGTCGCGAGCACCTGAGGGTCGACGCTCGCCCGGATCAGATCGGCCTCCTCGTCCCCCCGCTGGCCTTCGAGGATGACGACGACGAAATCGGGCGGAAGCGAGTCGTGGATGCCGCCCCGGCGGGCGGTCGCGGTCATCGCCTTGCAGACCCTCGCCATGGCGCCGTCGTGTGCCACTTCGAGCGCGCTCATCGCCGCGTCCTGTTCGGCATCGGTGCCGGCGGGCTTGAGGAATTCCTCGGTCAGACGCAGGTACCACGGCCGAATCGCCTCGCTCACGGTGTCCAGGACGTCCCACCGCCACTCCGGCGGAGCGAATCGCGTGGAGTATCCGTGACTCCGGTGCACCGCCGTCTCGATATTGGCGGCAAGAGCAGGCTGGAGAATCTGAACGTCGTCCATATAGAAGAGGTGAAAAGCCGCGGCGTAAAGCCGTTCGCCAGGATGCGCTGCGGCGAGGTCGGCCAGGGCACGGCATCCACTCTCATGCCATGCCGTCTCAAAGGCATCCCAATCCATCAGCGCACGCTACCGCGCTCCGCCGATCGTAGGTAAGCCATGAGAGCCGATGACGATGATCCCCGCCCAGGTGCGCTGGGTGCTCCCCGCGCGGACCCGGGGCTGGGCCCACACCCGGTCGATCCGTCCGCCCGCGATCCCTCAAGGACCTCCCTCCTGAACAACTTTGTTCCCTCCCCGGCGATATGCCTCTTCTGCCGCGTCTCCATGCAGGGCTCAGGTCATGCTAAGCGAATTGCCAGAGGCCGACCGGCGCAGCAACCGCATTCGATCGAGGGCCAAGCAGGCGTTGTCTGCGGCAGAAGAGCGCGGTTCGCATGATTGGGTGATGGTGAGAAACCCAGCGCTTGGGCTGGCGGTGAACCGCCGGATCCGCTCCCGCGTCCAATGGGCGGTATGGGTGGAGATGGGCGTGAATGGCGCGGCGCCATCGAGCGCAGGCGTGACCGGAGACTGGCCGCCAACATGCGCGATGCGGGCCGTCGGCACGCCCGGGACGGCAAGCCGCTGCGTGGCTGGCCGGCCGTCCGCGTTCTTCTCACCGTGGTGCTTCTGCCGGTCGCCGCGGCCAGTCTGGTCTTCGCGGGGTTCGCCTACCAGGAGGCGGCCGTGTTGCGTGATGTGAGCGTGCGCTGGCCGTCGGACGGGTGGAGAAGGCCGTGCGGGCCAAGAGTGGGAATTACGCGAACGTGCGGTTCACCACGCGCGATGGCCGCACGGTGTCCGCCAAGATCACTGCTTGGAAGCACTTTCCCGCCCGGGGTGATCGCGTGACCGTCTGCTACGCACCGGACGATCCTGACTCCTATGCCCAGGATGCCCGCCTCTGTCCCGACTTCGCCACGCCGCGCTTCGAGGCGGGCGCGGGTCTCGCCGTGCTCGCCGCGCTGTGGGCCCCTTGGCTGTTCTCCGACGCCGGTCCTGAGCCGATCGGTGGCACAGAGCAGATGAGCGGCATGGGTGCGCGTGTTCGCTGCGTACGCGCTGGCCGTCGTCATGGCCATGCTCGTTCGGTGCGGCGCCATCGCTGCGGGGTGATGCCGTAGCGGTTGCGGAAGCGGCGGACGAGATAGGTGGCGTCGCGCAGGCCGGTCCGGGCGGCCACGGCGTCGAGCGGGAGGTCGGTCTCGCGCAGCAGCCGCCGGACTTCGATCATGCGCCGTTCGGTGATCCATTCGAGCAGGGGGCGGCCGGTGCGGCGGCGGAGCACGGTGGTGAGGTGTCCGGGGGTGTAGCCGAGCGTGCGGGCGATGTCCGTGGCGGAGACCGGTTCGTGGAACGTCGCCTCGATCTTGGTGAAGACCCGCTCGACGAGCGGGTCCAGGGTGCCCGGGGCGGCCGGTGCCAGCCGCGCGGACGCGACCAGGAGCCGGGTGAGCAGGGCGGCGACGGCCTCGTGGGCCCCCGGACGGCCCGGGTCGTCGAGTTCGTCGGCCAGGTCGCCCAGCCACGCCGACCACTTCGCCTGGTCGGGTCCGGCGACCCGGCCGTGCCCGGCGCCGGGGGCGAACAGGGCCAGCAGGGGATGATGCGTCCAGGCCAGTGGGGAGACCGAGGCCAGGGCGGGGACGGCGTCCGGGGTGAACGCGACCGACCACCCGCGGCTGCGGGCGAGCTCGGCGACGGCCGCGATGCCGATGACCTGCCCGGGAGACACCGCGTGGACCTCGCCGGCACGCAGCGATCGGTCGGTGCCGTCGAGGGTGAACGAGCCCGTGCCTTCCTCGACGTAGACCAGGACGAGGAAGTCGTGGGCGTGCCGGTGGTCCGGCGGGAGGTCGGTGTGGACGGCTCCGGCGTCGAAGCGGATCACCGAGACGGCGGGCAGGCCGGGACGCTGCTGGTAGCGGTAGACCGGCGTCCCGTCGCGCCGTACGGTGCGCAGCCTCGACGGGGAGCCGGGCGACGTGCCGACCGAAGGATGTCCCATGGCTTCCAACTTACGTCCTGCTCGGCAACCGCAGAATGTCCAAGACTCGGGAGTGACGACATCAGGTCTGTCACGGGCCGCCGAGGCAGACCGCCACCGAGCGCACAGGGGACCTCCATGGCACACGTACGGATCACCGACCAGCGAACCCCGCAGGAGCGGGATCGCCCCTTCCTGCCGGGTGCGGGCAAAACCTGGCTCCTGCCGTTCTACGACGCCCTCACCCGGGTGGCCGGTGTCCGCGCCCTGCACGAGCGTGCGGTCGAGCTCGCCGGTATCGAGCCCGGCCAGGCGGTGGTCGACGTCGGCTGCGGCACGGGCAACCTGTCGTTCACCGTGCTCGCGGCCCAGCCGGGTGCGCGGGTGACCGGCCTCGACCCCGACGGAGACGCCCTGCGCAGGGCCGCGCGCAAGGCGCGCCGCCGCGGCGTCGCGCTGACCCTCGTCCAGGGATATGCCGACCGGATTCCCGGCGAGGACGCCTCGCTCGACCATGTGGTCTCGTCGTTGGCCCTGCACCACGTCGATGACGACGGCCGTGACGCGTTCGCACGCGACGCGCTGCGTGCCCTCCGGCAAGGAGGGAAGATCACCATCGTCGACTTCGGCGGCCCGGCGTCCAACGTCGAGGACGCCGGCCACTCCTCGCACGGCCCGATCCACGCCCTCCGGCACCTGCCCCGCCTCATGCGGTCCCGGGCGGCGCAGAACCCGGTCGTGGCCCGCAACCACGGCAACGGCATCATCGAGTTGCTGGCCAAGGCCGGGTTCGACGACGCCCGCGAGGTCGCGCACGCCGACCACAGGTTCGGCCGGGTCACCTTCGTGCAGGCGACCCGCCCCGTGAGCTGAAACCCGCCCATCATGTTCGCGTGGGCTTTGCCGCCGCGGTGAGGCCGCGTTCTCCATGACGAATGTCCGCAGAGGGGCGAATCACTTGCGCGGTGGGGGTCGCTGCGAGGAAGGTCATCCCTGTACGCGGGCAGCGGGAGTTGGGCGATGGAGGCGTTGCGGGCCGGGGATCCACGGCGCGTCGGCGGGTACCGGCTGGTGGGCAGGCTGGGCGCGGGCGGCATGGGGCTGGTGTATCTGGGCCGGTCTCCGGGCGGGCTCATGGTCGCCGTCAAGGTGGTGCACGTCCATCTGGCCGAGGACGCCGACTTCAGGCAGCGGTTCCGGCGCGAGGCCGGCGCGGCGCGCGCGGTCAGCGGCGCGTTCACCGCGCCGGTCGTGGACGCCGATCCCGACGCCGACCCGCCCTGGCTGGCCACCGCCTATCTCCCGGGCATGCCGCTGCAGGAGGTCGTCGAGAGGTACGGGCCCCTGCCGGTGCCCGCCGTCCTGGCCCTGGGCGCCGGTCTCGCCGAGGCGCTGGTGTCCGTCCACCGCGCCGGAGTGGTGCACCGCGACCTGAAGCCCGCCAACGTCATTCTGGGCACGGACGGGCCACGCGTCATCGACTTCGGCATCGCGCACGCCGCGGAGGCCGCCACCATCACCGGAACGGGCATGGCCGTGGGCTCGCCCGGCTTCATCGCCCCGGAACAGGCCAGAGGCGAAGGCACCGGGCCGGCCGCCGACGTCTTCTCCCTGGGCGCCGTCCTGGTCCATGCCGCGACCGGGGAAGGCCCGTACGGGCAAGGGCCGCCGCACATGCTCATCTACCGCGCGGCGCACGAACCGCCGCGCGTGGACGGTGTCACCGAGCCGGCGCTGCGGTCGCTGGTCGCGGACTGCCTCGCGCGGGACCCCGCCGGCCGTCCCACGCCCGCGCGGCTGCTGGAACGCCTGGCACCGCTCGTACCGCAGGCGACCGATCTGAACGGCCTGGGATGGCTGCCGCCGTCCGTCGCCGCCGGGATCGCCCAGGCGGCCACGCGGCCGCCCGTCCCGACCGACCCCGGCGAGGGAGGCGGCGGGCGCGGCCCGTCCCGGCGCCGGATTCTCGTGCTGGGAGGCGCGGGGGCCGCTACCGCGGTCACGGCGACCGTGGCCGGCGTGCTGCTGTGGCCGGAGGAACGGCCCTCGGCGGCCCCAACGCGGCCCAGCCCGTCCACCGGCCCGACCTCGGCGCCGCCGCCCCAGCCGGTCAAGGTCAGCAAGCCCGTCTGGAGGCGTAACACCGGGGAGGAGTACCTGATGACCAGCCCCACCGTCGCCGGCGGCACGGTGTTCGTCGGGAGTGAGAAGGGCGACCTCTTCGCGTTCGACGCCAGGACGGGCAAGCCGCGATGGCGCTACGCCACCGGGCAGCCGGTCAGGTCGCAAGCCGCGATCGCCGGCGGCGTGGTGTACGTCGCCGGGCACGACGGCAACGTCCACGCGGTGGACGCGCGGACGGGCACAGCGCGCTGGCGGCGTCCGGTGGGCCATTCGGAATCCGACATCGTCCTCTCCGGCGGCCTCGTCTTCGCCGGAAACGATCCGTTCTACGCGCTCGACGCCTCCTCCGGCGCGATCCGCTGGAGCGCCACAGGCGGGAAGAACATCGTCTCCGACCGCGCGGTGGCCGGTGCCGTCGTGTACGTACCGCGCGTCCAGAGCCTCGCGGCGCTCGACAAGTCCAGTGGACGGGTCCGCTGGACGTACGGCATGAGCCAGGGCACGGGGAGGCCCCAGGTCGCGGGCGGCGTCGTGTACTGCGGCGACTTCCTGGGAGGGAAGCTGCACGCCATCGACGCCCGCACGGGAAAACGGCGCTGGGTGTACGACCTCGGCGGCTCCGTCACCGCACGACCGGCGGTGGCGAACGGCGTGGTCTATGTGGGCGACTTCGGCGGAAACCTCTTCGCGATCGACGCGGCGCGAGGCACGTTGCGCTGGCAGATACAGGCCGACGGGGAGATCCATGACGGCGCGGTGATGGCGGACGGGATGCTCTACTTCTCCGCCGGAATCACCGACGACGGCGTCCTGCACGCCGTCGGCGCCGCCACCGGACGCGTGGTCTGGGAGTTCGGCATGTCCGGCGGGGTGGAGTCCGCCCCCGCGGCGGCGGACGGGATGGTCTACGTGGCCTGCAAGGACGGCTATCTGTACGCCCTCGACGCCAAGGACGGGTCCGGCACCCCTCAGACCGGGAGCTGACCGGGTGCGGATCGGAAAGGGATCGCGATGGCGGCGACACGGCCTGGAGACCCCCGCAAACTCGGCCCGTACCGGGTGGTGGCGAGGCTCGGCGCGGGCGGGATGGGCCAGGTGTACCTCGGCCGCTCGCCCGGTGGCCGCGGCGTCGCGATCAAGGTCATCCACCCGGCGATGGCCGGCGAGCCGAACTTCAGGGCCCGCTTCCGCCGCGAGGTGACCGCGGCCCGCGCGGTGAACGGCGTCTACACCGCCGCGGTGCTGGACGCCGACCCGGACGGGCCCCAGCCCTGGCTCGCGACCGCCTACCTGCCGGGCCTGCCCCTCCAGGACGCCGTCGCCCAGCACGGTCCGTTCCCGCCGCAGGCGGGACGGACGCTCGGTGCCGGGCTCGCCGAGGCCCTGGTCTCCATCCATCGCGCCGGGATCGTGCACCGCGACCTCAAGCCGTCCAACGTGATGCTGACCCCCGAGGGGCCGAGGGTCATCGACTTCGGCATCGCCCTCGCGAGCGAGGCCAGCGCCCTCACCCGGACGGGCGCGGCCCTCGGCACGCCCGCGTACATGTCGCCCGAGCAGGCGTCCGGCGGCACCGCGGGCCCCGCGGCGGACGTCTTCTCCCTCGGCGCCGTGCTGACCTATGCCGTCACCGGCGCGGGCCCGTTCGGCCACGGCGCCGTCCACGACTTGATCTACCGTGTCCTGCACCAGGAGCCCGATCTCAGCCGCGTCGTCGACCCCGGGCTGCGACAGCTGATCTCGGCCTGCCTGCAGAAGGACCCGGAGCTGCGGCCGAGCCCGGAGCAGGTGCTGGAGACGCTGGCGTCCGGCGGGCAACTCGCCTCACCGCACGGAACGTACTGGCTGCCGCCGCCCGTCGCCCAGCACGTCCAGCACGAGGGGACACAGCCCGCCGTCCGCGGCCCCGCCCGCCGCGCGGTCCTCCTCGCCGGCGCGGCCGGCGTAGGCGGCGTCGTGCTCGTGGCCGGGGCCGCGAGCGCCGGATTCCTCTACTTCAAGAAGGACGACCCGGTTCGCTGGAAGTTCACGCTGCCGGGGAACACGGATCTGCGGGCCGGGCCCATCGCGGCGGCCGGCAACGTGTACGTCGTCACCGGCGACGCGACCATCGCCATTGACGGCCGCACCGGCGAGCAGCTGTGGCGAGGCGCGTTCAAGGCGGACAGGAACTCGTCCATGGCCGTGCTGAGCGGCAGGGGATTCCTGTGCGACGCGATCTCGCTGTCGAAGCTGACGGCGTTCGACCTCGCGAGCGGCCGCCTCCTCTGGGACGTCTCGCTCGACATGAACACGCTCGACTCCACACCGGTGGTCGCGGCGGGCGCCGTCTGCGTGGCCGGCAGGGTCCGCAGCGGGAACAGCGGCCTGTTCGCGTTCGATCCGGCCACGGGCCGGGCCCGCTGGACCTACCGCGCCGAGCTCGGCCTGAGCTCCGTGGCGACGGACGGCGGTGTCTGCTACTTCGTCTCCGAGGACCGCTTCCTCTGCGCTGTCGACGCCGCGACCGGGAGCGCCCGGTGGAGAACGCGCGTGGACGACCTCTCCCGCGCCGCCGCGTCGCCGGTGGCCGGCGGCGGGCTGGTGCTCGTCCGAACCCAGACCAGTGGGATTCGCGCCTTCGACTCCGCGACAGGCCGGGAGCGCTGGCAGTTCGCCTCCGGCTCGGTCGGGGCGATGATGGTCGCAGGGGCCGTCGTGTACGTCGGCGAGACGGCCGGCACCCTGTCCACCCTCGACGCGCGCACCGGGACCCGGCGGTGGAACTTCACCCGTACCCGGGAAAAGAGCACGCCCGCCTCACGCGGCGGTTACCTCTTGCCCGCCCTGGGCGGCGGCGTCGCCGTCCTGTCCGACCCTGAGGGGCACATGCAGGGCCTGGACGCCGCCACCGGCAGGGTCCGATGGCGGCAGACGGCCGACGAGGGCTACGGCGAGCGCCCGCTCATCGTGGGCACCACGGTCCATCAGGGCTCCATGGGCGGCCTCTACGGCTTCGATCTCGCGACCGGACACCGGCGCTACCACCTGGACCCCCCGGACGAACCCGGGTTGATCACCGGGTCGGCGCACGAGCTCACCGCCGCGGACACCACCACCCTGTTCTGTGCCATCGACTCGAAGCTGGTCTACGCCGTCCGCCCTTGAGAAGCGGCCGGGCGAGGCGGCACTCCCGCTGGCGCTTCGCGGGCGACGTCTGATCTGATCGGTCCATGAAGACACGAGGACATGACATCGAGGTCACGCCTGCGTCCGATCACGTCGTCGTCCGGCTCGGGGACGTGGTCGTCGCGAGCTCGTCCAGCCCGGTCGTGCTCACCGAGACGGGCTGTCCACCGCGCTACTACCTTCCGGTGGCGGACGTGAAGATGGACTTGCTCGAGCCCTCGGAGACGACGTCGCACTGCCCGTTCAAGGGCGACGCCGTCTACTGGTCGGTTCAGGCCGCCGACGGCATGGCCGAAGACGTGGTCTGGTCCTACCCGGAGCCGTTCCCGAAGGTCGCGAAGATCGGCGGACTGCTCGCCTTCTGGACGGAGAAGCCGGGCGTCACCCTCGAAGTGAACGGCCAAACCACGTAAGCGTCACAACGTATCCCGCAGGGAGTGGCCGCACTGGCGGCCTCACCGGACAGCACGGGTCGTCCAGGGGTGGGCATTCAGGCGCTTGAAGGTGGCCTGGGCGGCCTGCAGGTGGGGGGTCGCTTCGGTTGGGCGGTTGTGGTTCAGGAGGTATTCGCCGTAGAGGAGTTGGGTGCGGGCTTGCTGGAAGGGCTGGTCGGTGGGCCTGTGGTGTCGCAGCGCGGTTGTGAAGTGGGTCTCGGCTTCGGCAGGTCGGGTCAGGGCTCGGCAGCGGGCGGCTATGGCGTCGGCCCAGGGGCGAGCGATCACCTTCGTCCAGGTGAGCAGGGCGGGGAGTGCTTGTACGGCTGGGGTGCCCGAACGGTAGGACGCTTCGATCAGGTCGACCAGGCCGTACATGGCGATTACGGGGTGGGACGTGGCGCCTGCCTGGAGGTTGCGTAGGTGTTCCACGGCGTCGTCATAGCGGCCCAGGGTGAGGTCCAGGATGCCTAGGGCCCAGGTGGCCAGGGCGGGGGTTGTCGCTACTCCGTGGTCGTTGCCGTAGGCGATGGCTTGGGCGGAGAGGCCGCGGCAGCGTTCTTCGTCGCCCTGGACGGCTGAGAGCCAGGCGACCAGGGCGCCCAGGTGGGCGGTGCGGTGGGGTTGGCCGAGGTCCTGGCTGACGCGGTGGCCTTCGGTGGCGGCGGCCATGGCATCGGGATGGCGGTCGCGCAGGAGATCTGCCTGGGCTTGGATGGCGAGTGCGCTGGGGAGCAGGCCGATCGTGCCTCGTTCGCGGGCCTGGGCGACCACGGAGCTGGCGAGGCCGTGGGCGCGTTCGTCGTCGGCCGCGACCAGGGCGAGGGACGCGGCCAGCAGCCGTTCCTGGGGGTGCTCGGTGGGGAGCGCCTGGAGCCTCTCGTTGAGGCCGGTCGCCGCGGAGTAGTCGCCGCTCAGGATGTCGGCCAGCGACGTGAGCGCGCAGAACATCGGGTCGCGGGGGAGCGGCAGCCGGTTGAGGTCGTCGGCGGCGTCGCGGGCGAGGCCGGGGTCGGAGGCGAACGAGGCGTTGCGGATGGCCGCCGCGAGCATGAGGGCGGCGGTGCCCGGGTCGGACGTCTCGATCAGCTTCGCGCCCTCGGTGAGGATGCGGCCGGCGGTGGCGGGGGAGCCTTGCTCGAATTCGATGGTCGAACGTATGCGTGCCAGGCTGGCCAGGTCTTTCTCGTCGATGGTGAGAGTGGAGGCCAGGTCGGCCAGGACCTCGGCGTGGCGGAGCTGGCCCGCCTCGATGGCCGCTTCGGCCGCCAGGGTGTACCGGCGCGCGCGTGCGGTGGCGGCGGGGGTCAGCTCGGCGGCGCGGATGTAGGCGGAGACGGCGGCGGCGTGACCGGCCCGGCTGCGGGCCTTCTCCGCCACGCGTTCCATGGCCAGGGCTATGTCTTCGCGCGGGCCCGTCGCGGCGGCGGCCAGATGCCAGGTGCGGCGTTCGGTAGCGTCGCCTGACTGCGCCAGGGCCTCGGCGATGGCCTGGTGGACCTCCAGCCGCCGGCCGTGGGCCGCGCTCTGGTAGAGGGCCGACCGGATCAGCGGATGGCAGAACTCCGCCCTCCCGTTCTTGAGGACGAGGAGGCCCGCGGCTTCGGCGGGCTTCACGTCGTCGGCCGCGTCCGCCTGGACACCGAGCTGGCGCGCCGCCCGGACGGCCAGCGCGACGTCGCCGGTGTCGTCCGCGGCCAGGACGAGGAGGAGCGTCTGGGTGGTGTCGGGCAGCGCCCTGGCGTGGTGGTGGAAGGTCTCGATCAGCCGATCGGTCAGGGGCGGCGTCTCGGCCGGATGGCGCGGCAGGTCTTCGTCGCGGCTCGCCTTCGCCAGCTCTGCGATGGCGAGGGGATTCCCTGAGGCGTCCTGCAGGATGCGTTCGCGGATGTCGGGTGCGAGCAGGGGCGCGTGCTCGTGGAGCAGGTCGGCCGCGTCCGCGGCCTTGAGGCGGGACAGGGCCAGTTCGGGGATTCCCGCGTCGGTGAAGGATCGCGGGACCTCGCGCGCGGACAGGAGGAGGGCGACGGCGTCGTCCCGCGACTTCCGTGCGGCGATGAGCAGCGCGTCGGCCGAGGGCTGGTCCAGCCACTCCAGGTTGTCGATCAGGCACAGGACCGGCGCCTCCGCCGCCAGATCGGCGAGCACGGTGAACGTGGCCAGCCCGATCATGAAACGGTCGCGGGTCGTCGCCTCGGCCATGCCGAACGCGCCGCGAAGCGCGGCCGCCTGGGGCGCCGGAAGGTCCGTGAGCCGGTCGAGCACGGGCAGGAGAAGCTGGTGCAGGGCGGCGAACGGGAGCTCGACCTCGGTCTCGACGCCGATGACCCGGAGCACGCGCATGCCGGTGGCGGCCCGTTCGGCGTGCGAGAGCAGCGCGGTCTTGCCGATGCCGGGCTCGCCGCGCAGGACCAGGGCCCCGCCGGCGCCGTCCGAGGCGCCGGCGAGCAGCCGGCCGATGGCGCGGAGCTCGCGTGACCTGCCTGTCAGGGGGGTTCCGACCATGGTGCCAGTGTGGTTCATGAGGGTGAACGGATGGGGTTACTTGCTGGTAGAGTCCGGGAGACAGCTCAGTTGCTCCATGCAACTCAACTGCTCGCCGAGCCCCCCGGAAAGGAACGCGTCTTGCGTGCGGATCTCCACGAGCCCTTCGGTGACGGGCGCGACAAGCTCTTCATCGACTTCTTCAACAACGACGAGTCGTACTTCGGGTCCCTGGTGGGCCTGGAGCTCGAAGAGGTCCGCGTGGACTACGCCCGGATGCGGCTCCCGTACCGGCCGCGCCTCAACCAGCCCGCCGGGGTCGTGCACGGGGGCGCCATCGCCACGCTGATCGACACCGTCGTGGTCCCGGCGGTCGGCGCGGTGTACGAGCGGATCCCGATCATGCTGACGATCGACATGCAGCTGCGGTACCTGAGCGCGGCCCGCGAGACCGACCTGATCGCCGAGGGCTGGATCACCAGGCGCGGCAAGTCGACGGTCTTCTGCCAGGCGGAGGTGCGCGGCGCGGACGGCGAGGTCGTGGCCGAGGGCTGGCATGTCTACCGCGTCATCCCGCCGAAGGACTGACGTCCGCCGGCACCGGCGGTGATCCCGGTCGCCGTTCCCACGCCGCTTCCCGCGGCGGTCAGCTCGCGCACCGGCTCGCGGACGGGTTCGTGGATCTCGCTGAAGCCGCCGTCCACGTCCATCACGATCCGGCCGGTCTCGCGGCCGTGCTCCGCCTCGTGCCGCTCCCCGGCCGTCAGGAACAGGCAGATCCGCTGCGTGAGGACGAACGCGAGCAGCGGCAGCGCGAACACCGCCACCCGGAAGAACCAGGTCACCGCGAACAGCGACAGATGGAAGTTGTACGCGATCTGGTCGTTGGCCGCCGCCGCCCACAGCAGGCCGTAGAACGTGATGCCCGCCGCGCCCACGGCCGTCCGCGTCGCCGCGTCACGCGGGCGGTCCAGGAAGTGATGGACGTCGCGGTCGCCGCTGAACCTGCGCTCCAGCGCCGGGTAGGCCGCGAGGACGGTGAAGAACGCGCCCGGGACGATCAGCGCGGGCACCAGGACGGCGAGCGTGAGCGGATGCCCGGCCACGTCCAGTTCCCAGCCCGGCATGATCCGGATCGCGCCGTCCAGGAAGCCCATGTACCAGCCGGGCACCGCGCCGGCCGTGATGTCGCCCGGCTTGAACGGGCCGAACTGCCAGATCGGGTTGATCTGCGCGACCGTGCCGAGGAGCGTCAGGACCCCGCAGGTCGCGAGGAACATCGCCACCGACATGGCCTTCGGCGCCGCCAGGTGTGCGGTCTGGAACGTGCCGAGGCTGCGGCTCGCGTGCGCCTTGAACTCCGTGTGGCCGTGCCGCTTGACCAGCCTGTGGCGCAGCGCGAACAGACCGAGCACCGCCCCTGGCAGAGCCACCACGTGCACCCAGTAGAACCGCGGAATGATGTCGTCGCCAGGGAACTCACCGCCGAAGAGCAGCCCCATCAGATCGGTGCCGAACACCGGGATCGACTGAGTCACGCCCTGGATGAGCCCCAGGCTGCCGCCCGACAACATGTCGTCCGGCAGGATCGTGCCGGTCACGCCCGCCGCCATGCCCAGCGTGAGCAGGCCCACCCAGATCAGCCAGTTCAGGCCGCGGGGACGCCGGTACGCGCCCGTGAAGAACATCCGCAGCAGCTGGAGCGTGATCGCGGCGATGAAGATCAGTGCCGCCCAGTGATGGATCTGCCTCATCAGCAGCCCGCCGCGCACGTCGAAGCTGAGGTCGAGCGCCGACTCGTACGCCTCGCTCACCTGGACGCCGCGCAGCGGGACGTACGAGCCGTCGTAGGTGACCACCTTCGTGCTCGGCTCGAAGAACACCGTCAGGAACGCGCCCGTGACGAGGAGCACCACGAACGCGTACACCGCGATCTGCCCGAAGAGGAACGACCAGTGATCCGTCGCCCGCGCACGCCATGAGGTCTTCAGCTTGTCCATTGGTCACGATCCCTCGTCGAAAGCCCGTCATGCACAAGACGTCGCGGGGCGACGGGACGTGACACGCGAGAGGGCCGCTAGGGGTGTGATCCGCGACGCATCGGGGCCGCGTCGGCGTCGAGGAGGTCGTCGGCCCAGAAATCGATCAGCTGCCGCTCGGTGAGCCTGGACGGCGGGGCGTCGGGCACGGCCCGTCCGCTGATCAGCGCCCAGGTGGTCATCAGCAGCCGGGCCAGGTGGCGGTCTTCGAGCAGGGGCGCCGCGGTGGCGTCGTCATCGGTGGACACGTCGTCATCAGAGGACACGGTGGGCCGTTCGTTCGCCGGGGAGACCCGGAGGGACCGGGCCCGGGCCGGTCCGAAGCCGTTCACCGCCGCTTCGGGCCGGCCCGGTGGATCCCGCTTCCCCTCGCGGGCCCGCCCCCGTGGGTCCGACTGCGTACCACAGCAAATCCCGAAATCTCCCCAGTCGCCATCCCCGAATTCCGGGATACCCGGCACGGGCGGGCGGTCCTAGACTCCGCAGCTGTGGGCGTTATCGACGCGGAGGTCGCCGCGACCCGGGTGACGGCGCCGTCCGGCGAGACCATCGGAATCCCCGAGGGCGGCCGGATGGAGTTCGGCCGCGGCGCCGACATGGACCTGGTGATCTCGGCGGACCGGGGACTCTCCCGGCGCGCCGGGGTGATCGTCGCCGTGGGCGGCGGGGCGTGGGTCGCCAATCTCAGCGGCACCCACGCCCTCTACGTCGAATGCGATGGGCACCAGGTCCGGCTGCCGCCGCTGGAGGGGCGGAGCGAGCCGTCCGGCGGATGGTTCATGCGGTCGGGGACGACGCTGGTGGGCTCGCGCACGATGCTCGACGAAGGCCAGCCGGTGCGCGTTCAGATCATGAGCCGGCACGGGCTGCGGACGGACTCCGGGAACGGCCAGGTGATCGGGCCGGACGACGACTCGACGCTGCGGCCCCTCTACCTCGACCCGAAGACGAAGCTGTTCCTCGTCGCGCTGCTCTGGTGCCGGCCGTGGCTGCTCGATCCGGCGCGGACGACGTCGCTGCCGCGCACACCCGAGATCGCGCGCGCCGCGCTGACGGTGACCGACGCCCATCACGAGCTGGAACGGTTCGACACCGATCCGGCCTTCCGCGAGCGGATCTCCGCCCGCGTCGGCGAGCACCTCCGCGTGCTGCGCCGCAAGATCACCACGCGCGGGCTCACCCGGCAGGGGACCCGGCTCTCCGACGAGGTGGTCGTCGGGGCCCTCATCGACCACGCGGTCATCACGAGCGGCGACCTCGCCCGGCTGGACGACCCGTCCTGGTGCTCGCGGCAAGAAGACCTCTGGTGGGACCGCACGTAGGCGCCTGGGGTCTAGAGGTTGTTGACGGTGAACTTGGCGCGCGCCACGGCGCCGCCCCCGGACGCGGTCACCACGACCTCGTGCACGCCCGGCGGGAGCTTTCCCGGGTAGAACTCGTGGCTCTGGTTGACTGCGTAGTTGAAGGTGCCCTGGATGTCGACGACCGGTCTGGCCGGTGACGCCCGTCCCTTGTCCAGGCGGATCGTCACCGGCCGGCCGGGAGTCCACCCGCGGCCGTGCACCACGAAGACGGTGTGGCCGTCGCCGAGCGGCTGGTTGATCTGGATGCGCGGGTCGCCGTCCGCCCGCTGCCCGGCGCCCGACGCCGGAGGCGGCGGTGCCAGCGGGCGGCCGCCGCCCGGGAGACCGTCCGGCTGCCGGGCCGGCTCGTCGTCGGGGGCGTTGAGCGCGGCGCCCGCGGCGCCGCCCAGCACGACCAGGGCGGCCGCCACCGCGAGCACCATCGCGCGGCGCGCCGCCCGGCTGCTGCGCCACCTGATGGTCGAACGCGCCCCCGGGTCCGAGACGGGGCCCGCCGGGGCGCCCGGCGAAGGGCTCGCCTCGGCGGCGTTCTCGCGCAGGGCGGCCAGTGCGGGCCGGAACTCGGGGGACGAGGTGGGGGACGCGAACGTGTAGTCGTCCGCCTCGTCGTCCGCGTCCGCGTCTGCGCCCTCGGTCTGCCCGGCGGGCGCGGCCGGGCGCTGCGGCCACTGCCGGTAGTCCTCGATCAGGGCGAGGGCGCATCGCGGCAGCTGGACGGCCGGGAGTTCGAGGCCGGAGTCGTAGCCGAGCCGGGGGAGCAGGGCGGCCGCCGTGGGCCGCCGTTCCGGCTCGCGTTCGAGACAGCTCTCCACCACCTCGGCGAGCTCCGCCGGGAGGCCGGTGAGATCGGGCGGCTCGGTCGCCAGCCGCACCAGGATCTCGGTCACCGAGTCGCCCTCGTACGGCGGATGGCCGGTCGCGGCGAACAGCATCGTCGAGCCCAGCGCGAAGACGTCGCTCGCCGGCACGGTCTTGCGGACGTTGCGGGCCTGCTCGGGCGCCATGTAGGCCGGGGTGCCGACGGCCTGGTGGGTCGCGGTGAGCGTCGAACGCTCCGCCGCGCGCGCCACCCCGAAGTCGATGACGCGCGGGCCGTCCGCCGACACCAGCACGTTGGACGGCTTGAAGTCGCGGTGCAGCAGGCCCGTGCGATGGATGGACTCCAGCGCCTCGGCGCAGCCGGCCGCCAGCCACCGCACGGCCGGGACGGGCAGCGGCCCGCAGGCGCGGACGAGCCGGTCGAGGGAGGGCGCGGGCACGTAGGACGTCGCGAGCCACGGCACCTCGGCGTCCGGATCGGCCTCGATCACCGCCGCGGTGAAGGCGCCGCTGACGCGTCCCGCCGCCGTGATCTCGTGCCGGAACCGGGCCCGGAAGTCGCCCTCGTCGGCGAGCTCGTGCCGGATCGTCTTGACCGCGACCAGGCGCCCGGCCGCCGACCGGCCCAGATAGACCCGGCCCATCGCCCCGAGACCGAGCCTGCCCAGCAGCACGTACGCGCCGATCCGCACGGGGTCCTGCCGGGACAACGGCTCGAGGGGGAGGCGCCGCGACCCCATCTGGTCTCCTTCTCGGCTCGGTCTCGCACGGTGCGCGCGACCTGTTGGACGGTGAGGATCTCAGAAAAGTTCGACTGGCTTCACAATTCAGGCAAAAATCTCCTTTCACCGGCTTTTCATGTCGCTGGGGCACGCTGGTCTCCGATGATGGACGAACGAGGGGGCCCTGTGAACGCGCGGCACGATGATCACGACCGGGGGCTCGCGTTCGATCTGGCGCGGCTCAAGCACCTGGACCGGCTCGAACGACTGGACCGGCGGAAACGCCTCGACCGGCGCGCCGCGCTCGGCATGCTCGGCGGCGCGGTGCTGCTCGGCGCGGTCGGTTGCGCAGACGACGGCGCCGGCGGCAACGGGAGCGGGAACGCCGGAGGGGGCGGCGGCGGATCGACGGCGCCCGCCGTCACCCCGACCGCCGCCGGGGGCGGAGAGATCCCCGAGGAGACCGGCGGGCCCTTCCCCGGAGACGGTACGAACGGGCCGAACGCCCTCACCGAAAGCGGGATCGTCCGCAGCGACATCCGGTCTAGCTTCGGCTCCAGCGCGGGCCGGGCCGTCGCGCAGGGCGTGCCGCTGACGGTCGAGCTCACCGTCACGAACAAGGGCACCCCCTGCAAGGGCGCGGCGGTCTATGCGTGGCACTGCGACCGTGACGGCAATTATTCGATGTACTCCGAGAGCGTCACCCGCGAGAACTACCTGCGCGGGGTTCAGGCGGCCGGCGCGAACGGCGTGGTGCGCTTCGTCAGCATCTTCCCCGCCGCCTACTCGGGGCGTTGGCCGCACATTCATTTCGAGGTCTTCAGCAGCCTCGCCGACGCCACGCGCGGCTCCAAGAGCATCAAGACGACGCAGCTCGCCTTTCCCGAGGACACCTGCGACGCGGTGTACGCGACCACCGGTTATGCGAAGAGCGTGAGCACGATGGCCCGCACGTCGCTGAAGGACGACATGGTGTTCAGCGACGGCGTCGAGGCTCAGATGGCGACCATCACCGGCAGCGTTACCGGTGGTCTTACCGCCAAGCTCGCCGTTCGCCTCTAGCGCCGCCCCTTCCTGGAAGCGCTGGGCGGATATTGCCAGCAGAGCTGGGCTCCGCTGGCAATTAGTGCTGATTCTCGCGTCCCGCAAAGTGGCTTGGTCCGCGACCTGGGGTGGTTGGTGAGGGCCCTGCCGTGGACTTTTGGCGAGGTCTTGCCCCCGTGTGAGGGGACGGTTACCTTCAATCAAATTCATAGGAAACCTTCCTATTTGATCAGCCGTCTCGGGGGTTCGGGGGAGCCGAGTACCACGTTCACCACCAGGCCCTTGGAGCGATCTTGCGCCGCCTCCTGTCCCGCCTCTCCCTCCTCGCCGTCCCCCTGCTCCTGCTCTTCGTGGCCGTCCCCGGCTCCTACGGGGCCGTGACCGCTCCCACCGGCACCGCCGCCGCTCCCACGCGCGCCGACGTCGCCGCGGCCCCGGCCGCCACGTTCACGAAGGCCTCCGACTGGGGGTCGGGTTACGAGGGCAAGTACACGATCACCAACGGCTCCGGCGCCGCGATCTCCTCCTGGCGGGTCGAGTTCGACCTTCCCGCCGGGACGAGCCTCGGCACCTACTGGGACGCGCTGCTCACCACCTCGGGGCAGCACGCCACGTTCCGCAACCGCGAGTACAACGGCACGATCGCCCCCGGCGCGTCCGTCTCGTTCGGCTTCGTCGCCGGCGGCTCGGGCGCGCCGCAGAACTGCACCCTCAACGGCGCCGCCTGCACGGGCGAGGACCCCGGCACGCCAGGTGCGCCCGGCACGCCGGGAACGCCCACCGTGACGGCACGGACCGGCTCCTCGCTGACGCTCTCGTGGCCCGCGTCCAGCGGAACCGTCACCGGCTACCGCGTCTACGAGGGCACGGCCCTGCGTTCCACCGTCACCGGCACGACCGCCACCCTCTCCGGGCTGGCGTCCTGCTCGACCCACACGTACACGGTCAAGGCGTACAACACCGCGGGTGAGTCGGCGGCGAGCGCGACGGCCACCGGCACCACCACCGGCTGCACGACCGGCCCGCTGCCCAAGCACTTCCTCACCGGCTACTGGCACAACTTCGTCAACCCGGCGACCGAACTGCGGCTCGCGGACACCAACGCCGAGTACGACCTGGTCGCGATCGCGTTCGGCGAGGCGACCACCACGCCCGGCCAGGTGGTCTTCGGCCTCGACCCCGGCCTGTCGAGCGCGCTCGGCGGTTACACCGACGCGCAGTTCAAGGCGGACGTCCAGACGCTTCACAACCGGGGCAAGAAGGTCATCCTGTCGGTCGGCGGCGAGCGCGGGGCGATCCAGGTGGGCAGCTCGGCGGCCGCGACGACGTTCGCGAACAGCGTGCACGGGCTGATGCAGGGCTACGGCTTCGACGGTGTCGACATCGACCTGGAGAACGGGCTCAACGCGACCTACATGGCCCAGGCCCTGCGCGAGCTGCGCGCCAAGGCCGGCGCCAACCTGATCATCACCATGGCGCCGCAGACGATCGACATGCAGTCCACGGGCGGCGCGTACTTCCAGCTCGCGCTGAACATCAAGGACATCCTCACCGTCGTCCACATGCAGTACTACAACTCGGGCTCGATGCTGGGCTGCGACCAGCAGGTGTACGGGCAGGGCACGATCAACTTCCTGACGGCGCTGGCCTGCATCCAGCTGGAGAACGGGCTGCGACCGGACCAGGTCTCCCTGGGGCTCCCGGCCGGGGCGGGCGCCGCGGGCGGCGGGGTCGTCGCACCCTCGGTCGTCAACAACGCCCTCAACTGCCTCGCGCGCGGCACGAACTGCGGATCGTTCAAGCCGCCACGGACGTATCCGGACATCCGCGGCGCGATGACGTGGTCCGTCAACTGGGACGTCTCCAACGGCGGCGGCTTCGCCGGCACCGTCGGCCCGTTCCTCAACACCCTTCCCTAGGCCAGGAGACGTCATGACACGAACACGACGCCTCCTCGCGCGGACACCACTCCTCCTTGCGCGGACACGACGCCTTTTCGCACGGACACGACGCCTCCTCGCTCTCGGGCTCGCCGTCACGCTGACGGCGGCGGGCCTCGTCGGGGCCGCGACGCCCGCGCACGCGGCCAACATCCTCAGCAACTCCGGCTTCGAGAGCGGCTCGCTGTCAGGGTGGACGTGCTCGGGCGGCACCGGGTCGGTGGTCACCAGCCCCGTTCACTCCGGCACGCACGCGCTGGCGGGCGCCGCGTCCTCCTCCGACAACGCCCGGTGCGCGCAGACCGTCACGGTGAAGCCGAGCACCGCCTACACGCTCTCGGCGTGGGTGCGCGGCAGCTACGTCTACCTCGGCGTGGACGGCGGCACGTCGACGTGGACGCCCTCGGCCACCGCCTACACCCGGCTCTCGCTGACGTTCACCACCACCGCCGGCCAGACCTCGGTACAGGTCTACCTGCACGGATGGTACGGCGCCGGAACGTACAACGCCGACGACGTCGAACTGGACGGCCCAGGTGGCGGCGACCCCCCACCCGGACTGCCCGGCCAACCCGGGACGCCCAGCCTCGGCACGGTCACCAACTCGTCGATCGCGCTCTCCTGGACCGCCGCCTCTGGAACGGTCACCGGCTACCGCGTGTACGAGGGGAACACTGCCGTCGCCACCACGTCGGGCCTCAACGCCACTGTTTCCGGGCTCCAGGCATGCAGCAGCCACTCGTACACCATCGCCGCGTACAACAGCGTCGGTGAGTCGGCCAAGTCCTCCCCGGTCACCGGCACGACCACCGGTTGCACCGACACGGGTTTGCCCAAGCACGCCCTCATCGGTTACATGCACGCCAGCTTCGCCAACGGTTCGGGCTACGTCCGCATGGCAGACATCCCGGCCGCCTGGGACATCATCAACCTCTCCTTCGGCGAACCCACCTCTGTCACGTCCGGCGACATCCGCTTCAACCGCTGCCCGGCGGCCGAATGCCCCAACGTGGAGAGCGAGGCCGACTTCACCGCCGCCATCCGGGCCAAGCAGGCCCAGGGCAAGAAGGTGCTCATCTCCATCGGCGGCCAGAACGGGCAGGTCCAGCTGACCACCACCGGCGCACGCGACGCGTTCGTGCGGTCGGTCGGCGCGATCATCGACCGGTACGGGCTGGACGGGCTCGACATCGACTTCGAGGGCCACTCGCTCTACCTCAACTCCGGCGACACCGACTTCCGCAGCCCCACCACCCCGGTGATCGTCAATCTCATCGCGGCCCTGAAGACGCTCAAGGCGAAGTACGGGGCGAAGTTCGTCCTGACGATGGCGCCCGAGACGTTCTTCGTCCAGGTCGGCTACAAGTTCTACGGCGGCGCGGGCGGCGGCGACAACCGCACGGGCTCGTACCTGCCGGTGATCCACGCGCTGCGCGACGCGCTCACCGTGCTGCACGTCCAGGACTACAACTCCGGCCCCGTCACCGGCCTGGACGAGCAATGGCACACGATGGGCGGCGCCGACTTCCACATCGCGATGACCGACATGGTCAAGGCCGGGTTCCCGGTGGCGAACACCGGGCACACGTTCCCCGGCCTGCGCGCCGACCAGATCGCGTTCGGCGTGCCCACCGCGACCAGCGCGGGCAACGGCCACACCCCGCCCGCCCAGGTGCAGCAGGCGCTCAACTGCCTCGTCAAGGGCCAGAGCTGCGGCGGCTACACCCTGCGCGGCGGCACGTCACCGGCGCTGCGCGGGCTGATGACCTGGTCGATCAACTGGGACCGCTACTTCAACTGGGAGTTCATGAACAGCCACGAGCCCTTCCTCAACGCCCTGCCCTGATCCCCGAACCCGCCGAACCCCTGAATCCGCTGACTCCCTGAATCCGCCCCCCGCTCGAAGACCGGAGGTCAGGCCCTCATGCGAACCAGATCCAAGGTCGCGCTGGCGACCGCCACCGTGCCCGTCTCGACCCTCGTCGCCGTCGTGCTCCCCGCGGCCCCGGCCGGCGCGCACGGCACCATGTCCGACCCGCCCAGCCGGGTGTACGTCTGCAAGCAGGAGAACCCGGAGAACCCCAAGTCGGCCGCGTGCAAGGCCGCCGTCGCCGCCGGCGGCACCCAGGCGTTCTACGACTGGAACGAGGTGTCGCTCCTGGAGGCCGGCGGCCGGCACCGGCAGCTCATCCCCGACGGGAAGCTGTGCAGCGCGGGCCGCGAGAAGTACCGCGGCCTCGACCTCGTCCGCACCGACTGGCCCGCCAAGCGCATCTCGCCGGGGCCGCTCACGCTGACCTACCACGCGACCGCTCCGCACGCGAACAGCAACTTCGAGTTCTACATCACCCGTGCCGGCTGGAGCCCGTCGCAACCGCTCCGCTGGTCGGACCTGGTCCACATCCAGACGTTCAACAACCAGAACCCCACCACGTACACCAACTGGACGATCAACATCCCGCAGCGCACCGGCCGCCACCTGATCTATTCGATCTGGCAGCGCGTGGTCGGCAGCAACGAGGCGTTCTACACCTGCTCAGACGTCGACTTCGGCGGCGGCAACGAGCCCACCACACCACCCAGCACCCCGCCGCCCTCGAACCCGCCGCCGTCCAACCCACCGCCCACGACGCCGAGCGGAACCTGGAGCTCCAGCGCCACCTACAAGACCGGCGACCAGGTCACCTACCAGGGCGTCACCTACCGCTGCCTGCAACCGCACACGGCGCTTCCCGGCTGGGAGCCGCCGAACACCCCCGCCCTCTGGCAGGCGGCCTGAACCCCGCTCCGGTGCCGGACCCGCCGACCGCCCCCCGGCAGGCCCGGCACCGGAGCGACGACGAAGGACGAGACGCGAGCTCCCATGAAACGCAGCTTCAAGACGATCGCGCTCTGCGTCGCCCTGGCCGTGCCTCCGGGCGCGCTCCTGCTCAACGGCCGCGGCGACCACACCCCGCCGGGCACGTTCAACTCGACGGACGTGATGTTCCTGCAGATGATGGTCCCGCACCACGGCCAGGGCGTCCGCATCGCACGGCTCGCCCGCGAGCGCGCCGCCCGTCCCGGCGTCCGCACGCTCGCCGCCGCCATCGAGACGACGCAGGTCAGCGAGATCAGGTCGATGGCCGGCTGGCTGCGGTCGTGGCGCCGTCCGCCCACCGCCCCCGCGGGCTCCCACAGCGCTCACGGCGGCATGCCCATGACCAGCGAGGCGGCGATCGACCGGCTGAGCGAGACCACCGGCGCCCCGTTCGAGCGCACCTTCCTCAACCTGCTGATCGCCCACCAGGACGACGCGCTCCAGCTGGCCCGCCGCGAGGTCGCCGCGGGCACGAACCCGGAGGCCAAGGCCCTGGCCGACCGCGTGGCCCGCTCCCGCCAGGCCCAGATCACCCAGATGCTGACCCTCCTCCGCCGTTAGCCCCCTCGTCGAACGGCGAGGGGTTGGCCGGCGGCAGCCCGGGCACGCCCATGAGCTCCATCAGGTGCCGCAGCACCCGGTCGTTGTGCAACATCAGGTCGAAGGCGTCCATCTTGTCGTACGCCCTGGCGGTGCTGACGACATGGTCGGCGAGCTCCTTGGCCTGGGTCCGCCGGTCCTTGGTCATCTCCCGGACGATCTTGTCGACGGACTCGGGATCGTCGGCCAGCGCCACCGCGTACGGCGTGAGCCAGTCGCTCCGGCCGCTCTCCAGGAACTCGTGCCACAGCTCCCGGCGCTCGCCGAACTGCAACGCCAGCAACCTGGCGAGCTCATGCCGGTTCGTCTCGTCCTGCCGCCTGCTCCAGGCGTCGCGCTGCGCCTTGCGGACCGGCTTGTCGAGCCGCAGCATGGTCCGGTGCTCGATCGGGCGCGCGTCGCCGTCCGGCCCGGCCGCCGAGACGAACACCAGCTGGGTGCCGTTGAACACCTCGCCGACCGTCTGGTGGATGCGGGCCTCGGCCTCGCCCGCCTCGTACGGCGGGAAGAGCCGGGACACGCCGCGGACGCGGGCGACGAGCCGTTCGAGGAGCGCGGTGTGGTTGTCGAGGGCGCGCCAGACCAGCACCTCGGGGTATGCCGGGCCGGTGACGCACCACGTGAAGTGCACGCTGACGGAGAACTCGTAGCCGTCGCCCATCGCCGGCACCTCGAAGCCGAACGTGTCCGGCCAGTGGGCGGCGCGAGATTCGTTTCCCGTCCGGCGAAGCAACCTCCACAGCCGGGTCCCGGCCGTCGGGTAGAGCTGGACCTTCTGGACCGGTCCGTGATGGCCGCAGGCCGTTTCGAGAGTGCTCATGCTGACGACTCCTTCGAGGAGGTGGCCGGGGCGAGCCCGTAGAACCGCAGCCGTGGACGCAGCGCGGGCTCGGCGTAGAGGTGGGTGCGCAGATCCGCGAAGTCGACGCCTGCCTTGGCCCACTCGCGGAGGGCGTTCCATGGTTCGTGGCCGCAGGAACGTGAGGTGAGGACGCGGAGCCAGAGTTCGCCGACCGTCGCCGGATCCTCCGCGTACTGGGTCAGCACCGCCGGTCGCTCGGTGTAGGGGAGGAGGGCGATCCGCGCCAGCGTCGCCGCCACGAGCTGGCGCAGCAGGGGCTTCGGCGATCTGCTCCAGGTCAGGAGTTCGCGCAGGACCGTGCCGGGAGCGTCCCTGAAGAGCTCCACCACGCTGTCCCGTACGGCGCCGCGAAGGAAGAGAGGATCACGCCACGCGAGCGCGTACAGCGCACGCAGCGCCTCGTCGGCGGCCTTCGCGCCCACCAGCGTGCCGAACAGCCGTACGGCGGTCGAACGCAGACGGAAGTCGCGCTCACGGGCCCAATCCCAGGCGAGCCGCGCGATGCGAGGGTGCCTGGACGGGTATGCGGCGGCGATCGCCTCAAGGGCCCATGCCGCCGCCATGTGCAATGCCTCGGAGTCACTCTCGGACCAGTTGCGGATGCACTCCTTGTAGACGAACTCGAAGTCGTACCTGGCGAACCACGCGATCGCCTGGGCCACCTTCAGCCGCGTGACCGGATCGCCCGCCTCGTCACCCGCCAGGCCCGTCAGCCATTCGAGCAGCGCCTTGTGGGCCACGACATAGTCGAGCCATACCGCGTCCAGGACCGCCGGTGCGAATCCCACGCGGAAGGAGAGCGTCCGGTCGACCTCCTGGACGACGTACGACCGCGGCTCACCGGCCTTGCTCAGCCAGTCGTCGAGCATGTCGGCGAACGGCAGCAACCCCAGCCGGGCGTGCTTGCCCTGCTTCTCCACCTTGAAGAGCAGCTTGGCGAGGTCGTAGGCGGCCCGGCACACCTGCACGGTCGGCAGGCCGTCCAGCACCGCGCCCGCGATCACGAACGCCCGGCGGCCGAGGTCCTTCTCGTCCTCCTCCTGCCGGAGCACCTTGCGGGCGTCGCGCCGGAGCGGGCCGAGCATCTCGGCGCAGATCTCCTCGACCGTCCGGCCCTCCGGCAGGCCGCTCACGAGCGCGAGCGCGAGTTCGCGGGCGTCGCCGGGACTGGACAGCCGCACCGTGACCTGGTCCGCGATCGCCTCGACGTCGTGCTCTCCGACCGGAAGCCGGTCGAGGAGCTGGCGCCTGAGAACGTCCGAGGGATCGGGCTGCACATGCTCCGCGACGAGGCCCGGCAACGCCCGCGTGTCGGAGTCCAGGCCGACCAGGATCACGAGGCGGGCTCCCACCGCGGCGAGGACCTCGCTGCAGCCGAGGATGTCCGCCTCTGTGAGGCGCTTGGTCCAGGTGGCTCCGGTCGCGTCGTACAGGTAGCCATGGCCGGATTGCAGCTTGCTCTTCTCGAGAAGGGCAGGGGACTCCTTGGCGTGGAGGCTGCGGAGTTCGTCCTGGCGATGCGCGAGCGCGGCAAGGGCGGTGGTCCTGCGGCCGGAGCCGGGCGGGCCCTTCAGGACCGCGACGAGGTTCTCGTCAAGGACGCCTATCAGGGCCTCCTTGGTGGCGGTTCCGGCGAAGCGGGCACTGATGTCGCGGCTGCGTTCGGCGGCGATGGGGGAGACGATCCAGCCGTCCCGCTTCTCGCTGGACATGTAGATGTGCTTGTCGCCGCCGACCTTGTCCCCTGTGAACGCGTCGCCGGGACCATAGGCCGCATTGCGCGAGCTTGCCCCGGCTATGAAGTCCGTGCGCAGCTCACGGAGTTCTTCGGCGAACCTGCGTTGCTCTGCGGCGCTGAGCTTCTCCTCGGGAGGCGTGCGCAATCCTTCGTTCGCGCTTGTGTCGTGCGCCTGCTCGTCCGCCTCGTGGGCGGCGTCGTCGTCAGCCATCGTTGTGGTCCCCGTGGTAGGTGTTCTTGTTGCCGGCGACCTTGTCGCCGGTGAAGGCGTCGCCTGCGCCGTATGCGACGTTCGTATGTCCGCCGCTG
The DNA here is from genome assembly GCF_043198015.1 of Spirillospora sp. NPDC048911. NCBI lineage: Bacteria > Bacillati > Actinomycetota > Actinomycetes > Streptosporangiales > Thermomonosporaceae > Spirillospora > Spirillospora sp. NPDC048911. Next base: position 721,457 of record NZ_JBICUD010000003.1, on the reverse strand, counting down.
GTGCGGGGGAGCGGGGGAGTCGGGCCGGACGGTTCGCCTGGGGGCGGGGGGTCGCCGCCTTCGGATCCGCTGTCCGGGGCATAGGCCGTGAGGGCCTCGACGGTGTGCAGGTTGAAACGGGGCACGTAGAGGTACGCGGTGTACGACTGCTTCTTCACCTGCACGCGGACCGGCCGGAACAGGGTGGGGCGCGGCTCGCCAGGGCCCTGGGTGATGTAGTCGCGGTAGATCGCCGACGAGACGATCACCCCGAGGTCGGCCTCGGGGAGCGCGGCCATCGCGGCGCGCAACGGGTCGGAGTCGCGCAGGCGCGCGGGCTGGACCGCGTGCTGCCCCGGCCATCCCATCGCCCCGTTGAGGTGGACGGGCCCGATGTGGACCGCCATGCGCAGGCGGAGCTGGCTCCAGGCCACCTCGTGGCGGCGGCGGTTGTACGCGCCCAGTGCGGCGTCGAGTTCGCGGACGAAGGTGTCCATCAGCGGCGTCACGTTCGTCCCGGCGGGCAGGATCGCGTAGATCCCGTCGCCGCCGTCCTGCCGTTCCCACGCCTGCCGGTCGAGCTCGGCCGCGTCCGCCGCGCCGTCGAGCATCGTGCTCAGCGCGCTCTGCAACGTCCGCTGCTCGGCGTCGTTGCGGCTGCTGTAGTCCTCGATGTCGACGGTGAACAGGACGCGGTACTCGGGAACGGGATGATCGTTCATCTGCCCTCCAGGTGAGCGGAGCCGCCTGAGGCACAGCGTCGGCGACGCTCGGAGGGGCGAACCCGGATTAATCCGGGTTCGACGGAACTTGTCCGGCGCGGGCCAGATCGGCGAACTCCCGGAGCCCGGGAAGATCGATGATGATCACACGTCGCCGTCCCGGGGTCGTGACCAGGCCTTGGGAGGCGAGCTCGCGCAGGGCCTTCTGCACGGTCGCCTCCTTGGCGCCGACCAGCCCGCCCAATTCGGCCTGGGTCAGCGGGATGCCGAGGTCGATCCCGTCCGGGCCCGGCAGGCCGTGCCGTTCGACCAGGGCGAGGATCACCCGGGCCAGGCAGCGGCTGGTCTCGTACCCGGCGAAGTCCAGGCGCCGCTGGTTCGACCACCGCAGCCGGTCGATCGTCATCTGGTTGAGCGTCAGCGCGACCGCCGGATGGTGCTGGAGGAAGTCGACGAACGCGCCGCCCTTGATCTGGCTCACGACCGCCCGGCCGCAGGTGGTCACGGTGGCGGAACGCACGGACTCGCCGAGCACCGCCATCTCGCCGATGAGGTCGCCGCTCACCCGCAGCGCCAGCAGCGATTCGGTGCCGTTCTCCACCCTGGCGCTCACCTTGACCAGCGCGTCGATCAGCAGCCAGACCGATCCCCCCGGCTCGCCCTGCCGCACCAGCTCGCGCTGCGGCGGCACGGGATGGAACTGGCCCAGGCCGAGCAGCCTGGCGCGAGCCTGCTCGCTGAGCCGGCTGAGGAACGTGCCGGCCGGCCACGACCTGCTGGAGCTTTCCCGCTGTCCCACGACCGCCTCCCCGAAGCCGCGACCCCCAGACATACGCCAGCGAACGCCTCCCGTCCACGCCTGCCCAGACCCAATCGCCCGCCCCGCTGACCGTGCCCTTAATAGTTGATCACCGGTCCGCGAAAAAGCGCAATTTATCCATGCCATTGGAGGCTTCCCGTATTGGGGTTGCGGGTATCACCCGTTCGACACAACTAGATCTCTCTTCCGCGGAGTGCCGATGCGCGTTCCCCGCCTGTGTGCGACTGCCGTCGCAGCGGTGGCTTTCCTTTCGGGCTCCGTCGCCTGCGGCGACAACGCGGTGGCCGCCGAAATCAACTACGTCGCCCTCGGCGATTCGTATGCGTCGGGCACGGGAGCGGGTGCTTACGACCCGTCCGGCGGCAAGTGCGAACGTAGTGAGCACGCTTATCCGCGGCTGTGGGCGGCCCAGCGGGCGGTGACGTCGTTCGGCTTCATGGCCTGCTCAGGAGCCCGCACGACCGGCGTTCTCGCGGACCAACTCGGCGCGTTGAGTCCCACGACGACGCTCGTCACCGTGACGGCGGGCGGGAACGACGCGGGCTTCGCGAAGGTGATGGAGACGTGCGTCCTGCGGTCGGCGGACGACTGTACGAAGGCGGTGTCCGATGCGGAGGAATACATGGCGACCACCCTGCCGGATCGGCTCGACACCCTTTATCGGGCGATCAGGGAAAAGGCGCCGTCGGCCCGAGTCGTGGTGCTCGGATATCCACGACTATATAAAATCGTCAATAACTGTGCGGGGCTGTCCAAAGGGAGGCGGACCGCGCTGAACCGCGGCGCGGACTCACTCGACATCACCGTCGCGGCGGCCGCCTCCCGGGCCGGATTCGTCTTCTCCGATGTGCGGGACGAGTTCGCCGGCCACGAACTCTGTTCGGGCCACGGATGGCTGCATTCGGTCGAGATCCCGCTCGACGACTCGTACCACCCGACGGCCCGCGGCCACCGGCTCGGCTACCTCCCCGCCCTCAACTCGGCCGACCCCCGCTCCCAGCGCTGAAAACCCAGTCGCCCCGATCTCGGCGACGAGTGTCCGCAGCAACACCGCGCTCACACTCGCACCTTCCGCTTGTGAACTAATTCTACATGTATAGTAGGTTTTTCTGTGCTCGGGTGCCGGCGGTTCATTGGCGGCTGAGGGCTCGGGTGATGCCTGCGGCGATGGTGGTGGCGAGGATCCAGCCGGTGACGATGAGCGTGTACGAGAGCCACTGGTAGGCGTTCTTGGGCTTGAACGCCTTTTCCTGGCCGAAGTCGATGATCGGCAGGAGAAGGTCGAGGGTGTAGAAGACCGGGTTGAAGTCGGGGGCCTCGCCAGGCTTGAGCGGGGCGGGGTGGTGCAGGGCGTAGGCGACGGAGCCGACGAGCATCAGCGTGAGGAGCCAGGCGGCCGCGCGCATGGGGCGATAGCCGTAGCCGACCGTGACGTCCTGCAGGTAGCCCCAGAGCTTGAGGTGCCAGCGGAGGGTCCTGCGGCGGCGACGCTGTTTGGCCAGCTGGACGGTGCGTGCGGCGTCGTCATCGCCGACGCGGCGGTAGGAAAGGGCGAGCTGCTCATAGCTGTGCGGGACGTAGCCGTCCTCTTCACGTTCCAGGAGCTTCAAGCGTTCCTCTGGGGGCAGGTGGGGGTCGAGCGTCCCGTAGGTGAGCCCGTCAAGGCGCACTGAGCCGGGCCACGTGTCCGGTGTGATGTGCAGTACCTCGAACCGTGAACGGCGCAGTGTGACACGGCCCTCGATCGGGGCCACTTCGCGGAGCCAGAACTCGCTGGCGACGATGCTGCTGGCTCGCAACACCATGTCGCCGGGATTGGCGAGCTTGGCGTGCGCGAAGTTCATCTGCCCGGCCACGCAGAGGCCGCGGAAGTTGAGACGGCCGACCGCGTGCAGCCGGGTGGCGCTCAGGTCGTTGCCGACATCGAGCGTCTTGGCGTTCAGCACGGTGGCGCCGGGATGCCGGAGCACGGCGTTGTCAATGATCAGGCTGCCCGTGATGGACGCGCCGTTCAGCCGGATTCCCCCGTGGACGATGAGCCCCGGCGCGGCGACGTCGTTCTCGATGGTGGCGTGGTTGAGCTGGAGCACATGATTCTTGGGAGAGCCGGCATCGCCGATGTGCGCTCCGTCGAGGAACAGCGCGCCTGCGAAGCGGGCGCCGCCGAGGCGCAGGCTTCCGGGCACGCGGCAGTCGGAGAAGTGCACGATGCGGGCGACGCTGAGGGCGGTTCCCTCCAGGCCGGGGAAGTAGGAGCGCGACAGGCTGAGCTGGCGGATCTCCGCTCCGTAGATCATCAGCTCGGACTCGAAGTGGCACGCGTGGAACCGGATCGCGTACGGGATGTCGGCGTTGTGCAGGTTGAGCGTGCCGGTGACGCGTGCGCCCGTCACCCGTAGCGCCGCGATCTCGCCGTCCGCGGGCCGGCCACTGAGCAGGAGCGCCCGCAGGACCTCCGCGCGGACGGTCCGTTCCGGCCCCCAGGAGCCGCCGTGTTCGGCGTGCTCGTCCCCGGGCCGGCTGAAGTCGATCGTCTCGCCGCGCGGGAACGCCCACCACACGCGGCGTTCGGCGGGTGTCAGGTTGGCGATCTCCACGGCCGGGACGATCTCGTGACGGCGCTCGCACTGTCAACAGGTGATTGGCTGGTCACGCTCCGTGCCACAGGCGGACGCGCTGTGACCCCATGCTCCGGGTGTGTGATCGAACGCAAGTTACCTCCGCGTAGCCCGTGGATCTACCTGTTCGAAGCATGTAGAACGTGTTTCAGTCCTGTGAGAGTGAGGTAGATCACATGGGTGACAGTACCGCGCATAGCAGTGGTACAGCGGCCGTCTCGCGCCGTGGATTCATCGCTGGAACTGGTTCTATCTTGGGTGCGGTGGCACTGGGCCTCCGCGCCACCCCGGCCGCCGCGGCGGCGCCGATCGGCAACGGGGTCCACGTCCCGGCGCTCGTGGTCGGCACCGGGTACGGCGGCTCCGTGGCCGCCCTGCGCCTGGCCCAGGCGGGCGTGGACGTCTACATGATCGAGATGGGCATGGCCTGGGACACCCCGGGCTCCGACGGCAAGATCTTCTGTCCCACGAACGCCCCCGACTACCGGGCCTACTGGCTGCGGACCAGGACCAAGCAGCCGCTCAGCAACTTCCTCGGCTTCCCGATCGACAAGGACGTCCCGAAGTACACCGGGATCCTGGACGCCGAGGACTTCAGCGGCATCACCGTCTACCAGGGCCGCGGCGTCGGCGGCGGCTCGCTCGTCAACGGCGGCATGGCCGTCACCCCCAAGCGCGAGAACTTCGGCGCGATCCTCCCATCGGTGAACGCCGACGAGATGTACAACACCTACTACCCGCGCGCCAACTCCGGGCTCGGGGTCGGCACCATCGACCCGGCCTGGTTCGACACCACCGACTGCTACCAGTTCGCCAGGGTCGGACGTAAGCACGCGCAGCGCTCGGGCTTCCCGTTCGTCTTCGTCCCCGACGTGTACGACTGGGACTACATGAAGCGGGAGGCGGCCGGAACGGCCACCAGATCGGCGCTGGCCGCCGAAATCCTTTACGGCAACAACTACGGCAAGAAGACCCTGCAGCAGACGTACCTGGCCCGTGCGAAGGCCACCGGCAAGGTCAACATCTCGCCGCAGCACCGGGTCACCTCGGTCTCGCCGAAGAGCGGCGGCGGCTTCACGGTCGTCATCGAGCAGATCGACACCACCGGCGCCGTCACGACCACCAAGACCGTCACCGCGGACAGGGTGTTCTTCGCGGCGGGCAGCGTCGGCACCAGCAAGCTGCTGGTCAAGCTGAAGGCCGCCGGTGCGCTGCCCAACCTCAACGGTGAGGTCGGCAAGGGCTGGGGTGACAACGGCAACGTCATGTGTGGCCGCGCCAACCACCTGTGGGACCCGACAGGGGCCCTGCAATCGACCATCCCGTGCTCCGGCATCGACAACTGGGCCGCGGGCGGTGCGTTCGCCGAGGTCGCGCCGCTGCCCACCGGCATCGAGACGTACGCCTCGTTCTACCTGTCCATCACCAAGAACCCGAACCGCGGGCAGTTCTCCTGGAACAGCGGGACGGGCAAGGTCGACCTCAACTGGCAGACCGCCTGGAAGCAGCCGGCCATCGACATGGCCAAGACGATCTTCGACAAGATCAATTCAAAGGAGGGGACGATCTACCGGACCGACCTCTTCGGCACCTACAAGATCTGGGGCGACCACCTCACGTACCACCCCCTCGGCGGGGCGGTGCTGAACAAGGCCACCGACAACTACGGCCGCCTCCACGGCCACCCGGGCCTGTACGTCATCGACGGCGCCCTGATCCCCGGCAACACCAGCGTCAATCCGTTCGTCACCATCACGGCGCTCGCCGAACGGAACATCGAAAAGATCATCGCGGCCGATCTGTAGCCCTGATCCGATGTGGCAGTCGGCCACGGGCGCGTGTGGCCGACTCTTCCGCGGGAAACCGCTTTCTCACGCGTGCACGCTGCTCCCCGGCCCCTCCTCGTCATCGGCGTGATCGAGGTCGAGATACTCGTCCTCCGGCCAGAGGCTGTCGGCCAGCCACGCCAGATACTCCTCGTCGCCGGGATCGAGCTCGGCCGTCATCGACTCGGGATGGCCGCCGTCATCCGTGCCGGCGCCCCCGGTCTCCGCGGCGTCGCGCCGCGCAGTCAGGGCAGGTCGGAGCAGCCGCCGCACGCACATGACGAACAGGCCGGCGAACATGCAGAGGATCAGAGCTGAGATCACGCCTCGCCGTCCCTCCCGCGATCGATTTTCATAAGGACCTTGCGTAATGGGCAAACTAGCTGAACGCTACTCGTGGGGTCTATTGGACACGTGTGCGACATGCGGCGCGCGGGTGATATCGGTCCAAAGGTTTACCGCGGACGGGGGTGCGCGACGATGATCGGCGACCACGAACGTGCGCTGGCCAGGCGGGTCTGGGACTATCTCGTCCACCTCACCCCGCTGACGCGGAGTGACTGCGTCTTGACCCTCGGATGTCACGATCCCCGCGTGGCCGAGCACGCCGCCCGGCTCTGGCACGAGGGCTGGGCGCCCCTGATCGTGATCTCCGGCGGCCGCGGCAAGGTCACCTCCGCCTGGCCCGAGACAGAGGCCCAGGTCTTCGCCCAGGTCATGCGCGCGAAAGGCGTACCCGCCACCGCCCTCCTCCTAGAAGAGACCGCGACCAATACCGGCGCCAACATCACCGCCACAAGAAAACTCCTAGCCGAACGCAACCTCAACATCACGAGGGCCATCCTCGTCGCGAAGCCCTACATGACACGCCGCAGCCTGGCCACGGCCCAACGTCAGTGGCCGGACGTCGAATGGCTTACCTCAGCGCCCGAAGCAAGCTACGACGACCTCGCCACCGTGAACGAGTGCCAGCTCATCGAACTCATGGTCGGCGATCTCCAGCGCATGGTCGTCTACGCCGAGACGGGCTTCCAGATGCCCGTGCCGATGGACCCCGGAGCCTGGGCCGCCCACGAGGAACTCGCCGCGCTCGGCTTCGACCGCTACCTGGCCAAAAATGTCAGAGGCGCCCCGTAGCTTGGACTTAAGGCAGAACACCACACCGCCGGAGGAAAAGGAGCACGTCATGGCTCCGATGACCACCTCGGACCTGGCACAGGTGCTGTACACCACGAGGCTGCAGGCCTCTGACCACCCCACGGCCGCCCTGGTGCGCGCCGCCATCACCGACCGCCTGCGCGTCGTCGACGCCCTCAGATGCGCCGCGTACGTGGCGCAGGAGGCAGGCGACCACCCCGACGAATACGCCACCCGCATGCGCTGGGCGCTGGCGACCGTCTCCAACGCCTACGCCTTCTCCCGCACCCCCACGCCCTTCCAGACCCGACCTCCCTGTCACCAAGCCGCCGCCTGACCCGTGGCGCCGTGAGCGCCCAGAGACCGGGTCCGGTTGTTGAGGTGCGGCGGCATCGCGGGTGGCTGGTTCGGTGGTTGAGATCTGGTGGGAGTAGGGCACAATCGGGCCATGGGAACGACGCAAGCGTTCACTTACTGCCGGATCTGCGAGCCGTTGTGCGGGCTCACGGCGACCGTCGAGGACGGTGCGGTGCTCCAGATCCGGCCTGACCGGGAGCATCCGCTGTCCAAGGGTTTCGCGTGCCCCAAGGGCATCGCGATGGCCGAGGTCCAGAACGATCCCGACCGGGTGCTCTATCCGCTGCGGCGGCGGGCGGACGGGGAGTTCGAGCGGGTGAGCTGGGACGTGGCGCTCGCCGAGATCGCGGCGCGGCTCAACGGGATTCGTAAGGCTCATGGCGGCGGGGCGATCGGGTGGTATTTCGGCAATCCCGCCACGTTCTCCTACAGCCACCCCCTCTGGACGAGCGCCTTCATGGGCGCGCTGGGGTCGCGGCACTTCTATTCGGCCGGGTCGCAGGACGTCAACAACCGGTTCGCGGCCAGCGCGCTGCTGTACGGGTCGCCGGTGCTGGTCCCGATCCCCGATCTGAAGCGCACCGAGCTCCTGGTGATGCTGGGCGCGAATCCGCTGGTCTCGCACGGCAGCCTGGTGACGGCCCCGCGGATCAAGGAGGATCTCGCCGCGATCGTGCGCCGGGGCGGGCGGGTGGTGGTGGTCGATCCGCGGCGGACGGAGACGGCGGCGGCGTTCGAGCACCTGCCGGTGGCGCCCGACGGTGACGCCTGGCTGCTGGTGTCGGTGCTGAACGTGATCTTTGACGAGGGGCTGGAGGATCGCGGGGCGTGCGGCCTGGCTTCGGGGGTGGAGCGGCTGCGGGAGGCGGTGCGGGGATTTCCGCCGGAGGAGACGGCACCGCGCAGCGGGGTGGCGGCGGAGGACGTACGGGCCCTGGCGCGGGCGCTGGCGGCCTCTGAGCGCCCCGTGGTGTACGGGCGGACTGGAACGTGCCTCGGCCGGTACGGGACGCTCACGGCCTTTCTGATCGACGCGGTGACGCTGGTGGCCGGAGGCCTGGACCGAGCGGGTGGCGCGATCTTCGGGGCGTCGCCGATCCGGATCGATGAGATCGCCAAGCGGTCGGGGCTCGCCACGTACGGCACGACCCGGTCGCGCGTCGGCGGTTACCCGGACGTGCTCGGCACGTTCCCGGCCGGGGTGATGGCCGGGGAGATCACGACGCCGGGCCCCGGGCAGCTGCGGGCGCTCATCGTCTCGGCGGGCAATCCGCTCAGCTCCGTGCCCGGCAGCGCTGCTCTCGGGGACGCCCTGGAGCAGCTCGACCTGCTGGTCTGCATCGACCTGTACGTGTCGGACACCGGACGCAAGGCCGACTACATCCTGCCCGCCACCACGTTCCTCGAACGTGAAGACCTCCCGCTGCCCTTCCTTCAGAACCACCTCACCCCGTACGTCACGTGGACCGAGGCCGTCGTGCCGCCGCGCGGCGAGGCACGGCAGGAGTGGGAGATCATCGACGCCTTCGCCCGCCGGATGAGGCTCCCGCTCGGCTCGTTCGGGGCGCAGCGCCTGGCGTACCGGCTGGGCGTGCGACCCTCACCGCGCACGATGGCGGACGCGCTGCTGCGCACCGGCCCGCACGGCGACTGGTACGGGCTGCGCCGCGGCGGGCTCAGCCTGCGCAAGCTGCGCGCCAACCCGCATGGCGTCGTGCTCGGAGACCATCAGCGCACCGGCACGCTGCGCCGCCGGATCCTGCACAAGGACAAGAAGGTGCACCTCGCGCCGCCGGAGATCCTCGCCGAGATCGAACGGCTGGCCGCGGCGCCCGAGCCTCCCGCCGGGTATCCGCTGCGGCTGATCGGGATGCGGGAACTGCGTTCGCACAACTCCTGGATGCACAACGCCCCGGGCCTCATGCGCGGCAAGCGCCGGCACGCGGCGCGGGTCAATCCCAAGGACGCGGCCGAGTACGGGCTCCAGGACGGGGCGCCGTGCCGCGTCACGTCGGAGCACGGCTCGGTCGTCCTGCCCGTCACGGTCACCGACGAGATGACGCCGGGCACGATCGCGGTCCCGCACGGCTGGGGGCACGAGGGCGGCTGGCAGGTGGCCAACGCGGCCGGGGGAGTGAACGTGAACCTGCTCGCCTCCGCGGACCCCTCCGACCTCGAACCTCTCGCCGGGATGGCCCACCTCAACGGCGTCCCAGTGAAGATCGCCCCCGCTTGATGGCATGGGGCGTGCCTGCCTGGCGGTGTGGATCGTGCCCGCTCGGCGGCGTGAGATCGCCCCTGGCTCACAGCATGGATCGCGTCCGCTCGGCGGCGTGGGTCGTGCCCGTCTAGCGGTGTGGGTTGCGCCTGCCTGGCGGCGTGAGATCGCGTCCGCTTGGCGGTGTGGATCGTGCCGGGTGTGGGGGCTGATGGCCAGGCGGGGGAGGGTCAGGCGGCGGAGGGGGTGGTGGGGCGGTGCGGGGCGACGATCTGTCCGTCGGGCAGCAGTTCGCCGGTGTCGTCGAAGACCACGATGCCGTTGCACAGCAGGCTCCAGCCCTGTTCCGGATGGCTGGCCACCATGCGTGCCGCTTCGCGGTTGGGGCAGTCTGACGCAGGACAGGCCGGCTCGTGGGAGCAGACCGAACTGTCTGGGATGGGCACCGATACCTCCACGGACGTCCTGTGATTTAGGACATACCACAGCCTGCATTCGGCTACCCGAAATATGCAAGGAATCGCCCGAAACTTTACGTTCGGGGTGTGGCGATCAGCGCAGGAGGTCGTCGTCCGCCTCGTCGCCCCGGTCGACGTCCAGCCCGACCACCGAGGTGCAGCCGGTGCAGAGCCACTCCGCGATCACGGCCTCGGAGTTGGTCCCGTGGGTCCGGTAGGGCTGCTCGACCTGCCGCCGCCGCATCCCGTGCCCGCACGAGGAGTGCAGCAGGCGGCCGCATTGCGGGCACGGCCACACGTCCTCACGGCGCCGGCGGCACTGCGGGCAGGGCGGCGCCTCGGTCAGGTCCGGCGCCTCGAGCGTGCCGAGCTCGCCCCGCCACTCGATCTCGAGCTCCAGATACTCGTCGGCCGGCCAGTGGTGATCGGCCAGCCAGGCCAGGTACTCCTCCGCGCCGGGCTCCAGCACGGCGGTGAGCGATTCGGGGTGTGCGAGACCGGTGGACATGGTGGGAGCGGTCGCGTCCAAGGGGGCCCGCGGAGTCCGGGGGGAGCCTCCGCGACCGCGCCGCCCGGCGGCCAGCAGCGCCAGCAGACCGATGAGGGCGGCCGCTATGAAGCCCGTAGCCGTGGCCATCGTGGCGTCCTTTCATGATCTCGTTGCGAGGGGAGACCGATCATGAATTCACTTCACAAAACGCTGAGAAACTACCGGAAAGGCCCCTAACGGAAAAGTCGATCAGAAAAGAATCTTTGGTACGGACGTGCGGCGGGAGTCGTCCGAAACCCGCGCGTCACCGCCGCCGACCGCCTGCCCTTGTGCGGAATCGGCGGTTCGATCAGCGGCCGGCCGGCCCGGCGCCGCGACGAAATTTCTCCCTCCGCGAAATCCATGCGATCAGCCGCCGAACCTGATCCTTCCCCATCGTCCTTAAGTCCGCTTTCGCTGCCGCTTGTTGTGATCGTGACTGTTGTTCCGGACGGCCGGACGGTCGCCGGCGCGCACGACGACGACGGAGGGAACGCGCAATGGCTCTCAACGGACGGACGAGGATCGCGATCGTGGTGGCCGGGATCGCCGGAGCGGCGGGCCTCGCCGCGGGAGGCACCGCGCTCGCCGATCCGGGCGGCGGAGGCCGCGTCGAGCTGCAGATCGTCGGTGACGAGACGCCCGGCGGCGGCGCCGGGACGGACGCGACGGGCGGCACCGGAGCGGACGCCGACGGGCACGACTGCCCCGGGCGCGGCGGCGGCGCGGGCTCCGGCGGCCAGGCGGCGGACACCCGATGACCTCGCCCCACCCCGCGGCCGAGGGCGTGCTCGCCGAGCGCGCCCTCTTCGAGGTCAAACGCGTCATCGTCGGCCAGGACCGCATGATCGAGCGCCTCCTCGTGGCGGTCCTGGCCGGCGGGCACTGCCTGCTGGAGGGCGTGCCGGGGGTCGCCAAGACGCTCGCCGCCGAAACGCTCGCGACGGTGGTCGGCGGCTCGTTCGCGCGGCTCCAGTTCACCCCGGACCTGGTGCCGTCGGACATCGTGGGCACCCGCATCTACCGGCCCTCGACCGAGCGGTTCGACATCGAGCTCGGCCCCGTGATGGCCAACATCGTGCTCGCGGACGAGATCAACCGCGCGCCGGCCAAGGTGCAGTCGGCGCTCCTGGAGGTCATGGCGGAGCGTCAGGTCAGCATCGGCGGTCGCACGTTCCCGGTGCCGGCGCCCTTCCTCGTCCTCGCCACCCAGAACCCGATCGAGTCCGAGGGCGTCTACCAGCTGCCCGAGGCCCAGCGCGACCGGTTCCTGATGAAGATCGACGTCGGCTACCCGACGGAGGCCGAGGAGCTGTCGATCCTCTACCGGATGAGCGTGCACCCGCCGACGCCCGCGCGGATCCTCGACACCGACCGGGTGACGGAACTCCGGCGGGCCGCGGAACGGGTCTTCGTGCACGACGAGGTCGCGCGGTACGCCGTGCGCCTGGTCGCCGCGACCCGCGATCCCCTCGCCTACGGGATCGCCGACGTGACCCGGCTGATCTCCTACGGCGCCAGCCCGCGGGCGACCCTCGGCCTGGTGGCGGCCGGGCGGGCGCTCGCCCTGCTGCGCGGCCGCGACCACATGCTGCCCGCGGACGTGCGCGATCTCGCCGCGGACGTGATGGCGCACCGGCTCGTCCTCTCGTTCGACGCGCTCGCCGACGGGATCGCACCCCGCGCGATCATCGGCACGGTCGTCGACGCCCTCCCGCTCCCCAAGATCGCCCCGCGCGACGACGACAACGGCGCCGGTGCCCACGACCCGGACGATCTCGCCGCCGCGTCCCGTCATGACGGGACGGGCGCCATCGGCGGCTCCGGGGAACGTGATCTCGGCGGGCCGGCGCGGCGGGACGGGGGTGCGGCCGCGTGACGACGCCCGACCTGCGCGAGCTCGCGCCCGAACAGGCTCTCCGGCGCCTGGAGCTGGTCATCATGCGGCGGCTGGACGGGCTGCTGCAGGGCGAGCACCTGGGCCTGCTGCCCGGGCCGGGGAGCGAGGCCGCCGAAGGCCGCGAGTACCTGCCCGGCGACGACGTCCGGACGATGGACTGGAACCTCACGGCCCGGACCACCGTGCCCCACGTCCGTGACCGCGTCGCCGACCGGGAACTGGAGACCTGGCTCCTCGTCGACGCCACGGCCAGCATGGACTTCGGCACCGGCCGGGTCGAGAAGCGCGATCTGGCGGTCTACGCCGTCGCCGCGGTCGCCTACCTCACCGAACGGAGCGGTAACCGCGTCGGCGCCCAGATCCTGCACGGCACCGGGCTCCGGCACGTCCCCGCGCGCACCGGACGGCCGCACCTGCTCGGCCTGCTGCGGTCGCTGCTGGAGGTGCCGCGCAACCGCCCCGGCGGCCACGGCGCGCCGTCCCTCGGCGCGGGCGCCGACCTCCTGCTGCGGACGACGGCGCGCCGCCGGGGCCTCGCCGTGGTGGTCTCCGACTTCCTGGAGACGGTCGAGTCGTGGGAACGGCCGCTGCGCCTGCTGGCCCGGCACCATCAGATGCTGGCCGTCGAGGTCGTCGACCCGCGCGAGCTGTCGCTCCCCGACGTCGGGCTCCTCACGGTGGTCGATCCGGAGACGGGCCGCCGCAGGGAGATCCCGACCGCGAGCCGCCGCCTGCGGGAACGGTACGCGGTCGCCGCGGCCGAGCAGCGCGCGGCGATCTCGGCCGCGCTGCGCCGGTCCGGGGCGGCCCATCTGCGGCTCCGCACGGACGGCGACTGGATGCGCGACATCGTCCGCCACGTCCAGACCCAGCGGCGACTGGCCGCCGCGGCGCCCAAGCCCCCGCCGGGAGGCGCGGCATGAGCAGCCTGAGCTTCCTAGCTCCCTTCCGGCTCTCCTTCCTGCTCGCGCTGCTGCTCTTCCTTGGCGTGTACGTGGTGATGCAGGTGCGGCGGAGCCGGTACGCGGTCCGCTTCACCAATCTCGCCCTCCTGGAGAAGGTCGCCCCGGCACGCCCGGGCTGGCGCCGGCATCTGCCCGCCGCCGCGTTCCTGCTCATGCTCGGCCTGTTCGTCACCGGCTTCGCCCGGCCCGCGGCCGATGTCCGGGTCCCGCGCGAGCAGGCGACGATCATGGTGGCGGTGGACGTGTCGTCGTCGATGGAGGCGACCGACGTCGAGCCCGACCGGCTCATGGCCGCCAAGCGCGCCGCCCGCTCGTTCGTCGACGGGCTGCCCGCGCGCTTCAACGTCGGCCTCGTCGCGTTCTCGGGCACCGCGTCGGTGACCGTGGCGCCGACCACCGACCGGGCGGCCATGCGCGCCGGCGTGGACCGGCTGGCGCTCGGCCCGCGGACCGCGATCGGCGAGGGCGTGATCGCCTCGCTGGAGGCGATCGCGGGCTTCGGCGCGCAGTTCGGCGAGGGGGCGCCGCCGGGACGCGTCGTCCTGCTCTCCGACGGCACCAACACGGCCGGGCGCAGCCCTGTCGAGGCGGCCCGCCGGGCGGCCGACGCGCGGGTGCCCGTCTCGACCATCGCCTACGGCACCCCGGAGGGCGTGATCTACCAGAACGGGAGGCCCATCAGGGTGCCCGTGGACGGGCCCGCGCTGGAGAGCCTCGCCGAGGCCACCGGCGGCCGCTTCTACGAGGCCGCCACCGGGACCGAACTGCGCCAGGTCTACCAGGACATCGGCAGCAGCATCGGCTACCGGATCGAGCAGCGCGAGGTGTGGGCGTGGTTCGTCGCGGCGGGCCTGATCCTCGCCTGCGCCACCGCCGGGACCTCGTTGCTGTGGTTCTCCCGCCTTCCGTAGTGAACGTTTCTAAGGAGCCCGCATGAACCACCGAGCCGGTTCGTCCGACGGAAGGTTCGGACTCGGAGAGCCGCGCGGCCCGGACTTCGTCCCCCCAACGCCGCCCCCGATCTGGCCCGCCACCACGCCGGCGCCAGCCCCGCCTGCCCAGGCAACGGCGCCGGCACGGAACGCCTCCCGCATCGTCGTCGCGGCGATCTTGGCCGCCGCGCTGACAGGGGGGCTGGCCGGAGCCGCCGCCGGCCACCTCACCGGCGACCGCGACGCGGCACCGCTCGCGCAGTCCACCGCGGGCCCGGCGAACGGCGCGGGCGACCTCAGCGACGTCGCCGCCCGCGTCCAGCCGAGTGTCGTGTCGATCGAGGTCAGTTCCGGCACCTCGCACGGGACCGGCTCCGGCTTCGTCATCGACCGCGCCGGCCACGTCCTCACCAACGCCCACGTCGTCGACGGCGGCGGGACCGTGACCGTGGTGCTCGCCGACCGGCGCCGCGCCGGCGCACGCCTGCTCGGCGCCGACCGGGCGAACGACCTGGCGGTGCTCTCGATCGACGCGTCCGGCAGCCCGCCGCCGCTGACCTTCGGCCGGTCCGCCGACGTCCGCGTCGGCGACCCGGTCCTGGCGCTGGGCTCCCCGCTCGGCCTCGCCGGGACGGTCACGTCCGGCATCGTCAGCGCGCTCAGCCGCGAGGTCCGCCTCGGCGACGGCGACCGGCGGACGGCACTGCAGACCGACGCCTCGATCAACCCCGGCAACTCCGGCGGGCCGCTGATCAACGCGCGCGGCGAGGTCGTCGGGGTCAACACCGCGATCGCCACCCTGAGCCGCGGCGGGGGCGGCGGGTCCATCGGCATCGGCTTCGCGATCCCCGTCGACCGCGCGGTCGACGGCGCCCAGCGGATCATCCGCTGATGCCCCCATATACGGGAGAAAGGTAACGTCACAGCATGAGAGTGCTCGTGGTGGAGGACGAGGAGGACCTCGTCGAGGCGCTCCGGTACGGGCTCGTCCGGGCCGACTACGCGGTCGACACCGCGCTGGACATCGCGCAGGCGTCCGAGAAGCTCTACGCCGCCTCGTACGACCTGATGATCCTGGATCTCAACCTGCCGGACGGCGACGGCTTCGACCTGTGCCGCGCGGTCCGCGCGGGCGAGCTGAACGGCGAGAGCGGGCCGGGGCTGCGGATCCTCATGCTCACCGCGCGCGACCGGCTCGGCGACCGCGTCCGCGGGCTGGACGAGGGCGCCGACGACTACCTGGTCAAGCCGTTCGCGTTCCCCGAGCTCCTGGCCCGCGTCCGGGCGCTGCTGCGCCGCGAGGGCGTCGCGGGCTCGGCGGTCTGGCAGGTCGGCGCGCTGCGGCTGGACACCGGCCGGTACGAGGCGTTCCGCGGCGACCGGCGGCTGCAGCTGACGCCCAAGGAGTTCGCCGTGCTGCGCTACCTCATGAGCCGGCCCGGCGACATCGTGTCGTCCGAGGACCTCCTCGAACACGTCTGGGACGAGAACGCCGACCCGTTCACCAACACCGTCCGCGTCACGGTCGGGACCCTCCGCCGCAAGCTCGCGGTCGAGGACGAGGGACAGCTGATCGAGACCGTCGTCCGGCACGGCTACCGCCTCCTGGACACGCCATGAGGATCAAGCCGCCCCTGCCCGGATTCATGCAGACCATCAGGTTCCGGCTCACCGTGCTCTACACGACCCTGCTGTTCGCGCTCACCGCCTTCGTCCTGGGCGGGGTCTACTTCATGGTGGAGCGCAGCACCGACGCCCACCCCATCACCAAGACGTTCCGGGCGGAGAAGGTCGTCGTCCGCCCGGACGGCTCTCGCGTGCCGCTCGGGCAGCAGTTCGAGGTCGTCAAGGTCCGGCAGGTCGAGGAGGCGGTCAACTACGAGACCCGGCAGACGATCAAGAAGTTCTCGCTGGTCACGCTCGGCGGGATGTTCCTGGCCAGCCTGGCGATCGGCTGGATCCTGTCCGGCCGCGCGCTGAAGCCCGTGCGCGCGATCGCCCGCACCGCCGAGGAGATCCAGGCCACCGACCTGTCCCGGCGGATCGAACTGTCCGGCCCCAAGGACGAGCTGCGCTACCTGGCCGACACCGTCGACTCGATGCTCGACCGCCTCGACACCGCGTTCCGCGCCCAGCGCCAGCTGATCGACGACGCCTCGCACGAGCTGCGCAGCCCCCTCGCGATCATCCGCGCCAACCTCGACACCGTCCTCACCGCCCCCGACGCCGACGAGCCCGACCGGCGCCGCGCCGTCCAGGTGGTCGACCGCGCCACCACCCGCATGACCCGCCTCGTCGAGGACCTGCTCGCCACCGCCCGCCGCTCCGCCCCCGCCCTCCACGACACCGACGTCGACCTGGCCGCCGCCGCCCGCGAGGCCGCCGAGGAGTTCGACGCCCTCGCGGGCGCCCGCGAGCTCACCGTCGAACGCCGGCTCCGCCCCGGCCTCGCCACCATCGGCGACTACGACGCCCTCCGCCGCGCCGTCGGCAACCTGCTGTCCAACGCCGTCCGGCTGGCCCCCGCCGGCAGCGACATCCTCCTGGCCGCCGACCGCGCGGACGGCTGGCAGTGGATCGCCGTCAAGGACACGGGCCCCGGCCTGGACCCCGACGCACAAGCCCGCGTCTTCGACCGCTTCTGGCGCGGCGCCGAATCCCGCCGCTCACCCGACCGCCGCACCGGCCTCGGCCTCGCGATCGTCCGCCAGATCGTCGAATCCCACGGCGGCCAGGTCAGGCTGTTCTCCGAGCCCGGCGTGGGCAGCACCTTCGTCCTGTGGTTCCCTGTGTCCACCGCCCCCGGCACCACCCCACCCGAAACCGACCCCCTGAACGGCGCGTGATCGGGCCTTAGAGCTTCACGTTCTCCTTGCAGGCGAGGTAGACCTGGTCGGCGAGTCTCGCCAGCATATTGACGACCTGATCGGCGTCTGTCGCCACCTGCGCCGGCAGCGGAACGGGGGCGACGCGGAGCCTGAGCTCGACCATCTGGAAGAGCCGCCGGAGCGGAAGCGTGACGAAGAGATCCTGGTAGACCCGGCACAACTCGACCAGATGCTCGGAATCCGGGTGGCCCATCATCTCCATGGCGTTGAACCAGGCGGCCACCCCGTACCGGAAGTCCTCCACCGCGGCCTGCAAGATCGCCCCGCTGCCGAACATGCCGAGCATTTCGCGGTCGCCGACCAGCGTCTGGTTCCGCCCTCTGTCGGACGCCAGCCATATCCCGATCGTGCTCACGACGTCCAAGGCGGCGAGTGCGCGGGTGAACTCCTCCGCCACGTTCGCCGGCAAGGTGCCGGCCGCCGCGGGCTGCCGGTCGGGAGCGCCGTCGTCGGTGTCGGCGCCGGTGTCGGCGCCGGAGTCGGGGAAGTGGTAGGTGTCCGTGCGCTCCACCGGGCGCACGACGGGGGCCGCCTCAGCCGGCTGGCGGCGGGCACTCTTCATCTCGTCGAGGATCAACTCGAAGCCGCGGGACTGCTGGCGAGAGAGGCGGTCGACGCGTTCGCGCAGGGACTTCAGCTCGTCCTCGCGGGTGGTGGCCTCCAGGCGCTGCATGACGCCGCGCAGGGCCGCGTCGAAGTCGTCGGTGAACCGCCGCAGGCTGTGGATCAGCGGCGGCCGGTCGCAGACGGCGGTGAGGACGGGGGCGAGCTGGTCGGGGAGGTAGCCGTTGACGACGAGGAGCACGCCGCGGCCGGGCACCGATCCGAGCCGCCGCGCCCGCTCGGCCAGCACGTTCGCCTCGGGCCTGGTGAGCACCGAGTCGGTGATCAGGATCGCGCAGCCGCCGTCGCCGTGCGGGACCCAGAAGTCGGCCCGGACGTTCCCATCGGTGACGTGGTCGGCCTCGAACAGCCAGCCGCCGCGGTCGAGGACGCGGGCGATCTCGGCACGGACGTCGTCGCGGCTGGTGAGCTCGAACTGCTCGCGCGCCGCCTCGCGGATCATGGCCGGCGTGACGGGCGTCCCGGCCGCGGTGGCGCTCTGGTAGGCGTGGTAACAGAGCTTGATGACCTTGCGGGCGGTGCCGCCGGCGAGCTCCACGAGGTAGCCGAGGGTCTCCTCGCTGAAAGGGGCGAGGGTCCGTTCGCCGAACGCGCGCTCCTGCGAGTCCAGGATGAGGCCGCGGGTGTCCTCGACGCTCAGCGCGGACGGGCGCACGACGCAGCCGACGCGCTGCCGTGCGTCGCCGGGCAGCGCCTCCATGAAGTCCGGAAGGCCCGACAACACCAGCAGCGCCCGCGCCCCGGAGAAGACCTCCAAGAGTTTCTTGAAAGCGAGGACGGAATCGGCGGCGGGCAGATGCGGGGGCGACAACACCTTCTCCAGCTCGTCGATCACCAGGACGAAGGGCTGGTTCTGCCGCCCGTACAGGAACGCGAAGACGCCGATCGCCTCCAGCGCGGCCGTGTCATTGTCGATGGCGGCCGTGATCCCGCGTTCGACCAGGGCAGGGTCGGGCGGATGGCCCTTCAGCCACTCCCACACCGCGTCCTCGAACTCGACCCGCCGGAAGAGCGCGAGCGCCGTGCCGAACGCGTCGTTCTCGGTGACCACCCGCAGGTGCTCCTGGAGCGCCTGGAGGAACGCGCTCTCCATCAGGCCGAGCCGGTCGATCACGGCCTGCGCGTCGACTTCGCGGTCGCGCAGCCTCCGCGCGGCCTCGGCGGTCAGTTCGGAGCCCGCCAGCGAGCCGGCCACGATGTCGGCGAAGTACTCCTCCACCCGTTCGCGGACGTCCGTCTTGGACAGCTCGACCACGAACCGCTGCTGGTAGAGCGCGAGGAACGTGTCGGCAGGGGCGTCGAGGTAGAGCCGCTGCACGGAGGCGCCGCCGATCCGCGAGATGTGGCGCAGGATCTCCAGCGCCAGGTGCGTCTTGCCGGTGCCGTACTCGCCGACCACCGCGATGACGTTGCCGGCCGGGGCCTCGTCCCGGCGATCGGAGGCCAGATAGTCGTCGACATAGGCGAGCGCCTGCCGGACCGCCGGAGTCGGGATGGTCAGCGGAGCGCTCGGCAGCTCCGAAAGCCGCGCGATCGCCGCCGCGGGGAACGGGTTGCCGGTGCTCATATCAGCCTCGCGCTCCGGATGTAGTAGTCGGCGAAGTCCCTGAACTCCAGAGCCTGGACGGGGCGGTCGAGCGCCTCCTGGAAGATCCCGTGCAGCAACGTCTGGAGTTCCTTCACCGTCATGCCGCCGGCGCCGGAGACGCGTTTCTCCATGACCCTGCGCATCGTCTGCTCGGTGATCGCCGGGACCGCCAGGTCCGGCTGCCGGGCGAGGTGATGGTGGACGTACCTCCAGCCGTCCTCCACGTCCAGCAGGCCCACCCGGAGCTGGTCGATCGGGGCGGGGGAGCCGGGGCCCAGCCTGCGGGCGCACTGCTCGGCCACGTGGTCGTACGCGGTCTCGGCGAAGAACAGCACGTTCTTGCGGGCGAGCTCGGCGAAGCGCAGGACCTCCTCGGCGAGGTCCGACGGCGGCAGCAGCACGGCCACGACGACCTTCTCGTTGCCGAGATACTTCGACAGGACGGGAAGCGCCTGGTACGGGTCGTCGCGGCGATCCCTCAGCGCCGCCAGCTGCTCGGCCCCGAACAGGCCCTCGCCCTCCAGCTCGTCGCTCAGGCGCGCGCAGATATGGCGGACGCGCTGCTCGGTGTCGGCGCCCCTCCGGTCGTCCGCCGTCAGATCGGCGATGATCACTCGTGGGTCGCCCGGGGCCTGTTCCTGGAGCCAGTGTGCGCAACGGTGCATCAGGGAGGTCTTCCCGCATCCGCTGCCGCCGACGGCCAGCACGACCCGGCCGCGCCGCGCGAGCCCGGCGCCGTCCGGCACCGCCTGCTTGAACGCGATGAACGCGTCCTCGGAGTGATCGACCCTGGCGTAGTGGCCGAGGTGGTCGGACGACTCCCGGGGGCAGAGCGGCCCCGGCCTTGGGAACGGATTCATCTCGGCCTCCCCGTCACGCTCTCATCTGACGGTGCGGACGCCCGGGGAGTTCGAGGGCCCGCGCCACGTTCTCGGCTCCGTCCTGGATCGACCGCAGCGCCGCGTTCACCGCATGCACCCGGGCCTCACGCTCATCCGCCTTCAGACCTGGCCACCCCTCCGTCAGCGAATCCCCGAGCGGTTCGTCCGCCAGCGCGGCCCGTAGCCGCCCAGGAGCGGCCCACCGCCGCCGCAGCACCTCGACCTGGCGCAACTGTGCGTCGAGCTCGCCGCCCGTCCGCGTGACCGCCTCGGCGGGGGGCCGCGCCCCACCGCCCTGCGCCCCCACGTAGCCGGACACCGCCTGAACGTAGGCCTGCGTAGCCCGCCTCAACGCGTCGCCTCGCAGCCGGCCGACATCGCGGGCGCTGCGCCAATCAGTGGTCAGCACCGTCAATCCGGCCCCGGCCGCGACCGGGAGCAGGATCGTCAGCAGCGCGACCCAGTTGAGGCCGCCGGACGCGCCAGGAGCACTCTCCTTGGACGCGGCATAGAGCGCGGAACAGACACGATCGAACGCCTTCGGTTCGGCCTTGCGCCACGCGTCCAGGTCCATGTCCCGTCCCGAGACCGACACCCGATCCCGAGCGGTTCCGGCCGAGGCGACGCCCAGCGCGGTCGCCGCATCGGCAAGCCGCGGCCGCTGGTCGCTTGCGAGACAGAAAACGACCTGAGCGTCCTTGCCCTTGTCGGCGCCAAAGGCCGCCGCCGGGAACAGCGGTACGGCGGCGGCACACGCTCCGGCGGCGAGCAGAAGACGCCCCGCCGTTCTCCGCCCCGTCATCCCGTGCCCTCTCTCGTTCCGCGCCCGAACGATAACCCGCCGTGTGCCCGCGCCGCCATGGCGATCCGGGAGTGAGCCGCCGACCGGGGAGGCCGGCCGTTGGGAGTTCCTTGATCGGGGCTTCATCAGCGTGTCATGACGGGGACACGCGGTCGTGAGGGGATGGTCGGCGAGTCAGCACTCAGGCCGGAGGGCCCGCATGGACGAGCAGACCTTCCCCTACGACCACGACGTGCTCGCCGCGTTTCCCGGCGCGCGGTCCTACGAACGCGGGGAGCTGGAGACCACCTATCTCGCCGAACGCGGTGGCGTGCCGTACCTCATCGCCGTGCCGCGCACGGGCGGCGGGTCCGTCACCGTGATCGCCTTCGAGGACGAGCGCGAGCGCGCCGTCCATCTGGCGCAGCCCGTCACCGCCTGATACCCACCCTGTGGTTTTCCGCAGGGTGGGGCTGTGGTGCGCGGCCGGGGAGGTCGGCGGTCCGCTCCATGGTGAGCGGATCGCCGGGTTCCTAGCGTTGAAGCATGATCAGAATGATGACGGCGGAGGCCGAGCCGGCCGGGGGGATCGCCGGGTGGGCGACCGATCTGATGGAGAAGCTCGGCGCGCCGGGCGCGGGCCTGGCGATCGCCCTGGAGAACCTCTTCCCGCCCCTGCCCAGCGAGGTCATCCTGCCGCTGGCCGGGTTCACGGCGGCGCGGGGCGACATGAACCTGATCGCCGCGCTGGTCTGGACGACGATCGGGTCGGTGGTGGGCGCGCTGGCGCTGTACGGGATCGGCGCGGCGATCGGCCGGGACCGGGTGCGGGCGCTGGTGGCGCGGCTGCCACTGGTCAAGGTGGCGGATCTGGACCGGACGGAGGCGTGGTTCGCCAAGCACGGCGCCAAGGCGGTGTTCTTCGGGCGGATGATCCCGATCTTCCGGAGCCTGATCTCGGTTCCGGCGGGCGTCGAGCGCATGCGGCTCACGACGTTCACGGCGCTCACCACGGCGGGCAGCCTGGTCTGGAACGCGGTCTTCGTGCTCGCCGGCTATGCCCTCGGCGACAACTGGCGCACGGTCGAGGAGTACGTGGGCGTCTACTCCAAGGCGGTGCTGGGCGTGGCCGTCCTGCTGGCCCTGGTCTTCCTGGCCGTACGTATCGTTAAGGCGCGACGGGGCACGCAGGGGGCGGGCGCCCATCGCATCGACCATGCACGAGACTTCGAACGTGATCGAGTCGGCTGAGCCCGCGACGCCGCCAGGCCGGCGCCGCGGCTTCGTCGCGCGCCTGGTCTGGGCGGCGGTGGGGCTGATGCTCGGCGCCGTGAGCGCCGGGATAGAACTGGTGCTGCTGGCGGTGGCGGCGCCGGTCCTGGCGTACGCGCTGGCCTTCTCGCGCGGGCAGCGCGCCGTTCCCAGGGTGGTCGCGGACGGCGCGCTGAAGCTGAGCGAGCTGGAGCGGCGGCGGCTGTCGGCCTGCTTCGGCCACACGGAGGGCGCCGACTACGGGTCCGTGCGCGCGCTGGCCTATCTGGTGCTGCGGGTCCCGGTCGGGCTGCTCGGCGGCGTGATCCTGATCCTGACGCTGTACGGGGCGGTCGTGGTCGGCGCCCTGGCGGTGAGCTGGTGGATCACCCACCACTACATGGACGGCATCCCGCCCAAGCCGTGGATCGTGGTCTACACCGTCGCCATCTGCCTGGTGCTGGCCTTCATCGCGATCCAGGGGCTGGTCGGGGTGGTCGCGCTGGAACGGAAGGTGGCGCGGCGCTGCCTCGGGCCGAGCCCGCTGGAGGCCTACGAACGGCGCATCGCGCAGCTGTCGGTGAGCCGGGCCGAGGTCGTCGACGCCGTGGACGACGAGCGCCGGCGGATCGAACGGGACCTGCACGACGGCGTCCAGCAGCGCCTGGTCGCCCTCGGCATGCTGATCGGCAGGGCCCGGCGGGCGTCGGGGCGCGACGAGGAGCGGTCGCAGGAGTTGCTGCGCCAGGCTCACGAGGAGTCGCAGCGGGCCCTGGAGGATCTGCGCGAGGTCGCGTGGCGCGTCTACCCGGCCGCGCTGGACGGCGAGGGGCTGCGGGCGGCGCTGGAGACGGTCGCCGAGCGGTCGCCGGTGCCGGTGACGATCGACTACGACGTGGCGGCACGGCCCCCGCACACGGTCGAGACCGCCGCCTACTTCGTCGTCTGCGAGGCCGTCACCAACGCCAACAAGCACTCGGCCGCCGCCCGGGTGGCGGTCCGGCTCACCGGGGACGAGAGGATGCTCCACGTGCGCATCGAGGACGACGGGACCGGGGGAGCCGATCCGGCGGGCGGCGGGCTGGCCGGGCTGGCGCGCCGGGTCGCCGCGCTGGACGGCACGTTCGGGGTCGACAGCCCGCCCGGCGGGCCGACGGTGATCAGGGCGGAGCTGCCGTGCGGGTGATGCTCGCCGAGGACTCGACGCTGCTGCGCGAGGGCCTGGTCCGGCTGCTGGCCGAGGAGGGGCACGAGGTCGCGGCGGCGGTCGGCGACGCGGACGCGCTGCTGGCGGCGGTCGAGCCCGCGCCGCCGGACGTGGTGGTCGTCGACGTGCGGATGCCGCCCACCCATACCGACGAGGGCCTGCGCGCGGCGCTGGAGATCCGGCGGCGCTGGCCGGACGTCGGCGTGCTGGTGCTGTCGCAGTACGTGGAGAAGCGCTACGCCACCGAGCTCATCACCGCCGACACGACGGGCGTGGGCTACCTGCTCAAGGATCGGGTGGCCCAGGTGGACGAGTTCCTGGACGCGCTCGACCGGGTGGGCGACGGCGGCGCCGCGTTCGACCCGGAGGTGGTGCGGCAGCTGCTCGTGCGCAGCTCGAAGGCCGACCCGCTCAGCCGGCTGACCCCGCGCGAGCGGGACGTGCTCGACCACATGGCGCAGGGGCACACCAACGCCTCGATCGCCGCGCACCTGCACGTCTCGCAGAGCGCCGTGGAGAAGCACGTCAACGCCATCTTCGACAAGCTCGACCTGTCGCACGCCAGTGGCTACAGCCGCCGCGTCCTGGCCGTTCTGCGCTATCTCGGCTCCTGAGGCAGGCCGTCCAGTCGCGGGGATTGATGGGCTTTGTGACTTATGTCACGGTGAGCCTTATGGCCAGGCGCGAGAAATGGATCGATCCGAAGAACTGGGCCAGCCTCAAGCCCTTCGGGATCGGCGAGAAGCGGCCGAACAACTACGCCGAGATCTGGCGGGCGGTGAAGGAGAACCGGCACCAGCTCGGCTACGCCTGGCGGATCCTCAAGGAGGGCACCTGCGACGGCTGTGCCCTCGGCACCAAGGGCATGCGGGACTGGACCGTCGACGAGATCCATCTCTGCAACGTCCGGCTCCGGCTGCTGCGGCTCAGCACCATGCCCGCCCTGGACGCCAAGGTGCTCGACGACGTCACGTCCCTCGCCCGCATGAGCAGCGCGAAGCTGCGCGAGCTCGGCCGCGTCCCGTACCCGATGGTGCGGCGCAGCGGCGAGCGGGGCTTCAGCCGCATCGGCTGGAACGAGGCCCTCGATCTCGCCGCCGAGCGGCTCCGGGAGGCCGGGCCCGACCGGGTCGGGCTCTACATGACCAGCCGCGGCGAGCCGAACGAGAACTACTTCGCCGCGCAGAAGGCGATGCGCGCGCTGGGCTCCAACTCGGTCGACAACGCCGCGCGGGTCTGCCACTCGCCGAGCACGGTCGCGCTCAAGCAGACGCTCGGCGTCGCCGCCACGACCTGCTCGTACACCGACTGGATCGGCAGCGACCTCATAGTCTTCATCGGGTCGAACGTGGCGAACAACCAGCCCGTCGCGATGAAGTACCTCTACCACGCCAAGAAGACCGGCACGAAGGTCGCCGTCGTCAACCCCTACCGCGAGCCAGGCATGGACCGCTACTGGGTGCCGTCCAACGTCGAGAGCGCCGTCTTCGGCACCAAGATCGCCGACCGGTTCTTCCAGATCAACGCGGGCGGCGACGTCGCGTTCCTGACCGGCGTGCTCAAGCACATGGTCGAGCGCGGCTGGGCGGACGAGTCGTTCATCTCCGCGCACACCACCGGATTCGAGGAGCTGCGGTCGCTGCTCGGCAAGCTCTCCTGGGAGGAGCTGGAGACCGGCGCCGGATGCGACAGCGCCGACATGCTCCGGCTCGCCGGGATGCTCGGCAGGGCCAAGACCGCGGTGTTCGTCTGGAGCATGGGCATCACGCAGCACGAGTTCGGCGAGGACAACGTCCGCGCGATCATCAACCTCGGGCTGGCCAAGGGCTTCGTGGGCCGGGAGGGCTGCGGGCTCATGCCGATCCGCGGCCACTCCGGCGTGCAGGGCGGTGCCGAGATGGGCGCGTACGCCACGGTGCTGCCCGGCGGCCGGCCGCTGATCGACGCCCCGCACTTCAGCGACCTGTGGGGCTTCGAGGTCCCGTCGGCGAAGGGACGCACCGCGCCCGAGATGATCGACGCGGCGCACGCCGGGCTGCTGGACGTGCTGATCAGCTCCGGTGGCAACTTCCTGGAGGTGCTCCCGGACCCCGCCTACACCCGGGAGGCCATGGCCCGCGCGCGGCTGCGCGTGCACATCGACATCTGCCTGTCGAGCCAGATGTTCGTCGATCCGGCCGACGCGGTCTTGCTGCTGCCGGCGGAGACGCGGTACGAGATGACCGGCGGCGTCACCGAGACCTCCACCGAACGGCGCGTCATCTTCAGCCCGGAGGTCAAGGGCCCGCGCATCACCGAGGCGTGGCCGGAGTGGCGCATCTTCGGCGAACTGGCGGCGCGGGCGCGCCCGGAGGTCGGCGACAAGGTGCGGTACGGGGGGACACGGGAGATCCGCGAGGACATCGCGCGGGCCGTCCCCGCCTACGACGGGATCCAGGGCCTGAAGGAGCTCGGCGACGAGTTCCAGTACGGCGGCCCGCATCTGTGCAAGGACTGGAAGTTCCCGACACAGGACGGCAAGGCGCACTTCACCGTGGTCGACCCGCCGTCGACGGCCCGGCCGGACGGCTCGTACGTCCTCGCCACGCGGCGCGGCAAGCAGTTCAACAGCATGGTGCACGAACGGCGCGACGCGCTCACGGGCGCCGTCCGCGACGCCGTCCTGATGAACCCGGCCGACGCCGACCGCGAGGGCTTCGCCGACGCGTCGCCGGTGATCGTCACCAGTGCGGCGGGGGAGATGCGCGGCCGCGTGCTGCGCGCGCCGGTCGCCCCCGGCAACCTCCAGGTGCACTGGCCCGAGGGCTTGGCCCTCCTTGACCACGCCAACCGGTCGCCGCAGGCGGGCATCCCCGACTACAAGAGCACCGTCGTCACCATCGCCCGCGCCCCGTCATAGGAGCGCGTATCGGGGGCATCCGGGGGCCGGCGCGACCAGCGCGGCCATCGGGGGTCATCGGGGTCAATCGGGGGTCAATCGGGGTCATCGATCCGAGAGGAGCTCCCCATGACGACCCCTTCCCGCACAAGTACCGGTACCGCCGATCCGACCCGTGGCCGCTGGCTTCTCGCCGGGGCCGCCGTCCTGCTCCAGCTCGCGCTCGGCGCCGTCTACGCGTGGAGCGTGTTCTCCAAGGCCCTGCAGAAGGACGACAACGCGTTCGACCTGTCGAAGGCCCAGGCCGCGCTCCCGTTCTCGGTCACGATCGCGATGATCTTCCTGGGCACGTACCTCGGCGGCCGGGTCCAGGACCGGCGCGGACCGCGGCTCGTCGCGCTGACCGGCGGCGTGGTCTACTCGGCCGGCATCCTGCTGGCGAGCGCCGCCTCCGACGACGGCGACCTGTGGCTGCTCATCCTCGGGTACGGGGTGATCGCCGGGTTCGGGCTCGGCCTCGGCTACATCGTGCCCATCGCGATGCTGCAGAAGTGGTTCCCGGACAAGCGCGGCCTCATCACCGGCATCGCGGTCGGCGGGTTCGGGTTCGGCGCGGTCCTCACGTCGCCGATCGCGCAGGCGCTCGTGGACCACTACAAGGAGGTGCCCACGCGCTCGTTCCTGTGGCTCGGCATCGGCTACCTCGTGATGGTGCTGATCGGCGGCTCGCAGTTCCGTAACCCTCCCGAGGGGTACGCGGTCCCGGGCCGGCGGCCCGCCACCACCGGACGGGTCGTGGAGAGCGACCGCGACTTCACCCAGGCGGAGGCGCTGCGCACGCGCCAGTGGTACCTGCTGACGGCGGTCCTCGCGCTGAACGTCACGGCCGGGATCGCGCTCATCTCCGTCGTCGCGTCCGCCGCCGAGGACATCGCCGGCTACAGCGCCGCGGCGGCGTCCACGCTCACCGGGATCATGGGGCTCTTCAACGGCGGCGGCCGCGTCTTCTGGGGCTGGTTCTCCACCCACACCGGCCGCATGACCGCGTTCCTCGGGATGCTCGGACTGCAGGGCGTCTGCTTCCTGATCCTGCCGCACGCCTCGGCGGCGGCGCTGTTCGCCGTCCTGGCCGCCGTCATCTACCTCTGCTACGGCGGGGGTTTCGGCACCATGCCCGCCACCGCCGGGGACTTCTTCGGCCTCCGCGAGGCGGGCGCCATCTACGGGCTGATGATCGTCTCCTGGAGCGCGGGCGGCGTGATCGGCCCGCTGCTCGTGGCGTGGCTGATCACCGGCGACGACTACGTCATCGCGTTCACCACGATCGGCGTCATGGCGCTGGCGGCCATGGTCCTGCCGCTCCTCACCCGCCCGCCCGCGCCCGCGGCTCCGCCCCCGCCCGCGCAGGACGCCGCTGCGGCGGCATAACGGGATTGTCGGAAGTGACGCGTGAGAACCGGGCGATTTGGGGTATCACCCTGAGTGACGCGCCTGTTACTCGGCGCGAAATTTCCTAGGGGGGACAATGGACCAGAACAGGCCGGCCAAGTCGGGGAAGGCCAAGAAGCAATCCCTGAAGGCCAACCGTCAGGCCAAGCAGGAGAACAAGCAGGACAACCGCCAGGACAGGCGGTCGGCGAACCAGCCGCGGCCCAACGCCGAACAGGCGCCGAACGCCTCGCGGCCAGACGCCGAATGAATCATTTCCACCGGAACGTGATGGAGGGCCGTGCCGGGGTATCTGCGGTTTCCCGCGATCTTCCATGACGTCATCGTCTTCGTCAGCGAGGACGATCTGTGGATGGTGCCCGCGGTGGGCGGACGCGCGTTCCGGCTCACCGCGGGCGTCGCCGCCGCGACCTATCCGCGGCTGTCGCCCGACGGTTCGCGGCTGGCGTTCGTCGGCCGCGAGGAGGGGCCCGCCGAGGTCTACGTCATGCCCTCCTCGGGCGGCACCGGCCGGCGCCTGACGTTCCACGGCGTGTCGTGCGCCGTCACCGGCTGGGACCCGGCCGGCGGGATCATCTACGCCAGCGACGAGGGCCAGCCGTTCCACGGGTTCCGCTGGCTGCACCGCGTCGAGCCGGGCGACCCGCCCGAACGGCTGCCCTACGGGCCCGCCAACACCATCTCCTACGGCCCGTCCGGCGGCGTCGTGCTGGGCCGCAACACCGCCGACCCCGCCCGGTGGAAACGGTACCGGGGCGGCACCGCCGGCGATTTGTGGATCGACCCGGCCGGAACGGGCGAGTTCGGGCGGCTCATCGCCCTGCCGGGCAACCTCGCCTCGCCCTGCTGGGTCGGCGAGCGCATCTACTTCCTGTCCGACCACGAGGGCGTCGGCAACGTCTACTCGTGCACTCCCGAGGGCGAGGACCTCCGCCGCCACACCGACCACGCCGACTACTACGCGCGCAACCTCTCCGGCGACGGCCGGCGCCTGGTCTACCACTGCCGCGCCGACCTCTACCTGCTCGATCCCGCCGAGGACGAGCCGCGGCGGCTGGACGTGCGGCTCGGCAGCTCCCGCAGCCAGCTCAACCGCAGGTTCGCCGACGCGGCCGAGTTCCTCGACAGCGCGACGCCCACCCCCGACGGCAGCGGGCTGGCGATCACCACCCGCGGCAAGGCGTTCTCCTTCGCCGGGTGGGAGGGGCCCGTCCGGCAGCACGGCGCGCTGGACGGCGTCCGCTACCGGCTCCTCACGTGGCTGAACGACCACCGGCGGCTGATCGCGGCGGCGAGCGACGACGGCGACCGCGAGGTGCTCGTCGTCCTGTCCGCCGACGGCGCGTCCCCGCCCGCGCGGCTGGACGGCGCCGACACCGGACGCGTCCTGGAACTGGAGGTGTCGCCCGCCGCCGACCGGATCGCGATCACCAACCACCGCAACGAGCTCCTGCTCGTCGACCTGTCCGCGGGCGGCGACGACCCCGCGGTCACCCGGGTCGAGGCCAGCCCGTACGGCGTGATCGACGATCTGGCCTGGTCGGCCGACGGCACCTGGCTGGCGTACGCCTGCCCGGTGAACGCGCAGGCCAGCGCGATCAAGGTGTGCCGGGCGGAGACCGGCGAGGCCTTCGCCGCCACCCGGCCGGTACTGCGCGACCGCCGCCCCGCGTTCGACCCCGAGGGGCGCTATCTGTACTTCATCGGCGAGCGCGTCTTCAACCCGGTCTACGACTCGCTGAACTTCGACCTGGGATTCCCGCTGGGCACCCGTCCGTACGCGATCGCGCTCCGCGCCGACGTGGGGTCGCCGTTCGTGCCCGAGCCGCGTCCCGTCGTGAAACCGGACGACGGCGGCAAGACGGACAAGGACAAGGACAAGGACGGCGACAAAGCCAAGGGGGAGGAGGCGGCGGACGGACCCCTGGTCATCGATCTCGACGAGCTGCCGCGCCGCCTGATCCAGTTCCCGCTGCCCGAGGCGCGCTACGACCGGCTCGCGGGCATCAAGGGCAAGGTCATCTACACGACGTTCCCCGTCGAGGGCGCCCTGGAGGACGAGCACGCCGAGACCGAGACCGGCACCCTGCACTGCTACGACTTCGACAAGCAGGAGACCGTCGAGCTGGTCTCGGAGGTCACCGACTTCCGCCTGGGCCGCGACTACAGGACCCTGCTCTACCAGTCGGGGGACCGGCTGCGCCTGATCGAGGCCGGTGAGGAGCCGCCCGAGGAGAAGGAGCCGGGCCGCGAGACCGGCTGGATCGACCTGGGCAGGATCAAGGTGTCGGTGCTGCCCGAGGCCGAGTGGCGGCAGATGTTCCGCGAGGCGTGGCGGCTGCAGAAGGAGCACTTCTGGTCCGAGGACATGTCGGGGCTCGACTGGGACGGCGTCTACGAGCGTTACCTGCCGCTCGTCGACCGCGTCTCCACCCGCGGCGAGTTCTCCGACCTCCTCTGGGAGCTGCTCGGCGAGCTGGGCACGTCCCACGCGTACGAGAGCGGCGGCGAATACCGCGACCGCCCGCACTACCGGCAGGGCAAGCTCGGCGTCGACTGGGTCGCCGGCAACGGGCTCTACCGCATCGCGCGCATCGCGACCGGCGACGAGTGGGATCCCCGCGCGACCTCACCGCTGACCCGGCCCGGGGTGGACGTGCGTCCCGGCGACGTCGTGGTCGCCATCAACGGCCAGCCCGTCGGCCCCGCCGCGACTCCCGGGCAGCGCCTGGTCAACCAGGCCGGCCAGGAGGTCCAGCTGACGGTCCTGCGCGGCACCGACCTGCGGACCGTCGTGGTCAGGGCCCTCGGCGACGAGGCCCCGGCGCGCTACCGCGAGTGGGTGACGCGCAACCGCGACCTCGTCCACGAGCTGACCGATGGACGGGTCGGCTACCTGCACATCCCCGACATGGGACCCGAAGGCTACGCCGAGTTCCACCGGGGTTTCCTCGCCGAGTTCGACCGCGAGGCCCTCATCGTGGACGTGCGCTTCAACGGCGGCGGCCACGTCTCGGCGCTCCTGCTGGAGAAGCTGTCCCGCCGCCGGATCGGCTACGACTATCCCCGCTGGGGCGTGCCGGCGCCCTACCCGGAGGAGTCGCCCCGCGGCCCCATCGTCGCGCTGACGAACGAGCTCGCGGGGTCGGACGGCGACATCTTCTGCCACGGTTTCAAACTCCGCAGGCTCGGCCCGCTGGTCGGCCGCCGCACCTGGGGCGGCGTGGTCGGCATCTGGCCGCGCCACCGGCTGGCGGACGGGACGATCACCACCCAGCCCGAGTACTCGTTCGCCTTCGACGACGTGGGCTGGCGCGTGGAGAACTACGGCACCGACCCCGACATCGAGGTCGACATCACGCCGCAGGACTACGCGCGCAACATCGACACCCAACTGCGCAAGGCCGTCGAGGTGGCGCTAGACGAGCTCAAGGCGCACCCCGCCCACACCCCCAACCCGCAGGCCCGCCCGCGCCTCCAGATCCCCAACCTCCCACCCCGCCGCCAGAAGCCCTAGCTCGGGCGGCACAGAAGCTGGCCCGACCCGTTGTCCGGCCCGTGGGCGTTCCATGCGGCCGACCACGCCATGACGTCGAGCAGGACGAGCTGCCGGGCCGCGTCGGCGGTCGTGTGCTCGCGGAACCGGTACCACCCCGCGGCATAGGGCTCCTGCTGCCCGATGACGGGCCTGCCCTCGATGTTGTCCCACATCGCCGGGATCTCGTCGTCCCCGTCCACGAGCTCGGCGAACGACGGAAGGCCATCCGGCCCAGGCACCTCCTCCGGCAGCCGCGCGACATCGTGCGAGAGCCCTTCCAGCCCCTCCGCCACCAGCCAGAAGAGCCCCTCGGCGATGGGCCGCCCGTCCTGGCGCATCGAGACCCGCACTGACTCGGTCCGCTTGGCCCGCCGCAGCGTGACCGCCTCCAGCTCGACCGGGGCGAAACCACCCGACGCCAAGAAATGGCACGTCATCGACGCCACCCGAGGAAACGCTCCGTGCGCGAGCGCCGCCTGTTCAAGAATCGCGGCGACGTGGCCGCCGTTAGGCCCTCATGCCGCCCACCGCGGGGACGGCGCGGCGGCGTACCGCCCGTTCGCACCCGTGACGGCGGCGTCGATCGCGAGATCTCCCACCCCGCGACGGTAATCGTGCCGCGCGTCCGGGTGCGAGCTATTTTCCGCGCGTGGCAGGGTGGGACGCGACGAGAGGAGAAGCATGGTCGGCAAGCTGGAATGGGTCCCGGCGGAGGAGGGGCGGGCCCTGCTCGCCGCCCCCGTGGCGGCGGCGGTGGGGGAGGCCAAGGTCGCCGCGATCGATCCCGAGCTGGCCGACACCGCCGCGTTCTGCGAGCGCTACGACGTGCCGCTGGAGGTCAGCGCCAACTGCGTGATCGTGGCGGCCAAGCGCGGCGGCGAGGTCACCTACGCCGCCTGCATGGTGCTCGCCACCGACCGCGCCGACGTCAACGGCGTCGTCCGCAAGCACCTGGGCGCCCGCAAGGTCTCGTTCGCGCCCATGGACGAGGCGACGTCCCTGACCGGCATGGAGTACGGCGGCATCACCCCCGTGGGCCTCCCGGAAGGCTGGCCGATCCTCGTGGACGAGGCCGTGGTGGCCGCGGGCGACGTCGTCATCGGCAGCGGCCTGCGCCGGTCGAAGCTGCTCCTGCCCGGCAAGAGCCTGGCGGATCTCCCCGGAGCAGAGGTCATCCCCCTGGCCCAGAAGTAACAGCCGGGGACGCGGGGTCCCCGGCTGCTGGTCGGTGGGTCGGTCAAATGGTGTGGCGGACGTGGATTACCAGGGCCCAGATGAGGCAGGCGAAGGCGCCTATGGAGGTGAAGGTCCGGACGTGGTTCCACGCGTTCCACTTCGCTTCGAACGCGTCGCGCACCGCGGCCAGGTCGGCGATGCGGGCGGGGTCGCCGGCGGCGTCCAGCTTGTCGTTCAGCGGGACGTTGATGCCCATGGTGATGAGGAACATCGCCGCGTACAGGACGGTGGCCGCGATGATCCAGGGCAGGGCGGGCCGGGCGTCGCCGCTGATGTGCAGGGCCGTGGCGGCGATGGTGAGCAGCAGGGCTCCCGTGAAGGTCATCAGGAACCACGGGTTCAGGACGGCCTTGTTGATGTGCTGCATGGTCGCGATGAACATCCGGTCGTCGTCGCGGTGCAGGGCGGGCATCACGTTGTTGCTGTAGGTGGCGAAGAAGCCGGCGATGAGTCCCGTGGTGAGCGTCGAGAGCAGCAGAACGGCCAGTGACAGGGTCTTCATGCGCCCGTTCCGTTCCAGATGCCGGTGGCGGCCGTCGCGCGGACGTAGTCGCTGAAGTCGCGCGGCTCGCGGCCCAGGGCCCGCTGGACGCCGTCGCCGAGGCTCGAGTTGTCGCCGTTCAGCACCGCGGTGAACAGGTAGGCCAGGAACTCGACGAGGTCCGGGGGAAGGCCCTCGCCGGACATCGCCTTGGTGAACTCGTCGGGGGAGACCGGGACGAAGCGGATGGGGCGGCCGGTCGCCTCGGCGATCTCGGCGACGGCCTCGGCGAAGCTGAGCGCGCGGGGGCCGGTCAGCTCGTAGATCTCGCCGTTGTGGCCGTCCTCGGTGAGCGCGGCCACGGCGACGTCGGCGATGTCGTCGACGTCGATGAACGGCTCCGGCACGTCGCCGTTGGGGAGGGCCACCTCACCCGCGAGGACGGGTTCGAGCAGGAAGTTCTCGCTGAAGTTCTGCGCGAACCAGGAGCATCGGACGACCGTCCACTCGACGCCCGCGGCGGCCACGATCCGTTCGCAGGCCTGGGCCTCCTCCTCGCCGCGGCCCGACAGCAGCACCAGGCGGCGCACGCCCGAGTCGACCGCCAGCCGTGTCAGCTCGGCGATCACCTGGCTCGCGCCCGGCACCGCCAAATCCGGATAGTAGGTGATGTAGACCGCGTGGACGTCCCGGAGGGCGGGCCCCCAGGTGGCGCTGTTCTCCCAGTCGAACGCGGGGTCGGCCGAACGGGAGCCGGCACGGACGTCGAGCCCGCGGGCCGTGAGGCGGTCGATGACGCGCCGGCCGGTCTTGCCGGTGCCGCCGATGACGAGGATGGTGCTCATGGTGGTCTCGCTTTCCGGTGTGGTGGGACTGCCGATGTCGTCGAGGAAGCTGCGCACGTCGCGGAGGTGGCCGTCGCCGGTGAACGTGGCGATGTCCGTGCCGGCGACGATGGCGCGGCCGCCGTCCGGGACGCCGAGGCGCCAGGCGAAGCGCGCGGTGTCGTGGTGGACGTCCACGCGGCCGTCCAGCGCGTAGACGAGGCCCGGGAAGCGAGCCCGCGCCGCCGCCATGGCCGCCGCGACGGCGTCCCTGCCGCGTGCGAGGGCCAGCGGGTCGGCGTAGGTGGCGTCCTCGGTCCAGAGGTCGGCGATCGCGGCCTCGCGCGCCGCCGCGTCGGGCTCGTTGCGGGTCGCCACGTACCGGGCGATGAGCCGGTGATGGTCGGGCATCGGGAGCCTCCAGCCCCTCGACGATCTGATGTCCGGAACGCTACGTACGATGGCTTTCGCGGGAATCAGTCGTCGCATCAGGAATTCCAGCTCGGGACCGGTCACGGTGTAGGTAAGGGGCGGCCGTGCTTTACGGGAGGACCACCGAGTTACAGGTCGTCGGAGGGCTCGCCGAAGGCGCCCGCAACGGCGTCAGCGGGGTGCTGGTCGTTCGCGGTGAGCCGGGGATCGGCAAGTCGGCGCTCCTGGACGGCGCCGCCGCGACCGCGGGCGGCATGCGGGTGCTCCGCGGTGTCGGCATCGAGTCGGAGGCACAACTTCCGTTCGCCGGGCTGCATCTGCTCCTGCGGCCCGCGCTGCACCGGCTGGAACGCCTGCCCGAGCCGCAGCAGCGCGCGCTCGAAGGCGCCTTCGGGCTCGGCCCGGCCGTTCCCGCCGACCGCATGCTCGTCGGCCTGGCGGTGCTGACCCTGCTGGCCGAGCTCGCCGACGAGTCCCCGCTGCTCTGCCTGGTCGACGACGCCCAGTGGCTCGACCGGCCGTCGGCCGAGGCGCTGCTGTTCGCGGCCCGGCGGCTGGGCGCCGAGCCCGTCGCGATGATCCTCGCGGTACGGGAGGGGGAGACGCCGTTCCCCGCGCCCGGCCTGCCGGAGCTGCGGCTGACCGGGCTCGGGCCGCAGGACGCCGCCGCGCTCGTCGACGACCAGGCCGCCGGGTTGTCACCGGCGGTGCGGTACCGGGTGCTCGCCGAGGCCGGGGGCAACCCGCTCGCGCTGATCGAGCTCCCGGCGGCGCTCACGACCGGTGCGGGCGGCCGGCTCGGCGACCTGTCCGGCGACCTGTCCCAGCAGCCCGGCGCGTCGCTGCCGCTGACCGGGCGGCTCCAGGCCGCGTTCCACGGGCAGGCCGCCCGCCTGCCCGCGGCGACGCGGGCGTTGTTGCTCGTCGCCGCGGCCGACGACACCGGCGAGCTCCCGATCGTCCTGGCCGCCGCGAAGGCGCTCTCCTCCGTCGAGCTGCACGACCTGCCGCCCGCACTGGACGCGGGACTGATCCGCCTCGACGAGGTAGGCCGCAGGTTGTCGTTCCGCCACCCCCTCGTCAGGGCGGCCGTCTACCAGGGCGCCCCGCTCGACCGCCGCCTCGCCGCCCACCGGGCCCTCGCCGACGCACTTCCCGGGACGGATCAGGCCGGCAGGCGGGCCTGGCATCTGGCCACCGCCGCCACCGGCCCCGACGAGCACGCGGCCGCCGAGCTGGAACGGGCGGCGGCGCAGGCCGCACGGCGCAACGGGCACTCCGCGGCCGCCGCCGCGTACGAACGGGCGGCCGGGCTGACCGCCGACGAGACCAACCAGGGCCGGCTGCTCACCCACGCCGCCGAATCGGCCATCGAGGCCGGTGAGCTCCGTGGTGCCCGTTCCTTCGCCGAACGCGCGCGGCCGCGGGTGACCGACCCGCCGACCGCCGCCCGGCTGGTGCTGGTGCTGTCGGCGGCCCACGCCGGTGAGGGCGCGCTGCGCGCCTCGCACGACCTGTTGCTCGCCGAGGTCGCCAGGATCAGGAAGGACGATCCGCACGGCGCCGTCACGTTGCTGATGGAGGCGTTCGGCAACGTGTGGTTCGGCGGCGACCGCGACATGGCCGTCCAGACGGCCACGCAGCTCGACGAGATCGAGCTGGACCCGGGCGACCGCCTCCGGCCGGTGCGCGAGCTCCAGGACTGGATCGTCTCGCTGGTCATCGGACGTGCCACCGACCGGCTGCCGCCGATGGCCGACGTGGTCGCCGCGTCGCGCGAGATCTATGCCGGCGACACGCGCACGCTCATGGAGATCGCGGGGCTGGAGCTTGTGGCGGGACGGGACGCCGAGGCCTACGGGCTGGCGGCCGAGATCACCGCCGAGGCCCGTGCGAAGGGGTACGTCGGGACGCTTCCGGCGGCGCTGTACCACGTGGCCGCGGCTCAGACCAACCTCGGGCGCTACCGCGACGCGCTCGCCAGCGCCGCCGAAGCCGACGACATCGGGCGCGACACCGGCCAGTGGCGGTGGAGCAGTCTGGCGAACGGCGTCATGGCCTACCTCGCGGCCATCGAGGGGGACGAGCGGCGCTGCCGCGACCTGGCGGTGCGTACCCGGACGGAGGCCGCGGGCCGGATCTTCTCGCCGGGCGCCTCCCGCGCCGAGTGGGCGCTCGCCCTGCTCGACCTCGGCGGCGGCCGGGCCGAGGCGACGCTGAAGCGGCTCGAAGACCTCGGCCGGGGCGGCGGGCGGCATCAGCTGGCCAGCGAGCGCAGCGTTCCCGACCTGATCGAGGCGGCCGTCCGGATCGGCGAACCCGCCCGCGCGGCCGGGCCGTTCACCCGGTTCGAGGCCGCCGCCCGGCGGATCGGCCGCCCCCCGATCGACGCGCTCGCCGAACGCTGCCGGGCGCTGCTGTCGTCCGACGACCGGGCCGGCGAGCACTACGCCGCCGCCCTGCGCTCGCACGAGGAGGACAGCAGGCCCTTCGAGCACGCCCGCACGGAGCTCCTCTACGGGGAGTGGCTGCGCCGGGCCCGCCGCAAGTCGGAGGCACGCGAGCACCTGCGGGCCGCGCTGGAGACGTTCGACCGCATCGGCGCCCGGCCCTGGGCCGAACGCGCCCACACCGAGCTCGACGCCACCGGCCTGGCGGTCAAGCACAACCGCCAGGCCCCCGGACCGCTCGCCCAGCTGACGCCGCAGGAACTGCAGATCGTCCGGCTGGCGGCGCAGGGTCTGTCCAACCGCGACATCGCCGCCCAGCTCTTCCTGAGCCCGCGAACGGTCGGGCACCACCTCTACAAGGCCTATCCCAAGCTCGGAGTCGCCTCCAGGGGCGAGCTCGCCGCGCTCACGCTGACCGACTGACGCCGAACGACCGGCGCTGGAGGACCGGCGCGGGCCGACCGGCCGCGGGCCGGGCTCCGGGTCAGCTGTTCTCGAGGTTGAGCATTCCCTCCGGCATGCCCTCGACCTCGACCGAGACCCACATCGGGCGCCAGTCCTTCACCTCGAGGAACCGGCGCAGCTCGGCGACACCGGACATCCAGCCGAGCCAGGAACCGTAGTCCGGCTCGCCGTCGTCGAAGCCGCTCTGCACGAAGGTGAGCCGCGTCTTGCCCTCGGAGTCTTCGAGCTCCCAGGAGGAGACCATGTCCGGGTGCCACTCGATGCTGCACTTGCGGCCGGGTTCGAGCTCGATGATGCGGGAGCCGGGCTCGGGGTTGAGATCGAACCCGCCCATCGCCACCCGCCCGCCGACGAACGGCTCGATGTCGATGTTGGCCCCGAACCAGCGGCGGAACTTGCTGGGGTCGATGAGCGATTCGTACACCGCGCTGCGGGGCGCGTCGATGACGACCTGCCGGCGCATCTCCGGCGAGGTGAAGTCGCACCTCATGGTGATCTCGCGGCCCTCGAGGTGGTCGACCAGGTTGGCGATGGACATCGACCAGAACGTCTGCATCACGTGCCGGCTGCCGTGGCCCGTGATCGACTCCGGCATGCCGGGCAGGTCGGTCTGGGAGAGCGTGATGATGGACGACCCCGGACCCTCGTCCTCGACGGAGAACTCGACGGTGGTGTCCTCGCCGTCGAGCGTCCACGTGTAGCGCACCGTCCGGTCGTCGACGTGGAGGAGCCGCTGGCGCGCAACGTCGCCCTCGGGGGTGTAGCGGCCCCAGAACTCGTACCGGGCCGGCAGCTCGACCTCGGCCTTCTCGGCCAGCCACACGCGCATCGCGGCCGCGTCGGTGAGCGCCTGGTGGACGTCCTTGGCCGGCGCCTCGACCCGCGCGCGAAGCCTCATCGGGGTGGTCATGGTCGTTCTCCCTTCGGGTAGCAGGCCACGGCGAGCTTGAAGGCGTCACCCTCCGCGCCGCCATATCGGGTGAAGAGGTCCTGCAGCGTGGTCCGGAGGTCGTCCAGGAACTCCTGGCGGCGCTCCACCGGGACGCGGATCTCGCCGGAGACCCCGATGGAGGGCAGCTCGGGCGCGGCGCGGTCGAGCGTGGCGACATCGGACTGGACCTCTTCCATGAGATCCAGCAGGTAGCCGAGGCTCATCTCGTCCTGCTTCCTCCGCAGGCCGCCGTCGATCCGGCCCACCAGGCGGGGGGACAGCCAGTACGAGCGGGCGCTCGCCTGGTAGACGCCCTCGTGGACGCCGCGCACCTTGCGTTCGGCGACCTGGCTGACCAGGCCCGCCTCCACCAGGCGTTTGACGTGGTAGTAGACCCGCTGCTGGGTCTGGTCGAGTCGCTGGGCGACCTCGGTGCACGACCGCGGCTCGGCGAGCTGCCGCAACACCTCGATGCGCGCCGGCTTGAGCAGGGTCTCGGCCTGCTCGATCTGATCCAGGTACAGGACGTCTCTCATTGCACAATCCAGTTTTTATGTAAAAAGAGTTTTTGTCAATGGCGAGCGGGACGGGCCGGATGGCGGCGGTGGCCCCCATCCGGCCTGTGTTGCGGCCCGTATCGCGACGGTGCCAGATGCAGGTCAGAGATCCTTGCCGTTGGCGACCAGGGTGACCTCGATGTTGCCGCTCACGGCGCGCGAGTACGGGCAGACGCCGTGGGCGGCGCGGACGAGCTCGGCCGCCTCGTCCGGCGACTCGATCGACGGCAGCGTCACGTCCAGCTCGGCGGAGAGCTTGAACGTTCCGTCGCCGACCGGCACCAGGCCGACCGTCGCGTCGACCACCGCGTCATCGGCGTTGACGTCGCGGAGCTTGCCCAGCCCCGACAGCACCGTCCCGAAACACGCGGCGTAGCCGACCGCGAAGAGCTGCTCGGGGTTGGTGCCGTCGCCGTCCCCGCCCATCTCCTTGGGCAGGCGGAGGTCCACCTCCAGCCGTCCGTCCGCCGTCCGGCCATGCCCGTGCTTGCGGCCGCCCGTGACCTGCGCCTCGGCCGTATAGAGGGGCTTGCTCATGATGTCTCCTTCTCATGGTTGTTACTGGTTTTGGAACTTAGGACTTCAAAAACAGGAAGTAAAGACCTAGAGTCGGAGAAGTTCGATGATCAATCTTCGGAGGAGGGACATGACGGGTGTGACCGGTACGACCGGCACGACCGGCACGACCGAACTGCGAATCGGCTATCTCCTGCCGACGCGCGATCGGGCCGTGGTCGGCGACCATCAGGTGAAGCCACTGGTCGGGCAGGCGCGGCGCGCGGAGGAACTCGGCTTCGACTCGGTCTGGGCGGGCGACAGCCCGGTGACCCGCCCGCGCGCCGACGCGCTGATGGTGCTGAGCGCCGTGGCGGACGCCACCGAACGGGTGACGCTCGGCACCGCCGTGCTCCTGGGGGCCCTGCGCCACCCGATCCTGCTCGCCCACCAGCTCGCCACGCTGGACCGGATCTCCGAGGGACGGCTGGTCGCGGGCATGGGCGGCGGCTTCCCCACTCCGGCGACCGAGGGGCAGTTCGCCGCGCTCGGCATCGGCTTCGCCTCGCGGATGGGCCGGCTGGAGGAGGCGATCGCGGCGATGCGGCTGCTGTGGAGCGAGAAGACCGCGTCGTTCGAGGGGAAGCACTTCTCGTTCGACGACGTGACGCCGGCGCCCGGCCCCGCGAGGCCGGGCGGGCCGCCGATCTGGCTGGCGGGGTCCGGCACGGCCGCGTTGCGGCGGGTGGCACGGCTGGCGGACGGATGGCTCCCGTACCCGCCCGAGCCGCGGATCTACGAGCACGAGTGGGCCGCCGTCCAGGGCGACGCGGAGCGCTCGGTCACGCCAGCGCTGTACGCGACGTTCTGCCTCGACGACGATCCCGAACGGGCACGGGCGAGGCTGCGGACGAGCATCGAGCGCTACTACAACGCTCCGCTGGAGTACATCGAGTCGATCCAGGCGATGTTCGCGGGCACGCCCCGCGACGCCGCCGCCTGGCTCGCGAGGTATGCCGGGGCCGGTGCGCGGCACGTCGTGATCCGCCTCGCCGTCGACGACCACACCGGCGCGCTCGAAGAGTTCGCCGACCGCGTCCTGCCCCTCGTCCGCACGACCCTGCCCGACGTTCGCACAGCCCTGCCCCTCGTCCACCAAGGAGACCGCTCATGACCACCTTCGTTCTCGTCCACGGAGCCTGGCACGGCGCGTCCGCCTGGGACCGCGTCGTCCCCCTGCTCGAACGGGAGGGGGTCAAGACGCTCGCGCCGGAGCTCACCCACACCCCGGACGCGGGGCTGCGCGCCCACGTCCAGGAGGTCGTCGCTGAGCTCGACGCGGCCGATGACGTGGTGCTGGTCGGGCACAGCTACGCGGGCCTGGTGATCCGGGAGGCCGCCGACCTCAGGCCCGGCCGCGTGAAGCACATCGTCCTGGTGGAGGGATGGGCCGGAACGGACGGGGCGAGCCTCTTCGACCTGGCGCCGGAGGGGTTCGTGGAGATGATCAGGGCGGCGGCGGGAGCCGAGGGTGAGATCCCGGCGCCGCCTCCGGAACGGTTCGGCATCACCGACCCCGGCGACGCCCGGTGGCTCGGGGACCGGCTCCGTCCCCAGTACCTGCGGACGTTCACCGAGGCGACGCGGCTGAGCGGGGCCGTGGACGCGATCCCGGGCACCGGGATCTTCTGCCGTCCGCAGGTGCTGCCGTTCGAGCGGATGGCCGTCTCCCTCGGCTACCGCCCGGTCGCGCTGGACGGCCCGCACAACGTGATGGTGGCCGAGCCGGAGGCCGTCGCCGACGCCTTGCTGGCGGCTGCGGGATGATGAAGAGGTGGAACGGACGTACAACCAGTACTGCGCCACCGCGCGGACCCTCGACATCGTCGGCGAGCGCTGGACGCTGCTGCTCATCCGCGAGCTGCTGACGGGCCCCAAGAGGTTCGGCGATCTGCAGAACAGCCTCAAGGGGCTCGGCACCGGGCTGCTGTCGGCGCGGCTGAAGCATCTCGAACGCGAGGGCCTGGCCAAGAAGATCACCTTGCCGCCGCCCGCGCGTACCCCCGCCTACGCCCTCACCGAGGCCGGCGAGGAGCTGGGGCCCGCGGTGCTGGCGCTGGCGACGTGGGGCATGCGATGGGCGATGGACGAGCCGCGCGAGGGCGAGACGTTCCATCCGGGCTGGGCCGTCCTGGGGCTGAAGACGTGCTTCGTCCCGGAGGCGGCCGCGGGTCTGCGGCTGGTGTACGAGTTCCGCGTCGGCGACGAGGTGTTCCACGCCGACGTCGACGACGGGACGGTCGAGACGGCGTACGGCCCGGCCCAGCGTCCCGACGTCGTCATCGAGACCGGCGACGAGGTGTTCAAGGAGGTCTTCACCGGCCGCCGCGACCTCGCCGCCGCGATCAAGAACGGCGACATCGCCGTGACCGGTGACCAGGAGGCCTTGCGCAAGCTGAACGCGCTCTTCACCTGGCCTGAACGGGGAAGCCGGGCACCCGCGTCGTAGCGGGCGGGTACGGGACGCCGCCGAGGGCGCGGGCGCGCTCGTGCAACTCCCGGTTGGCCGCGGTCATCTCCGCGGCCGACCGGCAGCCGGGCGACGCGGTGCGCAGCAGCCCGAAGAGCACGGCGTCGGACGGCGCGCGCAACATCGGCACCCAGCCGGGGGAGAAGCGCTTGACGAGGACGACGCCGCTCAGCCCGAGATCGGCGGGCGTGGTCGCGCGCATGGTCTCCTCGATGAACGCGGCGGCGCGCGCGGCGGGCAGCAGCACCGTCGCCCACGGATGCGGGCGATCCCACTCGCCGATGGCCACGAGCTCCTCGACGTCGGGACGCATCCGGTCGGCGAACTCCAGGTAGGAGAGCTCCTCGACCTCGGGCTCGCACTCGACCTCGCCCGGCGTGAGCCCATCGGGAAGCCGCGCCGCCTCGTACGCCGTTCCCTCGTACGTCACGGCCTTGAGTGTGTAGCCGCTCGCCTTGACCTGGCCCGAGACATGGTCGGCGCGCACGCGGCGCTGGGCCTCGATGAGCTCGGCTGGGGACGAGTAGGCGATCTTGCGGGAGAACACCCGTCCGGGCGCGGGGATCAGGCGGAGCGTGGCGCGCGCGATGATGCCGTGCCGGCCCATCCCGGCGCGTACGGCGTCGAAGAGCTCGGCGCGGCGCGACGGCGAGCAGGACACGATCTCGCCGTCCGGGGTGACGACGTCGAGGGCGAGCACGTTGGCGGCCTGCGTGCCGTGGACGTGCGAGGCGCCGCCGACGCCGCCCGCCGAGAGCGTCCCGCCGATGGTCAGGTCGAGGTGGTCGGTGAGCACCGGCGGGGTGCGGCCACGCGGCAACGTCGCGTCCAGGAGCTCGCGCCAGGTCGCGCCGGCGTCCACCGTGGC
The DNA here is from genome assembly GCF_043198015.1 of Spirillospora sp. NPDC048911. Lineage (NCBI taxonomy): Bacteria > Bacillati > Actinomycetota > Actinomycetes > Streptosporangiales > Thermomonosporaceae > Spirillospora > Spirillospora sp. NPDC048911. The sequence continues at coordinate 678,642 of NZ_JBICUD010000003.1, read as the reverse complement.
GCGGTCGTCGCGCACCTCGTGGACGGAGGCGAGCCCGCGCAGGTCGAGCACGACGCCGCCGGTGAGCGGCTGGCCCTCGGTCGAATGCCCGCTGCCGCGGGCGACCACCTCCGTCCGCGCGGCACGCCCGGTGCGCACGGCGTCGGCGATCTCGCGCGTGGAAACGGGCCGCAGCACCTCGCGCGGCGTGCGGTCGATCATCCCCCCGAAGTCGCGCGACGGCCCCGTCATCGCTGGTCGCGGCGCTCGCGAAGCCGGTCGGCGACGCGGTTCATGAGATCTCCGAACACCTCCAGCTCCTCGGGGGAGAGCTGCGAGATGAGGTTGTCACGGACGACCTGACGGTGGCCCGGGCGGACCGTGGCGAGGGCCTCGGCGCCCTTGTCGGTCAGCTCGGCCCAGACCGCGCGGCGATCGGAGTCGCAGTCGGTGCGGCGGACGAGGCCGTCCCGTTCGAGCTGGGTGACCTGGTAGGTCAGCCGGCTCTTGGAGATCATCGCCTGCCGTGCCAGGTCGGACATGCGCAGCCGGCGGCCGTCGGCCTCGCTCAGCTTGAACAGCACCTCGAACTCGCCGTGGGAGATGCCGCCGTCGGCCTTGAGCTGCCGCTCGATCTCGTGCTCCATCAAGTGGGACGCCATGAGGAACCCGAGCCAGGCACGGAGTTCGGTGGGGTGGAGGGCGTCGTTGTTCACGGGACCGATTCTATCCCGTGGTTTGAATTTGAACTATCGGCTGGTAGCTTTTAGTTTAGATTTGAACATTCAACTGACCATCGCATCGATCCACCACCAAGGAGATGGCATGCTCCCCGCTCGTCAGTTCCCCTTCCTGCCCGACGCGGGCCTTCTGATCGGCCGCCTGGCGCTCGGCGTCACCTTCGTCGCGCACGGCTGGCAGAAGTTCAACGACACCGGGCACGCCGGCGTGACCAAGATGTTCGACGGCATGGGCATCCCGGCGCCCTCCCTGTCCGCCACGTTCGCGACCTGGGTGGAGCTGCTCGGCGGCGTCGCCCTGATCCTCGGCGTGATCGTGCCGATCGTCGGGCTGCTGCTCGCGATCGACATGGCCGGCGCGTTCTGGTTCGTGCACAAGGACCAGGGCTTCTTCGCCGACAAGGGCGGCTACGAGTTCGTGCTGATCCTCGGCGCTACGGCGCTGCTGCTGGCGCTGGCCGGCGCGGGCCGCTTCAGCCTGGACGGCGTGCTCTTCGGCCGCCGCGGCGCTCGGGAACGGGAGCCGGTGGGCGTCTGATCCAGCTCACGGTGTACGCGGTCCCCCGCGGTCCGCGTACACCGTGCCCGTCCGTCCGCGATGTCCCTGGCCTAAGGCATGACAAGATGTTCCAGAAGACCTTTTCTGGGCATGTTGATCACTAATTGGACTTCTCGGAAAGTAGGTCGTGGGTGACGGGCGGTAGTGAGTTCGTGGTGGTGGCCAATCGGCTGCCGGTCGACCGGTCGGGTGAGGGTGACGGCTGGCGGCGCAGCCCGGGCGGCCTCGTCAGCGCCATCGCGCCGGTCATGCGGAGCAGGGAGGGCACCTGGATCGGCTGGTCCGGGTCGGCCGACGAAGAGCTGGAGCCGTTCGAGACCGACGGCATGCACCTCGTCCCCGTGCGCCAGTCCTCCGAGGACGTACGGCTCTACTACGAGGGCTTTTCCAACGCCACTCTGTGGCCGCTCTACCACGACGTGGTCGCGCCACCGATCTATGACCGCGCCATGTGGGACGCCTATGTACGCGTCAACCAGCGCTTCGCCGACGCCGCCGCCAAGGTGGCCGCGCCAGAGGCCATCGTCTGGATCCAGGACTACCAGCTCCAGTTGGTCCCCGCGATGCTCCGCAAGCTCCGTCCCGATCTCCGCATCGGTTTCTTTCTGCACATCCCGTTCCCGCCCCTGGAGCTCTTCTGGCAGCTCCCCTGGCGGCGCCAGATCCTCGAAGGCCTCCTAGGGGCCGACCTGGTCGGCTTCCAGCTCCCCGGCGCGGCGTCCAACTTCGTCCGCCTCTGCCGCCGCCTCCTCGACGCGCGCTACGTCAAGCAGGACGTCTTCTGGGACGACCGCATCATCCGCGCCCGCGCGTTCCCCATCTCGGTGGACGTCGACGAGCTCAACGACCTCATCGCCCAGCCCGCCGTCCGCGAGCGCGCCGAAGAGATCCGCACCGACCTCGGCGACGCGACCATCCTGCTCGGCGTCGACCGCCTCGACTACACCAAGGGCATCACCCAGCGCCTCCAGGCGTTCGGCGAGCTCTTCGGCGACGGCAACCTCAAGCCCGGCCAGGCCGTCTTCGTCCAGATCGCCACGCCCAGCCGCGAGCGCGTCGAGCAGTACCAGCTCCTCCGCGAGGAGATCGAGCAGCAGGTCGGCCGCATCAACGGCGAGTACGGCGAGCTGGGCTTCCCAGTCGTGCACTACCTGCACAGCTCGTACGACCGGTCCGAGCTCGCCGCGCTCTACCTCGCCGCCGACGTCATGGTCGTCACCCCCCTCCGCGACGGCATGAACCTCGTCGCCAAGGAGTACGTGGCCTGCCGCAGCGATCTCCGTGGCGCGCTGGTCCTCAGCGAGTTCGCCGGCGCCGCCGCCGAGCTCAAGCGCGCCTTCCAGGTCAACCCCTACGACATCGACGGCCTGAAGAGCACGATCCTCGACGCCCTGAACGCCGACCCCCAAGAGCAGGGCCGCCGCATGCGCGTCATGCGCAAACGCGTCATCGAACACGACGTGGACCGCTGGGCCAAGGACTTCCTGACCGCCCTGGAACAACCCCACGACCCCCTGCCCTGACCCGCCGTGTGATCGCCCCCGCACCCCGCTGACATGCTGTGCGGATGCGACAGATGACGGTGCTGGGCAGTTGCGGGGCTTTTCCGGAGCCGGGCCGTGCGTGCAGCGGCTTCGCCGTGGAATGGGACGGCTTTCGAATAGCGCTCGACCTCGGCTATGCGACCTTGCCGCGCCTGCTCGCCCTGTGGCCGGACGGCGCCCTCGACGGGATCGTCGTCACGCACGAGCACCCCGACCACTGCGTCGACCTGCACGGGCTGTTCCGGATGCGGCTCTACGGCGGCGGACGCGAGCCGAGGTTGCCGCTGTACTGCCCGCCCGGTGTCCTTGACCGGCTCAGCGGCCTGGAGCCCGACGTGGACCTGCGCGCGGTCTTCGACGTCCACCCGTTGCCCGGCACCCACCGGGTGGGGCCGTTCGAGCTGACCGCCCTGCCGCTGCCGCACTACGTGCCCAACGTCGGCGTCCGCCTGCAAGCCGGCCGAACGGTCCTGGCCTACACCGGAGACACCGGCCCGGACCCGCTCCTGGCCGAGCTCGGCCGGGACGCCGATCTGTTCATCGTCGAGGCCACCGACCGCCCGGGCGAGAACCTGCGGTCCGAGCGCAACCTGATGACCTCCGCCGAAGCCGGCCGCTGGGCGCGCCAGGCGGGCGCACGCCGACTGATGCTCACGCACTTCTGGCCCGGAAACGATCGGGCGACCTCCGTGGCCGCCGCCCGCGCGGAATTCGACGACGAGGTGCTCGCGGCGGACGAAGGCCTCGTCATCCCGTTCCCGGCTGCCCGGCCATAGAAAGCGTCGGCGGGATGCCACCGGCGAGGTGAACAATCGGTTCTCGAATCGGCCCGCGTGACGCAACCGGGGCGGTGGGTCAGGCGTGACCCCTACTGATGGCGGTCATTGGAGGGGTGATGCAGAGCGAAGACTTCGATGCCTTCTACGTCGGCACGTCCAGAAGGATCATCGGTCAGGTGTACGCCATGGTGGGCGACCTGGCGGAGACCGAGGACGCGGTGCAGGAGGCGTACGCGCGGGCCTGGCAGCGGTGGAACCGGGTCGGCCGGTACGCCGACCCCGAGGCCTGGGTCCGTTCCGTGGCTTACCGCATCGCGGTGAGCAGCCGGCGGAAGGCCGGCAACCGGCTGCGGGCCCACCGGCGGCAGGCGGGGCCCGACGAGATTCCGGGGGCCGCTCCTGATCAGCTGGCGCTGATCTCCGCGCTGAAGAGGATCCCCGCGCCGCAGCGGCGGGCGATCGTCCTGCACCATCTCGTCGGCTTGTCGGTGCAGGAGATAGCCGACGAGGTCGGAGCGCCGGCCGGCACCGTCAAGGCCCGGCTGGCGCGGGGACGCAGGGCCCTGGCCCCCTACATCGACGAGTTCGCCGACGACGACGTGACCGTGCATGGGGAGGTTCCCGGAAATGTCTGAGCAGAGCACGCCCGACTTCGACGCCCGGCTGGCCACCCTCGCCGGCACCGTCGCCGACGCCGCCGAGTTGCGCTCCGCCACGGCGATCCGCGACCGCGGCAGGCAGCGGACGAGGCGCGGCCGGGCGGTCGGGGCGGTGCTGGCCACGGCGGCCCTCGCCGCGGTCACCGTCACGGCCCTCAACATGAACGACGAGCACGACGAGCCCCACCCCGTCATCAGCCCCAAGATCACGGCATCGCCCACATGGCGGACCGTCGACCCGAAGGCCTGGCTGCCGCCTGATCGGTACCCGCTCTACGGCGCCTTCCGCTGGACGGAGGACGGCGGCGTCACCAAAGAACCAGACGAACGCCAGTCGACGCACATGTGCCAGGAACGCTCGATGAACTCACTGGGCATGCAGGGTTACCAGCTCCGTTCCGTCAAGGGCACCGCGGGCGGCTGGAGCCGGAAGTCCGACACGTGGCAGGCCCACCAGCAGATCCTCTTCTTCAAGACCCCCGCCAAGGCCCGCGCCGCCTACACGGCCATCGCGGGCGGCCTGGCGCGGTGCCAGGAGACCGAGAACACCGAAGGAGCCAAGCGCACTCCCCGCGTCCAGGTGACCGTCAAGAAGACCGCCTCCATCGTGGAGGGCTCGGCCTGGAGCAGAAGGGGCACGGGAACCCTCCACGCCGCCGACCACAAGGACGACCACACCGCGATCGTCCGCCGCGGCTCCATGATCGCGATCATCTGGATCTACTGGGACGCCGGCCCGCACCCCGCCTACGACACCGGAGCCGACCGGCCCCTGCTCCAGCAACTGGCCACCCGCCTAGAGACCTACGCCCGCCCGTAACCCACCGCGTGCCGCCCCGCCCAACCCCGGGGCGGCACGCCCCGCGCCAGCGCCGTAGGTATGCACACGCCCTTTAACCCGTGCGATGCCCAAGCGCGCGCGTACTGGCCCACCCCACCACGCGTCTGCCACGCCGCGGTTACCGCCGCGCCAGGTCCGCCGCGCGCCGCCTCCCGCGCGCCATGCCAGCCACGCCGCAGTTGCCGCCGCACGTCACGCCTGCCGAGCGCGCCACGCCTGCCCCGCCATGCCTGCCAGTGCGCCACGGCCCCACGACGTCTGCCGTGCGCCGCCTCGCCCGTTATGCCACACCCTGCTGGGCCACATGCCTGCCGCGCCAAGCCAGTTGCCCCTGCCCCGCCGCGCGCCTGCCCCGCCAAGCCAGCCACCGCCGCCGCCGCACCGCACGTGCGTGCCATGCCGCGGCGCGCGCCATCGCTGCCGCGCGCTGTCTGCCGCGCCGCGTCTGCCGCCCGCTGCGCGCCCGCACACCGCCACGCGAGTGCCACGGCTTCCAGCCCATCCGCTACGCGTCTGCCAGGCCAGCCTGCACACCCGCCATGCGCCTGTCACGCCACGTCTGCTGAGCCGCGACTGCCCGCATATCGCCCCACGCGCAGGCCCATGCGTGTTCGCACACCGCCACGTGCGCCGCTCGTCCGCGAAAGCATTTCTCGCACCTGCGGGAGAGGGACCGCCCGCGCGGGACGCGCCTGGAGTGCGTTTGGGCCTGCGTGCCGTTTGTGCGCGTGCAGGCTTGCCCGCGGGTCGGTCAGGCGGCTTTGGCGGGGCGTAGGTCGAAGGCCGCCCAGACGGCTTTGCCGCCGGTGGTCAGGGGTGCCCAGCCCCAGGCGCCGCTGATGGCGCCGACTACGAGGAGGCCGCGGCCGCCTTCGCCGAAGCGTTCGGGGATCTGCTCCACCGGCGACGGGGTACCGGCGCCGGGGTCGGTGACGGCGACGACCAGCCGGCGCGGGTGGCCGAGCAGGACGAGCTGGATCGGATGGGTCGGCGCCGGCTGGGGGAGGTCTCGCAGGCCGTGGCGCAAGGCATTTGTCACCAGTTCGGAGACCGCGATGACGATGTCCTCGGCGGCGTGGGCGAGGTCCCACTCGGCGAGGGTCGCGAGGGTGAAGTCGCGGGCGCTCTTCGAGGACGTGGCGTCGGCGCGCAGGACGCGGCGGGCGGTGCGGGGGGCGCCGGCGGGCGGGGTCGGCCAGCGGCCGGCCAGTCCGGGGACGACGGCCACGGTCACGGCAGGTACGGCGCCGGGCGCCTGGTCGGCGGACGGGTGGGCGTCCGGCCAGAGCTCATGGTCCAGCGCGGGCGGCCGCCAGGGGCGCCGACCGCCGTCGGCGGGGAAGGTTTCGACGTCTGCCTGGTCAACGATCATTGTCAAACCCCAGGGGCGTGCGGGTCGGTCGGTGGCGGGCGTTCGCTATCTTGCTCCCCATGTCGTGCAGATGCAAGACCGTCTGCATGAACGAATGCAAGAACGAATGCACGTGCATCTCGTACCATGGCAACGGGTGGGGCGAGATCGCGGTCTCCCGCAAGGGAGCCGCAGACGCCTTCAAAGGGGGCAAACAGATGGACGACGAGCTGTCGGACTTCGTTGCTTGGGAACTCGTCTGGCAGAAGAGCCGCCGTAGCAACCCGAGCGGCAACTGCGTCGAGATGGCCGAACTCCCCACCGGGGAGATCGCGGTACGTAACTCCCGGTACCCGCAGGGTCCGGTTCTCGTCTACACCCGGGAGGAGGTCGAGGCCTTCGTCGGAGGCGCCAAGGACGGCGACTTCGATCACATGCTCGTCTGAACCCCCAGTAAACCGAATGTCGTTCCATTCGGTGTCCCGGCCAGGTACCGTGCGATTTCATGCACCTGGGGCAGATCGCTGAGAAGACGCCCGACAAGCCCGCCGTCATCATGGCGGGCTCCGGCCGCGTCATCACCTACCGGGAACTGAACGAAGCGTCCAACCGCCTTGCCCATCTCCTGTACGCGGAAGGACTGCGGCCCGGCGACCACATCGCGTTCATGCTGGAGAATCACCCTTACTTTCTCGCCATCGCATGGGCGGCGCAGCGGTCCGGGCTGTACTACACGGCCATCAGCTCGCGCCTGCAGTCCGACGAGATCGCCTACATCGTCGAGAACTGCGAGGCCAAGGCGTTCATCACGAGCAAGGCCCTCGAAGGCGTCGCCACCGGCCTGCCCGACGTCCGGGTGCGGCTCATGCTCGACGGGGTGGCCCCGGGCTTCCTCTCCTATGAGGAGCAGGTCTCCGCGCATCCCGTCACGCCGCTCGCGGACGAACGCGAGGGCGTCGACATGCTCTACTCCTCGGGCACGACGGGCCGTCCCAAGGGCGTCAAGCCGCCGCTGTCGCTCGCCGAGATGGGCACGCCGGGTCCGCTCTTCCAGCTGCTGTCACTGCTCTTCCAGCTCGACGGCGATTCCGTCTACCTGTCACCGGCGCCGCTCTACCACGCCGCGCCGCTGCGCTACTGCATCACCATGCACCGCTTCGGCGCGACCGTCGTCGTGATGGAGAAGTTCGATCCCGAGCAGGCCCTGGCGGCGATCCAGCGGTACGGGGTGACGCACAGCCAGTGGGTGCCGACGATGTTCATCCGGATGCTGAAGCTGCCCGAGGAGGTGCGGGGCCGGTACGACCTGTCGAGCCTCCGGTGCGCCGTGCACGCCGCCGCGCCGTGCCCCGTGCCGGTCAAGGAGCGGATGATCGAGTGGTGGGGGCCGGTGCTCCACGAGTACTACGCCGGCACCGAGGGCAACTGCTTCGTCTACACCGATTCGGACGACTGGCTGGCCCACAAGGGCACCGTCGGCAGGCCGCTGCTCGGCGAGATCCACGTCTGTGACGAGGAGGGCAACGAGCTTCCGGCGGGGACGTCGGGCACCCTCTACTTCGGCGGCGGGCCCACGTTCGAGTACCACGGCGACACGGCCAAGACCGTGGCCTCCCGTGACCCGTGGGGCCATGGCTGGACGACCCTCGGCGACGTCGGCCACGTCGACGCCGACGGCTTCCTCTACCTCACCGACCGCCGCTCCTACATGATCATCAGCGGCGGCGTGAACATCTACCCGCAGGAGACCGAGAACGTCCTGGCCGTACATCCCAAGGTCGCCGACGTCGCGGTGTTCGGCGTTCCCGATCCCGAGATGGGCGAGGCGGTCAAGGCGGTCGTCCAGCCCCTGTCGATGGACGACGCCGGGCCCGAGCTCGAAGCCGAGCTGATCGCGTACTGCCGGGACCATCTGGCCCACTACAGGTGCCCGCGATCGGTCGACTTCCGCGCCGAGCTTCCGCGCCACCCGACCGGCAAGCTCTACAAGCGCCTCCTCAAGGACGAGTACTGGCAGGAGCAGCGGCCGGCCCCGGCTTGAGCGGCCCGTGCACGGCGAACGCCCCGGCCGGGGACTCGGGGTCCCCGGCCGGGGCGTTCGGCCGTTGAGCGCCCGGTGAGGGCGCTCGGTGATCTTCTAGTGCATCGGCATCGGCGCGTCGACCGCCGGGGTCTCCGGCTTCTTGCGCGGCAGCAGCAGCGCCGGCAGGAACGCCAGGAGCAGCAGCGCCGCGGCCCACCAGTAGGTGTTCTGGAAGGCGTCGGCCATCGGGGGCGCGATCTTGTCGAGGACCTCCTGCGGGACCTTCTCCGACGAGCCGATCTCACCGCCGCCACCGCCGCCGAGCTTGTCGCTCAGCTGGTTCGCCAGCAGCACCGAGATCATCGCGGTGCCGATGGAGGCGGACACCTGCTGGATGATGTTGAGCATCGTGCTGGCGCGCGGCACCTCGTCGTGCGCCAGGGTCTGGATGGCCGCGGCCATGGTGGGCATCATCGTCATGCCCATGCCGAGACCCATCACGAACAGGACGGCGCCGAGGGCCCAGTAGGAGGTGTCGGCCTGCAGCAGGGCGGCGAACCCGGCCATCGACAGCACGACGACCGTCATGCCGACCAGGACGACCTTGCCCGGGCCGACCTTGTCGGTGAGCTTGCCGCCCACCGGCATGGTGACCATCGCGCCGAGACCCTGCGGGGCCAGCAGCAGGCCCGACATGAGGGCGCCCTCGCCGCGGACCGTCTGGTAGTAGAGCGGCATCAGCAGCATGGCGCCCATGAACGCCGCCATGAAGAGCACCATGGTGCCCGAAGCGGCGACCACCGAACGGCGCTTGAGCAGCCGCAGGTCGATGAGCGGGCTCTCGGCCTTGAGCGCGCGGAAGACGAACGCGATCGTCAGCACGGCGCCGGCGACGGTCGGGATGAGCGCCTCGGGCTTGGTGAAGTCGCGCAGCTCGGCGCCCTTGGCCAGACCGTAGATCAGCGAGGCCAGGCCGGGGGAGAGCAGGATCAGTCCGAGGACGTCCAGCCGTTCACCGCGTTGCGGGGCGTCGGGCTTGAGGATCCGCGCGGCGAGGAACAGCGCGACGATGCCGATCGGCAGGTTGATGAAGAAGATCCAGCGCCATGACACGTCGTCGACGAGCCAGCCGCCGAGGATCGGGCCCATGATCGGGCCGAGCAGCATCGGGATGCCGACGACGCTCATGACCTGGCCGACCCGGGCCGGGCCCGCGGTCTGGGTCAGGATCGTCATGCCCGCGGGCATGATCATGCCGCCGCCCAGGCCCTGCAGGACGCGGAACGCGATGAGCGACTCGGCCGACCAGGCCAGCCCGGCCAGCATCGAGCCGAGCACGAACAGCGCGATCGAGATCATGTAGAGGCGCTTGGTGCCGAATCGTGCCGCGGCCCAGCCGGTGATCGGGATGACGGTGGCGAGCGCGAGGGTGTAGCCGGTGGCGACCCACTGGATGGTCGCCAGCGGAGTCTCGAACTCCTTGGCGAGGTCGTTGATGGCGACGTTGACGACGGTCACGTCCAGGATGGACATGATCGCGCCGAGGACGACGACCATGGCCACCGCGAGCACGCCGCGATCAAGGCCACCGCCGGAACCGGAGGGTTCCGCCGGTCCGTCGGCCACCTTCGGGGACGCTGGGGCGGTCAAGTGAAACTTCCAATCGTCGGGCCCGGGCGCAGACACGGGCGTCAGGAGTGAAGATGATGTCGGGGGTCACTGGAAAATACTGCAGTGACTGACACTTTGCGAGCGATTAAACCGTGCCAGGTGAGGGAGTATTCCGGGGGCCTCGGACATTTTTCGCTGGTCCGGCCCCTCCGGGGCCAGACCTCCGCCCAGCCGGTGTGACGTACCTGACACTCACCCCGACCGGCACCGTGAACAGCGTGTTGCTGGAGCGGGAACGGCGCGTGTCCGTCAGCCCCGGCTCGCGGTGAACGGGGAGCCGCCCCGCCTGGCCGCAGCCGCGATGATCTTAGAGTAGCCGTCCATCCGGCGTCCGCTCGCCCTCATGAGAAGACCTTCCTCATCGCGCCCTCCGTACTTCGTCGTCTCAGAGGGGCAGACCGGCCCGCCCACCAGAACTCATCTGTGACTCGCATCACACCGGGGTCGCGCGGTTGGGCACCGGTCACAAGAACGCGCCCTCGCTGGCGGTGATTCCCGAGCTCAGTGAGCCGTCAGTGGCGCGTCAGCGATGCCTGTGACCTTGGGGTCGCGCCCGGCAGGGCGTTTCGATCAAGGGAGCCACCATGCCTTCATCCACCCCCTGGGACGTCCATCGGCTGCCACGAGCCGACGGCAAGATCTTCCTGGTCACCGGCGGCAACGCCGGGATCGGGTACTTCACGGCCGAGCAGTTGGCCGGAACGGGGGCCACCGTGCTCCTGGGCAGCCGAGACGCCGCCAAAGCCCAAGCCGCGATGGCCTCCATCCGTTCCCACGTCCCAGGCGCGGACGTGCGCCACCTTCCGCTGGACTTGGCCGACCTGCCGTCCCTCAAGGCCTCAGCCGACGCCCTCGCCGTGGACCACCTCGACGCGGTCGTCCACAACGCCGGGGTGGCGCTCGACCACCCACCGCGGCGCGAGACCAAGGACGGCAACGAGCTGATGTTCGGCACCAACCACCTTGGCCACTTCGCCCTGACGCACTGGCTGGCCCCACTCCTGCTGACCGCACCGGCCAGCCGCATCGTCACGGTCGGCAGCTTCGCGGCCAAGTCCGAACGTCTCGACCTGGACGATCTGCAGTCCACCAGGGACTACAAGCCGAAGCGCACCTACGGACGGTCGAAGCTGGCGCAGATGTACTTCGGTTTCGAACTCGACCGCCGCCTCCGCGCCGCCAACAGTTCCGTGCTCAGCGTGGTGGTCCACCCCGGCGGCGCACTCGACTCGCTGACACCCCCACGTCCGCCAGTGCACACACGAACGACTAACGAGCACTTGCGCGCCCTACCCGCCGCTCTCCTCGTGCATGGCAAGGAAGCCGGTGCATGGCCTGCGGTACGAGCCGTCCTGGATCCCCAAGTCTCAGGAGGCCGGCTCTGGGCGCCACACATCTTCGGCCTGCGCGGCAAGCCCCGCGCCGAACCCGTCAAAGGCCACTGGGCCGACCCCGTGCTCGCCGAACGCCTATGGAACGCAAGCTGCGACCTGGTAGACGCCGACCCAAGCCTCGCCCTGACCTAGCCGCGAACCTTGAACTTCAGATGCAGCACCCCATCGCCCTGGACCACCACGTGGGGATCCTCCAGCAGATGCTGCCCGTCGATGTGGCCGAAGTAGCGCTTGCCCGACCCGAACACCACCGGCACCACGTCCATCGCCACCTCGTCCACGAGGCCGGCCGCGAGGATCTGGCCGCCCACCTCGCCGGCGTTCACGGCGACGGTCCGCTTCCCGGCGAGCTCCTGGGCTTTGGCGATCGCAGCCGTCACGTCGTCGACGAAGTGGTACGACGCCTCGGGGTGCCAGCCCCCGGGCTTGGGCCGGTGGGACACCACGACCACGTGGTCACCCGCGGGTGGCCGGCCTTCCCAGCCGTTCACCAGGTCGAACAGGGTGCGGCCCATCACGATCGTGCCGATCGACCGCCACATCGACCGGACGTACTCCGCCGACGCCTTGGAGACCTTGAAAGCGCTCCCGGCTCCGGAATGGTCATACCCTTGTCCACCCTCGGTGATCGGGGTGTCCCCGTTGAAGTACCAATCGTGGAGTGGCCCGACGCCGTCGTCCTGATCGGCGATGAAGCCGTCCACCGACACCCCGACATGGGCCTTGAACTGCGCGGCCAGATGATTGCCGCTCACCCCCGCGGCCTCGGCCAGCGCCCCGACCGGGACCGCGCCATGCGCGGCCTCCAACCGCGTGCCCGCGCGCACGACCAGGTCGAGACCGTGGCCTCCTGCGAGTCGCGACCGCAGTTCCTCCTCCACCACCCGCAACATTTCGGTGGCCGACGCGGTCTCGCCGACCTGGTTGCGAATCCGGTCCGACGACCGCTTCCAGATGGCATCGAGCGGCGCCCACCGATCCCGCAGTTCGGTCGCCGGGACGCCGATGAACGGCGACATCCCCCAGGGCTTGAAGTGCACCCCGACCAGCCGCACCCGTGCCGGGTACTCGACGACGAAACGCCTCGTCCACAAACCCATGAACCATCCATCGCTGAGCATCGCGGGCGGCACCGAAGGGTCGGAATCCCACAGCCGAGCGGGTTCGCCCAGGTTCACGAACAGATGAGCCGACGGCATCGGCGGAACGTTCATCCGGCGATGTCGCGGCACCCCCGTCAGGCAGTAGATGTCATCAATGAACCGGTCGAGCGGCGGCGCAGGGACCCGGCCGACGTACTCCATCGCCAACGTCTCCAATGCCAAGCACGAAAGGGAGCGAATCATCAAGGTCGTGCCGCATGACGCTCCACGCATGTGGATCTCGGACAAGCCCACCCTGGACCCGTTGAAAGGAGCGGAGCAATCGCCAGCGGCAGAAAGCTGACACCGACCTCCCACCGATCCAGCCGCTGGACTCGTGAGCGTCGTACCGTACGGGCGTGACCGGTGATGCGTCCCATCAGCTCAAGGCAGCGCGGGTGCTCGTCGAACTCCTCTCCGAAGACCTGCCCGCCACCAACTGGAGCCTCTTCAACCACACACGCGCGGACCTTCAGGGGCATCTGGTCTCCTCGCGCGCCGAGACTCCCGAGGAGGTCGAGAGGGCCCGCGCGGAGATCAAGCGGTGGGCCGACTTCCTCGACGCGGACATCTACTCGCGGCCGCATGACGGTGACCACATCAGCCTCCATGCTGAGGGCACCTACAAGCGCGTCATGGTCAACGTCTTTGTCGTCGTCCCAGCCGATACGCCGCGCTGGCGGAAACTCCTGAAGCGGTCCTAGCGCATCATGCGGCGGTGTGCCACGGGTCGTCGTCTCGTGACCAGGAGCGGCGCGGAGATTTCGCATCGAGCACCCGATAGATGTATCGCCCGTCGGCCCGGGTGATCCGGATCTGATCCGGGTTAGCGTGCTTCCAGCGATTGTGCCAACCGCAACACAGGGCCAGCTTGTCGATGTCGGTGGGGCCGTCGCCGAGGGCCCATCCGTCGACGTGGTCGACTTCGCAAAGAAACCCGGGTACCTCGCAACCTTTGACGGCGCAGGCGTCGTACAAGGTCTCCAGCACCTGGCGCTGGCCTGGAGTGGCGAACCGCACCGTACGTCCGAGGTACAGCGGCACATCCTGCGCGCCAAGGAGCAGTGGCGACACTCCGGCGGTCAGGGCCAAGCGCCGAACCTGCTCGGCGGGGATCGGGGTGCCGTCGCGCAACCGGCCTGGAGTTTCGCTGCCGGTGAGGGTGTCGAGGTGGGCGATGACGGTGACGCGGGTGCCCTTGTGGCCGCCCGACAGCACGGCCGAAAGCGCGGCGGCGGTGCGCTCGGCCAGGTCACGCCGGTCGTCGGTGCCCGCGGGCTTGGCCAGTGGCGCCAGCGTGCCGTCCAGGATCAAGGCGTCCTCTGGGTTGAGCCATCCCCTGACGTAGCAGCCGCCATCCAGTGAACGACTCACGCTCAACCAGGAACGCTTGTACCCCCGTGCGATGTCATCGGGAGGCCTTTCAACGCCGTTCCGCTCAGCCACCAGGTCATGGATCTTGTTGCCGAGCTTGGCGACCTTGCCCGCCGACAACTCGTCGGCGGCGGTCAGCAGGATGTCCTCGGCGGCCGCGCAATCGTCGTCATCGAGCCGCTTGACGGCGTCGGCGATGGTGGCGGCGTAGCCGTAGGAGAGGTCACCGGCGGCCATCTGCTCACTGACCCGTCCCAGCCGGGGCAACTGCCTCGCCAGCGCGATGCGTTCCTTGGCACGGCCCTCCCGCATCCCCATATGGCATCGCAGCCACGCTTGCGTGGACGGTAAACCCCGTCCCTTCATCTCGCCGGTCTGGTCGACCACCCTGATCAACCCCGCAAGGGCTAATTCCGCTTGATCGAGAGCCTTTGCCAGATCCTCGGCCAGCTCCATGCATGCCGCGCCCGATTCAGGCGCGACCCGTTGCGCGAGTCTGGTAGCGATCGCGCCCACCGCTTCCACCAATCGAGAAACAGAATCGGAAGCAAGATCAATCACAATCGAACTCATGCGCTTATCATACTTCAACATAACGCACAGTCAGAGATCGATTACAAACTGACCATGGCCGTCTCTGGCCATCCGTCCATCGTCAGATCAGATAGGTGGTCATCCCGCGGTCGAAGCCACTACAGGGCGGGTGACTCAGAGATTAAGTCGGCTGATCAGAGAGGGTGGCTGAGCGATGCCGAAATGACCGTTCGCGCGCAAGTACAGCTTATCGGGGGTCGCGGTCACGTTGGTTGCGGCCGTGGGAATCTAGCCATGTGCAAAGGGGAGGGCAGGCGGCTACCTGGGGTGGCACCAAACCCGCGCTCCGCGCGGCCAAAGATCGAACATCAGCCACCAGAAAACCCAAAGGTTCGAACGAACTGAGCCCGCCACCTCCCTTCTTGTCGATGCCGCTTTTAAATCTCTAGCCCAACCAGCCCGCCAGCCGGACAGGCCGCTACACCAAAGGGGTGACCGCTGCCGAAATCCGCGAAGCGGCAAAGCAGTAAGTCGCAGATATGCAAATTTGTAGATGCCGAAGAAGCCGGGTGGCCGTACGAGCAAAAGCAACACGCACTTCCGAGTAGCCGGTTAGAGGATGGGCTCTAAAGAGTGGGCGGATTCCGGCTGTGTGGGGCCCTTCTGTACGTGACTCCCTCTGTGCCCGGGGCGGGCGGGTGGACGGGCGGACGGGCGAGTCGGTAACCGGTTAGCGCAGGACGTCGCTCAGTGTGTTGAGCGCCGCTGGGTACTGGCGTTCGGATGACGCAGCGAAGCCGATGAGCAGGCCGCCGGGGCTCGCGGCGGGCTCGTGGTGGAGTTCGGTGAGACCGCGCAATGCGACGCCTCGCCGGGCGCACGCACGCAGGGTCTGCTCCTCGTCGAGGCCTGTGACCAGCATGGACAGGCCCGCGGAGACACCATGGGCAGTCAGTGCGGGGAAGGCGGCCAGACGGTCGAGCAAAAGCTGACGGCGACGGCGGTAGCGCAGTCGCGAGGCTCGGATGTGCCGGTCGTACGCATGCGAGGTGATCAGTTCGGCGAGGACGAGCTGGCCCAAGGCCTCGGTGTAGAAGTCGGCTTCCTCCTTCGCCGCCACCAGTGGTGCGACGAGGTAAGGGGGCACGGCCAGCCAGCCGAGCCGCAGGACGGGGGTGAGGGTCTTCGACACCGAGCCGCCGTACACGACATGCCCCGGAGCGATGCCCTGGAGGGCGCCGATCGGCAGGCGGTCGTAACGGAATTCGCCGTCGTAGTCGTCCTCGACGATCAGGCCGCCCGTGGCTCGCGCCCAGGCGCACACGGCCTGCCGCCGTTTCGGATGCAGCGGCACGCCGGTCGGGTACTGGTGCGACGGCGTGAGGAAGACCGCTCCGGTTCGTTCGCCGAGTCCGTCGATCTGGGCGCCTTCCGCGTCGACGGGGAGCGGGTCGATCCGCAACCCGGCGCGTTCGACTGCGGCCCGGTAGACGTTGTGGCCGGGGTCTTCGCAGGCCGCGGTCTTGATCCCGTTCGAGTGAAGGACCTGGCTCAGCAAGCCGACGCCCTGATAGTAGCCGGACGTGACGACGATCTGGTCGGGCGAAGTGCGGACTCCGCGCGTCCGGCCGAGGTGTTCGGCGAGCGCGCGGCGGAGCTCGATGCGGCCCTGCGGATCACCGATGCCGAAGACGTCCCGTGAGTTCCGGTCGAGGACCCGGCGGGTGGCGGCGAGCCAGGCGCGGGAGGGGAACGCGCTGACATCGGGGCGACCGGGCCGCAGATCGTGAAGGATCAGAGCGTCGTCGCCGCCGTCCAGGCTGACCGGCGAGGTCTGCGGTGGGAGATCGGCGACCCGAGTGCCCGATCCAGGACGGATCGTCAGGAATCCTTCTTCGGCCAGCTGGTCGTACGCGGCGGTGACCGTGCCGCGCGACAGGTCCAGGTCGGCGGCCAGCCCGCGGGTCGACGGCAGCAACGTGCCGGCGACCAGGCGCCCGTCCCGGATCGCGGCCCGCAGCGCGGACTCCAGCGCGGCGCGCCGGCCACCGGCGGACGCCACGTCAAGATGAAGATCGACTCGTGAACTGGACCAGTATTCAGGCATCAGACCGGATCTTAACCTTGGTCCGGTGGCGTCCTAGCGTCGAGGGCATGACGACCGTGATCGCCCATCTCAGCGATGTGCACATCGACGACGACCCGCGCAGCGCCGACCGTACGCAGGCCGTGATGTCCTATCTGGACGCCCTTCCGTATGAGCTGGACGCGGTCGTCGTCACCGGCGACATCGCCGACCATGGGCTCCCGGCCGAGTACGAGCGGGCCCGAGAGCTGCTGACGACTCGCCATCCGACGTTGATCTGCCCTGGCAACCACGACGAGCGCGCCGCGTTCCGGCAGCATCTGCTCGGGCAGCCGCCGGCGGCGGAGCCGATCAACCAGATCCACCGGGCCCAACGGTTCGTGCTGGCGCTGTGCGACTCGTCCGTCCCCGGCAAGGACCACGGCGAGCTCACAGACGAGACCATGGATTGGCTGGAGTACGTGCTCGCCGGCACGCCGGGCGACACCCCGGTGCTGGTCGGGTTCCATCACCCGCCGGTCGCGTTGCACGTCCCGTACGTGGACGGCATCCGGCTGTTCGGGGAGGAACGGCTGGCCGCGCTCGCCGAACGGCATCCGCGGCTGGTCGCGTTCCTGACCGGGCACGCGCACACCGCCGCGGCCACCACGTTCGCCGGACGCCCGCTGCTCGTCGCGCCCGGCGTCGTCTCCACGATCCGGCTGCCGTGGGAAGGCGGTGACGACCTCGTCCACCTCGACCAGCCGCCCGCCCTCGCCTTCCACGTGCTGGACGACGAGGGCAGGCTGACGACCCACTTCCGCACGATCACGACCGCAAACTGACGACCCGCCACCGAACACCAACGACACCGGTGGCCTGACCGCACCCTTCCGAACGATCGCGACGACGTCAAACCGACGGCGCCCTCCGGGCGGTCGTAACGACAGCGGGCTGAGGGCCTACCACCCGGCGGCTAGGACGGCGGCAAGCCGACGCGCGCTTCTGGCCAGTCGTGATGGCGGCAGCTGACGGCGCGCCTTCCGGTCGGTCGCGATGACGGCAAGCTGAGGGCGCCCTTCCGGACGATCGCGACTCAGCGGGCCGAGGGCCTACTGCCGGGTGGTCAGGGTGACGGCGGACTGGCGCGCTCTTCCGGCCGGTTGTGACGGCGGCAAGCTGGCGGTGCGCTTTCTGGGCGGTCGTGGCGGCGGCGGGCTGGTGGTGTCCTTCCGAACGATCGTGACGACGGTGGGCTGGCGGCCTGTTGCTGGGGGTCAGGAGGACGGGAGGCCCAGGGCTCGGGCGATGAGCATGCGCTGGACCTCGGAGGTGCCCTCGCCGACTTCGAGGATCTTGGCGTCGCGGTAGAAGCGGCCGACGGCGTACTCGTTCATGAAGCCGTAGCCGCCGAAGATCTGCGTGGCGTCGCGGGCGTTGTCCATGGCGGCGTTGGACGCGACCAGCTTGGCGATCGCGGCCTCCTTCTTGAACGGCTCGCCCGCGAGGAGCTTTGCGGCGGCGGCGTAGTAGGCCAGGCGCGCGGTGTGGGCGCGCACCTCCATGTCGGCGACCTTGAACTGGATCGCCTGGTAGCGCCCGATCTCCTTGCCGAACGCCTCGCGCTCGCGCACGTACCGCAGGCATTCGTCCACGCACCCCTGGGCGAGGCCGACGGACAGCGCCGCGATGGCGATGCGACCCTCGTCCAGAATCCGCAGGAACTGGGCGTAGCCACGGCCGCGCTCGCCGACGAGGTTCTCGGCGGGGACGCGCACGTCGTCGAACGACAGCTCGCGCGTGTCCGAGGCCGACCAGCCGACCTTGGAGTACTTCTTGCCGACGGTGAAGCCCGGCGTGCCGTTCGGCACGATGATCGTGGAGATCTCGTCGTCGCCGGTGAACGCCGTGACCGTGACGAACGCGGTGATGTCGGTGCCCGAGTTGGTGATGAACGACTTGGAGCCGTTGATCAGCCAGTGGTCGCCGTCGAGGCGGGCGGTGGTGCGCATGCCGCCGGGCACGTCGGAGCCGCCGCCGGGCTCGGTCAGGCCGAACGCGGCCAGGCGCTCGCCGGAGGTGAGGCGGGGGAGCCACTCGGCCTTCTGCGCGTCCGAGCCGAAGCGGTAGATCGGCATCGCGCCGAGCGAGACCCCGGCTTCGAGAGTGATGGCGACGGAGGAGTCGACGCGCGCGAGCTCCTCCAGGGCCAGGCAGAGCGTGAAGTAGTCGCCGCCCATGCCGCCGTGCTCCTCGGGGAAGGGCAGCCCGAACAGCCCCATCTTCCCCATCGCCGCGACGATCTCGTACGGGAACTCGCCCCGCTCGTACAGATCCCCGATCACCGGGGCGACGGTCTCGCGGGCGAACCGCTCGACCGTGCTCCGCAGCTCCTCCTGCTCGTCGTCGAGCCTGAAGTCGATCATGAGACGGTTGCTCCTTGTCTGGTTGTCGCGCGTTCGCTCACTGGGGTGACATGGCCTGGACGACGCGGGAGGGGCTGGGGCGGCCGAGCCGTTCGGCCATCCAGCGGCTGGTCGCGACCAGTTTGCCGAGGTCGACGCCGGTCTCGATGCCGAGCCCGTGCAGCATCCACACCAGGTCCTCGGTGGAGAGGTTGCCGGTGGCGCTCTCGGCGTACGGGCAGCCGCCGATGCCGCCCGCCGACGCGTCCACCGTGGTCACGCCCGCGCGCAGGGCGGCGAGCGTGTTGGACAGGGCCTGGCCGTAGGTGTCGTGGAAGTGCACGGCGAGCCGGTCGGCTCCGATCCCGGCGGCCTGGTGCGCCTCGATGAGCGCGGTGACCTGGCCGGGGGTGCCGGCGCCGATGGTGTCGCCGAGGCTGAGCTGCGAGCAGCCCATGTCCATCAGCCGCGTGGAGACGGAGACGACCTGGTCGATCGGCACGTCCCCCTCCCACGGGTCGCCGCACACCATCGACACGTAGGCGCGCACCCAGAGACCCTGGGCGAGCGCGCGTTCGACGACGGGCGCGAACATCTCCAGCGACTCGTCGATCGTCCGGTTGAGGTTGCGGCGGGCGAACGTCTCGGTCGCGCTGCCGAAGATCGCGATCTCGGTGCAGCCGAGGGCCAGCGCGCGGTCGAGCCCGCGCTCGTTCGGAACGAGGACGGGGTAGCGCAGCGCCGGGTCGCGCGGCAGGACGTCGAGCAGCTCGGCGGCGTCGGCCAGCTGCGGGATCCACTTGGGATGAACGAAGCTCGTCGTCTCGATCGTGCGCAGCCCGGCGTCGGCGAGCCGGGTCACGAACTCGGCCTTGTCGGCCACCGGCACGATCGCGTCCTCGTTCTGCAGCCCGTCGCGCGGGCCGACCTCGTAGATCGTCACCCGGTCCGGGAGCCCGTCGAGTGGTACGCGCATCGCTCAGCCCTCCTCGGCCTCGATGACGGCGAGCACGGCGTCGAGAGCGACCTGCGCGCCCGCGCGGACGGGCAGCCGCGCCACCACGCCGGCGATCGGCGCCGTGACCGTGTGCTCCATCTTCATCGCCTCGACGACCACCAGCGGCTGCCCCTCGTCCACCTGGTCGCCTTCGGCCACCTTGACCGCGAGCACCGTGCCGGGCATCGGGCTGCGCAGGACGCCGTCCCCGGCCACGGCCGCGGCGGCGCCTCCTTCGGCCCGAACATGTTCGGTCAGCGCCCAGGTATGACCGCCTCGGCCGAGCCACAGGGTGTGCCCCTCGCGCGCCGCGCGGTACGAAGCCGTCCGTCCGCCGTAGGTCAACGACAGGCCCGGCCCCTCGGCCCTCAACGACGCCCGCACTGGCACGCCCGCCGCACTCTCACTGCCCGCCGCACTCTCGCTGCCTGCCGCGCCCTCGCCGTTCGCTGCGTCTTCGCCGTCCGCTGTGCGCGTGGTGCCAACTGTTACCTCGGCGTCGTGCGCTCGGCCTCGCACGCTGACTTCCACCGGGTCACCGCCGGACGGCGTGATGATCCAGGGGGTGCGTGCCGGGGTGCCGGGGCGCCAGCCGTCCGGGATCGCCCAGGGGTCGGGGTCGCCGGTCTCCAGGGCGAGCATGCGTTCCAGGGCGGCGGCCGCGAACACCTCGTCCGGCACCGCCGCCTCGCCGGTCAGCTCGTCCAGCGAACGTTCGACGAGGCCGGTGTCGAGGCGGCCCGCTTCGACGTCCGGGTGGCGGAGCAGCGCGCGCAGGAACGCCACGTTGGTGCCGACGCCCAGCAGGGTGTACGAGCCGAGCGCGCGATCCAGGCGCCGCAGTGCCTCGGCCCGGTCGGCGCCCCACACGATGACCTTGGCGAGCATGGGGTCGTACGAGCCGCCGACCTCCGTGCCGGTGTCGAGACCGGAGTCGACGCGCACGTGGTCGCCGGACGGCTCGGACAGCGCCAGCACCCGCCCGCCCGTCGGCAGGAAGCCGCGCGCCGGGTCCTCGGCGTAGACGCGCGCCTCGACCGAGTGACCCCGCAGGACGACGTCGTCCTGGGAGAACGGGAGCGGCTCGCCCGCCGCGACCCGGAGCTGGAGCTCCACCAGATCCAGGCCGGTGACGAGCTCGGTGACCGGGTGCTCGACCTGGAGGCGGGTGTTCATCTCCATGAAGAAGTACTCGCCGGGACGATCGGCGGAGACGATGTACTCCACCGTTCCGGCGCCGACGTAGCCGACGGCCTTGGCCGCCGCGACCGCGCTCGCGCCCATGCGCTGCCGCGTCGCCTCGTCCAGCAGCGGCGACGGCGCCTCTTCGATGATCTTCTGGTGGCGGCGCTGGAGGCTGCACTCGCGTTCGCCCAGGTGAACGGCGTGGCCATGGGCGTCGGCGAACACCTGGATCTCGATGTGTCGCGGGTTGGTGACGAAGCGTTCGACCAGCAGGGTGTCGTCGCCGAACGACGCGCGCGCCTCGCGCCGCGCCGACGCGATCGCGTCCGGCAGGTCCGCCGCGTCCTGGACGAGGCGCATGCCCTTGCCGCCGCCGCCCGCCGACGGCTTCAGCAGTACCGGCAGGCCGACGTCGAGTGCGGCGGCGGCCAGCTCGTCATCCGAGAGACCAGCCTCGTCGCGGCCCGGCACGACCGGCACGCCCGCGGCGGCGACGGTCTGCTTGGCGCGGATCTTGTCGCCCATGGCCTCGATCGCCGTCGCGGGCGGGCCGATGAAGACGAGCCCGGCGCCGGCGCAGGCCCGGGCGAACGCGGCGTTCTCTGCCAGGAACCCGTAACCCGGATGGACGGCCCCGGCGCCCGTCGCGCGCGCCGCCCCGATCACCGCGTCGATGTCGAGGTAGGACGGGATCCGCGTCGCCTCGTCCGCCTCGCGCACGTGGCGGGCGCCCGCGTCGGCGTCGGTGAAGACCGCCACCGAGCCGATGCCGAGCGCGCGCAGGGTACGGAACACCCGGATCGCGATCTCGCCACGGTTGGCGACCAGGACCTTCCCGGCCGCGTTCGTACCGGCGTTCATTCCGCTCCCAAGCCTCATCACGCCCTCACATCCGGAAGACGCCGTAGCCGACAGGCTCCAGCGGTGCGTTCGCGGCCACGGACAGCCCCAGGCCCAGCACCCGCCGGGTGTCGGCCGGGTCGATCACACCGTCGTCCCAGAGCCGGGCGGTCGAGTAGTACGGGTTGCCCTGATCTTCGTACTGCTCGCGGATCGGCGCCTTGAACTGCTCCTCGGCCGCGGCGGGCCACTCTTCGCCGCGCGCCTCCAACTGGTCGCGCCGCACGGTCGCCAGCACGCTGGCCGCCTGCTCGCCGCCCATGACCGAGATCCGCGCGTTCGGCCACATCCACAGGAAGCGCGGCGAGTACGCCCGGCCGCACATCGCGTAGTTGCCGGCGCCGAACGAGCCGCCGATCACGACCGTGAACTTCGGCACCCGGGCGCACGAGACGGCCGTGACCATCTTCGCGCCGTGCTTGGCGATGCCGCCCGCCTCGTACTCGCGGCCGACCATGAAGCCGGTGATGTTCTGCAGGAAGACCAGCGGGACGCTGCGCCGGTCGCACAGCTCGATGAAGTGCGCGCCCTTCTGCGCCGACTCGCTGAACAGGATGCCGTTGTTGGCGATGATCCCGACCGGGTGGCCGTGGATGCGGGCGAAGCCGGTGACCAGCGTCGCGCCGTACTCCTTCTTGAACTCCTGGAACCGGCTGCCGTCGACGATCCGGGCGATCACCTCGCGGACGTCGTAGGGCGTGCGCGGATCGGGCGGGACCACGCCGTAGAGCTCGCCCGGGTCGAGCGCGGGCTCCTCCGGCGCGGCGATCTCCCAGGGGCGCGGCTCGCGCGGACCGAGGGTGCCGACGATGTCGCGGACGATCCGCAGCGCGTGCGCGTCGTCGTCGGCCAGATGGTCGGTGACGCCGGAGGTCCGCGAGTGCAGCTCGCCGCCGCCGAGCTCCTCGGCGGTGACGACCTCGCCCGTGGCGGCCTTCACCAGCGGCGGGCCGCCCAGGAAGATCGTGCCCTGGCCGCGGACGATCACGGCCTCGTCGCTCATCGCCGGGACGTACGCGCCGCCCGCCGTGCACGAGCCGAGGACCGCCGCGATCTGCGGGATGCCGCGGCCCGACATCGTCGCCTGGTTGTAGAAGATCCGGCCGAAGTGCTCACGGTCGGGGAAGACCTCGTCCTGCCTGGGCAGGAAGGCGCCGCCGGAGTCGACGAGATAGACGCACGGGAGCCGGTTGTGCAGCGCCACCTCTTGGGCGCGCAGATGCTTCTTGACCGTGATCGGGTAGTACGTGCCGCCCTTGACCGTGGCGTCGTTCGCGACGATCACGCACTCGCGTCCGGCGACCCGGCCGACGCCGGTGATGATCCCGGCGCCCGGGGCCTCGCCGTCGTACATGCCGTGCGCGGCCAGCGGTGACAGCTCCAGGAAGGGCGAACCCGGGTCGAGCAGCGTGTCGACCCGGTCGCGGGGGAGCAGCTTGCCGCGCGCGACATGGCGTTCGCGCGCCCGTTCCGGCCCGCCGCGCCCGGCGCGGTCGAGGTGCTCGCGGAGGCCGGCGACCAGCTCCGCGTTGTGCTCGGCGTTCCGCTTGAACGCCTCGCTCGCGGGGTCGGCGCGCGTGCCGAGCTCAGGTCCGGTCATCACCCGTCCTCATCGACTGGCTTGATGTGCTGACTGGCTTGATCTTGACTGGCCGATCAGTTAACGAACATTAACACGACGATGTTAACGGTCATTAACATGGTCGGTCTAGACTTCCATCATGACCTCTCCCGCAGGGCGGACGGCACCCGACGTCCCCACGCGCCGCGCGGAGATCCTGGCCGCCGCCGCCGATCTCTTCGCGCGGCGCGGCTTCCACGGCGCGTCGATCGGCGATGTCGGACGCGCCGTCGGGCTGACGGGCCCGGCCCTCTACCGGCATTTCAGCGGCAAGGAGGCCGTGCTCGCCGAGATGCTGCTCGACATCAGCCAGCGCCTGCACGCCGAGGGACTCCGACGGGCCGCCGAGCCCGAGCCCGGCCGCGCGCTCGACGCCCTCCTGCACTGGCACATCGCGTTCGCCCTCGACAATCCGGCGCTGATCACCGTCCACGAGCGGGAGCTCGACAACGTGCCCGAGGCGCAGCGCCACGAGATCCGCCGCCTCCAGCGCGCCTACGTCGAGGAATGGGTCCGCGTGCTGCGCCGCCTGCGTCCCGGCCTGCCCGAAGACCGCACCCGCGCCGCCGTGCACGCCTGCTTCGGCCTCCTCAACTCGACCCCCTACAGCGCCGCCGCCCTCGACCGCGACGCCATGGCGAGCCTCCTCCACACGATGGCCCGATCCGCCCTCACCACGGCCTGATCCCCGTTCAGCAGGACGCGGTCTTGCCGTCCAGAGACTCGTCGATGGCCTTGGCGAACGTGTCGGCGGGCACGTCGACGCCGGTGAAGATCTTGCGCGCGCAGCCGCGGAAGGTCGTGGAGAACGTGGCGTAGTGCTCGGTCACCGGCCGCGGCCGGGCCCGTTCGAGGGCGGCCACGACGGCCTTCGCCAGCTCGGTGAGCCGCTGAGGGGTCACGCTGTCGGGCTCGCCGCCCGCGTTGTCGCGGTTGGTCGCCTGCCGTTCCCGTTCCGAGCAGGTGGCGATCGGGCGCACCGCGTCCTGCCGCAGCACCCCGGGCGAGAGGCCGAACGCCGAGAACCGGGTCGGCGCGAAGCCTCCGCAGGAGAAGTACTGCCGCTGGCTCTCGGTGCTGGTGAGGTACTGGATCAGGGCCAGCGCGTCCTTCTGGTGCCGTGAGCTCGCCGAGACCGCCAGGCTCTGCCCGCCGAGGACGGTGTGGCCCGGCGGCGCGGTCACCCCGAATCTCAGGTCGCCTCCGTCGCGCAGCCGGGGATCGTTGGCGAAGTGCCGGTAGGCGTAGGGCCAGTGGCGCAGCAGCGTGTCGTCGCCGCCGTCGGTGAACGCGTCGATGCTCTCCTGCTCCTTGAACCCGCGCATGAGCGACGTCCACAACGGTTTGCCCGAGCGCATCCGCTGCGCCACGGCCTTGAGCGCCGGATGGACGCGGCCGGCCAGCTCCGCCCGGGTGGGGCGGCGGGTGCCGGTGAGCACATCGGTGCCGCCGTGGTTCCAGGCGAACTCCAGCGCGTTGACGGTCAGCCCCTCGTAGTCGCCGAGCTGGGCGAAGTGGTTCTCGCTCGGCCAGTCCTGTGGCCGCGCCGGCACCTTCGCCTTGTCGCGGTGGTAGAGGAGCCCGACGTCGAGGTTGAACGGCACCGTGTACTGGCGGCCCTCGTACGTCCCCAGGGCGAGCGCGGCGGGGAAGAAGTCCCGGGCGTCCGCGAGCGCGCTCTTGTCGATCTCGTCGAGGACCTTGAGACGGCCGTCGTGGGCGAACTCCGCCGTCCACTGCGCGTCCATGATCAGCACGTCGTAGGCGCAGGTGCCGGCCTCCTGCGCGGCCTTGAGCTGGCTGTACTGCAGGTCGGCCGACGGCGACACCTCGACCAGCCGGGCCTGCGGCCGGGTGCCCCTGCCGCCCGCGTTCCAGCTCTCCACCAGGGCGCGGCGCTGGTTGCCGAGGCTGACGTCGGTGCCGCCCGCGATGGTGAGCCGGTCGCCGCAGGCGTCGGGCAACGCGTCGTAGGACGGCGGGATCATGACCGTGAGCACGACGACCAGCGCTCCCGCCACGGCACAGAGGAGAGCGGCGAGCCAATGATCACGCGTGCGCCGCCGGATGCTCTTGTGCCCCGTTCCGCTGGTCTGTCCTGAGCCGCTGGTCTGTTCTGAGCCGCTGGTCTGTCCCGCGCCGTTCGCCGCCATCGCCGTCACCGCAGCTCGGCGAGCAGGCGGGCGGCCTGCACTTCGTCGGGGTCGCCGGTCAGCTCGCGGCAGTTGCCGCCGACCGCGTTCCTGATCTTCTCGACCGGGGAACCGGCGCAGCCGGACGGGCCGGTCAGCAGGAACGTCACCACGACACCCGGATGCTTGCCGTGGAACGCCCTCAGCCGGCCGAGCGCCGCGTCGAGATCCGGATTGGTGCGGTCGGACTGGCCGTCGGTGACGACGATGACGTGCTTCTTCCCGAACTGCAGGTCCGCCGCCTGGATGGCGTCGGCGAGGGGGAGGTCCGAGCGTGCGGCGACCTGCGCCTGGAGCTTGCCGTTGACCAGGTCGGCCTGCTGGGAGGAGACCAGCCCGCTCCGCACGTGCGTGATCACCTGCGGGGTGCGGTCACCGTCCGTGGCCCGCGCGAACGACTGGAGCCCGATGACGTCGTCGCCCTTGAGCTGCCCGACGAGGTTGCGCAGCACCGAGATGGCGTGCGTGAGGCGCGAGCGGCTGACGACCTTGGTGGTCGGCGAGCCCATGGAGCCCGACGTGTCGATGAGCAGCGACAGCAGCACCTTGTCGCGGACGGCCCCGATGGCGTCCAGGGAGTCCTGGACGCCCGGCGCGTCCGTTCCCTTGACCACCGAGGGCACGGTGACGGCGCCCGGCCGGTCGAGGGCGTCGAGATAGGGGTGTGCCGGATCGGGTGTGCGCGGCCGCTGGAAGGTGCCGTCGGCGGCCCGCAAGCCTTGCGGCGTCAGCGGCTTGTCCTTCAGCCAGTCGCGGAACCTCCGCACCACGCCGTCGCGCTCCCGGTCGTCCTGGCCCGGCCATTTCACCTGGACGAAGCGGTAGTCCAGGGCGGGAAGGTCGCGCGCGTAATAGGGGTACAGCTTCCATCTGTCGTACGGGGCCTTGCTCGCGTCGACCGCGTCGCACCGGTCGCCGAGGGCACGGCCCGCGTTGTAGTCGTTCAGCACATGCTCGGGAACGGCGACCGCGAAGCCCTTGGGCGGCCCGTCGCTCCGCTCCCACGCCCGCTCGCGAAGCTGGCACAGCAGCGACACCGCGTCGGGCGCCAGCAGGTCGGGCGGGCTGACGAAGCGTTCGGCCGCCTCGCCCGACTCGGCGAGACCGGTGTTGGTGACCGCCTGGTGGAGGACGGGCGTGACCGCGAGCGCGGCCGCCGAGGTCTCCGGGATCGGCCGCGCGATGCCCTTCAGCCCCGCCTCCTTGAAGCGCTCCAGCAGCTCGATCGTGGTGTCGCGGCCCGGCCGGGCGCTCTCCCGGTAGACCGTCCCGTCGTCGTCCCCGAACAGCGCGAGCACCATCGGCGAGCGGCCGATCGACGCCGGATGCGGGCTCAGCGCAGGCGGCGAGCCGGACGCGGCGAGATCCGTGCGGTCGGACGCGTAGGCGTACTCGGCCGGGGACGAGGGCACCCAGATGTCGGGCTGCGGGCCGAGCAGCTGCGTCCCGACGCCCGTCCGGTCCCGCTCCCAGTCGCGGGCGAGCCCGCTGCGCACCGGCGTCGCGCCCGGCTCGGCCGTGACGGTCACCGCGTACTCCGGGCAGCCCGCGTCCCTGGTGTCGGCGGTGAAGTCGGCCGCCGCCGCGCGCAGCGGGGTGAGCGCCTCGGGGGTGGTCAGCACCCGGATCTCCAGCGGGCGCCCGCACGCGCCGCCCGGCGAGAGGAGAGCCCGCACGCCGGTGATCGCGCCGAGGACGAGCCCCGCCAGCGCCGCGCCCGTGCCGACCCAGACCAGCACGGTCGCCGACCATCGCCCCAGGTCGTCGGGCAGGAGCTCCAACACCTTCCGCAGGAACTCCGGATGGTTGTAGAGCACGACCACGAGGACGGCCAGCAGGAGCAGCGAGACGCCGCCCCAGACCACGAGCGCGATCCCGAAGTCGCGGGAGAGGACGAGGAGCAGGGGCGAGGAGGCGACCAGCGACGAGACGATCAGCGAGGTGGCCAGCTCGACCGTGAGGGAGCGGACGAAGGTCGATCTCCGTGCGGGCGGTGGCGGCTCCTGGTGTTCGTCGCTCGATCGCTGGTTGTCGCCCGGTTCGACCATTCAATCCTCGTCGCCGTATCCCCCCGGAACGGAATCGTTTCGATTGTAGGAGGGAGATCGCGCTCCGTCATGGCCTTTGACCGGGCCGGGATCGGCCGGATCTTGGCGTGACCGGAGAGCGTGACCGGAGAGGACGAAGTTATTCGGGTACGGTTCGAACGCTTCGGCGGACCGCTGCGTATTACCCGGCATGACGGACCAGAAGGTGGCCCCTTTTGACGGCGGTGCGGCGGTCGGCAATGAGGCCGGGGAGTCGGTGGCGGTCTGGCCGTGTGCGAACTGCGGGCGTCCCGTTCCGCAGCCTGTGCGTGGCGCCCGGACGGTGCGCTACTGCCAGGACGAGGGCGGGACGTGCGCGGCGGAGGCACGAGATCGGCGCGAACGCACCCGTGAGACCCCGGGACTGAGCGGCCAGGTCGCCTGGGCCTGGGAGATCGTCGAACGGCTGGAAGGCGCGGCCGACCAGCTCGCCGGCTCGCTCGCCTCGGAGCTGAGCGTCGCCGGGGTCGAGCGCCGGGTGGCCGCCGCCCACGCCGAGTCCGCGAGCCACATCGCCGCCGCGCAGGAGGAACGCGACGCCTCGCAGCGCCAGGCGCAGTCCGCCTGGCAGGAGGCCACCCTGGCGCGAGCCCGCGCCGAGCACGCCGAGTCCGCCGCCGCGGCGGCGCGGAGCGAGGCCGAGCAGGCCATCGCCGAGCGCGACGCCGCCACGCGCGAGAGCCAGGAGGCCAGGGAGGCCGCCGAACAGGCCACCGCCGCCCGGCTCGCCGCCGAGAGCGAACGCGACCATGTGACCACGCGCGAGGGCGAGCTGCGCGCGGCGCTGGAGACCGCCCGCGGGGAGCTGGTCTCCCTGCACTCGCGGCTCTCGGAGACCGAGACGACGGTCCAGGGTCAGCGCATCGAGGCGGCCGCGAACCAGCGGGCCACCGAGGACCTGCGTTCGGCCGTGCGCGACGCCGAGACCAAGCGCGGGCAGGCCGTCGCCGACCGCGACCAGATGCAGGCGCGGGTCCAGGAGGTCGAGCAGCACAACTGGCAGCTCGCCCAGGCCGTGGACGAGCTGCGCGCGACCGTGCAGGCGCTCACCGGCGAACGCGACGCCGCGCGGGCCGAGGCCGAACGGGCGCGCCGCCACATCGACACGCTCACCCAGCTGCAGAACAACCGCAGCACCCAGCCGGACCTCAACGGGATACGGCGGGCGCCGGTCGAGCCGGAGCCGCCGACCGGGCTGCACTCTCTCCACGAACTACGACTGCCGCACGCCGGCTGACCGACCCCACGCCGGCCGACCCACGGAGGAGGTGACGCGTCTCTCTCAAGCATCGGCCCAGCACCGGCCGCCGCACCGGGGCGGCGGCCGGTGCACGACCCTGTCCGGAAGGCGTCGCTCTGGGAGCCTTCAGCGGGTGAGCTGGCCGGTGTAGTCCAGCGCGCCCGCGTGGACGGCGGCGTGCACGGCACGCGCGATGCGCGCTCCCCAGACCGAACGCGGCCCGGCGAACGGCTCGGCTTCCCCGGCTCCGTCGGCTTCCCCGGTCGCGCTGGCTCCGCCGGTTGCGTCGGCGACATCGGGGGCCGCGACGCAGATGGCGTCGGAAGCGGTGCCGGTGCAGGGGTAGCCCGCTTCGAGGAGGGCCTGGGTCTTGGCCTCGGTCGCGGTCATGACGGCGTTGACGAGGGCGGCGTCGGTGAGCGGTACCGGGACCGCGACGACGACGTTGACCGTCCCGGGCGTGAACGTCGCGGGAGCGAGCTCTGGATCGTCGGCACCGGCCGGGGCGGCCGCCCAGGTCGGCACGCGGAGCCCGACGGTCGCGGCGACCGATACGTCTCCGTCGGAGCGTTGTACGGTGCGGTCGACCGCGGCGGCCGTGAGCATGCCGACGCCGCGTCCGGTCAATCCGTAACGCTCTGCCAGCTCCAGCAGGTGAGCGGCCGGATCCATGCGTTCGTAGGTGCCCGGGACCTGCGCGTTCAGCACCCAGCCGGCCGGGCCGATGCCGCCGCCGACCATGGCGGACGAGACCATCCGCATGCCGGGGCCCGCGCGCCAGATCGTCGAGGGCAGCGAGACGCCGCCCTCCTCCCGCCACACCAGCTCGATCTTCATGGGCGCCGCGTCCAGAGGTGCTGCGTTCATGGGCGTTCCAGGGAGAGGTTCGGGCGGCCGTCGGGGCCGGGGGAGACGCGTACGCGCGCGTCGAAGTGCTCCGCGATGGCCGTCGCCGTCAGGACCTCGGCGGGCGGACCGGCCGCCGCGACCCGTCCCGCCGACAGCAGGACGAGGTGGTCGGCGTACTGCCCGGCCAGCGTCAGGTCGTGGATCGTCGTCACCACCGTCAGCTCGTCGGCGAGCCGGAGCCGGTCGACCAGCTCCATCACCTGCTGCTGGTGGCCGATGTCGAGCGCCGTGGTCGGCTCGTCGAGCAGCAGTACCGAGGTCTGCTGCGCGAGCGCCCGGGCGAGCACGACGCGCTGGCGCTCGCCGCCGGACAGATGGTCGAGGGGACGCGCGGCCAGCCCGGTCAGGCTCAGGCGTTCGAGCACCTCGGCGGCGACCGCCCGGTCACGCGCGCTCTCCCGGCCCAGGTGCGGGATGTAGGGGGAACGGCCGAGCAGCGTGTAGTCGAAGACCGTCATGCCCGCCGGCAGGTTGGGGCTCTGCGGGGCGTACGCGACGACCCGTGCGCGCTGGCGTGGCTTGAGCGCGCGCAGGTCGGTGCCCGCGACCTCGATCTCGCCGCGTCCGGGGCGCAGGCCGAGGATCGCGCGGAGCAGCGTCGACTTGCCGGCTCCGTTCGGCCCGATGATCGCCGTCCAGGATCCGGCGGGCACCTCCAGGGAGACGCCCCGCAGCACCGGACGGCCGTCCAGCTCCACGTCCAGGTCCCGTACCGCGACCGTCATGTGTCCACCTGCCGGCGGGTCGCGCGCAGGATGACCACGAAGAACGGCGCGCCCACGAACGCCGTCACCACGCCCAGGGGAAGCTCGCCGGGCGCGACGACCGTCCGGGCCACCAGGTCGGCCAGTTCCAGGAACGCGGCGCCGAGCAGCAGCGAGAGCGGGAGCACCACCCGGTACGAGCCGCCCGCGATCCGCCGCACGACGTGCGGCACGACGATCCCGACGAACCCGATCAGGCCGCTGACCGCCACCGCGCACGCCGTCGCCAGCGACGCCGCGACGAGCACGGTCAGCCGTACCCGCGCGGCCGACAACCCGAGCGAGGCCGCCTCCTCCTCGCCGACGCTGAGCACGTCCAGCAGCCGCCCGTGCAGGAGCAGCACGACCGTGGAGACGATCGCGTACGGGGCGATCATGGCGAGCGTGGGCCAGTCGGCCAGGCCCAGCCCGCCCAGGATCCACGAGAAGATCCGCTGCAGCTCCTGCGCGTTCGCCTGCTGCAGGAACGTCTGGACGGCGGCGAGGAAGTTCGACACCGCCACCCCGGCGAGCACCAGCGTCGCGGCGCCCGGCCCGTTCCCGCGGCCCGCCGAACTCCCGAGCGCGTACGCCAGGAACACGCCGGAGATCGCGCCGACGAAGGCGGCCAGGGGGATGGCGAGCGCCGGATCGCCCGGCATCACCACGATCACCAGCGTCGCGCCGACGCCCGCCCCCGCGGCGGCGCCGAGCAGATACGGGTCGGCGAGCGGGTTGCGGAAGACCCCTTGGTAACCGGCGCCCGCGATGGCGAGCAGCCCGCCCACCGCCGCGCCCATCAGCACCCGGGGCAGCCGCAGCTCGAAGAGCACGTTGCGCTCGACGGGGCTGAGCCCCGAGTCGAAGTCGACGAACGGCACCCGGTCGAGCAGCGCCTTCACGACGCCGCTCACCGGAAGGTCGGCCGCGCCCACCAGCAGCGCGGCGAACATCGTCGCCGCCAGCACCGCGACGGCGACGCCGAGCTGAAGAGGCCGCAGCCGAGCCGGGTTCACTGGCCGGCGGACGCCTTCTGCACCGCGGCCCCGATGGTCTTGACGAACTCGGGCAGGCGCGGGCCCCAGCGGGAGGCGATGTCGTCGTCGAGGGCGATGACGCTCTTGCCCTTCACCGCGGCGAGGTCTCCCCAGCCGCTCCGCTTGGCGACCGCCGCCTCGTTCTGGCCGCAGCACTTGGTGTCGGCCAGGAAGATGAGGTCCGGGTCGCTCTTGAGCAGGTATTCGCGGGACAGCTGCGGGTAGCCGCCGGCCGCCTTCTCGGCCTTGTCGGCGACGTTGGTCAGGCCGAACAGCCCGTACACCTGGCCGATGAACGTCTTGGACGTCACCGAGTGCAGCTGGTTGTCGAGCTCGTGGTAGTAGCTGAGCTGCTTCGTGGACTTGGCCGCGGCGACGGTCTGCTGGATGCTCGCGCGCATGTCGCCGGTGAGCTTCTCGGCCTCCTTGCCGTGCCCGGTGGCCTGCCCTAGGTCGGTGATCTCGTCGTACGCCTCGTCCAGCTTGGTCGCGGCGGGCTCCAGCAGGACGGGGATCTTGACCTTGGTCAGCGCCTTGACGATGCCGTCCATGTCGTCCGACAGCACCACCAGATCGGGCTTGTAGCCGATGATCGCCTCGGCGTTGGGCTTGAAACCCGACAGCTTCGTCTTGGGCACGCCCGCCGGGTAGGTGGAGTACTCGTCGGCAGCGACGACCTGCTTGCCCGCGCCGATGGCGAACAGCGTCTCGGTGTGCGTGGGCGACAGCGACACGATCCGCTTGGGCGGCGCGGGGATCGTGACCGCGCCGTTGGCGGCCTGGACGGTGACGGCCGCGGCGGAGGCGGCCTTGTCACCGCCGGATTCGGTCGTGTCACCGCACGCGGCGGCGGACAGGGCCACCACACCGATCAGGACGGCAGCGCTGAGGGAACGTACGGGTCTCACGAGGGGAGCCTCCATGGCCGGCCGGAAGGCGTGACCCGCGGAAAGACGGATCGCCCCTTCCGCGAGGGTCGAGAAATCGTCGGCGCGTGCGGAGGCGACCTGGCTCGGCCGTTCGGGAGGGGACCCTCGAAGGACATCACAGTTGCGGGACAGCGCCGGGATCACACCGGACTTCGCTCCATGACGCGCGTGAACTGCAACGTTAGCACCAGCCGCCGGACCCTCCCGCCCCGCCCGCCGCCCGCGCTCTGCCACCACGTCCGCACCTGACGGAGTGAGTACTCACTCCTTCTTGACGGAGTGAGTGCTCACTCCGTAGCCTTCCGGGCATGAGCGAACGACCCGCCCGGCGCCGCGCGCCGGGCATGAGCCCCGAGCAGCGCCGCGAGATGATCGTCCGGACCGCGCTGCCGCTGGTCGCCGAGCACGGCACCGCCGTGACCACAGGCCAGATCGCACGCGCCGCCGGTATCGGCGAGGCGACGATCTTCCGGGTGTTCGCCGACAAGGACGCCCTGCTGGACGCCTGTGTCGCCGAGGCCCTGCGCACCGACCACGTCCTGGCGGAGATCGCCGACATCTCCCTCGACCAGCCCCTCGCCGCCCGGCTCGGCGAGGCCGCCGCCGCGATGACCGCCTACCTCGAACGCATGGGCATGGTCATCGGCGCCCTCCACGCCACCGGCCGCCCCGCAGACCCCGCCCGCAGCGGGGGCGACGCGGGCGCGAGGTCCGGGAAGCCGAGTGAGCCTGCGCTTGATCGTGACGCGGCCATGAGGTCGACGGTGGAGGCGCTGACGGAGCTGTTCGAGCCCGAGCGCGACGCGTTGCGGCTGCCGCCCGAGCAGGTCGCGGCCATGTTCATGGGCCTGGTCTTCGGCCGTGCCCGCCCGCCCGCGCGACCCGTTCCGTCCCTGGACGAGACGCTCCAGGTGTTCCTGCACGGGGCGCTCACCGAAGGAGAACGCGCATGACGATCAGCCTCAACCACACCATCGTCCCGGCCGCCGACAACGAGGAGGCCGCCCGCTTCTTCGCCGCCGTCATGGGGCTGGAGTTCACGGGCCCCCACCCGTACGCCTCGCACTTCATCCCCGTCAAGGTGAACGACGGGCTGACCCTCGACTTCATGTCGGCGCCCGATGTACCAGGCCACCATCTGGCGTTCGACGTCGATCCCGCCACGTTCGATGGTGTTCTGGCACGGCTGCGGGAGCGAGGGGCGCCCTTCGGCGACCATCCGGCCCGGCACGACAACGGCCGCGTCGACATTGACCACCCGCTGGGCGACAGGGGGATCTACTTCGCCGACGCGACCGGCAACCTTTACGAGGTCATCTCTACCGAGTGAGCGTCTTCAGGAAGTCGCGGGTGCGCGCGGCCTCGTCGCGCGGCAGGAACTCGCCCGCCACGAAGTCGGTGACACCGGCCTTGGCGAGCTCGTCGAGCCGGGCGCCGACCGCGTCCTCGTCGCCGATGATGGCCAGATCGGCCGGGCCCTCCGCGCCTTCCCGGTCCATCATCGCCCGGTAGGACGGCAGCGTTCCGTACACCTCGAACGCCTTGGCCGCGCGCTCCTTCGCCGCCGCGACGTCGCCGGTGACGCCGACCGGCAGCACGCACACGATCCGGGGCGCCGGTCGTCCCGCGGCCTGGGCCGCTGACGTGATCGTCGGCGCGATGTGGTCGCGCACGGTCGCCGGGCCCGTCATCCACAAGATGGTGCCGTCGGCGCGCTCGGCGGCGAGCTTGAGCATCTTGGGCCCGAGCGCGGCGAGCAGGACGGGCACCCGGCCCTCGTTCGGCACCGACAGGCCCAGCTGCGCCCGCACCGTCTCGCCGCTGAACGAGACCGGCTCGTCGTTCAGGAGTGGCAGCAGCACCGACAGGTATTCGTCCATGTGCCGCAGCGGCCGCCCATAGTCGTACCCGAACATGTCCTCGATGACGACCTTGTGCGAGAGCCCGATGCCGAGCGTCAGCCGTCCCGAGCCGAGCGCGAGCGCGGTCGTGCGGGCCTGCTGCGCGAGCGTCGCCGGGTGGCGCGGGTAGGTCGGCACGACGGCGGTGCCGAGCTCGATCCCGGGCACCTGGCCGCCCGCGACGGCCAGCGCCGTGAGCGCGTCCACGCCGAAGATGTTCGACAACCACGCCGAGGAGAACCCGTCGTCGGCCGCCCGCCGCACGTCGCCGGTCAGCTTGGCCAGCGAATCCGGGCCGGAACGTTCTCGCAACGACACACCGATACGCACGGGGACCTCCTCGGTTGCACGAATGAACCCGTCCGATCCTGTCACACCGCGCGTCGGTCCCCTTACTCAGCAGGTGCCGCAGTGGTCGACGGCGAGGAGGGCGAGCGTCTGGGCGGCGGTGGCCACGTCGTCGATCGGCACGCACTCGTCCGGCGCGTGCATGCGGTCGATGTCGCCCGGGCCGTACTGGACGGTCGGGATCCCGCCGAGCCCGGTGAGCAGGCGCAGATCGCTGCCGTACGGGGCGCCCCAGGACGCGGGCGCCGCTCCCGTCACCGCGATGTGCGCCTCGGTGAGACGGCCGAGCAGACCACCGTCCTCCTCGGGCAGGCGGCCCGGGGCGAAGCTGCCGCCCCACCACTCGACCCGCACCGGGTGGCACGACAGCCAGGCGTCGGAGGCGCACGCCGTCGCGACGGCCTGCTCCAGCGCGTGGCGGGCGGCGCGCGGGTCCTCGCCGAGCGCGACGCCGAGACGGCCTTCGGCCACCAGATCGCCGGGCACGGTCGACGACCAGTCGCCCGCCTGCACGGTGCCGATCTCGATCGCGTACGGGATGGTCCAGCGGCGCATCAGCGGGTCGACGCCTGTGTTGCGCCGCGCCTCCAGGTCGCGCAGCGCGGCGAAGACCGGCCAGAACTTCTCGACCGCGCTCACGCCGGTGTCGCGCTGGGCGGCATGCGCCGACCTGCCCGGGACGCGCAGCCGGAACGTCAGGGCGCCCGCGTTGGCGGGCACCAGCTCCAGCCCGGTCGGCTCGGGGATCACGCATGCGTCGGCTCGCCAGCCCCGCCGCAGCAGCGCGTACGAGCCGAGACCGCCGTCCTCCTCGCCCGCCACGCAGGCGATCAGGAGGTCGCCGCGCAGCCGGACGGGCAGGCGGCGCAACGCCCGGACGGCGAACAGCGCCGCGACGAGCCCGCCCTTCATGTCGCACGCGCCGCGCCCGTACACCATGCCGTCGCGGACCCGTCCGCTGAACGGGTCGTCGCTCCAGGCCGAGGGCTCGCCGGGCGGTACGACGTCGACATGGCCGTTGAACATCAGCGAGCGGCCGCCGCCTTCCCCGGGGAGCCGCCCGACCAGGCCCATCGCCTGCGTGCGCGGCGCCTCCATCCCGGGGAACGCCGCCTCGGCGACCACCTCGTCCACCGGGATGTCCCAGTGGTCGACCTCCAACCCCTCGGCGCGCAGCCAGCCGGCCAGCTCGTCCTGGATCTCGGATTCGGCGAGCGAGCCGCCGACGCTCGGGATGCGGACGAGCTCGGCGAGGAGCCCGGTCATGGCGGCGGTGTCGTCCTTGACCGCCGCCGCGACCGCCGCTCGCACGTCCTCGCCGGTCACGTCAGGGACGATCGGTGAGGTAGCCGCCCATCGTGCGGAACAGCTCGCGGGCGGGCAGGTCCTTGCCGTCCTCGGTGCGGACGCGCTCGACGACGAGCCCGTGGCTGCGGCCGCGCCGGGCCTCGGCGCCCGCGACGATGACCACGCCGTCGCCCTCGGGGATGAACACCCGCCCGGGAGTGCCGCCGTAGACGCCCTTGGAGACCGACGCCTTGAGCACGCGGACGCGCTCGCCCCTGTAGTGGGTGAACGCGTTCGGGTACGGGTCGGACTGCGCGCGGACGAAGCGTTCGAGATCCTCCGCCGGCCACGTCCAGTCGATGGCGCTGTCCTCGATGGAACGCTTGTGGAAGAAGCTGGCCTTCGTGCGGTCCTGCGGTGTGAGCTTCGCCTCTCCCGACGCGATCAGGTCGAGCGACTCCTTGACGATGGGGCCGATCAGGTCGACGGTCCGGTGGAAGAGGTCGGTCGCGGTGTCGTCGGGCCCGATCGGCACGGCGCGCTGGAGCACGATGTCGCCGGCGTCGAGCTCCTCGTCCATCATGTGCGCGGTGACGCCGACCTCGCTCTCGCCGGCGATGAGCGCCCAGATGATGGGGGAGAAGCCGGCGAACTTCGGCAGCAGCGAGTCGTGCACGTTGAGGGTGCCGTGCCGGGGCAGATCGAAGATCTCCGGCGGGATCCAGGTGCGCCAGTTGTTGGCGACGATGAGGTCCGGGTCGGCCTCCTTGAGCCGCACCAGCAGCTCGTCGTCGGGCCGGTTGCGCAGCACCACCGGGACACCGTGCTCCTCGGCCAGGTCGGCGACCGAATCGCTCCAGATCTTCTCGTACGCGTGGTCGCTCTTGGGGTGCGTCACGACGAGGACGACCTCGTGCTCGGACTCCAGAAGTGCCTGCAGCGTGCGGTGCCCCCAGGTCTGGTAGCCGAACATCACGACCCGCATGGTGCCTCCTTGTGAGGGGGAAGAGGACAGGTTAGGCTCACCTTCATTAGGTGAGCCTAACCTAATCGTATTGAGCGTGCCCCCTCCCGGAAAGGCCCTCCATGTCCCTCGCCGCGACGCATGTCCACGATCTGGTCGGCATCGGTTTCGGGCCCTCGAACCTCGCCCTCGCGATCGCACTGCGCGAACACGGCGACCCCGTCGACGCGGTCTTCTTCGAACGGCAACCGGCGTTCGGCTGGCATCGCGGCATGCTCATCGAGGGCACGACGATGCAGGTCTCGTTCCTCAAGGACCTGGTCAGCATGCGGAACCCGGCGAGCGAGTACAGCTTCCTCCGCTATCTGCAGGAGAAGGGCCGGCTGGTCGACTTCATCAACCACAAGACGATGTTCCCGTCGCGGATGGAGTTCCACGACTACCTGGAATGGGCCGCCTCCTCCTTCACCGACGTCGAGTACGGCACAGAAGTAGTGGCCGTCACCCCCGTCACCATCAACGGCACCGTCGAAGCGTTCGACGTCCTCGTCCGGGCGGGCGGCTGCGCCGACGAGCTGACCACCCGCCGCACCCGCAACCTCGTCATCGCCGCCGGCCTGGAGCCGTTCCTCCCCGAAGGCGTCGTCACCGAAGAGCGCGTCTGGCACAGCGAAGACCTTCTCGACCGCCTCCCCACCCTCCGCGACCCCAAGCGCGTGATCGTCGTAGGCGCGGGCCAGAGCGCCGCCGAGGTAACCGAACACCTGCACACCAGTTACCCCACCACCGAGGTTTGCGCGGTCTTCGCCAAGTACGGCTACACGCCCGCGGACGACAGCTCCTTCGCCAACCGCATCTTCGACCCCGTCGCGGTCGACCACTTCTACGAGGCGTCCGAGCCGGTGAAGGGGATGCTGCGCGACTACCACGCGTCCACCAACTACTCGGTAGTCGACCTCGACCTGATCGACGAGCTCTACCGGCGCCACTACCAGGAAAAAGTCCAAGGCATCGAACGCCTCCGCATCATGAACGCGTCCCGCCTCCTAGAAGTGGCCAAAACCCCCGACGGCCTACGCGCTACCGTCGAATTCCTCCCCACGGCCGAACGCACCGTCCTCGACGCCGACCTGCTCGTCTACGCCACCGGCTACCGCCCGGGAGACCCACTCACCCTCCTGGGCGAGGCAGGCGAATACTGCCACCGCCTACCCGACGGAGCCCTCCGCATCAATCGCGACTACCGCGTCGCGACCACCGACAACGTGCGCTGCGGCATCTACGTGCAGGGCGCCACCGAGCACACGCACGGCATCACCTCAACGCTCCTCTCCAACACGGCCGTACGCGCAGGCGAGATCGTGGAGTCGATCGCCACCCACCTCCGCCAGGAGACCTACGCCCTCTCCCGGTGACCAGGGCAGGTGAGCGTTCATCGCAGGAGACCACGGGCCGCCCTGCCTGAGACCGTGGACGAGGACACCCGAAAGATCCTCGCCACCTCACCCGTGGCTCATCCCGCATCGAGATCCTCACTGCACTGGACGATGGCCTCCGCGGCCTCGGTCAGATCCCACGTTGGGAACGTGACCGTTCCGCGCGGCGGAAGCGTGACCGAGAACGTCTCGTCCCGCGCCCACCCGCCGTCCACCCGCGAGCCGGCCGAGGGGACACACATCACGATCACCATCCAGCCCAGCCCCCACCTGGAGGGCGACGTTCCCGGGTCAACGGGGTTGTTGCAGGGCTTGGAAGTCGCGGAACCAGGGGCTGCGGCCTGACAGCTCGCCGCGCGGCTGGACGGTGTGGCGGGCGTAGACGCTGTTGAGCAGCCACGGGTCCTTCTTCGGACCCCAGTTCTTCACCATGGGGTCGTCCTGCTTGAAGGCGTACGTGGCGACCGCCAACCGGCCGGTGCCTCGGTACAGCTTCATCTGCTCATTCAGGAAGCCCGACTGCTTGGCGAACCATGGGCAGGCGCGCAGGAAGGCGGCCCACTCGCGTTCGCTGAACGGCTTGGCGATGGCGGCCTTGATCACCTGCCAGACCTTGATGTCCTTCGGGAAGCCGTACTTGGTGGTGAACGACGCCGGAACCGGGTCGGTCATGTGCTGGCGCCAGAGCGGCATCAGCGAGAACTCGGTCACGAGGAACTTCTGGTCCTTGCGCATCCTCGGCAGGATGTAGTCGGTGAAGGCCTTGGCGTTGAGCGAGGCGGCGACGTGCGGATGGATGTCCACGCCCTTGATGGCCGGTGTCTTGCGCACGAAGGCCATCCAGCGCTCGACCGCGGGCGTGCGCTGGGCGGGCTGGTCGATCCGGTTGAGCGCGCCCATGTAGAGCGTGGTTCCGCAGTTCGCGGCGCAGCGCTTCCGACGGAAGTCGATCACGTGCTTGGCGACGGTCTCGTAGAAGGTGTTCAGTCGCTGGTCGCGCTCGGTCTTCTTGCTCTCGATGAACGGCTCGTTGCCGATGGTGAGGATGTCGACCTTGCCCATGACGAGCGGGAGCACCTTGTCCAGCCTGGCCAGCTCCGTTTTCATTTTCGGGCTGCCCGGCTTGGGAAAGGACGTCTCGGTGTAGGGGAACTTCAGGCTCAGGATCGTGTCGTGGCCGCGCTTGGCGGCGTCGTTGATGGTGCGGATCGTGACGTGCTTGGCGGGGGCGCCCTGGTCGGTCGCCGGCATCGGGAAGAAGCCGCGCACCCAGCTGACTCGCGCCTCGTTCAGCTCCCGGTAGTCGAGCGCGTCCAGGTTCTGGTTGAAGTTCGCGCCCAGGGCTCCCGGCGCGGGGGCGTTCGCAGAGCTGGCTGCGGGCGTTCCCGTTCTGGTGCTGGAGCAGGCAAGCGGAGTTATGGCCACTGCCGAGGTCAGCGCGATGATCGAGAGTCGCCGAAGCATGCGGATCATGCTTGCGTCAGCTCGATCATGCTGTCAAACGGGTGAGACCGAGAGCGGTCAACGAGGCGTTGTGGCGTGGTGGTCGCGGATGGCGTCCAAGACCTCGGGAAGCTGACCGCGGGCTGCGGCTGAGCGCAGGTGGTCCAGGTAGTCGCGGGATTCGACGATCTTTCCGTCCCTGACGCGCATGACGAAGACGGCCGGGATGGTGAAAGGTTCGCCGGTCTCCACCACGGTGCCCTCGTACTGGAACTCGGCCACGATGACCTCGGGATCGGTGGTCTCGTGGACGTTGATCCGGGTCGGCTGACGTCGCAGGGTCGGGCCTTGGTACGGCTGGGCCCCGCCACCGAAGTGGGCTCGTAGCGCCTCGCGGGAGCGCATCGGCGGCGCTTCCAGGGGGAAGAACGGGTGCGAGACATCGGTCTGCTCCGCGTACAGGTCCACCACGTCCGCCCAGCGCTCTTCACAGACGCCGTGCACGAGTTTCAGGAAGACTTCGCGAGGAGTATCGGTCACCGGCTCACCATAACCGTCCGCTCACCCTGCCGGAGCTTGCGGGCGGCGAAGAACACGGCGGCGTAGCCGGCGTCGAACTAGTACATGCCCAGCTCGTTCAGCAGGTCGCGGCGGCGGGTCAGCATCGGCAGCTGTTTCGTCCGCCCAGACGCAGATCTGGCGCGCAGGGCGGACGTGTCGATGCCGCTGAACCCGGTGGGAACGGCGTGCTCACTCGGTACACCCCTGTCCCGTGCGAGCCCATCGGGGACGGGCGGTCAAGGAGATGCGTTGTCTTCTTCCTGGGTGTGATGGCGGCCTATGGGGATTACCAGGGGGGTTCCGCTTACCGGGTCGCGGGTTACCTGGCAGCGCATGCCGAAGACGTCTTCTACGAGGGCCGCGTCGATGACGTCGGAGGGGCCGCCTTCGGTCACGATCGCGCCGGACTTCATGACGATGATGTGGTCGGCGTAGCGGCAGGCCTGGTTGAGGTCGTGCAGGACCATGACGATCGTGCGGTTCTCGCGGCGGTTGAGGTCTACGACCAGGTCAAGGACGTCTATTTGGTGGGCCAGGTCTAGGAAGGTGGTTGGTTCGTCCAGGAGGAGGATCGGGGTGCCTTGCGCGACGGCCATGGCGATCCAGGCGCGTTGGCGCTGGCCTCCGGAGAGCTCGTCGATGGGGCGGTCGGCGTGCTCCAGCATGCCGGTGGCGCGGAGGGCCTCGGTGACGGCGTCCTCGTCGCCGGACGACCATTGGCGCCACCAGGTCTGGTGCGGCGAGCGGCCCTGGCCCACCAGGTCGGTGACCGTGAGGCCTTCGGGGGCGACGGGGGATTGGGGCAGGATGCCCAGGCGCTGGGCTACCTGGCGGGTCGGCATCGAGTGGATGGAACGGCCGTCCAGGTGCACCGTGCCGGTGCGGGGGGAGAGCAGGCGGGCCAGGGCGCGCAGGAGGGTCGATTTGCCGCAGGCGTTCGCGCCGATGATGACGCTGATCTGGCCGGTCGGTACCTGGAGGTCGAGGTTCTCGGTGACGATCCGGTCGTCGTAGGCGAGCTTCAGGCCGTTCGCCCGCAGGTCGGGGCCCGGCGGGTCGTCCTGTGCCGGGGGCACCGGGCGGGACTTCAGGGACGTCACGTTCAACCTCCAGAGCCGGCGCGGTTCGCGCGGGCCAGCTGCCATAGCAGGAACGGTGCGCCGAGCACGCCGGTCACGACGCCGACCGGGATCACCATGTCGGCGAAGAGCCGCTGGCTGATCAGGTCGCTCAGCAGGACGATGGCCGCGCCGGTGAGGGCGGCGGCGGTCAAGGGGGGTGAGGGTGTGCGGGCCAGGCGCTGGGCGATCTGCGGCGAGGCCAGTGCTACGAACAGGACGGGGCCGGTGGCCGCCGTCGCGAACGCGGCGAGGGCGGAGGCGCAGAGGAGCAGCGTTATCCGGGTGCGCTGCACTGGTGTTCCCAGGCCTGCGGCTACTTCGTCGCCTAGGAGGAGGGTGCGTTGCAGGCGAGCCAGGAGGATCAGGACGGGTAGGAGGAGGAGCAGCGCTAGCGCCAGCGGTTTTGCTTCTGGCCAGCCTCGGTCGTTGAGGCTGCCTACCAGCCAGCCCACGATCTTCTGTGCCTGGTAGAGCTCCATGCGGCTGACCAGGTAGACCGTGAGGCTCGTGCACATCCAGCTGACGCCGATGCCGACCAGGACGATCCGGTAGCCGGTCGTGCCTCGGTTCCAGGCGAGGAGGTAGATCAGCAATCCTGCGGTGAGCGCGCCCGCGAGGCCTTGGGACTGCGAGCCTCCGGCTATGCCGAACGCCGTGCCGGACGCCACGGCCGCTCCGGCGCCCTGGGTGATGCCCAGCATGTCGGGGCTCGCCAAGGGGTTGCGCGTGACGGTCTGGAAGACCGCACCGGCGGCGCCGAACGCGGCGCCGGAGAGGAGGGCGACTGTGGCGCGGGGCAGGCGTAGCTCTCGCACCGCGAAGAGCGTCGCGGGGTCGCCGCTGCCCCAGAACGCGGGCACGACATCGGGCAGCGCCACCGGGAAGTCGCCACTCCCGAACGCGACCGTCGAGCAGAAGATGCTGAAGGCTATGGCGGCTAGGGCTAGCCAGACGAGGATCAGGCGCGGGCGTATGACGCCTGAGACGGCTGGGTGTTTCAGGCGGAACGTGGCGCGGCCTGGCATCACAGCTCCGCCAGCCGGCGGCGGACCAGGGCGATGAAGACGGGCGCTCCGAGGAACGCCGCGACCAGGCTCACATCGATCTCCTGCGGGCGGGCGACGACGCGGCCGATGATGTCGGCGGCGAGGAGGAGGCAGGGCGCGACCAGCATCGAGCCGGGCAGCAGCCAGCGGTGGTCGGGGCCGGTGATGAGCCGGACCACGTGCGGCACGACCAGGCCGACGAAGACGATCGGGCCGACTACGGCGGTGATGGTGCCCGTGAGGAGGGTGACGGCCAGGACCGCACGGAGACGGACCATGCCTAGTCGTCTGCCGAGGGCCACCGCGACGTCGTCTCCTAGGGCGATGCTGTTGAGCGCCGTCGCTGTGGTCAGGGCCAGGAGGGCGCCGGCGATGAGGAACGGGGCGATGCGCAGCAGGGTGCCGCCGTCGTGGCCGGTGAGGGAGCCGGACGACCAGTAGCGGTAGCGGTCGAGCGCCTCGGGGTCGGTCAGCGCGATGCCGCTGGTGAGGGAGTCGAGCAGGTAGGTGACCGCCACTCCGGCGAGCGCGAGCTTGACCGGTGAGGCGCCGCCGCGTCCCCGGCTGCCGAGCAGGTAGACGACGACGGTGGCGACGAGCGTGCCGCCGAACGCGAACCAGATCGAGCCCATCAGCGCGGTGATTCCGAACACACCGACGGCGACCACCGTGCCGAAGGCCGCGCCCGCGCTGACGCCGAGCAGGCCCGGGTCGGCGAGGGGGTTGCGGGTGAGTCCCTGCATGACCGCGCCCGCCAGGCCGAGGGCCGTTCCGGCGAGCACGGCGACCACCGTGCGGAACAGGCGGGTGCTCCGCACGATGGCCTCGGTCTCGGCGTCCACGCGCGGGTGACCGGGGTCGACGAGCGCGCGTACGACCAGGTCGAGCGGGATGGAACGGGCGCCGATCGCCAGCGACGCGAGGCAGAGCACGACCAGCGTCACGGCGGCGGCGGTGACCAGCAGCGGGCGCCTGAGCGGGCGGGGCGGGGACGCGGTGACGGCGGCCGGCGGGGCCACGTCCCGCGCGGTGGGCGCGGGACCCGTGCTGTCACGTGTCACGAAGATCCGATCTGGCTGGGTTAGGCAAGGCATACCTCACTATTTGCGGGTATGCAAGCCTTTCACCTGGATTGAAGATAGGTAAGGCTTACCTTAGTATCGCCGCGCCGACCGGCGTTCGACTCGAGCCAAAATGAGGAAGCGATGTCCCAACCCCCCAAGCACCCCACGGGCGTCCGGCGCGCGAGGCGCCTGCTGACGGCGTTCGCCGCACTCGCGCTCGGCATGACGCTCGCCGCGGGCTGCGGCGACTCGGACTCCACCGACACGAAGGCCGGCGCCGCCGCGCCGGGTGCGGCGGGGGCGTCCTTCCCGGCCACGGTCGAGCACATGTACGGCACGACGACCATCAAGAAGAAGCCGGAGCGGATCGTCACGATCGGCCTCAGCGACCACGAGCCCGTACTCGCCCTCGGCTACAAGCCGGTCGGGGTCGTCGACTGGTTCGAGCGCAAGCCGTTCACCGACTGGCCGTGGGCCAAGGCCGCCTGGGGCGGGACCGAGCCGACCGTCCTCGGGCTGCGCGAGGACGGCGTCAAGATGGAGAAGCTGCTCGCGCTGAAGCCCGACCTCATCTTCGCGATGTACGCGGGCATCGAGAAGAAGAACTACGACCAGCTGTCGAAGATCGCGCCGGTGGTCGCCCAGCCCAAG
The DNA here is from genome assembly GCF_043198015.1 of Spirillospora sp. NPDC048911. NCBI lineage: Bacteria > Bacillati > Actinomycetota > Actinomycetes > Streptosporangiales > Thermomonosporaceae > Spirillospora > Spirillospora sp. NPDC048911. The sequence goes on along the minus strand of NZ_JBICUD010000003.1, from coordinate 633,920 downwards.
GGCTACGACCCGTACGCCGCGCCGTGGAAGGACTACACGCTCCTGGCCGGCCGCGCGCTGGGCGTCGAACCCAAGGCCAAGCAGCTGATCAGCGACATCGACGCCAAGTTCGCGAAGGTCCGCAAGGACAACCCGCAGTGGGCGGGCAAGACCGCGGTCTCGGCCGACAGCTTCAAGGCCGGTGCCTACTCGGCCTTCCAGAAGGGCGATCCCAAGTCGGCGTTCCTGGCCGACCTCGGCTTCACCGTGCCCGAAGAGATCACCAAGAAGGCCGGCAAGTCCAACGTCGTCGACTTCGGCTCCGAGGGGCTCGACATCCTGGAGGTCGACCGGCTGGTCTGGCTGACCACCGGCAAGGAGCCGCACGCGCGCATCAAGGCCGACAAGGTCTACAAGGAGCTCAAGGTCGCCAAGGAGGGCCGCGACCTGTTCCTGACCTACCAGGACCCGCCGATCGGCGCGGCGCTCTCGTTCAACACCGTGCTGAGCATCCCCTACGCGATCGAGCAGATGGTCCCGCTCATCAAGAAGTAGCTCATCACGAAGTAGCGGTACCGGAACGTGGCGGTACCGGAACGACGACACTCACTGCGGCGACGTGCGGAAGGGCTGGGGGACGATGTCCGGCGGCGGGTTCGAGCTGGAACTGACAGGGGCGCAGACAGGGATCTGGCTGGCCCAGCAGATCGAGCCGGACAGCCCGGCCTACACGGTCGGCTGCCACGTCGAACTGCCGCCGGGCGCGGACGCGGCGCGGCTCGCCGCGGCCGTGCGCCGGGCCGTCCTGGAGGCCGATCCCCTCCACGTCGTGTTCGGCGAACGGGACGGACGGCCCGTCCAGATCCCGCGCGCTCCCGGTGAGTGGTCGCCCGCGATGCTGGATCTGGCCGGCGAGCCCGATCCCGAGTCGGCTGCCCGCGCCTGGATCGGCGCGGACCTGGCGCGGGTCGCCGACCTCACCGACGGCCCGCTCTTCGCGCACGCGGTGATCGAGCTCGGCGACGGGCGGATCTGGTGGTACCACCGCTACCACCACCTCGTCACCGACGGCTCGGGCGTCCTGAACCTCATCCTCCGGGTCGCCGCGCTGTACGGGGACCCGGAGGCCACCACCCCGGACTGGTCGCTGTCTCGGCTGGTCGGCTCGGACGGCGCGTACCGGCGTTCCGCGGCGCGCGAGACCGACCACGAGTTCTGGCGTGCCCGGCTGGCGGGCCTTCCCGACGAGCCGGCGCGGCTCGTGGAGTGCCCGCCGGTCCAGGCACGCGAGTTCGAGCGGCGCACGGCCGAGCTGACCGCGGAACGCACCGAACGCGGCCGCGCGGTCGCCGCCGACGCGGGGACGCGTTTCTCGCGGCTGGCGATCGCGGCGGTGGCCGCCTACCTGCACCGGTCGACGGGCGCGCGGGACGTGGTCCTCGGCCTGCCCGTCACCGGCCGCCTGGACGCCGCGCTCCGGGACTCGCCGGGCTTGATGTCCAACGTCCTGCCGCTGCGGCTCACCGTGCGGCCGGGCATGACGCCCGCCGAGCTGATCGCGGCGGTGGCCCAGGAGATCCGCGACGTCGCGGCGCACGGCCGGTACCGCGGCGAGGACCTCGCCCGGGAGCTCGGCAGGCCCGGCGGCCTGCGCGAGCTGATCGGGCCCACCGTCAACGTCATGCCGTACCACGAGGGGATCCTCCTCGGGGACCTCCCTGTCACGGTCCAGTACCACTCGCTCGGGCCGGTCAGCGATCTCTCTGTGGTCATGTACGACCGTCCGGCCGGGCAGGGCGTCCGGATCGACCTGGACGCCGACGCGGCGGTCTGCGGCCCGGACGAGCTGGCCGCGCACGAGCGCCGCCTCCTCGCCGTTCTCGACGCGATGACCGCGCACCCCGACCGGCCACTGGGCGCCATCGATCTGACGACCTCCGGCGAGCGCCGGCAGGTGCTCACTGAGTTCGGCGGCTCTGCCGTCGCCAAGCAGCAGGAACTGTCGTGGACGGCCGCTTTCGAGCGCCGTGTCGCGGAGACGCCGGACGCAATCGCGGTGATCTGCGAGTCGGAACGGCTGACATACCAGGAGCTCAACGGCCGGGCCAACCGGCTCGCCCGGCTCCTGCGCGGCCGTGGTGTGGCGGCTGAGGACGTCGTCGCGGTCGCTGTGCCGCGCTCGGCCGGCATGGTCGTGGCGCTGCTCGGCGTGATGAAGGCGGGTGCCGCGTACCTGCCGCTTGACCTCGACCACCCGGCGGACCGCGTCGCCTACATGGTGGACGACTCGCGCGCGCGTGCGGTCGTCTCGGTCAGCGAGCTCGCCGACGACCTTCCGTCCATCCCGCACGTGCTGCTGGACGATCCGGAAGTCGCGGCCGAACTGGCGAGCCTGGACGAGAACGACCTGCCGGAAGTGGCCCGCGGTGACCTCGGCCGCGCCGCGTACGTCATCTACACCTCGGGCTCGACCGGCCGTCCCAAGGGCGTCGTCGTGTCCCACGACGGGATCGGCAGCCTCATCGCGACCGCCGCCGAACGGCTGGGCGTGGAGCCCGGCAGCCGGGTCGTGCAGTTCGCGTCGGTCGGGTTCGACGTCGCGGTGTGGGACCTGGTCATGTCGCTCTGCGTCGGCGGCACGGCCATCGTCGTCCCGGCCGAACGGCGCGTCGCGGGGGAGGAGCTGACCGGCTACCTCGCCGAGCACCGCGCCACTCACATGATCCTGCCGCCCTCGCTGGTGGCGGCGCTTCCGGCCGACTGCGAGCTGCCCGAGGGCGCCGTGCTGGTCGTCGGCACCGAGGCGGTGCCCGCCGAGCTCATCGCGCGGTGGAGCGACCGGATGCGGGTCGTCGTCGCGTACGGCCTGACCGAGGCCACCGTCAACTCCACGCTCTGGCTCGCCGAACCGGACGCCGAGGGACCGGTGCCCATCGGCGTGCCCGACCCGGGGACCCGCTGCTACATCCTCGACTCGGCGCTGCGGCCCGTCCCGCCCGGCGTCGCGGGCGAACTCTACGTCGCCGGTCGCGGCCTGGCCCGCGGTTATCTCGGGCGGCCGGGCCTGACCGCCGAACGTTTCGTGGCCGATCCGTACGGTGGGCCGGGCGACCGCATGTACCGCACCGGCGACCGGGCCCGCTGGCGCGCCGGCGGCGACATCGACTTCCTCGGCCGCGGCGACGGCCAGCTCAAGATCCGCGGCTTCCGCATCGAACCGGGCGAGATCGAGAGCGCCCTCATGGCACACGACGCCGTGGCGCAGGCCGCCGTCGTCGCCCGCGAGGACCAGCGCGGGGCCAAGCGCCTCGTCGCCTACGTGACCTGCACCGACGGCCTTGACGTCGCCGAACTGCGGAGCTTCGCGGCCGCCGCGCTGCCCGACTACATGGTGCCCGGCACGATCGTCGTCCTGGCCGGGACGCTGCCGCTGACCCCCAACGGCAAGCTCGACAAGGACGCGCTCCCGGAGCCGGAGTGGACGGCGGGCGCCGGTGACGCGCCGCCGGAGACACCCGCCGAGCACACCCTCGCCGCGCTGTTCGCCGATGTGCTGGGACTGCCCGCCGTCGGCGTGCACGACAGCTTCTTCGAGCTGGGCGGTGACAGTATCGTCGCCATTCAGCTGGTCAACCGCGCGCGGCGGGCCGGGCTCGCCCTCACCCCGCGCGACGTCTTCCGCCGCCGCACGGTCTCCGCTCTCGCCGCCGTCGCCGCCGAGGCCGGAGACACCGTCGCCGAACGGCCGCACGACCCCGGCTTCGGAACCGTTCAGCCGACGCCGATCATCCAGTGGCTGCGCGAGCTCGGCGGGCCCATCGACGCGTTCCACCAGTCAGTGGTGGTGCGGGTCCCGCACGATCTCGACGCCGACGCGCTCGCCACGACCTTGCAGGCGGTCATCGACCACCACGGCATGTTGCGGGCCCGGCTCGACCGGGCCGACTGGACGCTGGAGGTCCCGCCGCCCGGCACCGTCCAGGCCGCGGACCTCATCGAACAGGTGGAGGGCGGCGGCGATCTCGCCGAGCACCGCGAGCGCGCCGCCGCACGCCTGGCACCGGAGCGGGGCGTCATGCTCCAGGCCGTCTGGTCGCCCGAGGACGGACGGCTGCTCCTGGTGGGCCACCACCTCGTCGCGGACGGGGTCTCCTGGCGCATCCTGCTCTCCGACCTGGAGCAGGCGGCGATGGGCGAGGAGCTCGCGCCGGTCGCCACCTCGTTCGCCGAATGGTCCAGGCTGCTGGCCGCCGACACCCGGACGGCCCACCCGGGCACCTGGCGCGACGTGGTGAACGAGCCCGCCGCCGTGCTGGGTGCCCGCCCGCTCGACCGGCAGACGGATGTCGCGGCCACCGAACGTTCCCTGACGGTGACGCTGCCCGCCGACGTGACGGCCCCGCTCCTCACCGGCGTGCCCGCCGCGTACCACGGCTCGGTGGACGACGTGCTGCTCACCGCGCTCGCCGTCGCCGTGGCCGCATGGCGGCCGGAACACGATGAGCTGCTGGTGCACCTCGAACGGCACGGGCGCGAGCAGGACGAGGTCGCCGGAAACGCCGACCTGGCGCGGACGGTGGGCTGGTTCACCAGCTTCCTTCCGGCGCGGCTGGCGCCGGGGACCGTCGACTGGGCCGACTTCACGGCGGGCGGTCCGTCCGTCGGCCGCGCCCTCAAGCGGATCAAGGAACAGCTTCGCGCCGTCCCCGCGTCCAGCAGCCTGGGCTATGCCGCGGAGGCCGCATCGGCGCAGGTCCTCTTCAACTACCTGGGACGTTTCCGGGCGGGCGGCGACGGCGCCTGGCAGCTCGCGGGCGACACCGAGCCGCTCTCGGCCGGACGGGACCCGGGCATGCCGCTGGGGCACCCGCTCGAAGTGAACGCGATCGTCCGCGACGACACCGCGTCCGGACCGGAGCTGAGCGCGACCTGGTCATGGCCCGACGGCGTGTTCGGATTCTCCGACGTCACCGATCTGGCCGGGGCCTGGCTCGACGCGCTGCACGGCCTGGTCGCCCATCTGAGCTGCCTGAACGCGGGCGGGCACACGCCGTCGGACTTCCCGCTCGTGGCGATCGGCCAGGACGAGATCGACGACTTGGAGGCGGCGGCCGGTGACCTGGCGGACGTCCTGCCGGTCACGCCGCTCCAGGAGGGCCTGCTCTTCCACGCGCTCTTCGACGAGGACGCCGACGACGTCTACACCGTCCAGCAGATCATCGAGCTGGCGGGCGACGTGGACCCGGCCGCGCTGCGCCGTGCCGTGCAGGGCCTGCTCGACCGGCACGCACTGCTGCGCGCCGGATTCCGGCAGCTGGCGAGCGGGCAGATCGTGCAGTTCATCCCCGGCTCGTCGGCCGTGCCCTGGCGCGAGGTGGACGGCGGCGACGCCGAGGCCGTCGCGGCGGAGGAGTTCGCGCACCGCTTCGATCTCGCGGCACCGCCGCTGCTGCGCGCCGCGTTCGTCCGGGGCGAGGCGGCGAACCGGCCGCACACGCTCATCCTCACCCTGCACCACCTGACCTCCGACGGCTGGTCCGTGCCGATCATGCTGCGCGATCTCGTGTCGGGTCAGACCGCGACGGCTGGGGCTCCTTCGTACCGCGACTACTTCACTTGGCTCGCGAGCCGTGACCGGGAGGCGGCGCGCATGGCCTGGCGCGAGGCGCTGGGCGGGCTGGACGAGCCGACGCTCCTCGCCGGAGCCCGGCGCGAGGAGGCGGTCCCCGGCCCGATGGGGCAGGTGCGCACCTCGCTGGACGCGGCGGCCACGGGCGGCCTCACCGCGTGGGCGCGGGCGCGGGGCCTGACGCTGAGCACCGTCGTGCAAGGGGCCTGGGGGCTGCTGCTCGGCCGTCTCACCGGGCGTCACGATGTGGTGTTCGGGTCGACCGTGTCCGGCCGCCAGGCCGAGGTCGACGGCATCGAGTCGATGGTCGGGCTGCTGGTCAACACGCTGCCGGTGCGGGTGACGTGGCGGCCGGAGGAGCCGCTCGCCGGCCTCTTCGCGCGGCTCCAGGACCGGCAGACCGAGCTCCTCGACCACCAGCACCTCGGGCTGGCCGAGATCCAGCGGCTCGCCGGGCACGCCGACGCCCTCTTCGACACGCTCGTGGCCATCGAGAACTACCCGATGAGCGACGAGCTGCGCGCGCCGGGCGCCGCGTTCTCCATCGCGGACGTGGACATCCGCGACGCCTCGCACTACCCGCTCTCGCTGACCGTCGTGCCGGGGGAGCGGCTGGAGCTCCGCCTCGACCACGACACCGCCCGCTTCGCCCCGGAGACGGCCCGGCGCCTGTCGGACGCGCTCACCCGGTTGCTGGAATCGGTCCGCGCCGACGCGGAGCGCCCGGCGGGGCGGCTCGACCTGCTGTCCGCCGCCGAACGCGCGGAGGCCCGGCTCGTCGGCGCGGCCCGCGACATTCCGGCGGAGACGCTCGCGTCGGCCATCACGGCGCAGACCGCGCGCACGCCGGACGCCACCGCCGTGATCTTCGGGGACGAGGAGATCTCGTACGCGGAGCTGGACCGGCGTGCGGAGAAGCTCGCCCGGCGCCTGGCGGCGCGACGCGCCCGGCCGGGGGAGTACGTCGCGGTCGCGATCCCGCGTTCGGCCGACCTGATGGTCGCGTTGCTGGGCGTCCTGAAGTCGGGCGCCGCGTACGTGCCGCTCGACGCCGCCTACCCGGCCGACCGGCTGGCCTTCATGCTCGCCGACTCCGGCGCCCGCCTGGTCGTGACAGCGGACGGCGAGCTTCCCGGGATCAGCGGGGTCGAGTTCGTCGTGGTCGGAGACACCGGCGATGAACACGACGCCGAGCCGCGCCCCGCTCGTCCTGGTGACCCCGCCTACCTGATCTACACCTCGGGCTCCACCGGGCGCCCCAAGGGCGTCGTGGTCACCCACCGCGCCATCGTCGGCCACCTCGCGTGGGCGCAGGGCGCTTTCGGGATGGGTGACGGCGATCGTATGCTCCAGCAGGCGTCGGCGAGCTTCGACGCCTCGGTGTGGCAGCTCTTCTGGCCGCTCTGCTCGGGCGCGGCCGTGGTGCTGGCCGAGCCCGGCGGGCACTTCGACCCGGTCTACCTGGCCGGTCTCATCCAGGAACGCCGCGTCACCGTCCTCGACATCGTGCCCTCGATGCTCCAGGCGTTCATCAACACCGACGAGGTCACCGCCGATCCGGCGTGGGCAGCGAGCCTGCGGAAGGTCTTCGGCGGCGCCGAGGCTCTGACCGGGGACACCGCGCGCCGCTGGCTGGAGCTGACCGGCACGCCCGTCGACAACTGCTACGGGCCGACCGAGGCGACCGTCCAGGTCACGTGGGCGGACGGGGCCGTACCTCCCGAGGGCGAGGCCGTGCCGATCGGAGGGCCGGTCTGGAACACCCGGCTGTACGTGCTCGACACCTGCCTGCGGCACGTTCCCGAGGGCATGCCGGGTGAGCTCTACATCGCCGGTGACCAGCTCGCACTCGGCTATCACGCCCGGTACGGGCTGACCGCCGAACGTTTCGTGGCCGACCCGTACGGGCCGGCGGGCACGCGCATGTACCGGACGGGCGACCTGGTCCGGCGGCGTGCGGACGGCGCGCTGGAGTACGCCGGCCGGACCGACCACCAGATCAAGATCCGAGGCAACCGGGTCGAGCTGGGCGAGGTCGAGGCGCAGCTCGCCCGCGAGCAAGGAGTGGCACGCGCGGTCGCCATGGCTCGCGGCGGAGCCGCGCCGGGGGGTGCGGGGGGTCGTTCCCCCTCGGGGGGCGCTGTGCGCGGCGAAGGTTCCGGCATGCGGTTGATCGCGTACGCCGTGGCCGCCCCCGGCGCCCGGCTGGACGCGGCCGAGTTGCGTGCGCGGCTGGCCGCCGCGCTTCCGGCGCCGATGGTGCCGAGCGCGATCGTCGTGCTGGACGAGCTGCCGCTGACGCCCAACGGCAAGGTCGACCGCGAGGCCCTGCCCGTTCCGGAGGCGGCACCGCGTGAGGTGCGGGCGGCCCGCAACGACACCGAACGGCTGCTCTGCGAGATCTTCGGCGAGGTCCTCGGCACGGACGCCGGCGTCGACGACGACTTCTTCGTCCTCGGCGGCGACAGCATCGCGTCGATCACCGTGTCGAGTCGCGCCCGCAAGGCCGGTCTGCCGCTGAGCCCGCGCGACGTCTTCGCCCATCGCACCCCCGCCGCGCTGGCCGCCGCCCACGGGACGGGCGTCGTCGGCGGGGAGGGCGCCGGGGACGCGGAGCTGGTCGAGCTCACGGACGGGGAGCTTGAGCAGGTACGCGCGACCAGCCCTGTCCCGGTCGCGGACGTCTGGCCGCTGTCCCCGTTGCAGGAGGGCATCTACTTCCACGCGACCTACGACACGGACGCGATCGACGTCTACACCTCGCAGGACGTCTTCTCGTTCGACGAGAGCCTCGACGCCGACCGGCTCCGCGCGGCGTGCGCGGCGCTGCTGGCGCGCAACCCGAGCCTGCGGGCGGGCTTCACCGGCACGGGCCTGCCGCGTCCACTCCAGTTCATCGGCGCGGACGTGCCGCCGCCGCTGCGCGAGATCGACCTCTCGTCGCTCTCCGCCGCGGAGCAGGAAGAGCGGATCGCGGAGCTGCTGGCCGCTGACCGGACCGAGCGGTTCGACCTGGCGTGCCCACCGGCGATGCGGCTCCTGCTCATCCGGCTCGGCGGCGGCCGGGGGGATCGGCTGGTGCTCAGTCACCACCTGATCCTGTGGGACGGCTGGTCGGCCTGGTTGTTCCTGGAGCAGCTCTTCACCCTGTACGAGCGGGCCGGTGACGACGGCGGGATGCCGAGTCCGGGCAACTACCGTGACTATCTCGCCTGGCTGGCGGCTCAGGATTCGGGCGCGGCCCTCGGGGCCTGGCGCGACGCCCTCGCCGGGCTCGACGAGCCGACGCTGGTGCGGCCCGCCGACGACGGCCTCCAGCCCGTGATCCCGCGTGACCTCGACGTCGAGCTCCCGGCGGAGCTGGGCGACCGGCTGCGCGGCACCGCGCGCGAGCGGGGCCTGACGCTGAACACCATGCTGAACGCCGCTTGGGGGCTCGTGCTGTCCGCCGCGGCCGGTCGTGACGACGTGGTGTTCGGCGCCGCCGTCGCGGGGCGCCCGGTGGAGGTGCCCGAGGTCGAGAACATCATCGGGATGTTCCTCAACACGGTGCCCGTGCGGATCACGCTGAAGCCGCGCGAGTCCGTGCTCGGCCTGCTGCGCCGCGTCCAGGACGAGCGGGTGGCGCTGATGCCGTACGAGCATCTCGGGCTCGGCGACCTCCAGCGCGAGACGGGGCACCGGCGGCTGTTCGACACGCTGTTCGTGCTGCGCGACGCCGGCGGCGAGGACCGGATGCTGGAGTTCACGCGCCGCAACGGCATCGTGGACGTCGCCAACGCCGACGCCACGCACTACCCGGTCACGCTCATCGTGACGCAGGGCGCACGGCTGCGCGTGACGCTGTCCTACCGTCCCGACGCGTTCGACGACGACGAGGCGAGCGCGCTTCTCGACCGCTTCACGATGGTGCTCGACCAGTTGTCGGCCGGTCTCGCGGACGGGGCCGAGGCCGAGGCCGAGGTCGAGGCCGAGGTCGAGGTCGGCGGTCTCGACCTGCTGCTGCCGGACGAGCGCCGGAGCCTCGGCGAAGAGTGGGACGCGTCGCAACGTCCCTTGCCGCCGGTGACCGTGGCCGAGCTGCTGTCCGAGCGCGCGGCGCGCGTCCCGGACGAGATCGCGCTCGTGTTCGGGCCGGAGCGGCTGACCTACGGCGAGCTGGACGCGCGGATCAACCGCATGGCGCGCCTGCTGCTGGCGCGCGGCGCGGCGCCGGAACGCGTGGTGGCGCTGGCCCTGCCACGTTCGGTGGAGATGGTCGTCGCGCTGTTCGCGGTCCTCCAGACGGGAGCGGCGTACCTCCCGCTGGACTTGGAGTACCCGGCCGAACGGCTGGAGTTCATGCTCGGCGACACCGCCCCGGCGTGCGTCCTGACGACCACGGCCGTCGCGGCGACGCTGCCGGACGTGGACGTCGACCAGATCCTGGTCGACGACGCCGCGACCGTGGCCGAGCTGGCGGGCCTGCCGGGCGAGGCGCTGGACGACGCGGAACGCCCGGCGTTCGCCCGCGACCTGCCGCACCGGCTGGAGCACCCGGCGTACGTGATCTACACGTCGGGCTCGACCGGCCGTCCCAAGGGCGTGGTCACGCCCTACCGCGGCCTGACCAACATGCAGTTCAACCACCGTGAGGCCATCTTCGAGCCGACGATCGCCGCGGCCGGCGGACGGCGGCTGCGGATCGCGCACACGGTGTCGTTCGCGTTCGACATGTCGTGGGAAGAGCTGCTCTGGCTGGTCGAGGGCCACGAGGTGCACGTCTCCGACGAGAACCTGCGGCGCGACGCCGAGGCGCTCGTGGCGTACTGCGACCGCGAGCTGATCGACGTCGTGAACGTGACGCCCACGTACGCCCACCACCTCATCGACGAGGGGCTGCTGGACGGCCATCGGCCGCCGCTGGTGCTGCTCGGCGGCGAGGCGGTCTCCGAGACCGTGTGGTCCACGCTGCGCGATACGCCGGGGACCTTCGGCTACAACCTGTACGGGCCCACCGAGTACACGATCAACACCCTCGGCGCCTCGACCGGCGACAGCGCGACCTCGACCGTCGGGCGGCCGATCTGGAACACCCGCGCCTACATCCTGGACGCCGCGCTGCGCCCGGTGCCGCCGGGCACCCCCGGTGAGCTCTACATCAGCGGCGTCGGCCTGGCGCGCGGCTACCACCGGCGGCCGGGACTGACCGCCGCGAGCTTCGTCGCCGACCCGTTCGCCGCCGAGCCCGGCGCGCGGATGTACCGGACGGGCGACCTGGTGCGGCGCCGCCCCGACGGCAACCTGGACTTCCTCGGGCGCACCGACGACCAGGTGAAGATCCGTGGTTACCGGGTCGAGCTGGGCGAGATCGGCGCCGCGCTGGAGGACCACCCGCTGGTCGCTCACGCCGCCGTCGTCGCGGACGGCTCCGGGCCTGGCGGCGTCAAGCGGCTCGTCGGCTACGTCGTGCCCGCGGGGACGGGCGGCGCTGACGACGAGCTGGTCGCCACGCTGCGCGAGGCGCTGAAGGTGCGGTTGCCCGGTTACATGGTCCCGGCGGCGCTGATGCTCGTCGACAGGCTGCCGATCACCGTGAACGGCAAGCTCGACGTGCGGGCCCTGCCCAAGCCCGAGGTGAGCAGTGGCGCCGAGAGCCGGCCGCCGCGGTCGCCGCGCGAGCGGGTGCTGTGCGAGATCTTCGGCGAGCTGCTCGGAGTCGAGCGGGTCGGCATCGACGACGACTTCTTCGACCTCGGCGGACATTCGCTGCTGGCGACGCGGCTGGTCAGCCGGGCGCGGGCGGCGCTCGGCGCCGAGCTCGCGATCCGCGACCTCTTCGAGGCGCCGACGGTCGCCGAGCTGGCCGAACGGGCGGCCGCCTCGGCGCCGGGCCGCCGTCCCGAGCTGGTCGCCGTGCCGGAACGGCCCGCCGAGCCGCCGCTGTCGTTCGCGCAGCAACGGCTGTGGGTGATCGAGCAGCTGGAGGGCTCCTCGTCCGCCGCGTACAACTTCCCGCTGGTCATGCGGCTGCGCGGCGCGCTGGACGTGGCCGCGCTGCGCGCCGCGCTCGGCGATGTGATGGCGCGGCACGAGGCGCTGCGCACGCTGATCGTCGAGCGCGAGGGCCGCCCGTTCCAGCAGGTGCTGCCCGCCGGTGACGCCCGGCCGGAGTTCGCGGTGCTGGACGCGGCCGAGGGCCGGCTCGACGCGGTGCTGGCGACGGTGCTGGGACGGCCGTTCGACCTGGCCGCGGAGCCTCCGCTGCGCGCGACGGTCATCCGGCTCGCACCCGACGAGCATGTGATCGCGCTGCTGCTGCACCACATCACCACCGACGAGTGGTCGGACGGGCCGTTCCTGCGCGACCTGTCCACCGCGTACGCCGCTCGCACGGCGGGACGGGCGCCCGAGTGGGAGCCACTGCCCGTCCAGTACGTGGACTACACGCTGTGGCAACGCGAGCTGCTGGAGACGGACGATCTGGCCGCGCGGCAACTGGCGTACTGGCGGGACAACCTGCGCGGCGCGCCCGAACAGCTCGAACTGCCCACCGACCGGCCGCACCCGGCCCGGCCGACCATGTCGGGCGGCGAGCTGATCATCGAGCTCGACCCGGCGGCCTGCGACGGGCTGCGCCGGATCGCCCAGCGGAGCGGCGCGAGCATGTTCATGGTCTGCCACGCCGCCGTCGCGGCGCTGCTGCACCGCCTCGGCGCCGGCGACGACCTCCCGCTCGGCGCGCCGATCTCCGGGCGGACGGACGGGGCGCTGGACGACCTCGTCGGCTTCTTCGTCAACACGCTCGTGCTGCGGACGGACGTGTCGGGCGACCCGACGTTCGCCCAGCTGGTGGACCGCGTACGCGAGACCGACCTGGCGGCCTTCTCCCACCAGGACGTGCCGTTCGAGGCCGTGGTGGAGGAGGTCAACCCGGTGCGGTCGCCCGACCGCAACCCGCTCTTCCAGGTCATGGTCGGCTACCGCAACCGGACCGGCGACGACGTCGCGCTGCCGGGGCTGACGGCGGTGCCGCAGCCCGTGGAGGCGCGGACGGCCAAGTTCGACCTCGTCTTCAGCTTCGCCGAGGACGTGGAGAGCGGCCGGATCGGCTGCGTGCTGGAGTTCCGCTCCGACATCTTCGACCGTTCGTCGGTCGCCGTTCTCGGAGAGCGGTTGTCGCGGCTCGTCACCGCCGTGGCCGCCGACCCCGAACTGGCGCTCGGCCGGATCGACGTGCTCACCGACGCGGAACGCCAGCAGGTCCTGGTCGGCTTCAACCAGACCGACCGGGTCGTCGAAGAGCTGACCATTCCCGGATTCTTCGGGCGCCTCGTGGCCGAACAGCCGGAAGCGGTGGCGGTCGTGGACGGCCCGCGTTCGGTGACCTATGCCGAGCTGGACGCCCTGTCGGACCGCATTGCGATCCTGCTCGCCCTCCATGGGGTGCGGGCCGAGAGCGTCGTCGGCGTGGCCGTTCCGCGTTCCGTGGAGATGGTCGCCGTCATGCTCGGCGTCACCAAGCTGGGCGCGGCGTTCCTGCCCATGGACCTCGCCCATCCCGCCGACCGGCTCGCCTACATGCTCGGCGACGCGCGGGCCGCCGTCGTGGTCGTCACCGAACAGGTCGCGGGCAAGGTTCCGGACGTCGAGGGCGTAGAGGCGGTGTCCCTCGACTCCCCGGAGATCGCCGGGGAGCTCGACGGTCTCGCCCCCGGGGCCGCGTTCGCTCCGATCGCCCTCGACCAGGCCGCCTACGTCATCTACACATCGGGCTCGACCGGCCGTCCCAAGGGCGTCGTCGTCCCGCATGAGGGCATCGGCAGCCTGGTCGCGACCGCCGTGGACCGGATGGGGCTGCGGCCCGACAGCCGCGTCCTGCAGTTCGCGTCGATCGGCTTCGACGTCACGATCTTCGAGCTGTCGATGGCGCTGTGCCACGGCGGCACCCTCGTCCTGGTGCCCGACGAAGCGCGCGTGCCAGGGCGTGAGCTGACCGACTTCATGAACGAGCAGCGGATCACCCACGCGATCCTGCCGCCCTCCCTGGTGGCCGCGCTGCCGCCCGGATGCGACATTCCGGAAGGCGCCACCGTCCTCGTCGGCACCGAGACCGTGCCGCCGGACGCCATCGCGCGCTGGGCAGGGCACCTGCGGCTCCTCGCGGCGTACGGCCTGACCGAGGCCACGGTCAACTCCACGTTGTGGCCCGCGGAGCAGGGCTGGACGGGCGCCGTCCCGATCGGCGTCCCGGACCCCAACACGCGCGTCCACGTCCTGGACGAACGGCTCCAGCCCGTCCCGCCCGGTGTCGTCGGCGAGCTCTACGTCACCGGCCGCGGTCTCGCGCGCGGCTACCTGGGCCGTCCCGGCCTGTCCGCGGAACGCTTCGTGGCCTGCCCGTTCGGCCCGCCCGGCACCCGGATGTACCGGACCGGCGACCGCGCCCGCTGGCGCACCGACGGCAACGTCGACTTCCTCGGCCGCGCCGACGACCAGGTGAAGATCCGCGGCTACCGCATCGAACCCGGCGAGATCGCCGGCGCCATGACCCGGCATCCCGGCGTCACCCAGGCGGCCGTCGTCGCCGACCGCGGCGGTCAGGACACCCGCCTGATCGGCTACGCCGTGGGGCAGGCCGATCCGGCGGAGGTGCGCGCCCACGTGGCGGCGCTGCTGCCGGACTACATGGTGCCCTCGGCCGTCGTCGTGCTCGACGGCCCGCTGCCCCTGACGCCGAACGGCAAGCTCGACCGGCGTGCCCTTCCGGCCCCCGACTGGTCGGCCCGCACCGGGACGGCGCGTCCCGTCACCGGCCGCCAGCAGGCCCTCGCCAGGCTCTTCGGCGAGATCCTCGAACTCCCCGAAGTGGGCGTTCACGACAACTTCTTCGAGCTGGGCGGGCACTCCATGTCCGCCATGCGGCTGCTGGGCCGCATCCGTACCGTCCTGGACGCCGGCCTGGCCCTTCGCGACGTCTTCGACGCGCCCACGGTGGCCGATCTCGCCGACCGTCTGGACACGACGACCGCCCGCCCGCGCCTGACGCCCGTCGAACGACCCGCCGTTCTGCCCGCCGCTCCGCCTCAAGAGTGGCAGTGGACGCGCCAGAGCACGGGACAGCCGTACGACATGGCGTTCGCGCTCCGTTCACCCGAGGGGCTGGACGCCGTCGCTCTGGCAGCGGCCCTGGCTGATCTCGCCGCACGCCACGAGCCACTCCGCACCGCCCTCGCCGAGCGGGACGGCCGCCTCGTTCAGCACGACGCGGACTTCGCCCTCGAAGAGCTCCAGGTCGGCGACCTGGACGCCGAGCTCCACGCTCTCGCGGCGGAACGAGCCGACCTGACCCGGCCGCCCCTGCGCGCTCGCCTGCTCACCGACCCCGCCGGCGCCCAGACGCTGCTGCTGACCATGCACTACATCGGCGTGGACGAGTGGTCCGTCGTCCCGTTGATCAACGATCTGGCCACCGCCTACACGGCCCGGCGCGAGGGCGATGCCCCCGCCTGGGAACCACTTCCGGTCTCCTACAGCGACTACACCGTCTGGGCCCGCTCGCTCCCGGTCGAGCGTCAGCTCGCGTACTGGCGCGAGAACCTGTCCGGCGCGCCCCGGGAGCTGACCCTCCCGTACGACCTGCCGAACACCCGCGAATCGCGCGGCGACTACGTCCATTCCATCCTCGACCCGTCCCTGCACCAGGCGATCGACAAGCTCGCCACGGAGACGGGCACGAGCATGTTCATGGTGCTCCAGGCTGCCCTGGCCACACTCCTCACCCGCAACGGCGCCGGGACCGACCTGCCCATCGCCTCCCTCGTCGCGGGCCGCACCGAAGAGACCCTCACCGATCTGATCGGATGCTTCTTCAACACGGTGATCCTCCGCACCGACACCAGCGGCGAACCGACGTTCAGGGAGCTTCTGGCGCGGATCCGGGAGACGAACCTGAACGCGCTGGACCGCCAGGACGTGCCGTTCGGCAGGGTCGCGAAGGCCCTCGGCCTGCCCGCCCCGCAGGTGATGCTCGTCCACCACGAGAAGGCCCGGATGGCCCGCATCGACGAGATCGTCTTCGAGTCCGTCCCGACCGGAGCCATGAACGCCCACCTCACCGTGAGCTTCTTCGAACCCCGCGGGGACGGCCCCGTCGACTGCCTGCTGGAGTACGACGGCGCCCTCTTCGATCGCGCGACCGTCCAGCGCCTCGCCGGCGAACTCGTCACCATTCTCACCAAGGAGACCCGATGAGCACCAACCCCTTCGAAGACGCCGAAGGCCGCTTCCACGTCCTCGTCAACCACGAGGGCCAGCACTCGCTGTGGCCCGCGTTCGCCGAGATCCCGGCCGGCTGGACGGTGGTGTTCGGCGAGGACACCCGCGACGCCTGCCTGGCCTACGTCGAGGAGAACTGGACCGACCTCCGGCCCAAGAGCCTCATCGAGGCCATGAACAGCACCTCCTGAACGAGCACCTTCTGAAGGTCATTCACGAGGCCGCGCCGCCCGAGAGCGTCGACTGGAGCCGGTAGACGCCGATGCGCCACTCGGCGGCGCTCTCGGTCCCGGCCCACAGCTCGGGAAGCTCGGAGTCGGGGCCGATCACACGGTCCAGGGCGAGGACGGCCAGCCGCCGCAGGTGCGTGGGCAGGGGCGGCAACCGCTCCTTGGTGCCGTAGACCGGATCGACCGGCTCGCCGCCGGGGCACTGGGCGGCGACGATCGCGGCCGCGGCGACGGCCACGTCGCCGGTGCGGGCGTTCAGCGGGCCCTCCTCGGTGACCGCGGCCTCCAGCGCCTCCTGGATGAGGAAGGCCCGCTGGTCTCCGGCCGCCGCGTCGACGTCGGAGGCGAAGTCCGCCGCGATGTCGTTGTCAAAGGGACCCGCGCCCCACGTGCCCATGGTCGTCTTCCTCCATCGTTCGGTTGGAGGGTAGTGGCATTCAGTGACATTCCGGGGCCGATTGGTGGGTCGGGCCGAGCAACAATCCGGGACATGGCGCGTCTTTATGGCATGGATCAAGAAGGCTCGACCGTGCTGGATCCACCCGGCGCCGAACCCGGCCCCGAACCCGGACCCGCGCTCGCCTACGCCCGCGCGTCGGTCGTGAACGCCTGCCGGTCGGTCATCCGGCGCCGCGTGGTGGCCCGGCGTTTCGGCGCGCACCACGAGCCGCCGATGTGGTCGGCCGAATCCGAGGCGCTCGTGAGCGAGGACCGCCGCCGCGTGATGGAGGCCGTGCAGCGGCTCCCGCGACGGCGGCGCGAGGTGCTCGTCATGCGCGCCGGGACGGTTCCTCGTGGCCGGCACGGCGCAGGGGAAGGGGGCGGCCGGCAACGGCGTGACCGTGCGGGACGCCGCCACGGGTGCGATCACCGCGACCGTCCCGCCGCCGAAGGGCGTCGTGGAATGGAGTGCCATCACCGCGACCAACGACCAGACGCTCTTCTACCTCGCGGGAGGGAAGCCCGGGCAGGCCGAGCACAAGCTCTATCGCCTGAGCCTCACCTCGGCGGGCCGCCTGAGAGGACTCGATCCGGTCAAGGGCGGCAAGAGCGACGGCCACATCCGTTACATCGCCGCCAGCCCGGACGGACGCCGCGTCGCGTACCCGGTGGACGCCGTGCGCAAGGGGGTCAGGGTGAAGATCGATCCGAAGACCCCCGTGCTGCCGATCGACCCGAGGAAGGAGCCTGTCCCCGACAAGGCCCCGTCCCTGTCACCCGAGGAAAAGGCGAGGTTGGGCAGCCCGTACGGGCCCGTTGAGATCGCGGTGGTGGACGTCGTCACCGGGCGCCGGGAGGTCTTCACGTCCACGGCCACGGGCCTGCTGGAGTCGCTGAGCTGGTCCGCGGACGGGCGTCGCCTCGCGTACTCGATCGGGGGCTCGCCCGACAGGGGCGGCATCTGGGTCCTGGACACCGGGGCGGGACACGATCTGCTGAAGGCCTCCCGCCGCGTGCCGGTCCAAGGCCTGCCGGTCTCGCCTGTGCTCGGCGCGGACGGCACGAAGCTGTACGTGATCGTGGCCCAGGGCAAGCCGTCGTGGACGCGCGTCATCGAGGTCGACGCCGCGACGGGGCGGCAATTGCGCGTCCTCCGCGAGCAGAAGTACGTGGACAACGACTGGAACAGCACCTGGATGTTCACCCAGCTCGACCGTGATGCGACCGGCCGCTATCTGATGGCCGTCTCCCGCGGGTATGCCCACCGCGTCGATCTCTCCACCGGGCGGACCTCGCGGATCCCGTTCTCCGGCGGAGTCGAGCCGTACTCGTTCGCCTGGTAGCACTCGGTCTCAGGGGGCTTCCGCTGCGAGTGCCATGGCAGCGGAAGCTCTTCGGGGCAGTGGTCTCAGCGGATTCAGTGTGCTTTGCGGATGATGTCGCGGATGCGGTCGACCATCGCGACGAGGGGCCCGGCGAGCAGGTTCTTGGTGGCGCTCTCGGTACCGGGGTGCGGGTGGGTGGGGGCCGTGGCCTCGGCGGCCTTGACGGCGGCGGCGAGCGCCGCGAGCTGCGTCTCGCCGAACTCGTCGCGGATCCGGAAGAACTCGTACCGCTCCTCGGCACGGGCGTGGGTGAGCACCGCGATGCGCAGCACGTCGAGCTCGGCGTCGAAGCGCGGGTCGTCCGTGCCCATCGCCTCCAGCGCGGCGAGCTGCTCCTTGGCCTCGCGCTCCTCGGTCAGCCGGTCGTCGATGATGCCCTCGCCGCCGGGCAGCGACCTGCGCGCGGCCGGATGCACGATCTCCTCTTCGGCGGTCTCGTGGACGGCCAGCAACCGCACGAGACGTCCGAACGCGTCGCGGCGGGCGTCGCCGTCACTCGCCGCCACCTCGTCGAAGAGCTCCCGGATCTGGCTGTGCTGCTTGATCAGCACGTCCACGACATCGGTCTTCGTCGGTGCCGCCGGCATGTCAGCCCTCCTCCTCCCGGACGCGGATCTCCCGGAGGCTCTCGACCGGGTGCGGCCCCTCGGTCTGGAGCCGGTACTCCTCGCCGAACCGCTCGCGATGCAGGTCGATGATCCGTTCGGTCGGCGGCTTCTCGCCGCCGTGGATCTGCTCCTGCATCGTCTCGAACCGCTCGTGGGCCTCGCGCACGTACCCGGCGCCGAGCGTGTTGAGGTCGATCTGCGTGGCCAGCAGGTTGCGCAGGAGCTCCTTGTTGGGCTCGAACGTGACCGGTGGCGGGAGCTCGGCCGCCAGCACGCTCTCGGGGTCGCGGCCGTCGTGGCGGCGCATGAGGTCGCAGGCCAGGCGGAGGTGTTCGAGTTCCATGTTGAGGTGGAGTTCCCAGATGGCCTTCACCTTGGGGTCGGTCTCGGTCTCCATGAACGAGTGGTACAGGTAGCACTCGTTGTATTCGTGGTTGACCAGTCGTTCCCACCAGGTCTCACCCGGGTCGACCAGGGATTCGTAGTGGGTGACGTGCTCCTCTTCGATGAGCCCGATCTCCTGGTAGAGCTGACGGGCGATCGGCTCCATGTACATCGGGCCGACGTTCATGTAGAAGTTCATCGTCTGCTGTTCCGCGGACATGATCGTCAGCGCGTGCAGCTTGGAGATCGGCTCGGTCTTGCTCCGGTCGTACGGGTCGCGGAGGTTGTCGGCGGGGTGCCGGTGCTCGACCAGCGTCGGCCGTCCCGGCATGATCTCGGTGAGGTCGCCGACGATCTTCTCGGCCTTGCGGTGCTCCAGGATCTCGTAGAGGTTGGCGTACCGGTACAGGTGGTCGAAGTCCTCCAGCACGCCGAACTCGTACGCCTGCTTCAGGTAGGGGTCCGGCTCCATCCGCGACACCCACGCGGTGAGGTCGACGGCGACCTGCTCGTAGGAGATCGTCGTCTCCAGGACGGAGGCCTGGCCGGGCAGCAGCCAGTTGACGACCTTCTGCTGTTGCTGCTCGATGAGGCGAACCTCGGCCAGTTGCCGCTTGACGTCGGGGTCGGGGCAGATGCGGTTGAAGTGGTGGCTGAAGAAGATCGCCTCCACCTCGATGCCGTTCATCGTGATGATCCGGCACTTGGTGTACGGATCGCTCCGATCCGGGTCGACGGGGTCGACGTTGAGCTCCCGCCAGTTGCGGACCTGACGGTCCAGGGGGATTCCACGATGTTCCAGTGGATTGAAGGACATGCGGCTCTCCTTTCGCGGCGCCCCGGGTCATGTCCCGGGGCGAAGAGCGAGTCCGCCCTACCCCTCGATCCCCGCCGCAAGCGCGTCGGGTTTGCCGGATTCTTGACGGGCTGGTCAGCCCGTCGAGATGGCGAGAACACCGTGCGGCGACGTGGCGATATCCGCGTTCAGGGGCGGCTGTTGTCAGACCACGCTGCCCAGAGCGCGGCGTAGCGGCCGCCGGCGTGGACCAGGTCGGAATGCGTGCCGGTCTCGACGACGCGGCCCTTGTCGAGGACCACGACGCGGTCGGCTTCGGCGGCCTGCGTGAGGCGGTGGGCGACGATGAGGGCGGTGCGGCCCTCGATGGCGGCCGCGGCGGCGGCTTCGAGGGTGCGGGCCCCGGCGCTGCCCGCCTCGGCGGTCGCCTCGTCCAGGACCACGACCGGCGGGTCGGCCAGGACGAGGCGGGCGAGCGCGAGCTGCTGCGCCTGCGCGGCGGTGAGGCGATGCCCGCTCTCTCCCACGACGGTGCCGAGGCCGCCGGGCAGCGCCTCGACCCACGACGAGGCCCCGACCTGGTCGAGCGCGGCGAGGAGCTCGTCGTCGGCGGCCCCGGGCCGGGGCAGGCGCAGGTCGTCGGCGAGGGTTCCGGCGAAGACGTGCACCTCCTGGGTGACCAGGGCCACGGTGCGGCCGGTCGTGGCGGGACCGGCGTCGCAGACGCTGATCGTGCCGCGATCCGGATGGTGGATGCCCGCGATGAGCTTGGCGAGGGTGGTCTTGCCCGCGCCGCTCGCGCCGACGAGCGCGACGCGTTCCTTGGCGGCGATGTCGAGGGTGACGTCGCTCAGAACGGGGTGGCCCGGGCGGTAGGCGTACTCGACCCCGGAGATCTGGACGGACGCGTCGTCCGGGCGGTCGCCGGACGCGGCCCGCGGCGGCGCCAGGTCCGCGACGCCGACGAGACGGGCGAGCCCCGCGGTCGCCGCCTGCGCGTCGTCGACGAGCCCGAGGGCGATGTTGATCGGCGTGAAGAGGCTGTGGAAGTAGAGCGCGGCGGCGCTGGCCGTTCCGATGCTGACGCTCCCGTCGCGGACCAGCAGGAAACCGGCCACCAGGACGGCGGACAGCCCCACGAGCTCGGCGAGGTTGAGGCGCGAGTAGAACCGCGTCACTAGCCGCATGCCGCGCAGCGCCAGATCGACGGCGTTGCTGGACAAGGCGGCGACCTGCTTCACGTGGTCGTCGGCCAGCCGGAACGCGCGGACGGTCGACGCTCCGCCGATGGTGCCCAGCAGTTGTTGCTGCTGGTCGCCCACGGCGACGCGCTGCGCCGCGTACAGCGGGACCGCCCGCCGCACGTACCAACGCACGGTCCACGCCTGGATGGGGACTGCCAGCAGCGCCACGAGTAGGAACCGCCAGTCGAGGATGGCCAGCGCCACCAGGGTGAGGCCGAGCGTCAGGACCGAACGCGCCAGCGCGGGCAGCGCGTCCCGGAAGACATTGGTGATCACCGAGACGTCGTTGGTGACGCGGGACGTGAGGTCGCCGGACCCGGCTCGTTCGACGCGTTCGAGCGGGAGCCCCAGGGCGCGTTCCACGAAGAGCTCGCGCAGCGACGCCAGCATGCCCTCGCCGACCCGGGCGACGAGGATGACGCCGAGCGAGGTCGCGACGCCCTGGACGGCGGCGATGACCGCCAGCCACGTGACCGGCGTCGTGATCGCGCTCGCCGGGTGCCCATCGGCCACCAGGTCGATGATGTGCCCGAGGACGGGCGCGGTCAGCAGCCCGATGCCGGTCGCGGCCCCCAGCACGAGGAAGCCCGCCCAGGCCGTGCCCCGATGCGGCCGCGCGAGCTCCCGCAGCGCGGAACGGGTCCGCGCGGCGGTCGCCGTCGGCAGCAGCTCCCGCCCATCGCCGCCAGCGCCAGCGCCCGAGCCGGGTTCGGCGTCCGCGTGCCGGTCGGTCGCGTGGAGGAGCGGCTGGGCCTTGTCGTCGTTCGTCATGCGCTCTCCTTCAGGCCAGGACCGTGGCGCGGTAGGCGTCGTCGCCGTGCACGAGATCGGCGTGGGTTCCCTCGGCGACGGCGGTGCCGTCCGCGACGTGCACCACCCGGTCGGCCGCCGCGAGGAGGGCGGGGCTCGTGGCCACGATGATCGTCGTAAGTCCGGTGCGAGATTCGCGAAGGCCCGCCGCGATCCGCGCCTCGGTGACCGCGTCCACGGCCGTGGTCGGATCGTGCAGGACCAGCACGGGCGCGGCCACGGCGAGCGCGCGCGCCAGGGCGACGCGCTGGCGCTGCCCGCCGGAGAGCGAACGGCCCCGTTCGGTCAGCGTCGTCTCGGGTCCCTGGGGGAGGGTGTCGGCGACCTCGTCGGCCGACGCGGCGGACATCGCCCGTTCGATCCCGTCCGGGGCGGCCGCGGCCCCGACGTTCGCCAGCAGCGTCCCCTCGAAGAGATCGGCGTCGTGCTCGGCGACCAGCACGGCGGCACGGATCGCGGCGGGGTCGAGCTCGGAGAAGGGAAGGCCGTCGAGTTCGATCACCCCGGCGTCGGGGTCGGCCGCCCGGCCGAGCACCCGCAGCAGCGCGGTGGCGACGGCGGGTTCGGCCACGACGCCGAGCATCTCGCCTGGCGCGGCCACCAGGCTCAGATCGTTCAACGCTCCGTACGAGACGTTCCTCAGCCGCACCTCGCCCCTGACCTGCGGCGGCAGATCACCCGTTCCGTCGGCGACCGCCGGGGGAGTGGCGAGTACGGCGGAGATGCGCGCGGCGGAGGCACGGGCCTGGGCCAGCTCGCCGTTCGCCCACGCGAGGATCGACAGCGGGGTCAGCAGGAACTGCGCGAGGCCCACCGCGGCGACCAGCTGTCCCACCGTGATGTCGCCCGAGGCCGCGAGCCGGCCGCCCACGAGGGCGACGACGGCGATGAAGACGCCGGTCAGGGCGAGCATGCCGCCGTCGTGCCAGGCCTGGGCCCGGGCCGCGCGCAGGGTCGCGGCCAGCGAGTCGCGGCTCGTCCGCCGGTAGCGTCCCACGGCCGTGGACTCCGCGCCGAGCCCCTTGAGCACGCGCAGGCCCGCGATCAGATCGGCGGCGACGCCCGACGCGTGCGCGGCGCGTTCCTGCTCGGTGCCGCTGCGGCGTTCCAGCGGCCGTCCCAGCAGGTGGGCCAGCAGCAGCACCGGAGGAATCCCCAGCAGCACGACCAGCCCGAGCGGCACCGACACCCACAGCAGCGCGAACCCGCCGGCGACGAGACCGCCGAGCGCCGCGACACCGGCTGTCAGCGCGAGGTGGACCGCGCCGACCCGCTTGGCGTCACCGCTGGCGATGTTGACCAGCTCGCCGGGCAGCCGGCCGTCCTCGGCGCCGCCCCGGGCATGCAGGACCCGTTCGGTCAGCTCGATCCGCAGCCCGTGCGCGGCCTGCTCCGACGCGCGTTCGGCGGCGCGGAAACTGAACCGGTAGCTGAACGACAGCACGGCGAAGACCACCGCGAGCACCGCCACCCACCGGACCAGCGCCCCGCCGTCCCCGGTCGCCACCGCCCTGTCGATGACCACGCCGATCACCACGGGCACCATCGCCTCGCCCGCCTGGTGCCCCGAGGCCAGCAGCGCCCCGCGCGCCGTGTGCCGCCACTGACCGATGATCGCGCGCTTCAGCACGTCGGACACTCCGGCTCCTCCGGTCATTCGTTCACACAGCAGGTGGGGCAGGCGTCGGCGCCGGGCAACGTCACCCACAGGCAGCAGGTCCGCCGTCGCAGCGAGGGCAGCTCCATCAGCCCGGCGACCGGCCCGCCGACCGCTTTCACCAGGCCGGCCGCCGCGTCGGCGCCCATTCCGAGCATGTCGAACGGCTCGGTCAGCGCCTCGGCGACCGACCCCCACAGCCCTCGCCGCCCGGTCCGTGTCAGGGCGTGCAGCGCCTCGATCACGGGCGCGTGCAGATCGTCGATCAGGGTGTCGCGCACGACCGTGCCCAGTTCGTCCGGCCCGCCGGAAACGACCCGCGCCTCGTTCAGCCCGACGAGCATGAACGGCTCGTCCGCCAGCGGCAGCACCGCCGTGCTCTCCGCCGTCATCAGCGGAACGCGGCCATGCAGCGCCCAGCCCACGACGACCGGGAGGGCCGTCCAGTAGGCGAACCCCTTCCACCACAAGGCGGCAGCGACGTGCGGGGGAGCCGACCACCGTGCCGCGGCCTGCTCCACCATCGCGCCAAGGGCGTCGTGGGGAGACCGGGCCAGCTCGGCACCCGAAGACCAGCCGTCCCCGGCCCGCAGCCCGGGAGCCAGGCCCAACGTGATTCCGGCCTCCTCGGCGCCCCGAAGCACCTCCAAGACCGGCTCCAGCGCCACCCCGGACGACGTCGCCTCCACCCACACCTCCACGAAATAAGGCAAGCCTAACTTAACTTGCCCAAGCAAGATCCGCGGTGCGGCGGGGTGATCAGTCTTCGGAGATGACGATCACGTGGTCGTCGGCACCGAGCTCCAGCGGTGGGCTCTTGGCAGGGTTGAGAACGACTCCGTAGTCGGAGGGCTCGTGGAAACGTTCTTGCAACCGGTAGCCGATCGCGGTCTCGTCACGGCGGCGGGCGGCCTCGATCACGGTGGCGAAGTTCGCGGTGACGCCCGGGCGGACGTAGTCGGGCGCGGGCTTGAGGTAGATCTCCGAACCGGCAGGGTCGAGGAGGTCGGCGAAGACGTCGAACAGGTGCCGGTTCTCGCTGAGCTGCGTGAGCATCAGGCTGATCAGCTTGTCGCTGACCACGAAGTCGTCGGCCTTGGTGACCTGGGCGATCTCCCGGTTGGCGTCGTCGTGGATCTCGCTGACGATGGAGTACGGATCGCCCAGGCTCTCTTCGAGGTCCCGCAGGTGCAGCAGGGTGACCAGGGTGCGGGCGTCGGCGTGCTGGTCCTCGTATCCCGCGTCGCCCAGCACGATGATGTGCTGGTAGGCCCCCACGTCGAGGGTTTCGAGCTGGTTGCGGTCGGTGGGGTCGCACCGGGTGAACGCGACCGTGAGGTTCGTGAGGGCGCCGAGGGTCTCCCGCGGATCGGGACGTTGCGCGGCGATCGTCAGGCCGGAACGGGGCTCGGTGAACTCGTCCAGCAGGTTGATGATCGCCGGGGCGCGGTGGTTCCAGCCGAGCAGCAGCGTGCGCCCGCGGGTGACCGGCCGGGACGTCGCGGTGGTGATCGCCCGTTCGACGATCTCCGGACGGTCGCCGCCGAGCCTGATGAGCAGGTCGTCCTCCGCGAGCAGGACGATCTCGTCGTCGGCGCGGATCACGGTGTCCGGCGGCGGATTGACCTGGACGGCGCCGTCCGCGCCGCGCAGCCCGACCGGGATGCCCAGCTCGTACGCGTTCAGCGCGTCCCCGTAGGTGATCCCCGCCAGGCTGGGCTCGGGCCGCATGTAGAACTCATGACCCCGGTAGTTGAGGAGGTCGGTGTAGACCTGCGACAGCCCGGACTGGCGGTGCGACTGCACGATGAGCTGGATGGCGATGTCGTCGGCGTCGATGACCTGCGCTTCGGGCCCGCCGGCGAGCCGGGCGGCGCGAAGGTTGGCGGAGTCGTGGACGGCCGCCACCACGTGGGGCCGCGCGCCGTCCCAGGCCCGCCCGCCCAGCGAGAGCAGCACCTTGATGACGTGGTTGTCGGCGTCCTCGACCGGCGGGGCGAGCACCACGATGGACCGCGCCGTATCCGGGCTGACCAGGTCGAGGTCGGCGACCTTGAGGGGATTGCCGTGCCGGCAGACGACGCGGGTGCGGTTGGTGTCGCCCACCCGCGCCCGGATGGCGTCCTCCATGTCGACCTTGTCGAGGTCGGCGAGGATCGCGACGCACGACCGGCGCTTGCTCTGGTTGGCCTCGGCCAGCTCCGCGATGACGGTGAAGACCTGCTCGGACCAGCCGAGCACCACGGTGTGGTCGTGCTCGATGATCCGCGACCGTCCCTTGCGCAGCTCGTCGATCTTGTTCTCGAGCCCGGTGGTGAGAACACCGATCAGCGCGCTGACGATGAAGATCCCGCCGACGGTCGACACCAGCATCAGCGCGAGGAAGGGAGCCGTGCCCGTGTCGTCGCCCATCGTCCCCGGGTCGAGGGTGCGCAGCAGGCTCCGCCACAGGACGCCGGGCCAGTGGCCGTTCTCGCGGGAGTCCTTGGGGGCGAGCACCACGGCCAGCGAGGCGACCACCAGGATCAGCACGCCCGACGCCAGCCCCAGCCAGCCGATCAGCGCGGGGGTGCCCTTCGACATGGTGTTGTCGAACCAGTACCGGACGCGCTCGCGCCTGCCGATCCGAGCCAAGCGCCCTCCCGTGCCCGCACGGCCGCGCCGTCCCCGGCGGCCGCTCCTCACCCCGCAGAGATCTTAGGGCAGACCCTCCCGGACCCCGCCAGATCCGGTCACGAGGATCCAGCGGCCGGTGGTGATGGATTCTTTCGCCCCTCCGCTGGATCGCGCCCCGCGATGACCGATCATTGAGGGGTGCGAGCTCCGGAGCCCATCACCCTCTTCACCAGCGACGGCGTCCGCATCGACGCCGGTCACTTCCCCGGCGGGAGCGGGCTGTGCTTCGTCCTGGCACATGGATTCACCTGCACCTGGCGGCAACCCGAGCTGCGCCGGATCGCCCACGTGCTGAACCGGCGCGGCGGTGTGATCGGGCTGGACTTCCGCGGCCACGGGCGGTCCGCCGGCCGCTCCACGGTGGGCGACCGCGAGGTGCTCGACATCGAGGCCGCCGTCGCGGCGGCGCGGCGCCGGGGCTACGAGCGGGTCGTGGTGGCGGGCTTCTCGATGGGCGGCGCCGTCGCCATCCGCCACGCGGGCCTGCACGGCGGCATCGACGCGGTGGTCGCGGTCAGCGCCCCCGCCCGCTGGTACTACCGCGGAACGGTGCCGATGCGCCGCGTCCACTGGGCCATCGAACGGCGGACCGGACGGCTGGCGGTACGGCTCGCACGCGGCACGCGCGTGGCCGCGAACGGCTGGAACCCGGTGCCCGATGCGCCCCACGAGGTCGCCGGGCGCATCGCCCCCGCGCCGTTCCTGATCGTCCATGGCGACGCCGACGCGTTCCTCCCCCTGGAGCACGCCTACCAGCTGTACGAGGCGGCCCGGGAGCCGCGCGAGCTCTGGATCGAACCCGCCTTCGGCCACGCCGAGGTAGCGGTCACCCGGAACCTCATCGAGCGCATAGCCGACTGGAGCGCCACCAGCACCAACGGCCCCCACCCCTAGCCCCGCCCCCAGCAACCGGCGGTGCCCAGCGCAACCGGCGGTGCCCAGCCTTACAGTGGCCCCAGCGCTAACGGCCAGCGCCGGCGGCGGCTCCAGCTAGCCACGCCCAGCGCTACCCAGCGCTACCCAGCGCTGGGTAGCGCTAACTGGTGCTGCCCAGAGCTGGGCCGGGGTGCGGGCGGTGGTCAGGGGGTGGTGGGGAGCGGGGCTGCGGACATGGTCGCGGGTGGCGGGGTTGGGACGGGTTCGGGGGCGGCGGCGTGGCGGGTGCGTTCGGCCCAGCGGACGGCGGGGGCCATGGCGGAGCCCGCGGCCAGGAAGATGGCGCCGAGGACGAGCCAGCCGGGGGCGCCCCAGCCCATGATCAAAGTGGTGAGGAGGACGGGGCCCAGCATGCGGGCCAGGGGGACGCCCATGCCGAAGAAGCCCTGGTACTGGCCCTGCCGCCGGGCGGGGGCGAGACCGAAGCCGATCTCCCAGGCCCCGGCGGCGAGGAACATTTCGCCGGCCACCTGGAGCACGACGCCGGCCAGGAGGATGAGGGCGGTCGGCCACGCCGACGAGCCGTACGCGGAGAGGGCGAAGACCGCGCAGCACGCCAGCATGATCATGCCCGCCAGCCGGACGAACCTCGTGGCGCTCGCCAGGCCGGTCACGCCGCGGGCCACGCGGACCTGGAAGAGGACCACGCAGACCGTGTTGATCACGAGCATGGCGGCGACCGTCCAGCGGGGCGCGCCGGTGCGTTCGACGACCCAGAGCGGCATGACCAGGCTGAGCATCGGCATGTAGAGCAGCATCACCGTGTTGATCAGCGTCAGCAGGGCGTACGGGCGGTCGCGGAGCACGGCGAGCTTGGGCTCTCCGCTTTCGACGGGCGGCGCGGGCGGTAGGGCGGGCAGCCGGGTGAGGATGAGCCCGGTGACCAGGAAGGCGACGGCGTCCACGGCGAAGATGGCGAGGTAGGCGCCCTCGGTGTCGAACTGCAGCGCCAGACCGCCCAGGGCGGCGCCGATCGCCAGGCCCGCGTTGGCCGTGGACTGCAGGAAGGCGCGCGCCTCGGTCCGGCGGCCCGGCTCGACGAGGCCCGCGAGCAGCGCCTGGCGGGCGGCGCCGAGGCCGCTCTGGAAGCTCGCGTACAGGCAGGCGGCCAGCACGAAGGGCAGGAACGACCGGACGGTGAGGAACGCTCCCACGGAGCCGGGGGTCGCGAGGGCGAGCAGGATCGCCGTGCCGCGCGGGCCGCGGCGGTCGGCGAGGGCGCCGAGGGGGACGCCGGCGAACGAGCCGGCGGCCCAGGCGACCGTGAGGCCGAGGCCGATCTGGCCCGGCGACATCCCGACGACGCGGATGAAGAACAGCGCGGAGCAGACGAGGAACGCACCGTCGCCGAGCGAACCGGCCAGCTGCGCGGCCGCGAGAACGCGTGGTGCCCCGGCCGGGGGCACGAACCTGCTGGTGAACGCTTGCATGCCCCGACTATGGCAGGGACACTTGGCTCCTCATAAGCTCCAATCATCGTCGAACTGATTGGGCCAAGTTGGACCTCCACATCAGGCTTGAGGGGCGGGGTGACCTGGCCGCCCGCATCTACCGGCAGATCCTGGACGCGATCCTCGACGGCCTGCTGCGTCCAGGTGAACGTCTGCCGCCCACACGCGAACTGGCCGCGCGCCTCGACGTCTCCCGCAACACCGTCGCCGCGGCGTACGATCGATTGACGGCCGAGGGATTCCTTGAGGGCCGCGCCGGTGCCGGCACGTTCGTTCGGGGCGAGCCCCTCCGCCGACGTCGTAGGAAAAGGGCCGCAGGCGGCGTTCGGCCGAGGAGTCGCTGGGAGTCCCTGGCCGCGGTGCCCAACGACCGGAGCGAGTTCACGTTCGACTTCCGGCTGGGCATGCCCGACGCCACGTTGTTTCCCTTGGAAACCTGGCGGCGGCTGATCTCCCGGGAGCTGCGGCCTGCGTCGCTACGCTCAGCCGGGTACGGCGAGCCCGCGGGTCACCCCGCTCTGCGTGTGGCGATCGCACGCTCTGCCGGTCTGTCGCGTGGTATACGCGCCGAACCGGACGACGTCATCGTCACTCAAGGCGCCCAGCAGGCATTCGATCTCATCGGGCGTGTGCTCATCGAGCCAGGCGATTGCGTCGCCGTCGAAGAACCCGGCTATCCGCCCGCAAGGATTCTCTTCGAGTCCCTGGGAGCGCGCGTCGTCGGCATACCGGTGGACGATGAGGGGCTGGACGTCTCTGCGATCCCTAAGAATGCGCGACTCGTCTATGTGACGCCGTCGCATCAGTTCCCGTTGGGCACGCCAATGTCTCTGGCGCGGCGTACCGACCTGCTCGCCT
Organism: Spirillospora sp. NPDC048911; assembly: GCF_043198015.1. Classification (NCBI taxonomy): domain Bacteria; kingdom Bacillati; phylum Actinomycetota; class Actinomycetes; order Streptosporangiales; family Thermomonosporaceae; genus Spirillospora; species Spirillospora sp. NPDC048911. Next base: position 604,579 of record NZ_JBICUD010000003.1, on the reverse strand, counting down.
GGGCCGAACGTAACGGTGAGGCGGTGATTGTCGAGGATGATTACGACAGTGAATTCCGGTTCTCCGACCGCCCGCTCGAACCCCTGCAAGGCCTCGACCGGACGGGCCGGGTCATCTATGTGGGCTCGTTCTCCAAGACACTGCTGCCATTGCTGAGGGTCGGCTTCATGGTCGCACCCGCGTCTCTCCAGCGCGCGCTTCGTACGGCCAAGCAGCTTTCCGACTGGCATGGCGAGCCCACTACCCAGGCCGCCTTGGCCCGTTTCATCGACGAAGGACTGCTGGCACGTCACATCCGTAAGGCCACCCGTGAGTACGCTGCCCGCCACGAAAAGATCCTCACCGCGCTTAACAACGACTTCTCTGAATGGCTGACACCCGTCCACTCCGCAGCCGGTCTCCACCTATGCGCGCGTCTTAAGCCGGGACGGGATCTCGACCTCCAACAACGGCTGGCAAACGCACGCCAGGCGGACGTGGCAGTGGAGTCACTCGCCGCCTACTGCACCAGTACTCCCGCTCAGCAAGGAGTCGTCATCGGCTACGGCGCCATACCTATCGACCGAGTAGAAGAAGGCTTGCGCCGCCTGCACACCCACCTCTGCGCCACCCAGCAGGCTGTCTGAATGAAGCCCTTGTGAGGGTGACGCGTTGCTGTACTAATTCTTTGTCTGGGCCTGCACGAGTGCGTCCCCGGCAGGGGTGCGGTAGTAGAGCACGGAGCGTCCCGCACGGCGCCGTTGCACAAGCTGCGCGTCGAGCAGGACCTTCAGGTGCCGGCCCACCGAACCGAGGCCCTGCCCGGTCAAAGCCACCAGCTGCGTAGTGCTCTTGGGCGTACTGAGGAGGACCAGTACACCTGCCCGTGCGTTGCCCAGTAGGCGCGCCAGCGCTTCCGGAGCCGGTGCGGAATGTGTCTCTGCGAGAGCGCCCGAGCAGGGGTAGATGACCGCGTAGGTGTGCGGCTCGTCCCACGCCACCCAGCCACGTCCGAGGGTCACGGGGGCGAACAACATCTGCGCCGCGGTCATCTTCCTCGGCGGGTAGTCGTAGGTGTTGATCTGGAGACGGCCGTCGCCCAGCCAGCGCATGCCCGGCCGCATGTCGCCGAGCGCGGCGGCCCAGCCGCCCTGGCTCAGCTGCCCGATCCGGGCGACGATGTCCGACTCGATGATCCGCTGACGCCGTGGCCAGTACGGCAGCACGGTCTCGGCCCACACCCATTCCAGCAGCAGCGCGAGGCGCGCCGGCAGATCATCGCGGCGCAGCTCCGGTGGCAGCGGACTCCCTCCGAGCGCCATCTCCAGGTCCGCGTGCGCCGTGTCGTCCGGCGTCTCCCGGATCCGCGCCACCTCGTCCTCGAACGTGGAGTCACCGGACGGCGGAGGCGTCAGGAAGTCGGCGATCCAGGCCTTGCCCAGCGCCGTGCGTATGAGCAGCGCCGTGATCGGATCGTTCGCCAGACGTTCGCGGTACGCGGGCAGATGGGTGTCGAGCCACGCCCGTTCGCCGGGGTGCGTGGCCCTCGGCCGCTGCAACGTGAAGAGGGCCGCGGTGGCCTCGGCCAGGGGCGAGACCACGAAGCGGCTGCCTGCCAGCGTGTCCGTGCTGACCTGCCACCATCCCATTGGTTTCGCCTCCGTGCGAAACAATAACGCTCTCGCCATGAAGATCGTCAGACTCCGGCCATGCGCAGCTACCGCGAACTCTTCCGCACGCCGGAGTTCACGCCCCTCTTCGCGACGGTGTCCCTGCAGATCGCCGCCATGACGGTCAGCGGGCTGGGCCTGGGCACCCTCGTCTACGACGCGACGGGCTCGCCGCTGCTGGCGGCCCTCAGCATGTTCGGCGCCTCCTTCGCCCAGGTCGTCGGCGCGACCATGCTCCTGTCAGCGGCCGATCGGCTGCCCCCGCGTGCCGCGATGACGGGGCTGGCACTGATCGCGTTCCTCAGCACGGCCGCCCTCGCGATCCCCGGCGTGCCCGTCTGGGCGCTCTTCGCGATCATCTTCTCCCAGGGGCTGATCGGCTCGGTGGGCGGCGGCGTGCGCTATGGCCTGCTCAGCGAGATCCTCCCCGAGAACGGCTACCTGCTCGGCCGCTCGGTGCTCAACATGTCCGTCGGCACCATGCAGATCTGCGGCTTCGCCACCGGTGGCGTCCTCGTGACGTTCCTGTCTCCGCGCGGCACCCTCCTCGCCGGCGCGGGCCTGCACCTCACGGCCGCCGCGATCGCCCGCTTCGGCCTCACCCGCCGCGCGCCGCGCGCCGAAGGGCGCCCGTCGATCACCCAGACCTGGCGGTCGAACGCGCGCCTGTGGTCCTCGGTACCGCGCCGGTACGTCTACCTGGCCAACTGGCTGCCGAACGGGCTGATCGTCGGCTGCGAGGCCCTCTTCATCCCGTACGCGCCCCATGACGCGGGCCTCCTCCTCGCGCTGGCGGCGGCGGGCATGCTCTTCGGCGACGTCATGACCGGCCGCTTCGTCTCCGCGAGGTGGCGCGTGCGCCTGGCCCCCTACCTCCGGCTCCTCCTCGCGACTCCGTACCTGCTCTTCGCCCTGCACCCGCCCCTTCCGCTCGCGGTCGCCGCCGTGATGCTCGCCTCGATCGGCTACTCGACCAGCCTGCTCCTCCAGGAACGCCTCATGGCCCTCACCCCGGACGACCTCCACGGCCAAGCCCTCGGCCTGGACAACTCCGGCATGATCACTATGCAGGGCGTAGGCGCGCTCCTCGCCGGCGCGGCGGCCCAGCAGACCTCCCCCGCGACCGCGATGGCCCTCATGGCGGGACTCTCCGTGACCATCACGCTGGCCCTGGCCCCCGGCCTCCGCCCCCTCCCTCAACCCCCCAAGCCCACCCCGATCCCCGAACAAGCCACCACATGACTCCGGCCCCAAGCCACCACATGACTCCGGGCACCAACCACGACGTGACTCCGCGCCCAAGCCACGACGTGACTCCGAGCACCAGCCACCACGCGACTCTGGGAACTAGCCACCATGTGACTTCGGTCAGTCGAGGGGACGATCGTCCTTGTGCGCGCCGTAGAACTCGGTCTGGCGGGACATGATGTCGCGCATCGGGGTGCCACGGGGGACCCCGTAGACGGTGCCGGGGAAGTCGAGATCGCGTTGGACCTCCCACAGTTCCTCGTGGCGGTCGGGCGAGAAGAGCCGCGCCGGGTCGCCCGCGGCGATCCAGCCGATGGGGACGACCGACTCGGGAGCAAGGCGGGAGTTGACGTGCAGGACGCTGTTGATCCGCAGCTCCGAACGGGCGCCCGCGACCGCGCCCGGGAAGATGGAGACGCCCGTCGCCACGAAGACCTCGTCCTCCACGGTCGCGCCGTTCACATGCGCGTGCGGGCCGATGAGAACCGCCTCGCCGAGGACCGCCGGGTTGGCGGCCCGCCCCCGGACGAGCGCGTTCTCCATGACGACCACGTTCGCACCCGTACGGACCTCGCCGTTCTCGGCCGTGAGCACCGCGCCGTGCAGAACGCGGACGTTCTCGCCAAGGACGACGGCTCCGCAGAGCGTTGCGGACGGGGCCACATAAGCCGACTCCGGCACGACCGGCCGACGCCCACGATGCTCCAGCAACATCTGATCAGCCTACGTCCCTTCCCTCACCTCACCCACCCCCACTCGCGGCCTTCGCCGCACTCACCTACGTCCCTTCGCCTAGCTCACCTACGTCCCTACCGCCCGGCTCACTCACCTTCCTCCTCGTCCATGTGCCTGCTGGCCGTTGTGGGGTGGCTCGGTGAGGTCACGGTCTGGGGCAGTTCGCTGGTCGGGTGTCAGGGCACCTGTCTTCTGATGGGGTTTCTTAGGCGGAACAGGCGGGTGGTGATGGTGTCCATGGTTTCGTTCGGCGGGCTCCAGCCTCGGTTGAGCATCGCGGTCAGGAGGGCTTCGAGGTAGGGGGTGGGTCTGGCGAGGAAGTCGCGGAAGACGGGGATGATCTCCCAGCCCAGCTCGTCGCGCAGCCAGCGGCGGCGGTGTTCGTCGCGGGCGCGGGCGGCGGGGCCGGAGTGGTGGCGTTCGCCGTCGTACTCCAGGCCGATCCGGAGATCCTCGTAGCCGAGGTCGACGTAGATACAGGCGCCGTGCGGGCCCCTTGCGGGGATCTGCGAGCGGGGGCGTGGGAAACCCGCGTCGATGACGGTGACGCGCGTCCAGCTTTCGCCGGGCGACTGCGCGCCGGGGTCGGCGGCGTCGAGGGCGGCGCGCAGGAGTTTCGAGCGGCGGTATCCGGCGGGTGCCGCCATCTCGGTGAGGGACGCGAGGTCGACGCCGTCACGGAGGAACTGGTCGAGAGCGGCCACCGCCTCACGCCGGGGAAGCCAGCGGGCGCAGTCGAGTGCCGTGCGTGTCGGTGTCGTCACGCGGACGCCCGACTTCACAGTGACGTGCTCGGGCGGCAGTTTGCCCTCGAACGACTCGCAGCCGGGATGGTCGGCCTCGGAGCCCGGCGGCACCAGTAACTCGATCTTCCAGGCTGATTGGTTCGTGCCGGGCGGTAAGACGTCGAGGCCCCAGATCCACGCGGCCGTGCGGCGGCCGATGACCGCGTCGGGTGGCAGGAGGGGGCTCATCGCTTCGGCGCGTGCGCGGAGGGAGGTCACGTCCATGCCGCCGATGGTGCCGCCGGTCAGAGCCGGGCGGCAGGGGCCGCGTGAACTGTGGATAACTTGCAGAACATTGTTCTAGTGATCCAGAATGATGTTCTGTGACTGAGATCGGCCGGGACAAGGTGCTCCGCGCGGCGCTCGAGCTGTTCGGGCGGGACGGGGTGGCGAGCACGACGCTGAGCCGCCTCCGGCAGGCCGGCGGAGTGAGCGTCGGAAGCTTCTATCACCACTTCGCAGGCAAGGAAGAGCTGGTCGAGGCTCTCTTCGTCGAGTGCGTCGAGCTGTACCAGGCGGCGTTCGTCAAGGAACTGCGCCGGTACCAGGACCCGCGTGAGGGCGTGGCGGCGGTCGTCGCGTTCCACGTCAGGTGGTGCATGGAGCACCCCGATCGAGCGCGGTTCCTCTTCACCGAACGCCGGCCTGCCGGGGGCGAGCTCACCGACCGCAACCGCGCGTTCTTCAGCGAGGTGCGCGCGTGGTGGCGGACCCACGTTCATCACGGAGCCCTGCCCGAGCTTGATCTGGTGACCACGTTCGTGTTGTGGCTGGGCCCCGCGCAGGAGCTCTGCCGGCTGTGGCTGAACGGAGAGATCCCCACCCCGGGGGACCATCAGATCGCGCGGCTGGGACGGGCGGCCTGGCGTGCGCTGGAAGGAGACGGCGATGATCGTTGACGCCTGGATGCAGCATGGGACGGTCCGGTTCCTGCAGCACGAGATGCTCGAATCGCTGTGGCGGTGGATCGGCCGGAAGCCGCCCGCCGAAGAGGTCCCGGTCGAGGTGACGATCGGCGCGATGGACGGCGGGGGAGTGGACGTCGGCCTGATCAGCGCGTGGTACGGGCCGGAGGGCGCCCTGGTGAGCAACGACGAGGTCGCCTCGTTCGTGGCCGTCGCGCCTGAACGGCTCGTGGGCGTCGCGTCCGTCGATCTGCGCAAGCCGATGGAGGCCGTCCGGGAGTTGCGCCGCTGCGTGAACGAGCTCGGCTTCAAGGGGCTGCGGGTCGTTCCGTGGCTGTGGGAGCTACCGCCCACGGACCGGAGGTACTACCCCCTTTACGCGGAGTGCGTCGAGCTGGGCATCCCGTTCTGCACGCAGGTCGGGCACACCGGGCCGCTCCGTCCCAGCGAGACCGGACGGCCCATTCCGTACATCGACCAGGTCGCGCTCGACTTCCCCGAGCTCGTCATCGTCGGCGGCCACATCGGATACCCGTGGACGGAGGAGATGATCGCGGTGTGCCGCAAGCACCCGAACGTCTACATCGACACGTCCGCGTACACGGTGCGGCGCTACCCGCCTGAGCTGGTCCGCTACATGACCGAGGATCGCCACCACAAGGTCATGTTCGGCACCAACCATCCGATGATCACGCCGGACCGGGCCCTGAAAGGCCTGGACGAGCTCGGCCTGGACGACGCGGCCCGCGCGGCGTTCCTGGCCGGCAACGCCCGTCACGCCTTCCGGCTGTAATTGATCTACAATGTAAAGGTGCGGGCTTTTGTCCGGCTCCACCCCTAGGCTGGGCCGTTACGACGAACCTTCCGTCGAGGGGTCCCCATGAAGTGGTTCCGGAAGCGCCGGCCCAACGCCGATGCCACTCCACAGCCGAGCGAGCAGCCGCCGCCGTCTGAGGGGCTGGGAGATTCCTCTGGCGAGCATGGCACTCCGCCTTGGAACCAGGACGAGCCGGTTGGCGGATTCCGGGTGCCGCCTGCCGCTGATGCGGTGGGGACGTTCGAGGGCGCCCCTGCTGTGCTGGAGGCAGGAGGTGTACTGGAGGCGGGGCCAGGCGAATGGGTGGACCGCTCCATAGCCGACGACCCGCTCCTGGCGCTGCTCGTCACGGTCGTCGAGCAGCACGGGTACCAGTGCCGGATCATCAGCGGCGACCAGGTCGAGATCACTCGGCCCGGACGGGACGCGCCGCTGCAGATGTGGCTGACCAACCTGCGGCAGTGGGTCGCGCGCGAGCCCCGGGAGGAGTGGGCCGCCGTCGTCAGCGACTTCGTGGGCAGCCTCATCGCGACCACCGAGGTCGACGAGGAGGACGAGCTCGACCTGGAGGACTACGGCCTCGTCCGGCCGCTGCTGCGGACGCGGCTGTACGCGGACGACTTCCAGGTGGGGCCCGGGGAGATCGTTCGGCGGCCGGTCGCGCCGGGGCTCATCGAGATCCTGGTGGTCGACCGGCCGACCTCGCTCATGCTCGTCCGCGCCGACATGGCCGCGGCCTGGCCGGTCTCGGCGGACGAGGCGTTCCGCGCCGCGTACGACAACGTACGGCGTGACGGGCCGCTCGAAGTCGAGTCGGAGCTCTTCGACGGCGTGCGGCTGTCCACGCTGCACGGCGAGACGGCCTACGTGACCGCGCACGCGGTCTGGGTGGGCGACTACCCGGTCACCGGTCCCGAGGGCGTGCTCGTCACGGTGCCCGTCCAGGGCGTCATCCACGCCGCCCCGATCCGCGGCATGGACGTGCTCAACGCCATGGACCTGCTGATCAAGATCGCCTGGTCGGGGTACCAGGAGGGGCCGCGTTCGGTCAGCCCGAACGTCTACTGGTGGCAGGAGGGCACGCCGCTCCTGCTGGCCGGTGCGGTGGAGCCCGGCGAGGAGTCGCTGAGCGTGAAGATCACAGCTGAGTTCCAAGACCTTCTGGAACGGCTGGCGCAGGACTGACCTGGCCGCTGGTGAGCTGGCAGCTGGTGACCTGGTCACCACTGGCCCGGTCGCCACCGGCTTGGTCGCGGCGCAGGGTGCGGCACGTCAGGAGACCGATGGGGACCGGCGCCCAGAACGTGATGGCGCGGAACAGCAGCACCGCCTGCAGAGCGGGCCCGGCAGCGATGCCCAGTGCTGCCAGGGCCGTGACCAGTGCGGCTTCGGTGGAGCCCACACCTCCTGGCGAAGGCAGCGCGGCGCCTGCCGCGGCACCTACGAGGTAGGCGGCCAGCAGTGTGACGGTGTCGCCCGGCCCGGCCGCGCCTGGTACGGCGAGCACGCTGAGAGCGAAGGCCAGCCCCATGACGAACGTGGTCGCCGCAGAGGCGCACACTGTCACGGCCAGGTCGGCTGGACGACGGCAGAGGTCAGTGAGTCCGCCGAGCGTCCGTTCTACCGCGGTCGAACGCGCGGCTCGGCGGCCCCACAGAAGCGCGGCGGGCAGTACGACACCGACGCCCGCGAGTACCGGCCACGGCGGAACCATCCCGGCGACCTGGGACGCGTGGGCGCCCATCGCGCCCAGCACCCGCCCGTCGCCGCCGTCGATGCCGAGGACGGCCCCCATCAGCAGTAGATCGGCCGGTATGCCGACGACCTGCATCACGGCGACCGCGACGGCGGCGTGCGCGAGCGGGACACCGCGGCAGACCAGGTAGCGAGTGTTGACCGCCACGGCGCCGAGACCGCCGGGCGTGACGCGGTTGGCGGCCGCGGCGGTGAACTGGGCCAGCGTCGTCGTGTACAGCGGCAGGCGACGCCCGGCCGCACCGCGCAGTGTCACGGCGGCGAGCACGTAGTGCAGCACTGACAGCGTGACCAGAACCGGCACGAATTCCCAGTGAACGTTCCGGAACGCCGTCGCGACCGAGACGAAAGGAGAGGTGCCTTTCAGCGCCACCGTCACCATGGTGGCGGCGGCCAGCAGGATCGCGGTCAGGGCATAGGGGGACCGGTACGTCCGGCGGAGTGCGAGCCGGAGGGGACGGCGGAGTGCGGGGGTGGCGGCGCGACCGCCGGAAGTCGAGAATCCGGCGGGCGCCGCGCGTTCAGCGCCGGCGGCGATAGTCTCCACACCTTATTTGTCGGCTTTTCGGTTGAAGGTTATGCGACCGGTTGATTCATCGCGGAAGAACGTTGGACGGAAACGACGGGATCATGGCCGGTTCGCTGCCGCCTCCAGCGGCGCGTTTTCACTGTATGCGGACGAGACCGGTGGAACGTACGACCGATCGAAGGTCACCGCGACGGTCCCTTTGCACGAGTGGCGGGTGGGTCAAGCGGCGGCGTGGGTCAAGCAGCGTGGGTCAAGCGGCGTGGGTCAAGCGGCGTGGGTCAAGCAGTCCGGGTCAAGCAGTGTCCGGGTCGAGCAGTCTGGGTCGAGCAGTCTGGGTCAGGCGGCGGGTGGGTCAGGCAGCGCGCGTGGGTCAGGTAGCGGGTGGGTCAGGCGGCGGGCTGGTCGGGCTCGGGTTGGTAGCGGTGTTCGCGTGTCTGTGACCCGATGTAGCGAAGGGTGCTGCGCAGCGTCCAGTGGTTGAGACGCGTGGGCATCATCCGGTATCCCTGCCGGTTGGCCAGCGCTATCGCGGCGAAGCGGACCTGGTCGGTGGCGCTCCACGCGATGTCGAACCGTTCACGCACGATCGACGGCAGGCAGCCGAACGTGACGAGCCGCAGTGGTTTCTCTGCCACGAGCTTGCTGGCTCTGTCCAGGACAGCGCCACGTGCGGGCACGAGCGAGATGGTGTCGGAGCCGTGCTTGGCGATGTCGAGCGCACGGGCGGCCGCTGGAGTGAGCTCCAGTTCCTTGGCGCAGATACGCCAGAACTTCGATTGGAACGCCGCGTAGTCCGCCGGCACCGGGCGCATGCTCACGCCATAGCGCGCATACCAGGTGACGGTCTCGGCGTAGAGCAGTTCGTGGTCGTCGGCGGTCAGCCGCTTCGGGTGGAAGAGCTCGGCGGCCTTGAAGATCTCCCAGGTGAACGTGGCGTGCGCCCACCAGAACGTCTCCGGCTCCAGCGCGTGGTAGCGGCGCGCGTGCTCGTCCTTGCCGCCGATGCCGCGGTGCAGGTCGCGGATGCCGAGGCCGCGCGTCCCGGCGTCCGGCGCGAGTATCGTCGCCCAGATCCGCGGGACGGAACGGTAGATGCGGTCGAACGGGGCGTCGAAGAAGGCCGAGTGCTCGGCGACGCCCGCACCGATCCCGGGGTGCAGCAGCTGCATGAGCCCGGCCGCCGCGCCGGGCATCAGGGAACGCAGATCGGCGGCGTACCGCCAGAGGAGCGAGCCGGGCCCGATCGGTGCGGTGGCGGGAGAGGAGGTGGGAGCGGCCGGGCGGTCGGGCGGGACGGGCATCGCACCTCCAGTGATCCCTCACTTATCAGCGTAGAGATCGTGAGACGAAAGTCAATATCTGTCTCATGTCTTGCCCGGAGGCCGTCCACATGCGCGTCCCCTGGGCGAGGAGACTTGCTCCTCGCTCAGGGGACGGCTTACACCTGCATCAATTCCCGGTCGTCGGGGCTCAGGTCCCAGGGCTCAGGCGGTCGGCTTCGTGTAGACGGCGACGGCGCAAGCGCTGCCCAGGCCGATGTTGTGCTGGAGGGCGACCTTGGCGTCGGTCACCTGGCGCTTGTCGGCCTTGCCGCGCAGCTGCCAGGTCAGCTCGGCGCACTGCGCGAGCCCGGTCGCGCCCAGCGGGTGCCCCTTGGAGATGAGCCCACCGGACGGGTTGACCACCCACTTGCCGCCGTATGTGGTCGCCTCGTCGTCCACCAGCTTGTGGCCTTCGCCGACGGCGGCCATGCCCAGCGCCTCGTAGGTGATGAGCTCGTTGGCGCTGAAGCAGTCGTGCAGCTCGATGACGTCGACGTCGTCGATCCCGATCCCGGCCTCGTCCATCGCCTTGCTCGCGGCCCGCTGCGAGCAGCCGAACCCGACGACCTGGATCGAGGAGTGGTCGGCGAAGCTGTCGGCGGTGTCGGACGCGATGTGGTGCCCGGCGATCTCGACCGCCTGGTCCCACAGGTCGTGCTCGTCCACGAACCGCTCGCTCACCACGATCGCGGCCGCCGCGCCGTCGGAGGTGGGGGAGCACTGCAACTTGGTCAGCGGCTCGAAGATCATCGTCGCGTTCTTGACGTCGTCGAGCGAGTACTCGTCCTGGAACTGGGCGTACGGGTTGTTCACCGAGTGCTTGTGGTTCTTCCACCCGATCCAGGCGAAATGGTCGGCGGACGAGCCGTACTTCTCCATGTGCTCGCGCCCGGCGTTGCCGAACATCTGCGGCATCGGGGCCTTGTCCATCTCCCAGGGACGGCCCTCCACCATCGAGTTGAGGTGGTGGTCGATGATGGTCACCTTCGACTTGCCGACGCCCGCGCCGAGCGACCCCTTCTGCATCTTCTCCATGCCGAGGGCGAGCACGCAGTCGGCCAGCCCGCCGCGCACCGACTGCCGCGCGAGGAAGAGGGCGCTCGAACCGGTGGCGCACGCGTTGGCGACGGTCATCACCGGGATGCCGGTCATGCCCGTCTCGTAGAGGGCGCGCTGGCCCATCGCGCCGTACATCGAGCCGGCGTAGGCCTGCTCGACCCGGTCGTAGGCGATGCCCGCGTCCGCCAGGGCCTTGCCGACGGCCTCCTTGGCCATGTCGGGGTACTCCCAGTCGCGGGAGCCCGGCTTCTCGAACTTGGTCATGCCCACGCCGACGACGAAGGTGCGGTTGGCCATCAGGCTCGCCTCCTGTACCGAATCCAGTTCGACACCACGATAGCCGGACGACCAAGCAAGTGCTCGGTCAGGGGTGCCGGACCCCCGGACCCAGCCCCCGGACCTCCGGGCCGCCGAGCGACGCTCAGGCGGCGAGCTCCTCGGCCAGCGCGGCCGCGAACGCCTGGACGTCGCCCTCGGTCGTGTCGAACGAGGTGACCCACCGGACCTCACCCGTCCGCGCGTCCCACGTGTAGAACGGGAAACGCTTCTGCAGGCGCTCGGTGACGTCCTTGGGCAGGATCGCGAACACCGCGTTCGCCTCGGCCGGCCGGACGATCCGTACGCCCGGCAGATCGCGGACGGCCGCTTCCAGCGCCCGTGCCATGGCGTTGGAGTGCGCGGCGTTGCGCAGCCACAGGTCGCCGTCGAGCAGCGCGACGAGCTGGGCCGACACGAATCGCATCTTCGACGCCAGCTGCATGCCCGCCTTGCGCAGGTAGAGCGTGCCGCGCACGGCGTCCGGATTGAGGATGACGATCGCCTCGCCGAGCATGAGCCCGTTCTTGGTGCCGCCGAACGACAGCACGTCCACGCCCGCGTCGGTCGTGATGGCCCGCATGGGCACGCCGAGCGCGGCGGCGGCGTTGGAGATGCGGGCGCCGTCCATGTGGACGAGGAGGCCGCGCTCGTGCGCCGCGGCGGACACGGCGGCGATCTCCTCCGCCGTGTAGACGGTGCCCAGCTCGGTGCTCTGGGTGAGGGACACGACCTTGGGCTGCGCGTGCTGCGGGTCGCCGAAGCCCGTCGCGTACCGGTCGACCAGCTCCGGCGTCAGCTTGCCGTCCGGGGCGGGCACCGGGATCAGCTTGAGCCCGGCCACCTTCTCGGGCGCGCCGCCCTCGTCGGTGTTGATGTGGGCCGAGCCGCCGCAGATCACCGCGCTCCACCGGTCCGACATGGCCTGCAGCCCGACCACGTTGGCGCCCGTCCCATTGAACACCGGGAACGACTCGGTGCGCGCACCGAAATGCCGCTTGAACACCTCGCGCAGCCGGGCGGTCATCACGTCGTCGCCGTAGGCGGTCTGGTGTCCCTCGTTGGCGGTGGCGATGGCGGCCAGGACCTCGGGGTGGATGCCCGACCGGTTGTCGCTGGCGAACGTACGGACGGCGGGCCCGGGGGATTCAGGAGTGGGAGAGGTCAAGGCGTCTTCCGTTCAGCTGTTCGGCGGGCCGGGTCCACAGGTCCGCGATGGCCTGGGCCAGGTCGTCGACATGCGTGAACCCGGGAAAGGAGTCGTCCGGACTCTGCTTCAGCATCGCATCCGTCAGCAGTGCCTTGACCACCAGGATGGTCGCGGCCGCGTTCCCCACGGGCGCGTCACCGGTGCCCACAGGCACGTCATCGGCGCCTGCGGACGCGGCAGCGGTCGTCCCGAAGGCGTCGGCTTGCGCCAGGATCCACGCCTCGGCCGCGGCCTTGGCGGTGGAGTAGGCGGCCATGTCCTGCGCGGGGCGTTGCGCGGAGTGCTGCGACACGATCGCGACCCGCCCGTACGGGCTGCGCGCGAGGTGCTCGTGGAAGGCGAGCGTGGTGTGCTGCAGGGTGCGGACGAGCAGGTCGTGCAGGAACGCCCAGTCGGCCAGGTCGGTCTCGGCGAAGGGCGTGCCGCCGCGCCAGCCGCCCACCAGGTGGATCAGCCCGTCGACCCGGCCGTGCTCGGCCACGACCGCGCCCGCCCAGGCCCGGGTCGCGGCGGCGTCGAGCAGGTCCACGACGACGGGTGAGATCCGTTCGTCGTCCCACTCGCGCGGTATCCGGTCGGCGGCGACGACCCGTGCCCCGCTCGCGGCCAGCGCGCGGACGACGGCATTCCCGGCGGCCCCGCCGGCGCCCGCCACCACGATCACTCGCTCTCCGCCCGGAGTCCCGGACGGCTGTGCGCTGGAAGATGCTGTCATGCCCCCATCTTCCACCGGCCGGGATCAGAGGACGCGCTCGCCCATCGGGTCGGCGACCGGCTCCGGTCCGGCGACGTTCACGGGCTCGCCCGCACGGCCGCCCATTCGCGTGCGCAGCGCGTCCACGTCGTCGCCGAGCCTGGCCATGTTGCCCTGGAGCTCGCGCCACAGGCCGGAGCGCTGCTCCATCCGCGCCAGCTTGCCGCGCAGGTCGGCGACCCGCTGCTCGACGTGCTCCAGGCGGCTGCTGTTGCCCGCGGTGTCCTTGCCGGCGCGCACGAGGGTGGTCGCGACCACCGTGAGGTCGCGTTCGGCGTCGTCCATGCGCTCGTCGATGCGCGGCAGGAGCCGGTCGTTCAGCTGGACGACGAGGGAGTCGAGCTCGGTCCGCAGGCCGCGCAGGCCGGCGTCCTGCTCCTTGAGCGTCTCCTCCAGCCGCTGGATACGATCGTCGTAGGCTTGCAGCCGCGCCAGCTCCGCCGGCCGTTCCCGGGTGTCCTGGCCGAGCCGGGCGAGAAGGGCGGCGCCCTCGCGCAGCCGGCGCTCCGCCTCGGCGGCGACGCGGCGGACGGGACCCGAGAACACGGTCATGATGCTCCTCTGGAGTGGGGGATCTTGACGCGGGGGACGCCACCTAAACTGTAGGCGAATCGGGCGTGAACAGAGCATTTCATTCAGGTGTTCATGGAGTGAACTACGTCGCGTACGCGGCCGGTTCACCCGGCGTGGGTGAACGGGCGGCGCCGCCGGGCCGGTGGCCGGCCGCCGGGCACACGCAAAGCCCATGGTCGACGATCAGCCGCGCCCTGGCGGTGGTGTAGTCGTCCCGGCTCTCCGCAGGGCGTACACGATTACAGGTCAGACACAACAACGACCATCCCTCTCGCGCCTCTGGCCGCAGGCGGCCAGACCCACCGCACCGGGCGCCTCCCCCCGGGGGCGCCCGACACGGCCGGTCCCGGCTTCGAGGCCGGTTGCCCCGGCCGGGTGAGGCCGCACGTTAGTCACAAGGACGTTGCAAGCACGTTGCAGTCGGGCGTTCACCGTATGTGCTAACGGCAAGGTAGGCGCGTTACCCTGAACCGGTTGCGGCGCCTGCCGGATGAGGCGATGCTCGGTTCGATCCACGTTCTCCTTCCCGCGGGAGTGTCGATGGGACATGGCTCCACCGCACCGGCGCAACCTCGCCCCCACGCGTGCCGGGACGCCTCCGATCGCCTCCGCGCGCTCAGCGCGGCGCACGAGTCGGCCGATCCGGCCGGCGCCCGGCCGTCGATCTCCGCGTCGTGGCGGCGGTCGTGGCGAGCGGGGGTCGACACCGCGGTCGCGTCGGCGCCGCTGGTGTACGACCGCGACGTCATCGCCGACGCCCGCGCCGCCCACCCGCTCGACCGGCACCTGCCGATCCTCCGCGGGCTGCTGCGGCAGGTCGCGGACGAGACCGCGCATCTCATGGTCATCACCGACGGCGAGGGGCACGCGCTGTGGACGGAGGGGCCCGGCGAGGTCCGGCGCCAGGCCGAACGGGTCGGCCTGACCGAGGGCTTCTGCTGGTCGGAGGGGTCCATCGGCACCAACGGCATCGGCACGGCGCTGGCCTCCGGGCGCCCGGAGTACGTCTACTCCGCCGAGCACGTCGCCCGCGTCCTGCACGGATGGTCGTGCGCGGGCGCGCCGATCACCGACCCCGACTCGGGCGCCATGATCGGCTGCATCGACGTGAGCGCGACCGTGGCGGCGCTCCACCCGGCCACGCTGGCGCTCGTCGGCGCGGCGGCGCAGCTCGCCGAGGCACACCTGGAGATGGAGATGCGCAGGCGCGACGAGCGGCTGCGCGAACGCGGCATGCGTCACCTGCGGGCCCTGCGCGGCGAGCGGGGGATGCTCGTGACCCCGACCGGACGCGTCCTGGCGGGTGAGCCCGCCGGCTGGCACGGGCTGCGCCTTCCCGTCCCGGCGCCGGGCCTCGCCCTCACGCTGCCCGACGGGAGCCAGGCCGTGGCCGAGCCCGTCGGCGAGCTGTTCCTCGTCCGGCTGCCCGGCCCGGACGGCGTCCCGTCCGGCGGTGCCTGCGAGCCGCGCCCCGCGGCGCGGCCACTGCTGACGCTCTCGCTGCTCGGCACCGAACGGCCGCACGCGCGGCTCGACGGCCGCCGCCTGCCGCTGTCGCTGCGCCGCGCCGAGATCATCGCGCTGCTGGCGCTGCATCCGCGCGGGCTGAACGCCGGCCGGCTGTCGCTGGAGCTGTACGGGGACGTGGGCAACCCCGTCACCATCCGCGCCGAGATCCACCGGCTGCGGGCCCAGCTGGGCGATCTCGTCCGGGCCAAGCCCTACCGGCTCGCCTGCGAGGTCGACGCCGACTTCCTCGCCGTCCGCCGGCTCCTGGACGAGGGCGACGTCGTGTCGGCGGTGCGCCTGTACCGCGGTGAGCTCCTGCCCGGGTCGGACGCCCCGGCCATCCGCGTCGAGCGGGACGAGCTCGCCGCGCGCCTGCGCCGCCAGGTGCTCGACCGCGGCGGCGCCGAGCCGCTGTGGGCCTACGCGCAGGCCGAGCCCGGCCGCAGTGACATCGAGGTGCTGGAACGGCTCGACACCTTCCTCCCGCCCGGCGATCCGCGGCGCGTCACCGTCGCCTCCCGCCTCGACGAGGGCGCCTAGACGTTGCCGGCGTCGACGGGGACGAGATGGTCGCAGGCGTTGTACGTGCGGCGGCGCAGCGTGCCGCCGTCGTCCTGCCAGCGGGTGACCGAGCAGTTGGCGACGGGCTCCCGCTCGATCTCCATGATCTCGCGTTCCGAGAGCCGCTCCACCAGATACCGGGTCATGACGATGATCGCGTCGTGCGTCACGACCAGCGGCCGACCGCCGCACGCGGTCTCGCCGAGATCGCGGTAGAAGCTCCGCAGCCGCAGCGCCAGATCGGCCCACGACTCGCCGCCCGGCGCCCGGTGGTAGAACTTGCCGAGGCGCCGCATCCGCAGGGCCTCCTCGGGGAACCGCAGCCCGATGCCGCGCGGGGTGAGCCCCTCCAGGACGCCCTGCTCCCGGTCGCGGAGCCGTTCGTCGACTTCAAGGGGGATCTCGTACGGGGCCTGCGCGAGGGCGATGCGCGCGGTGTCGAGCGCGCGGACGTAGGGGGAGGCCACGGCAACGGTGGGACGTTCGTCCTCGGGGAGCCCGGTGAGCCAGCGGCCCAGCAGCGCCGCCTGCTCTCTCCCGGTGTCGGTCAGCGGGATGTCGGCGTCGCGTTCGCGAAGCCCCAGCTCCTCCGCGTCGGTGCCCTCCACCGCGCGGTAGGCGAGGTTGCCGGTGCTCTCTCCGTGTCTGGTCAGGTTGAGCCACTCGAGCGTGTCCACGCGCCTCATGATCCCACGTCGTGCCCGTTCGATGCCGAAACTACCGGCCGCCCGGTGAGAAACCGGTCACCGTTCCGTGCGCCGCGGTGCCGCGGTGCCGCGCCGCCGAAGTCGCCGCCAGAGCTGCGGCCGGCGCTGCCGGCGGTGAGCTCTACACGGCGTAGTACTCTCTTGCCGTGACGAACTGGCTGGCCACCACGATCATCGTGGTCTCGTTGCTCGGCGCCGCCTACAGCCTGGTGACGGCCCTGCGCGACCGGCCGATGGACTGGGGCCACCTCATCGCGCTCGGCGTCGTCGAGGTGCTGCTCGTCCTCCAGGCGGTGCTCGGCTTCCTCAAGCTCGCCGACGACGAGGGGCCGCGTGACTCGGCCACGTTCATCGGCTACATGCTGGGCATCCTGCTCATCCCGGCCGCGGGCGCGGGCTGGGGGATGCTGGAGCGTTCCCGCTGGGGCCCCGGCGTCATCGTCGTCGCCTGCCTGTCGGTGGCCGTGATGATCGTCCGCATGAACCAGATCTGGAGCGGCGATGTCTGAGCCGCTCCCCCCGGACGCCGCGGCGACGCGGAGCGGGCCCGGGCGGTTGCTGGTCGCGGTGTACGCGATCTTCGCACTGGCGGCGGGGGCGCGGGCCGGGGTGCAGATCGCGACCAAGTTCTCCGAGGCGCCGCTGGCCTACACGCTGTCGGCGCTGGCGGCGCTCATCTACATTCTGGCCACCGTGGCGCTCGCGCTCGGCGGCCGGACGTCCCGCCGCGTCGCGTTCGCCGCGCTGTCGGTCGAGCTGGCCGGCGTGCTGATCGTCGGCACGCTGAGCCTGGCCGACCCGGGCGCCTTCCCGGACGCGACGGTGTGGTCGGGCTTCGGCCGTGGTTACGGCTTCATCCCGCTGGTGCTGCCGGTCGTCGGCCTCTACTGGCTGCGCCGGACCCGTCCGGCGGGCGCCGGCTCCGCGCCCGCCGGAACGAGCTGATCCGAGACGGCCCGCGCCGGCCGATTCCCCGGATCAGGCCGCGGGCGACATGGTCCGGCCGCCGATCGGAAGGGTGTGGACGGCCGCCTGCGCGATGAGCTCCACCTCGGAGGCGGTGAACTCGGCGTCCGGGTGCCGCCTGGCCCAGCGCAGCAGCCGCAGCGGCCGGGCGAAGACGATGCCGTCGGCGGTGAACGGGGACCTGGTCAGCTGGCCGCCGTGCACGGCGAGCAGCGGCATCACCTGGACGCGCAGGCCCGTCCGGTCCGACAGCAGCCGGGAGGCGCTCGCCGCGGCGCCGGTGAGCTGCCGCACCAGCGCCGACTGCGTGCGGCCGTCGATGAAGACCTTGCCGCCGTGCTGGGTGATCTCCGCCTCGGGATGCCAGGCCTCGTTGTGGATCAGCCAGACCCCGCCGGGCCCGACGAGCAACTGGTCGATGACCGCCTGGCCGGGCACGGTGCGGGCGTGCAGCACGCGGTGGCCGCGGCGTTCGAGCGTGAAGCGGAGCAGCCGGTTCATCCGCTGGTCGCCGCGCAGCCCCAGCCGCCAGACACGGCAGGCGTTGTATCCGCGCCAATGGAAGTAGGTGTCGGCGGCCGCCACCAGCAGTGCCATCACAAGGCCCAGAACGGCGTTGACCAGCAGCGAGCAGAGTATCAGAGTGGCGCCGGAGAGAATTGCGCGGGTACGCAGTCTGCCCTTCCGGCCCTGCTGCCAGAGTTCTTCGTAGACGGCCTGTGGAGACCCACCGGTGAACGCTGTCCGATCCCTGAGATAGATTGAGCTGCCGATCATCCGAACCTCCGTGTACCTGCGGCTACGTCCCTGATTATGAGGCATACCCGGTGATTGGCGGGAAGGGCCACCCTGGTTAGGAAAGTCGAGCGTAAAGGAAACGAAAAGCGGTTGCGTTATTGCAGCTCAGCCGTTTATAGAAATGCGCGGTGCAACTATCACCGCAAGGTCCGGGACCAGTTTCGGTGGCACGGCATTTGACCGATGCGGAAGACTGGCCCGATGCAGACCGTCCGCCGGGAGGCCCTTTCCGGGCTGCCCGTCCGCCATGCCGTTCCCGCCCTCCGTTCGGCGCTGTCCGAGGGGGGCGTGGCCGTGCTGGCCGCGCCGCCCGGGACGGGCAAGACGACGCTCGTACCCCTCGCCCTCGCCGGACTGCTCGACGACGAGACCCCGCGCGGCGGCGGGCAGGTGATCGTGGTGGAGCCGCGGCGGCTGGCGGCGCGTGCGGCCGCCCGCCGGATGGCGTGGCTGCTGGGGGAGCGGGTCGGCGACAGGGTCGGCTTCACGGTCCGCGGCGAGCACCGGCCCGGCTCGCGGGTGCAGGTCGTGACGACCGGCGTGCTGCTCCAGCGGCTCCAGCACGATCCCGAGCTCGCGGACGTGTCGGCGGTCATGCTGGACGAGTGCCATGAGCGGCACCTCGACGCCGACACGACCCTCGCGTTCCTGCTCGACGTCCGTGCCGCGCTCCGGCCGGACCTGCGGCTGGTCGCCGCGTCCGCGACCGCGGACACCGCGCCGTGGTCGCGCCTGCTCGGCGGCGGCGACAGGGGCGACGGCGGTCCCGCGCCGGTCGTCGAGACGCAGGCGGCGCTCCATCCGGTCGAGGCCGTCTGGGCGCCGCCGGAACGGACGTTGCCGCCCCCGCACGGGATGCGGGTCGATCCGGCGCTGCTGGCGCACGTCGCCGGCCTGGTGCGCCGCGCGCTGGCCGAGCGCGACGGCGACGTGCTGTGCTTCCTCCCCGGCGTCGGAGAGATCGCCAGGGTCGCCGGGATGTTGCCGGGCCTCGCCTCGGCCGACGTGCTCCAGGTGCACGGCCAGGCGCCGCCCGCGGCGCAGGACGCGGTGCTCGCGCCGGGGGAGCGGCGGCGGGTCGTGCTGGCGACGTCGGTCGCCGAGTCGAGCCTCACCGTGCCCGGCGTGCGGATCGTCGTCGACTCCGGCCTGGCCCGCGAGCCGCGCACCGACCACGCTCGCGGGCTGGGCGCGCTGACCACGGTCCGCGCCTCGCGTGCCGCGGCCGAGCAGCGCGCCGGGCGGGCGGGACGCGAAGCGCCCGGCGCCGTCTACCGGTGCTGGAGCGAGGCCGAGCACGAGCGGCTGCCCGGCCGGCCCCGGCCCGAGATCGAGCTGGCCGACCTCACCTCGTTCGCCCTCCAGATCGCCTGCTGGGGCGAGCCCGACGCGCGCGGCCTGGCCTTGCTCGACCCGCCGCCGGACGCGGCGCTGCAAGCGGCCCGCGCGACCCTCACGGCGATCGGCGCCGTCGAGGACGACGGCCGGGCCACCGAGCGCGGGCGTCGGCTGGCGCGCGTCGGCGTCCATCCCCGGCTCGCCCGTGCCCTGCTGGACGGCGCGCCGCGGGTCGGCCGCCGGAACGCCGCGCAGATCGTGGCGCTGCTCTCCGAGCCGCCGCCGCGCGGCACGGGCGACGACCTCGCCGCGGCCTGGCGTTCGCTCCGCCGCGGCGGCCCGCCCGCCGACGCGCACGCCGCCCGCTGGCGGGACGAGGTCCGCCGCCTGGAGCAGGCCCTCCCGGACGGCTCCGGTCGCGCCCCCCACCTCACCGACGACGTGGCGGCCGGGACGGTCGTCGCGCTCGCGTTCCCCGAACGGGTGGCACGGGCACGCCCCGGCGGCGCCTACCTCATGGCGTCGGGCACCGGCGCGACCCTGCTCTCCGACGGCTCGGCGCTCGCCGCGGCCCGCGCCGGCTGGCTCGCGGTCGCCGTCGCCGACCGTCCCGCCGGGGCGCCGTCGGCCCGCGTCCGGCAGGCGGTCGTGATCGACGAGGACGTCGCGCGGCTCGCCGCCGCCCCCCTGCTCCGAACAGCGGACGAGATCGCCTGGCGGGACGGCGACGTGGTCGCCCGCCGGGTCGAACGGCTAGGCGCGATCGAGCTCAGCGCCCGCCCCCTGACGGCCCCCGATCCCGGCCTCGTACAAGAAGCCCTCGCCGCGGGCCTCCGCGACGCCGGGCTCTCCCTCCTGACCTGGACGCCCGCCGCGACCGCTCTACGCGAACGCCTCGCGTTCTGCCACGACGCCCTGGGCGACCCATGGCCCGCAATGGACGACGCGGCGCTCCTTGACCACGCCCTGGACTGGATGCCCGCCGGCGCCCGCCGCCGGTCCGACCTGGCGAAGATCGACGTCACGGCCGCACTCCGCGGCCTGCTGCCCTGGGAGTGCGCGGCCCGGCTCGACGAGATGGCGCCCGAACGGATCGAGGTGCCGTCCGGCTCCCGGGTCCGCGTCGACTACTCGGGCGAGCGGCCCGTCCTGGCCGTCAAGCTGCAGGAGCTCTTCGGCTGGACCGCCGCTCCCGCGCTGGCCGGCGGCCGGGTGCCCCTCGTCGTCCACCTGCTCTCCCCGGCGGGCCGTCCCGCCGCGGTCACCGCCGACCTGGCCTCGTTCTGGCAGGAGGGCTACAAGGCGGTACGCGCCGAACTCCGCGGCCGTTACCCCCGCCACCCCTGGCCGGAAGACCCGGCCCAGGCACCCGCCACCCGCCGCCCCAACCCCCGCCGCTAACCACCGCTGTCGGGCGTGACGTTGTGAGGATGCGCGTCGGTGGCTGGACGCGTGGTGGTCACTCGGAGGTGGTGCGGGTGGTTATCAGGGAGGCGATGCCGTCGAGGATGCGGTCCAGGCCGAACTCGAAGGCGTGCTCGGGGCCGATGGCGCCGCCATAGGCCATGGAGGCGGCGGTGCCGACCCGGGAGCCCAGCGGGTAGGCGCCGGGCTCCAGGACCTCGCCGAGCACCGGGCCGGTCGCCTCCCACCACTGCTCGTCGGTCATGCCGGTGCGCCGTTCGGCCTGCGCGGCGTTCACCGAGACGCGGGCCGAGCTCTGGGCGTGGCCGGTGACGAGGGAGATCACCGAGTCCATCTCCACGTCGGTGAGGCCGAGGCCGTCGACGGCGCGGAGCTCGTACTCGTACTTGCCGATGAGGTTGGGGCCCATCGGGGGGCGGCTGGTGGAGATCTGCAGGAGCCAGGGGTGCCGGTGGTAGAGGTCCCAGTTCTGGCGGGCGATGTGCGCCAGCTTGGGGCGCCAGCCGCCGGGCACGTCGTCGGGCGGGACGAGCTCGCCGAGGACGCGGTCCATCATCACGTCGATCAGCTCGGCCTTGGACGGCACGTAGGTGTAGATCGACATGGCGGCCACGCCGAGTTCGTCGGCGATGCGGCGCATCGAGAGGGCGTCCAGGTCGGCGGCGTCGGCGAGCTCGATCGCGGTCGTGACGATCCGTTCGACGGTCAGCTTGGGCTTGGGACCGCGCCGGGGACGCTCCTGCACGCCCCACAGCAGCTCAAGGCTGCGCTTCGGGTCTCCGGTGCCGCTGTACTCCATGGTCGTCCATTCTTTCGCACGCGAAACTTTGTACGGTGTACGTTATATTCCGTACGACGTACATGGTTGGAGGATGCGATGGGCTCCGCAGAGTTCGCGGTCGTGGCCGAGGGGCTGCGCAAGAGATATGGCGACACCCAGGCCCTCGACGGGGTCGACATCACGGTGCCCGCCGGCACCGTGCACGGCGTGCTCGGGCCGAACGGCGCGGGCAAGACCACGCTGGTCCGGGTGCTGACGACGCTGACCCGGCCGGACTCCGGGCGCGCCGAGGTCGCGGGGCACGACGTGGGGCGGCAGGCGGCGAAGGTGCGGTCGCGGATCGGGCTGGTCGGCCAGCACGCCGCGGTGGACGAGGTGCTCGGCGGCCGGCAGAACCTCGTCATGTTCGGGCGGCTCTACCACCTGGACACGCGCACGGCGCGGCGCCGGGCCGACGAACTGCTGGAGCGGTTCCGGCTGCGGGACGCCGCCGCCAAGCCCGTGGCCACCTACTCGGGCGGCATGCGGCGGCGGCTCGACCTGGCGGCGAGCATGATCCTGGCGCCGCCGGTGCTGTTCCTGGACGAGCCCACGACGGGCCTCGACCCGCGCAGCCGGATCGAGGTGTGGGACGCCGTCCGCGCGCTGGTCGGCGGCGGCACGACCGTGCTGCTCACCACCCAGTACCTGGAGGAGGCCGACCAGCTGGCCGGTGACATCTCGGTCGTCGACCACGGGCGGATCATCGCCTCCGGCACCCCGGCGCAGCTCAAGTCCCGGCTCGGCGGCGACCGGCTCGACGTCGTGGTGCGCGACGCGCCCGACCTCGCCAAGGCGGCCGAGATCATCGGCCGGATCGGCGGCCGCGGCGCCGACGTGCACGCCGACACCCGGCGCATCGACGCGCCCGTCACCGAGCGGGTGGCGGCCCTCACCGAGGCGGTCCGGGCGCTGGCCGACGCCGGGATCGCGGTCGAGGACATCGGGCTGCGGCGCCCCACGCTCGACGAGGTGTTCCTGCACCTCACCAAGGAGGAGGCATCGGCATGACGGTCATCTCGATCCCCGAACCGCCGAAGGGCGTGGCCGGGCGGCTCCGGTGGGGCCTCGCCGACGCCTGGACGATCACCCTGCGCGCGTTCGCGCACTGGGCCCGGCGGGTCGACGAACTGCTCATCGGGCTGCTGTTCCCGGTGATGATGGTCCTGATCATGGGCTACCTGTTCGGCGGCCAGATGAACGTGCCGGGCGGCGGCAACTACCGGGAGTTCATCATGCCCGGCATGTTCGCCATGACCATGGTCTTCGGCGTGGAGGCGACCTTCGCCGCGATCGCCAACGACGCGGCCAAGGGCGTCACCGACCGATTTCGCTCCATGCCGATGGCGTCGTCGGCGGTCGTCGTCGGCCGGTGCGCCGCCGACATGGTCAACTCGGTGGTCTCGCTGGCGGTGATGATGGGCTGCGGGCTGCTCATCGGCTGGCAGTGGCACGAGGGCGCAGGCAAGGCGCTGATGGCGTTCGGGCTGCTGCTCCTGCTGCGCTTCTCGCTGCTCTGGATGGGCGCCTTCCTCGGTCTGGTCGCCAAGGGACCGGAGTCGATCATGGCGGTGCAGATCCTGGTCTGGCCGATCAGCTTCCTGTCCAGCGCCCTCATCGCGCCCAGCACGATGCCGGGCTGGCTCGGCGTGATCGCCGAATGGAACCCGATGTCGGCGACGGCCACCGCGACGCGGGACCTGTTCGGCAACCCGGGGCTGACGAGCACCGGCTCGTGGGCCGGCGAGCACAGCCTGCTGCTGGCGGTGCTCTGGCCACTGGTGATCATCGCGGTCTTCCTGCCGCTGTCGGTGCGCCGCTACCGCCGCCTGTCCCGCTGAGCCCCTGAGGCCCGTCGCTTGCCGGTCGGGTGCCGCCTGGCCGGGTGCTGTTGCCCGGTCGGGCGCGCCCGGTCAGGTGCCCGCCGGCCGGTTGCCCCCCGGTCAGGTGCCTGACGGGCGGTTGCTTACCGGTCAGTATCCTGGGGCGCGTGACTGCGAAGAGCCCCCGGCTGATGTTGCCCGGACTGCGTGAGGTGTACGAGGCGTACGTCCGGGCGGCGGACGAGCTGCCCTCGCTGCCGGGCGCGCTCCAGGCCGAGGTGTGGACGTCCGCCCAGCTCGGGGCCCTCGAGGCCGCCGCCCCCGACCTGCGGGGGCGGCGGGCCGCGATGGCGGACCTGATGATGAGCCTGCGGGCCGCCGGGACGCCCGGGGCCTACGCCTTCCTGCGGGCGCTGGAGGCGATCGGCCCGGTCGAGGGCCGCCGCGCCGCCGGCAAGGCCGCCGACGGGGTGCGCAACCTCGCCGAGCCGTCCTGGCTGAGCGCCCTCGGCAAGGTGACGCCGGGCCAGGTGTGGCTGATCCAGGAGGGGCCGCTCGACGGCGACCGTCTCATCTGCGAGTTCCGGTACGAGGGCGGCGGCGACCTCCACGCCCTGGCCGTGCGGCTGGCGCACGGGGACGTGCCGAGCGAGATCGTCATCGTCGGGGACGTCCCCGCGCTGATGGCGGCCGCGAGGCAGGCGATGCAGGCCGAGCTCTGCGTCGTCCAGCCGTATGACCCCAAGGCGGTCGGAAGGCGGCTACGCGCCGCCCTCGACACCGCGGGCGAGATCCCGCAGGACTGCTATCCCGCGCTGGCCCTCGCCCGCCACCGGGCCGCCGTCCTCCCCGGCGGCTGAGCCCCTACGTCGGGATCGTCAGCAGCGTGCGCTGCGTGCCGATGGTCCGCACCTCGAAGCGCGCGATCTCGCTGGGCTTGAGGGCCGTTCCTCCCTGCGCGGTCAACGGCGCGGGGGAGTCGGGCTGCCCGTAACCCTTGCGCGGGACCGACCAGCCCATGACCGTGTGCGCACGGCCCCTCTTGTCGATCGCCACCAGCTCGCACTCCAGCGGGCCGCGCACCTTGCTCAGCTCGAACCCGATGTTGGTGCCCCACATCTTGGGCTCCATGGCCACCGTGCCGTTGACACCCGTGCCCGGGTCGTTCGCGGAGACACGATGCCCGTTCTGCAGGAGGGCCGCGACGCCGCCGTCGGCCTTGGCCGGCGGCTGCTGCTGCCCGTCGTCACTGGACGACAGCGTGAGGCCCGTGCCGAACGCTCCGGCCAGGAGCACGACTCCGGCCGCCGCGCTGAGCATCGTCCGGGAGATCCGGCGGCTCCGCTCCCGGCGGGCGCGGCGCTGCAGCAGGTCCGACACCTTGGAGGGATCGGGCTCGGCGGGAAAGGTGCGGACGGGATCCTCGATCGGCGCGATGCCGTCGAGGGTGGCGGCCACGCTGCGCAGCACGCCCAGTTCCTCGTGGCACGGCAGGCAGCCGGACAGATGGGCTTCGAACGCGCGCCGGTCGGGCTCCTCCAGGAGACCGAGGGCGTACGCGCCGACGTCGATGTGCTGGGTGCCGGCGGTCATGGCGTGACGCCCCTTTCCTCCAGAGCGACCCGAAGAGCCCGGAGCGCGTAATAGACCCGTGACTTGACCGTGCCCACGGGGATGCCCAGATGGCCTGCGGCCTCGTTCACCGTACGGTCCCGGAAGAACGTCTCGTTGAGGATCTCTCGATGGGCGGGCGATAGGGACAGCAGGGCCTCAGAGACGACCACGGAGCGCAGGAGATTCTCCATCCCGTCCGGGGCCCGCAGGTTCTCCAGCGGGCCTTCGCCGGCCTCCTGTGGCCGGGCGTTCTTGCGGCGCTGATCGTCGATGACGATGCGCCGTGCCACCGTCGCCAGCCAGGGCAGCAGCGAGGCGGCGTTCTCGTCGAGCTGCCCGGCGCTGCGCCAGGCGCGGATCATCGTCTCCTGGACGACGTCCTCGGCCCAGTGCCGGTCGCCGCCGGTGAGGCGGAGCACGAACGACAGCAGCGGGCGGCCGTACACGCGGTAGAGCTCGGTCACGATCACCTGGTCGTCCACGCCGTCCGGCGGGCGCGAGCCGCGGAACCAGCTCCACGGGCCGGCGGGGCGGTCCGGTGCGGCGGTGGGGGATCGGTGGGCCATCGGGGTCTCCGGCTGGGTGGGGAGGTACGGGGGCGAGTGCTCGGTCGGGCGATGGGCGCCGGGCTCAGCCGCCCGGCGGCGATCCGCCTCCGTACCCGCCTCCGGCCACGGTCCCGTTCCCCGTCCCGGCCCCCGTGCCGTTCCCGTTGCCTGTGCCGTTCCCGGGGACGTTTCCAGTCCCGTTCCCAGGGACGTTCCCAGTTCCGGGGACGTTTCCGGTGCCAGTGCCGTTGCCCGTCCCAGTGCCGTTCCCGTTTCCTACGCCGTTCCCAGTCCCGGCGCCGGTACCGGTACCGGTCCCGCCTCCGTTGGCGCCTCCGGCCCCGGTTGCCTCTCCGGCGGCGAACTCGCGCGCGACGCGGGTGGAGGCCTGGTTCTTGGCCCCGTTGGGCCTGGTCACCCACCAGGCGCCGTTCTGGCCCTGGCCACGGGCGTCACCGGGACCGATGTCCTTGGTGAACATGTACATCGGCCAGCCGGCGACGGTGAGCTGCAGGGTCCCGTCCGGGCGCTGGATCCGGCCGACCAGGGACCGGTCCACGCCGGTGATCTTCATGTCCGGGAACCATCGCGCCGGCGGCCAGTTCTGCGCGCACGCGCCGATGCAGTTCGAGCGCGACGGGTTCGCGGTGTCCTGGTCGTACCGGTAGAGGGTGCGGCCGCCGCCGTTCATGATCATGCGGCCCAGCGCGGAATGGGTGATCGCGCGCAGGCTGCGCTCGGTGGTCTGCGCCTGGGGCACCGCGCCGATCGGCGCGGTGTTCGCCGGCACGCGCCGGGAAGAGATGCCATCCGAGGAAGAGACGCCGAATCCGTAGGACCCGCCGCATGCGGCGAGCGTGAAGCTCGCCGCCGTCGCGCCGCCCGCCAGGGCGACCCGTCGCCGCACCTCCATGGTGCTCCTCCGTTGTGAAGCCAAGTGTCACGTCGGGAAGCAGTACGCGGGTGTGCCACCGGGAGGTTCAACGCGAAGGCAAGGTTGTCGGCTCAAGGGCAACAGACCGCCCATACGCCTCTGCTTCGCCGCCGCCCTCCTAACTTGTTTGCCATATGTCCCTTACCCGTGGGTCCATGGATCGTGTGCCGTCCGTCCAAGGATGCGTTCGCCGCCATCCTCCGCGACGGCAACACCGCGTCCCCTGTGGAGCGGATGAGGGCACCGGGCCCGATTTGCTCGGAGGACCGGAAGGCGATGGAGTGAACAGCAACGGGCACCTGGTCTACCGGCTGCTGCTGGCGGTGGACATCCAGGCGTACAGCAGGCGGGACACCCGCGAGCAGCTGCTCGCGCAGCAGTACCTGTCCGACGCGCTCGACAGCGCCGCGGCGGCCGTCGGGCTCGACCGCGCCCGGTGGGACAAGCAGGTCGGCGGGGACGGCGAGCTGGCCACGCTCCCCGAGGACGTCGACCCGGCTCCGGTGGCCGGCGACTTCGTGATCCGGCTGGCCGCCGCGCTGCACGGGATCAACCGTGAGCGGGGGGCGGAGGCGCCGCTGCGCGTCCGGCTGTCGCTGCACCACGGCACGCTGACCGCGGGGCCCTTCGGCCCGGCGGGCGACGCGCCGATCGTCGTGCAGCGGCTCCTGGACGCCGGTCCGCTGCGCCGGCTGCTGGTGGACGAGCCCGCCCGCGACCTCGCCTACGTCGTCTCCGACTCGCTCTACGAGGACGTGGTGCAGACCGGATTCTGCGCTCTGCCGCCCGCGGCGTTCCACGCCATCAAGGTCAAGGCCAAGGGCGCCGCGTTCCGCGGTCACATCTTCACGGGGCCGGTCGCCGGCGCGGACGAGGAAGGGGCGGACGGGCCGGGCGACCGGCCCGCCGGCAGGGTTCGCGGCGGCGGCGATGGCGGGCGCGTGTACGACTTCCCGGCCCTCGTCCCGCACCAGCGACACGCGTGACCTGGCCGTCCGTGCGAGGGAAGCAGGGGCGCCGCCCGTAGGTTGAGCCTGGCAAAGGGACCACTGCGGGAGGCGCATCCGATGGCGAACGAGGCGGCGTTCAAGAAGCTGCTGAACGACCGGAACCTCGGCGTGCTGGTCACGCTGAGCAAGGACGGGCGGCCCCAGCTGTCCAACATCAACTATCACTACGACGAGACGCGGAACCTGATCCGGATCTCGGTCACCGACGGCCGGGCCAAGACCCGCAACCTGCGCCGCGATCCGCGTGCCAGCCTGCACGTCATGACCCCGGACGGCTGGGCGTACGTGGTCGCCGAGGGCACCGCCGAGCTGTCCGAGGTCGCCGGGGACGCCCACGACGCGGCGGTGGAGGAGCTCATCGAGGTCTACCGCGACGTCCGCGGCGAGGAACATCCCGACTGGGACGACTACCGCCGCGCGATGGTCGCCGACCGGCGGCTGGTCGTCCGGCTGCACGTCGAGCGCCTCTACGGTCAGGCGCCCGGGTCCTGACCTGCCGCGGTCCTGACCTGCCGCGGTCCTGACGTGCCGGGTCCTGACGTGCCGGGTCCCGGCCGCGCCCGGGTACGTCCGGGAGAGTAGGCCGGAGGCCGCCCGCTACCCCGTCCGGAGCAGCGAAGGTGCCTCCGGCCGGGCGACGCCCCGCCGGGTACCGCACCGGCACCGTCGTGGGCATGACGACCACGACCAGCACGCAGGCTCCGGCCAGGTCCCCGTCCCGCCGCGGCGCGAACCTCGGGCACTGGCGCATGTCACCCCGCGCCCGCAAGGCCAACCTCGTCCTGCACCTGATCGTCTCGATCACCTGGCTGGGCCTGGACATCGGCCTGCTCACGCTGACGATCACCGGGCTGGCCACCGAGGACCCGCAGACGCTGCGCGCCGCCTACATCTCGATGCGGCTGTTCGGCGACCTGCTGCTGATCCCCGCGGGCCTGCTGACGCTGCTCACGGGCCTGGTCCTGTCGCTGGGCACCCACTGGGGCGTCACCCGCCACTGGTGGGTGCTGGCCAAGGTCGTGCTGACGCTGACCGCGGTCACCCTCACGATCTTCTCGCTCCGCCCGGGGCTGCACGAGGCGGCCGAGGCCGCCATCGCCACGCCCCTCGACGACGGCGGCCCCGACTCCCTGGCCCCGCCGATCGTGTCGCTCACGATGTACGTGACCATGGTGGTCCTGTCGGTCTTCAGGCCCTGGTCCCGGACCCCCTGGGCCCGGGACCGGTGACGGCTCGTGGACGTGGGCTCAGCGGACGGCGCAGAGCAGCCGGTTGTCGCCGTGCTGCCACAGGGTGCCGACCTCGGCGAAGCCGGACTCGCGCAGCGCCTCCACGTGGGTGGACAGCAGGCCCGACTCCAGGCCGTTGTGGTCGGTGCCCGCGGCGTCCACGGCGTCCGGGGCGACGAACGCGGCGAGGGCCGGGTCGGCCGCGGCGGCCTCCCACCACTCCCGCCAGCCCTCGGGGTGGCCGGCGGCGAAGCGGCGCGCGATCTCGCGTTCCTGGAGCGAGCGGTCCAGGCGGGCGATCGCGGGGGCCGAGTCCTCGACCTTGAAGTTGTCGCCGTTGAGGAAGAGGCCGCCGGGCCGCAGGAGCCTGGCCAGCTCGCCGTAGGTGACCCGCAGCTCGGGACCGGGGATCCAGTGCAGGGCGGTGGTGCTGACCGCGGCGTCGATCTGCCGGTCCAGCCGCAGGGACGCCGACCAGCCGGGAGTGCGCAGGTCGAGATCGGCGAACCGCAGGCCCGCCCGGCCCGCGTGCACGGCCGCGCCGAGGGCCAGCAGCAGGGGGTCGGTGTCGATGGCGACGACCGTGGCCGCCGGGAGCCGGTCGAGCAACCGCGCCGACAGCGACCCCGGGCCGCAGCCGAGGTCCAGGATCAGCGGGTCGGGCCGCCCCGCGCCCGCCTCGACGGCGTCGATCAGCGCGGTGAACCGCTCCTCGCGATCGGGCAGGAATCCCTCCTGCTGGCGGTCCCAGCGGTCGATCCAGCGGTCGGCGACCTCGGGGGTCAGCGTGGACATGGCGTCCTCCTGTCACTGCCGAGTAGGCTTTGAACAGTCACATCGTAGATCGAGAAAAGGTAACTGGTCAAGTGGACTTCAACAGTCACACCGATGGGGTCGTGGCCGACGCCGTGGCGCTGGTGAACGCGCTCACCGAAGGCGAGCGGCGCGGCCGGCCCTACGTTCCGGGCGACCGTGTCGCCGCCGCGACGGAGGCGCTGAAGTGGAGCAGGCCGACCCCGGCCGAGGCCGACGCGATCGCCGAGGCGGCCGGGGAGCTGCGCGCCGTCTTCGAGGCGTTCGCGGCGGCCGACGTCGACGCGGCCGCTGACCAGGTCAACCGCCTGCTCGAGCGCTACAACGCCAGACCGCACCTGGCCCGGCACGACGGCGAGCCCTGGCACGTGCACTTCCACGCCAGCGGTGACGCGCTCGCGGCGCAGATCGCGGCGCCGTGCGCCACCGGTCTCGCGGTGGTCATCGACAGCGGGCACCATGACCGCCTCGGCGTGTGCACCGCGCCGCACTGCGACCGTGTCTACGTGGACGTCTCGCGCAACGGCACCCGCCGGTTCTGCTCGACGGCGTGCCAGAACCGCGTCAAGACCGCGGCGTTCCGCGCGCGGGCCGCCGGGTCCTAGCCAAGTCGGTTCCTAGCCAAGTCGGGCCCTGGCCGGGGCGATTCTTGGACCGGGGAGGAGGATCCTCCACCCGGGTGTCACAGAGCGCCCCCGCCCGCCGCCGGGTCCGTTTCCCTCCCGATCGTTCCGTGTCACGCTGACCGCGATCTCGACGAACGGGAGACACGGCATGTGCGATGACCCGACCCTGCCGCCCGAGGTGAAGCGCGCCCTCCAGGAGTACCGGGACCTCCTCGCCGAACACGGGCCGACCTGGGGCGAGGACCCCATCATGTACGTCAGGCAGATGGACGTGGACGCGTTCATGGTGGACGAGAGCCTGTTCTGGCTGACCTGCGTGCAACGGGCCGCCGAGCTGCACCCCGGCGCGTCCGACGACGAGCTCGCCGCCCGCATCGCCGGCCTGGACTTCCAGCGGATCATCCGCGACACCCTCGGCGGCCGGGTGCTGGACAACCTCGCGGCGCTGCGCGTCACACCTGAGGGCACGCGCCTGGACGCCCGCGCGCAGGCGGTGCTGGACGGCCGCCCGATCCGCACGCACCTGCTCGTCGACTCCTCGCGGACGGAGCCGGTCACCGTGCGCGTGGACGACCACGCCTACGAGATCGAACCAGGCGGCGCCCAGGTGGTCGCGGTGACCAGCGCCAGCGCGGTCTCCGTCGACGGCGCGGCCGTGGCGCTCGGCGCGCTCACCCGGCCCGCCGTCCCAGCGCGGCTCAGGCTGCGCGCGGGGTTCCCCTGCCGATGGACGGTCGCCGGAGAGAACGGCCAGGGCTGGTACCCCGAGGGCGCCGAGCCGAACCGGGACGCCGGCCGGATGCCCTACTTCCACGGCGACGACCTGGTCGTGGACGTCCCGGCGGCCGAGCCGCTGACCGTGCGCGTCACCCGCGGCATGGAGTACGAGATCGTCGAGAGGACGGTCACGCCCGGCGGCGGCGCCGGCGAGGAGACCCTCGTCGAGCTCGTCCCGCGGCGGCTCTACGACGCCGCCGGACGCGGATGGTACGGCGGCGATCTGCACGTCCACCTGAACTGGGCCGGCGACGCCGTCGGCACCCCCGCGCAGGCCGCCGCCCTCCAGCACGGGGAGGATCTGCACGTCCTCAACCTCGTCGCGGGCAACGTCGCCTCCGAGCGCGTCTACGACCGGGAGGCGCTGGAACACTGGGCGGGCCGCGACCTGCCGTGGTCCGACGCCACGCACATCGCCAGGATGGGCGTCGAATACCGGAACGACCTGCTCGGGCACCTCTACGCGTTCGGCGTCCCCGAGCCGCCCGGGCGCTACCACACCGGCTTCCTCGGCACCGTCGACTGGCCGCCCAACGCCGCCGCCTGCCGGGAACTGCGGGAACGCGGCGCCATCATGGGCTACAGCCACCCGTTCCACGTCCCGTTCGGCGAGGACGACCCGCCGCCCGCCGCCCTGACCGCCGGGCGCAACTGCTCGGCCCGCGAGTCCGTCGCGGACGCGGCGCTCGGCCTCATCGACAGCCTCGACGTGCTCAACCATTCCTCGATCGAGGCCACCGCGGTCGTCTACCGCCACCTGATCGGCGCCGGGAACACCCTCGCGGTGACGGCGGGCACCGACACGATGTTCTCGTTCAACCGCCGGGGCAGCCAGTCGAGCCCGCCCGGCTGGGAACGCGTCTACGCCCGCGTCGACGGCCCCCTGACCGCGGAGTCGTTCGCCGAGGCCGTCCGGCGCGGCCGCACGTTCGCGACGACCGGGCCGTTCGTGGAGCTCGACGTCGCCGGGCACGGGCCGGGGCACACCCTCGACCTCGCCCCGGGAACGCGCGTCACGATCACCGTGCGGACGATCGGCCCCGAGGTCACCGGCGTCCAGGTGCGCACGGCCGAGGGCGTCCTCGCCGAGGGCCCGCCGGACGAGCTGACGGCCGAGCTCGTCGTGGCCGAGCCCACGTACGTCGTCGCGGTCGTCACCGGCCCCAGCAACCCGCGTTCGTACCACTACTCCGGCTCGTACGCGCACACCAGCCCGGTCTATCTCGACGTCGGCGGCGCCCACGTCGCCCGCCGGAGCGACGTCCGCTGGTGCCTGGACTACCTGGACGCCCTCGAAGAGAGGATCCGCACGCACGGCCGCCTCGACACCGAGGAGCAGCTGTCCGGCCACATCGAGCTGATCGACGCCGCCCGCGCCGTCTACCGCGCACGTCTCGACAGGTAGGAGAGGGCAGAAATGGGTGCAGGACAAGGGCACCCCGCAGTTCCCTTGTCCTGCACGTTCGTGGAGCCCCGTTCAGGTGAGGTCGGGGCCGTAGACCTCCCAGAGCTCGCCCGCGAAGAACCGGCCGAACCTGATCAGCGAGCCGGGGCCGCCGGGGCCCGCGGTGCGGAAGGTGGTGAGCTGGCGGGCGAAGTCGGTGAGCTGGATGTGCAGCACGCCCGCCCCCGCGACCACGGCGCCGGCGTCCCCGTCCTCGTCGACGTGGCCCTCCAGCACCCTGACGTACAGGGTGGAGGTGTCGGGCCAGATCCGCGTCGGCGGGCCGTGCAGCACGTTCTTCTCCCCGGCGAGGGTGCGGGGCCGGCCCTGCTCGTCGGTGAAGTACAGCCGGTACTTCATCAGACGGCGGTCCTCCGCGCCCGCGGACGCGAAGAGATTGAACCAGCCCCGCTGGACGGGACGCCGGCCCCCGCAGCCAGCGGCGTCGATCCACCCTTCGGCCCGCGCGGAGTGCTCAGGCTCGGCCAGGAAACGGGCCACGTCCTCGGCGGTGATGGTGAGCCGGAACGCCATGCGCTCGCGGCCCTCGCTCAGCTCGCCGGCTCGCGGCTCGGTCACTCCGAAGGTGATGAACCCCTTCATCTCCTCGGTGAACGACAGCGACGTACGGCCGGACTCCGTCGCGGCGGCCCCCCGTGGCCCCGCGAGTTCCCCCGACTCCGGCACGTACGCCGAGTCGTCCTCCACCCCGCCTGGCGAGCCGGTCCCCGCGGCCGGCTCGGCCCCCGTGACAGGGTGCGTCCTTTCGGTGTGCTTCTTCTCCGCGGCCGCCTTCTCCAGCAGCCGCGTGCTCATGCGGTCCGACATGGCCGCGATGGTCAGCGAGGGGTTCGGGCCCACCGGTCCTGGCATCGCCGCCCCGTCGGCGATGTAGAGGCCGGGGAACCCGAACACCTCGCCGAAGGCGTCGCAGACGCCTTCGTCCGGGGTGGCGCCCATCGGGGCGCCGCCGAGCGGGTGCATGGTGATGATCCGCTTGCGGAACCACATGGGATTGTCGGCGTAGTCGGCGCCGAGCACGTGCGCGATGCTCTGCATGGTCTTGCGCAGCCGCTCGAAGTGCAGCTCGCTGGTCTCGGTGGTCCACCGGGCGTCGAGCCTGCCGTCCTTCAGCCGCAGGACGCCGTCGGCGGTGTCGCGGCCCATGCCGAGCAGCGGCAGCGAGCTCATCGTCAGCGCCCCGTCGCCGATCAGCTCCGACAGCTCCCGGGACAGGCTGGTGTCCGGGGCCCACTTGAACAGCTCCAGGACCCGGCCCATCACGAACTTCAGCGCGCGTTCGATGGTGCCGTCGAAGGAGTGCACCATCCAGTTGACGAACTCGGGGTAGCCCCCGTCCTGGATGTAGGCGCCGCGCCCTGCGCCCGGGAAGCCGTCGACGTCGTCGGGCAGCCGGATCGCGCTGGTGATGACCGGCCCCTTGCTGGCGTCCATCGGCCGGACCCTGTTGCGGTCCTTCGCCTTGAGCAGGAACGTCAGCAGGTCGCCGTTGCCGCAGTAGCGCGTGCCGAGGGCCTTGCTGATGCCCGGCAGGTTCTTGCGCGACCTCAGCAGGAGCAGGGTCGTGCCGTACACCCCTCCGCCCAGGACGAGCCGCTTGCAGGCGATCGTCTTGAGCCTGCGCTTGATCAGCCGGTCGTCGACGTCGTGGTGGACGTAGTCGACCTCGTACCCGCCGCCGTCGCGCGGGCGGATCTCCTTCACCTCGTGCGAGGTGCGGATGTCGGCGCCGTGGTACTTGGCCGCCGACAGGTAGTTGTGGTCGAGGCTGTTCTTGGCGCCGTCGTTGCAGCCGATGTCGCACTCGCCGCAGAGCCGGCAGGTGCGGCGCAACTGGGAGCCGTGGTAGTTGCCGTAGCCGGGATCGACGATCGGCAGGCTCAGCCCCGGCGCGGCGCCCCGTTCGGGCGCGAAGCTCACGGCCAGCGGTGGCAGGTCGCAGTCCAGCCCGAGCTCGGCGGCCGCGTCCTGCATCGCGTGAGCCTTGGGAGTGTTGTCGTAGGGAGCGCGGCCCAGCGGGTACCGGGACGGCTCGATCATCGCCTCGACGGCCTCGTAGTGCGGATCGAGGTCGTCATAGGTGATCGGCCACGGCTCGTATCCGCCGTCCGGCGTCTCGTTGACGAACCACCGTTCGGGCTTGCGCAGCATCACGTTCGCGTAGATCAGCGATCCGCCGCCGAGCCCGCTGGACACGACGGAGTCGTAACCCCGGAAACTCCACACGTCGTACATGCCGTAGAGGCCCGCGTCGGGGTCCCAGAACGCCCGGCCCATCTCGGCGGGGGAGCGCGGGAAGCTGCCCGGCGGGAACGGCTGGCCGCGCTCCATCAGCACGACCGAGTGCCCCGCCTCGGCCAGCCGGTACGCGGCGACCGAGCCGCCGAATCCCGAGCCGACGACGAGCGCGTCGACCTGCTCCATGTTCTGCTCCTGCTTCGTCATGTGTCCGCCGGTCCGATCACGCGCCGTGGCGCTTGATGAAGTCGACGATGCGCGGGAAGACGTCGATGTGGCTGTTCTTGCCGATGAGCGGGTCCAGGTGCCCGTAACCGGGCAGGACCGCGAGCTCGTGCCGGCCGGGCGCCGCCTTCTCCAGGAGCCGGTGGAAGTGGTTGTTGGAGTCGGTGAAGACCTTGTTGCGCTCGGGGGCGAGCAGCAGCAGCGGCGTCCGGATGTCGGCGGCGTTCTCCATGTAGTCGTCCGGGAGCGCGTCGTGCCGCGCGTTGTCCGGGTCGTACTTCACCGAGTTGCCGGCCTGGATCATCTTGCGGATGTGCCGGTAGTAGTGGAGCCCGGACGCGCAGCAGATGTCGGCCATCCGCTCGTGCGTCACCGGCAGCAGGTTCTCGTGCTCGTACATCGCCGGCTTGCCCGCGCCCCACTGGAAGCTCTGGATGTGGCAGGCGCGTTCCTTGCACTCGTTGTGGAACAGCGAGATCAGCCGAGACATCATCCAGCCGCGGGTGAGGACCGGCGCGTTGCCGAAGCGCGGGTCGATGAACGGCAGGCCGACGACGTACTCCATGAAGTTCGGGCCGAAGGTGAGCTTCAGCTTCGAGAACGCCGGGACGCGCGGGGTCAGCGACACGCTGTTGCAGGTGAGGCTGGCGATGCCGTCGACCGCTCCGCCGAAGAGGCTCATCGTGAACGACACCGACCCCAGGCAGTGCGCGATCACGTGGATCCGCCGGTCGCCGATCTGGCGGCGCAGCACCCGGAGCGCGGCCGGGAAGTCGTAGAGGGCGATGTCGTCCAGCGTGTACCGGTGCGTCTCGGTGTCGTAGGGGAACCGGCCGCTCATCCGGAAGTCGAGCGCCCACACGTCGGTGTAGCCGTTGTCGAGCAGATGGGACGCCAGGTTCCGGTGCTCCGGCATGATGAACACGTCGCTCGCGGAGGTCAGGCCATGGACCAGCAGGACGACGTCGTCGGACTCGGCGCGCAGGAAGCGCGTCAGCTCCAGCCCGAGCCCGTCCTCGGTCGCGAACGGGTACACCGTGACGTCGGCGTCCTTGACGCCTTCGAGAGTGAACCGCGCGATCGTGCTTGTCATGTCGTCGCCTCCGTGATTGCCCCAGAAGATAATGCGGCCCGCCGGCCGTGACGGCATCGTGGGAAACCCTGACTTGTGCCCACGACCCTGATCAGTTGTGCTCCCCGCCGGATCCGTGCAGTCGTCCGATATCTCTGAGACGGGACGTACAGCGGATAGGTTCTCGCCGGTATCCGAAGACGCGGCGATCAGTCCTGTGGCTCGGCGGGGTCGCCCGCGCCCGGGTCGCCGGTCCGGTTGAGCGCGCTGACCACGCCGACCCGGGAGGTGACGCCGAGCTTGGCGAAGATGTGGGAGAGGTGCGTCTCGACGGTGCGGACGCTGACGAAGAGCTTCTCCGCGATCTGGGAGTTGGTGTAGCCCTCGCCGACGAGGGCGGCGACCTCGGACTCGCGTTTGGACAGCCCGCCGGGGCCGCTCGCGCTCCGGCCGCCGCCCGCCGTCGGCACGCGCACGCCGAGCCGGCGCTGCTCGCGCGCCGCCAGCCCCTGGAGGGCGCGGGCGCCGCAGGCGGTGAAGATCTCGTTGGCGGTCCGCAGCTCCTCGCGGGCGGCCGTGCGGTCCTTGGCCTCCGCGTGGGCGATGCCCGCCCGGAGCCGGGCCCGTCCCTCGCACACGCGCAGGCCCGCGGCGCCGAACGCCTTGGCCGCGGTGGTCGCCTCGCGCGCCGCCGCCGCCGGATCGTCGGCCTGGAGGGCGTGCGCACGGGCGAGCGTGGCCAGCGCGTTGTTGGCGTCGAGCCGCGGGATGACGAGCTTGTCGGCACGATCGGCCCAGGCCGTGGCCTCGGGATGCCGTCCCCGTCCCGCCTCGACGCCGGCCATGGTCTCGCAGACCGACAGCAGGGTGCCGGGGTCCAGGGAGATCGGCAGCTGGAAGCCGTTGGTCGCCTCCATGAAGGCCTGCTCGCCCTCCTCCGGCCGGCCGCCCGAGATGAGGGCCATCCCCCTGGCGTAGCGGGCCATCGAGCCCCACCACTCGCCGACGCCCGCCCCGACCTCGACGGCCTCCTCGGCGTGCCGCAGGGCGGCCTGCTCGTCGCCCGACCAGCCGGCGACCAGGCTCTGCTGGGTGAGCGCGAACACCCGTTGCTGGCCGGACGTCAGCAGGCGGGCCTCCTCGACGGCCTCCTCGGCCGCGGCCGCCGCCTCGGCGAGGCGGCCGAGCATCCCGTACGACCTGGCCAGCCCCGCTTGGAGGTTCGTCACCACGTACTGCTGCCCCGTCGCGCGGGCCACGGCCACCGCGCGGCGGAAGTGCTCTGCCGCGCTCTGGAAGTTGCCCAGCATCGTCTCGGCCCAGCAGAGCCAGGCGACGGCGTCCATCCACTCGGCCAGGTGCTCGTCCGGCGCCGAGGCCAGCAGCCGGTCGGCCGCCTCGCGGTAACGCAGCGCGTCGTCGATGCGGAACGCGCTGAGGGCGGGCATGACGCGCAGTGACGCGACCGCCAGTTCGAGGCTGGGCTCCC
Organism: Spirillospora sp. NPDC048911; assembly: GCF_043198015.1. NCBI lineage: Bacteria > Bacillati > Actinomycetota > Actinomycetes > Streptosporangiales > Thermomonosporaceae > Spirillospora > Spirillospora sp. NPDC048911. The sequence continues at coordinate 566,936 of NZ_JBICUD010000003.1, read as the reverse complement.
AGTCCTCGGAGCTGTCGGGCATCAGGTCGAGGACGGCCTGCGCGGCGCGATGGTCGAGGCGCATCATGCGTTCGGCGACCAGGCGCATGCGCAGCGGCACGGCCGAGGGAGAGCGCGGGTCGGGCATCCGGCGCAGCTCGTCGAGCAGCAGCGCGCGGGCCTCGTGCGGGCGGTCGAGCTGGCGTTCCATCAGCGCGGCGAACCGCGCGGCGCGGCCGCGGCGGTGGTGGTCGTCGAGCGGCAGCAGCCGCAGCAGCGTCCGCGCGGTCTCGCGGCCCTCGGTCAGGTGCCCGCCGACCGACTGGACCTGGGCGAGTTCGAGCATCAGCTCCAGGCGGGACGGCAGCGCCGGCGACCCGGCGGGGGCCTCGGCCTGGTCGATGGCGAGGTTCTCGGGCATCAGGCGCAGCGCGGCCTGCAGCCAGTGCGCGGCGGTGGTGGGCGCCTGCCCGGAGAACGCGCGGGCGGCCTCGACCAGCGTCATGATCGCGGCCCGGTCGCCGACCCGTCCCGACCGTTCGACATGCCGGGCGCGGAGCGCCGCCGGGGCGCCGATCTCCGCGAGATAGGCGGCGATGCGGCCGTGCGCGGCCAGCCGCCACCCGGCCGCGGCCGACCCGTAGGCGGCGTGCCGGACGAGCGGGTGCCGGAACCGGAACCGCTCGGCCTCGGGCCGCACGATGTCGCGGGCGACGAGCTCGTCGAGCGCGTCGAGCGCCACCTCCTCGCCGACCTCGGCGGCGGCCGCGGCGAGCAGGGGCGAGAACTCGTCGGCCGCCACCGCCGCGCCCTGCGCCACCCGCAGCGCCGCCGACGACAGCCCGCTGAGCTCCAGTTGCAGGGCCGCGCGGACGGCCGGCGGGAGATCGCCCAGGTCGCTCTCCCGGGGCCCGCCGGCGAGGGGCTCGTCGCTGCGCGCCAGCGCCTCCAGGTAGAAGGGGTTGCCGCCGCTGGCCTCGAACAGCTCCTTGCAGCGGGCCCGCCCGACCTCGGGCCCCAGCAGCTGGGCGACCTCGGCCTCGGTGAGCGGCCGCACGACGATCTGGTCGCCGCCGCCGGTGGCGACGGCGACCTGGACGAGCGCCGCCAGCCGCGGCGCGGCCTGGGCCGGCCGGTAGGCGACGGCGATCAGGATGCTGGCCCGCGGCGGATGCCGGGCGAGATGGTCGAGAAGCTCGATGGTGGCGTCGTCGGCCCAGTGCACGTCGTCGAGGATGAGGACCAGCCCGGACGGGGCGGCCAGCTCTTCGAGCAGATGCCGGATCGTCCGGTACAGCTGGTAGCGGGCCACGTGGGTCACGCCGTTGGCGTCGCCGGAGACGGGGGCAGGCGGCTGCGGGGCGGTGCCCAGGAGCGGCTGGCCGGTCAGCGTCGCGGACATCGCCGGGAAGACCGTGGCCAGCAACTGCGCGGCGGTGGGGGCGAGATCGGGGACGTGGTCTTCGAGGTGGTCGTCCAGGGCGTCGACCACGGCGCCGAACGGCATCTCCTGCTCGAACTCGGCCGCCCGCCCCGACAGCGGGGTGAGCTTGCGGGCGCTCGCCGCCGCCGACAGTTCGCCGAGCAGGCGGGTCTTGCCCGCGCCCGGCTCGCCGATCAGCGACAGGAACCGGAAGGAGCCCGCCGCGGTGGCGTCGAGCGCCTCTTCCAGTACGTGGAGAACGTCCTGCCGTCCGACGAGTGGCACGTTGCCGGGGCCACTGGCTGATGACCGGCCTGACGACCGGCCCGAACGACCCTCCATGTCCACACCCCACCAGTGACAGGCGGTCGATACGCCGTGATTGTCCCACGTGTCACGATTCCGGGAATCGTGGGGGCCACTTTACCGAGCCACCGGCCCGGCGCGCGGCGGCATACCGCCTCCAGGTCACGCGTCTCGGGCGTTTCGCCGGCCAGCGCGGGCCGCCTTCCGCGCGGTCGGCCTTCCAGTGCTATCAACCGCTGTCGGGAACGCTCTGTCAACCGGGAAATGAGAACCGTACCGAGTTCGTCACACTCCGCCCACGCCCACCGAGCCGAACCTGGCATTGACGGGCCACGCCACCGCCTCGGTGAGACGCGCGGGCACCAGCGTGACGTTCTTGAGCCTGGGCCGCTCCGGGCCCGGCCGGACGGCGGTGAGCCGCACCCGCCGCAGCACCTCGCTGACGATGACCCGCATCTCCAGGGTCGCCAGCTGTGCCCCGGCGCAGTAGCGGCGGCCGCCGCCGAAGGGCACCCAGCCCTTGTTCGCCCCTGCCGCGTTTTCGCCGAGGAACCGCTCGGGGCGGAACTCGCCCGGCTCCGGGAAGACGTCCGGGTCGCTGAGGATGAGCGGGATCGAGGCGGAGACGTACCAGCCCGCCGGGATGTCGTAGCCGCCGATCCGCACCGGCTCGTCCAGCGTCCGGGGCGCGCCCAGGATCACCGGCCGGGCGCGCAGCGCCTCCTTCACCACCGCGCCGAGGTAGGGCCCGTCGTCGTCGACCGTCAGCTCCTCGCACAGTGTGTCCAGTGCCTCCGGCGTCCGGAGGAGCCGCTCGAACGTCCAGGCGAGGGCGGTGGCGGTGGTCTCGTGACCCGCTTGCAGGAGGGTCATGAGCTCGTCGCGCAGCTCCTGGTCGGTCAGCGGCTCGCCGTGCTCGTCACGGGCCGCCACCAGCTGGGACAGCACGTCGGTCGCGCCGGGGATCGGCGCGGCCCGGCGGCGCGCGATCTCCTGGTACAGGATCGTGTCGACCGCGTCCCGTGCCCGGACGTACCGCGTGGTGGGGAGCGCCCCCATCCGCAGCAGCGCCGGCGAGGAGAGCGCCCGCTCGCGCGTCTTCGGCGGCAGCCGCAGCAGGGCGGCCGATCCGCCGAGGGCGATCAGCTCCGGCAGCAGGACCCGCAGCCGGCTCAGCCGCTCGGCGTCCCGGATCCCGAAGACCACCCGCATGATCACCTCGAGGGTGATCCGCTCCATCCGCGTCCGCAGCGCGAACGGCGTGCCGGCCGGCCAGCCCGCGACCTCGGCCGCGGCGATCTCGGCGATCGTGTCCCGCCAGGAGGCGACGGCCCGGCCGTGCAGCGGCGGGCTGATGAGCCGCCGGTGCCGCCACCAGGGTTCGCGGTCCAGGCAGAGCAGCGACTCCTCGCCGACGAGCGGCCCCACGAAGGTGCGGCGGATGTCACCGGCGCGCCCGGCGCCGCCGTCGACGGCGAACACCTCCTCGGCGAGCTCGGCGCTCGCGACGCAGGCCTCGGGCGGGAGGCCGGGAAAGCGGACCTGGAAGACGGGACCGTACCGGCGCCGCCCCGCCTCGTAGAAGCCCGCTGGATCCTTGATCAGCCAGGCGACCTGGAGCGGCGGGGGAAGGCGGAAACCGGGGGGAGCTGGCATCGGGGGACTCCTGTCGCTACACGGTGTCACCTCGATCCTTCGTGCTGCCTCCAGGTGTCGCATCGTGGGAAACCCCGACATTCCCCCCGTCTCATCCGTCTCGCGCGTTCAGCGCGTGTTCAGCGCGCGGCGTCGGCCAGCGCGGTGGCCACGCCGACGCGGGAGGTGACGCCCAGCTTGGCGAAGATGTGGGACATGTGCGTCTCCACGGTGCGGACGCTGATGAAGAGCTTCTCCGCGATCTCCTGGTTGGAATCGCCCGCGACGGCCAGCGTCGCCACCTCCAGCTCCCGGCGGGACAGCCCGTGGCCGCCCCCCGAACGGCTCGTCGCCGCCGGCACGTAGACGCCGAGGCGGCGCTGCTCGCGGACGGCCTGGGCGTGCAGGCCGCGCATCGAGCACTCTTCGAAGATCTCCCTCGCCGCCTGCAGCCGCCGCCGGGCGGCGTCGCGCTGGCCGGCCTCGCTGTGGGCGAGCCCGGCGGTCAGCTCCGCCTGCCCGGCCTCGGGCTTGCGTCCGGCCGCCAGGAGCAGCTCCGCCGCGTCCGCCGCCGACCGCGCCGCCGCACCGGGATCGGCCAGGCGCTGCGCGTGCGCGCGGCCGAGCCGGGCGAGCCCGGTCTCGCCCGCGAGATCGGGATGGGCGATCGCCTCGGCGAGGCTCGCCCAGCGCAGGGCCTCCTCGGATCGTCCGAGCGAACCCTGGACGTAGACCATCCGCTCGGCGCAGGAGACCTGGGTGCCGGGGTCGAGCCGCGAGGCGGTGTCGTCGCTCCAGATCTCGCGGATCGCCGCCGCGCCCTCGTCCAGCCGCCCGGCCCCGACCAGCGCCGCGGCGAGCGCGAAGCGGGCCATGCTGCCGCCCCACTCGCCCACGCCGGGATCGTTGTCCACGGCCTGCTCGCCCAGCGCGAGGGCCTGGTCGTGGTCGCCCTCGTAGCTCGCCAGCAGGCACTGCTGCGTGAGCGCGTAGGTGAGGCTCTCGCGCGACCTGAGGAGGCGGGCGATCTCCGCGGCCTCCTCAGCGGGGGTCACCGCGTCCGAGAGCTGCCCGCGCAGCACGAACAGTCTCGCCTGGGCCGAGAGGAGGTAGGCGAGGATGTAGCTCTGTCCCGTCACCCGCGTGATCGTCGTGAGCCGTTCGAGGTGCCGGAGCGCGGCGTCGTACCTGCCCAGCAGCACCTCGGTCCAGCCGAGCCAGACCAGGGAGTCCATGTACCGGGCCAGCTGATCGTCCGAGGTCCGGTCGAAGAGCGCGCCGACCAGGTCGACCTGCCGGAGGGCGTCGAGGACGTGTCCCTCGCCGTAGGCGACCAGCGGGCGCATGGCCGCGATCGCGATCTCCAGGCCCGGGTCCCGGCCGGGCGCGTCGTCCGGGATCTGGTCGAGCGCGGCCTGCGCGCCCACGATGTCCAGGCGCTGCAGCAGGTCGGCGGTCCGCCGGAGGTTCAGCATCGCGGCCGCCGCCGTCTTCGGGTCCGAGATCCGGTCCAGCTCCTCGCGGACGAGCGCCCGCGCGTGCGGGTGCCTGCCGAGCTGCCGCTGCATGACCCCGCACAGCTGGACCGCCTTGGCGCGGCGGACGTGATCGTGGACGGGGAGGATCCGGAGCAGCGCTCGCGCGGTGACGGTGCCCTCCTCCGCCTGCCCGCTGACCGCTTGGACCTGGAGAAGCTCGAAGAGGAGCTCGCTCCGCGACGGGACCGCGTCCTGCCCGCCGATCTCCCCGGCGGATCCTTCCGGGCTCTCCGGCATCAGCCCGAGCGCCGCCTTCAGCCAGTGCGCGGCGGTGCTGGGCGCGTGGGTGGAGACGGCGCGGGCGGCCTTGATCAGGGTGGTGATGGCGGCCTGGTCGCCGTCGCGGGCGGAACGTTCGACATGCCGTGCCCGCGCTGTCGCCGGCGCGCCCGACTCGGCCAGATATCCGGCGAGGCGCGCGTGGACGCCGAGTCTCCAGCCGGCGGGCGCCGACTCGTAGGCGGCCTGCCGGACGAGCGGATGCCGGAACTGGAAGCGCGTGGGCGCGGTGAGCCGGATGATGTCGCGCGCGGCCAGCTCGTCCAGGGCGGCCAGCGCCTCGTCCTCGGACGCTCCCATGGCCACCGCCACGACCTGGGCGCCGAACTCGCCCGCGGCCACCGCCGCCGCGCGGGCCGCCGTGAGCGCCGCGGGGGTCAGGCCGGCGAAGTCGGCCTGGAGCGCCGCGCGCACGGCGAGCGGCAGGTCCGGCATCGAGCCGCCGTCCCCGCCGGGGGCGGCGGTCGTCGCCTCGTCCAGCTGGGCGAGGGCCTCCAGATAGAACGGGTTGCCGCCGCTGGCCCGGAAGAGCTCACGGCTGCGCGCCCCCTCGACCCGCGGGCCGACGACCTCCGCGGCCTCGGTCTCGGTCAGCGGCCGGACCGGGATCCGGCGCCCGCCGGTGATCGTCATCAGCCGGGGCGCGGCCTGCGCGGGCCGGTAGGCCATCGCGAGCAGGACCTTCGAGCGCGGAGGGTGCCGGACGAGGTAGTCCAGGAGGTCGACGGACGGCTCATCGGCCCAGTGGACGTCGTCGAGGAGGAGCACCAGGCCCGCGGGGCCCGCGATGAGGTCCAGCAGCTTCCGCATCGCCTTGTGCAGATGGTGCCGCGCGAGCCCCGACAGATCCTCGATCCGCGCCCCCTCCGATCGCGCCGCCGCCGGATCGGGCGCCAGGACGGGGAAGACCGGCGACAGCAGCCGGCGCAGATCCGCGTCGAGGTCCGCGCCGAGGTCCGCGTCCGCCCCCTCGATCAGGTCGTCGAGGGCGTCGATCACCAGGCCGAACGGCGTGTCCTGCTCGAATTGCGCCGCCCGTCCCGCCAGGGTCGGCAGGCCCCGTGCCCGGGCGGCCCGCTGGAGCTCCTTCAGCAGCCGGGTCTTGCCCATCCCGGGTTCCCCGACGAGCGTCAGATGCCGGAACCCGCCGTCCCGCCAGGAGTCCAGGGTCTGATCGAACACCTGGAGCACGTCGTGCCGTCCGACCAGGGGAGGCGGCTGCGGGGGCGTCGTGGCGGCAGGCGGCGCCATGTCACCTCTTCCGTTCCGGATGCGCGAACAAGATCGGTGCTTCGGCGGTTCCGCATCTTTCCATGGAACGGTGGCGACATCCATACGCCCGTTCTCAGCGGGTTCGCACGTCCCCTCCCAGCGAGATCAGGTCGCGGAACGCGGCGCTCGGGTCGACCTGCAGCTCGCGCCGCACCATCGTGGTGTAGCGCCGGTAGACGCGGCGCGCGCCGATCGTGTCGCCGCGGGTGAGGTGCGCGGACGCCACCAGCAGATGCGGCCCCTCCGCGAGTTCGTCGACCTCCGACGCGAGGAGGGCGATCTCGATGGTCTTGTCCGGCTCGCCGCGCCGGAGGAGTTCGGCCGCCATCCTCTCCAGGGCCAGCGTCCGGAGGCGGTCCCACCGTTCGCGTTCGCGGTCGATGCCGTCGTCGTCCCTCCCGCGCAGCAGTTCGGTGCCGAGCATCCGCACCACCACGGGATCGGGGTCGACGGGCCGGCTGACGCCCTTGAGGATGGAGTGCGCGATCGCCTTGGCGGCCCAGTAGTCCACCGAGACGTCCTCGGCCAGGCGCAAACGGTCCGCCTGGGAGATGAGCAGGAGGTCGCCGGTCCTGTCGCGGATCCGCCAGAGCGCCTGGCTCAGCCGCTTGGCCGCCTGGAAGGGCTCGGTGTCCGGCCAGAGGCTCGCCGCGATGGCCTTCCGGGACGTCTCACCGCCGAGCGCGAGCCGGATCAGAAGCCTGCCCGGCGTGTGAGGCAGGGCCACGTGCGCGTCGTTCAGATAGCACCCGAACTCCGGGAGCAGCCCGACGACCGCCGGTGATGGTGATGCGTGCTCCTTCAACTGTGTCTCCCCGCTGGAACCGAGACTCGATGACTGCCAACGGAGACGAGGATGTCGGCGGGGCGGACGAGCACGCATCGTGGCCGACCCCGATTAGCGGGAGACACCTACGAGGAGGGTGGCTCGCGGGCCTTCCGTCGCAGGTGAACGGCATGAACGGGGTGAGGATCGCGGGCGCCGGGGAGGCGGCGCGGTTATGGGATGGCGTCTATCCCTGGTTTTCGCTGCCGGAATTCGAGGGGTCAGAAACCCAGGCGGGCCCAGGATCGGCGAGGGGAGTCGGCGACCCGGCTGAGCGCCACCACGGCCGCCGGGGGACGGGCGACGCGGTCGCCGGTCAGGCCCCGCATGAAGGCGACCTGCTCGAGGGTCGGCGGGCCCACCGCCAGGCTGCGCGCCGTCGCCTCCGCCGCGTCCGCCTGGCCGGTGCGGACGAGGTAGGCGGCGGACATCGTGCCGGTCCGGCCGACGCCCGCGCCGCAGTGCACGAACACCGGGCCCCGCGCCGCCTTGACCGTCGCGAGGAACCGCTCGACCTGGCCGGGGGCGGGCGCCTGCCCGTCGCGCATGGGCAGCCGCACGACCGTCAGCCCGGCGTCCACCGGAAGCCGCAGGGCAGCCGGAGCCAGATTTTCCGCGCGCAGGTCGACGACCGTGTGCACGCCGAGGTCGGCGAGGCGGCGGTAGCCCTCGGCGGTCGGGGCGGCACCGCGCCAGAGGTGGGAATCGACGTGCGCGAAGTTGTGGATCCCGGGGACGCCGGCCGGCGCGCGCTGGGCGCGTTCGGCGGACCGGGCGGAGGTGCTCATCGCGAGAATGGTGAGGCTGACGACGATCCACGCGAGCGCGTATCCCGTCACGCCGGCGAGCAGGAACCAGCCGAGCGCGCGCGGTCTCGGCGGACGCGGGCGTGGGATCGGCACGGAACCGACAATAACCCCGCCCGCGCGATGCCTCGGCTGAGTCAGCGCAGCACGCCGACGCCGACGAGGCGGGCGAACGTCTCGGCGGTCTCGATCTGGTCGTCGGGCCGCCACTTCGCCGGATGGGTGAGGCCGGGCTCCAGCAGCTCGAAGCCCTCGAACATGCGGGTGAGCTCGTCGCGGTCGCGCACCGTGAAGCCCGTGCTGACCCGGCGGTAGACCTCCTGCGCCCGGTCGATGATCTTCGGGTAGGAGTCCTTCTCCAGGTGCGAGACGGCCAGATGGCTGCCGGGGACCAGCCGGCGCAGGAACGCGGCGAGGATGCCGTACGGATCCTCCTCGTCGGAGACGAAGTGGAGCACGGCCACGGCGAGCAGGCCCACGGGCTGCTCGAAGTCGATGAGCCGGTGGACGGCCGGGTCGTCGAGGATCAGTTCGGGCTTGCGGATGTCGGCCTGCACGAAGCCGACGCCGTCCGCTCCGGCGAGCAGGGCCTGACCGTGCGCGGTGACGATCGGGTCGTAGTCGACGTAGACGACCCGCGCGGCGGGATCGGCCCGCTTGGCCACCTCGTGCACGTTCTCCTGCGTGGGCAGCCCGGAGCCGAGGTCGATGAACTGCCGGACGCCGCTCGCGGCGATGGTGCGGACGGCGCGGCCGAGGAAGGCGCGGTTGAGGTGGGCGTCGTGGCGGATCCAGCCATGCGTGATCTTGACGATCTGCTCGGCGGCGTCGCGGTCGGCGGCGAAGTTGTTCTTCCCGCCGAGCCAGTAGTCGTACATCCGCGCCGCGTTCGGCACGTTCGCGTCGAAGCTCCGCTGGTCGAAACTCCGCTGGTCGAAACTCCGCGGTCCGCTCACCTCTTCCTCCCCGTCCTCGCCCCGTCATTGTGCCCTTTTTGCGAGGAATTGTGGCAGAAACGATCAGCCCCCGTGCGCGGCGGTGGCGGCGCCGTTCACCGAGAAGACGATCAAGGTTGGCCGGGCCGTCATCGGTCAGGCCCTGGCCCGGGTACCCGCCGCCGGATACGTTCCGGGCGGCGGTGATCCGCCCGGCGACGGTCGTCCGGGGGAGCGCCGCGGGAGAGGAGCCGAGATGGTCGCCGTGACAGCCCTGAGAGGGAGGGTCCGCGCCAAGGCCGCCCTGCTGGCGGCGGGCGCGATGCTGCTGCCGATGCTCGCGGTCGTGGGGTCCGCCGAGGCGGCTCCGGCGGGGAACGCGGCCGCCGCGCGCGGGCCGCTCGTCGTCGGCCACCGGGGTGCCTCCGGCTACCGGCCCGAGCACACGCTCGCCTCGTACGAGCTCGCGGTGCGGCTGGGCGCCGACTACATCGAGCCCGACCTGGTGCCGACCAAGGACGGCCAGCTCGTGGCCCGGCACGAGAACGAGATCAGCGGCACGACCGACGTCGCCAAGCACCCCGAGTTCACGGGCCGCAGGACCACCAAGACCATCGACGGGGCGAAGGTCACCGGCTGGTTCACCGAGGACTTCACGCTCGCCGAGCTCAAGACGCTGCGCGCGGCGGAACGGCTGCCCGACATCCGGCAGGAGAACACCCTCTACAACGGCCGCTACCAGGTGCCGACCCTCCAGGAGGTCATCGACCTGGCCAAGCGCCTGAGCCGCAAGAACGACCGCCGCGTGGGCATCTTCCCCGAGACCAAGCACCCGACGTACTTCCGCTCGATCGGGCTGCCGCTCGAACCCGCGGTCATCCGGACGTTGAAGCGCAACGGTCTCGACCACCGGGACGGCCGCGCCATCGTCCAGTCGTTCGAGCCGACCAGCCTCCAGATGCTCACGAAGTCGCTGCGCGTCCCCGCGCTCCAGGCGATCTCGGCCACGGGCGCTCCCTACGACACCATCGCCAACGGCACCGGCCCGACCTTCGCGCAGATGATCACCCCGGCCGGGCTCAAGCAGGTCCGCACGTACGCCGACTGGATCGGGCCGGAGAAGAACCTCGTCATCCCGCGCAAGGCGGACGGCTCCCTCGGCACCCCGTCGTCACTCGTCAAGGACGCGCACGCCGCCCGCCTCAAGGTCTGCCCGTACACCTTCCGCAACGAGAACGACTTCCTGCCGACCGACCTGCGGAACGGCACGGTGAAGAGCGACTACGGCCAGGCCCTCAAGGAGTACGACCTCTTCTACCGCACGGGCATCGACGCCCTCTTCAGCGACAACCCCGACACCGCCATCGTCGCCCGCACCGAGTTCCTCGGCTCCCGCGGCTAGCGGCTCGGCTCAGCCGGGCGGTCGCCGCCATCCGTCGAGGACCGTGTCGACGGTCGTGCGGATGGCGGCGCGGGCGTCCTGGCGCGGGACGCCCGACATCAGTTGTTCGTCGTAGTCGGTGTCGAGGTGGCGTATGGAGGCGACCACGGCGAGGGTGACCGCGTTCTCGTCCAGGGCACGGCCCGCCGCCGACCGGCCGACGCGGCCGCTGCCGCGGACCGCCGCGTGCCGGGCGATCTCGTCGGCGCGCCCGGCCGGGCACCCCGGGAAGAGCCGCAGGATCTCGGCGGCCATCTGGCCCTGGAAGGTCACGTCCAGCCGTTCGCGCCGCTCCCGGTCGCGGTCGCGGCGGCGGGCGCGCGCGTCCTCGTCGGCCAGGCACTGCTCTTCGGCGCGTTCGAGCGCCGCCTCCTCGATGAGGACGCCGCGCCGCTCGTAGCGCTTGCGCCGCCGGTTGAACCGCATCACCAGAGCCGACAGCCCGCTCTCCTTCTTGGCGCGGCGGCTCAGCGCGGCGTCGCCGGAGGGGAGGAAGACCAGGTGGTCCATGTCGGCACAGGTGAGGCAGTGCGGTTCGGAATCCTCCATGACGAGGAACTCGCCGGTGCCGTGACAGCCCGCGCAGGTCCACTCCTTGAGCGGCAGGATCGCCACCAGGTCCGGGACCTTGTTCTCCTTGGCGGTGAGCCGTTCGCGCTGGGCGGGGGAGAGGCCGGCTGAGATCCAGTGGGTGCGGTAGGCGCGTTCGGCGGCCTCATCGCCGGACGCGGTGAAACGCAGGGGCCTGCGGTCGCGGGTCGCGGCGATGTAGGCCGTCTCGCTCGCTTCCAGGCCGTTGCGCTCGGCCCAGGCGCGCAGGGCCTGGAGAGCGGTCGAGATCTTGTCGGGGCGGACGGAGAGGGCCGCTTCGAGATGGTCGAGCCTGCCCTGGCGCCACTCGTCGACGCGGGGCCGCCGCAGCCATCCGATGCCGAGGAAGACGTCGACCGGCGCCACGGACTTCGACTGCTCGAGGAGTGCCTCGGCCGCGTCCGTCACCCGTCGCGCAAGCCGTGATTCATGGACCTCCCTCACGCCCGCACACGCTACCGGGTGGGGGTGACGTCGTAGTGGCATTGTCACGGAACGTAACTTTGATCTTATGGAGAGTGATCGGGGGGAGTCGCGTTGCTGGGCGGGACCGGGGGCCTTACGGGTGACCGGCGTGCGTCTGGTGGGCGCGCATCGGGTGTGGGCCGACTTCGCGGGGATTCCGGCCGAGGTGACGAGCGCGTTCCTGGTGACGGACGAGGGCGGGCTTGTGGGGCGCGGCTACTACGCGTCCGTCGAGGCGCTGGGGGACGTCGTCGATCTCTCCACGCTCTCCGCCCGCTGAGATCGCGGACGGCCGGCACTTGCGGGATGAGCGAGATGCGTGTAAACGTTTACACAGAGCACGATGTAATCGTTTACACGGTAGTTCACATGACATCGCGGGAGGTGGCGGGCATGGCGAGCGTCAAGGACGTCGCCCGGCTGGCGGGCGTCTCGGTCGCCACGGTGTCCCGCGTCCTCAACGACAGCGCGCCCGTCACGCCCGAGACGCGGGAGCGCGTCCTGGCGGCCGTGGCGGAGCTCGGCTACCGGCCCAACGCCGTGGCCCGGTCGCTGCGCACCGACGCCACCCGGACCATCGGCCTGATCATCGGGGACATCCTCAACCCGTTCTTCACCGAGCTGGCCCGGGCCGTGGAGGACGAGGCGCGCGGACTCGGCTACTCGGTCGTGATCGGCAACGCCGACGAGCGCCCCGACCGCCAGGACCACTACGTCCGCACGCTGCTGGAGCAGCGCGTGGACGGGCTGCTGCTCTGCCCGACCGCCGAGATCACCCCGCTCGTCCGGGACCTGGTGCGCGACGGCAAGCCCCTGGTCTTCCTCGACCGGACGCTGCCCGGCCTGGACGTGCCCACCGTGCGCGCGGACGGGACGGCGGCCATCGGCGAGCTCGTCGGCCATCTGCGGCGCCTCGGGCACCGGCGGATCGCGTTCATCTCGGGCCCGGCGTTCCTGTCCACGGGGCGCGAGCGCACGGCCGCGTTCGCCGCCGCCCTCGCCGAGCACGGGCTGCCCGTCCGGGACGAGTACCTGGAGGCGGGCGACTTCCAGGCGGCGAGCGGCCGGGCCAGCGCGGCGCGGTTGCTCGACCTCCCCGAGCCGCCCGAGGTCATCTTCGCCGGCGACAACCTGATGGCCCTCGGCGCACTCGACGAGATCCGGGCGCGGGGCCTGGCGGTCCCGGGCGACGTCGCGCTGGCCTCCTACGACGACCTCCCGTGGTTCAGGCACGTCGATCCGCCGATCACGGCCATCGCGCAGCCCGTCCAGGACCTCGGCCGCCGGGCGGTCCGCGGGCTGGTCGAGCGCGTCGGCGGCGGCCCGGTGGAGCCGGTGGTGCTGTCGGCACGGCTGGTGGTGCGCCGGTCATGCGGAGAGAACGACTCGATGGAAGGGAGCGGTCCGGAATGACAGCGGAATCCGGAGCGCCGGGCGATACGGCCGGCGAGATCCTGCGGGTGCACGGCCTGCGCAAGGCCTTCCCCGGCGTGGTCGCGCTGGACGGGGTCGACTTCGACCTGCGGCCCGGCGAAGTCCATGTGCTGCTCGGCGAGAACGGGGCCGGGAAGAGCACCCTCATCAAGTCGCTCTCCGGCGCGTACCAGCCCGACGCCGGGCGCATCGTGGTGGACGGGAGGGAGACCGGGATCCGTTCGGCGCAGGACGCGCAGGATCTCGGCATCGCGACCATCTACCAGGAGTTCAACCTGGTGCCGGAGCTGACGGTCGCCGAGAACCTGTTCCTCGGCCGCCCGCCGCGCCGCTTCGGCCTCGTCGACAAGCGCGCGATGGCCGAGCGGGCCCGCGCGATGCTCGACCGGGTCGGCGTCGACGCCGACCCGCGGCAGCGGATGGGCGACCTCGGCATCGCCCGCGCGCAGATGGTCGAGATCGCCAAGGCGCTCGGCCAGGAGGCGCGGGTGCTCATCATGGACGAGCCCACCGCCGTGCTCACCACGAGCGAGGTCGACAGGCTCTTCGCGATCGTCCGCCAGTTGCGCGAGCAGGGCGTGGCGATCATCTTCATCACCCACCACCTGGAGGAGATTCCGCGCATCGGCGACCGGGTGACGGTGCTGCGCGACGGCAGGTCCGTCGCGGAGGTGCCCGCGGACACCCCGCACGACGAGCTCGTCCGGCTGATGGTCGGGCGCTCGATCGAGCAGCAGTATCCGCGCGAGCCCGCCGAGGCGGGGAAACCCCTGCTCCAGGTGCGCGGGCTCACCCGCAAGGGCGCCTTCGCCGACGTCTCGTTCGAGGTCCGGGCGGGCGAGGTCGTGGGCCTCGCCGGGCTGGTCGGCGCGGGCCGCACCGAGGTCGCCCGCGCGATCTTCGGCGCGGACCGGTACGACGGCGGCGACGTCCTGGTCGGCGGCGAGGCACTGCGCGGCGGCGACGTGCACGCGGCGATGGAGGCCGGGATCGGCCTGGTCCCCGAAGATCGCAAGGGCCAGGGCCTCGTGCTCGGCGCCGACGTGCGGGAGAACCTCGGCCTGGTCACCCTCGGCCGCGCCACCCGCGGCGGGTTCGTCGACCGCGCCGGGCAGCACCGGGCGGCCGAGGAGATCGCCGGGAAGCTGAACGTGCGGATGAGCGGGCTGCGCCAGGAGGCGCGCACGCTGTCCGGCGGCAACCAGCAGAAGATCGTGATCGGCAAGTGGCTGCTCGCCGACGCCAAGGTGCTGATCCTCGACGAGCCGACCCGCGGCATCGACGTCGGCGCCAAGGTCGAGATCTACCAGCTCATCAACAGGCTCACCGCCTCCGGGCACGCGGTCCTCATGATCTCCAGCGACCTCCCCGAGGTGCTGGGCATGAGCGACCGGGTGCTGGTGATGGCGCGCGGGCGGCTGGCCGGCGAGCTGCCGGCCGGCGAGGCGACACAGGACGCGGTGATGGCGCTCGCCGTCACCGGCGCAGGGAACGGCGACGCGACGAGCGGCGACGTGAACGGCGGCACGGCCGCGGTGGAGGGAACCGATGTCCACTGATCGGGTGGGTACTGACACGCTGCGCGAGCAGCCTTCTTCGCGGAACGGCGGGTCGAGGCAGACCGCCGCGCGGCTGCTGGGCGAGAACGGGGCGCTGGCGGGCCTGGTCATCCTGGTGGTGGCCCTGGCCTTGCTGTCCGGCGACTTCCTGACCGTCGACAACCTGCTGAACGTCGGGGTGCAGGCGGCCGTGGTCGCCATCCTCGCGTTCGGCGTCACGTTCGTCATCGTCACCGGCGGCATCGACCTGTCGGTCGGCGCCGTGGCGGCGCTCTCCGCCGTCGTGCTGGCCTGGACTGCCACCGACCACGGCGTGCCGTGGCCGATCGCGCTCGTCATCGCCATCGCCGTCGGCATCGCCGCGGGCCTGGTCAACGGCGCACTCATCACGTACGGCAAGCTGCCGCCGTTCATCGCCACGCTCGCGATGCTCGGCGTGGCGCGGGGCCTGGCGCTGGTCATCTCCGAGGGCAGCCCGATCGCGGTGCCGGGCGCGGTGACCCATCTGGGCGACACGATCGGCTCGTACCTGCCCGTCCCGGTCATCGTCATGGCGGTGATGGGGCTGCTGACCGCGCTCGTCCTGGCCCGCACCTACAGCGGCCGGGCGATGTACGCCATCGGCGGGAACGAGGAGGCCGCGCGGCTGTCCGGGATCAAGATCTCCCGGCAGAAGCTCGTCACCTACGGCCTGTCCGGCGCGTTCGCCGCCGTCGCGGGCGTCGTGCTCGCCGCCCGTCTCTCCTCCGCCCAGCCGCAGGCGGCCTCCGGCTACGAGCTGGACGCCATCGCCGCCGTCGTCATCGGCGGCGCCAGCCTGTCGGGCGGCAAGGGCAAGGCGTTCGGCACCCTCGTCGGCGCGCTCATCCTCGCGGTGCTTCGCAACGGCCTCAACCTGCTGTCGGTCAACGCGTTCTGGCAGCAGGTCGTGATCGGTGTCGTCATCGCGCTTGCCGTGCTCCTCGACACCCTGCGCCGCCGGGGCACCTCGTTCAGCCCGCGCACCCTCTACGCCGGCGGCGGCGTCGTGGTCGCGGCCGTCGCCGCGCTGGCGATCGCCGTCGCGGTCAACGGCACCGGCTCGGGCACGGGCGGCGACACCAAGATCGGCCTGTCGGTCTCGACGCTCAACAACCCGTTCTTCGTGCAGCTCCGCCAGGGCGCCGAGGCCGAGGCCAAGCGGCAGGGCGTCGACCTCACCGTGGGCGACGCGCAGAACGACGCCTCCCAGCAGGCCAACCAGCTGCAGAACTTCACCACTCAGGGCATGAAGGCGATCATCGTCAACCCGGTCGACTCCGACGCCGCCTCGCCCGCCGTCAAGGCGGCCAACAAGGCGGACATCCCGGTGATCGCGGCCGACCGCGCCGTGAACAACGCCACCATCGCCCAGCTCGTCGCGTCCGACAATGTCGCCGGAGGCAGGGACGCGGCCAAGACCCTCGCCGAGGCCATGGGCGGCAAGGGCGAGGTCGCCTGGATCCAGGGCCAGGCGGGCACGTCGGCCTCCCGTGAGCGGGGCCAGGGCTTCGCAGAAGGCATCAAGGCCTTTCCCGGCGTCAAGGTCGTGGCCAAGCAGCCCGCCGACTTCGACCGGACCAAGGGGCTGGACGTCATGACCAACCTCCTGCAGTCGCACCCCGGCGTCACCGGAGTCTTCGCCGAGAACGACGAGATGGCTCTCGGCGCGGTCAAGGCGCTGGGCGGCAAGTCAGGCGGCCAGGTCAAGGTCGTCGGCTTCGACGGCACTCCGGACGGGATCAAGGCGGTCCAGGCCGGCACGATGACCGCGTCCATCGCCCAGCAGCCCCGGCTTCTCGGGCAGATCGCGGTGCAGAGCGCCATCAAGGCCGCCAAGGGTGACAAGATCGGGTCAACCTATGCCGTGCCGGTGAAGGTCGCGACCAAGGCGAACGCGTCCGAGTTCGCCTCCTAGGAGATCAGGTGACGCACGAAGTAGTCGTCGTGGGGTCGGTCAACGCGGACCTGGTGGTCGGCGTCGACCGGCGCCCCTCCCCGGGAGAGACGGTCCTCGGCTCCGACCTCGCCACCTATCCGGGCGGCAAGGGCGCCAACCAGGCCGTCGCCGCCGCCCGCCTCGGGGCCCGGACCGCCATCCTCGCCCGCATCGGGGACGACGGCCACGGCGACCTGCTTCGCAGTGCCCTCGCCGAGGCCGGGGTCGACCTGGGCCATCTCCTGGTCACCCCCGGCCCGAGCGGCGTCGCCCTCATCACCCTCGGCCCGGACGGCGACAACAGCATCATCGTCTCGCCCGGCGCCAACGCCCACCTGGAACCCTCCGACGTCGACCCCGGGCTCCTCTCGGCCGCCGTCGTCTCGTTCCAGCTGGAGATCCCGCTGCCCACGGTCGAGGCCGCCGCCCGCACCGCCGCCGAGGGCGGCGCCCGGGTGGTCCTCAATTTGTCGCCGGCCGCCGCCGTCCCGGACGACCTTCTGGCCCTCTGCGACCCCTTGGTGGTCAACGAGCACGAGGCCGCGTTCCTCCTGGACGCCAACGACGACCCACCCGCGATGGCCAAAGCGCTCCTGGCCCGGGGCCCCCGCTCCGCCGTCATCACCCTCGGCCCCGAGGGCGCCCTCACGGCCGACGCCGACGGCATCACCGCCGTCCCGTCGCCCAAGGTCGAGGCGGTCGACACCACGGGCGCCGGCGACGCGTTCACCGCCGCCCTCTGCCTCCGCCTCGCGCGCGGCGACACCCTCGCCGACGCGGCCCGCTTCGCCGTCCGGGTGGGCGCCGCCGCCGTCCGCAAGCCCGGCGCGCAGAGCTCCTACCCGACCGCCGACGAGGACCTCCCCGCCTGAATCGAAGCGGGTGCGTTGCGGGCGCCTAAGCCTCATGGCCCCGGGGCTCGGCCGTGCCGAAGACGCCACCTGCGGCCGATCCGTCCGGCTCAGCCGGTGCGGAGGGCGTCCAGCATGCGCGATAGGGCTGTGCGGGTGTCATCGAGGGCTTCGGGGGCGGTCGCGAGCCACAGGGCTGCCTCGTTCATGGCGCCCGACAGCAAGTGGGCGAGCGGGGCTACGGGCTGGCGGGCGATGAGGCCCGCCTCGATCAGGTCGGCGAGGGCCTCGGCCAGGTGCCGGGCCGAGCCCGCCTCGTCCATGGCGCGCCACTCGTTCCAGCCCAGGACGGCCGGGCCGTCGATGAGCATGATCCGCTGGATGTCCGGGTCGGTGGTGGCGGTGAGGAACGCCTGGCAGCCGGCCGTGAAGCTGTCCCAGAGGTCGTTCCGCGCGTCCGCGGTCGCGGCGACCGTGGCGGCGACCTCCTGCTGGACCTCGGCCAGGACGACCCGGAAGAGTTCGGTCTTGCTCTCGAAGTGGTGGTAGAGCGCCCCCTTGGTGACCCCCGCCGCTTGGACGATCTCCGCCAGGCCGACCGCGGCGTAGCCCTTCGTCGCGAACAGATGCCTGCTCTCCCGCAGGAGGACCCGCCGGGTCTGCTCGCGTTGCTCCGCCCTGCTCGCCATCCGCGCTCCCATTGACATACCGATGGTAGGTCAATAGCCTACCGTCGCATACCATCGGTATGTGAAAGGGATCCCCATGAGGTTGACCAGCTTCTATCCGGTCCTCGCCGCCACCCGGCTCGCCGAGTCACGCGACTTCTACACCCGGCTGTTCGGGTTCGAGGTGACGTTCGAGGCCGACTGGTACGTCAGCCTGCGCCGCGGCGGTGACCGGCCGTACGAGCTGGCGCTGCTCGACCACACCCACCCGACCGTGCCCGAGGCCTACCGCAAGCCCGTCCAGGGACTCCTGCTCAACTTCGAGGTCGAGGACGTGGACGCCGAATGGGAGCGGCTTGTCGTCGGCGAGGGGTTGAAGCCGCAGCTCGGCATCCGGACCGAGGAGTTCGGGCAGCGCCACTTCATCGTCGCCGACCCCGACGGCGTCCTCATCGACGTGATCAAGGAGATCCCGCCCGCCGCGTCGTACGCGGGCAACTACGTGGTCGGCGACGGCGGGGTCAGTGACGTTCGATGAACCACTCGCGGCCGAAGAGCAGGCCGAAGACCGGGGCCGGGAGGCGGGTGAGGACCCGCGCGACAGGAGCCAGCCGGCCGGTGCCGTTCAGCTGTGACCGGTGGGCGGCGAGGGCCACCTGCTTGCGGCGGGCGAACCGGCGGACGTCGTGGACGTGCGTGATCTCGGCTCGTTGGCTGAAGGCGGAGTCGAGCGCGGCCGGGTCGTACCGGACGGGGATGCGCAGGCGGCGTGCCAGGGAGAGCAGCCGGGCGGCGGTGTCGCGCGGCATGGTGGCTTCGAGGACGCGGACCCCGGTGAGTTCGGCGGAGAGCGCCCCGACCTCGTGCACCCTGACGTGGTCGCGGTGGCCGTAGCCC
This sequence comes from Spirillospora sp. NPDC048911, assembly GCF_043198015.1. Classification (NCBI taxonomy): domain Bacteria; kingdom Bacillati; phylum Actinomycetota; class Actinomycetes; order Streptosporangiales; family Thermomonosporaceae; genus Spirillospora; species Spirillospora sp. NPDC048911. The sequence goes on along the minus strand of NZ_JBICUD010000003.1, from coordinate 548,074 downwards.
CCGTTGGGGTCGTAGCTGAGCAGCAGGTCGGCCCTCTCCTCGCGGAGGATCGCGGCGAGGCGTCCGGCGGCTTCGCGGGGGTCGGCGCGCATGAAGCGCGGCCGGTCCGGCGGGTCGGGATAGAGCAGCGCGCCGTGGCCGCTGTCGGCGTAGCCCAGGTGGACGACGCGTGCCGCGCCGAGGACGGCGGCGCTGGTGCGGAGCTCGCGCAAGCGGGGCGGCTCGTGGGGCGGCCGCGGGCCCATGAGCCCGTCGGCGGCGACCACGATCACCACGCGGTGCCCCTCGGCGGCGGCGCGGGCGAGCGTGCCGCCGGTGAGGATCGCCTCGTCGTCGGGATGGGCGTGGAACGCCACGATCACTGCCATCAGACGTGCGCCTCGTCCTTGTCGTCGGCGGGAGCGCGGCGCCGCCGGTAGATGGCGTAGGCGCCGAGGAGGGCGAGGACGACGACAACGGCCGCCGCGATCAGCGGTGACCGGGCGGCGATCTCCAGCCAGCCCCAGACGAGCGCGTAGCCGCCGAGCATGACCATGGAGGTCCACAGGATCGAGCCGAGGACGGTGGCGAGCAGGTAGCGGGGGAGCGGCATGCGCATGCCGCCGGCGCAGATCGGGATCGCGTGGCGGAGGCCCACGACCCAGTGGGCGGCGAAGACGGCGAGGGCGCCCCGGCGCGCGACCAGGGCCTCCACCGAGCGCAGCCGCTCCTCGCCGACGCGGCGGCCCAGCCGGGAGGTGTGGATCCTGGCGCCGAGCCCGCGGCCGATCCAGTAGTACGCCTGGCCCCGGACGAAGATGATCAGGATCGCGACGGCGAGCGCCGCCCACAGCGGCAGCCCAAAGAGATCTTTCGGCATGGCGTGGGCGGCCTCGTTTCGGTCGGCGGCGGCTCCGGCTTCCCCGAGCTTAGGTAAACCTAACTCACCGGACCAGGCGGAAGAACGTCCGGACGTCGTCCACGAGCAGGTCCGGGACCTCCATGGCCGCGAAGTGGCCGCCGCGGTCGAACTCCGACCAGTGGACGACCCGGTGCTCGCGCTCGGCGAGCCGGCGGATGCCGGGATCACCGGGGAAGACCGCGACGCCGTGAGACAGCGCGGACTGCCCGACCGGCTGGCCCCAGTCGGTGGCGCCCTCCTTGTAGGGGCGCGCGGACGAGCCCGCGGTTCCGGTCAGCCAGTAGATCGTGACGTCGGTGAGCATCTGGTCGCGGTCGACGGCGTCCTCGGGCGGCTCGCGGGCGGGGTCGGTCCACTCCGTCAGCTTCTCGGCCGTGAACGGCCGAGCTTGCGGCTCGGCTGGGAGCTCTCCGGTCCCAACAAGCCCGCGTCGACCTGGGCGTGCAGCGTGGTGTAAGCGTCGGCAACTTTACGGATTACGTGCAAGGCAGGCTGCGCCGACAACCCTTGCGCCTTTATCTGGCGGTACAGCAGCTTCTGTAGCCCGGCACGGGAGAACACCTTCTTCTCAAACGCCACCCCCGACACCAAATTCGCCGCGATGTTGGCCGTGTCCAGGGTCTCCGCCAGCGCCAGCGCCTGTTCGGATGTCGGCACCAGTTTCACCTGCACCACTAGCTTCACAAGCGCCACTTAGTACCGGCGGGCCGTCTTCACCGGCCAAAACCTGGACCGCTGCCAAAGATCATGCGCGGGGCCTGAGCCGACACCGACGGTGCGGAGAGCGTGCGCGCCGCCGAGCCGCACCGCCTCGTCCATTCCGGGCGCCGCTGGTACCTCGTCGGCTGGGACATCGACCGGGAGGACTGGCGAACGTACCGGGTGGACCGGCTGCGGCTCCGCACGCCGAACGGCCCGCGCTTCGTCCCCCGGGACCCGCCGGACGAGGACGTGGCCGCCTACACCTCCCGCGCGATCGCCAGCTCCCCGTACCGCTACCAGGGGGTCTTCACCGTCCACGCCTCTGCCGGGGCCGTGGCCGGGCGCATCCCTCCGACCATGGGCGCGGTCGAGCCGATCGACGAGCGGACCTGCACGCTGCGCTGCGGTGCCCACACCCTCGACGAACTCGCCGTCTGGGTCGCGCTGACGGGCCTCCGCTTCGAGGTGCACGAACCACCGGAGCTGGTCGACCGCATCGCCGTCCTCGCCGATCGCCTGGCAGACGCGGCGGCCGGGGCCGTTCGCCGCGCCGAGGACGCCGCGACCGGCGGGGACGGCTCGAACGGCGGGGAGGTCAGTCGCGGGCGCTGAGCCTGAGCAGCTCGGCTTCGACATCCCGGACGTGGTCCCCCAGGTCGAAGGTGCTGAGCAGATGGAGGTCGTCCGGCGTCTCGATCTCCAGCAGGCGGGTGCGCATGAGCAGGCGCTGGCGCTCGTCCACCCGGATCGCGGTCACCTCGGACCACGGAATGTGCCGCTTGCCCGCGTATCCGCTGATCACCGTGAGCCCGTCGGCGCCCGCCGTCAGCCGTACGGGGGCCAGCAGGTCGCGCAGGGCGAGGGCGCCGGCGCCGGCCGTGGCGATCCCGGCGAGGAAGAGCAGCTGGGGGTCGTCGATCGACAGGACGGCCAGCACCGCCAGCGCCACCGTCGCGGCGCACTTCACCACGATCTGGGGCGGCGGCACGCGCCAGCTGCGCTCTTCGTCCACGACCGCCACGGTAGCCGAGGCGGTGAAGATCGGTGGCTTCCGGCCGGGGATCTTTATGATCATGCACGTCGGGCGGTTGCGGGCGGCATCTGTCCACGTTAGGTGTGGTCCGGCGGCATTTTCCGGTCCGCCGGTTCGGTAGCGTCATGCCCATGCGACTGGGAGTGCTGGACGTCGGCTCGAACACGGTGCATCTGCTGGTGGTGGACGCGCACCAGGGGGCGCGCCCGCTGCCGGCGTTCTCCCACAAGGCCGAGCTGAAGCTGGCGGCCCACCTCGAGGACGGCGACAAGCTGTCCGCCGAGGGTGAGGGGCTGCTGAGGGCCTTCGTCGAGGAGGCCCTGCAGATCGCCGAGGACAAGGGCGTGGAGAACCTCGTCGCGTTCGCCACCTCGGCGGTGCGCGACGCCTCCAACGGCGAGGAGGTCCTCGACCGGATCCGCGAACGCTCGCAGGTCGACATCAAGGTCCTGTCGGGGGCGGACGAGGCCAAGCTGACCTTTCTGGCCGTCCGGCGCTGGTTCGGCTGGTCGTCCGGCCGGCTGCTGGTGGTCGACATCGGCGGCGGCTCGCTGGAGATCGCGTCCGGCATCGACGAGGACCCGGACGTGGCGATCTCGCTGCCGCTCGGCGCGGGGCGGCTCACCCGCGACTGGTTCACCTCCGATCCGCCGTCCGCCGACGAGGCGCGCAAGCTGCGCCGCCACGTGCGGGCCGAGATCGCGCGGCACGTCGGGGAGGTGGTGCGGTACGGGGCGCCCGACCACGCGGTGGCCACGTCCAAGACGTTCAAGCAGCTCGCCCGCATCGCCGGGGCCGCGCCGTCCTCGGAGGGGCCGTTCATCCGGCGGACGCTGCGGCACGAGGCGCTCACCGAGTGGACGGACCAGCTCGCCAAGATCACCCCGGCGGAACGCTGCGATCTCCCCGGCGTCTCTGAACGGCGCGCGGGCCAGCTGCCCGCGGGGGCGATCGTCGCCGACGCGGCCATGGACCTCTTCGGGCTGGACCAGCTCGAAGTGTGCCCCTGGGCTCTGCGCGAGGGCGTCATCCTCCGCCGCCTCGACAAGATCACGACATGACGTCCGGGCCCGCCGGCTCGCGCCGGTCACGGGCGCCGCGGTCACGGGCGCCGTGGACGCGGGTCAGCGGTCGCCGCCGTCGCGGTAACGGGCGCCGGGGGTGACGGTGCGCCCGGCGAGCAGCTCCGAGACGGCCGCGAACGTGTAGCCCTTGTCCCGCAGGCGCTCGAGGATCCGCGGGACCGCCTCGACCGAGGTGCGATGGATGTCGTGCATCAGGATGATCGCGCCGGGCCGCGCGTTCGACACGGCGCGATCGGCCACGATCCGCGCGTCGTGGTCGTGCCAGTCGCGGGTGTCGACGTTCCACAGGATCTGCGGCATCCCGAGCGACCGCGCCACCCCGGCGACCGTGGCGTTGGTCGCGCCGTACGGGGGCCGCAGCAGAGTCGGGGCCCTGCCGGTCGCCGCCCGGACGATCTCGTCGGTGCGCTGGATGTCGGAGTTCACCTGCATGGCGGGGAGCCGGCTGAGGTCGCGGTGGCTTTGCGTGTGGTTGCCGATCTCATGGCCTCCGGCGGCCTCGCGGCGCAGCAGTTCGGGGTGGGCGTCGGCGTTGGTGCCGACGACGAAGAACGTGGCGCGGGCCTTGCGTTCGGCCAGCATGTCCAGCAGCCGCGCGGTGTACGGGCCAGGCCCGTCGTCGAACGTGAGGGCGACGCATTTGACCTTGGTGCAGTCGGTCCGCGCGGGTGGGGGCGTGCGCGTCGAGGGTGGCGCGGACGGACGGGCGGAGGGAGGCGCGGACGAGCGGGCCGCGGGCGCCCGCGAGCCGAGGGCGAGCTTGGACGGGGTGGCCACGGCGGCGTCGCGGGCACGGCGGCCGAACTCCGACAGCAGCGGATCGTAGGTGGCGCGGGGCAGGGCCGCCGCGATCCGGCCGGCGGCGCCGGCGGCGACCGAGTAGTCGCTGAACTCCACGACCATGTCGCCGTCGTCGTTGAAGGCGATCGAGGAGTAGGTGTCCGGAACGGCCCGCACCCGGGAGGGGTTGGTCTCGGTGCCCAGCCGGGCGCGGACCGCCTCGGTGAGCCCGGCCAGCCCGGCCTTGCCGTCGATCAGCGCGGCGGAGGGCCGGACGGCCCGCGCGGACCCGTCGTACCAGAGGGTCTGGCGCGACTCCCCGCCGGACGCTCCCAGGAACTGGTCCGCGAGCAGCCGTACCCCGACGACGTCGCCCGACGCGGCCGCGAGAGACCACCGGACGTTGAGCTCGGGCACGCTCGCGCCGGGCAGCGTGCCAGGCCTCTTCGTGGCCGCCTCGAACGGCCGGACCTGGGCCTCCACCGCCTTGGCGAGCGCGTCGGTGAGCGGCTCGGCCCCGGGAATCCTGGGATAACCGGCGAAGACGTGACGGCGGTCGTTCTGCTCGCTCCGCGTCACCGTGGACAGGCCCGGCACGGATCCCGGATCGACCGTGTGGACGGCGGTGACGTCGACGATCGGACGTGCCGTCCGGTGCGCGGGTGCCCCAGCGCAACCCGCCAGCACGACGAGCACTCCGGCGCTGGACGTTGCCAGATTGAGCAGCCGTCCTGGCGTGAGCAAAGCATCCCCCGATGACCTTGTGACGAATTTTGACCAGACGTGACTGATTCGTCAGCGTATGTCCGTAGAGTCGACAAAATGGCGTATTCACATCCACCGCCCAGGGTTTTGCCTGGGATCGAGACGGACTTGACGCAACGTTGACCTCCCCGGACATCTGGCTGAACCGCTTCTCCTCTGCCATCGTGTTGACACGGGGTGGGGACCGTGTCGTCGTACGGGCGGGCGGCCCCCGGGGTGCAAGGGGTGAGTCGCATGTCGGACCAGCGGTCCCGGCCGAGCGCGGGGTTGCGTGACCTGCGTTCCGACGACCCGACACGGGTCGGTCCGTACGAGCTCGAAGCCAAGATCGGCGAGGGCGGGATGGGCGCGGTCTACCTGGGCCGGGCGCCCGGGGGCCAGCTCGTCGCGGTGAAGGTCGTCCGGCCGGAGCTGGCCGAGGACCGGGCGTTCCTGTCCCGGTTCAACGACGAGATGGCCAACGCCGAACGGGTCGCCTCGTTCTGCACCGCGCAGGTCCTCGACCACGGCGAGGACCTCGGCATGGCCTACATGGTCACCGAGTACATCGACGGCCCCTCGCTGCTCCAGCACATCCAGGAGAACGGGCCGCTCACGCCGGGCATGCTGCACGGGGTGTCGGTCGGCGTCGCCGCCGCCCTCGTCGCCATCCACTCGGCCGGGCTGGTGCACCGCGACCTCAAGCCGAGCAACGTGCTGCTGTCGATCTCGGGCCCGCGCGTCATCGACTTCGGGATCGCCCGCGCGCTCGACGCCGCCACGTCCCACACCAAGACGGGCCAGGTCGTCGGCACGCCCGGCTACATCGCGCCCGAGCAGATCCTCACCCAGCAGATCTCGCCGGCGGTCGACATCTTCGCCTGGGGCTGCCTCGTCGCGTACGCCGCGAACGGCCGCAACCCGTTCGGCACCGGCTCGTTCCAGATCATGGTCGGCCGCGCCCTGCACGCCGACCCCGAGCTCGGCGCCCTCACCGACCCGCTGGCCTCGCTCGTCCGCACCGCGCTGAGCAAGGAGCCGGAGCACCGCCCGTCCGCACGGGGCCTGCTCCTCTCCCTGGTGGGCGGAGCCGGCGGCGAAAGCGAGATCACCACCCACCTCGGTGAGGCCTTCGCCGCCCCGGACGAGACGCCCGCGAGCCCGCCCCCGGTCAACCTCCAGACCCCGCCACCGGCCCCGTGGGCCCTGTCCCCCGACCGCGAGCAGTCCCAGCCGCAGAGCGCGCCACCGGCAGCTCCGCCCACCCCGAACTGGTCACCCCCACCTGACCGCGAGCAGTCCCAGCCACCCGCAGCCGCGCAAAGCTCGCCGCAGGCGTCCTCTCCGCCATCGCCTGCCTGGGCGTCGCCGCTTGAACGCGAGCAGTCTCAGCCACCCGCAGCCGCGCAAAGTTCGCCGCAGGCGTCCTCTCCTCCGCCGCCTGCCTGGGCGCCGCCGACTGAACGTGAGCAATCCCAGCCGCCCGCGGCCGCCGAGCAGAATTCGCCGCAGCCCCCTCCGCCCGCTCCGTGGGCGTCGCCGCCCGAACGCGGGGGCGCCGCGCAGAACTCGCCCTCGGCATCCCCGCAACCTGCGCCTCCGCAGGCGCCCGAGAGAGGGCAGGGGGCGGCTCCCGGCTGGCAGATACCGGCGCCACCGGCCTCGCAGCGCCCCGCGGAACCGCAGCCGAAGGCGGGAGACGCGGCCGCCGCCCACGAGGCCGAGGCGGGCGCGAACGGCGCGGTCGCGCCTGCCGATCCCCGCGGCTGGCCTCTGCCCGAGCACACGGATCCGGCCGGGGAGACCATCACCGACCCGTCATTGCGCCGGCCTTCCGCGCTTCCCCCGCCCGGTCCGACGCCCGACCCGCAGGCCGTGCACGCGGTCGAGGCACCAACGCATCCACCGGCCGCACGGCCGGTGAGCAGGCAGCCGTCGACCCGGCATGAGCGGCCCAGGCGCAACGGGCTCGTCGTGGCGGGCGCCGCCGCGCTCACGCTGGTCGCCGCCACGGGAGCGGGCGCCGCCGTCTGGTTCCTGCAGTCGGACGACAAGAAGGCGGCCCCCACCGGCAACTCGTCCGCCGGGCCCGCGCCGTTCCCGACCGATCCGATGTTCGTCCGGATCGATTCCAAGCCGGGCTGGCCCAGCAAGTGCTACGGGGACATCGGCCGCTTCACGCCCGCCAGTAAGAAGGCCGAGACGCTGGTCAGCGGATCCACGTGCGACATGCTGCCCGAGCATTCGCCCGACCGCGGCAAGGTCGCGTTCACCCGGCAGGCCGGCGACAAGCAGTCGGCGTGGGTGATGGACGCCAACGGCGGCAACCTGGAGGAGGTCGACGCGGACCTCGCGGGCGGGCGGCTGACCTGGTCGCCGGACGGCACGAAGCTGGCCGGCATGCGCAAGGACGGCGGCGGCGCCCGCCAGATCTACATCATCCCGCTCGACGGCTCGACGCCCCAGAAGGTCACCTCGGACGGCTCGGTCAAGGACGACCCGATGTGGTCGCCGACGGACCCGAACAAGCTGGTGTTCTGGAGCAGCCGGGACGGGGAGCAGACGATCTACACGCTCGACGTCCGGAACCCGGGCAAGTGGACCAGGATCTCCCAGCCGGGCGTCAAGACGAACGACCCCGAATGGTCACCGGACGGGAAGCAGATCGCCTACACGCGCGGGACCTACCCCAAGGGCCATATCTGGGTCATGGACGCCGACGGCCGCAACGACCACCAGCTCACCAAGGGCTCCGAGCACGAGATGGACCCGAACTGGTCCCGTGACGGCAAGTGGCTCGCGTACGTGCGCGGCACGTTCGCCAAGCCCGTCATCCGGGCCGTCCGACTCGACGGCACCGGCGACCGCGCGGTCACCGACGACACCAAGATCGCCCACCCCAACTGGTGACCCGCCCCTAGGACATGTACCTGGACGGTCGTGACCGCCGCCTCCAGCGCCCGCGCGCTGAAGCACGCAAGGCCTGGCGACCGGCGGTGGCGGGGACGGCGCGCGCCGGGGGATGTGTGGGACCGGCGCGCGCCGGGTCTGGCGGCCGCCCGGTCTCGGGCGGCTCGGTTCGCTCAGCGGGAGACCGGGGCGGTCTCGTCCTCGGCGGTGTCGGTCTGGAGGGCCGCGGGCTCGCGGGCCAGTGAGCTCGGCCACCACATGCGCGCGCCGACGTCCAGGTTGAGGGCGGTGACCAGCACCGACCGCACGACGAGCGTGTCGAGCAGCACGCCGAACGCGACGGCGAAGCCGAGCTCGGCGACGAACACCAGGGGCAGCGAGCCGAGCGCGGCGAAGGTGCCCGCGAGGACGGCGCCCGCCGAGGTGATGACCCCGCCGGTGGCGGCCAGCCCGATGAGCGCGCCGCGGCGCGTGCCGTGCTGCTTGGCCTCCTCGTGGACGCGGGTCATCAGGAAGATGTTGTAGTCGGTGCCGAGCGCCACGAGGAACACGAACGCCCACAGCGGGAAGGACGGATCCGCCCCCGCGAAGTCGAAGACGTGGGTGAACACCAGGGCGCTCACGCCGAGCGCCGCCGCGAACGACAGGACCACGGTCGCGACCAGGATCAGCGGCGCGACCAGCGCGCGCAGCAGCAGCGCGAGGATCACGAAGACCACCACGAGCACGATCGGGATGACCAGGTTCTGGTCGCGCCGGGACGCGTCGTTGATGTCGAGGGTGATGGCGCTCGAACCGCCCACCTTGGCGTCCGCGCCCGGGACCCGGTCGACCGCGTCGCGGGCCTGCTTGACGATCGAGAAGCCTTCCTCGGTGTCGGGCGGCGCGTTCAGCGTGCCCTCGAAGTAGACGAGGCCGTCGACGGGTTTCCCGACCGGTTTGACGTCGCTGAGTTTCGGCACGCCGGCCAGCGCCGCCTGCACGCCGCTCGTCGCCGGCGCGTCGGCGATCACCTGGATCGGGGCGCCGGTGCCCGCCGGGAAGTGCGCGACCAGGACCTCCTCGCCGGCGACCGAGTCGGGCTTGCCCGCGCTGAACGAGTCCTTCTGCGCCAGGTAGTCGGTCTTGAGCGAGGTCAGGCCGATCGCCATGACGCCGAGCACCACCGCGGTGACGACCCACGTCATGCGCGGGCGCCGGGTGATGAAGGCGCCCACCCGGGCCCAGAATCCGCGTTCGGCCGGCTCCTGCGAGCCGAACCGGGGCCGGACCGGCCAGAACATCCAGCGGCCGAAGATCACCAGGAGCGCGGGCAGCAGGGTGACCATCGCGAGCAGCGCCACGCCCACGCCGATCGCCATGACCGGGCCCATGCTCTTGGTCGAGTTGAGCATGGCGAGGAGCAGGCACAGCATGCTCAGCGCCACGGTGGATCCGCTGGCGACGATCGCCGGCCCGGCGCGGTGCAGCGCGAACGCCATCGCCTCGTGACGGTCCTCGTGCCGGCGCAGTTCCTCGCGGTAGCGGGCGATGAGGAGCAGCGCGTAGTCGGTGCCGACGCCGAACACCATCACGGTGAGGATGAACGCGGCCTGCCCGTTCACCGTCAGGCCCGCGTGCTCGGCGAGCAGGTAGACCACCGCCTCCGCCGCCTGGAGGGAGAACGCCACGCAGATCAGCGGCACCAGCCACAGGATCGGGCTGCGGTAGGTGATCAGCAGGATGACGATGACGATGGCGGCGGTGATGTAGAGCAGGGTGGCGTCGAAGCCGGAGAACACGTTGCTGAAGTCGCCGCCGTACCCGGCCGGGCCGGTCACGTGCGCTTCGAGCCCGTTGCCGCCGGACTGGACGATGGCGCGGAAGTCCTTGACCGCCGGGCCCAGCAACTCCCAGCCGTCGTTGCCGACCTTGACGTTGACCAGCGTCTGGAGTGCCTGACCGTCCTTGGAGGGTGCCGGTCCCTGGATGCTCTGCACGATCTTGCGAGGCCCGCCGTCGCCGGGCGGGTCGCCCATCACCTGCGCCAGCCGGGCCGCGTCGGCCGTGGCCTTGGCGCGGTCGGCGGCGGTGATCGCGCCGCCGTCCCGGTGGTAGACGACCACGGCGGGGAACGTGTCGCTCGGGACGAACTTCTTCGACAGGTCGACGACCTGGGTGGACTCGGCGTTCTTGGGGAGCCACGCGGACGCCTCGTTGCTCTGGGCGTCGGTCAGCTTGGACGCGAGCATCATCGAGGGGACGAAGAGCACGAGCCAGACCACCAGGACGATCCACTTGCTGATGCGTCCGCATGGGATGGACGAGAACCGGTACCCGCCGAACATGAAGGACCCCCTGGGTGTGCGCCGCCCGCACCCTCAGACCTACGTCCGCGCCTCCCCGACGTCAAGACATATCGCGTTATTTTGAATCTCTTCAAAGCCGACATTTAGGGTGACATTGCAGGTCAGGTGCTATGCGTCCGGATCCGGACAGCGTCAGTGGAAGTTGCGCGCCTTGACCTTGCCCGGGACGGGGAGCCGCCGCAGCCGTGTCGCCCGCACGCTGGTCACCCCGTCGGCCTTCTCCAGCCGCCCGCTCACCAGCAGCGCCTGCGAGTCGACGGCCAGCCCCCGGTAGCGCTGGAACACCTGCGGCGGGCACGTCACATTGATGATCCCGGTCTCGTCCTCCAGCGTCATGAACACGATGCCGCCCGCCGTCGGCGGCCGCTGCCGATGGGTGACGAGCCCGGCCACCACGACGTTCGTCTCGCCGGGCACCTTCTCCAGCCGCTTGGACGAGTAAGCGCCGAGCTCGTCCAGCGCCTCCCGCACGTGCGCCATCGGATGAGTGTGCGACACGCCCGTCGCCCAGAGATCCGCCAAGGTCTCCTCGACCGGCGTCATCGGAGGCAACTCGGGCGCGGCCGCGCCGGGGGTGACCCCTTCGAGCTGCCCCGGCCCGGCCCCCGCCAGTGCCCCCGCCGCCCACAATGCCTCCCGCCTACTCAACCCGACCCGCTCCCCATCCACCCGCTGCTCGTCCGCCACGGGGGGATCGTGATCTGTGAGCTGTTCGTCTTCGGCTGGTGCTAGGGAGTCTTGGCGCCAGTGCCTTGCCGGGTGTTTTGCGGGGGCGCGGACTTCGAGGTTGCTGAAGGCGCCTGCGGTGGCCAGGGATTCCAGGGCGGCCGAGGAGAGGGGGACGCGGCGGGCGAGGTCCTCCATGCTCTCGTACGGGCGGCCCGCGGCGATCGCCTCGGCGGCGTCGGAGCCCAGGTTGCGGATGCCGGTGAGGCCCATCCGGATCGCGGGCTGCGGCTTTTCGGGGGCGTGCGGGTGGTCGCTGTCGACCGGAACCGGTTCTTCGAGCGTGGGGTGGGCGCCGCTGGCGTTGATGTCCACGGGACGTACGACCACGCCGTGGCGGCGGGCGTCGGCGTACAGGGACTGCGTGCTGTAGAACCCCATCGGCTGGTTGCGGACGAGCGCGGCCGTGAAGGCGGCCGGGTGATGCCGCTTGAGCCACGAACTCGCGTACACCAGGTGCGCGAAGCTCTGCGCGTGCGACTCGGGGAAGCCGAACCCGGTGAAGCCGAGGATCTTCTCGTAGATGTCCTCGGCGATGCCAGCGGGGATGCCGCGTTCGGCCATGCCGTCGAGGAGGCGGGTGCGCAGCCGTTCGACCCGTTCGGGCGCGCGCTTGGCGCCCATCGCCTGCCGCAGCAGGTCGGACTCGCCGGGGGTGAAGCCCGCGCAGTCGACCGCGAGCTGCATCATCTGCTCCTGGAACAGCGGAACGCCGAGGGTGCGGGCGAGCGCGTTCTGCATGAGCGGATGCGGGCAGAGCGGGGGCTCGGCGCCCTTGCGGCGGCGCAGGTACGGGTGCACGGAGCCGCCCTGGATGGGGCCGGGACGGATGAGCGCGACCTCCACCACCAGGTCGTAGAACTTGCGCGGCTTGAGCCGGGGCAGCGTCGACATCTGCGCCCGCGACTCCACCTGGAACACCCCGACGGTGTCGGCGTCGCACAACATGTCGTACACCTGCGAGTCCTCGTGGGGGATCGACTGCAGGTCGTAGCGCTGGCCGTGGTGTTCGGCGACCAGGTCGAACGTGTCGTGCAGCGCGGCCAGCATGCCGAGGCCGAGGAGGTCGAACTTCACGAGCCCGGCCGCCGCGCAGTCGTCCTTGTCCCACTGCAGGACGCTGCGGTCGGCCATCGTCGCCCACTCGATCGGGCAGACCTCGCCGACGGGCCGGTCGGCGATCACCATGCCGCCCGAGTGGATGCCCAGATGGCGGGGGAGCTTGAGCATGCGGCCGGCCAGCTCGGTCACCGCGGTCGGGATCTCGGTCTCGGTGCCCACCGGATCGCGCGAGTCGATGCCCTTCGACCAGGCGTCCTGCTGGCCGGGGGAGAAGCCCAGCGCGCGCGCCGCGTCCCGTACCGCCATCCGGGGCCGGTAACTGATCACGTTGGCGACCTGCGCCGTGCACTTGCGCCCGTACTTGTCGTAGACGTGCTGGATGATGTCTTCGCGGCGGCGGTGCTCGATGTCGAGGTCGATGTCGGGCGGCCCGTCGCGTCCTGGCGACAGGAAACGCTCGAAGAGCAGCCCGTGCCGGACGGCGTCGACACCGGTGATGCCGAGCGCGTAACAGACCGCCGAGTTGGCCGCCGAACCGCGTCCCTGGCAGAGGATGTTGCGCTTCTCACACGCCTGGACGATGTCGTGGACGATCAGGAAGTAGCCCGGAAATCCCAGCTCCTCGATGACGTTGAGCTCTTTGGCGATCTGGGCATACGCACCGGGCGTCCGCTCGCTTTCAGGTGGCCCGTACCGCTTGAGCGCGCCCTCGGCGACCAGGTGCCGCAGCCAGCTCGCCTCGGAGTGCCCCTCCGGCACGGGCCAGTCGGGCAGCCGCGGAGCCACGACCTCGAAGTCGAACTCGCACGCCCACGCCAGCTCGACGGTGCGTTCGCGCACACCGGGGAAGCGGGCGAGCCGGGCCGCCATCTCCGCACCGGTGCGCACATGCGCGGTGCCGCCCGCGGGCAGCCAGCCGACCATGTCGTCAAGGCTGCGCCGCGCCCGGACCGACGCGAGGGTCTGGGCGAGCCGGGCGTCCGGGCCGGGCGCCGCGAAGTGGACGTTGTTGGAGGCCACAACACCAAGGCCGGTGCGGGCCGCCAGCTCGAAGAGCACGTCGTCGCGAACGTCATCGTCGGGCTGGTCATGGTCGATGAGCTCGACGAACACGTTGTCGCGGCCGAACATCTCCGCCAGCCGCCGCAGCTCCCGTTCGGCCGCGTCCGGGCCGCCCGCCGCCAACGCCGCCGGAACGGCGCCCTTGCGGCACCCGGTCAGCACCGCCCAATGCCCGTCGTGCGCACCGGCGAGCTTGTCCACGTCGTACAGCGGACGCCCCTTCTGCCCACCCTCGAGCTGCGCCGCCGTGATCGCCGAGCAGAGCCGCCCATACCCAACGGGGTCGCGGGCGAGGACGAGCAGATGCTCCCCGACAGGATCGGGCTCACCGGTCTGCGGGGCGGGCAGACCCAGACTCAGCTCCGCGCCGAAGATCGTGCGGACGCCCAGCTCGTTCGCCGCCTGCGCGAACTGCACGACCCCGTACATCCCGTCGTGGTCGGTGATGGCCATCACCTCCACGCCCAGCCGCGCCGCCTCCTCCGCCAGCGCAGCCGGTTCACTGGCCCCGTCCAGGAAGCTGAACGAGGAGTGACAATGCAACTCCGCCCACGGAACCCCACCCCCAGCCCGCCGCCCAAAACCACGCCGCCCCCGCGCCCGCTCACCCCCACCAACCACCCCACCAGCCGCCTCGCCGCCAGTTGCGCCACCGCACTCCGCCACACCGCCAGCCGCGCTGTCGGTTGCCCTGCCGGGCCTCTCACCGCCTCCCGCCTCGCCGTCTGTTGCGTTACCGGACGTGTCACCACCGGCTGTGCCGCCAGACACCTCGCTGCCGTTCGAGCCGCCAGCCGCCCCACCCCTGGCTGCGCCACCGACCGCCTCACCGCCAGTCGTGCCACCGACCGTCTCGCCGCCCGTTGTGCCGCCAGGCGCCTTACCACTGGCTGCGCCGCCAACCGTCTGGCTGCCGGTTGTGCCGCCACGCGTCTCGCCGTCGGCTGTGGCACCGGGCGCCTTGCCGTCGCCTGCGCCGGTGGACGTCTCGCCGTCGGGTACCTCACTGTCAATCGTGCCGCTGAGCGTCTTGCTGCTGCCTGGCGCCTCGCTGCCGGTTGCGTTAACGCCAGCCACCTCAGTGCCAGTCACCTCGGCACTGGGCGCCTTGCCACTGGTTACGTCACCGCCAGCTCCGCCGCCGCCTGCCGCCTCGCTGCCGGTTGCGCCGCCGGGTGCCTTGGCGTCGCCGGAGGGCGCGCTGGCGCCGGGCGCTTCACTGCTGGACGTCTCGCTGCCGGTTCCGCTGGCGCCAGCCGTCGCGCCGCCGGGCGCTTCGGCGCCAGTTGCGTTGCCGGGCGGCGGTTCCTGGGATTCGGGGCTGGGCTTCCAGGTGAGTCGTTTCTCGAAGTCCCGCCAGGAGATCGGGGGGTTATGCCAGCCCACGGGGTGTCTCCTCAGTCATAGGCCGCCTCCACCAGCCAGCGGCCGCCCTCCACGGCCAGCAGGAACGCGCGTCCGTCATCGGTCACGACCTGGAAGCGTGCGCGCCGCTGCGAACGGGCCGGGTCCCACCAGCGTTCGTCCACCGGCCAGGGCCCGGTCCAGGAGGCCACGGCGGCGCCCGTCCCGCCGCCGAACGAGACGTGTGCGGGCGGCGCGGACATCGTGCAGCGCGCCGAGACCACCACCGGCGTGCCCGCCGCGTCCGTGACCTCCGCGGCCAGGGACGCGGGCGGGACGGAGGCGGGCGCGGGCGTGGGGATCCTGCCCGGCCACGGGCCGTCCGGGATGCCGCCGGGGATCAGGTCGCCGACCGGTACCTTCGTCACCTGCTCGCCGGGCCCGCGCCCGCCGGTCAGGATGGGACGGGTGATCCCGCGGTGGCCGAGCAGCGCCTGGATGCGGTCGGCGGCTCGCGCGATCCGGTCGGTCACCGAGCTCTGCCCCCAGAGCGCCTGCTGCCTGCCCTCGTCCGGAACGAGCTGGTCGGGGGTCAGCTCCAGCCACGCGACGCCGCCCCAGATCGCCTGCTCGTCCCCGGCGAGCTCGACGCCGTCGGCATCCACCCCCGGCGTGGGCCGCTCCGACCGCCACGCCGAGAGCTGCCATCGCACCCGTTCGGCGATCGCCAGCGTGGAGAGCAGCCCGTCATGCCGCCACACGCGTTCGAGCACGTGCCCGTCCGCGAAGCCGACCTCCACACAGAGCCGGACGCATGTGAGCCCGCCCGCGCCCAGCCCCTCGTGCAGCTCCCCGGCCAGGCGCTTGGCCGCGAAGACGACCTGTTCCGCCTGTGCGGCGGGCGGGTCGAACTCGTCCCGCACGGACAGGTCGACGACCGAGTGTCCCGGCGCCAGCGGCCGTGGCTCCTCACCCCTCGCGAGCCGCTGGGCCAGCGCGCCGTCCGCCCCGAACCGTCCCGCCACATGCCCGGACGGAAGCGCCGCGAACGTGCCCAGCGTCCGCACGCCCAGGCGGTTGAGGAGATCGGCGAGCTCCGGCCGCCCCAGAACCGAGAGCGGGTAGGGAGCCAGGAAACCCGCCGCCCCGCCCTGCGGCACGACCGTCCCGCCGTCCTCGGTTCGGGCGGCGAGCTCGGCCGCGAACAGGCCGTCCGCGATGCCCGCACCGCAGTCGAACCCGGCCTCCACGACCGCGTCCTGCACCATCAGCCGCAGCGACTCCTCACCGCCGTAGAACCGCGCCGGGCCACGGGCCGCGATCGCGCACAGCCCGGGCCGGACGACCTCGACCTTCGGCGTCAGCGCCGCCACCGCGGCCACGACCGTCTCGAACAACCGTCCCTCGGCATCGGTGTCACGTTCGCGTACGACCAGGTCAGGGCAGCGGCGTTGCGCGTCCCGAATCCGCTGCCCCCGCCGGACGCCCTCCGCCCGCGCGGCCGCCGTGCACGCCGCGACCTGCCCCTGGACGACCACCGCCCCGGCCGTGGCCGCGTCCACCCCGACCGCCGTCACCGGCCAGTCCGGGCACCACACCACCAGCGTCCGGCTCATGCGACGTCCTCGCCTGGCGGTTCCCGCACGACCTCCAACGCCGGCCGCGACTCGGCCGAACGCGCGCCAGTCGTCTGCTGATCGACCGCGAGTGACCCAGCAGCGCGCCGCTCGACCGCCTCCTGGTCAACCGAGCGTGGCCCGGCTGTCTGGGGCCCGATCAGATGTGGCGTGGCCGGAGGTGGCGCGGCCGTCGGGGGGCCGACGGGGTGTGGTCCGGCCGTGCGTCGTCCGACCGTCCGCCGCTCGCCCTCGGGCGGTTCGACCGGACGCAGGTCGGCGGGCACGGCGGGCTCGTACGGGGCCACCTCGCCGTCCGGGCCCGGCAGCCACACCCACGTGCGGCGGCCCGCGCCCGGAGCTCCGCGTCCTTCCGCGACGATCCGCGCCCGCCGCCCGCGCAGGCGGCCGTGACCGTCGCCGAGACCGATCCATTCGGCCTGGTCGATCCGCAGGCGGACCGCTGTGCCCGGCCAATCGTGCCCGGTGACGGTGAGGACGCACCCGTGCTTGCGCGCGAGGGCCGTCAATCGCCGTACGGCAGCGGTGCCGGGACGTTCCGGCGGCCGGACGAGGACGAGGTCGACCGCCTCGATCAGCGCGGCCACCACGTCCGGCCATCGCCCGTCCGGCTCGTCCACCAGGAGGAGCCGCTCGGGTGCCGCGCCCATCCCGACGGCGGCGGCGACACCGAACTCCGGCATCCCGACCACCGCGCACCACCCTCCCGTCCCGCTCTCGCCGCCGTGCCGCGAGACACCCGCCACGAGCGCGAGCCCGAGGGAGGCGGCCCCCGCCCCCGCCACCCCCACGATCGAGCCGGGCCGGAGCCCCGGAACGACCGGGCGGAGCGCCGGCAGGACCGGCACGAGGTCGAGCCGGGATGCGGTCTCCAGGCCGAGCGCCGTCGCGTTCGCGAGCGCGGCCTTGGCCAGCGCCGCGTCCGCCACGGTCCCTCCCTACGACGTCGCCTCGACCTCTCCCATAATGTCGAACATAGGTTCGAGTATGTCAAGTTGTTGCAGGTCACAGGCTGGACAAGGGGGTGGTCTGAATCGTCCGATCGGCCTACGGCGCAAGGGAATCCGACGAAAATCAGGCTCGGAGACCGGCCGGTTCGAGATCGTGGACCTCCCGGCGGACGGCCAGTGTCGGGTAGTCGGTATATCCGGTTTCGCCGCCCACGTACATCAAGTACCGGTCCCGGACGGGGTTGAGCGGTGCGCCGACGCGCAGCCGTTCGACCAGATCGGGATTGGCCGGAAACGCGCGGCCGAGGGACACCAGATCGGCCCCGGCGCCCAGCAGCCGTTCACCCGCCTCCTTGCCGCCGTCGGCGGGGAGCGGCCCGGGCCACGGCAACCTTGGATTGGCGATCAGCGTGCCCGTCCATGCCTTCCGGATCTCGTGAAACAGAGTCTGCTCCGGATCGGCAAAGACGTAGTGCAGGTAGGCGAGCCCTATATCGGCCAAGGCGCCGATCAACGCGGGATAGATGCTCTCGGTGTCGCCCTCCTCGATGCCATTGACCGTAACCCCTGGGGAGATGCGCACTCCTACCCGTTCGGGGCCGATCGCGCTGGCGACGGCACGAACCACCTCGAGCGCGAAGCGAATCCGGCCCTCGACCGGACCCCCGTAGGCGTCGGTGCGGTGGTTGGTGCCCTTGGCCAGGAACTGGTGGACGAGGTAGCCGTTGGCTGCGTGCACTTCCACCCCGGCGAACCCAGCGTCAATGGCACGGCGAGCCGCGGCGGCGAAGTCGGCGATCGTGGACCGGATCTCTTCGGCGGTCATCTCGCGCGGGACCACGGCGTCCTGGTGTCCGCTCGGGGTGAAGATCGTGCCGGGCAAGGCGACCGGCGACGGCGCGACGGGCATCAGGCCGCTGGTGTCGGGATGCCCGACCCGCCCACCGTGCTGCAA
Source organism: Spirillospora sp. NPDC048911 (assembly GCF_043198015.1). Classification (NCBI taxonomy): domain Bacteria; kingdom Bacillati; phylum Actinomycetota; class Actinomycetes; order Streptosporangiales; family Thermomonosporaceae; genus Spirillospora; species Spirillospora sp. NPDC048911. The sequence goes on along the minus strand of NZ_JBICUD010000003.1, from coordinate 529,835 downwards.
CTGCAGGAACATCCGGCCACCAGAAACACGCACGGCATCGGTCACCTGCCGCCATCCGGCCACATGCCTCTCGTTGTAGATCGCGCTGATGTCGGGATACGTCTGCCCTACGGCGTTCGGCGTGCTCGCCTCCGCGATGATCAACCCGGCGGTGGCGCGCTGCGCATAGTAGGTCGCCATGATCGGCTGAGGGGCGCCGTCGGAACCGGCGCGGTTGCGGGTCATCGGCGCCATGACCAGCCGGTTGGGAAGGCGCAGGTCGCCGAGTTGAGCGGGTTCGAAGAGGCTGCGGGCAACCGGTGCGTTCGTCATGCCGGTACGGTAGAAGCTGACATTGGTGTCAAATTCAAGGGGTGGGAATGCGCATCGGTGAACTGGCCCGGCGCACCGGCGTGAGTGAACGTTCGCTGCGCTACTACGAGCAGCAGGGCCTGCTCTCAGCAGATCGTACGCTCGGTGGCCACCGCGATTTCCCCGAGAGCGCGGTCGACCGGGTCATCCGCATCCAGGAGCTCTTCGCCGCGGGCCTGCACAGCACCAAGATCGCCCGGTTGCTCCCCTGCATGCGCGACACCGACGGCGGCCCGTCCGAGATCGCCACCCCGCTCCTGGTCACCGAGCTGTCCGAGGAACGCGACCGCATCGACCGGATGATCAACGACCTGATCCGTTCCCGGGACGTCCTGGACGAGGTCATCGACACGGCCGGAGGCCGCCCCGCAGACGTGCATTCCCTCTGACCTCCACCACAGCCGTCCGCGAGTCTCCGCACCTGCGAGGGGCATCTGCAGCGCTCAACGATGCTGTCACCCCCCGCATCGCGTCCGTCCAGTCGCGTCTACATGCGCCCTCCACCCGTGGCGCACGCGACTCGGTCTTTGGCGGAGTGGGGACGAGCACCGCAGAACATACGGCCAGGCCATACCAATATCCCTGGCCCGCCAGGCCGCGATGCCTCCATCTGCTGACGCGCCGCCGCGCTTGATGACGACAAGGTCAACCGCAACGACCACGGTCCGCGTCAGCTCTGCGCCTACCCCTGCGGCGAGTGTCTTCCGCGTCCAACCTGGCTCCGTGGCGCGCCTGCCTGAGGCGTCGGGTGCGGCTAGGGGAAGTCGCGGATGGGGGCATTGCCGGGAAGGACGAAGGCCCGGCGGGCGCGGGTGGGGAGATGGTCGCTTCCGAACGGGCTGCCCGAGTCGATGAGGTCGAAGACCCTCCGCTCGCCGGCCGCGGAGAACATGCGGCTCATTGTGGGCCGGAACCCGGCCCCGTCGAGGGGTTGTTCGATCGCCGTGACCCCGCCTGAACGAACCGTGATTCGCATCGGCGAAAGGAAACCGGTGCCGGCGAGGAGCGAGGTGCCCTTCCTGGCGTACTCCTGGCAGGACGTGTAAACGCCGGCCAGCAGGTCGGGACCGCGCTGTTCGATCTCGATCAGTTCGAGATCGCAGAACCATCGGCTCTTCAGCTCGGGCTGCGCGTCAAGTGCGCCGCCGAGCTTGGCCTTGGTCTCAAGATGCGCCTGGATCAGCGGAATCAATTCGGTGCGCAGGTGCCCCTCGACAGTGGGTGGTTCGGGGTCCGGCCACGCCACAATCCCAGTGGCGGCTCCACCGACGGCGAGCACCGCCCCGACGATGAGCCAAGATCGCCCGCGCATGGCCACCACCCTAGGGGCGCAAGCGTCGGATTCCGCCGCATTCAAGCAAAGCCGGACGTCAACCACGTCAGACCGCCATCACCAAGCGGTGAGGAGCCGCCCCCTGCGACTCTCCCCAGCCACAGCAATCCGCTCAAACACACACGCGAGACATCCGGCGCAAGGCAAACCCGCAGCAGCGCAGCGCGGCAGTGCGTGAGCAAAGGGCGCAGAGCACGCGCGTGCGGGGCAACGGGGGGCCGCACAGCGCGGAGACGCGCCCCGTGAGGTATGCGGCGCGGGCACATGGTGCGGGAGGGCGGCGGCACATGGAACGGGACGCGCCGTGGGCCCACGCGGCGGAGGCGCATGGAACGGGGACGCGGCAGGGGATGAAGCGGGATATGGCGCGAACGCGCGTGGCGCAGACGCATCAAGCGGTGGTGCGTGGCACGGCGCATTTAGAGGTGGTGCGTGGCACGGGCGCATTAAGAGGTGGTGCGTGGCACGGGCGTATCAAGCGGTAGTGCGTGGTGCGGGCGCGTTAAGCGGGGTGCGCAGTGCGGGGAGCGTAGTGCGGCGTATGGCGTAGGCGGACGCTCGGAGGCGTGGCGCACGCCCTATGGGGCCATTGGGCGGGAAACGGTCGAGGTGCATGGAGCAGGACATGCCGTGGGCCATGCGGCGCGAGGACATGGCGGCCCGATATGGCAAGAAGGTGCGCAGGGCGGGGGCGCGACCGCTCGGCGACGCACGAACTGGCCGCGGGGTGGAGGCGCATGGCGCCAAAGTCGTACGGAGTCAAAGTCGTACGGAGTCAAAGTCGTACGGCATGGCGGACGGTGTGGCGTCGGGTGCGGCGCGGGCATTCGACCGGCGGGACGGGTCGTATGCTGCGGCCATGGTTGAGGATGTGCGGGCGGTCGAGTGGACGGGTGAGGGGCTGCGGCTGATCGACCAGACTCAGCTGCCTGGTCGGCTGGATCACTTGGACATCCGTGATGTTGAGGGGCTGGTCGGGGCGATTCAGCGGTTGTCTGTGCGGGGAGCGCCGGCGATCGGGGTCGCGGGTGCTTTTGGTGTCGCCATCGCCATGATCCAGGCCGGTCGTGAGGGCTGGGGCCAGGATGCGCTCGCGGCGGCGGTCGCGCGGGTGCGGGACGCGCGGCCGACGGCGGTCAACCTCGCGGCGGGCGTGGACCGGGTGATCCCGTTCATGTCGAAGGGCGTGGAGGCCGTCGTCGCGGAGGCACAGGCGCTGCTGGACGAGGATGTGCGCGGCAACCGGGCCATTGGCGCGTTCGGCGCCGACTGGCTATTGGAACGATCCAAGGATCGGCCTCTTCGCGTGATCACTCACTGCAACGCCGGGGCGCTCGCCACTGCGGGTTGGGGGACCGCGTTCGGGGTCGTCCGCGAGTTGCATGCCCGTGGAAGGCTGGATCTGGTCTATGCCGATGAGACCAGGCCACTGCTCCAGGGCGCCCGGCTTACGGCCTGGGAACTCGGCCAGCTCGGCATTCCCCATGTGGTCCAGGCGGACGGGGCCGCCGCCAGCACCATCCTGCGCGGCTTGGTCGACGTCGCGATCATCGGCGCCGACCGGATCGCCGCCAATGGCGACACCGCCAACAAGATCGGATCGGTGGGGCTGGCGCTGGCCTGCGCCGACGCGGGCATCCCCTTCGTGGTCGCCGCCCCCTGGAGCACGATCGACCTCGGAACCGCCTCCGGCGCCGACATCCCCATCGAGGAACGGGCGGCGGACGAGGTTCTCGCTTGGGGCGACGTCCGGACCGCGCCTGCCGGCTCCCGCGCGTTCAACCCCGCCTTCGACGTCACGCCCGCCCGTTTGGTGAGCGCGCTCGTGACCGAAACCGGGGTGATGGAAATCTCTGCGGGAGAGACGCCTGGTCAGCGCTGACTTTGGCGCACACGGCTGTTCCCTGCGCGGGTGTGGGCCGTCAGACTGCGGGCAGATCCCGGCCGACGCGAGGAGACGCCATGGGACTGACGGTTGCGGTGACCGGGCCGACAGGTGAGATCGGCACGGCGGCGGTGCACGCGCTCGAAGACGACGACCGTGTCGAACGGATCATCGGGATGGCGCGCAGGCCGTTCGATCCGGCGAGCCGAGGTTGGAAGAAGACCGTCTACCACCAGGGCGACATCCAGGACCGCTCCGCCGCCGACGCCCTCGTGGCCGGGGTTGACGTGGTCCTGCATCTCGCGTTCATCATTCTGGGCTCCCATAAGGAGAGCGAACGGGTGAACCTGGCCGGCACCCGCAACGTCTTCGAGGCCACTCAGGCAGCGGTACGACCGTCTCGTCTCGTCTACACCTCCTCCGTCGCCGCCTACGGTTACCACGCCGACAACCCGGTGCCGCTGACCGAGGACATCCCGCCCCGTGGCTCGGACGCGCACTACTACTCCGCGCAGAAGGCCGCGTGCGAGAAGCTCCTGGCCGAGACGACCGAGGGGCTGGACGTCTACGTTCTGCGTCCCTGCATCGTCGCCGGTCCTGAGGCGACCGTCCTCCTCCGCAACATGCCGTGGGAACAGGCCGCGCCCTACGTTCCCGACCCGCTCCGCCGCCTCCTCGGCGTCGTCCCCGGCCTGCGCCCGGTTCTCCCCGATCCCGGGGTTCGCTTCCAGCTCGTTCACCATGACGACGTGGCGTCCGCGCTGGCCGCGGCCGTCGCCGGGGACGGCCCGCCAGGCGCGTACAACCTGGCCGCCGACGGTGAGCTCACCATCGGTGACCTGGCCCGCGCGATAGGTGCGTACTCCGTTCCGATCCCCTCGGGCCTGGTCGGCTTGACCGCCGAGCTGGTCAACCTCCTGCCGCTCGTGCCCTCCCAGGCCGAATGGATCCACGCCGTCCGGCACCCGATGATCATGGACACCGCCAAGGCCCGCCGCGAACTGGGCTGGGCCCCGCGGCACACCGCTCAGCAGACCCTCCAGGCCATGGCCCAAGCCCAGCGCTGACCCGCACTGACAAGACGCGTCGCCGTGGTAGTACCCAGACCGACAAGCGTGCCGCCTCAGAAGGTCGCCAGTGCAGAGCCGCACCTTCGGCTCGGTCGTGTTCACATAGAGAGCGCAGCCCCGCCTTCACCCATCCGTAAGCGACAAGCCCGCCCACGTCACGCGCCCGCCTGGGAGACGCGTGTCTGGGCGCGCTGGCCTGGATCGCGCGTGCCAGGGACGCGCCAGCCCAGACCACGCGTGTCTAGGGCGTGCGTGTCTGGGACGCGGTGTCTGGGATGCACCTCCTGGGACACGCGTGTCTGAACGCGCCTGCCTGGGTCACGCATGCCAGGGACACACCAGCCTGGGTCACGCATGCCCAGGTCACGCGTGCCCAGCTCGTGCGTGTCTTGGACGGGCTTGCCTGGGCTTGGGACGGGCCTGCCTGGGGCGGGGGCCAGGTTGGGGGTGGGCCTCCTTTTGTGGGACGGGGGTGGGGGCTGCGGCGCGGTTTGTGGCGCGCCGCAGCACCAGGTCAGGGGGTGAGGGTTCGGGTGGCGGCGCGGAGGCTTGCGTAGAGGCGGGCCTCGTACGCCTTGGCCGTTCGGACGTCGTTGTTGAGGATCAGCGCGTCGTTGAGGGCGGGGAGGCGCTGGGTCGCGTAGCCGGTGTCGATGCCGGGCGCGTAGATCTGGTGCCGGTACCAGGGGCGGCCCGGTAGTCCCACCTGGGTGAGCAGATCGCGTTCGGCCTGCATGAGCTTGTCGTTGAGGCGGCGGAACGCGGCGGTGTCACCGGCGCTGAGCGCGGCGTCGGCACGGGCCTGGAGTGCTTGCGCGGCTTGCTGCCACGCCTTGGCCTGCGCGATGTCGCGTGAGACGTCGACCACGACGCGCCCATACTTCTGCCGCTGTTGGTCGGTGAAGTCGCTGAGGTAGGTCGCGGTCTCCGCCGCGTACGGCTGGTAGCGCATGGCGACGACGTCGGCGTTGGCGAGGCGGAGGACGGCGATGCCGACGAGCCGCGACATGGCCGCGTGGTATTCGAAGGAGGGGTCGCCGAAGTGGCTCGTCCAATAGAAGTCATCGCACGCGCAGTGGTAGCTGCCGGCGGAGCCGGGAGTGGCCGAGCCCATGTCCATCGCCGGTACGCCGAAGCGCTGGAAGAACGGCTGGAAGTCGGAGCCGCCGCCGATCCGGCTGATGGGCGTCTTGCCGTCGTTCTGCTGCTTCCACACCTCGTAGAGGGACTTACCGGTGCCGGGCCACTGCACCTCCTTGGTCGCGTCGATGACCGACTGGTCGAGCGCGGGAGTCGCGGAGGCACCGAACGTCGATCCGCCTGCGCCGTCCATGTTCACGTACGCCACGGCCTTGCGAAGCTGGCTGCCCCGCTCCTCGGCGTACTCGGTCGAACCGTAGATGCCGTACTCCTCGCCGTCCCAAGTGGCGAGGACGATCGTGCGCTTGGGCCGCCAGCCCTTCTTGAGCAGTTGCCCCAGAGCACGGCCGATCTGCAGGACGTTCTCGGTGCCGGAGAGGTTGTCCACGCTTCCGTACGTCCAGGAGTCGTGGTGCGCGCCGAGGATGACCTCCTGGTCGGGGCGCTCCTTGCCCGGGATCCGCACGGTCACGTCCCAGAGCGGCCTGATCTTGTAGTCGTGCCGCACGTCCAGGTGCACGCGGGTGCCGCCCGGACCGAACTTGTACGGGAACGGCAGCCCGCCCTGCCACTCCTTCGGCACCTGACTGCCCTTGAGGGCACGCAGCAACGGCTCGGCCGCGCCGTACGAGATCGGCGTCGTGGGAACGAGCCCGCGCAACATCGGCGCCTCGGACGGCTTGAGCCGGCGGGCGTTCTTGGTCGCGGCCCAGCCCGGCGTGAGCGGGTCGCCGGCGGCGAGCATGATCTGCGCGACGCTGCCGCGCTGGATCCCGTCCGCCGCCCGCCACGGCCCTTCCGGATACACCTTGCCCCTGGTGAAGCCGTCATCGGCTGGGTCGGAGTAGATGAGCACGCCCTTGGCCCCGTACTTGGCGGCCTCACGCGGCTTGACGCCACGGAAGACCTGACCGTAACGGGCAAGGACGATCTTCCCCTTGACCGAGATGCCGTTCTTGGCGAGCAGCGCGAAGTCTTCGGGGCGCCCGTAGTTGGCGTAGACGAGGTCACCTTCGACGTTGCCGGACGGCGACAATCCGTTGTGCCCGGGGATGACGTCTTCCCAATATCGCTGCCAGGGACGCTGTTTCTCCTTGGTCGGCAGTGCCTGCCGGGTCGGTGCCGTCATCTCGACCTTGAGGTGCTTGGGCAGCGACAGGTAGGTGTAGTACGTCTTCACCTCCGGCTTGAGCCCGTAAGAACGCAGCTCCCGGACGATGCGTTCGACCCGGTGCCGGTCGCCTGTCGTCGTGGTGAGCGCGGGCTCGCTCGCCAGCTCGGCGTCCAGCCGCCGGGCCTTGTCGCTGGACGGTATGGCGCTGAACAGCTTTTCCAGCTGCCGTTGCCGTTGCGCGTTGTCGGCGGTGAAGCCCGGAATGGAGACGGCGGCGGCCGCCGGGGGAGCGGCGACCACAGTGAGGACGGTGGCAGCGGCGGCCGCCAGCGCCAAGGAGCGGGAACGGAACATCAGAGAAACCTCCCGGCACTCGTGATACGCGTGCGCCCGGAACGTACGTCGCGATCACACGGAGATCCAGATCGCCTGCCGGAACCGGCCACCCTCTCCCCGCCCGGTGGCATCTCACCGCCACTGGGGCCTTCTCATGAGCCGGCCGAGGGCCCCGGGACGGGCTGCTTCCGGGACGGCTGCCTTGGATGGCTGGCCCCGGACGGCTGCCTCCCGGACGGCTGTCCTCGGACGGCCGGAGCTCACCATTGCGCGGAAAGGGTGGCGTCGGGTCAGCCGGCTCGGCCCTTCTCGTAGACGGTGAGGGTTTTCGCGAGGCCCAGAGGGACGAGAACCAGCTCGACCAGCAGGCCCTTCCAGGCGTAGTAAGTGTTGACCGCCCGCGTCGGGTAGGCGAACGGGATGTTGGCGAGAACACGTAGGACCGAGAGATGTCGGCGACGCGCCGCGTACACCAGCGGCGGTATGAAGAGCAGCAGCTCGGTGCCGAGCCACCAGGCCAGGGTCTCGGTGAACGGGACCCGCCAGACGAGGGTGAGCAGCAGCGGGGTCGTCCACCAGATCGGGGCGAGGAGGATCTCCAGGACGGCGAGGACGACCCACAGCGCGAGCATGGGCTTGCGCCTCACCATGGGGCGCAGGTGCAGGCGCACGTTCTGGAAGAAGCCCGCCATCCAGCGCCATACCTGCTTGCGGAGGTAGGTGAGCGACTCGGGGTCGGCGGCCCACGCCACCGCGTCGGAGACGTAGATCGCCTTGCGGCCGCCGATCTGCCACGACCAGGTGACGTCCATGTCCTCGACGATGGTGCGCTCCGGGAATCCGCCGAACGTGACGAGGGCCTCGCGGCGGAACGCCGAGCAGCAGCCGGAACAGACCATGGGGCTGGCGGCCGCGGCCTGGATGGGACGGTGGAAATGAAACCCGAAGAGGTACTCGATCGAACGGCCGCGCTCCCAGATCGTATGGGTGAAGCGTGTCTGCACGTTGCCCGCCGCAATCACCACGTCCGGATCGTCGAACGCGGGTTTCAGACGTTCGATGTAGTCCGGCGCCAGGACGGTATCGGCGTCGACCGCCAACACTAAATCCGTCCGGCAGTAGGGAAGGGCATGGTTTTGCGCGCGTGCCTTGCTGCCGAGGTTGTGCTCAGGACGCAGCACGGTGACGCCGTACGACCTGGCGACGTCGCCCGTGCGGTCGGAGGAGCCGTCGTCGACGACGATGATCTCCTCGGCCGGTACGGTCTGCGTGAGCAGGGACTCCAGCGTCGCGGGCAGCCCCTCCTCTTCGTTGTGCGCGGGAACGATGACGGTCACCGTGATCATCGACGCCCCCTCAGGCGCAGGAACGCGCGGCCGCCGCTGGTGGCGAGCCAGACCGCGCCATAAACGAGAGTGCTCAGCCCAAGCCCGGGCATTCCGCCATGCATTTCGTGGCCCCTTTCTTCGATCGGACTTCGCCATCGTGGACTCGGCCCGAGATCGAATTCCAGACCCCGGCGAATCTGTGGATAACTCAGCGGCCGGGTTATCCACAGAATTCGATTCGCTTGGATCCATCCGTGCGGACCCGACATCATGTGATTCATGACCAACCCCGTGAGACCGGCCGTACTGGAGGCGGTGCTCGAACGCGTCACGTACGCCAACGAGGAGACGGGCTACACCGTCGCCCGCGTCGCCACCGCGCAGACGGGGCACGACCTGCTGACCGTCGTCGGCGCGCTGCTCGGTGCCCAGGTGGGGGAGAGCCTGAAGCTCACGGGCCGCTGGCGCTCGCATCCCAAGTACGGTCGGCAGTTCGAGGTCGAGTCCTACACCACCGTCCTGCCTGCCACGGTGCAGGGCATCCGGCGCTATCTCGGGTCAGGGATGATCAAAGGCATCGGCCCGGTCATGGCCGACCGGATGGTGGAGCACTTCGGCCTCGACATTCTGCGGATCATCGAGGAGGAGCCGGAACGCCTGATCGAGGTACGGGGCCTCGGCCGCAAACGCACCCAGCGGATCGCCGATGCCTGGGAAGAGCAGAAGGCCATCAAGGAGGTCATGGTCTTCCTGCAGGGAGTCGGCGTCTCGACCTCCCTCGCCGTGCGCATCTACAAGCAGTACGGCGACGCCTCCATCGACACGGTTCGCCGCGAGCCCTACAGGCTCGCCACGGACGTGTGGGGCATCGGCTTCAAGACGGCCGACACGATCGCGCAGGCGGTCGGCATCCCCCACGACAGTCCCGAACGCATCAAGGCGGGCCTGCAGTACACCCTGTCCGAAGCGGCTGACGCCGGGCACTGCTTCCTGCCCGAGCCCAACCTCATCACCGACGCCGAGAAGATCCTCGCCGTCCCCCGCACCCTGATCGTCCCCGCCCTCGACACGCTCGCGGCGGAGGGCGGAGTCATCCGCGAACGCGTCTCCATCCCGCCCAGCGACCGCGCGAACATCCCCGCCTCCGAAGCCGCCCACGGCCCCACCTCACGCAACGAGCCCGCCAGCGACCACCCTCAAGAGACCGACACAGAAACCACTGCCACGGAGCCGCCCGCCCCCGCAGATGCCACACCATCCGCAGCACGGCCCACGACCGGAACGCAGATGCAGGGCTTCGCAGCAGGAACCATGAGCGGCGGGCCGGAACTGGATTCCACATCGGGGACCGTGGCGGGTGCGCCGCCGCAGAATTCCGCAACGCGGACTAGGAGCGGCGCGCCAATGTCGGACAAAGGTGCACGGGCCGTGGCGGAGGCGCCGGTGCAGGGTCCCGGCGCGGAGTCTATGAGCGGCGAGTCGGTGCAGGATTCCGCGGGCCAGGCCGTGACCGAGTCGTTGGCGCAGAGTCCCCTTGCGGGGAGCGTAACTGAGACGCCGGTGCAGGATTCTGCGGCAGAGACCATGAGCGGCGCGCCGGTGTCGGATTCCGCTGCACGGGCCATGACCGGCACTTCGGTTCAGGGCTCTGATGAAGATGGGTGGGGCGATTTCTTCGAGAGTGGGGAGCTGACTGTTCCGGCTGTCTATCTCGTGCCGTTCTATCGGGCTGAGCAGTCGCTGGCCCGGGGCCTGCGGGAGTTGCTGGATGCGGGTGACGACCGGCTCGGGGCGTTCGCGGACGTCGACTGGGGCAAGGCGTTCGGCTGGCTCAGGCAGCGCACGGGCACCGAGCTGGCGGCCGAGCAGGAGGAGGCGGTCAAGCTCGCGCTGACCTCCAAGGTGGCCGTGCTCACGGGCGGGCCCGGCTGCGGCAAGAGTTTCACCGTGCGGTCCGTCGTAGAGCTCGCCGCGGCCAAGAAGGCGAAGATCGTGCTGGTGGCGCCCACGGGGAGGGCGGCCAAGAGACTGGCCGAGCTCACCGGGCATGAGGCCGCGACCATCCATCGGCTGCTGCAGCTCCAGCCCGGCGGGGACGCCAAGTACGACCGGGACAAACCGTTGGACGCCGATCTGATCGTGGTCGACGAGAGCTCGATGGTCGACCTCATCCTGGCGAACAAGCTGGTCAAGGCGATCCCGCGGGGTGCTCATCTGCTGCTCGTGGGGGATGTCGACCAGTTGCCGTCGGTCGGTGCCGGTGAGGTGCTCGCCGATCTGCTCAATTCGGAGATCGTTCCGCGTGTCAGGCTGACGAGGATCTTCCGGCAGGCGCAGGAGTCGGGCATCGTCGTCAACGCCCACAGCGTGAACCGTGGTCAGCATCCACGGGGGTTCAAGGACTTCTTCCTCTTTCCGTCCGACGACGCCGAGGAGACCGCTGAGCTCACCGTGGATGTCGTCGCCAACCGGATACCGCGCAAGTTCGGGCTCGACCCTCGGCGCGACGTACAGGTGCTCACTCCGATGCACCGCGGTCCGGCGGGGGCCGGCTCGCTCAACGGCCTCCTCCAGGAGGCCCTGGCACCAGGGGAGGGACCCGAAAAACGCTTCGGCGGCCGAGTCTTCCGCATCGGTGACAAGGTCACGCAGCTGCGCAACAACTACGACAAGGGAGAGGCAGGTGTCTTCAACGGCACTGTAGGCGTGGTCACGGCCTTGTCTGTCGAAGAGCACACGCTCACCGTGCGGACGGACGAGGACGAGGACATCGAGTACGGCTTCGACGAGCTCGATGAGCTGACCCACGCGTACGCGATCACGATCCACCGGTCGCAGGGCAGCGAATACCCGGCCGTGGTCATCCCGCTGACCACGGGCGCGTGGATGATGTTGCGCCGCAACCTCCTCTACACCGGCATCACCCGCGCCAAGAGACTTGTCGTCCTGGTCGGCTCCCGGCGCGCGCTCGCCGCCGCTGTGCGGACGGCAGGTGCGGGCCGCCGCTTCACCGCCCTCTCCCACCGGCTGAGCCAGAGACCGGCATAGCGCGCGACCGCTGCGCCGGTTCGGATCGGAGGGCTGGTGTCACGTTAGCTGCCTGGGCTGGAGGCATGAGCTGGCGTTGCGTCCGGTGTCTGTGCCGAGGCAGGCGGGGCGCGTGACATTGCGGCTGGAATAGCGCGTTGTCCGTGCTGGGCTGAGGCCGGGGCTCGGCAAGCGGTGGCTGTCCTGGATTGGGCTGAGGACTGGCGCGACGTTCGATGGCTGGGCCGAGTTGGTCAGCGCCCGGCGTTGCGTGCGATAGCTGTACTGGCTTGGGCCAGAGGTTCGTGTGCGTCAGGTTGCTCAGGGCTGGCGTTGCTGGCGGTTTGCCGCGCTGGCTCAAGGTGGGGTCGGCGTGACGTACGGCGGCTGGGTCGGGCCGCTGGGCTGGGTTGTGTGGCTGGGTTGGGTGGCTGGGCCGCTGGGCTGGGTTGGGCGGGTGGCTCAGGGTGACGTTGGCTGGCCGGGTTGGGGCAGGGGCCAGTTTGTGTTGGGGGTGACCTTGCGGCGGGTGGTTGTGCTGGGTGGGTCAGGATTCGGCGTAGCGTTCTATGGCTTGGATGAAGATGTCCTCGGCCATGTCGAAGACGGCGTTCACGTCGTCTTGGTCGCCGGTGAAGCGGCCGCTGGCCTCGGAGGCCGCCAGGCCCATGCCGACCGTGTCGAGCAGGCGCTGGAGTGGGGCGATCTTGTCTTCGGGGACGCCCGCGTCGCGCAGGATGTGCTGCACCGAGTTGCGCGGGCGCCGGGCCTCCGGGGTGACGGTCGGGCGCTGGAACAGCAGCAGGAAGACGTCCGGATGGCGGCGGGCCACCTCCCGGATCGCGGTGCCGAAGACGCGCAGGCGTTCCCGCCACGGCAGTGCCGGGTCATCTAGCGGGATCTCGCTGACGATGCGTTCCACCAGGCCGTCCAGCAGGCCCTGCTTGTCACCGACATAGCGGTAGAGCGCCATCGGGGTCACGCCCAGGCGGTCGGCGACCGCGCGCATGCTGACGGCGGGGAGGCCGCGTTCCTCCGCCAGGGCCAGGGTGGCGTCGAGCACCTCGTCGCGGGTGAGGCCCCGGGTGCCGCGTCCACGAGTCTTCACGGACCGCAGTCTAGCCGTTAATATACGCCGTATATTTAGGAGGCGGCGATGGAACGACGTGCCTGGACGCTCGCGGTGGCGACGACGGCAGGATTTCTGCTGATACTCGACCTCATCGGGGTCACGCTCGCGTTGCCCGACATGCGGGAGGACCTGGGTGCGGGCCTCGCTGAGGCGCAGTGGACGATCGATGGGTACGCGCTGCCGCTGGCCGCTCTGTTGTTGCTCTCCGGGGCGCTCTCGGATCGTCTTGGCAGGCGGCGGCTCTTCTTGACCGGTTTGGGCATCTTCACGCTGGCGTCAGCGGCGTGTGCTCTGGCGCAGTCCGCGCTCGCCCTGGATCTGCTCCGGGCCGTGCAAGGAGGCGGCGCCGCCGTCCTGTACGGGAGCGCGGCGCCGTTGATCGCCGCGGCCTTTCCGGCGGGACGTGAACGCAATCGTGCGCTGGGGGTCTTCGCGGCGGGGTCGGGCGGTGCCCTGGCCTCCGGCCCGGTGATCGGCGGGGCCCTCACCGCGCTGTTCGGCTGGCGGGCGATCTTCGTCCTGACCGCCGTGGTGGGAGTGGCCACCTTCGCGGTGGCGCTACCGGCACTGCGGGAGTCGTACGAACGCCGGCCGCGGCCGCTCGACGTGCGGGGGACCGGCTATCTGACGGCCGGACTGGTCCTGCTGATGTGGGGCTTGATCGAGGGGCACGGCGGCGGCTGGACGTCGCCGCTCGTCATCGGCGCGCTCCTGGTCGCGGTGCTCGCGCTCGGCAGGCTCCTCACCCGGCGGGTGGCCGATCCGATGATCGACCTGTCGCTGCTGCGCGACCGGCTGTACGCGGCGAACGCGACCGGGGCGTTCGTCGCGCATGTGGCCGGCGCCGGGTCGCTGGCCTACTTCTCGATGTACGTGCAGGGCCCGATGGGCGCCGAACCCGCCGTGGCGGGCCTGTGGTTCCTCTCGTACAGCCTGCCCGCCCTCGCCACCCCGCTGCTGCTCGCCAGGCGGGCGCACCGGATACCGCCCGCCGTCCTGGTGGCCGCCGGACCGCTGCTCATCACCGCGTCCAGCCTTCTCGTCGCGGCGACCTACCAGAGCCACAACTGGCCCGCGCTGACTCCCGGCTTCGTCCTCGGCGGGATCGGCGGCGGCATCGGCAATCTCGTCGCCGGGCAGGTCGCGCTCGCCGCCGCGCCCCCCGAACGGGCCGGCATCGCGTCGGGCATCACCAACACCGCCAAGCAGGTCGGCATCGCCGTCGGCGTGGCGGTGCTGGGAATCGCCTACGACGCCGGCGGCCTGGGGACGGTCATGTTCGCCGCCGCCGCGATCGCCGCGCTGGGGTCGATCCCCGCGCTGGCGCTGTGCGCGTCGTCGGCGCTCGGACGCCGGGAGAGGTACGAGGTGAGCGCGGTGAGGACGCCCGCGAGCCGGTCGCGCAACGCCGGGTCGTGAAAGAGCCCGTCCGGGCCGACGTTCGCGCGGGTCACCGGGATGTGGACGCAGGCCTCCTCGACGATGTCGGCGCTCGCGTAGCCGAGGACCTTCCGCAACGAGTCGTGCGCGTCGGCCCCGCCCGTCGGCGCGGCGGGCCCCGACACGTTGATCCACGCGACGGGCTTCTCGTAGATCTCGCCCCCGCCGATCGTCCAGTCGAGGAGGTTCTTGAACGATCCGGGCAGCGCGCCCGCGTACTCGGGCGTGCAGATCAGCAGCGCGTCGGCCGCCCCGATGGCCGACCGCAACGACGCCACCGCGGGATCGAGCGGCTCGCGGTCATCGTCGGGGTTGAAGTGGGGCAGCGCCCCGAGCCCCTCGAACAGCGCCCCCTCGGCGCCCGCCGGCACGACCTCCAGCGCGGTGCGCAGCGCGGCCTCGTTCGTCGATCCGGCCCGCAGGCTCCCGCACACCATCAGGATTCGGTACGTCATGACAGGCCAGCCTACGTTCGGGCCAGGTCAGCCCTGGCGGCGAGCCTTACGTTCGAGCAGGTTCGCCTCCTTGGCCGGGCTTGGTCCGAGTCCGGTCTGCCTAAGGCGGCCAGCCCACGTTCGGGCCTTGTCTGCCTGAGGTGACCGGCCGACGTTCCGGCCTTGTCTACCTGAGGCGGCGGCCCACGTTCGCGCCCTGTCTGCCCGAGGCGGTCAGCCCATGTTCCGGCCCTGTCTGTCTCAGGCAGCCGGTCCGCGTTCCAGCCCTGTCTGCCTGAGGTGGCCAGCTCACATTCCGGCCCTGCCTATCTCAGGCGGCCAGCCCACGATCTGGCGCTGTCTGCCTGTGACGGCTAGCCCGCGTTCTGGCGCTGTCTGCTTTAGGTGGTCAGTCCGCGTTCGCGCCCTGTCTGTCTCAGGCGGCTAGCCCGTGTTCCGGCTCTGTCTGCCCTGGAAGGCCAGCTCGAGTTTCGGCTCTGCCGGCCTGCCGGGTCAATCCTTGATCGTCAGGCGGTCGAGGCGGACGCCGGTGAAGGCGTCGGCGGTGACGCCGCGCAGCCGTTCCGACCAGACGAGGTGATCGTGGACGGTCCACAGCGGCATCGCGGGCATGTCGCGCAGCAGCGCCGTCTCCGCAAGCCGTGCCGGTGTCACGGCCTCGTCCGGCGTCGCCGCCCGCTCGGCCTCGCCGATCAGGTCGAGGGCGTAGTCGTCGTCATAGCCCGTGCGCGCGTCGACCAGGGGCGCCAGCGCCGCGATCGGGGCGGGGTACGCCGGCGCCGACTTCAGGACGAACGGCCCGTCCACCTTGCGGTCTGCGAGCGCCTTCTGGAGCTCCGCCGTCGCGACGGCCTTGGGCTGGGCATCGAGCTTCAACTGCTTGCGCAGCTGGTCCGCGACGGCCTTCACCCAGGCGTCGTCGCCCGCGCCCGCCTCGTACCAGATCGGCACCGGCCCGCTGAGCCCGCCCGCGTCCGCGAGGGTCGCGGCGGAGGCGGCCGGGTCGTGGACGCATGGACGGCACTGGCCCTCGTCGCGGCGGCCAGGCAGTACCCCTGGCGGGACCAAGGCGTTCGCAGGGCTCGTCTGGTAGCCGAGAGGCCCTTCCGAGACCGCGTTCCGGTCGATCGCCATCGACATCGCCTGCCGGATCGACGGGTTCGTGAGGCGCTTCTCCCATTGCGGGAACGCCAGGTAAGTCATGGCTCGGCCAGGGACGATGAGGTGCCGGCGGCGAAAATCGGCCTCCATCGACTCATGCCGGTTGGCCGGTACTGCCGTGGCCAAGTCGAGGTCGCCCGCCTGCACCGCGGCGTACTGCGCGGCCGCGTCCGGCATCGTCTTCACCACGATCGTGCGGGCGCCGTCACGGTCGAGGACCGTCTCGCGCTGGTCGTGGGCGCGCACGCGGTACGGGCCGTTGCCGATCGGCCGCTTCCCGTACGAGGCCCAGTCGCGCGACCGCAGCACCCCGTCCGGCATCGGCAGGAACGCGGGATCGCCCAGCAGCGCCGGGAAACCGTTCATCGGCCGGTCGAGGGTGATCTTGAACGTGAGGTCGTCGACGACCTTGAGCCCGTCCATCCGCTCCTGCTTCACCTTGGCGCCGCGCACATGCGCCACCTCGGTGAACAGCCGCGCCCCGGCCCATCCTTCGCGCAGCACGGCGCTCCAGGCGCCGGTGAACGAGCGGGCGGTGACCGGCGAGCCGTCATGGAACCGCCCGCCCGCCTTGAGCTTGACGGTCCAGACCTTGCGATCGTCGCTCGTGACGGCCTCGGCGGCGGCGTTCGCGGGCACGCCCGTGCGGGGGTCGTAGGCGACCAGCCCGGTCCAGACGGCGCCGGCGATCATGCGCCCGGTGCCGTCGCGGACGTCGCCGGGCATGAGGCTGGCGGCCGGAGCCGCGCCGACCGAGACGCGCGGGTCGGCCGGATCGTCCAGGGCCTTCATGGCGACGACCGGGCTCACGAGCATCACCACGCCCCCGGCGAGGAGTGCGGCGGTACGGGTGGTGCTCTTCACGCGGGTGAGCGTACGGCACCACCGCGGCCTGAGGCCACCGGACTGTGACAGGAGCGTGGTGTGTCTACGGTGCTGAGGCCGTTTCGTGACGCGGATCCCATTGAACGCGGCGGAGGATCTCTGATCCCATGGATCGGTCAAGATCGTCGATGTGGAGGCTCGATGTCCCCCCGCAACTCAAAGCCCGCCCGGCGGCTGGCACAGGGCACCGGCGCGGTCGCCGCGTGCCTGGCGCTGACGGCCGGTACCGCCTGGGCCTGCCCACCCGAGCCCGGTTATCCGCAGACCAAGACCACCCAGGCCGGCGCCGCGAGCGCCCAGGCCGAGGGACAGAACGCCGGCGGTCACGCCGGCCATACGCGCCGCGTCGAGAAGTCGGCCGCGGTCACGTCCGAAGCGATCAAGGGCGTCCAGCGCGTCGGCGGCGTCACCGACGCCAAGGGCGCCATCTCGCTGATGTTCATCGACTACGGCAAGGGCCGGGCCAAGCGCACGATCATGTACGCGACCGGTGACTTCGGGCTGAAGGCCTACGACATCACCGCCGACCCCCGCAGCCCCAAGCTCGTCGGGCAGCTCAACATGCCCGGCATGTGGGAGACCGAGGACACCGACTTCGACCCGAAGCGAAAGATCATCTACCTGTCCCGGGACCCGCGCGCGTTCGGCGGCAACACCGCCACCGGCGAATCCGGCGTCTACATCGTGGACGCCTCCAAGCCCGAGAAGCTCCGGCAGATCACCTACGTCAAGGTCCCGGCCGGGCACACCACGACCTGCGTCAACGACTGCCGGTACCTGTGGACCGGCGGCCCCGCCAAGGCCAGCTGGATGCCCGCCGACTGGGGCGGACGTCCCGTCTGGGTGACCGACGTGCGCAACCCGCGCAAGCCGAAGGTCTTCAAGAACCCGATCGACACCGGACGCAACGACGGCAAGACCGACTACACCCACGACATCCAGGTCGACTCCAACGGCGTCGCCTGGGCGTCCGGACGCGGCGGCGTGCGCGGCTACTACACCAAGGGCCGCCACTACGACCCGCTGAAGAAGAAGTCGCGCGTGGCCACGGCGTCCGACCCGGTGCCGTACGCGGGTGGCGGGATCGACGAGGCCACCACCAACTCCTCGTTCATGCACAACAGCTACCGCGCCGTGGGCCGCACCGCCGGCCAGGCGGCGAACCCGAAGAAGTGGGGCAACGGCAAGCTGCTCTTCGTCACCGAGGAGACCTTCGCGGACGGCTGCGCCAACGACGGCCTGCTGGTCGTGGCGTCCCTCAAGGGCTCCTACAAGGGCGAGGGCTGGCGTTCGACCCCGGACAAGAAGTTCAGGCTGCGCACCGTCGCGACCTGGGGCGTGGCGGGCAAGGAGGGCAGCGACCCCAACAGCAAGGACTGCTCCGCCCACTACTTCGACGTCAAGAACGGTGTGATCGCGCAGTCGTTCTACTCCCAGGGCACCCGCTTCCTCGATGTCCGTGACCCCACGAACATCAAGCAGCTCGCCTACTACCGGCCCGCCGACGCCCAGTCGTGGCAGCCGTACTGGCACGGGAAGTACGTCTACGTCGCCGACAACAACCGTGGCATCGACGTACTGAAGCCCGCGTTCCGCTGAAGCACCGCCTCGGCGACGCCCAAGCACTACGCCTAGGCGTCGTCCGCTGGCCACGGCGCAGCTGCCTTGGCGCAGCTGCCTCGGCCACGGCACAAACCGGCCAAGGCAGGTCGTGCAGGCGTGAAGGCCCGTCCCCGTCCGGGGGCGGGCCTTCCGTCATCTGCTCACAGCCGCGAGGGGTTTCGTTGTGACACTTAGCCCCTTGATCAGCTTGATCCTTCCGTTCAGACTTGCGTCGGCGACATCCGCGCGACCTGGAGGCACGAATGTTCCCCCGAAGACGAACGAGGCGTGTCTTCTCCGGCAGCGTCGCCGGCGCGGCGGCCGCCGTACTGCTGGCCGCCGGGACGGCGTGGGCCTGCCCGCCCGATCCCGGAGCCTCGCAGACGGCGACGACCGGCGCGGCGCAGGCGGCCGGGGAGGGACGTGATCTCAACTCCCACGCGGGCCACGGGGCGGGAGAGGTGGGCAAGACCTCCACCCGGGTCTCCGACGCGGTCAAGGGCGTCGAACGGGTCGGGAACGTGCCGGACGCCAAGGAGGGGACCTCCCTGGTGTTCATGGACTATGGCAAGGGCCGGCACAAGCGCACGATCATGTTCATCAGCGGCCGGTTCGGGCTGAAGGCCTACGACGTCTCCGCCGACCCGCGCAGCCCCAAGCTCGTCGGCTCGTTCGACCTGCCCGGCTTCTGGCAGGGCGAGGACAGCGAGGCCGACCACAAGCGGAAGATCTTCTACCTCTCGCGTGACCCGCGCGCGTTCGGCGGCACGACCAACACAGGCGAGTCCGGCGTGTACGTCGTCGACGTGTCCAAGCCGGAGAGCCTGAAGCAGATCGCCTACCAGGTGCTCCCGGCGGGCCACACGACGTCCTGCATCAACGACTGCCAGTACCTCTGGACAGGTGGGCCCGCCAAGGCCGACTGGCAGCCGGCGGACTGGGGCGGCCGTCCGGTCTGGGTGACCGACGTGCGCAACCCGCGCAAGCCGAAGGTCTTCAAGGACCCGATCGACACCGGGCGCAACGACGGCAAGACCGACTACACCCACGACATCCAGGTCGACTCCTCAGGCATCGCCTGGGCGTCCGGACGCGGCGGCGTGCGCGGCTACCACACCTCCGGCTGGCACTACGACCCGGTGCTGAAGAAGGTCCGCAAGGCCGTGCCGTGGAACCCGGTGCCGTACGCGGGCGGCGGCCTCGACGAGGCGACCGTCAACTCCTCGTTCATGCACAACAGCTTCCGGCCCGTCGGCCGCACCGCCGACCAGGGCCCCGACCCGCGCAAGTGGGGCCGCGGCCAGACGCTCGTCATCACCGAGGAGACCTTCAACGACGGCTGCGCCGCCGACGGCCTCCTGGTCATCGCCTCCCTCAAGGGCTCGTACGGCGGGCAGGGCTGGCGTTCGACGCCGGACAACAAGTTCCGCCTGAGGACGCTCGGCACCTGGGGCGTCGCGGGCAAGGAGGGCAGCCGCACCGACACCGACGACTGCTCGGCGCACTACTTCGACGTCAAGAACGGCATCCTCGCCCAGGCGTTCTACACCCAGGGCACCCGCTTCCTCGACGTGCGCGACCCCACCAACATCAAGCAGATCGCCTACTACCGGCCGGACGACGCCCGCACCTGGGCGGCGTACTACCACGGCAAGTACATCTACGTGGTCGACCACGCCCGCGGCATCGACATCCTGAAGGCGAACTTCTGAGCGTCCCAGAACCCGCACGAGCAGAAGGGCCCACCCCAAGGGGCGGGCCCTTCCGCATGCCCTACCTCCTCCATACACCGCGCCCCTCATACGCAGCAGCGCTCATGCGCAGCAGCCTTCCTGCACAGCACTCGCGTGCAGCTGCCCTACGCGCGGCTGCCCCACACGCGGCAGCCCTCACACGGGGCGGCCTTCACGTGTGGCGGCCCTTGTGTACAGCGGCGTTCATGCGCTGCGGCCCCACGCGCGGTGGCCCTTGTGTGCAGCGACGGCCAGCCTGGCGGCTGTCGTCAATCAGGCTGGCGAAGCGTCAGCTCTGGTGGAGGTCGGCGACCATGGTTACGAGCGTTGGGGCCGAACGTGTGACCGCCGCCAAGTCTTTGCGGTTGATCGCGCCGCGCAGGTTCCGCAACGCGGCGTCGAGCTTCGCGGCGGTGGCCGGGTCGATGGTGTGCCGGACGCGGTCGCGGGTCAGTTCGAACGTGGTGATGTCTCCCGCCGCAGACCCGGTGTCACGGGCGGCGGCGTCGATCACCAGTTGCCGGGTCCAGAGGCCCAGCCGGGCGAAATCCACCTTGGCCACCGGCTCGTGCCGGGCGTGGAGATCCAGGTCGTTCTGCGCGACGCGGAGCGCGGCGCCGCGGGCTTCGGCGGACGAGCGCGAGCCCACCGCCGTACCGAGCGAGGCGATGTCCCTGGTCATCTGCTTTTCGAGCAGGGAGGGCAGGCCGTCCGCGCGGTAGGGGTCCCACGCCGTCCGCAGCGACCCGGCCGCTGTCGACGCCCGGGACCAGTCGCGCTTGCCGACGGCCTCATACACCTCGTGCACGGCCTTGGACAGGGCGGCGAGCCGCGCCGGAACCGGTCCCGGCCGGGCGTCGGTGGGCAGGGCGAGCGTGGCCTGTTCCAGATCACCCTTCGGGCTGCCCGTAGAGTACTCGCCGTAGCCGGGAGCGAAGATCTTGTCCTCGCGCTGCCCGTCCATGTGCAGCTCGGTGCCGGTCATCGTGCCGGTGACCGGCCCGCTCGGCCCCGCGACCCGGCCGCCGACCGCCTTCACCGTCACCTCCTCGAAGACGAAGCCGGGGATGTTCTCCGACCGGTAGACCACGCCGACCCGGGGCGCGGCCGGCATGATCATCGCCGGCGGTCCGTGCGTGCCGGCGTGCCAGGTGCCCTCGTGCGAGACGGGGAGGCCGTCCTCGAAATCGGTGACGTCCTCGCCGAAGTACCAGACGGCCCCGTCGTCGGCCTGCGCGAACGCGTCGGTGGCCACCTCGGTCACCCGTCCGCCGGAGAACGCGAGGTACTGCACGACGACCGTCTCGATCCGCTGGCCGTCCCAGGTGTAGGTCTTGGATCCGGGCAGCCGGGTGAACTCCGTCCGGAACGGCTCGCCGTCCACCTGGCCGCCGTACAAAACCTGGTCGAGGCCGCTCGTGGGATGCAGCCGGTTGGTGATCGACGTGGGACGGGAGAAGACGGGCTTGATCAGGTCGACCCGCTTACCGTCCGGTGCCAGCGGCAGGCACTTGCCGCCGTTCTCCTCCTTGATGCAGGCGGGGGCCTTCGGGCTCGTCACCGGTGCGGCGGCCTTCGACGAGTTCCCGCCGCCGGTGCAGGCACCGGCTGTCAGCGCCCCGGCCAGGCCGAAGGCCGTCAGCGCCGCCGCTCTCGTACGCCGCGTCTCGGTCATGACGCTCACCGACCGGTACCGTCGCGGTCATTTGGGCTCTCATGGTCGGTCTTGCTGCCGACGACGCCGAAGCCGCGGTCGAGTTGCACGTCGACCTGCGATCCGTCGGAAAGGGTGACCTCGACCTCGTAGTGGCTGTCTTCGTCGCCCGCCTCGGTGCCGGTGACCCGTCCGCCGCCGGTATGCGCCAGGGCGGCCCGGGTGGCCTTCGCGTAGGCGGCGCCGGTGATGGGCCGCTCGGTGTCACCGGCCGTCGCGGCAGTGATCGCCGCCCCGGCGCAGGTGAGCGCGACGGCGAGCAGGGCCGCTGTGATCCATCTGCTTCTGCGGCTCATCAGATCCTCCCTGAGGCGTGGCCGTTGGCTCCCACGATGCAGACGGCCCGCTGACCAGAACCTGAATCCGCCCCCACACCCCGCGCCCTCAGATCCCCGCGCCTCACGTATCTGAGTCCCGCGCTCACCGTCTCCGCTACCTGCGGCGCCCGCTGGGTCCTGCGCCGCGCCCCGCGTCCGTCGCGCCCCCGCGTCCGTCGGGCCCCGTGCTGCCTCGCTTGTGTTAGGTAGATGTCTGCAGGGTGATCGTGATTCTTGCGCCGCCTAGATTTGAGGTGGACGCGGTTACCGTTCCGCCGTGGGCGTGGATGAGTTCGGCGACTATGGCGAGGCCGAGGCCGCTTCCGTCGTGGGTGCGTGCCTCGTCCAGGCGGACGAAGCGTTCGAAGATTCGCTCAAGGTCGGCTGGCGGAATGCCTCGGCCGTCGTCCTCCACGGTGAGCAGGGCTGTGCCTTTTTCTTCCGCTAGGGAGAACGCCACGTGTCGCGAGGCGTGGCGGGACGCGTTGTCGCCGAGGTTGCGCAGGACGCGCCGCAGTGCGTCCGCGTCGCCCAGCGTGCGTCCCGCCGAGACCCGGGCGGTGTCGATCCGGAGTGTCGTGCCGGAGCGCAGGCGCCGGGCCTCGTCGAAGACGAGATCGTCGAGGTCGACGGGGACGCGCTTCGGCGCGAGTGTCTGCTCGTCGGCTCGGGCCAGTATGAGCAGGTCGTCGACCAGGCGCTGGACGCGGGCGTTCTCGATCAGGACGGTCTCGGCCAGGCCGTCGAGGTGGCGGGGATGCGCCAGTGCCACCTCGGCGTGCTGCCGGATGGAGGCGACGGGGGAGCGCAGCTCGTGCGAGGCGTCCGACACGAAGCGCCGTTGCGCGGCCGCCGCCCGGTCGAGCCGGTCGAGCATGCGGTTCATGGTGGCGGCCAGCCGGGCGATCTCGTCGGCGCCGGGGGGCTGCGGCACGCGCCGGTGCAGCTGCGCCGCCGAGATCGCGTCCACCTCCCGCCGGACGGCCTCGACCGGGGCGAGCGCGCGGCCCATCATCGTCCACGTCAGCAACGCGATCAGGGCCAGTAGGACGGGAAGGCCCACTGCCAGCGACCGGATGACGATCGCGGTCGGTTCCAGCACGTCCGCCAGCGCGCGTCCGACGATGACCGTGAGGCGGCCGTCCGGGGTGTCGGCGGCGACGGCGATGAACGGGTCCTCGTCCAAGGGTTTGCCGATCTCCGCCGATTCGCCGTCATGGAGCCTCGCGACGGCGGGCCGGCCGGCCATGTTGGCGCTGGCGGAGGTCACGACGCCGTTCCGGTCGAGGATCTGGATCAGCTCCTCCTCGCTATCGGTGACCGTGAGCGCGGGTGACCGGGCTCCCGCCGTCAGCTGTGCGGCGATGTCCGTCGCGCGGACCCGCGCGGCTGACCGCACCTCGCCGGTCAGCGTGGTGCTCAGCACGTTCACCAGGATCAGGCCGGCGGCCGCGAGGGCCACGCCGACGATCACCACGGCGGTCAGCGTGAGCCGCATCCGCACGGTGCCGAAGGACCGGTCAGCCGCCATCGGCGGCCAGCCGGTAACCCGCGCCCCGCAGAGTCTCGATCGCGGACCGTCCGACCTTGGCGCGCAGCCGCCGGACGTAGACCTCGACGATGTTCGGGTCGCCCTCGAAGTCGAAGTCCCAGACGTGCGCGAGGATCTCCCGCTTGGACACCGCCTCGCCCGGCCGCCGCAACAGGAACTCCAGCAACGCGAACTCGCGTGCGGTGAGCATGATCGGGTTTGGGCCCCGCCACGCCTGGTGGGTCGCTGGGTCGAGCCGCAGATCGCCTGCTGTCAGCGTCGGGGGCCGTTCCGGCGCGCCCCGGCGCATGAGTGCGCGCAGCCGCGCGACCAGCACGGCATGGGAGAACGGCTTGGTGAGGTAGTCGTCGGCGCCGGCGTCCAGGGCCCTGATCTCGTCCCGTTCCGCGTCGCGCGCGGTGAGCATCAGGATCGGCGACCACACCGACTCGGCCCGCAGCGTGGCACAGATCCGGTGCCCGTCGACGCCGGGCAGCATGATGTCGAGGACGATCGCGTCGTAGGGGTTCTCGCGGGCGAGCCAGAGCCCGTCCGTGCCGTCCAGGGCCACGTCGACGGCGAACCCGTCCGCCTCCAGCCCGGTGCGCAGCCCGGACGCCAGCCGCCGTTCGTCCTCGACCACCAGGACTCGCATGCCCGCGCCTCCGTGTCCACTGTCGCCGGGCACGAGATAGATGGCAATCCTGGCCGGAGCTAGCTGACTCCAGGCTGAACGGCGGGACGTGCGTCACCGGAGGCGCAGGGAGCCGTTGTCGATGGCGCGGGCGTGGCGTTCGGCGGCGATCTGCGCGGCGGTGGCGGCGCGGCGCAGGCCGTGGCCCGCCCGGTGCACCATCCGGGCCTGAGGCTCGGGGAGGTACAGGGCCGCGCCACGGCGGCGGCGCCAGCGTTCGCGCGCCCGGGTGCGGTGCTCGACGCGCAACTGGTCGATCAGGCGGTCGAGCTGCATGAGGATCTCGCCGTAGAGGGGCCATTGGTCGTCCCCGGCGGTCGGCTCGCCGAGCAGCTCGTACAGCCGGTCGCGGTGTCCTTCGGCGGCGCGGACGTGCTTGGCGAGCTCGCGTTCGGCGTCGACGGGCAGGGCGTTCCTGCGCAGGTCGGAGCGGGCCAGGCAGCCGTACGCGGCCATGCTGGCGGCGATGTCGTCGAGCGTGGCGGCCAGTTCGCCGCGGAGAGGCTCCAAGGTCAGCAGGCGGTCCTCCTCGCCGAGCCGGGAGATGTCGGCGAGCGCCCGGGTGAGCATGCGCAGGGTCAGCGTGACGTGCTCCATCGTCTCCAGGCCGTTGCGCAGCGCCACTCCCGCGTCGATGAGCCCGCGGGCGCGGGGGTTGAGCCGGATGCTGTCCTCGGCGGCGCCCAGTTGCCGGTCGGTGCGGGCGATGTCGCGGCAGAGGCGCTGCGCCGCCTGCTGCCAGTGCTCGGCGGCCCGCGCGCCCGGCTCGCGGCGCACGTCGCCGGCCATCCGGGCGACGAGTTCCGACAGCCGGGTGCCGAGATCCTCGACCGCCTGCTCGGCGGGCCGCACCCGCACCGTGGGCACCACCAGCATGGCGACCAGCCCGGCCGCCGCGCCGACGAGCGTCTCCAGCACCCGGTCGAACGCGGCGATCCCGCTGCCCGCGCCGAGCGCGAAGATCAGCATCGCGCTGATCGGCACCTCCAGGACCTGGTCGCCCAGGCGGAGCAGATGACCGAGGACGAGCGCGGCGAGGATGCTGAGGCCGAGGCTCCACCAGCTGAATCCGATCGCGCCCGCGAAGAACACCGCCACCAGCACGCCGGAGGCGACCGCGCCGACCCGGGACACGCTCGACTTGATCGTCTCGTACACCGAGTACTGGACGACCAGGAGCGCGGTGAGCGGTGCCAGCAGCGGCGGGACGCCGGAATCGGGCAACACGGCCAGCGCCAGCACGTAGGCGGCCACGGCCGTGACCGTCAGGCGGGCGATGAAGAACGCTCTCGACTGGATCTCGGTCGTCACCCGCAGCGGCGATCGGACGGCATGGACATGGGGTGGGCGGAGGTGAACGGTGGTCATCTCTGCCACTCAACCGCAGCCGGCCTGTACGGAGGGCCTGACCAGCACAAAAGATGACTAAAGGGATGAACGGCTTCGCAAACGGCATCTCTATCGGATAGCGTCCGATCGAGATGATCAACGGGCCGCGCGGGGGAGGCCCGGCCGTCACCGATGCCAATGGAGGCAGCTCGTGACCTCGCTCCCGGGCCGTACGGCCCGTCCCCTCGCCGGTCTTGCCGCTTTCGCGCTCACCGCCGGAGTCTTCGCCGCCCCGGCCCACGCCGCCCCCGCCACGCCCGCGGCCCCCGCCACACCCGCCGCGCCTGCCGCGCCTGCCGCGCCGCAGAGTGCGACGGGGCAGAAGGGCGGCGTACGGCTCCACACCAACGCCGAGCTCGCCAAGGCCCTGAAGCGGATCGAGCGCGCGAGCCACGGCCGTGTCCGCGTCCGCAGCGTCGGCAAGAGCAACGAGGGCCGTCCGCTGTGGTTCGCCACCCTGGGCGACGGGCCCAAGCGGCTGATGTACGTGACGCAGCAGCACGGCGACGAGCCCCTCGGCACCGAGTCCGCCCTCAAGGCCCTCGACACCCTCGGCGTCCGCGACGATCGGGACGCCCGCCGGCTGCGGTCGAAGATCACCCTCGGCATCCTTGTCCGCGCCAACCCCGACGGGCACCAGCGGCAGTGGCGCTACAACTACGACCCGGACGCCAAGCCGGAGTACGGCGAGCCCGGCAAGGGCTACGACATCAACCGCTACCACAACCCGTCGATGAAGCCCGCCGACAACCCGGTGCCGGAGGCCGCCGCCATCCGCCGCACGTTCGACCGGTTCCGTCCGTCGATCATGGTCGACTACCACATGCAGGGCCGGTACGCCTTCCCGCCGCCGGACGGCCGGGAGATCACCACGTCCATCCTGTGGCCGACCAACACCACCGTCCCGGCGGACGCGCTCAAGCGTTCCAAGCAGGTCGGCGTCCGCGTGTACAACGCGTTCACCCGCGCCGGCGCCGTCGTCTCGCAGTACCCGGGCGGCGACTACGAGGGCATCGCCCGCAACGCCTACGGCATCCTCGGCGGGGCCTCGCTGCTCATCGAGCTGAGCGACCTGCCGCCCGAGCGGCAGCGTTTCCAGGTCCAGACCGCGTACGTGTCCATGGTCGATCTCGCCCAGGCCGCCGCCTACCGGCGGCTGGACGGCATCGACCCGGCCGCCGCCGACAAGATCCCGCTGCGCGGGCCGGAACTGCCCGGCACGAACAGCGCCCACTCCGAGCACGCCGACGGAAGCTGAGGCCCCACCACCCCCACCTCGCCAGTCCCACCACCGCGTCCGCAAGCACCGCGAGCAGAGCCGACCTGTGAGCGGACGGTCTTGTGGGCAGCACCGCGTCCGTGAGTGGCGCCGTGCCCCGTGTTCGGCTTTTAGCCGGTCGTGTCGGGGACGGTGCGCTTGCGGGCGCGGAAGGCGGCGACGTTGGTGCGGTTGGCGCACGCCTCCGAGCAGAAGCGCCGCCGCCCCGCCTTCGACGTGTCGGCGTAGACGTTCTCGCATCCGTCCGCCGCGCACACGCCCGTGCGGCCTAGCCCGTACTGGCAGATCAGCTCCGAGAGCTTCATGAGGGTGGCCGCCCGGAAGCGGTCCGGCAGCCGCGACGACGGCGGCGCGTAGTGCATGTGCACGCCGTGCGGCTCGTGGTTGGAGATGTGCGGATGCATCGGGATCCGCAACATCAGGTCGTTGAGCAGCTCCGCGGCCTCCATGAGCTCCCCGGCCTCGAAGAACGGGCGCAGCGTGCGGCCCCACTCGCGGAACGACTCGACGTCCCCGGGCTCGAGCTGCTGCCAGAAGAACTCGTTGTCGCGCAGGATCTCGCGCAGGGCGTCCTCGCCGTCGTCGCCCTCGGCCGTCGTGACCGCGTTCACCAAAGCGACCGCCGCGGCGACGGCCTTGCTCTTGTATCCGGTGATCTGCGTTGCCATTTGCCCCGACTATCGCACACGTGGTGCCGTAAGTGTTAATGTGTGTACGTCTCTTACTGAAGTTTAACCCTTACAGCCCGGTGCGACACCCGGGAGAAGCGACGGGATCACGGTGGACGACTGCCCGCGGTGCGGCTGGCCCGAGGACGAGACCTACGAAGTGCTGTCGAGGCACCTCACCTCCGACGGCGTCGTCAGCTACACGCGCTGTGCCTGCGGTGAGGTGCAGATGCGCTTCCAGCCCTACGACCTCGGCCAGGTCGTCACCGCCGGGGGGTTGTCGCGGCCCTCGCCCTGACGCATCATCCGGGTGACCGAACGATTCGGGGGCAGGTACGCCCAGGAGGCGACCATGGCCGACCACGCCCCCGACACGGCCCATCCCCTCGGCGTCAGCCGGCCCGATCTGGCCGTCGCCGACCTCCCCACCCCGGAGGAGGTGTTCGGCGTCCACCGGATCGGCCCGAAGGAGCTGTTCCGGTACGCGCTCGGCCCGAGCCTGATCGCGCTCGGGATCTCGATCGGCAGCGGCGAGTGGCTGCTGGGCCCGCAGGCGGTCGGCAAGTACGGCTTCGAGGGCGTCGGCTGGGTCATCGTCGTCTCGGCCGTGCTCCAGACGCTCTACAACATCGAGTGCTCGCGCTACGTCGTCGCGACCGGTGAGGCGCCCGTCGTCGGCTGGGGACGTGTCCCGCCCGGCTGGTTCCTGTGGGTGCCGCTCTCGGTCTTCGTCGTCATCTTCGCGTTCATCGCCGGTGGCTGGGCCGCCTCCGCGGGGCAGGGGATGTACGCGCTCTTCCACGGCGAGGTCCCCGCCAAGGGGGCCGAGGAGCCGCGGCTCTGGGCGATCGCGCTGCTGGTGCTCGTCTTCCTGATCACCGCCGCGGCCCGCCGGATCTCCCGCGCGCTGGAGCTCGCCAACTGGCTGATGGTCGGCGTGATCCTCATCGGCCTGCTGCTCATCGACCTGTTCATCGTCCCGTTCAGTGGCTGGTGGGAGGGCGTCAAGGGCTTTCTCACCCCGGCGGCGCCGCCCGACGGCATCACGGCGACCGAGATCGGCGGCCTGGCCGGGTTCACCGCGCTCGCGTCCGGGCTCAACTGGTACGTGATGGGGCACTACCGCGACAAGGGCTACGGGATGGGGCACCGCACCGGGTTCATCTCCGGGCTCCGCGGCGAGCGCGTCAAGCTCCTGGACACGGGCGTGACGTTCCCCGACGACGAGAGGAACGCGGCGCTGTGGAAGCGCTGGTACCGGCTGCTGCGCACGGACATGTGGGGCATCTTCTTCGTCGGCGCGATGCTCGGCATGCTGCTGCCCACGATCCTGATGGCGCGCGCGGTCGAGCTGTCCGGGTCCAAGCCGACGGCGGCGAACGTGCCGACCTTCGTGGCCGCCGCCCTCGACGACGAGTACGGCCGGTGGCTCTTCTACAGCGCGCTGCTGCTGGGCGTGCTGATCCTCTTCTCCACCCAGCTCGGCATCTTCGAGGCGATGGTCCGGGTGACGACCGACGCCGCCCACGCCACCAGCCCGCGGCTGCGGACGCTCCTGGAGGGCGACCCGCGCCGCTTCTACTACCCGTTCATGCTGCTCCTGCTGGTGATCATCTCGATCATCCTGCATTTCGCGCTGCCGGTGAGCCTGGTGCAGTGGTCGGCGAACATGGTCAACCTGGGCGCCCTGATCTACCCGTTCATGCTCATCTACCTCAACACCAAGCTGCCGCGCGTGGCACGGCCGAGGTTGTGGCACCACGTGGTCCTGGTGCTCAACTTCCTCTTCTTCGGGTTCTTCTTCGTGAACTTCGTCGCCGACTTCGTGGGGGACCCGCTGATCACCTTCTGAGAAGACGTCAGTGGCGCCAGCGGGTGGTCGCGGCGATCTCCTCCGGCGACGCGTTCTCGAACAGGGCGATCTCGCCGCGCCGCACGGTGGCGATCGTGTCGCTGAGGGCCTCGCCGAAGGCCGCCTGGAGCACCTCGTCGGCCTCGAAGGCCGCGACCGACTCGGCCAGCGAGGAGGGCAGGTCGCTGACGCATTCGTTGGCGCGGTCCCGGGGGTTCAGCGTGGCAGGGTCCAGTTCGGTCGGCGCGCGCAGTTCAGCCTTGCCGGTGACGCCCGCGCGGCCGGCTGCGAGCAGCCCGGCGAGGGCGAGGTACGGGTTGGCGGACGCGTCGAAGCACTTGACCTCCAGGTTGGCCGCGTACGCGCGTTCGCCCAAGGCGCCGGTGACGAAACGCAACGCCGCCTCCCGGTTCTCCAGGCCCCAGCAGGCGAAGGCCCCGGCCCAGTGGGACGGGACGAGCCGCAGGTAGCTCGCGACGGACGGGGCGCCCACGGCGAGCAGCGCGGGCAGGCGGCTGAGGACGCCCTCGGTGAACGCCTCGCCCGCCGCGCTCATGCCGTGCCAGCCGTCGCCGCCCGACATGGTGTTGACCGGCCCCTCCGCCGGGTCGTCCCGCCACAGGCTCAGATGGACGTGGCCGCCGTTGCCGACCGACCCGGCGAGCACCTTGGGCGAGAAGGAGGCGGCCAGGCCGTGCTCGAACGACACCGCGCGGATCGTCTCCCGCACCAGCACGGCGGTGTCGGCCGCGCCGACCGGGTCCTCCGCCGCGACCGAGATCTCCAGCTGCCCCTGGGCGTACTCCGGATGGAGCTGCTCGACGCGGACGCCGGTCGCGGCGAGCGCCTTGAGCAGGTCACGCAGGTAGCCCGACAGCTCGGAGATGCGCGTCATCCCGTACGCGGGCCCGTTGCACGCCGGGGTGAAGTCCTCCCGCTGGTCCGGGTCGCTCCCGCCGTCGTCGCCGTCCGACACCGCCCACTCGATCTCGAACGCGGTGCGGATCGAGTACCCCTGATCGGCCAGCCGGGCGACCTCGCGGCGCAGCACCGAGCGCGCGTCCACGGGATGCTCGGCGCCCTCCTGGGTGAACCGGTCGGCGGGGGCCCACGCCCAGCCCGGCAGCGCGGCCAGCGGGACGAGGCGACCGAGATCGGGATGGAGGCGCAGATCGCCCGTGGGCCCGCCCACGTACCGGCCCGAGACGATCGAGTCGTCCAGCAGGAAGACGTCGAACACCGGCGACATGCCGACGCCCCACGAGGCGGCGTGCTCCAGCCGCGCCACCGGCACCGTCTTGGTACGGGTGATGCCGCTGACGTCGACCCAGGTCAGCGCCACCGCGACGACGTCGGCGCGCTCCAGGTCCGCCGCCAGCTCCGCGGCCCGCGCACCTCGCCTGGCGCGCTCGTCCGCGTCCAGGACAGGCCGTACGTCCGGGCTCGTCTCCATGTGCGCTCCCCGCTGCGGTGTGGCTTTGAAACGTGTGGCT
The DNA here is from genome assembly GCF_043198015.1 of Spirillospora sp. NPDC048911. Lineage (NCBI taxonomy): Bacteria > Bacillati > Actinomycetota > Actinomycetes > Streptosporangiales > Thermomonosporaceae > Spirillospora > Spirillospora sp. NPDC048911. The sequence continues at coordinate 498,906 of NZ_JBICUD010000003.1, read as the reverse complement.
TTGAAACGTGTGGCTTGAAAGGTGTGGCGTTGGAATCCGCCGGTACGGGAATCGTACGGAGACGGCCGCCCCGTTTCACGGAGGCGGAGACGCGATGCCGTAACGGCTGGAGGGGTGATGTTGGAGCGGCTGGAGGCACTGCGGCTGGTCGATCACCACTGCCACGGAGTGCTCGACCGCGACCTCGGGCCCGAGGAGTTCGAGGCGCTGCTGACGGAGTCGGACGAGGCGGGCTGCGACCTGGGCGGGAGCCTGTGGGACACGCAGGTCGGCTTCGCCGTGCGCCGCTGGTGCGCCCCCGTCCTTGGGCTTCCCGCGCACGCCTCACCCGGCGACTACCTGGCCCGCCGCACCGAGCTGGGCGCGGACGAGGTCAACCGGCGCTTCCTCGCCGCGGCGGCGCTCGACGCCCTCTGCGTCGATACCGGCTTCACGCCGCAGGCCCTCCTGGACCCCCCGGAGCTGGGCAAGCTGGCCGGTGCCCGCGCGTACGAGATCGTCCGGCTGGAACGGCTCGCCGAGGGCGCGGTCGCGGACGGCGCCAGCGCGACGGGCTTCGCGGCGGAGGTCCGGTCGCGGCTGACCGCGAAGGCACGGTCGGAGGACGTCGTCGGCTGCAAATCCATCGCGGCCTACCGGGCGGGCCTGGAGCTGGTGGGAGAGCGGCCGACGGAGGCCGAGGTCGCCTCGGCGGCGGGGCGGCTCCTGCGCGAGGCCGAACGCGCTCCGTCAAACCAGCAGGCGGGCCGCAGTGCACCGCCGCGCGTGTCGGATGAGGTCCTGCATCGTTTCCTGGTGTGGTGCTCGGTCGACGCGGGCCTTCCGGTGCAGTTCCACGTCGGATACGGGGACGCCGACGCCGACCTCCGGCGCGGCGATCCGCTGCTGCTCACGAGCCTTCTTCAGGCGGTGGCGCCGACCGGCGTGCCGGTAATGCTGCTGCACAACTACCCGTTCCATCGGAACGCGGGATACCTCGCGCAGGTCTTCCCGAACGTGTTCGTGGACGTGGGGCTCGCCACCCACAATCTCGGCCACCGGGCGCCCGCGCTGATCGCCGAACTCCTGGAGCTGGCGCCGTTCGGCAAGGTTCTCTACTCGTCCGACGCGTTCGGCCTGGCCGAGCTGTACCACCTGGGCGCGCTGCTGTTCCGGCGCGGGCTCGCCGCGTTCCTGGGCTCCGGTGTCGGGGACGGCGCGTGGACGGAGGAGGATGCGATACGGGTGGGTGAGCTGATGGCGTCCGGCAACGCCGTCCGTGCCTACCGCCTGCCCGCCGTGCCTGTCGCGATGCCTGCCGGCCCCGCCGGTGCGTAGGATGCGGAGCAAGATAGTTGACGATTCAATTATGGAGACGGTCGCATGAGCAATCTCGACGTCCGGCCACCGCTGACCGAATGCGGCGGCCGTGCGGACGTGACGGCCGAGCCGGTGCGCGAGCTGCTGCAGGGCCGCTCCGTCCAGCTCGGCGAGAGCAGTGAGGTCCGCAGGCTGCTGCCCACTCTGGGACGCCGGATGGTCGGCGCCTGGTGCTTCGTCGATCACTACGGCCCCGACGACATCGTCGATCAGCCGGGCATGCGGATACCGCCGCATCCGCACATCGGGCTCCAGACGGTGAGCTGGCTGCTGGACGGCGAGGTGCTGCACCGCGACAGTCTCGGCAGCCTCCAGACGCTGCGGCCCGGCACGCTCGGCGTGATGACCGCGGGCCACGGCATCGCGCACTCCGAGGAGTCCCCGGCGGCGCATTCGGCGACCCTGCACGGCGCGCAACTCTGGGTCGCGCTCCCGGACGGCGCCCGGGAGACCAAGCCGAACTGGGAGTTCCACGCGGACCTGCCCGTGCTTGAGGACGGCGGCCTGCGCGCCACCGTCTTCATGGGCGAGATGGCGGGGGCCAGATCGGCTGGGACGACCTTCTCGCCGCTCGTCGGCGTCGACCTCACGCTGGCGGCGGGCGGCGACGCACGGCTGCCGCTGGAGCCCGACTTCGAGTACGCGGTCCTCACGACCCTGGGCACGGCGAACGTCGACGGCGTCGACCTGGCGCCCGGCTCGCTGCTCTACCTCGGCTGCGGCCGGTCGGAGCTCCGGGTGAACGCGGCGTCGGCGAGCCACATGCTGCTCCTCGGCGGGGAGCCGTTCGAGGAGGAGATCGTCATGTGGTGGAACTTCGTCGCCCGCACCGGCGAGGAGATCGGTGCGGCGCGCGCGGACTGGACGGACGCCGCCCGGCGCTTCGGCGAGGTGCACGGCTACGCCGGCGACCGGCTGCCCGCGCCCGCCCTCCCGGCCACCCGGCTCAAGGCCCGCGGCCGTGTCCGCTGAGCGCGGGGCGCCGCGCGGGCGCGAACGGCTGGTCGTCATCGGGGGCGACGCGGCGGGGATGAGCGCGGCCTCCGCCGCCCGGCGCGGCCGCGGCCCGGACGAGCTGGAGATCACGGTCTTCGAACGCGGCCGTCACACCTCCTACTCCGCGTGCGGCATCCCGTACTTCATCGGCGGCCACGTCGACGCGGTGGACGACCTGATCGTCCGCACGCCCGCCGAGTTCCGGTCGAAGCAGGACATCGACGTCCGCACCGGGCACGAGGCCGTCGAGATCGACCTCGACCGGCGGGCCGTGCGCGTCCGCGACCTCGACGGGGGCACCGAAGGCTGGGAGGGCTTCGACCAGCTGATGATCGCCACCGGAGCGGTCCCGCGACGGCCCCGGCTGCCCGGAGCGGACGCCGAGGGCGTGTACGGCGTCCAGGTGCTGGACGACGGCATCGCCATCCGCCGTGCCCTCGACGATGGCGAGCCACGGCACGCGGTGGTGGTGGGCGGCGGATACATCGGGCTGGAGATGGCCGAGGCCCTCGTGCAGGCGGGGCTCAAGGTGAGCCTGGTGGACGGCGCGTCGCAGCCGATGCGGACCCTCGACCCCGACATGGGGGAGCTGGTCGCGGACGCCCTCCGCGGGGTCGGCGTCAGCCTCTACCTGGGGGAGAACGTCGAGGCGTTCGAGACGTCCGGCGACCGCGTCCGGGCGGTCGTCACGCCCGAGCGCACCCTCGACGCCGACCTGGTGGTCCTCGGCATGGGCGTGCGGCCGGCCGGCGAGCTGGCCGAGGCCGCCGGGATCGCGGTCGGCCCGACGGGCGGGATCGTCACCGACCGCCGGATGCGGACCCGCACCGAAGGGGTGTGGGCCGCCGGAGACTGCGTGGAGACCCGGCACCTCGTGTCGGGCGAGCCGGTGGCGATCGCGCTCGGCACGCACGCCAACAAGCAGGGCCGGGTCGCCGGGCTCAACATCGGCGGCGGCTACGCCACGTTCCCCGGCGTCGTCGGCACGGCCGTGTCGAAGATCTGCCACGTCGAGGTCGCCCGGACGGGGCTGAACGAGGCCGAGGCCGCCGCGGCCGGGTTCGAGTCGGTGAGCGTCGTGGTGGAGTCGACGACCCGCGCCGGCTACTACCCGGGCACCACGCCGATGAAGACCAAGCTCATCGTCGAGAAACGGTCCGGCCGCCTGCTCGGCGCCCAGATCGTGGGCGAGGAGAACGCCGCCAAGCGCATCGACGGGCTGGCCATCGCGCTCTGGAACCGGATGACGGTCGAGGAGATGACCGGACTCGACCTCGGGTACGCGCCGCCGTTCTCGCCGGTCTGGGATCCGGTGCTGATCGCCGCCCGCAAGGCGGCGGACAAGGTCGAAGGGAACCGCTGACAGGACCCCTGGAGGTCGCTGACAGGAATCCCGGAGACCGCTGACGGGAAGCTCGGAGGGGCTTGCCGGGTCTCGCTGTCCCGTCGTATATTCGTTAACGAATATACGAGTGCGGATGGATGAACCGATGCCGGGACGACGAACGAGCACGAGCCCGCTGGCGCTGGCCGTGCTGTCCACGCTGATCGAGCGGCCGATGCATCCGTACGAGATCGCCCAGCGGCTCAAGCACCGCGGCAAGGACCAGAGCATCAAGATCCGCTACGGGTCGCTCTACACCGTCGTCCAGAACCTGGCCGACCGCGGGCTCGTCGAGGCCGAGGGAACGGCGCGGGCCGGCCGGCGCCCCGAGCGCACCGTCTACCGCATCACCGAGGACGGGCGGGCCGAGATGGGCGACCGCCTGCGGGAGCTGATCCGCACGCCCGCCAAGGAGTACCCGCTGTTCGAGGCGGCGCTCTCCCTGATGATCGTGCTGCCCCCGGACGAGGTCGCGGACCTGCTCACCGAACGGCTGCGCGTTCTGGACAAGGAGATGACGGCCACCCGCGCCGTGCTGGCCGACCTGATGGACGGGCAGGGCATGCCGCGGCTCTTCCTGCTGGAGGCCGAGTACGCCCTGGCGCTCAAGCAGGCCGAGACCGACTGGGTGCGCTCCATGGTCGCCGAACTGGCCGACGGCTCGTTCGAGGGGCTCGCCGACTGGCGCACCTGGCACGAGACCAGCGAGCTCCCCGCCGAGATGCGGGAGACCGACTGGTTCAAGGCCGACCAGGCCCTGGTCCACGAGGAAAGCGAGGACTCCGCCTAACGCGAGGACACAGACCGGAAATCCCCGGCACGGCGCCCTTCTCCGACCAAAGATCCGAGCACCGCGCCGGGGTCGCGACACCATCGGGCCGAAGACCGAGGTGCGACGTCCCCAGCCTACCTGGGGCGACCTCCGTCGATCGGTCCGCACGACACCCATCGAACGGAGGAAGGGCATCACCATGCCATCTTCACAGCCATCTTCACTGCCATCCGCACCGCCGACCTCGGCGGCCATCGAGGCCCGGGGCCTCGTCAAGACCTACGCCGTACGCGGCCAGAAGGACGGCGTCCGGGCCCTCGACGGCCTCGACATCACCGTCCCGCGCGGCGCCGTCTTCGGGCTCCTCGGCCCGAACGGCGCCGGCAAGTCCACCACCATCAAGATCCTCACGACGCTCGCCCGTCCCGACGAGGGCACCGCCACCGTCGACGGCGTCGACGTGCTCCGCCACCCCGACCGGGTCCGGCGCACGATCGGCGTCGTCGCGCAGCGTTCCGGGGCCGACCCCGGCGCCACCGGCGGCGAGAACCTCATCCTCCAGGGCCGCCTCTACGGGCTCGGCGCGGACGCGCCCGCCCGCGCGAACGAGCTGCTGGCCCGCTTCGGCCTCACCGACGTGGCCGGGCGGCTGGTCAAGACGTACTCCGGCGGCATGCAGCGCCGCCTGGACGTGGCGCTCGGCCTGGTACACCGGCCCGAGGTGCTCTTCCTCGACGAGCCGACGACCGGACTCGATCCCGAGTCGCGCGCCGCGATGTGGGAGGAGATCGCCCGTCTCGCCGCCGAGGACGGCGTGACCGTCCTCCTGACCACCCACTACCTGGAGGAGGCCGACCGGCTCGCGGGCCGCATCGCCATCGTCGACCACGGCCGCGTCGTCGCCGAGGGATCGCCGGACGAGCTCAAGGGCGCGTTGCGCGGCGACGTCGTCCACCTGGAGCTGGCGTCGGAGACCGACCCGGCGGTCGCCCGTTCCACCCTGGAGGATCTGCCCGGCCTGAGAGACGTCCTGGTCGCCGGGGACGCCGTCAGCGCCCGGAGCGACGACGGCGCCTCGGCCGTCCCCGGCATCCTGGCGGCGCTCCAGACCTCCGGCGCGCCCGCGGCGTCGGTGACCGTCGCCCGCCCGTCGCTCGACGACGTCTACCTCCGCCTCACCGGCCGGCGATACAGCGGGGCCGAAGAGCTCGTCGCCGAGGGGGCGAACCACTGATGACCGCGCTTACGCACACCTGGTACCTGAGCGGGCGCAGGCTGCACGCCGTCGCCCGGCAGCCGTTCTTCATCGTCGGCAACATCTTCCAGCCGGCGATCTGGCTGTTCCTGTTCGGAGAGCTGTTCAAGCGGGTCGTGGAGATCCCGGGCTTCGGCGGCGGCTCCTACCTGGACTACCTGATCCCCGGCGTCGTCGTCATGAACGCGATGAACGCCAACATGTTCGCGGGCATGGGCACGCTGGAGGAGATCGACCGGGGCACGCTCAACCGTTTCCTGGTCTCCCCGGCGAGCCGCGTCGCCCTCATGAACGCGAACGTGGTCGAGCAGGCCGTCACCACCGCGCTCCAGTCGATCATCATCCTGCTCCTCGGCCGGCTGGCGGGCGCCGACCTGCCGGGCGGCCTGGCGGGCTGCGCCACCGTGGTGGCGGCGGCGGTCGTGATCGGCGTCGTGTTCGGCTCGCTGTCGAACGCGGCGGGCATGGTGCTGCGGCAGCGCGAGGCCATCATCGGGATCTACATCGTCTTCATGCTGCCGCTGACGTTCCTGTCGTCGGCGTTCATGCCGGCCCGGCTCATGCCCGGCTGGCTCCGGCACGTCGCCGCCTGGAACCCGCTCGACTGGGCGGTCCGCGCCGGCCGTGCGGCCCTCAGCACCGACCCCGACTGGGGCGAGGTGGCCGTCCGCCTCGGGAGCCTTGTGGCGCTGGCGGTGTTCTGCGTGGCCGTCTCGGTCGTCACGTTCCGCTCGTACCAGAAGAGCGTCTGACCTGAGTGACGGGCATCATTCGCCGGTGACACACGACGAATGATGCCCGTCTGTGGGCGGATTGTCGGATGATTCCTCTAAGTTGAGGCGTCGTGGATGATCCTCTGCTTCACGACGAGAACGCGCTGGTCCTCCCGGACGCGTGGCGGAAGAAACTGCATCCGCGGCGCGGGGGCGCCGGGGTGACGGCGATCAAGGTCGACCGGCGGGCACCCGAGATCGTCCGGGAGTCCGTGCGGGAGGCGCACGGGCATCTGGAGAGCGCGCTCTCGCATCCCGACAGCGAGGCCGAGCTCGTCCAGAAGGCGCGGGAGCACCTGGCGGGAGATGCCGACCCGGCCGGTGCGGCCACGGTGCTGGCGCTCCTCCGCGCGCGGCCGTGGAAGCAGCGGCGGCCGGACGAGGTCACCCAGCACGTCGACGCCTGGATCGTGGAACACGGGGTGGCGTTCGCGGCGTGCGCGTTCGCGGAGCTCTCCAGGATCGTCGCGGTGTGGAACGGCTGGGATCGCGGCGGTGCCGTGCGCGACCCGCAGGTGCGTCTCTGGCAGCCGGGCGAGGCTCTGGAGGAATGGTGGGCCGAGGCTCCGGCGCGCAGAGTGCGAGCGCTGCTCGCCGCCGCCGAGGACGGCGAGTACGACGAGGCGGTGCGGCGGCTGGCCGACCACCGGGCCACCGAGATGCAGCGGATCCTGGTCTCGTATCTGGTGCCGGCGCAGGCGGAATGGGTGGCCGAGGTCTGCGCCGCGCCGCCGACCGGCCGGTACGAGAGCAAGATTCGATGGATGGTGTGGTGCGCTCTCGGCAGGCCGGAAGAGGTCGCGCTGCTCGGGTCGTGGGCGCGGCTGACCTGGGGCGCGGACAGCTCTCTGGAGGTCCTGGCGTCGCTGGCCGAGGGCATCGGGCCCGGGGCGCTCACTCCGTTGCTCATCGAGGTGCTGGACAGGGGCTCGGGCTCGACCGACAACCGCAAGGTCCATCTCGAGGTGCTCGGCGCCCTGCCCACGGACGAGGCGTTCACCGCGCTGGTGACGCGCGTCGAGGAGAAGTACGTCCAGCCCGTCCTGCTGGAGGCGATGAAGCGTTTCCCCGAACGGGCGCTGCGTCTCATGGCGCCGGAGGCCTCGGGCACGTCCAAGGCCGCGGGCGAGATCGGCGATCTGCTCACGGGGCATCTGCTGGCCCATCCCGAGCTGAGTCTCGCCGGCCTGTCCGATGACGCCCGTGCCGTCGTCGAGCGGCTGATGAAGGAATCCGAACGGATGCCGGAGGCGCCGGTGGAGGCGCTGCCGTCGCTGCTCGTCGAGCCGCCGTGGACGCGGAAGGTCAAAGCGGCGAAGCCCGTCGTCGTGGCCGGGCTCAGCGCTCCTTCCGAGCCGGTCCTGGCGTGGGCGGACGGCGAGGAGCGGAAGTGGGGGGACCTGAGCGCGGTGCCACGTCCTGGGCTGCCCAGCAGCGCGGGATGGGAGGCCGACGTTCAGACGTTCATCGACGGGAACATGAAGAAGTGGGTGGAGCCCCACTTCTTCGTCCACGGGCCCGAGGAGCTCGTTGGCCCGCTCCTTGCCGGATGGCAGACGAGGCAGCTGTGGTACGCCGACCAGTGGGTGAAGCCGCTGGCGGCCCGGTTCGGGTTGGCGGCGTTCCCGCATGCCCTGGCGGCGGCCGAGGCCAACCCGACGGGCAACGGTGCGTTGCTGCTTCCGTTCCTCGACGTGCGCGTGGCGCGTCTGATGGCGGACTGGCTGGCCCGGCGCAAGTCGGCGCGGCCGATCGCGACGGCCTGGTTCGGGCGGCACGGGGCCGCGGCTGCCCGGCTCCTCGTTCCGGCGGCCCTGGGCAAGGCGGGCAAGGAACGGCGTGCGGCCGAGGGCGCGCTGGTGATGATCGCCGGAAAGGCCGGCAAGGAGCAGGTCGTCCAGGCGGCCCGGGAGTACGGGGAGCAGGCCGCCACGGCGATCGGGACGCTGCTCGACACCGATCCGCTGGAATTCCTTCCGGCGAAGATCCCGTCGGCCGGTGGCTGGGCCGATCCGGCTCTGCTGCCGCAACTCGGCCTGACGAACGGCGCCGGTGCGCTGCCGCCGCAGGCGACCCGGCATTTCATCACGATGCTGGCGATGTCGAAGACCGACGAGGTCTACGCGGGAGTGGAGGCGGTCAAGGACGTCTGCACCCCCGAGTCGCTCACCGCGTTCTCCTGGGGCGTCTTCCAGCGGTGGCAGGCGTCCGGCGCCCCGTCGGCGGACGGCTGGGCGTTGTCGCAGCTCGGCTGGCTGGGAGACGACGAGACCGTCCGCCGCCTGACGCCACTGATCAAGGCCTGGCCCGGCGAGGGCGGCCACAAGAAGGCCGTCACCGGCCTCGACGTCCTCGCCGCCATCGGCACCGACGTCGCGCTCATGCACCTGCACGGCATCGCCCAGAAGGTGAAGTTCAAGGGCCTCAAGACCAAGGCCCAGGAGAAGATCGACGAGGTCGCCGACGGGCTGGGCCTGAGCCCCGAGCAGCTCGCCGACCGCCTCGTCCCCGACTTCGGCCTGGACCCGGAGGGCACCATGACCCTCGACTACGGGCCGCGCCGCTTCACGGTCGGGTTCGACGAGCAGCTCAAGCCGTACGTCGCGGACGAGGACGGCAAGCCGCGCAAGGCGCTCCCCAAACCGGGCGCCAAGGACGATCCCGAGCTCGCGCCCGGTGCGTACAAGGCGTTCGCCACGCTCAAGAAGGACGTCCGCGCCGTCGCGGCCGACCAGATCCGCCGGCTCGAATCGGCCATGGTCACCCGGCGCCGCTGGACCGCCGCCGAGTTCCACGATCTGTTCGCCGCCCATCCGCTCCTCTGGCACATCGCCCGGCGCGTGGTCTGGCTGTCCGAGGACGGCGGCACGACCATCGCGTTCCGGCTCGCCGAGGACCGGACCCTCGCCGACGTCGCGGACGACGTCCTGACGCTGCCCGCGTCGGCGAAGGTCGGCATCGCGCACCCCCTGGAGCTCGGCGCGGACGTGGCCGCCTGGTCGGAGCTGTTCGCCGACTACGAGATCCTCCAGCCGTTCCCCCAGCTCGGCCGGCCGGTGCACGCGCTGACGAGCGAGGAGCAGGCGAACGGGAGGCTGACTCGCTTCGAGGGGCTCACCGTCCCCTTCGGCAAGCTCCTCGCGCTGGTCAAGCGCGGCTGGGAGCGCGGCGAACCGCTGGACGCGGGCGTCGAACGCTGGATCTCCCGCCAGGTCTCCGCCGGCCGGCACGTCGTGCTCGACCTGAACCCCGGCTTCGCGATCGGCATGCTCGACGAGTTCCCCGAGCAGAAGCTGGAGTACGTCTGGATCAGCGCCCGGCCCGACGACTACCTCCCGCGCGTGGGCACCCCGTACACGTTCGGCGAGCTCGACCCGGTGACCGCCTCCGAGGTGCTCGCCGACCTCACCTCCCTCACGGAAGACACATGACCGACACCGAAGAGAGATTGCAGCGCCCGCCCGCCGAGGTCCGGTTCGCGGACGAGCTGGCGAAGCTGCGCGCGGACGACGACGCGCCGCGTCCGCCCGGCTGGGCGCTGAGCCTGGAGGCGGCGCGGCGGTTCATCGCCGGGGACGAGACGCGCGGCATCCGGCGCAAGTTCGTCGGGGACCCGTCGCTGATCGACCGGGCGCTGGTGACGCTGGCGACCAGCCGGGGCCTGATGCTCGTCGGCGAGCCCGGCACCGCCAAGTCGCTGCTCTCCGAGCTGATCGCGGCGGCGGTCAGCGGCGACTCGACGCTGACGATCCAGGGCGGCGCGGCCACCACCGAGGACCAGATCAAGTACTCCTGGAACTACGCCCTCCTGGTCTCGGAGGGCCCGTCGCCCCGGTCGCTGGTGCCCGCGCCGATGCTGAACGGGATGGCCGAAGGCAAGCTCGTGCGGTTCGAGGAGATCACGCGCTGCCCCCTCGAAGTGCAGGACTCCCTGCTCTCCCTGCTGTCGGAGCGGGTCCTGGCGGTGCCGGAGCTGACCGGCGCCGACTCGATGGTCTTCGCCCGCGAGGGCTTCAACGTCATCGCGACCGCCAACACCCGCGACCGCGGCGTCAACGAGATGAGCGCCGCGCTCAAGCGGCGCTTCAACTTCGAGACGGTCTTCCCGATCGCCGACTTCGCGACCGAGCTCGCCCTGGTCGAGGCGGAGGCGGCCGCGTTGCTCGAACGGTCCGGCGTGACGGCGCCGCCGAGCCGCGACGTGCTGGAGGTGCTGGTCACCACGTTCCGCGAGCTGCGGTCGGGATTGACCGAGCGCGGCGAGTCGATGGAACGGCTCTCCACGGTCATGAGCACCGCGGAGGCCGTCTCCGTCGCGCACGCCATCGGAGTCCGGGGCTGGTTCCTGCGCGGCGAGCAGGGCACGCCCGCCGACATCGTCGAGTGCCTCGCCGGCACCGCCGCCAAGGACAACGCGGAGGACCTCGCCCGGCTGCGGCGCTACCTGGAGCAGCAGGCGCCGCGCCGCAAGGGCCCGAAGTGGAAGGCCCTGCACGAGGCCCGGCACCTGCTTCCCGGCTGATGGCGGTCACCTTCGTCGGCGTACGGCACCACAGCCCGGCCTGCGCGCGGCTCGTCCGCCGGACGATCGAGCGGCTGCGCCCGGCGTACGTGCTGATCGAGGGCCCCGCCGACTTCAGCGAGCGCCTGGACGAACTGGCACTCGGCCACGACCTCCCGGTGGCGATCTTCAGCCACTACCGTGATGGCGAACGGACGCACCTCTCATGGACCCCGTTCTGCGACTACTCACCCGAGTGGATCGCCCTGACCACAGGCCGGACAGCGGGCGCCGACGTCCGTTTCATCGACCTGCCCGCCTGGCATCCGGCCTTCGCCGACCGCCGCAACCGCTACGCCGACGACGAGCAGCGCTACGCCGAGGTCATGGACCGGCTCTGCCGCCGCTTCGCGGTCGACAACACCGACGCCCTCTGGGACCACATGGTGGAGGTAGAGCCCGACGACCACCTCGAAGAACGCCTAGCCGCCTACTTCGACCTAGTCCGCGGCGAAGTCGCCACAAGGCAAGACAGCGCGCACGACGACGGTGCGCGTGAGGCTTATATGGCGCGTTGGATTCGGGCCGCTGCTGCGAAGGCGGGTGGGCGGGCCGTTGTGGTGGTGACGGGAGGCTTTCACCGTCCTGCTCTTCAAGCCCTGGTCCGCGAGCCGGGTGACGGGGACGGGTGGCCTGAGGTGCCCTCGCCGCCGGAGGGGGCGTCCGGCGGGAGTTATCTCGTGCCGTACTCGTTCCGGCGGCTCGACTCGTTCACCGGCTACCAGTCCGGGATGCCCTCGCCCGAGTACTACCAGCGGCTCTGGGAGAGCGGCCCCGAAGACGCCGCCCAGGGGCTCGTCGAGGCCGTCGTGGCGCGGCTCCGCAAGCGCAGGCAGGCGGTCTCGACGGCCGATCTCATCGCCGCCCGAACTCTTACGGAGGGGCTGGCCAGGCTTCGCGGCCACCGCTCGCCGGCGCGCACCGACCTGCTCGACGGCCTGGTCGCCGCGCTCGTCTCCGACGATCTTGAGGAGCCGCTGCCGTGGACGTCGCGCGGGCCGCTGTCGCGCCGTGCCCATCCGGTGGTGGCCGAGATGGTCGCCGCGCTGAGCGGCGGCCGGGTCGGCCGCCTGCATCCCGACACCCCGGCGCCGCCGCTCGTGCACGACGTCACCGCCGAGCTCGAACGGCTGGCGCTTGACCGGGACGGCGTCATTACGCTGAAGCTGACGGAACCTCGTGATCTGGCGCGCAGCCGTGCCTTGCACCGGCTGCGGGTTCTGCGGATACCCGGCGCCGAACGGACCGCGGGCCCGTCGACCGGCGTGGATCCTGTCTTGGCCGAGCGGTGGACGCTCTCGCATGACGACGCGCGGCTTTCCGCCCTGATCGAGGCGGGGGCGTACGGGGCGACGCTGGCCGACGCGGCGACGGCCGTCCTGGAAGAACGCACGCTCGCGGCGGGCACCGACGTCGGGCGGCTCGGCGACGTGCTCTTCGACGCCGCGCTCTGCGGCGCCACGGGCCTCTCGGACACCATCGGCGAGGCCATCGCGGCGGGCGTCGCGGGCGCGTCCGACGTGGGGGCGCTCGGCCGGGTGCTCGCCACGGTCCTCGGCCTGTGGCGGCACGACCGGCTGCTCGGCACCGCGCGCAGCCCGCTGTTCGGGACCGTGATCGAGGGGTGCGTCACGCGGGTGCTCTGGCTGGTGGAGGGCGTCCGGGGCGGGCCCGCGCCGGCCGACCTGGACCGGCTCGCCGCCCTGGCCGCGACCCGCGACGCCCTCATCCACGCCGCGGGCGTCCTGGACCTCGACCGGCAGGCCGCGCTCGGCGTCGCCCGCCGCGTCAGCGCCGACCCCGGCGTGCCGCCCGACCTGCGCGGCGCCGCGTTCGGCCTCGGCTGGGCGCTCGGCGAAGCGGACGGCGCGGTCCGGGCCGTCCGGGGCGCGGCGGGCCCGACGACGCTCGGCGACTGGCTGGCCGGGCTCTTCGCGCTGGCGCGTGACGAGGTGCTGAGCGTTCCCGGCGTGATGGCCGTGCTGGACGAGCTGGTCGTGGAACTGGACGACGACGGCTTCCTGATCGCTCTGCCCGCCCTCCGGCAGGCGTTCGAGTTCTTCCCGCCACGGGAGCGCGAGGCCATCGCGAAGGGACTGCTGGAACGGCGCGGCGTGCGGGCGTCGGGCCGGACGTTGCTGCGCGCCCCGGCGGATCCGATCATGATCGCCGAGGCGAGGGCGCTGGAGGACAAGGTGGACCGGCTGCTCGCCGCGGAGGGCCTCGCATGACGACCGATCCCGGGCTCGAACGCTGGCGGCTCATTCTGGGCGCGCCCGCCGAAAGTCACTGCGGGGGGCTCACGGGCCGGGCCGCCGAACAGGGCGGCGCCCTCGACTGGCTCTACGGCCGCGCCGATCCGGACCTGACCAGGCGTGGCGTACGGCGCGGCGGCGTGCGCGGCGAAGGCGAGGGCGACGGCGAAGGGAGCGCGGACGGCGGGAGCGGAGACGGCGAAGGCGGCAACCCCTCCGGTCGCCGGGGCGGCACCGGCCCGTCCGTGCTCACGACCGTCGACTGGCTCGACCAGGTGCACCGGCTGTTCCCCAAGGAGACCATCGAACGGCTCGAACGCGACGCCGTGGAACGCTACGAGATCCTCGACGTCGTCACCGACCCGGCGGTGCTGGCGCGCATCGAGCCCAACCCGACCCTGCTGCGCGCCGTCCTGCGCACCAAGCACCTCATGAACCCCGACGTGCTCGCCCTCGCCCGCCGCCTCGTCGAGGCCGTGGTCCGCGAGCTGACCGTGAAGCTGGCCACCGAGGTCCGGCAGGCGTTCTCCGGTGCCCGCTCGCGCCGCCCCAGCCGGTTCAAGCAGGCCCGCAACTTCGACTTCCGGACCACGATCCGCGCCAACCTGGGCCACTACCGGCCGGACGAACGCCGCGTCTACATCGAGGAGCCGCGCTTCACCTCGCGGACGCGGCGCCACCTGGACAAATGGCAGCTCATCCTGCTCGTCGACCAGTCCGGATCGATGGTGGGCTCGGTCATCCACGCGGCCGTGACCGCCGCCTGCCTGTGGAGCCTGCCCGGCCTCAAGACCCACCTCATCGCGTTCGACACCGACGTGGTCGACCTGACGTCCGACGTCACCGACCCGGTCGAGCTGCTGATGAAGGTGCAGTTGGGCGGCGGCACCGACATCGCGCGGGCGGTCGGCTACGGCGCCACGCTCATCGAGAACCCGCGCCGCACGATCTTCGTGGTGATCAGCGACTTCTTCGAGGGCGGCGACGAGGGCCGCCTCGTCGCGTCCGTGCGGGAGCTCATGCAGCAGGGCACGCAGGTGCTCGGGCTGGCGGCGCTCGACGAGGAGGCCGAGCCCGTGTTCGACCACGGGACGGCGCAGCGGCTGGCCGACGTCGGCGCCCACGTCGGCGCGATGACGCCGGGCAAGCTGGCCGAGTTCGTCGCGGAGAGGATCGGCCGGTGACGCGCGCGGACCTGCTGGCCCTCACCCCCGAGTCGCTGGCCGCGCTGGCCAACCGGGGCCTGGTCAAGCGCGCGACAAAGGAGGTGGACGCGGGCGGCGGCCCGGACCTGGCCGTCGACGCCGACGGCACCGTGCGCGGCCTCCTGCCCGACGGCACCGAGACCGTCCTCCCGGCGGGCGCCGGGCTCGAAGCGGCCACCTGCACCTGCGCCGCCACCGGCACCTGCCGGCACCAGATCGCCGTCGTCCTCGCCTACCAACGCGACCACGCCGCCAAGGCGGCACCCGGTTCTCCGGCGCCTAGCTCTCAGGAGGGCGGGGCCGGGGCCGAGCCCAGGACGGACGCTGAACCCAGCTCCGACGCTGAGCCCAGATCCCACGTTGAGCCCCAGCCCGAAAGCGAGCCCGGGTCCCACGCTGAGTCCCGGGCCGAGGCCGAGGCCGTGCGGTGGTCGCCGGGCGCGATCGACGATGAGGCGCTCGCCCGGATACTGGGGGCGCGGGTGCTCACCGCGGCCCGCCGCGCGCACCGGGCGGGGTACAGCGCGCTGATCCACCGGCCCGACGCGGCCGACCCGGTGCCGCGGGCCGAGCTGCCGACGTGCGTCGTGCGGTTCCTGGTCCCGGACGAGCTGGGTTACGCCCACACCGACGCCGCCGCCGCGAGGCGCGGTGAGATGATCGTGCTCGCCGTCTGGGCGTTCCGCGCGGCGGACGAGCGCGGCCTCACCGGCACCGACGTACGGGTGGACGTGGGCGGCCGGGCCGACGGTCATCAGGCCGACCTCGCCGAGACCCTCGACCTGGCGGGGAAGCTTCTCCTCGACGGCGCCATGCACAGCAGTCCCGTGCTCGGCACTGCCCTGCGGCGCGCCGGGCAGGACCTCGCCGCCCAGAAGCTGCACTGGCCCGCCGCGGCGGTGGACGACCTGATGGCCCAGCTCACCGCGTACGCCGAGCGCCGCGCGGACTACCGCGCCGAGCGCCTCGCCGAGCTGATCGCGGAGCTCTACGCGCGGCATCGCGCGGGCCGGGCCGGTGCCGCGAGCCCGCGCTCCCAGGTTCTCGGCACGAACGAGGCGGCCGACACCCCGCTCCGCCGCGTCCGGCTCACGGCGCTCGGCTGCCGGATCACCGGCACCGACGACGGCCGCACGGCCGAGGTCTTTCTCGCCCAGGCCGACTCGGGCATCGTCCTGGTGCTGAAGCGCCACTGGAACGAGGCCGTGACCGGGCACACGCTCGCCGGGCGCCGCCTCTCCGGTGCGCCGCTCCGCGCGTTCGCCGGCGGCAACGTCGTCTCCGAGACGGCGTCCCGCAGCGCCGGACGTGTCGTCCGGCTCGGCGCCGGTCGCGTCGCCAAGACCACCATCACCCCGCTCGGCGCCGCCTGGGAGAGCCTTCCCGGCTCGATCCTGATCCGGGACCTGAAGCAGGCCGGCGAGACGCTGGGCCTCCTTCCGCCCCGCCTCATCCGTCCCCGCGTCGCGGCCGAGCTCGTCCGCGTCGTCGAAGTAGCCGAGGTCCGCGACCTCGGCTACCACCCGGGCGACCAGCGTCTCGACGCGACCATCGCGGACGCCGCCGGGACGACCGCCACCGTGTCCGCCACGTTCAGCCCCTATGCCCCGGGCGCGCTGGACCACCTCGCCGCCGCGCTCGGCAGTGGGCCCCGCTACCTCAGCGGCACGCTCCGCCGGTCACGCGGCACCCTCGTGCTCGACCCGATCGCAGTGCTGACCGCCGACGGCGTCACGCTTCCCGACCTCGCGCCCGGCGAGGGCGAGGGCGATCTGGACGCGCATTCCGGTTCCGGGCCGGCGGACCGGCTGAGCGAGGTGATCGACGCGGCGCTCGCCGCCTGCGCCGACGCCGCCCACCGCGGGCTCCGGCACCGCACGCCCGCCGCCCGCGCACGCCTCGACCGGGCCGCCGCCGACCTCGGCCGGAGCGGGCTCCGCTCGGCCGCCGCCGCGCTGACCGGCCTGAGCGGCGCCCTCGCCGCGGGCGATCCCGAGCGGATGATCGAGGCCTGGACCGCCGCCCAGATCCGCCTTCTCACCACGGCCGAGCTCCGCTGACCGCCGTGGACCTAGATCTCCAGGGCGCCGCGCGGGTGGCCGTACTCGCGGCCGCACGCGGTGAGCGCGACCACGCCGTGCCCCTCGACCCGGGTATGGGGACCGAGCGCGCCCGGATCGACCGAGGCCTGAGCGGCGACCGTGCGGGCGTCGCAGCTCTCGACGCCGTCGGCGAGCGAGCGTTCGTGGGGGAGGAGCCTGCCCTCCTCGGCGGGGTGCGGGCGGCCGAGCTGGTCGTCGGGCTCGAACGCGTCGTAGTAGCGCAGGACCTCGCCGTTCGCCGCGACGATCCAGGCCGTCCAGCCATCCGCGCGGTCCATCCCGTGCCGGTGGCCCATCCCGTACCAGTGGACGGTGCCGAACCGCAGGCTGAGCGCGGCGGTCCGCGCCAGCATCGTGTCGCGGAGGCGCTCCTCGAAGGCGTCGTCCCCGCCGGGCCCGATGCGGTGCTGGTCGTCGGACGGCGCGCCGAACACCAGCGTCCAGCCGTCCAGCACGGGACTCACATAGACGCGCGAGCACGCCCGGTGCGCCGCGCCGGGGCAGCCGCCACCCCCGTCGTGCTGGTCGTGGTGCCAGGTCAGGCCGCCGAGCCGCATGGTGACCGGCTCGGGATCACCGAGGCCGAACGCGTCGAGGACGGCGGCCCGGTCGCCGGTGGGCAGCGCGAACCACGAGCCGCACAGGCGCATCGGCGCGGGCACCTCGGCGGGGATCTGGAAACGGATCAGCCGCCGGAGGAGGGCGCGGTCGCGGTCGTCCAGAGCGTCCGGGCCGCCGACGGCCAGCAGCGCCTCCAGCGCGCGGCGGCGCGCGAGGCCGCGGCCCGACCGGCGGGCGTCGCGGAGAAGCGGCAGGACGATGCCGGGGCTCAGCGCGCGCAGCGCCCACACGGCGCCGCGCCGGACGTCGGGGTCGGGGTCCTGCAGCAGTTCGATGAGCTCGGGAGCCTCGATTTCCACGGCGGGAACGTAACAGTCGCGGCTGACAAAATCCGCTGCTGTTGACAAATACCGCCCGGTCGGGGCTCATCTCGGGGCGGTGCTGGCCCTCAGGACGACCTTGCCGGTGATGCGCTCGACGCGGCTCCGCCGGCCGCGCGGCTCGCGCAGGGCGAGGTTGGTGACGCGTTCGCCCATCTCGTCGAGGGGGAGCGCCACGGTGGTGAGCGGGGGAGTGAGGTCGCCGACGATCGGGATGTCGTCGAAGCCCGCGAGCGAGATGTCGTCCGGCACGGTCAGCCCGTTGTCGCGGAAGGCGGTCAGTGCTCCTATCGCCATCACGTCGGTCACGGCGAACACGCAGGTCGGGCGCAGGTCGCGGCGCATCAGCTCGGTCGCGGCGGCATGCCCGCCGTCGCGGGTGAAGGCACCCTCGACGACCGCGTCCTCGCTGAGCTGGACGCCCTCCTCGGCGAGGGTCTCGCGGAACCCGGCGAGCCGGTCCGACACGGTCGTCAGCGCCCGGGGGCCGGTCAGCACCGCGAAGTCGCGGTGGCCGAGGTCGAGCATCGCGCGGGCGAGGGCGGCGGCACCCGTGCGGTTCTCCGGGAGCACGGCGTCGACCTTCAGGCTGCGGTGCCGGCTGACCACCGCGACGCGGCCGCCCGCGTTCAGGTACGGTTCGAGCTCGGCGGCCATCGACCGTTCCCAGGCGCGGTCCTCGAAGCCGGAGCCGATCAGCAGGATGGCCCGGGCCCGCTGGGCGCGGAGCATGGCGATGTACTCGACCTCGCGGAGCGGGTCGCGGTTGGTGCTGGCCAGCATGACGAGCTGGCCGTGCGCGGCGGCGGCGCGCATCACGCCGCGTGCTATGGCCGCGAAGTAGGGGTCGCTGACGTCGTGGCAGATGACGCCGATGGCCTGGCTCGACACGCCCGCGAGGGCCTGCGCGTGGGCGTTCGGCGTGTAGGCGAGCTCGGCCGCCGCGGCGAGCACGCGCTCGCGCAGGTCGGCCCGTACCTGTGAGGTGCCGTTGAGCACGCGGG
Source organism: Spirillospora sp. NPDC048911 (assembly GCF_043198015.1). Classification (NCBI taxonomy): domain Bacteria; kingdom Bacillati; phylum Actinomycetota; class Actinomycetes; order Streptosporangiales; family Thermomonosporaceae; genus Spirillospora; species Spirillospora sp. NPDC048911. The sequence continues at coordinate 480,299 of NZ_JBICUD010000003.1, read as the reverse complement.
ACGCGGTGGCGAGCGACACGTCCGCCCGCCGCGCCACGTCCTGGAGTGTCACGTGCGCCCGTTCGCCGGCCATCCTGATCCCTCCCGAGCCCGTCCTGCAGCGCCCTGACCGCCGCCCGGAACGGTCGAGCCGCACGTGAGACGAACCGCGCGCCGCGCAATTCGTCTGGGGTTCACCCCTTGACCCTGCCGGAAGGCATCCATATCGTACTACAGAAAGCGCTTTCTGAATGCGCTTTCTGAGACCGCCGATGGAGGTGCTCGTGGTGAGTCAGGGCACGGTTTCCGGGGTTCCGGTGGCCGGCGTGGCCGAACGGGACAAGCCCGGCCCGGCCGACCGGCTGCGGGACGCACTGGAACGGTCGTGGCGGCCGGTGGCGTTGCTCGCCGCCTGCCTGGCCGCGTGGTGGGTGGTGACGGCGGCCGAGCTGGTCAAGCCCTATCTGGTGCCGTCACCCGGCAAGACGCTCAACGTGTTCACCGAGAAGTGGGACTACATCTGGCAGCACACCTGGGTGACGACGTACGAGACCCTGCTCGGCTTCGCGCTCGCGGTGGCGTTCGGGGTGCTCGCCGCGGTGGTCATGGTCTACTCCTCGACGGTGGAGAAGACCCTCTATCCGATCCTGCTCTTCGCGCAGGTCATCCCCAAGATCGCGATCGCGCCGCTGTTCGTGGTGTGGCTGGGCTTCGGCATGACGCCCAAGGTCTTCGTCGCGGTCCTCATCTCGTTCTTCCCGGTGGTCATCGCGATGGTCACCGGCCTCAAGGCCGTCGATCCGGAGATGCTCGAGCTGTCGGCCACGATGGGCGCCGGCTCGCTGGCGACGTTCGCCAAGATCCGGTTCCCGGCGTCGCTGCCGTACCTGTTCTCGGGCCTCAAGGTCGCGGTGACGCTCGCGGTCACGGGCGCCGTCGTCGGGGAGTTCGTCGGCGCGAACGAGGGCCTCGGCTACGTGATCCTCCAGGCCAACGGCAACCTCGACACCCCCATGCTGTTCGCCGGGCTGGTGGTCATGTCGGCCATCGGCGTCGTGCTGTTCGTCCTCGTCGAGCTCGCCGAGGCGCTGCTCATCCCCTGGCACGCCAGCCGCCGTGGCTCGGCCGTGACCACCTCGTACTGATGGCCACCCGTACTGATCGCCACCCGTCCTGACGACCACCTCGTACCGACGTACCGACCGCTCGTACCGACGCATCGACCCCCTGAGACCGGAGGTCCACCCCCATGAGGCTCCGCAGATCCGCCGCCGTCCTCGTCCCGCTCATCCTGATGACCGCCGCGTGCGGCGGGGACGACTCGGGCGGCAAGACCAAGAGCGCGTCAGGCAAGGAGCTCGACAAGGTCACGCTGACGCTCAACTGGTACCCCTACGGCGAGCACGCGCCGTTCTACTACGGCAAGAAGCAGGGCATCTACGAGAAGCACGGCATCGCGATCGACATCAAGGCCGGCCAGGGCTCGCAGAAGACGGTCCAGGCCACCGGCGCGGGCCAGACCGACTTCGGCTGGGCGGACACGCCGCCGCTGATGGCGGGCGTGGGCCAGGGTCTTCCGGTCAAGAGCCTCGGCGTGTTCCTGCAGACCACACCGGTGTCGGTGCAGTCGTTCACGAGCAAGGCCATCAAGACGCCGGCCGACCTCAAGGGCAAGCGCATCGCCTCCACGGCCGGTGACGCGCCGTCGAAGACGTTCCCGGTGTTCCTGAAGAAGAACGGCCTCGCCGAGGGCGACGTGAAGATCCAGAACACCGACCCGGCCGGCAAGATGGCCGCGGTGATGTCGGGCCAGGTCGACGCCCTCATCGGCTACGCCAACGACCAGGGCCCGACCATGCAGAACAAGTCCGGCAAGCCCGTCTCGTACGTGCGCTTCTCCGCGTTCGGGCTGAGCTACTACTCCAACGGCCTCATCGTCGGCGACCGCAAGCTGAAGAGCTCGCCCGACCTGGCCAAGCGCATGTTCGCCGCCACCAGCGAGGCCTGGGCGGCGGCCGAGAAGGACCCGGCCGGCGCCGTCGCGTCCATGCAGGGCGCCTCCGCCCAGCTGCCGCCGCCCGCCGTGCTCACCGACCAGTTCAAGACGACGATCACGCTGCTGCACACCGACGCCACCAAGGGCAAGGCGCCCGGCGTCAACACCCCGGCCGACTGGACGCAGACCATCAACCTCTTCGCCCAGACCGGAGTGATCGGCAAGGCGGAGGCACCGGACAAGTACTGGGCCTCGGACGTGGCCCCCCAGGGCTGACGGAGGGCTGGCGGAAGGCTGTGAAGATCATCAGCGAGGACGAGACCGCGGCGAAGGCCGGGCCCGCGGGCGACGACGCCGACACGGCGGCGGTGCGGATCGACGACGTCGCGGTCCGGTTCCGGACGAAGAAGCGCGACGTGACGGCACTGCACAAGGTGTCGCTGGACATCGGCATGGGCGAGTTCGTGGCGATCGTCGGGCCCTCGGGCTGCGGCAAGTCCACGCTGCTCAAGCTGATCGCGGGCCTGCTCAAGCCGTCCGGCGGCGGGCTGTGGCTGCGCGGCGAGAAGGTCACCGGGCCGCGGCCCGACATCGGCTACGTGTTCCAGCGGGCCGCGCTGCTCGAATGGCGGACCGCGCGCCGCAACATCCTGCTCCAGGCCGAGATGCGCAAGATGCCCGCCGGGCAGGCGCGCGAGCGGGCGGACCGGCTGATCGAGATGACCGGGCTGCGCGGGTTCGAGGACGCCCACCCGCACGAGCTGTCGGGCGGCATGCAGCAGCGCGTGGCGCTGTGCCGGGCGCTGCTCCACGAGCCGCCGGTGCTGCTCATGGACGAGCCGTTCGGCGCGCTGGACGCCCTGACGCGCGAGCAGATGAACGTCGAGCTCAACCGCATCTGGCGGGAGACCGGAACGACCGTCGTGCTGGTCACCCACTCGATCGCGGAGGCGGTCTACCTCGCCGACCGGGTCGTGGTCATGTCACCGCGGCCGGGCACCGTCGAGGAGATCATCGACGTCGGGCTGCCCGCCGAGCGGGACTACTCCGCCACCATGGCGCGGCCCGAGTTCGCGCGCGCCACCGGGCGCATCCGGGAGCTGCTCGGCGCCGGCCCGGCGCTCGACTGACGGTCGCGCCTCGCATCGTCTGCATTGTTCGTCGCTGTAACGAAGGGGATTCATGGGGACGGAACGCAGGTCCATCGGCGTGGTCATGAACGGTGTGACCGGACGGATGGGCTACCGCCAGCATCTGCTCCGGTCGATCCTGGCCATCCGCGAACAGGGCGGGCTGACCCTCGCGGACGGGACCGTGCTGTGGCCCGAGCCGATTCTCGTCGGCCGTACCGCGGGCAAGCTCAAGGCCCTGGCCGAGCGGCACGGGCTCACCGAGTGGACCACCGACCTGGCCGAGGCGCTGGACCGGCCCGGTGTCGAGATCTACTTCGACACGCAGATCACCGGCGCCCGGACGGAGGCGATCCGCACCGCGATCGCCGCGGGCAAGCACATCTACACCGAGAAGCCGCTGGCCGATGACCTGCCGGGCGCGCTGGAACTGGCCCGGCTGGCCGACGAGGCGGGCATCAAGCACGGCGTCGTCCAGGACAAGCTGTTCCTGCCGGGCCTCAGGAAGCTGAGGCGGCTGGTGGAGGGCGGCTTCTTCGGGCGGATCCTGTCGGTGCGCGGCGAGTTCGGCTACTGGGTCTTCGAGGGCGACTGGCAGGAGGCGCAGCGGCCGAGCTGGAACTACCGGGTCGAGGACGGCGGCGGCATCATCGCCGACATGTTCTGCCACTGGCGCTACGTGCTCGACGAGATCGTGGCTCCGGTGAAGTCTGTGCAGTGCCTGGGCGCCACGCACATCCCCGAGCGGGTGGACGAGGACGGCAAGCCCTACGAGGCCACGGCCGACGACGCGGCGTACGGCATCTTCGAGCTGGAAGGCGGCATCATCGCGCAGCTCAACTCGTCGTGGACGACCCGTGTCTTCCGCGACGAGCTCGTGGAGTTCCAGGTCGACGGCACCGAGGGCAGCGCGGTCGCGGGCCTGCGCCGCTGCCGCGTCCAGCACCGGTCGATGACGCCCAAGCCCGTCTGGAACCCCGACATCCCCGCCACCGAGGACTTCCGTGCCCAGTGGCAGGAGGTGCCCGACAACACCGAGTTCGACAACGGCTTCAAGGTGCAGTGGGAGGCGTTCCTGCGGCACGTGGTGGAGGACGCCCCGTTCAAGTGGGACTTCCACGCCGGAGCGCGCGGCGTCCAGCTGGCGGAGCTGGGGTTGCAGGCCTGGCGGGAGGGCCGCCGCCTCGAGGTCCCGGAGCTGACGTGACGATGAAGCTCCATCTGCCCGAAGCTGACGGCACGCTGGCGCCGTACACCTTGGGCGAGCCGCGGGCCTACGGGCGCACGTCCGCCCCCAGCGCCCGCAGATCCGCCTACGCGGCGGCGCACGTCGTCGTCGACCCGCTGAGCGACAGCGGATCGCTCGACTGGGACACGACGCTGGCGTTCCGCCGCCACCTGTGGTCGCACGGCCTGGGCGTGGCCGAGGCCATGGACACCGCGCAGCGCGGCATGGGCCTGGACTGGGCCGCGACCCGCGAGCTCATCCTGCGGAGCGGCGCCGAGGCGGCGGCCTGCGGGGGCCGCATCGTCTGCGGCGCCGGGACGGACCAGCTGCCCGCCGGTCCGGCCTCCCTGGCGGACATCACCGCCGCGTACGAGGAGCAGCTGGAGGTCATCGAGGCCGCCGGCGCCGTGCCCGTGATCATGGCGAGCCGCCAGCTCGCCGCCGCCGCGGGCGGGCCGGAGGACTACGCCGAGGTGTACGGGCGGCTGCTCGGGTCGGTGTCGCGTCCGGCCGTGCTGCACTGGCTGGGGCCGATGTTCGACCCGGCGCTGGAGGGCTACTGGGGCTCGCCGGACGTGGACGTGGCCGCCGACCATGTGCTCACGATCATCCAGGAGCACGCCGACCGCGTCGAGGGCATCAAGGTGTCGCTGCTGGACGCGGGCAAGGAGATCGCCCTGCGCCGCCGCCTGCCCGCGGGCGTGCGGCTCTACACCGGCGACGACTTCAACTATCCCGAGCTCATCAAGGGCGACGCCGAAGGCCACAGCGACGCGCTCCTCGGCATCTTCGACCCGATCGCCCCGGCGGCGGCCGCCGCGATGCGCGCCCTCGACGCGGGCGACGGCGAGGCCTACGAGGAGATCTTCGGGCCGACGGTGCCGCTGTCCCGGCATCTGTTCGGCGCGCCGACGTACTACTACAAGACCGGGGTGGTGTTCCTGGCCTGGCTGGCCGGGCACCAGCGCGCCTTCCGCATGGTCGGCGGCCTGGAGAGCGCCCGCTCCGTCCCGCACCTGGTCAGGCTCTTCACGCTCGCCGACGCGGCGGGACTGCTGCCGGATCCCGACCTGGCCGCGTCCAGGATGCGGGCCTGGCTGGCCGTCCAGGGGGTGCAGCAATGAGCCCGTCGTGGGATGCCGCGCTGGCCGGGTCGTTCAGCTTGAACCAGTGGACGACGCGCTACTGGCCGCTGCCCGACATGGTCGCGGGCTGCGCGGACGCCGGGGTCCGGGGCGTCGGGCTGTGGCGCGAGCCGGTCGCCGAGTACGGGCTCGCGCGCACGGCCAAGCTCGTCCGGGACGCCGGGCTGTCGGTGACGTCACTGTGCAGGGGCGGGTTCTTCCAGGAGGCCGACCCGCTCACCGACAACCGGCGCGCGATCGAGGAGGCGGCCGAGCTGGGCGCCCCCGTTCTGGTGCTGGTCAGCGGCGGGCTGCCGGACGGATCGCGGGACCTGGACGGCGCGCGCGAACGGGTCGCCGACTCGATCGCCGAGCTGGCGCCGTACGCGGGCGGCCACGGCGTCCGCCTGGCCATCGAACCGCTGCACCCCATGTACTGCTCCGACCGGTGCGTGGTGTCGACGCTGGGCCAGGCCCTCGACATGGCGGCACCGCTGCCCGTCGAGCAGGTGGGGGTCGTGGTCGACACGTACCACCTGTGGTGGGACGTCGACGCCTACGACGACATCGCGCGGGCGGCGGACCGCATCGCGATCTTCCAGGTGGCCGACTGGGTCACGCCGCTGCCGCAGGGCGTGCTGACCGGGCGAGGGATGCTCGGCGACGGCTGCGTCGAACTACGTCGTTTCCGGGAGGCCGTGGAGGCGGCGGGCTACGAGGGGCCCGTCGAAGTCGAGATCTTCAATGAGGAGTTGTGGGCGATGTCCGGTGCCGGGGCCCTGTCCCTCACCATGGACCGCTTCACCGAGCACGTCGCCTGAACCATCGGGGCTATCGGGGTCTATCCAGAAAGCGCTTTCAATTCACACCGACCAAAGGACGGGTGGGATGCGCAAGACAAGGTGGTTCCATCTAGCGATCGCCGTGACCGTCGCCGCCTCACTGCAGGTGGCGCCGGCGCACGCGGCTTCCGCGCAGGCACGATCGGCCCCTCCCGGGGATCCGATCCTCGACCCGATCCCGGAGGACCCGATCGCCTCCGGGCTCGGGCTCACCGTGGAGGAGTTCGCGCAGTTCCCCAAATCCGAGCCGACGCCGGCGCCCACCGACCAGCGGTTGATGCGCATCGCGCGCATCAACCACCTCGGTGAGATCCCCGACGGCTCGCGGCGCAAGTACGTGCCGGACCTGAACGGCAAGCTGTACCTCGTCGAGAAGGGCCAGACGCCCAAGACCTACCTCGACGTCGGCGCCACGTTCGCCCCCGCGTTCTTCTCCGGCAGGGGCATGGGCCAGGGATTCGGGTTCGTCACGTTCGACCCGGGCTTCAAGAAGAACGGCCGCTTCTACACCGTCCACACCGAGCTGGCCACGGCCGCGACCAAGCAGCCGGACTTCCCGCCCCAGCCGGGCACGACCTACCACGGCATCGTCACCGAATGGACGGCCGAGAACCCCGCCGCCGACACGTTCAAGGGAACGAAGCGCGAGGTCCTCAGGCTCGGATTCGCCGGGCAGATCCACGGCATCCAGCAGATCGACTTCAACCCGACCGCGCGGCCGGGCAGCGCCGAGGCCCGCGTGCTGTACATCGCGGCCGGCGACGGCGGCATCGGCAACCGCACGACCGTCCCGCAGGACCTCTCGGTCCCGCACGGCAAGATCCTGCGCATCGACCCGCGCGGCACCGACGGCGTCAACGGGCAGTACGGCATCCCGAAGGACAACCCGTTCGTCGGCAAGGCCGGCGCGCTCGGCGAGATCTACTCCTACGGCATGCGCGACCCGCACCGCTTCAGCTGGGACCCGGGGGGCAGCCACCGCATGTTCCTCGGGCACATCGGCGAGCACGCCATCGAGGCGATCTACGACGTGCGCCCCGGCTCGAACCTCGGCTGGAGCGACCGCGAGGGCAACTGGGTCTTCGACCGCGCCGCGACCAACCCCTGCAACCGGCTCTACCCGCTGCCGGCCGACGACGCCAAGAACGGCTACACCTACCCGGTCGCCATGTACGACCACAACCCGCCGCCCACCTGGAACTGCACGTCCGACGTGGGCCGCGCCGTCGCGGGCGGCTTCGTCTACCGCGGCAACAAGATCCCGGCACTGCGCGGCAAGTACGTCTTCGACGACCTGGTCGACGGCCGGATCTTCTACACCGAAGAGCGGGACATGAGGCTCGGCGGCAAGCCCGCCACGCTCAACCAGCTCATGATCTACGACGCCGCCGGCAAGCGCGTCTCGATGGCGGACCTGTCGGGCCCCGGCTCCATCGGCGACCCCAAGCGTCCCGACCTGCGGATCGGCCGGGACGGCTCCGGTGAGCTCTACCTGCTCGCCAAGGCCAACGGGAAGATCTGGAAGGTCACCGGCACCCGCACGTTCGCGGACTGCAAGATCGGCCACACCCCCGTCCGGCACGTGATGGCGGCCAAGAACTGGACGCCGGTCACCCCGTCCAAGTGGCAGTTCCCCGGCAAGGAGGCGATCCTCGCCGAAGCGGGCGCGGCGCGCCCCGGCCCCCGCCGCCCGTTCGAATACTCCGTCCTGAACGCGGGCCCGGCCTGGGGCTCGTTCCAGCTCGAAGCGAAGGTAAGGCTCGACACGCCGGTCTCGATCTCCAACCGGGACGTGATCCTCGTGTACGGCTACCGCTCCGACCTGGAGTTCTCGTACGCCCACCTCTCGTCGGACAACACGATCTATCCGCACAACGGCATCTTCAACGTCAACAACGCCGACCGGCTGCGGCTGGACGACCAGTGGGACGCGGTGCGCTCGGTGGGCGCGGCGCCCGCCGTGAAGGATGAGGCCTGGCACAAGGTCCGGCTGCGTCACTGCGCCGACACGGGCGAGACCGCCGTCTACATGGACGGCGCGAAGAAGCCGCTGATGACCGCCGTGGACAAGACGTTCCCGACGGGCCGGATCGGCTTCGGCTCGTTCGACAACATCGGCCGTATCCGCGACCTCAAGGTCACCGGAACCCGGGCGGGCCGATGAGGATCACGAAGACGGCGGCGGCCCTCGCGACCGCCGCGCTGGGTGGGTCGCTCGTGGTGGCCGCTGCAACCCCTGCGGCGGCCCACCCAGACAACCTGCGCCGGCACCTGATCGCCTCGTACGACTTCGACCACCCCGTCCGGGGCAACCCCGCGCAGGAACGTGACCGGGGCCGCTCCGGCACCCCCATCGACCTGGTGAACGGCGGCGCGGCCATGCGCGTGCGCGACCGCGCGTACCGAGGCAGCCGCAACGCCCTCCAGCTGGGCCAGGTCAACCCCACAACCGCGGGCAACGACGACTGGAAGGCGGGCATCTTCTCGCCCACGGGAGTCCCCAGCCTTCACGCCTTCAACGGGGTGAAGCAGGTCACGATCTCGGGCTGGTTCAAGATGACCGGCCAGAACCCGAGCCCCAACTCCAACTCGGCCGACCCGAACGACAAGTACAACGCGGTCGGCCTCGCCGGTGTGCTCACCGGCAACTCCTCGGGCCATGACGTACGGGCCCTCCTGGAGGTCATCAGCGTCTCGGGCGAGCTCCGCGTCGTGGCCCTGGGCCGCCGCGTGGACGGCGCGTCCTCCCAGACGTTCGCCGCGAACCAGCCGTGGCAACAGGTGCTACCCCAGAACACCTGGGTCGCCCTCGCCGCCACGTTCGACTTCGACACCGGCACGATGAAGCTCTACAAGAACGGCAAGGCCCTCGACGGCTCCTACGTCCTCCCGGGCGACCCCTGGGCGGTCGAAGGCCCGCCCGAGCCCGACCTGGCCTCCGCCACCGACCCCCGCGGCATCAAGATCGGCGGCAGCTACCCGCAGAACGACCGCGAGGGCAACCCCTGCAACTGCCGCATGGACGGCCTGAAGTTCTACGACCGAGCCCTGACCGACCGAGAGATCTACTGGCAGTACCGCCTGACCAAGTAGCACGCGCGTCCCTCCCGGGCCCGCTCCCGGGAGGGACGACCGTCCGACCCCACCGCTATGGTCCGATCTGTGGGGGAGATTCGATACCTGCAAGGTGACGCGACGTCGCCGCAGGCCAAGGGCGTCAAGGTCATCGCGCACGTGTGCAACGACCTCGGCGGCTGGGGCAAGGGCTTCGTGCTGGCGATCTCACGCCGCTGGCCCGAGCCGGAGGCGGCCTACCGGGCCTGGCACCGCGACCGGGCGCACAACGACTTCGGATTGGGCAGCATCCAACTCGTCCAGGCGACCCCGTACATCTGGGTAGCCAACATGGTGGCCCAGCGCGGCATGAAGCCCAGCCGCAAGGGCCCGCCGATCCGCTACGAGGCCCTGGACAAGTGCCTGGCCGCCCTGGCCCCCCAAGCAAAGGCGCTCAAAGCCTCCATCCACATGCCCCGCATAGGCTGCGGCCTGGCCGGAGGCAAATGGGAACGCGTAGAGCCCCTCATCACCGCCAACCTGACCACGAGAAACCTGGACGTCACGATCTACGACACCTGACCGGACGTTCCTTGGCGGAGGAAGCGCAGGAGGCGGCGGGTCTGGTCGGGGTCGCGGGTGGCCAGGGCGATGCCGTTCGCCAGGGCGAGGAGGTCGGTGGCCGTCAGGTCGGCGCGGACGGCGCCGGATCGCTGGGCGCGGGTCAGGAGGGCGGACGCGGTCGCGTGCATGGACTCGTCGGCGGTCAGGCCGCGATGGGTGGCGGTGCGGGTGATGTACGAGCGCAGCCAGCCGAAGAGGGCGTCGGCGGGGGAGTCTGCTTCGAGGAGCGCCTCTCCTTCCTCGCGGAGCGCGGCCTTCAGATGCTCATAGTCCCGCATGACCGCGTGACCAGGGGAGGACGTGGTCTCTGTCGAGGAGGTCGGGGCGTTCGAGCTGGTCGAGCATGAGGTGGACGGTTCGGCGCGCGTCGCGGGTCCAGGCGAAGCACTGTTCGATGGACGTGCACTCGGTGGCCGCGCGGCGGCGGGCCGTTTCGATGATTTCCGCGGCGTCTGACGTGATGTCCTCGACGTCCCAGGCGGTTAGTTGCAGATCGGTCAGGCCGGTGGGGTTTGTGAGTTCTTCTTGGAGCCATTGCCAGGGAGGTTCTTGGAGGTAATGGCGTTCGCTCGGTTCTGGGCCCGTGAAGAACGGGTGGTAATGAGCGGCTGTGAAGTTGCCCGGCGGTTCGTCGAGGCGGTCGAAGAGGTCGGCGCGCCAGAGGGGCTGGTCGACCAGGATCTTCTGGGCCGCTGACTCCGTGCCACGCCGGTCCTGCGGGACGAGGCGCCGGAGCTCCAGGCGCGTCCCGTGTTCGAGGTGGCTGTCGTTGAGGTCGATCTCGAACCAGTGGCGGACGAGGATCGCCACCTCGTCGTAGGCGAACGCGTGCTGCACGATCTTGCCCCTTCCCGTGACCGACCTTACGTTGTGCAGGAACCGGATGGTGCGGCAGGGCCTCTAATCGTCAGCGGCCTGTGTCATGGCGGGAGGCACCGTGGAACCGACGCTCAATGTTCTCAGGCGGCCGGTTCCGGTCTTCCTGCGGCGGCGGTTCCTGCTCAGGTTCGCCGCCATGGCGGTGGCGCCGCTGGTGGGGCTCGGGGTACTCGGCTCGCAGGAGAAGCTGCTCCTGCCGCTGGAACGGGTGCTGGTCGTCAAGGGCAAGCTGGCGTCCAAGGGCGACTACTTCGAGGACGCCGAGGTCCAGCGGATCCTGATGCGGCATGGGATCCGGGTGCAGATCACGAGGTCGTCGAGCAGGGAGGTCGCGGTCAACTCGCTCGGCGGGTACGACTTCGCCTTTCCGTCGGGGCAGCCGGCCGCGCGGCTCATTCTGGATTCGCGGAACGCGAAGGGGTTGCGTGCCAAGCAGTTCCGGCCGTTCGTCAGTCCCATCGTGCTGGCCACTTTCCGGGAGTACGCGGAGACGCTGCGGGGCAAGGGGGTTGCGCGAAGGCAGGAGAAGGCCGGGTCGCTCTACTACGACCTCGATATGAAGCGTTTCCTGGAGCTCGTCAAGGGCGGGCAGCGCTGGAACGATCTGGGCATCAAGCAGCATGGGATGTCGAACGGCAACCTCGTGCTGGCGCAGACACCGGATCTGTGCGCGGCCAACTCGGCCGCCACGTACATGGGGCTCATCGCGTTCGTCGAGAACGGCAACAGGGCGGTGGGGAGCGCCCAGGAGGCCGTCGCGCTGGCCAGGAGGATCAAGCCGCTGCTGACCGAGCAGGGGCTCCCGACCTCGGAGATCTTCAAGACGTACGCGGCGCCCGAGGGGCGGCAGATCGCGCCGATCATCGTGGTGTACGAGCACCAGTTCCTGGCGTACCAGCTCGACCGTTCCGACGGTGAACGGGTGCTGATGTATCCCCAGCCGGGCTTCTTCCCGCTTCCGGAGCTCATCTCGTTCAACGACAAGGGCGACCGGCTCGGCGAGCTCATCGTCAGCGACTCCGAACTGCGGCGGCGGGCCGTGGAGCTGGGGTATCGGATTCTCGACAATCCGGGCGCGCCGCCCGGCAAGCAGCTCGGGGCGTTCCTGGACGAACGGCGGATCCCGGCGCCCGCCATGACGACGCCGGACCTCACCCGGACCGTGCTGCCCTCGGTCGGGGACCTTGAGAAGATGCTCGTCGAGGTCGGCTGCTCCGAGAGCAAACCCTCGTGAGGGCGCGGCGGGGTCTGGCGGCTCTCGTTCTCCTGGCCGCCGGTTGCAGTTTCGACGGTTCGGCCTCGACGCAGCTGAGTGTTCTCGCCGGGTCCGAGCTTGCCGACATGGCGCCGCTGCTCGGTGATCTCGAACGCGACACGGGCGTCAAGCTGCGCATGGACTACAGCGACGACACGCTGGAGCCCGGCCGCTATCACCACGATCTGGCCTGGTTGTCGTCCGACCGCTACTTCCGGCTGAAGATGAAGGCGGGTGTGCGCAGGGAACCGCCGCTCAGCAACACGACGATGCTCTCACCAGTGGTCATCGGGTTGAAGCCAGAGACCGCGGCGAGGCTGCCCAAAGATCCCTCGTGGGCCGACGTCGCCGACGCGGCGGGTCAGGGGCGGCTCCGTTTCGCGATGGCGGACCCGAGGACCAACGGGAGCGGCCTCGCGGCGCTGGTCGGAGTGGCGACCGCCGCGCGGGGCGGGGCGCTGCGGCCGCAGGACGTCACCTGCGACCGGCTCCGCGGCTTCTTCACCGGCCAGACCCGTGCCGCCCGGTCCTCGTCGAAGCTCGTCGACGAGTACGTGGCGAACCAGGACCAGACCGAGGGCCTCATCGCCCACGAATCGACGTTGCTCTCCCTCAACGCGTCGGGCAGGCTCAAAAAGCCGCTGCAGGTCGTCTATCCGCGGGACGGCATGGTGATGTCGGACTACCCGCTGCTGCTCCTGGATCCCGCCAAGCGCGCCGCGTACGACAAGGTCGTCGGCTGGCTCAAGAGCGACGAGGTGCAGCGGAAGATCATGCGGCGGACGCTGCGGCGCCCGCTCGGCCCGGACGTGGCGCGCGACCCCCGGCTGCGGGCCCCGGTCGGCAACGCCCTCTTCTTCCCCGGCCAGAAGAAGGTCATCGACACCCTGCTCGCCAACTACGACGACCCGGCCGAGCGCAAGCCGGACCGGGTGGTGTTCCTGCTCGACTTCTCCCGTTCCATGGCGGGGGCCCGCATCGTCTCCGTCAAGTCGGCCTTCGCCGGTCTCGGCGGCGCGGACGGCTCGTCGGTGGGCCGTTTCGTGCGCTTCCACCAGGGCGAGGAGGTCACGGTCGTCCGCTTCGGCGGGCGGGCGCTGGCCGAGAAGACCTTCACCGTCGGCGCACCCGGCGCGATGGAGCGGCTCCGCGACTTCATCGACACCGACGACTTCGACGGCAGCACCGCGATCTGGTCCGCGCTCGACGGCGCGTACCAGAGGGCCGGGGACGGCTCCCGGCGGACGTCGATCGTCCTCATGACCGACGGCCGGAACAACGCCGGCATCACGCTCCCCGAATTCCTGCGCCACGAGCGGCCGCGCGCCGTTCCCACGTTCGCCGTCGGTTTCGGTGCCGCCGACCGGGACGGCCTTCGCCGGGCGGCCACCGCCACCGGCGGGCGGCTCGTCGACGGCGACACCCGGCCGTCCCTGCTCGAAGCCCTCAAGGAGATCCGTGGGTGTCGCTGACAGCCTGTGGCGGAGCATCAACATGCCGTGGATGCTCGTATGGCTCGCCACGTTCGCGTCCTTCGCCGGCCTGGCCGTCTACGCGGCCGCGGCCTACCGCCGCCAGCGCCGGTCCCGCACCGCGCGCGGCCAGGGCCTGATCGACATCTGCGTCTACCTCAACGCCCGCCTGGTCATGGGCATCTACCGCACCAGCCGGTCCCGCCCGGCCCTGGTCCGCCAGGTCGTCGAGCGGACGACCGAGAGCAGGTCCCGCGAGGCCTGGGGAACGGTCTACGGCCTGGGCGGGGGCGGCGGCAAGGAGGTGAGCGACGAGCGGCTCCTCAGCTACATCGAGGAGAAGGAGCCGATCAGCGTCATCTCCGAGGTCATGAGCCTGCTGGAAGAGCGCGACGGCGTCGTCTACGCCGATCTCACCGACGGCACGATCCTGCCCGGCCCCGCCGTGGCCAAGGTGCTCGGCGGCAACGCCCGATCCCTTCGCCTCAGCGACCTGCGCGGCCACTACGTCTCGGTGACGGGCCTCTTCCAGCTGTCCGAGCCGGCCGGCGACAGGGTGACGTTCCTGGCCCCGTACGGAGTCTCCCCGGCGGACGACGGGCCCTCCCCGCACGTGAAGATCACCTGTTCCGCGGGCGGGATGCAGGACCAGGACGAACGCGTCGAACGGTTCCACGCCCGCTGCCTCGGCAAGGTGAACGGCTGGGATCCCGAGGCCCGCGTCCTCGACCTCCATCCGGTGGCGATCTTCCGCTGACCTCAGGCGCGGCAGGTCAGGGGCCGGCCGCCGTTGAACGTGATCATGTCGTTCAGCGCTGCCATCAGATCGATCTGCGCGCCCGGCTCGGCACCGTCCAGCTCGGCGTAGGCGCGGTAGAGGTTGCCGACGATCCGTTCGGAGTCGCTGAGCTCGGCGTACGGGCCGAGGTCGGTCTCGCGTGCGAGCTCCAGCGGCGACAGGCCCGCGGCCTTGCCCTTCTCCGCCGTGGCGAGCACGAACCGCGCGTAGCCCACGACCCGTTCGATCAGGTCGGGGCCCGCGACCGGACCGTGCCCGGGCACGATCGTCTCCGCGCCGAGCGGCGCGATCACCTCTTCGAGCACCGTGATCGCGCCGCGCACCGAACCCTGCATCAGGAACGGCGTGCCCCCGTTGAACAGCAGGTCGCCGCAGAACAGCACGCGCCGGTCCGGTATCCACACGATCGAGTCGTTGGTCGTGTGCGCCGGGCCGCCCACGTGCCGGACCTCGCACCGCAGGTCGTCGACCCACACCGTGACGCCCTCGGCGTAGGTGAGGAACGCGGGCTCGATCTCCACGTCCCCCCATTCGACCTTGGTCCAGTACGGCTCGTCGAACGGCCGGCCCCACGCGATCGCTCCCTCGCGCGTGCCCTCGTGGGCGACGATGGTCGCGCCCTCGAAGAGGTAGTTGCCGAACGTGTGGTCACCGTGGTGATGGGTGTTGACGAGGGTCCGCACAGGCTGCGACGTCACCGAGCCGATCGCGGCGAGGTACGCCCGCGTCCGGCGTTCGGTGGAGCACGCGTCGACGCTGACCACGCCCCGCGTACCGGCCAGGAAGCCGGTGTTGTTGATCCACCACGTGCCGTCCGGCTGGATGTAGCCGAAGATCCCCTCGCTGACCTCCTCGAGGTGAGGCGGGGCGGGCGTGGTGATGTCGTGCGCGGTGCTGCTCATGGCCAGTGGTCTACCGGATGCTCAACGGGCGAGCAAGGCCCGCAGCGCCTTCACCACCTGGGCCGGGGCCTCCTCCGCCATGAAGTGGCCGCAGCTCACCGTGGCGTGCTCCAGGTCCGGCGCCCAGGCCCGCCACCGGGCGGCGGCGTCGAAGCCGAGCGCGGCGCCCCAGTCCTGCTGGAGGACCGTGACCGGCATCCGCAGCACGTTCCCGGCCCGGCGGTCGGCCTCGTCGTGCTCGACGTCGGCGAACGCGGACGCCCGGTAGTCGGCGACGATCGACGGGACCGCCTCCCGGCAGGCCTTCAGGTACGCGGCGCGCACGTCGGCAGGGATCGCCTCGGGGTCCTGCGCCCACAGGTCCAGGAAGTGGCCGAAGAACGCGTCCGGACTGGCGCCGATCAGCTGCTCCGGCAGGCCGGGCGGCTGGGCCATCAGGTAGAGGTGGAAGCCGACCGCGGCGGACGCTCCGCGCATCACGTCCCACATGTCGAGGGTGGGCAGCACGTCGAGCGACGCCAGATGGGTGATCGTCTCAGGGTGGTCGAGGCCGGCGCGAATCGCGACCAGCGCGCCCCGGTCGTGCCCGGCCAGGGCGAACCGGTCGTGCCCGAGCGCGCTGGCCAGCGCGATGATGTCGGCCGCCATGGTGCGCTTGGAGTAGGTTTCGCCGTCCGCCTCGGCGGGCTTGTCGCTGTCTCCGTAACCGCGCAGGTCGGGGCAGATGACGGTGTGGTCGGCGGCGAGGTCGGCCGCGACGTGCCGCCACATCAGGTGGGTCTGCGGGAAGCCGTGCAGCAGCACGATCGGGCTGCCCGAGCCGCCGACGGCGGCGTTGAGCGCCACGCCGTCGGCGACGGGCACGCGCCGGTAGTCGAATGCGCTGATCTTGGGTGCCATGTCGATCTCCAATCGAGGGTTACGGGATCAATGTGCCCGCGCCCGATCAGCGCTCGATCAGCGCCGGAGCAGCGGGCAGGGCGGACGGCGATACCGTGGGAGGCGTGTCTGGAGTGACCTTCGGGGTGCTGGGGCCGCTGGAGGCCCTGCGGGACGGCGTGCCGGCCGATCTGAAGGGCCCGCGGCACCGGGCCGTGCTGGCGCGGCTGCTGGTGGCGGGGGGCCGGGTCGTCCCGGTGTCCAGGCTGATCGACGATCTCTGGACGGACCCGCCGGAGGGGGCGCTCGGCGCCGTGCAGACCTTCGTCGCCGCGCTGCGGCGGGCGCTGGAGCCGGATCGGCCACCCAGGACGCCCGCCCGGCTGCTCGTGACCGTGCCGCCGGGCTACGCGCTCCGCCCGGAGCCGCAGGCGGTGGACGCGTGGCGGTTCGAGGCCGCGGTCAGGGAGGCCGGGGAGCCGGCGCCCGCCGGCGCGTTCGAGCGGCTGGACGAGGCGCTCGCGATGTGGCGGGGGCCTGCGTACGCGGAGTTCGCCGAGGAGGACTGGGCGCGCGGCGAGGCCATCCGGCTGGACGAGCTGCGCCTCCTCGCCGTGGAAAGACGTGCCGAGGCCGCGCTCGCGCTCGGGCGTGCGGCCGCGTCCGTCCCCGACCTGGAACGCCACGTCGAGAGCCACCCCCTGCGGGAGGACGGCTGGCGCCTGCTCGCGCTGGCGCTCTACCAGTCAGGAAGGCAGGCGGACGCGCTGGGCGCGCTCCGCCGGGCCAGGGCGCTCCTCCGCACGGAGCTCGGGCTCGATCCGGGGGAGGGCCTGCGGCGGCTGGAGACCGACATCCTGGCCCAAGCTCCCCACCTCTCCGCGCGCGGTGATGCTCCCTCCACCGTGAAGACCGGGCCTGGCGCGCCGCCCCCACTGGCACCCCCGCCAGGGCAGGCGTTCGTCGGGCGCGCGTCAGAGCTCGCCGACCTGGCGAAGGCCGCCGACGCGGTGATCGCGTCGGGACGGCCCGTTCTGGCTCTCCTCTCCGGCGACGCGGGAGCGGGCAAGACCGCGCTGGCCGAGGCGCTGAGCGCCGAACTCGCCGCGCGGGGCTGGACGACGGCCCGGGGCGCGAGCCCAGAAGGAGACGGGGCTCCCGCCTCCTGGCCCTGGGCCCGGATCGCCGAGAGCCTCGGCCAGACCGGCCGGCCCTCGCCTTCGTCCACTGATCCGCTTGAGGCGAGGTTCCGCAGGCACCGCGCGATCGCCGCCTACCTGGCGAAGACAGCGGCACAGAGCCCTGTGCTCCTCGTCTTCGACGACCTGCACTGGGCGACCGAGGAGACCCTGGCCCTGATGACCGCGCTGGCCACCGATCCCACCGCCGGTCCCGTGCTCATCGTCGGCACGTACCGTTCCACCGAGATCTCGCCGACGCTGACCGAGGCCCTCGGCCGCTCCGCCCGCGCCGAGCCTGCCCGCATCTATCTCGGTGGCCTGGCGGAGGGGGAGGTGGCGGAGCTGGTCCGCGTCCTCGCCGGCCGGGACGTGGATCCCGGCACCGCGCGGCTGATCCACCGGCGCAGCGCGGGCAACCCGTTCTTCGCACGCGAGCTCACCCGGCTCCTGGACACCGAGGGCGACCTCAACGCCGTGCCGGCCGGTGTCCGCGACGTCATCCGCCAGCGGCTGGCGCGGCTGCCGGAGAGCGCGCGGGCCGTCCTCCGGCAGGCCGCCGTGATCGGGCCGGACGTGGACCTCGACGTGCTGATCACGCTGGCGGGAGATGAGGAGGCCGTGCTCGACGCGGCCGAGGCCGCCCTGCTGGCCGGTTTCCTGACCGAGCCCGATCCCGACCGGCTCCGCTTCGCCCACGCCCTGGTCCGCGAGGTGCTGTACGAGGACGCGCCGCGCGCACGGCTGATCCGCTGGCACGCGCGGATCGCCGACATCCTCGAACAGTCCAGGCCGGACCAGGTGGAGACGATCGCCCACCACCTCGTACGCGCGAGCAGCCGCGCCACCGCCGCCCGCACCGCCCGCTATGCCCGCGCCGCGGCCGAACGCGCCGACGAACGGGTGGCGCCGCACGAGGCCGCCCGATGGTGGCGGGAGGCGGTCGCCGCCACAGCGGGGGACTCCCGGGCCCATCTGGAGGCCGTCATGGGCCTGGTGCGGGCGCTGGCGGTGACCGGCGATCTCGACGGCGCCCGCCGCCTGCGGGCCGAGGCGATCACCGAGGCCGAGCGGCTGGCCGAGCCGCTGCTCACCGCGCAGGTGATCGGTTCGTTCGACGTGCCCGCCAACTGGACGACCGTCGACGACCCCGCCCGGGCCGCCCATGTCGTCGCCGCGGCCGAACGCGCCCTGGCGGATCTTCCCGCACGCCACGACGCCGAACGTGCCCGCCTGCTCGGCACGATCGCCCTCGAACTGCGTGCCGACTCCGGCGAACGGGGCGGCCGGGCGGCCCGCGAGGCGGCGGAGATCGCCCGCCGTCTCGGCGACCCGGCCCTGCTCGCGTTCGCCCTCAACGCCCGCTACCTGCAGTCGTTCGGGCGCGCCGGACTCGCCCCGGAACGGGCCCGGATCGCCGCCGAACTCGTCGGGCTCTCAGCCCGGCACGGTCTCGTGACCTCCGAGGTCCTCGGGCACCTGATCCTCGTCCAGTCCCATGCGGCGCTCGCCGACCTGAGCGCCGCGGACGAGCACGCCGCCGCGGCCGACAAGCTCGCCGAACGCTACGAGCTTCCGCTCGTCGGCGTGTTCACCGAGTGGTACGCGGCGCTCCGGCTCGCCGCGACGGGCCGTGCGGACGAAGCGGAGCCCGCCTATCGCCGGGCCGCCGCGAGGCTCGCGGGCACCGGCATGCGAGGCGTGGAAGACGGCATCCTCCCGCTGGCGCTGCTGTCCCTGCGGCTCCAGGAAAGCCGGCCCGCCTCCGACCTGGCGGACATGGACTTCGGCCCGTACGAGCCCTGGGCGCGCCCCCTGATCCTCAACGCCGAAGGCAGGCACGAGGACGCGAAGGCGGCGTCGCGAAGGATCCCGGATTCCCCGCACGACCTGCTGTTCGAAGCCCGGACCTGCCTGCACGCCCAAGCCCTGCTGGAGCTGGGCGGCGACCGCACGGCACTGGAGAAGCTCCATGCCGACCTGCTGCCCGCGGCCGGTGAGCTCGCCGGAGCAGGCTCGGGCATGCTCACGCTCGGGCCGGTATCGGACTTTCTGAACGCGCTCGCGACAGCCTGACCTGCGACGCGACGACACCGCGAAAAGTCCGCCTTTCAGGCCATTGAACGGTTCCTCCGGAGTCTGCATGATCTCGTCATGAGACGGCTGCTCGCGTTCTCCGCCGCCCCGCTCCTCCTGGCGACGCTGCTCACCGTGCCCCCGCCGCCCGCGCGCGCCGCCGCGACGCCCGCCGCGCCCGGCGGATGCGATCCGATCGCGCCGGCCGAGTGCCTGCTGCCGTTCCCCAACGACTGGTACACCCGGGCCGACCGCACGAGCGCCACCGGCCGCCGCGTCGCGTTCGGCCGCGACGTCCTCCCGCGCGCCGTGCTCGGCGGGCCCGTCGATCCCGCCCCCTGGAACCGCGCCGACGGGTTCTCGCCCGGTTCCACCCTCATCACCCAGATCCCCGGGGTCGATCTGGCCGCGACGGGCGCCGCGCCGGTCACCGACATCGGCCGGTCGCTGCGCGCCGACGCGCCCATCGTGGTCCTCGACGCGAAGACCGGCGAACGATGGCCGTACTGGGCGGAACTCGACGCCAACGCGCCGCAGGCCGGCCGCAAGGCACTGCTGATCCGCCCGGCCCGCAACTTCCTCGACGGGCACCGCTACATCGTGGCGCTGCGCGGCCTCAAGGACTCCGCGGGCCGGACGATCCCGCCGTCCGCCTCGTTCGCGAAGGTCGCCGGGCGTGACCTGCCGTCGCGCGATCCGCTGTACCAGCGGCAGCGCCGGCTGAAGCCCGCGCTCGCCCGCCTGGCCAAGGCGGGCGTCGACCGCCGCTCGCTCACCCTCGCGTGGGACTTCACCGTCGCGAGCACACGCAGCCTGACGGGCGACCTGCACGCCATCCGGGACGACGCGTTCCGGCGGCTGGGGACCCGGGCTCCCGGCCTGCTCGTCACCAAGGTCACCGATCTCGCGCCCGACGCCGATCCGCGCATCGCCCGCGAGGTCGAGGGCGTCATCGCCGTCCCCAGCTATCTCGACACTCCGGGCGGGCTGCCGGGCTCCAGGTTCCACCGGAACGCCAACGGCAAGCCGAGCCGCCTGCCGGGCAACACCCAGGCCGCGGGCTTCCGGTGCGAGATCCCGCGTGCCGCGTTCATCAAGCCGTCCAGCCCTGCCCTCTACGGGCACGGCCTCCTCGGCAGCCGCAACGAGGTCGGCGGCGGGAACGTCAGGGCGATGGCCGCCGAGCACAACTTCACCTTCTGCGCCACCGACTGGATCGGCATGGCACAGGAGGACATCCCGAACGTCGTCTCCGCGCTCCTGGATCCCGGCCGCTTCGCCACGATCCCGGAACGGATGCAGCAGGGGATGCTGAACGCGCTCTTCCTGGGGCGCAGCCTCATCCACGCGAAGGGCGGCCTGGTCACCAACAAGGCGTTCCGCACCCCGGACGGGCGTCCCCTCATCGTCCCCGGCCAGGGGCTCGTGTTCGACGGCAACAGCCAGGGCGGAATCCTCGGCGGCGCGCTCGTCGCGGTCTCCGGTGACATCAAGCGCGGCGTCCTGGGCGTGACCGCCATGAACTACAGCCTGCTGCTCAACCGCAGCTCCGACTTCCCCACGTACGGGCGGATCCTGGACGTCTCCCAGCCCGACAAGCTCCGCCAGCAGATCCTCTTGGGGCTCTTCCAGATGCTCTGGGACCGAGGGGAGACCAACGGTTACGCCAACCACCTCACCGACAAGCATCAGGTGCTGATGCACATCGCCTACGGCGACCACCAGGTGGCCAACGTCGCGGCCGATGTGCAGGCGAGGACGATCGGCGCCCGCCTCGTCCAGCCCGCGCTGGCGCCCGGGCGCAGCCCCGACCGCGTCCCGTACTGGGGAATCCTCCCTGCTGGAAGGCTGCCCTACACCGGCTCGGCGATGGTCGTCTGGGATAGCGGCACGCCGTCGCCGCCGGCCACCAACACCCCGCCCACGCAGGGCGAGGACCCGCACTCGGACCCGCGCAACATGCCGAACGCCCGGCAGCAGAAAGCCGTCTTCCTGCGGACCGGGCAGGTCATCGACGTCTGCCAGGGCGCACCCTGCAAGGCCAACCCCAGCTGACGGCGAACCTCAGCTGAGCGTCAGGCCACACCGGCCTCCCGCTTGATGTCGTCGAACTGCGCCGTCATCGCGTCGGCGAGGGCGTTGGCGGCGGAAAGCGGGCGGACCATCACGCAGAAGCGGTCGATGAGCCCGTCGTCGTCGAGATGCAGGAAGTCGCAGCCGTGCACCTCGCGGCCGTTGACCGTCGCCTTGAAGACCAGGGCGACGTCATGGCCGCCGGGCTCGTGGATCTCGTTGACGTAGTGGAGATCCTCGAAGACCCGCATGACGCCCCGCAGGATGGCGGCGACCAGCTCCCGGCCGACATACGGCTTGAACGCGACGGGGCTCAGGAACTCGACGTCCCGGGCCAGCAGGAGCGGGAAGCCTTCGACATCACGTTTCTCCACGGCCGCGCGGAACGGGTGCATCGGGCCTCCTAGTCATATTATTGAATAGGTAAGGATGCTAGTCCGATCGCGGGGAGGTTGTCCAGATCTCACCACGAACGCCCAGCTCGGAGCAGGTGCTCCCGGGCCGTCGTCACGTGCGGAGTGTCCGCGGCCCCGGCGCGCCAGGCCAGGAAGCCCGTGTTGATCGGCGGGTCGGCGGGCTCCAGCAGCGGCACCAGTGCCCCTGAGGCGAGCTCGTCCAGGCACAGGTAACGCGGCAGCACGGTGAACCCTGCCCCGGCGACGACGGCCGCGAGGACGCCGCGCAGGTCGGGGATCACCACGGCGGCGGGGCCGTTCAGCCGGGTGCCGAACACGTGCCGCCAGTAGCGCCGCGCGATCGGCAGGTCCTCGGCGTAGGTGATGAGCGGCACACCCGACAGCGCCGCGGGCCCCGCGCTCTCCACGCGGCCCGGCCCGATCCGTTCGGCCCAGGCGCGCCCGGCGACGAGGACGAACTCCTCGTCCGCCAGCGGCGCGGCGACGAGCGCGCGGCCGCGCGGGCGGACGGTCGACACGACGAGATCGAACTGGCCCGCCCGCAGCCCGCCGAGCAGATCGTCGGTCAGCCCGAGGGTGATCCGGAGCCGCAGCCCCTCGCGCACCAGCGGGGCGAGGGAGGGCAGTGCCCGCGCGCTGAGCAGCTCCGCGGGGCCCGCCAGATGGACCGGCTCGGCGGGCACGTCCTCGGCCGCGCCGTCGCCGCCGCCCGCCACCACCGTGAGGGCGTCGAGCGGCCCGGCGATCTGCGCGGCGAGCTGGTCGGCCATCGCGGTCGGGGCGACGCCGCGCGGGAGGCGCTCGAAGAGCGGCCGGCCGAGCTGCCGTTCGAGGGCCCGCATCTGGGCGGTGACCGTCGGCTGGGACACGCCGAGCAGGTGGGACGCGGCGGTGAACGAGCCCGCCCGGTGCACGGCGAGGAACGTCCTGAGGTGGTTCAGGTCCAGGGGTCCGCCGGGATGGAGGACATTCGAGCCATCAGGATTCCTATGGGACATGTTGAAGAGTCTATTTGTAGGTGTATGGAGCCGGACCTAGTGTCGGAGACATCGCCGAACTGACGATCAGAGCGCAGAACGTCAGATCGTCCCGCCCGGGGCGCGCGCGACCCTCCACCACCAACGGAGAGACCACGATGTCGAAGATCCTTTTTGTGATGACCGGCGCGGACCACTGGACGCTCGCCGACGGAACGAAACACCCGACCGGCTACTGGGCCGAGGAGCTCCTGGCCCCTCACCGCGCGTTCAGCCAGGCGGGCCACGAGATCGTCGTGGCCACCCCGGGCGGCGTGGTCCCCACGGCCGACCAGGGCAGCCTGTCGGCCGAGGTGAACGACGGCCAGGCCGGAGCCGACGCGGTCACCGCCGAGCTGGCCTCCATCACGGCGCTGCGGAGCCCGGTCAAGCTCGAGGACGCCGACCTCGCGGACTTCGACGCCGTCTTCTACCCCGGCGGCCACGGCCCCATGGAGGACCTGGCGGTCGACGCCGCGTCCGGCCGCCTGCTCACCGCCGCCCTCGACTCCGGCAAGCCGCTCGGCGTCGTCTGCCACGGGCCCGCCGCGCTGCTCGCGGCCGAGCGGGCCGACGGCTCCTCGCCCTTCGCGGGCTACCGGCTGACCGGTTTCACCAATGCCGAGGAGACCCAGGCGGGCTTCGCGGACAAGGCCGAGTGGCTCCTCCAGGACCGGCTGGCCGCCCTCGGCGCCGACTTCCAGCAGGGCGAGCCGTGGGCGCCCCACGTGGTCGTCGACCGCAACCTCTACACCGGCCAGAACCCCGCCTCATCCGTGCCGCTCGCCGCCGAGATGCTCAAGGCGCTGGGCTGAAGGCGCCGGGCTGAGCCATGGCCGCCGACCGGCTGACCGAGATCCTGGACGCCACGTACGCCTGCCTGAACCTGCACGGCGTGCGGCGCACGACCATGGATGACATCGCCCGTGAAGCGGGTATCTCCCGGTCAGCGGTCTATCAGTACGTCCGGAACAAGGACGACGCCTTCCGCCGGCTCGCCGGGCGCCTGCACGACGAGGCGCTCGGCCGGGCCAGGGAGGCGGCGTCCGCCGACGCCCCGCCCGCCGACCGGGTGCGCGGGGTGCTCGGCGCCAAGCTCGGCCTCGTGCGCTCACTGACAGGGGAGTCACCGCACGCGGCCGAGCTGCTGGACCAGAAGATCCGGTTGTTCGCGGACATCTGCTCGCGGTTCGTCACCGAGCTGAAGTCCCTGCTGGCCGGGGTCTTCGCCGAGGCCGGGGTGATCGGCTCGGTCACCCCGGCGCAGGCCGCCGACATCTGCATAGCCCTCGTCATGGGCCTGGAGGAGCTGCCGGACGGCACCCGTCTCCTCCAGCCCGCGTCGGACGCGCTGATCAGCGGCCTGCTGGCCGGCCGGTGAGCCGCCCGGAGCGGGCCACATCGATCTTTCTTGGAGGTTCAGTCATGCCCGTCAAGAGCAGGGAGGTCCACCTGGTGGCCCGGCCCCGGGGGGAGCCCGGTCCGTCGGACTTCGCCCTCGTCGAGACGGAGGTGCCGGATCCGGGGCAGGACCAGATCCTCGTCCGCAACGACTGGATCTCGGTCGACCCGTACATGCGGGGCCGGATGAACGACGTGGAGTCCTACGTCCCGCCGTTCGGGCTGAACGAGGTCATGACCGGCGGCGCCGTCGGCACGGTGGTCGAGTCGAACCTGGTCGGCGTGCCCGCCGGCACGACCGTCCGGCACTTCCTCGGCTGGCGCGAGCACGCGCTGCTGGGCAAGGGCTCGTTCGAGGTCGTCGACACCTCGCTCGCGCCGCTCCAGGCCTATCTCGGCGTCCTCGGCCTGACCGGCCTGACCGCCTACGCCGGGCTCAAGCGGATCGCGCCGGTCGGCGAGGGCGAGGTGGTCTTCGTCTCCGGCGCGGCCGGGGCCGTCGGCAGCACCGCCGCCGAACTCGCCAAATGCCTGGGGGCCTCGAAGGTCATCGGCTCCGCGGGCGGGCCCGGCAAGACCAGGCGGATCGTCGAGGAGTTCGGGTACGACGCCGCCGTGGACTACAAGGCGGGCGACATCGAGGGGCAGCTGAGGGCGGCCGCGCCGGACGGCATCGACGTCTACTTCGACAACGTCGGCGGCGAGCATCTGCGCGCGGCCCTGGCGGCGCTGCGGACCAACGGGCGCGTCGCGATGTGCGGCGCGATCTCCCAGTACAACGCCACCGAGCCCGTCCCCGGGCCCGACAACCTCTTCCTCGCCGTCGGCAAGCGGCTCACGCTGCGCGGCTTCATCGTGGGCGACCACGTGGACCTGGCCCCCGAGTACGGCCGGATGGCCGCGGCGCTGCTCCGCGAGGGCCGGCTGCGCAGCGAGGAGACCGTCGTCGACGGCATCGAGAACGCCGTGGACGCCTTCCTCGGCCTGCTCCGCGGCGCCAACACCGGAAAAATGCTCGTACGCCTCTAAAGACTCGTACGCATCTAAAGGGGGATAAAAGCATGCAGAACATCACTCTCAACAACGGCGTCGTCATGCCGCAGCTCGGCTTCGGCGTCTGGCAGG
Source organism: Spirillospora sp. NPDC048911 (assembly GCF_043198015.1). Lineage (NCBI taxonomy): Bacteria > Bacillati > Actinomycetota > Actinomycetes > Streptosporangiales > Thermomonosporaceae > Spirillospora > Spirillospora sp. NPDC048911. The sequence continues at coordinate 454,851 of NZ_JBICUD010000003.1, read as the reverse complement.
TGTCCGACGACGAGGCCCATACCGCCGTCACCGAGGCGCTCAACGCCGGGTACCGCAGCATCGACACGGCCCGGATCTACGAGAACGAGGAAGGCGTCGGCCGGGCCATCGCCGACTCGGACGTGCCGAGGGAAGAGCTGTTCATCACCACCAAGCTCTGGAACACCGACCACGCGCACGACGACGCGCTCCGCGCGTTCGACGCGAGCCTGTCGCGCCTCGGCCTCGATTACGTGGACCTCTACCTCATGCACTGGCCGGTGCCCAGCCAGGACAAGTACGTCGAGGCATGGCGGGCCATGGAGAAGATCTACGCAGACGGCCGCGCCAAGGCGATCGGCACCTCCAACTTCACCGCCGAGACCCTGACCCGTCTCCTGAAGGAGACCGAGACCGTCCCGGTGCTCAACCAGATCGAGCTCCACCCGTACCTCTCCCAGCGCGAGATGCGCGCTTTCGACGCCGACCACGGCATCGTCACCGAGGCTTGGAGCCCGCTGGGCCAGGGCAAGGGCCTGCTCGACGACTCGGCCCTCAAGCCGATCGCCGAGAAGCACGGCGCGTCCCCGGCCCAGGTGGTGCTGCGCTGGCACCTGCAGAGCGGCAACGTCGTGATCCCGAAGTCGGTCACGCCCTCACGGATCAAGGAGAACATCGACGTGTTCGGCTTCGAGCTGGACGCCACCGACATGGGGCAGATCGACGCCCTGGACAAGGGCGAGCGCTTCGGCCCCGATCCCGCGACGTTCGACTGGATGGGCTGAAAAATCGGCCGATAGACGAGCTGAGCCACATTTAAGAGGCCGCTCCCGATAGGGGAGCGGCCTCTTCGCGTAATTGATCGAGCGCGTCCGGTGACGAGAGAATGGCGGAGTGGACGAGGTGAATCTGATCCCGGCGCCCCGCACGATCGAATACCGGGGTGGTTCCGGCGCGTTCGGCGGGGACGTGCGCGGGCGAGTCGACCCGGCGCTGGGCAGCGAGGCCTACCGGCTGACCGTGGGGGCGGACGGGGCCGAGATCGTGGGCGGGGACGAGGCCGGGGTCTTCTGGGGACGGCAGACGCTGCGGCAACTGCTCGGGCCCGACTCCTTCCGGCCGGCGACGATCGGCGAGCCGCCGGTCGTCCCGTACGTGACGATCGAGGACCGGCCGCGGTTCGGGTGGCGGGGCTTCATGCTGGACGTGGCGCGGCACTTCATGCCCAAGGACGGCGTGCTCCGCTATGTCGACCTGCTGGCCGCGCACAAGCTGAACGTGCTGCACCTGCACCTGACCGACGACCAGGGCTGGCGCGTCGAGATCGAGCGGTATCCCCGGCTGACCGAGGTCGGGGCGTGGCGGCGCCGCAGCCAGCGCGGGTGGGGGCAGCCTCCGCAGTGGGACGAACGGCCGCACGGAGGCTTCTACACCCAGGACGACCTGCGGGAGATCGTGGCGTACGCGGCCGAGCGGCACATCACCGTCGTTCCCGAGATCGACATCCCAGGGCACTCGCAGGCGGCGATCGCCGCGTACCCCGAGCTGGGCAACGGTGACGTCGTCGACGTCGAGGCCCTCGAGGTGAAGACCGACTGGGGCGTCAACCCGAACGTGCTCAACGCGAGCGAGTCGACGCTGCGCTTCTACGAGGGGGTACTGGAGGAGGTCCTCGACATCTTCCCCGGCACCTTCGTGCACATGGGCGGCGACGAGTGCCTCAAGGACCAGTGGCAGCGGTCGCCGGCGGCGCAGGCGCGCATCCGCGAGCTCGGGGTGGCGGACGAGGAGGGGCTGCAGAGCTGGATCATCCGGCACTTCGACCGCTGGCTCGCCGAACGCGGGCGCCGGCTCATCGGCTGGGACGAGATCATGGAAGGCGGGCTCCTGGAGGGTGGGCTCTCCGAGGGGGCGACGATCGCCTCGTGGCGGGGCTGTGATCCCGGGATCGCCGCGGCGGAGGCCGGCCACGACGTGGTGATGTGCCCCAGCGAGGCGGTCTACCTGGACTACCGGCAGTCCGAGGACGACGGCGAGCCGGTGCCGGTCGGGAAGGTGAACACCCTGGAGGACGTCTACCGGTTCGATCCCGTGCCGCCGCGCCTGGTCGGCACCTCCCATGCGGAGAGGGTTCTGGGCGCGCAGGCGAACATGTGGACCGAGGTCGCCGAGACACCGCAGCGCGTGGACTACCAGACCTTCCCGCGGCTGGTCGCGTTCGCCGAGACCGTGTGGTCGGAACGCCGCGACTTCGAGTCGTTCCGGCGGCGGTTGAACGCGGCGCACTACGCGCGGCTGGACGCCCTGGGCGTCGACTACCGCCCTCCGTCGGGTCCTCGTCCGTGGCACAGCAGGCCGGGAATCCTCGGCTATTCGCGATAACGATCAGCCACGACCGAGGGCGTCTCGACGGGGCGTCCGGCGGTGATCGACTGCGCGAGGCGCACGTACTGTCCTTGGGCCCAGGCGAGGGGCGCGGCGGACCCGGTGGGCTTGCCGAAGACGAACCCGAACTGGTCTGGCCGGTCCCACGCCTGCTCGGGAATGAGGTAACCCTGGTTGGCTGAGTCGGCCATCGCCTGGAGACGCGAACTCGCCGAACGTCCGGCGGCGAGCTCGTACTCGCCGCGTTCACCGGACAGCAGCGGCCAGACGCGGCCGGTCAGCTGGCCATGACCGGCGGGCCAGCCCGTGCCGTCGGCCTGACTCTCGCCGTACGAGTCGTGGTTGTAGCGGTGCCAGTAGACGGCGCCTCCGGGCGTCGTCACCGAGTCGACGCTGTCGAGCTCCGGCAGCGAGGCGGTGACCTTGGCGTACGACGCGGGGCGGATGCCGAGCCGGACCAGGTCGAGGAATCCGCCGTCGACGATGTCGCGCTCCCACCACGTGCCGTCGTGGAACGTACGGGCGTGGGTGTCGTTGGGATCGGTGTCGTGCTCGATGCGTTCGTAGTACTGGTGGTCGCCGAAGTAGCCCGTCGTGGTGAACGTCCAGCCGTCGAGCGACCCGCGCCACGAGTCGGCCGTCGACTCGTACCGGGCGGCGCTCGCGGTGTCGCCGTTGCGGCGCGCGATGTCGGCGGCGCACACCAGCCCGGCGATCTCGGCGGCGACGGTCGAGGGCGAGATGCCGTCCTGCTCCTCCCAGCGTTCGCCGGGGGTGCGCGGCCCGATGTCCACGAGGTGGTCGGCGGTGAGCTTGATCTTGTTCCAGTCGGCGGCGCCGGTGAGCCCCGCGTGCCAGGCGAGCACGATCGCGAAGGCGTCCTGATCGAGCTGCTCGCAGCAGCCGAGCTGCTGCGGCGTCGCGCCGCTCACTCCGCCCACCGGCGAGTAGCGCGGGAACGAGCCGGGGCCGTACCAGACGCCGTCGCCCTGGGTCCACGTGGTGATCTGCTGCCGGTCCCACAGCCAGCGGGCCATCCGCCCGGCCTGGGCGGCGTCGCCGGCCGCGAGCAGGGCGGTCGCCTGCTGGTAGAGGTCGCGGCCCCAGACGCGATGGTAGCCGTCGTTCAAAGCGTCACCGTTGACGTGGTCGCCCCATGGGGTGGAGAGCGAAGCGACGTTCGCGCCAGGGAACGTCTTGTCCTCGGAGGCGTGCAGGCCCATGACGCTCACGTTGTACGTGCGGCGCCGCTTGGCGTCACCCGAGACGCTCGCGGGCACCGGCTTGGTAAGGCCGCCGAGGTAGCTCTGCCAGCCCGTCCGGTACGCGGTCTCCACGGAGGCGAATCCGGCGTTGAGGGAGGCCGTGGCACCGGCGGTGGCGGCGGCCCGATCGGGGCCGAACCCCAGCGCGAGGGTGAACGTGCTGTCGCCGCCGACCGGGATCTGCGCGGTCTGGACGATGTTGCCGGGGCTCGTCGCGTCGTACTCCGCGGTCAGCCTCTTGCCGGCCTGCAGATCGCGAAAGCCGTCGCTGGCCGTGCCGCTGTAGCCCGTCGACCGCCGCGCGAACCCCGCCGACGACTTCAGCGCCGAGGCGACCGTGCCGCCGAAGACCGGTTGCGGGTCGCTCGCCACCAGCGCGCCGCTCGCGGCGTCGGAGGTCCCGGTGTCGTTGCCGCCGCCACCGGCCAGCGACGGGTTGTAGAGCACGTACAGCTGGTACGAGCCGCCGTCGAGCGACTGGAAGCGGGTGCGGACGAGCAGCGTGGACCGCGCGGGATCGGTCACGTAAATGTTGGTGATCTTGTAGCGGCCGCTCCGCGCCGTGTTGGTCACCGTGTACTCCAGCGCCTTCTCGTCCGGCATCGAGACCGTGTGCGTGGTCGCGTCGCGTTCGAGCTCGGCGAAGGACGAGCCGTCGGTCACCACGTACTGCATGTCCTGCACGTCGGCGACGTCGGCACGCGGATAGAACACCTCCGACGTGACCCCCTTGGCGACCGTGAACCACACCTTCGACCCCGGCGTGGTCGCCGTGCCCAGGGCGGACTTGTCGCCGGTGGACCACGACGACCCGCCGCCCGGCGCACCCGGAGCCTCCGGCCCCGCGGCCGCGGCCCGGGCCGGTGAGGGAACGAACAGGGACAGGATCAGGAGGAGCGCCGTCATCACCCGCATGCTCCGAGCCTCCTACAGCCGGGACGCCCTTTCCAGGGGCGTCCCGGGCCCAAGATCTGCGTCAGGCGCAGAGGTCGCGGAGCTCCTGCACCGCCTCCCGGAGCCTGTCGGCGAAGGTGTGCATCGCCTCGGCCACCGACGCGGGGGTGCTCAGGTAGATGTTGAGGCGATCGGGGAGGAGGACGTAGGCGACCCCGATGCACTGGGGGCTCGTCGACCCGAACCCGAAGTACCGGATGTTGGTGGACGGCGCGGAGCTGGTGCTCAGGTAGTCGTCCCGCAGCTTGATCCAGCCGGGGGAGCTGAACAGCGTCAGCGGCTCGGTCACCCCGAGCTCGTCGCCGCGCCGCTTCTGGATCAGTTGCAGCTCCCAGAGGTGCTGCTCGGGCACCTGGCCCGCCTGGGACGCCTTGGCGCGCTCGACGTGCTTCTCGGCGGCGGCGCGGAAGGCCGCGCGGCGGGTCTCGGCGTCGGCGCCCGGGTCGTCCATCACCTCGACGAATCGGACCACCTCGGGCGTGACGACCCGCATCGCCTCGGTGCGCCCGCGCCGGTACTGGCGCGTGGCGATCGACTCGTAGGTGGCGCCGACGAACCCCTTGGCGCGCTTGTGGGCGAGCTGGTAGGCCATCTGCACGAACGCGTCCGGCGACGTGCGCAGCCGTTTGGCCTCGCTGGCGCCGAAATCCTCGAACGACACGGTGGTCGTGGCGGTGTCGGCGGCGTACCGCGCGAACGACTCGGCCGCGGCCTGTACGTCGGCGCGCAGGCCGGCGGTGAGCACGAACTCGATGGCGCCGACCGCGGGGGAGCCCTGCGGACGGGCGCCGGACCGCCGCGAGTGCTCCTCGGCCGGTTCGCCCAGCAGCGTGTCGACGAAGCTCAGGATCGTGGTGCCGTCCAGGCCGCAGTGCTCGACGTTGATGCCCGCGGTGCCGTCGGCGAAGACGACGAACGAGACCGCCTTGTCGAACCACCGGTTGCCGCTGTCGCCGTGCAGCAGGTGGTCGCAGGCGTCGAGATCGTCCCGGGGAGCGAAGTCCTCCAGGCAGACGCAGAACAGCGCCGTCTCGACGTCGTACAGCCTGGCCGCGTTCCCCGGGTCGGCCGCCAGCAGCGCCTCGCGGCTCGCCGCCCACTCCGCGCGGGCCTTGGTGGTCAGGTGGCCGGCCGGGGTCTCCGCCCGCACGTCGTTCTTCATGATCTCGGTGAGCCCGTCGGCGAGCTCGCCGAGCGTGTGGGGCCGGCCGTCCGGGCCGATCACGTCCATGCGGAGCAGGTGGCCGCGGAAGAACACGACGATGTGCCGCGCCTTCGACGGGCCGGGCCACTCGTCCGAGTACGGCGAGCGCACGGTGTCCTGCGCGACGCCGGGGATGCGGGTCGTGGAGAAGAGGAACTTGTTCTGCTCCATCGTGAGCGGCTTGCCGCGCTGCACGATGGGCGGGATGCGCTCGTCGTCGAGCAGGGCCTTGTAGCTCAGCGCGGCCGCGATGAGCCCGGCGGCCCGTTCGGCCTGTCCCTGGCCGGAGCCTTGGAAGAGCTGAACGGAGTCCTGGAAGAGGAAGAAGAAGTTGGCGTTGAGCGCGATGCGGTCGCGGCGGCCGAGATAGCGGTACGGCCAGAACGTGTCGAGCCAGCTGTGCACGCCCTCGCTCGCGTCGTACTCCTCCAGCGCCGCCTGCAGCTTGCGGCCGGGACCGTCCGGGCGCAGGAAGGAGTCCAGTGCCTTCTCGGTCTCCGCCAGTTCGTCCGGGGTGAGCAACGGCGCGCACCAGTCGATGAGGCGCCTGCCGCTGTCGTCCAGCGAGGGCAGCGGCACCCGTGGCAGATGATCCTCGTTGCCGAAGGTGCGGGGGGAGTGGCTCTGGCTGTCGTTCACTCGATCCTCGTTCTGGGCTAGGTGGGACGTGAGATGAAGAGCTCCGCGTAGAACCAGCCGTCGGTCTCCAGACCGTCCGGATCCACGTCGACGTCGGAGAGCCTGTCCAGCACGAGGGACTGCTCTTCGGGCGTCGCGAAGCGCCGCTGCTTGAAGACGCCGTCGTGCCGGACGGTCTCGTATCCGGCCGCGGCGAGGCTCTCGGTGACGGGATCGAAAGGGAACATCCGGAGCACGAAGTGTGCCATCCACGGCTTGCGGTCACCATGGGCCGCGACGATGCGGGCGATGGTCCGCTCGGTGACATAGCCGATGCAGCCGGTCGAGATGACGAGGTCCACGCCGGCGAGCCGTTCCCGCTCGGGCTCGGTGGGGTCGCGCTCTTCGAGGTCCGCGTGCAGGGCGCCGTCGATGAAACCGGCCTCCAGCGCGTACGAGAGGGCCTCGCGGGACGCGTCGAGCCCGAGGAAGCGGACGCGCTTCTGGCCGTCGTGCGCCTGCACGAGCTCGCGGTCGCGGGACAGGAGCTCACCGAGATCGGCGCCGTCCGCGTCCCCGTACCGCTCGTACAGGTCGGCCATGGTGACGTCGCATCGCAGCAGCGCCGCGTTGATGCCGTAGGAACAGCCGAGGTCGAGCACGGTCGGGACCGAGACGTCCCGCGCGTCCCGGTACTCCTGGATGAGGTCGGCGAAGAACGGCTTGGCGAGCTCGGGGATGGCGTAGCCGAGCCCGCGCAACGTGCCGAAATAGGCGCGCGGATCGGGCTGCGTGTAGATGTGGTCGAGTGAGATCTTCCCGGTCGTGTCGACGTCCACAGCGGGTCTCCTAGTCCACGAGATGGCCGGCTAGTCCAAGAGCTGGTCGACCCGGACCGACCCGGCGTTCAGATGCGCCGGCAGCACGCGCCCGAACAGTTGCCGCGTCCGTGCCACGCTGCCGATGACGCCCGGCCGCTCGCTGTAGGCGAAGATCGCGGAGTGGCGGGCCCGCGTCCCCTCGACGGCGCTCACGCGATGCAGCGCGTAGCGCCCCTTGAACAGCTGCAGATCGCCCGGCCGCAGCGAGAGCCGCCGCACCCGCGATCCGCCGCGCCCGTCCAGAACGCTGCGGACGTCATCGAAGTTCTCTGCCTCCGCCGACCTGATGTTGGGGCAGTACTCGAAGACGCCGCCCGCCTCCGGCTCCTGGGTGAGCATGCTGACGGTGAACTCGTTGGTGTCGAAATGCCAGGGGTGCTCCTTGCCCGGCTGCAGGACGTTGAGGCACAGGCCGGAGAGCGGGTCCGCGAGCTCGAAGACGCGCGGCAGCCCGAAGCACGCGGCGACGAACCGCTGGAACGGCTCGCTGGAATAGAGCCGCTGAATAACGGAGCCGGGCGGAATCCGGTCGCGGGCGACAAAAGCGTTCCCGCGCTCGAACGTCACCCGTCCCGGATGCCCTTCGGGGAGCTCGGAATCGGTCGCGATGTTATAGACATTGACGGTCTCGACGTCATAGTGCGCCAGCGGGGCCACGGCGGCGCCCTCGCGGCCCAGGGCGTCGCGCACCGGCGGGCGGAGGAAGTCCGGGAGCACGCTGCAGCCGGAACTTCGCAGGTCAGCCTGGATTCGGTCGATGAGAGGCCCCCATTCGGCGGGCCTCGCCAGCGGATAGCGGGCCGTGTCGACCATCCGTTCGACCGATGTGCTCATGAAGACCCTCTCGCCGGACTTGAGAAAAGTCTTAGCACATCAATTAGTGCGTATTCATTGCGGCATTTACGGACACGACTTATCAGCGAACTTCGGAATGGGTGCCGTGACCTGCGCTTTCAGGGGCCCTTTGGACGGGCCGTACAACGGCCCGTTCGGCCGGATGTGTTCCACATCACGCCCGCTGAGCGAGCATCCGCCGCTTGCCGCCCGGCACGTTCTCTTCCCCGGCCACGGTGAAATCCCCGGGCAGCAGCGAGGCGGGTTCACCGGCTTCCAGGCACCACTCCACCGGCAGCCGCGGCCGCTCGATCCGCGCGTCCATGGTGAACGCCTCCCAGGCCAGCGCGCCGCCGGGCATGACTGCGCCCGCCCCGGACCCGAACACGGCCCGGTCCCAGAACCCCGTGCACCACACCGCCGCGAAGGGCTCCTCCGCGCGCCACGTGCCGAGGTCGGCGTGCACCAGGGTGAGGAGCTCCCGGACGCCCCGCCGCCGCGCCTCCCGATCGAGCAGGTCCAGCGCCACATCGGACACGTCGACCGCCGTCACCCGGCGCCCGCCCGCGGCCGCGAGCAGCGCGCTCCCCGAAGGCCCGCACGCCAGATCGAGCACCGGCCCGTCCGGTAGCCGCAGCGCGAGCGCCGCCTCCGCCAGCGGACGCGCCGTGAACGAGCCGCCCACACCACTTTCGTACTTGGCGTTCCACCGGAGCCGGTCGGGATGACCGTCCAGCTCACCCCGCACGTCACCCATGCCGCGGACCCTACCTCCACCACGCGGAACCGGCCGCGGCGGCTCGCCTCCGGTTGCGGCTCATCTCCCGTTGTGGCTCATCTCCGGTTGCGGCTCGCCGGCCTCATCGTGCGGTTGGAGACGACGTCGTCGATGAGCCCGTACTCCTTGGCCTCGTCGGCGCTGTAGAACTTGTCGCGTTCGAGGTCGTCGCGGATCTGGCCGACCGGCCTGCCGGTGTGCTTGGCGAGGGCGTCCTCCAGCAGCTCCCGCATGCGCAGGATCTCGTTCGCCACGATCTCCAGGTCGCTGGACTGCCCGCTGGCGCCCTCGATACCGGGCTGGTGCAGCATGATCCGGCAGTGCGGCAGGGCCAGGCGCTTGCCCGGGGTGCCGGCCGCCAGGATCAGCGCCGCCGCCGACGCGGCCTGCCCGAGGCAGACCGTCTGGATCTCGGGCCGGATGAAGTTCATCGTGTCGTAGATCCCGGTCATCGAGGTGAACGAGCCGCCGGGGGAGTTGATGTAGATGCTGATGTCACGGTCGGGATCCAGCGTCTCCAGGGTCAGCAGCTGGGCGATGACGTCGTTGGCCGACGTGTCGTCCACCTGCACGCCGAGGAAGACGATCCGTTCTTGGAACAGCTTGTTGAACGGATCCATCTCCTTGATGCCATAGGAGGTCCGTTCGGTGAACGACGGCAGGACGTACCGTCCCTGGGGAGTGCCTGTTGCAGAGCTCATACGGGGGTCACCTGGGCCGTGGTCTGGACGACGGGGTCGATGGAAGAGGAGGGCGGGCGGCGGACATCAGGTCAGCCCCGGGGGCGCCATGCCCGCCACGTCGTGGACGAAGCCGTACGCGAGGGCCTGGGTGGCGGTGAAGAGGCGGCCCCGTTCCGCGTCGTCCTGGATCTCCTCGACGGCCCGCCCGGTCACCTCCGCCAGCCGCTGGTAGAGCGCGGCCACCAGGCGCCGGTGCTCCTTCTCCCGCATCGCGAGCTCGGCGGCCGTGCCGTCGAACCGCTGCGTGGGCCGGTCGAGCCGCAGCACGGCGTGCCGGGTCATCTCGCGCCGCCGCGCGGCCGCCAGGATCGCCAGCGCCGCGCCGCCGACCTCGCCCACCACCAGCGCGTGGACCGGGCAGGCGAGCACGTCGATGGTGTCGACCAGGCTGAACGCGGCGTCCAGCGTCGCGTCCCGGGTCCGCAGATGCAGCGTGATGGGCCCGTCGCCGAGCGCGTCCAGGGTCATGAGCTCCGAGGCCAGCCCGGCGGCGCGCTCCCCGTCCAGCTCACCGAAGGCCATCACCATGCGCGGCTGCCGCAGCGGATGGACCTCGTAGCTGGTGACGCGGATCGGCGCCAGCGCCTCGTTCGCCCGCGGCGGGGCGAGCGGCTCGTCGTCGAACGGGGCGAACCCCGGCCGGAACGGCCGCGGGTCGCGATCTGGTGGCTCCGGCGGAAACGAGGCGCTCATGTCTCCCCTTCCCGGGGCGTCGACCTGCGGCGTTCCTCCTACCGTCGACGTTATCTCTCATTCGAGGCGTCCCCAAGGGCCGCCGCCCGATCGGTCCGCCGCCCGCGCAGGGTACGGGCCAGCGGTTCGGCGGTCCGGGCCAGCAGCGGTCCGGCGATGGCGAGGATGAGGACGTAGGCGGCGGCGAGCGGGCCCAGCCGCGGATTGATCCCGGCGGAGACCGCCAGGCCCGCGATGACGATGTTGAACTCGCCGCGCGGGACGAGCGACGCCCCCGCCCGGAGCCGCCCTGTCGTCGCGACGCCCGCGCGGCGCGCGGCCAGCCAGCCGGTGCCGAGCTTGGTCAGGACGCCGGCGACGGCGAGCAGCGCCGCGACCCCCAGCACGGGCGGGAGATCGGCGGGGTCGGTGTGCAGGCCGAAGAAGACGAAGAACACGGCGGCGAACAGATCCCGCAGCGGTGCCAGCAGGTCCCGCGCGGTGTGCGCGAGCGGGCCGGACAGCGCGATGCCGACGAGGAACGCGCCGACGGCGGCCGAGACCTGCAACTGCTGGGCGAGCCCGGCGACGAGCAGCGTCAGGCCGAGCACCTTGAGCAGCAGGACCTCGTCGGTGGGGCTGGCGACGAACCGTTCGACCAGTCGCCCGTGCCGCAGCGCGATGAAGAGGATCACGGCGATGGTCGCCGCCGCGATGCCGAGCGTCGTCGCGCCCTCGGCCAGCGACGCCCCGGCCAGGACGGCGGTGAGGATGGGCAGGTACGCGGCCATCGCCAGGTCCTCGAACACCAGGATCGACAGCACCGCCGGGGTCTCCCGGTTGCCCAGCCAGCCGAGGTCGCCCATCACCTTGGCGGTGATGCCCGACGAGGTGACGTAGGTGATGCCGCCGAGCGCGACGGCGGCCACCGGCCCCCAGCCGAGCAGGAAGGCCGCGAGCACGCCCGGCGTGGCGTTGAGCAGCAGATCCGCGACGCCGGCCGGGGCGGAGGACCGCAGCGTGCCCACGAGCTCGCTCGCGGTGTACTCGAGGCCGAGGGTGAACAGCAGCAGGATGACCCCGACCTCGGCGCCGATCGCGACGAAGTCCTCGCTGGCGCCCAGCGGCAGGATGCCGCCGGAGCCGAACGCGAGCCCCGCCACGAGGTAGAGCGGGATGGCCGAGATGGAGAAACGGACGGCGGTGGCGCCCAGCAGCCCGAGGGCGAGGACGATGGCGCCGAGTTCGATCAGCTGGATGGCACCGTGCATCGTCAGCCGCTGGCCAGGATGGCGGCCACCGCCGCGGTGCCCTCGCCCGTGCCGACCACGACCACGATGTCGCCGGCCGCGAAGACGAAGTCGGGCCGCGGGCTCGCGATCACGTTCCCGCCGCGCACCACGGCCACGATCGACGCGCCGGTGCGGGTCCGCGCCCGCGTGCCGGCCAGCGGCCGGCCGTCGAACGGTGATCCCGCCGCGATCGGGAGCTGCTCGGTGACCAGGCCCTCCACCTGCCGGTGCAGCTCGGCCAGCCGTTCCACCACCCGGTCCGAGCCGAGCAGCTCGGCCAGCCCGTTGGCCTCCTCGCCGGTCAGGGCGACCGACACCACGCACGTGTCGGGATCGTCCTTGTCATAGACGACCAGATCCCGCCGGCCGGTGCGGTGCGACACCACCCCCAGCTGCCGCCCGCGGCCCGTGGTGAACACGTGCCGCAACCCGATCCCCGGCAACGAGGTCCGTTCGACGTCCATAGCCCCTCCGCTCCACGATCATCGCAATCATGACATGCCGAAACAGCCCTTCCATGCGCCCGATATCCCCGGCCGGTCCGTCCGGTGGCCAGGTCGAGCCGTGGCCGTGACATGGGGCGGTGGACCCCTTCATCATCGGCGGATGAAGGCGATCCGCTATCACCGGTATGGTGCGCCGCACGTCCTCGAACTCGAGGACCTCGAGATGCCCGTGGTCAAGGACGACGAGATACTGGTCCGCGTCAGAGCCGCGTCGGTCAACCCGCTCGACTGGCACAACATGAGAGGCACGCCATACGTCGTTCGGATGATGGCCGGGCTGCGCCGTCCCAAGTTCAACGGACTGGCGGTCGACATGGCGGGCGCCGTCGAGGCCGTGGGCAAGAACGTCACCGCGTTCGCGCCGGGGGACGAGGTGTTCGGCTGGCACAAAGGGACCCTCGCCGAATACATCACGGTCGCTGAGAACGGGGTGGTCCTCAAGAAACCGGGCGACCTGACGTTCGAGCAAGCGGCGTCCGTGCCCGTGGCAGGGCTCACGGCGTTGCAGGGTCTGCGCGACAAGGGGCGGATCGAGGCCGGGCACAAGGTCCTGGTCAACGGCGCGGCCGGAGGCGTGGGCACGTTCGCGGTGCAGATCGCCAAGGCGCTGGGGGCGGAGGTGACCGGCGTGTGCGGCGGCGGGAACGTGAAGATGGTCGAGTCGATCGGCGCCGACAGGGTCATCGACTACACCCAGGAGGACTACACCCGGACGGACAGGCGCTACGACATCGTCCTCGACGTGGCGGCGAACCGGACCCTGTCCGAGAGCCGGCGCGTGCTGACCCACGACGGCGTGCTCGTGGGCGTCGGCCTGGCGAGCCCTGGCATGTGGATCGGGCCACTGCTCGGCCCGGTGAAGATGCTCCTGCTGTCCCGGCTGGTGAGCCAGCGGTTCGCGCCCTTCCTGGCGCGCGAGAACAGAGACGACCTCGCCGTCCTGCGCGACCTCCTGGAGGCCGGCAAGGTCACACCGGTCATCGACCGGACGTACACGCTGAGCGAGACCCCCGAGGCCATCGGCTACCTCGAGGAAGGCCACGCCAAGGGCAAGGTCGTCATCACCCTTTAAGGAGCGGCCGGTCAAAAGGAACGGCCGGGCATGGTGTGGGGCCATGCCCGGCCGTCGTTCGTGGCACGCGCGTCAAGGCGCGTCGTTACGGCACGTCCACCCAGTCGAGGGTGCGGTTGACGGCCTTCTTCCAGCCCGCGTAGCCGGACTCGCGCTGCTCGCCGGTCCACTCGGGCTGCCAGCGCTTGTCCTCGTTCCAGTTCTGCTTGAGCTCCTCGGTGGACTTCCAGAAGCCGACGGCGAGGCCCGCGGCGTAGGCCGCGCCCAGGGCGGTCGTCTCGGCGACGACCGGCTTGGAGACGGGGACGCCGAGGATGTCGGCCTGGAGCTGCATGCACAGCTCGTTGGCCGTGACGCCGCCGTCCACGCGGAGCACGTCGAGGGTCACTCCGGAGTCCTGGCGCATCGCCTCGACGACGTCGCGGGTCTGGTAGCAGATGGATTCGAGGGTGGCGCGGGCCAGGTGGGCGTTGGTGTTGAAGCGGGACAGGCCGACGATGGCGCCGCGCGCGTCCGACCGCCAGTACGGCGCGAAGAGGCCGGAGAACGCCGGGACGAAGTAGACGCCGCCGTTGTCCTCGACCTGGCGGGCGAGCGCCTCGCTCTGCGCGGCGCCGGAGATGATGCCGAGCTGGTCGCGCAGCCACTGCACCGCCGACCCCGTCACCGCGATGGAGCCTTCGAGCGCGTAGACGGGCTTGTCCGAGCCGAACTGGTAGCAGACCGTGGTGAGCAGGCCGTTCTGGGAACGGACGAGCTCCTCGCCGGTGTTGAGCAGGAGGAAGTTGCCGGTGCCATAGGTGTTCTTGGCCTCGCCAGGGCTGAAGCACACCTGGCCCACGGTGGCGGCCTGCTGGTCACCGAGAATCCCGGAGATCGGGACCTCGCCGCCGAGCGGGCCGTGCCGCTGGGTGAGGCCGTACGGCTCGGGGGTGGAGGACGGCTTGATCTCCGGCAGCATCGCGCGGGGGATCCCGAAGAAGGACAGGAGCTCGTCGTCCCAGTCGAGGGTCTCCAGGTCCATCAGCATGGTCCGGCTGGCGTTGGTCGGGTCGGTGACGTGCACGCCGCCGTCGGTGCCGCCGGTCAGGTTCCAGACGAGCCAGCTGTCGGTGTTGCCGAAGATCGCGTCACCCGCCTCCGCGGCCTCGCGCACGCCGTCGACGTTCTCCAGGATCCACTGGATCTTCCCGCCGGAGAAGTAGGTCGCCGGCGGCAGGCCCGCCTTGCGGCGGATGACGTCGCCGCGGCCGTCCCGGTCGAGGGCGGCGGCGATCCGGTCGGTCCGGGTGTCCTGCCAGACGATCGCGTTGTAGTACGGGCGGCCCGTGTGCCGGTTCCAGACCACGGTCGTCTCGCGCTGGTTGGTGATGCCCAGCGCGGCCAGGTCCGACGCGGCGAGGTCGGCCTTGTTGAGGGCGGTCTGGATGACGGCGCGGGTGCGTTCCCAGATCTCGGTGGGGTTGTGCTCGACCCAGCCGGCCTGCGGCAGGATCTGGTCGTGCTCGAGCTGGTGGCGGGCGATCTCGTTGCCGCCGTGGTCGAAGATCATGAAGCGGGTGCTGGTCGTGCCCTGGTCGATCGCGCCGACGTAGTCAGGCATGCGTGCCACCTGTTCTCTCGAGGTCTGGTGTGAGGTGTCCGGGATATCAGGCCGCGCTCAGGCGGTCTTGGCCGCGGGCTCGGCCGGGATGGGCGCCGCCGGCTGCGGTTCCGGCTCCGGCTCGTCGGGCAGGAAGCGGCCGATGAGCACCTGGTAGAGGCCCGCGCCGACCACGGCCCCGATCAGCGGGCCGATGATGGGCACCCAGAAGTAGAGATCGCCGTACTGGTCCTTCCAGGCGTCCTCGTAGCCGGTGATGAACGAGGCCAGCCGCGGCCCGAAGTCACGCGCCGGGTTGATCGCGTAGCCCGCGTCGGTGCCCCACGCCATGCCGATCGCGACCACGACGAGACCGATGATGAACGGGGTGAGGTTGGCCAGCGGCGGGGAGTTGCGCAGGTCGGTGAGGGCGAGGATGAGGAAGAGCAGGATGGCGGTGCCGATGATCTGGTCGCGCAGGGCGCCCCAGGTGTGCACGGGCAGCGTGCCGTTGCCGGGCAGCGTCGAGAAGACGCCCTGGGTCTTGATCGTGTGGTCGGGGTCGACCTTCGCCAGCACCTCGCTGTAGTTCCAGCGCACGAGGAGGGCGGCGACGAACGCGCCCGCCGTCTGGGCCAGTGTGAACGGCAGCACCTTGCGCCACGAGAAGCCCTTGAAGACCGCCAGCGCGAACGTGACGGCGGGATTGAGATGCGCGCCGCTGAGCCGTCCCGCCACGTACACGCCGAGCGTGACGCCCAGGCCCCACGCCCACGCGATGCTGTCGTGATCACCGATCCCGCCCGCCGCGACCTGCGCCACGACACCGACTCCGAACAAGATCAGGATCATCGTCCCGGCGAACTCGGCGGCCAGTTCCGCCGCGGGGCCCGGGATCTTGGGTCGCTCCGCCATGCTTCCTCCTCGACGTGACGGCCCCCGGCGCGCCGCGCCGGGATGCTCGCTCCGTGAGGCCGGGGTGACCTGCCTCACGTCGCAATCGGACGCTAGGTCGCCCCCGGGGCCCGGTCAAGGAACGAGTGTCGGCATTGTCGAACGAGGATCATCCTCGTCTCAGCAGAGGAGATTCTCCAAGTGACCCACGCCACAGATCGGCAAACATTGCCCGTTTATGTCCCGATCTTTCCGCATGGATGACGACATTGTCGAATAGACGTTGACGTGGTTAGGTGGGCGGCGTGCCGGGACCTGTGCAGTCGATCGAGCGGGCGGCAGCCATCCTGCGGCTGCTCGCCCGGGGCTCCGGTCGCCACAGCCTGGGCGAGGTCGCGGCCTCGCTGGGGCTGGCCCGGGGAACGGCGCACGGCATCCTGCGCACCCTGCAGGGGGTCGGTTTCGTCGAGCAGGACGAGGCCACCGGCAAGTACCAGCTGGGCGCGGCCCTGCTGCACCTGGGCACGAGCTACCTGGACGTCAACGAGCTGCGGTCCCGCGCGATCAACTGGGCGGACGCGCTGGCGGCGCGCAGTGGCGAGGCGGTCCGGATCGGCACGCTGCTCGACGGCCAGGTCCTGGTGGTGCACCACGTGTTCCGCCCGGACGACACCTTGCAGGCGCTCGACGTCGGCACGCTCGTGCCGCTGCACGCGACGGCGCTCGGCAAGGTCCTGCTCGCCTACGACACGACCATCACGGCGGAGCTCCTGGCGAAGCCGGAACTGACCGCCTACAGCCGCCACACGATCACCTCGCCGCCCGTCCTGATCCGTACCCTGAAGGAGATCCGGGACGGCGGCTGGGCGGCCGAGGCCGAGGAGTTCACCGTCGGCGAGGCGGGCGTGGCCGCGCCGATCCGCGGCCACGGCGGCCTGGTGGTCGGCGCCATCGGCATCTCGGGGGCGGTGGAGCGGATCTGTGACGTCCGCGGCCGGCCCCAACCCAAACTGGTGACCTTCGTGCGCGACGCCGCGCGGGCGGTCTCCCGAGACCTCGGAGCCTCCCGCTGGTGAGGCCCGCCTACCCTATGTGGAGGTAGGGATCCATGACAGAGCGTTACGTGATGGCCATCGACCAGGGCACCACGTCGACCCGGTGCATCCTCTTCGATCACAGTGGCCGGCTCGTGTCGGTCACCCAACGCGAGCACAAGCAGCACTTCCCGAAGCCCGGCTGGGTCGAGCACGACGCCATGGAGATCTGGCGCAACGTCGAGCGCATCGCGCCCGAGGCCATCGCGCAGGCCGGCGCGACCCCTGATCAGGTCGCGGCGATCGGCATCGCCAACCAGCGCGAGACGACCCTGCTCTGGGACCGGCACACCGGCGAGCCGATCGGCCGCGCGATCGTCTGGCAGGACACCCGCACCGACGCCCTGGTCGAGGAGATGGCGAACGAGCCGTTCGCCGAGGAGATCCACCGGCGCTGCGGCATCCCCGTGGCGACCTACTTCTCGGCGCCGCGCATCCGCTGGCTGCTGGACAACGTGCCGGACGTGCGCGACCGCGCCGAGCGCGGCGACGTGCTGTTCGGCACGATGGAGAGCTGGCTGATCTGGAACCTCACCGGCGGCCCGGACGGCGGACGCCATCTCACCGACGTCACCAACGCCAGCCGCACGCTGCTGATGGATCTCGCCACCCTCGCCTGGGACGACGAGCTGCTGGCCTACTTCGGCGTCCCGCGCGCGATGCTGCCCGAGATCGCGCCCTCCACGGCCGTCTACGGGACGGCCAGCCGCGTCGTCCCCGGCGTGCGGATCGCGGCGGCGCTCGGCGACCAGCAGGCCGCCCTGTTCGGGCAGACGAGCTTCGCCCCCGGCGAGGCCAAGTGCACCTACGGGACGGGCAGCTTCCTGTTGCTCAACACCGGCACCGAACCGGTCCGCTCGACGCACGGCCTGCTCACCACGGTCGGTTACAAGATCGGTGACGAGCCCGCCGTGTACGCGCTGGAGGGCTCCATCGCGATCACCGGTGCCCTCGTCCAGTGGTTCCGCGACGGGCTCGGCCTCATCGCGACGGCCCCCGAGATCGAGACCCTGGCGCGCACCGTCGACGACAACGGCGGCTGCTACATCGTCCCGGCGTTCTCCGGGCTCTTCGCGCCGCACTGGCGGAGCGAGGCCCGCGGCATCATCGTCGGGCTGACCTCGTACATCACCAAGGGCCACCTGGCCCGCGCCGTGCTGGAGGCGACCGGCTGGCAGACCCGCGAGGTCGTGGACGCCATGAACGCCGACTCGGGCATCGCGCTCAAGTCGCTCAAGGTCGACGGCGGGATGACCGCCGACAACCTGCTCATGCAGTTCATCGCCGACGTCCTCGACGTGCCGGTCGTGCGCCCGATGGCCGCCGAGACGGTCTCGCTCGGCGCCGCGTACGCCGCGGGCCTGGCCGTCGGCTACTGGCCCGATCTAGAAGGGCTGCGCCGCAACTGGCATCGGGCCAGCCAGTGGCTGCCCGGCATGGACCCCGAGTACCGGGAGACCGAGTACGACAACTGGCGCCGGGCCGTCGAGCGCACCTTCGACTGGATCAGGCCCGCCAAGCACTAGCGCGGCTGCGGCCGGTGCCGGGATCGTGGCACCGGCCGCAGCGACGCGGGGCTAGGCGACCTTCTCGGCGCCTGCCCGCATGTTCATCGCGGTCTGGTCGTCGGGCTGTTCCTCGGCGCGGCGGGCCGACTCCACCTGCTGGACGTAGGCCGCGGCCTCGGTGGCGATCCGCTCAGCGTCCCAACCGAGCACGCCGCCGATCAGGGACGCCGTCACCTCCGCGGACGCCGTGCCCCGGTCGCGGGACTCGATCGAGACGCGGGTCCGGCGGGCGAGCACGTCCTCGACGTTGCCCGCGCCCTCGTGCGTGGCGGCGTAGACGACCTCCGCCCGCAGGTAGGCGTCGCCGCTGGGCAGCGGCTCGGCGAGCGAGGGGTCGGCGGCGACGAGCGCCAGCACCTCGTCGACGAGCGTGCCGTAGCGCTTCAGGAGCTGCGCGATCCGCTGGACCGGGAGGCCGGACTGCTTGGCGAGGGCCTCGCGGCGGTTCCACATCGCCTTGTACCCGTCGGCGCCGACCAGCGGCACGTCCTCGGTCACCGACTCCGGCACGCTCTCGTCGGCGAGACCGCGCACGGCCTCGTCGACCGCGTCCTTGGCCATCACGCGGTAGGTCGTGTACTTGCCTCCCGCGACGACGACGAGGCCGGGCACGGGCGTTCCGACCAGGTGCTCGCGGGACAGCTTGGCCGTCTGGTCGGAGGCGCCGGACAGCAGCGGCCGGAGCCCCGCGAACACGCCCTCGATGTCGTCCTTGGTGAGGGGATCGGAGAGCACCCGGTTGGCGTGCTCCAGCAGGTAGTCGATGTCGGCGGCGGTCGCGGTGGGGTTCTCCTTGTCGAGGTCCCAGTCCGTGTCGGTGGTTCCGACGATCCAGTGCCGCGCCCACGGGATGATGAACAGGACGCTCTTCTCCGTGCGCAGGATCAGCCCGCTGGTCGAGTCGATGCGGTCGCGCGGCACCAGCAGGTGCACGCCCTTGGACGCGCGCACGTGCACACTGGCGGCCTCGGCCAGGGCTTGCGTCTCGTCGGTCCAGACGCCGGTGGCGCTGATGACCTGCTTGGCCCGGACCTCGATCTCCTCGCCGGTCTCCTGGTCGGCCACGACCGCGCCGACGACGCGTTCGCCGTCGCGCAGGTAGCGCACGACGCGGGCGCGGTTGGCGACCAGCGCGCCATAGGACGCGGCGGTGCGCACCAGCGACATCGTGTGCCGGGCGTCGTCGACCTGCGCGTCGAAGTACTGGACGGCGCCGACGAGGGAGTCGGGGTCGAGGCCGGGCGCGACCTTGAGCGCGCCCTTCTTGGAGAGGTGCCGGTGGTGCGGCATGCCCCGGGAGACGCGTCCGGAGGCGCTCATCGTGTCGTACAGCAGGATGCCGGCGCCGACGTAGGGGCGTTCCCAGAGGCGGTGGCTGAGCGGGTAAAGGAAGGGCACCGGCCGCACGAGATGCGGGGCGAGCCGCTGGACCATCAGGCCGCGCTCGCGGAGCGCCTCGTGCACCAGCGCGAAGTCGAGCATCTCCAGGTATCGCAGGCCACCGTGGATGAGCTTGCTGGCCCGGCTCGAGGTGCCCGAGGCCCAGTCGCGGGCCTCGACAAGGCCGACGCTCAGCCCCCGGGTCGCGGCGTCGACCGCCGATCCGGCGCCGACCACCCCGCCTCCGACGATCAGGACGTCGAGCTCCTCGCCCGATCCCATCTCACATAGCGCGCGCGTCCGCAGGGCGGGCGACAGTTCCACCGGCTTCACCGTTCAGCTCCTCAAGCTCGGGGACGAACGTATTGAATTGAGTATGACAATGTCGAACAATGTACACGCTACGCTATGGGGATGCCAGGGAGAATCCAATCCGTCGAACGGGCCGCGATGATCTTGCGGCTGCTCGCGTCCGGTCCCCGGCAGCTCGGCGTGGTGGAGCTGGCCGACGCCATGCAACTGCCCAAGGCCACCGTCCACGGCATCCTGCAGACCCTGCAGCACGTCGGCTTCGTCGAGCAGGACCGCTCCGGCGGCAAGTACCGGCTCGGCGCCACCCTGCTGCACCTGGGCAACAGCTACCTCGACATCAACGAACTGCGCACCCGCGCGATCAACTGGGCCGACTCGCTGGCCTCACGGGCGCGCGAGAGCGTCCGGATCGGGTCGCTCCACGAGGGCCAGGTCCTGATCGTCCACCACGTCTTCCGGCCTGACGACAGCCTGCAGACCCTCGACGTGGGAGAGCTCCTCCCCATCCACGCGACCGCGCTCGGCAAGGTGCTCCTCGCGTTCGACCTGCAGTCGGACGCGTTGCTGGCCGACGTCGACACCAAGAGCTACACGCGCAACACCATCGCCTCGAAGGACGACCTGGTCGCCGATCTGGACGAGGTCAGGGCCCGGGGCTGGGCCGCCGACATCGAGGAACTCGTCCAGGGCGAGGTCTCCATCGCGGCGCCGATCCGGGACGACCGCACGCTCGTGGTCGGCGCCATCGGCATCTCCGGGGCGATCGAACGCCTCTGTGACGCCGACGGCCGGCCCCATGTCGAGCTGGTGGCCGCCGTCCGGGACGCGGCCCGCGCGGTGTCCCGCGACCTGGGCGCCCGCCGCTGGTAAAGCGGCGTTCGACATTGTCGAACGCGGTAGGAGAGTCAGCCGCTTCCGGGCCCGAACGTGGGCCGCTCGCCCACCCGGCTCTGCCCGGTCTCCAGCCAGCTCACCGCGCTCTCGACGTCCGTCCGCACGAACATCTCCTGCGCCAGCCCGGTCATCTCGAAGACGTTCGCGACCCGGCCGTGCAGGCCCGTGACCACCAGCGACATCCCGCGCATGCGGGTCTCCCGGATGGCACGCGCGAAGACGCGCAACCCGGCGGAATCACAGAAGCCGACGGCGGCCATGTCGACGATCACCGCTGTCCGGGTGAGCTCCAGCGCCTCGGTCAGCCGTTCGCCCAGCCGCTCATGCGTGCCGAAGTCGATCGAACCCTCGACCGTCATCACGGAATAGACCGAGAGCCGGTCGACCCGCACCGACATGCCGTCGGACGGCTCCACGTCTGTCACAGCCCGACCCTGCCACAGGTCGAGATCGGCTGGCTAGTCGCCCCCGCTCTCACCGCCTATGAGGGACATCACCATGTGGCGCTTTGTCAGAAATCCTCAGCCGGCGACGCCGGGATGTGCGGACGTGCGTCTATCCCGCCGGGTCGCGGCAGGCCACAGTTCAGGGCGTCGAGATCAGTCCCGCCCCCTGGAGCGTCCGATGCGTGCTGCCCCCTCGTTCCGCCCGCGCACGTTCGCCGGAGTCGTGCTGGCCGCCCTGCTCGCCACGACCGCCGTCGCGCCGCCCGCCCGCGCCGACGACCCGCCCCCCGGCTCCGTCCCGCCCGACCAAGACCCCTTCTACGCCGCCCCCGCGAACATCGGCACCTACCGTGCCGGCCAGATCGTGGCCAGCCGGAAGATCACGCCGAAGGTCGGCGACCTGGACACCAAGGCCGACGTCTGGCAGATCTCCTACCGCAGCAACGACTCGCGCCTCGCGCCCCAGCTGGTGGTCACGAGCCTGGTCGTGCCGAAGAAACCATGGACGGGCCCCGGAGCGCGCCCGGTCGTGTCGGTGCAGGCGGCGGAGGACTCCACCGGCACGCAGTGCGCGCCGTCCTACGGCCTGTCCTCGGGCAGCGTGATCGCCGCATGGTCCGCCGTCTGGTCGACCCAGTTGCTCGACCAGGGCTGGGCGGTCGCCCTGCCGGACCACGAGGGACCGAAATCAGTGTTCATGGCAGGCCCGCAGGCCGGCCACGCCGTACTGGACGGGATCCGCGCCGTGAAGAACTTCACCGGCGCCCCCGGCATCGGCAGGCACAACCCCTGGACGCTCAACGGATACTCCGGCGGCGCCCAAGCCACCGGCTGGGCCGCCCAGATGCAGCCGTCCTACGCACCGGACGTCCCCCTCAAGGGCGCCGCCATGGGCGGGACACCGGCAGACCCGGAGGCCGTCGCCCGCTACCTCGACGGCGGCCTGTTCTCCGGCTTCGAAGCCGCCGCCGCGGCCAGCCTCGCCGCCGAGTTCCCCGAGATGAACATCGACGCGCTCCTGAACGACGCGGGCCGCCAGGCGATCGCCCAGGCCCGCGGCAAGTGCCTGACCGACATCCTGAGCGCCTTCGCCTTCAAGAAGCTGTCGGACTACAGCACCGTCCCCGACCCGCTGGCGGCCCCCACCGTCAAGCCCGTCCTCGAACTCAACACGATGGGCGCCACCGCCCCCACCACCCCGATCTTCAACTACCACGCCAACACCGACGAGATCGTCCCCGTCGGCCAGGCCGACCAGCTCGTCAAGGACTGGTGCGCGAAGGGCGCCAAGGTGCAGACCACCCGCTCCTGGGTAGGCGAGCACGCCCTGGAGATGGTGTTCAAGAACGGCGAGGTCATGACCTTCCTGACCGACCGCTACGCGGGCAAGCCCGCCAAGAACACCTGCTGAGGCGCTTTCACCGCTCGAGACCGGCTCCGCGCATGGCCCGCACGGTGAAGAAGCCCCAGAACAGGATCGACACGGCTCCGAAGACGCCGAAGAGGACGAACATGCGCACGAACGGCACGTCGTCGGCCTCGGCGGCCTTGGAGACGTAGAGGACGTGTGAGAAGAAGATCGAGGTGAAGCCGAGAACCGCCACCCAGACGGCGGGACGCCATCGGGACAGATCGTGGCCGTCGAGGAAGTTCAACGGGATCAAGGCGAAGAGGACCGTCTCGATCCCCATGACCACGACACTGGCCAGGGCGCAGTCACCGAACACCGTCCACGGGTGGCGGCTCCCGCCGTCCACGGCGTGATCCAGGGGCATCCGCGCCACCCACGCCACCCCCACGGCGACCAGCATGGCCACCGACCCCCACAACACCGTACGGCCGTTGATCGCCTTGAGTCGCTCGCGCTCCGCCGCGCTCTCCTGGCCGTTCTCCTCCATGCCCGCGGGAGGACGCAGCCGCTCGGACGTCATGAACAACCCGTACAGGTAGACCGGGCGGAGATGCGCCACGCGCGAGGTCAGAGCGCACAGCCCCGCGATGACGAACGCGGTCGGCACAAGGCGCAACGGAACCGGCTCGTTGGTGGCGCCGCGCCGGTAGAACGTGCCGACGCCTCCGTAGAGCGCGGTCGTCGCCACCACGGCGAGGAACACGGCGATGGTGGAGAGCACCGTGTCGGAGCTCAGATTCGGATCCGTTCCGGCGAACGCCACCAAGGCCGTGGCGATCGCCGCGTACACCACGAACTGCAGGGGCAGCGGGCCGAGATTCCGCTCCCCCCTGCGGTCGTCCATCCGCAACATCCTGCGGATGTCGGCGCGGTTCTTTTCGTAGGTCTTGTTGATGAGCTCAGCCGGAAAACCGATCGCCACCATGATCGTGACGGTCAGCAACAGCGAGGTCGCCACTTTCCGCAGATCGAACGAGAGCTCGTCCGGCGAGGGAACCAGCTTGGGCAACTCCGGCCTGTCCCACCAGCCGGCCGCCTTCTCGCCGCTGTCCTCGCTCTTCTCCACCTTGAACTGCGCCCCGGCGTCGGCGAGCGGCTTTCCCGCCATGTCAGCGCACGTGAGCCGCACGGTCCGCTGCCCGGCCTTGGTGTCGGCGGGCAGGAGCGCGATGCTGGTGACGGAGGCCGTGCCCTTCCCGCCAGGCCCAGGCTCGGGAGCGTCGATGGCCTTGAGCAGCCGAAGCGGATCGTCCCCCAACCTCGGAATGAACTCAGGGCAGTTCTCCGGGTATCGCTGACCCCGAAGAGTCACCATCGTCCCCGGCAGAGCCGAAGCAGGCGACGCGGTCACCGTCTCCTGTTCCGGCAGCGTCGGCGTCGGGGTTGGCGTCGGTGACGTTGGGTCGGTGGGCGTTACCGGCGGCCACGAGGAGGTGCTCGGCGGGGAAGCGGACGGCGAAGTAGGGCTGCCAGCGCCGCCTTCGGAGCTTTGGCGAGGAGCCGGTGACGTGGGAGCCGAGGAGGCGGGAGTCGGCAAGGTGGGAGTCAGACTCTTTGGCTTTTCCTTCTTCGGCGGCTCCAGCACGATGAACGGCGCGGTGGCAGTGGAATCCGGGTTGTCCGCGCATTGTGCGCCGACGGTGTGGGTGCTGAACGCGGAGTTCCTGGGCACAGCGAAGGTCATGCCGAAGCCGCCTTCCGCAGCCGCATCCGCCGTGGGCGCCGCTTCGGGGATCTGACCATCCCAGAGGATCTCGACGGGGCCAGCCAGACTCGATCCCGGTGTGCAGTCGAACCCGCTGCCGGTCACGGTCACGACATCGCCCCCGAATCCAGCCCCGGGCTCAAGGGTGATCACGGCCTTCAGCGTTGGCGGGACGACTGTGAAACCGACGGTCGCCGTGCTCTTGGGGTCCAGGACACATCGTGCGGTGACCTCATGGGGCCCACGCTCGGCTTGCGGGGGCACGGTGGTGAACCCGGTGAACGACCTGTGGTCACCGGTCGTGTGGTAGCTGGGAGACGTACCTCCGTCCCAGTGCACTTCGACGGTGCCGGGACGTCCCGCTGAGGGTCCGCATTCGAATCCCGCGCCCGCGACGGACACAGGACGCCCAGCGGCGGCCTTCTCCGGGGTGACCCACAGCACGGGCTTCGGTATCTCGGCATCCACCGAGAACGGCTGCGACCAAGTCTTCTTGCCGCACGTGCCGGTCACCTGAAGAGACCGGCCGGACGACGCCTTGGCAGGCACCTTCAACGCGACGAAGAATCCCCTGGTCGCATCGGGCCTGACCTCGACGGGCCTTTCGTCATCGCCATCCCATCGCAGACTCGCAACATCGCACGTCGCCTCCGACCCATGAGCGATGACCTCCTGGGTGGCCTGGCCGTGGTCGGGGGTGAGCGTGAAGGTGAACTTGCCTGGCGGTTCCTGGACGAGCACGTCAGCGGTGGCGAGCTGGGAAGGGTCTTCCGTGCATTTGGCGGAGATGGCATGCTTCCGGGCGTCGCTGCCGGCGGGGATTTGGAACGGCTGCTCGAACTGCGGGGTCTTCGGAGAGACAGCGGAATGCACAGAAGTGGGTTCGCCATCCCAGAGGATGTCGATCGGCCCCTCTCGCCCGTCGCCCTCGCCGTTACAGTCGAAGTCGAATCCTGAGACCGTGATCCAGTCCAGCGGCAACCCCTCCGAAATGGAGAGCGCCACGCGAGGCGGGGAAGGCATCACGGTGAACTCTGCATCCGCAAATGTGTCTGAATTACACGCGGCCTCCAATCTGTAGATGCCGGGTTCGGCGTCGTTGATAGTCACCTTGTAGTTGTTGTCAATGGGATCAAGGTGGCTCTTGAGGTCTATCTTGTTCTTCTTGTATGGACGCCTCAGGTGAAAGGTGACGGGCACCTCTCTATCGCAGGGGGAGGCCATCTGATCAATGGCAATCTCTTCCCCATTGGACCCTCGATCTGGACGGGGGTTAAGCGGCGGTTGTTGCGCGGCACCTGCGGATTGTGTGACGTTCAGCAGGCAGGCGCAGGTCAGGACGAGCAGCAGGAGCCCTCTTCTCGTGCTCGATCCAACACCTGTACCGCGTCGTACCTTCAACACCACTACTCCTTGGCGGTGAGCGCAACAATGCACAATCCCCAACAACCAGTGGAACTCCTAGGGGCGGTGCTCTGCAACGGATTAACGCCAGGATGGCCGCTAGGGGCCTGCCAAGTCGTGATCAATAACTCGAAACATGTGCCGTATCCAGGCATGATATTCAGCGACCCTCGCCATTGGCGGTGTGCACTATGACAATGTCGCTCAGCCGGATGTATCAAGGCCTATGGTGATCGCCTCTGTATCCATCTACCGGCCGCGAAGAAGCGTGGGCGTGCCTGTAGGCCCGGTGCGGGGCCGGGCTGCAGGCTGGAGATTTGTGGGATCAGGCCGCGTGGTGGTCGTCGCGCCACGGGTTGTCGGCCTGATCGAACGATCTTCGTCTGGATCGGCTGGCCTTCTCGCCGGGCGGCAGGGCCTGGTAGACGTAGCGTCCGTCCTCACCCTGGCTGATCTGCATCTGCTCCGGGTTGGCGTGCTTCCAGCGGTTGTGCCAGCCGCAGCACAGCGCCAGCTTGTCGATGTCGGTGGGACTGTTGCCCAGCGCCCACCCATCGACATGGTCGATCTCGCACAGCAAGCCGGGCACTTCACAGCCACGCACCGCGCAGGTGTCGTACTGGGTTTCCAGCACTTGGCGTTGGTACTTGCTGGCGATCCGGGCGGTGTAGCCCAGGTACAGCGGCACGCCCTTGGAGCCCAGGATCAATGCTGAGATCCCGGCGTTGAGCGCCATCCGCCGGATCTGCGCCGCCGGGATCGGCGTGCCATCGCGCAAACGCCCCGGTGTGTCGCTGCCGGTCAACGTTTCGAGGTGGGCGATGACGGTGATGCGGGTGTCTTGGTGACCCTTGGACAGCACCGTGGTGAGGGCGGCGGCGGTGCGCTCGGCCAGATCGCGCCGGTCGTCGGAGCCAGCCGGTTTGGCCAGCGGCGCCATGGTGCCGTCCAGGATGGCGGCGTCTTCGGCGTTGAACCAGCCCTTGACGTAGCAGCCGCCGTCCAGTGATCGGCTCCGTACCAGCCAGGAGCGCTCATAGCCGTGCCGGACGTCTTCGGGCGGGGCCTCGGTGTCATTGGCCTGGTTCACCAGATCATGGATCTTGTTACCGGCCTTGGCGACCTTGTCTGCCGACACACCCTCATCGGCGGCCTGCAACAGAATGCCTTCACCTGCGACACAGTCTTCGTCGTTGAGGCGTTGCACGGCCACGGCGATTGTCGCGGCATACCCATACGACAGCGCGCCAGCGGCCAGCCGCGTGCGCACCTGCTGCAGGCGAGGCAGTTGGCGGGCCAGGGTGATGCGTTCCTTGGCGCGGCCTTCGCGCATGCCCATGTGGCACCGCAGCCATGCTTGGGCGGAGGCCAGCCCCGACGCTTTCATCTCCCCGGTGCGGTCGACCACGGCGATCAGCCCGGCCAGTGCGTGCTCGTGCTGGTCGATGACCGTGGCCAGCTTCTCGGCCAATTCCATGCAGGCCGCCCCGGATTCGGGGGCGGGACGCTGGGCGAGTGTGGTGGCGATCGCGGCAGCCGCTTCCACCAATTGCGCGGTGGAAGCGGAATCCAAGTCCGGACCCGCCACGATCGAATTCATGCCATCATTGTATCGCTGATCACAGATAGTGACAAGTCGATTACATGATCAATAAATTCGGATGTGACCGTCCTTTTTCCGGGGCTGATGCCAGTGTCCATCCAACGGTTGCGGCGTGGCCGTGGACGGGTGAGTCAGAGATTAAGTCGGCTTATCTGGGCCGCCAGTTGAGCGGTGCCGAAATGACCGTGTGCGCGCATCTTCAGCTTCTCGGGGGTTGCGGTCACGTTGGTTGCGGTTGCGCGAGTCCAACCAGGCACGAAGGGCGAGGGTGGGCTGCCACCTGGGGTCACGCCGGAACCCGCGCTCCGCGCGGCCAAGGTGCGAACCTCAGCGAACAGGCCACCCCCGCACGTCCAAGCAAACCCCGGCCCGCCCCCTCCTTTCTTGTCGATGCCGCTTTTAGATCTACAGCCGCACCTCACCCGTCAGCCGGGCGGAATGGTGCTTCAGAGGGGTGACCGATGCCGAAAACCGCGAAGCGGCAAGCAGTAACCAGTAAATGCACGGATCCGCAGGCAGCCGCAAACCTCAAGCCCCATGCTCTTCGTTCGTCGCTGCCAAGTTCGAACCGAAGGTGCACTAATCCGCAGCCGGGTGGCCGCGCCAGCCAAAGGGGCGACTCTCGCCGCCAATGCTCACCCAACCTTTGCTCACCCAACCTCGCCGTAACTCGGCCAATGGCTTCTTGCCGCTGGGGTCATGTCAGTCACCCCTTCCAACACCAGCGATGCTGACCTTTCTGCGTGATGGCAGGGTGGCAGGGTGATCTCTGGTGGGGGTGTCTGGAGGATGGGTGGAGGCTCAAGTGCGGAGGCTCAGATGAGGTCGCGGTCGCTGGGACTGAACCATGAGGCGCGGCCCAACGTACATCACAGCGTTACTCATGCGCCTCGGTTGTTTCGGCCGAGCCGGACCCCGTGGAGTACGCCCTGACCAGCCAACTCAAGACCACAGATACAGCTGACCTCGACCCCGCAGACAAGGACGCCACCGACCGCGAACCGACCGAGAAAGACGCTGCCGAGCCCAAACCGAACGCTTCCAAGCCGAACGCCTCCAAGCCGAGCGATCCCGAGACTGCCGCAATCGACAAAGCGAATGGTCGCGATGGCGAGAGTGATGGCGGTGGCGAGGACGATGGCGATGGCACGGCGCCAGGGGAGCGGGGACGGCTGCGGACTGCCGTCAGTTGGACGATCACGGCGCTGGCCGGCCTGTTCGTCTTCTTCATCCTGCTCATGCCAACCACGATCGGCGGCCTAGACCTGGGCTCGTTCGTGCGGATTCCGGGAGAGGCGGTCTTCGTCGCCGGGCTGGCGATCATTTTGCGGGATCGTCCGCGCCAAATAGTGGCCGCGCTGGTCGGCGTGGCGCTGGGCCTGCTGGTCATCCTCAAGATCCTGGACATGGGATTTCACGAGACCCTGGCCCGCCCGTTCGACCCGGTGATGGACTGGACGTTCGTCGGCGCGGGGGTGGAGTTCATCACCAGCACGTTCGGCGACGTGGGCGGGATCGGGGTGATCGTCCTGGTCGTGGTGCTGATCGTCGCCGTGCCGGTCGTCACCACGCTGTCGGTGTTGCGGCTGATGCGGTTGATGGTCCGGCACCACACAGCGGCGACCGCCGGAGTCGGCGTGGCCGCGACGGCCTGGATCGCCTGTGCGGCGGTCGGTGCGCAGCTCGTGCCCGGCGTGCCGGTCGCCGGGATGGGGACGGTCAAACTCGCGGCCAAGCGCATCCCGAAGATCCGCGCCAGCCTCAACGACGACAGGGCCTTCGCTGCGGCCTCGCGCGTCGACGCCTTCCGCGACACCCCGGGCGATCAGCTACTCACGGGCCTGCGCGGCAAGGATTTCATGCTCACGTTCATCGAGAGCTACGGCCGGACCGCGACCGAGACACCTGAGGTCCGTGCGCTGGCGGCCGCCGGTAACCAGCGGCTCAAGAAGGCCGGCTTCCAGTCCCGTACCGCCTTTCTCACGTCGTCCACCGCTGGCGGAGGCAGCTGGCTCGCCCACTCCACGCTGCTCTCCGGCCTGTGGGTCAACAACCAGCAGCGCTACAAACAGCTGGTGGCCACCGACAGGCTGACCCTCAACCGTGCGTTCCAGCGCGCGGGCTGGCGCAGCGTCGCAGTCGTGCCGGGCGTGGTCAGGAAATGGCCGGAGGCGAAGTTCTTCGGCTACGACAAGGTGTACACGTCCAAGGACCTCGGATACGCCGGGCCGCGCTTCGGCTGGTCCACCATGCCCGACCAGTACACCTTGGAGCAGTTCGAGAAGCTGGAGCACAGCACGCCCGGCCGCGGCCCGTTGATGGTCGAGATGCCCCTGCTCTCCAGCCACGCGCCCTGGGCGCCCATCCCGAAGATGGTCGGATGGAACGAGCTCGGGAACGGCACGGTCTACAACACCATTGAAGCGGAGGGTAAGAGCCAGGGGGACGTTTGGAAGGACCCCAAGAACGTTCGCACCGAATACAGGCGTTCCATCGAGTACTCGTTCGAAGCCCTCATCTCCTACGTGGAGAAGTACGGCGACGACAAGCTGGTGCTGGTCTTCCTCGGCGACCACCAGCCCGCTCCCATCGCGACGGGCAACTCCCCGAACCGCGATGTGCCGATCACCGTCGTCGCCCGCGACAAGAAGGTGCTGGACCGCTTCTCCGCGATGAACTGGCAGGAAGGCCTTCTCCCGAACGCCCAGGCGCCGGTCTCGCCGATGAGCTCGTTCAGGGACCGGTTCCTCACCGCGTTCGCGAAATAGATCCGCGTCGACCCGCAGAAAACGTCCAGGCCGGCCCACACGAAACGCGGGCCGGCCTGAACGTCACTGACTGGACGGCGTCACTGACTGGACGACGTCATTGACGAGACGACGTCGGTGACTAGGCGAGGTCGAACCGGTCGAGGTTCATCACCTTGTCCCATGCCGCGACGAAGTCGGTCACGAACTTCTGCTTCGCGTCATCGCTCGCGTAGACCTCCGCGAGCGCCCGCAGCTCGGAGTTCGAGCCGAAGACGAGGTCGGCGCGGGTGGCGTTCCACTTGACCTGGCCGGTGGCGTCGCGGCCCTCGAAGGCGGTCGCGTCCTCCGACGTCGCCTGCCAGGTGGTGTCCAGGTCGAGCAGGTTGACGAAGAAGTCGTTCGTCAGGGACCCGGGCGTCGTGGTGAGGACGCCGTGCGGCGACTGCTGGTAGTTCGCGCCGAGAACGCGGAGGCCGCCGACGAGGACGGTCATCTCGGGGGCGCTCAGGGTCAGCAGGTTCGCCTTGTCGATCAGCAGGTACTCGGCCGGGAGCCGGTTGCCCTTGCCGAGGTAGTTGCGGAACCCGTCGGCGGTCGGCTCGAGGGCGGCGAACGACTCGGTGTCGGTCTGCTCCTGCGAGGCGTCCACGCGGCCCGGCGTGAAGGGGACCGTGACGTCGAAACCGGCGTCTTTGGCGGCCTTCTCGACGCCCGCCGCGCCCGCGAGCACGATCAGGTCGGCGAGCGAGACCCGCTTGCCGCCGGTCTGGGCGGCGTTGAAGGACTCCTGGACGCCACCGAGGGTGCGCAGCACGGTCGCCAGCTCGTCGGGCTGGTTGACCTCCCACCCGGCCTGCGGCTGGAGGCGGATGCGAGCGCCGTTGGCGCCGCCCCGCTTGTCGCTGCCGCGGAAGGACGAGGCCGACGCCCACGCGGTGGACACCAGCTGGGACACCGACAGACCCGACGCGAGGACCTGTGCCTTGAGGGCGGCGACGTCGTCGGCGTCGATGAGCTCGTGCGTCACGGCCGGCAGGGGGTCCTGCCAGAGCAGCGTCTCGGCGGGGACCTCCGGACCGAGGTAGCGCACGACCGGGCCCATGTCGCGGTGGGTCAGCTTGAACCACGCGCGGGCGAAGGCGTCGGTCAGCTCCTCGGGGTGGTCGAGCCAGCGCCGCGTGATCTGCTCGTAGACCGGGTCGACGCGGAGCGCGAGGTCGGTCGTCAGCATCGTCGGGGCGTGGGTCTTGGACGCGTCGTGGGCGTCGGGGACGGTACCGGCCCCGGCGCCGTCCTTCGGCCGCCACTGGTTGGCGCCGGCGGGGCTCTGGAACAGCTCCCACTCGTAGCCGTAAAGGATCTCCAGGAAGCTGTTGTCCCAGGCGGTCGGGGTGTTGGTCCAGATGCCCTCAAGACCGCTGGTGATGGCGTCGCCGCCCTTGCCGGTGCCGTGCGTGCTCTTCCAGCCGAAGCCCTGCTGCTCCATCGGGGCGGCCTCGGGGTCGGGGCCGACGCTCTCGGACGGGCCGGCGCCGTGGGTCTTGCCGAACGTGTGGCCGCCGACGATCAGGGCCGCCGTCTCCTCGTCGTTCATCGCCATCCGGCGGAACGTCTCGCGGATGTCGCGCGCCGCGGCGATCGGGTCCGGGGTGCCGTTGGGGCCCTCGGGGTTGACGTAGATGAGGCCCATCTGCACCGCGCCCAGCGGGTTCTCGAGCTCGCGGTCGCCGGTGTAGCGCTCGTCGCCGAGCCAGGTGGTCTC
Source organism: Spirillospora sp. NPDC048911 (assembly GCF_043198015.1). Classification (NCBI taxonomy): domain Bacteria; kingdom Bacillati; phylum Actinomycetota; class Actinomycetes; order Streptosporangiales; family Thermomonosporaceae; genus Spirillospora; species Spirillospora sp. NPDC048911. The sequence continues at coordinate 422,863 of NZ_JBICUD010000003.1, read as the reverse complement.
GGGGCCCCAGTAGACGTCCTCGTCGGGCTCCCACACGTCCTCACGGCCGCCGGCGAAGCCGAACGTCTCGAAGCCCATCGTCTCCAGGGCGACGTTGCCGGTGAGGATCATGAGGTCGGCCCACGACAGGTTCTGGCCGTACTTCTTCTTGACCGGCCACAGCAGGCGGCGGGCCTTGTCGAGGTTGCCGTTGTCCGGCCAGCTGTTCAGCGGGGCGAAGCGCTGCTGACCGGCGCCCGCGCCGCCGCGGCCGTCGCTGATGCGGTAGGTGCCCGCGCTGTGCCACGCCATGCGGATCATGAACGGGCCGTAGTGCCCGAAGTCGGCCGGCCACCAGTCCTTCGACTCGGTCAGCAGCTCGGCGATGTCCCGCTTCACGGCCGCGAGGTCGAGGCTCTGGAACGCCTCGGCGTAGTCGAACTCCTCGCCGAGCGGGTTCGACACGGCGGGGTTCTTCGCAAGGATCTTCAGGTTGAGCCGGTCCGGCCACCACTGGCGGTTGCCGCCGCCCTGGGTCGGGTGCGGGGCTCGTCCGTGCGCGACCGGGCAGCCGCCCTCGCCGTCCGGCTTCGCGTCGGTGACGATGGCGTCGTGGTTCTCAGTCATGGGGAATCCTTCCGGACCAAGTGGATCATGGCGCTCAGGAACTGCGGGGGGTGGAGCAACCGGGGCACAGGCCCCAGTAGACGACCTCGGCCTCGTCGATCACGAAGCCCTGGTCGTCGGCGGCGGTCAAGCAGGGCACCTCGCCGGCCGCGCAGTCGACGTCGGCGACGACACCGCACGACCGGCAGACGACGTGGTGGTGGTTGTCCCCGACCCGTGACTCGTAGCGGGCCACGGAGCCCGAGGGCTGGATGCGGCGCACCAGGGCGGCGGCCGTGAGGGTGTGCAGCGAGTCGTACACGGCCTGGTGGGACACCTCGGGGAGATCCGCGCGCACGGCACGGATGATCGAATCCGTGTCGGCGTGCGGATGCGCGTACACCGCGCCCAGCACGGCCACCCGCGGACGGGTCACGCGCAGCTCCGCTCCGCGCAGGAGCCGCTGGAAGTCCGAGGTCGTGGCCATGCCCCACAGGTTGGCCCATTTTCTTGAATGAGTCAAGACAAGCGTGGAAAATCTTCCGCCGACCGCGTTTGCGGCCTTCCATGGCGGGTAACCCGCAATGTTCACGTCCCTCGTCACCCCCGCCCTCGCCGTCCGGATCGCCGCGTACGAGGGGCCGGCCGGCCCCCGGACGACGCCGGGGAGGCCATCAACGTTCTGTCACGCTCGCTGTACACCAAGTGTCGGTATCGCCCGCTTGCTCCCGTTTTTTCAGGCTACGAGCGCAGTTGGACGGAGAGAAGAGCAGACCGGTCCCGCGGACGGCCGCCCCTCCCCAGCGAGCCCCCATCCCCGGTGAAAAACGGCGTAGCCGCTGGTAGAGGGCATAGCAGCGCCCCTGACCGGCACTGGACTCACCGGCGCTGAACCGTCTTCCCCACCCAAACGTTCCGCTCCTCTCGGTGCCGCCTCCCGCACCCGAACGCACCAAGGGTTGACGCATCGCCGGACTTACGGATCGCAGGGCGGTTCGTGCTGCCGGTCGGGGAGGTACTGCTGCCATTCGGCACGTGTGATCTGCGTTCCCGCGGTGGCGCATATGCCGTCGATGACCTGGCCGACGTCGGTGTTCCAGAGCTGGACCTCCCTGCCCACGCCGCCGGTCACGAGAATCGATCGCGCTCGCGTGAAGCCGTTGGTGTAGAGGGCGTCGTTCGCCGTGCTCCAGGTGGCGGTCAGGACGGAGGAGCGCGGTCGTCCGAGATTCCACAGCCAGATGGCTCCGTCGCCCGCCGCCGCGGCGAGGCCCAATCTCTGGACCTGCTGGCCCGGATCCACCGCTACCACGGTCGTTACGGCGAGGCGTTCGACTACGCGCGCCGGTCACTCGCGCTGTGCGAGGAGATCGGCGACCGGCACGGGGAGGGCGACTGCCTCAACACCATCGCCCGGATCTTCCGGCGCGCCGGTGACATGCCCACCGCACTGGACCACGCGTACCGCGCGCTCGCCATCCGCCGTGAGATCAACGACAGGCGCGGCGAGGCCGACACCCTCGACATCATCGCGCGCGTTCACCACGACGCGGGGTCGCCGGCCAAGACGCTGGAACGCGCATGCGAGGCCCACCGCATCCAGGACGACATCGGGGACGCCTGGGGCCGCAGCGAGAGCCTGCTGCTGCTCGGCGACCTCTACCAGGCGCTCGCCAGACCGGCCGACGCCCAGGGTCACTTCCAGCGGGCGGCCGGACATCCCGACCGCGGCCCTGGTGAGTCCCTTCCTCACCCAGATGTCGACGACGCTCCGCAGACACAACAGGCAGGCCGCCGACCCCGTCCGGATCCAGCTTCGTGCCGCGCTGCACATCGGACCCGTCTACCCCGATCCCCATGGGGTCTCGGGCCATGCCGTGAACCACACCGCGCGCCTCCTGGAAGCCCCGGCCCTCAAGGAGGCGTTGGCGACGTCCGGTGCCGACCTGGGCTTCATCACCTCGCCCTTCGTCTACGAGTTCGTGGCCGCCCATTCCGACGGCGATATCCCCGCCTCCGCCTACCGCCGGTTGGACGTCACGGTGAAGGAGACATCGATCTCGGCCTGGATCTGGCTTCCGTTCACATCGCCCGCTTCCGAGATCGCCCCGGCCGCACCCGCGAATACGTCCGCGAACGTGTCGGCGAATGTGCCCGCGCCGCCGTTGGCGGAGGGCGTGACGTTCAGCGGCGAGGTTCGCGTCGGCGGCGATCTGGTCCTCGGGAACAAGACCGAATATCGCGCGACCGCGTACTGACCCGCCCGCGATCGCGGCGGTTACAGTGGATCTTCTTGACCGGTAGCGGTCTGGGGCGCTGACGGTCCTCTGCGGCTCACATACTTTCCGGATGAACGCCGGCGGAGCCGCCGCCGTCAGATGCAGGTGCGGCAGGAGGCATGGATGCGCAGGAAGGCCGGGAAGCCGCGCGCGGCCGCTCTGCTGGGCGTGGTGATCGCGCTGGTCGCGGCCCTGGCCCCCGCGTCCGGCGGCATCCCCGACCGCGCCGTCCCGGCCGGGGCCGCGACGGCGACCGTGAAGATCCATCACTACAACCTGTGCCAGGGCAACTTCTTCTGCGCCTCGCCGCGCGGCGCGAAGTACCGGCAGGGAGCGCTGGACCACCTGCGCGCGTCCGCCGCCGCGGACAGGCCCTGGTTCATCTCGGTCAACGAGATCTGCCGAACCGACTTCGAGAGGCTGCGTCTCGATCTGAAGACCGAGGGCGTGTACCAGGAGGCCGATGGCAGGCACCCCCTCTGCGGGTCGGGCGGGGGATCGTACGGCATCGCGATGTTCGCGCCCGGCGGCGTGATCGAGAAGGTCAAGCCCATCGCGTTGCCCAACCCCGGCCTGAACTGCGCTCTGCAGGAGTGCCGCTGGGCGCTGTGCCTGCGGGTGACGACGTACGCCGGTCCCATGACGGCCTGCACGGCGCATCTGGAGACCGACGGGGAGGTGGCGCCGAAGCAGGCGAGCGTCTACTACAAGGAGGCCCGCGCGTTCGACGGCGAGGGCGGGCCCGGTCGCAGAATGGTCCTCGCCGGCGACTTCAACATCACCCCCGATCAGCTCCCGCCGGAATTCCGTGACATGGTCGATCTGGTGCAGACGGGGACGGACGCCGACGGCGAAGTCATCGGCACCTTTCCGAGCTGGACGCGCAACGGCGGCGGCGCCAAGGCCACCAAGCACATCGACTACATCCTGGTCGAACGGGGCGTGGGGATCCCGCGCTCGTTCTACCCCTACTGCAGCGACCCCGAGCACCCCGATGAGCCCCTCATCGGCAGCGACCACTGCTTTACTAAGGGCTACTGGGAGCTCTGAGCCCGGCGCCGCCGACGTCTCGGCGAAATGGCAGATGAGGGGTGTTCTGCGTGTTCCAGGTGCTGCCACTCGAAGGGCTCGCCGAGGCGCGGCTGGGGGAGGAGCGTGCCGTGCTCCAGCAGCGCCTGGGCAGCCACCGCACGTTCCGCAAGGGGCACGCTCAGACCGGGCTGGCCGACGAGTACGTGCGGCACGGGCTGATCCTCCATCACGACGACCATGAGCGGCTCATCTACATCGAGGTCTTCGACACCCCTCTCTACTACCGGGACGTGCAGCTGCTCGGCCGCCCGTACATCGCCGTCCGCGACGAGCTGGACATGCTCGGCCGCCCGTTCGTCGAGAACGACGAGGGGTGCGAGTTCCCCGACGACGGCTTCAACCTCTGGTGCGCGGACAGGGACGTGTCCATCGTCGGGCTCTTCCCCAAGGACCGGCGCGGCCGCGTGGGCGACTTCGTGGAGGGCGAGTCGCGCGTGGGGACGCTCACCGACCACGAGATCACGCCGGGCGTGGGCACCGGGCCGGTGCGGCTGGGCATGCGGCGGGACGACCTCCGGGCCATGCTCGGCACCTGCCTGGAGTCCGTCCCCGAGTACGGGGCGGCGGGCGAGGACTCCTACATCGAGCACGGGCTGACGCTGGAGTTCGACGCCGACGACGTCCTCACGGGGATCGTCATCGCCTCGCTCGCCCGCACGGTCACCTGCGAGCGGGTTCAGCTGCTCGGGCGGCCGCTCCGCGACGTCGTCACGGAGCTCGCGGCGGCGGGCGTGACCGTCGAGCCGGGCGAGCTGGCCGGCCACGCGCCGGGCTTCACGCTCCAGTGCCCCAGCGAGGCATGGATCGTGTCGGCCGTCCGCATCGGGTAGCCGCGCTTTCGGACAGCCACGCTTTCCGATAAAGGAACGCGGGCAAGTTCAGCGATTTCCGCACAGCGCGAACGTCCGGACGATTCCACACTGATGGCCGCCCCGTCCCCATGGAAGGGAAAGCCCGCCGGTGAAGAAATCGTTCAAGCTGATTCCCGCGATCGCGGCCCTGGTCGCCGGAATCATGGCCAGTCCCGCGCCCGCCCAAGCAGTGGCCAACCCCTACCAGCGCGGGCCGGCGCCCACCGAGGCCAGCGTCACCGCCAAGCTGGGCCCGTTCGCCATCGCCAGCAAGAAGGTCGGCGCGTTCAGCCACCCGGGCATCCGGGAGGGCACCCTCTACTACCCGACCGACACCAGCCAGGGCACGTTCGGCGCGATCGCCGTCGCGCCCGGCTTCGTCTCACCCGAGGCCCTGGTGTCCTGGTACGGGCCACGGCTCGCCTCCCAGGGCTTCGTCGTCATGACCCTGGAGATCACCACCGGATTCGACCTGCCCGAGGCCAGGGCGGCCCAGCTGCTGTCCGCGCTCGACTACATCAAGAAGGACGCCACCGTCAAAAGCCGGATCGACCCGAACCGGCTCGCGGTGATGGGCTGGTCCATGGGCGGCGGCGGCACCCTGCGCGCCGCGCAGCAGACCCCGAGCCTCAAGGCCGCCATCCCGCTCGCGCCCTGGGACCTCGGCATGGACTGGAGCAACGTCCGCGTGCCGACCATGATCATGGGTGGGGACAACGACTTCGTCGCCAGCCCCGGCTTCCACTCCGAGCCGTTCTACGCGCAGCTCGCGGGCGAGAAGGCGTACCTGGAGCTGGAGAACGCCGGGCACTTCACCTTCACCAGCGACAACGACACCATCGCCAAATACGCCATCTCGTGGATGAAGCGGTGGGTCGACGAGGACACCCGCTACAACCAGTTCCTGTGCCCGCCGCCCCCGGCGCCGAGCCCGACGATCCAGGTGTACCGCCAGACCTGCCCCTACTGAGCTCACACCTACAGAGCCCACGCCTGCTGCGCCCACACTGGTGAGAAACCGGCCCGCCGGGAGCGCCCCGCTCCCGGCGGGCCGCCGCATGCGTCCGGGACGCCGCGCAGTCAGGACGCCGCGCAGTCAGGACGACATGGATTCAGGGCAATGCCGTAAGCCATCACAGCACCCGGCGCGGACGATCTTCAACGGCGCGAATACCCGAAGATCATCACGTGGCCTCGGCAGCTGTTGTGATCGTTTAGCTCCTGTCCCGTTGCGATGATCTTCGGGAATTGGTCCGGCGAGAGGAGCCGAGAATGCGTGTACGGAAGATCCTGATGGGCGCGAGTGTCACCGCCATGGTGGTCGGCGGGTTCAGCGTCCCCGCCCAGGCTGCGGACTTCAAGCCGCACAGCTCCTACCCCACCAGGAGCAAGTGTGTTGATGCGGGTCAGCAGTACGTGCGCGAGAACTACAACGCGTACAAGTGCACCGAGCGGCCGAGCGACTGGTTGCTCTGGCTCAAGTGACAGGCTCCTCCAGGAGCTAGATGGTCTCCTCCTTGCGCGGGGCCGGTGTGGGGCCCCGCACAAGGAGGGTTTCGTATGTAGCGGGGGCGTTCAGCCGCTTCGGCGGGGGGCCGTGGAGTCGCGGACGACGAGGCGGCAGGGCATGCGGTGCACGCCGCCGCCGGCGCCGCCGTCGATGGCGGTGAACAGGTGCTGGGCCGCGGCGCGGCCGAGGCGTTCGAGGTTCATGTCGACGGTGGTCAGCGGCGGCCGGGCCTCGGTGGCGAAGACGTCCCAGTTGTCATAGCCGACGATGGCGAGGTCGTCGGGAACCCGGCGGCCGAGCTCGTGTGCGGCCTCGGCGACGCCATAGGCGATCTGGTCGCTGCCGCAGAACACCGCGTCCAGCTCGGGAGCGGTCGTCAGCAGCAGCTCGGCGGCCTGCCGGCCCCAGCGCTGTGACCAGGCGCCGTGCAGCACCTCTCCTCCGGCGAGCGGCAGGCCCGCCTCGTCCAGGACGGCGCGCATCCCGACGGCGCGGTCCCTGGCGGCCAGGTAGTCGACGGGACCCGTCACGTGCGCGATGCGGCGGCGGCCCAGGGTGAGCAGGTGGTTGACGGCCAGCCCGGCGCCGCCGACGTCGTCGGGCACGAACGACACGTCCGCGGGGTCGGTGGACGGCCCGTACGCGTAGACGACGGGAATCGGCAGGTCGTCGGTGATGGACGGGCGCGGGTCGGTGCTCTCGGCGACGACGATGAGGCCGTCGACGCGGCGGGCGAGCAGCGTGCGGATGTAGTGCTGCTCGCGGATGGAGTCGCCGCGGCCGTCGCAGAGCAGGACCGACATCTTGCCGGCGCCGAAGGCGTCCTCGGCGCCCAGCAGCACCGGCAGGCTGAACCGGTCGACCCCGTCGGTGAGCAGGCCGGCGGTCTGCGTCCGGCCGCTGAGCAGGCCGCGCGCCAGGGCGTTGGGCTGGAATCCGAGCTCCTCGGCGACCTGGAGCACCCGGGCGCGGGTCTCGGCCCGTACCTGCTCGCGTCCGTTGAGCGCCTTGGAAGCGGTGGCGATCGACACTCCGGCACCGGCCGCGACATCACTGATCGTGACCGATCGCTTCCGTCCCATCGCAGAAAACCTTTCGTATGGGCCGACATCGGCCGCCCAAGGACACGTTCGAGCAATGGGCCGTTGACAGGGTCTCTCTCCAGGTTTATAGCTCTTATCAGAGTACCGAAAACCTTTCAGGTCGTTTCGGGACGATGGTCCGTGTGACGCCTCACACACTTCGGTCTCCAGAAGGAGGGCCATGAAGACCAATCGATGCGCCGTGGGGATGCTCGCGCTGGGACTCGCGCTGGGCGCCTGTGGCGGCGGCGACGGCGACTCGGGGAACGCCGCGAACGGCACCACGATCACCATGTGGACCCGGTCGCCCACCGAGGCGCAGTCCCGCAGGCTGGTCGACGCCTACAACGCCGCGCACAAGAACAAGGTCAAGCTCACCGTCATCCCGGTCGACAACTACCAGCCCCGGATCGCCGCGGCCGCCGGGGCCAAGAACCTGCCGGACGTCTTCGCCGCCGACGTGATCTTCGTGCCGAAGTACACCTCGCAAGGGCTCTTCCTCGACCTCTCCGACCGGATCGCCAAACTGCCGTACGCCGCCGCCATGGCTCCGTCGCACATGAAGCTCGGCACGTACGAGGGACGCAAGTACACCCTGCCTCACACGCTCGACCTGTCCGTCCTCTTCTACAACAAGGTGCTCTACAAGAAGGCGGGCCTCGACCCCGAGAAGCCGCCGAAGACCCTCAAGGAGTTCGCCCAGCACGCCACCACCATCCGCAAGAAGATCGGTGGCGACACCTACGGCACGTTCTGGGGCGGCTCCTGCGGCGGCTGCTACGTGTTCACCTACTGGCCGTCGATCTGGGCCGCCGGCGGCGAGGTGATGGACGAGCAGGGCACCACGTCCACCATCGACGCCCCGCAGTCCCAGCAGGTCTTCCAGACCTACCGGGACCTCTGGGCGAACGGCGTCGTCGACCCGGCGACCAAGGACGAGAAGGGCGCCACCTGGACCGGCGTCTTCCCCAAGGGGAAGGTCGGCCTGCTGCCCATGCCGTCCACCACGCTCGGGACGATGCCCGACAACGACAAGGTCAAGGTCGGGGTCGCCCCCATCCCCGGGCCCGACGGCGGGGAGTCGACGTTCGTCGGCGGGGACTCCGTCGGCATCTCCTCGACCAGCAAGAACGCGGACGCCGCCTGGGACTTCATCTCCTGGACCATGTCCGACCAGGCCCAGACCGAGATCGTGGCCAAGAACAAGGACGTCGTGGCCCGCACCGACCTGGCCGGCAACAAGTACTCGGCCGCCGACCCCCGGGTCGTCCTCATCAACAGCATGGTGGCCAAGGGCAAGACCCCGTTCGCCATGAACTTCGGCCCCACCTACAACGATCCCAACGGGCCGTGGTTGCAGGTCGCCAGGGGAGCGGTCTTCGGGAACGACGTGCCCGGCGCGCTGACGGCCGGTGCCGGGAAGCTGACCGCCGCGCTGAAGCAGCAGTGAGGATGAGCGTGACCATCGCCCGATCCCGCGCCGGAAAGCCGGGCGGCTCCGCGCACGCCGAGTCCGCGCGGGATCGGCGGCCGGCGCCGCGGCGGCCCTGGTGGCGGTCGCGCGGCCTGGCGGGGTGGGGCTACGCCATGCCCACCGCCGTCGTCGTGGCCGTGTTCTTCCTGTTGCCGCTCGTCATGGTGTTCTGGATGTCGCTGCACCGGTGGCCGCTGCTGGGCGAGCCGACCGCGAACTTCCCGGCCGACTACACGCGTGCGCGCGACAACCAGCTGTTCCGCGACGCGGTCTGGTTCACCCTCAAGTACACGGCGATCATCACGGTGCTGCTGTCCGGGGCGGCGCTCGGGCTCGCCCTGCTCGTCCAGGAACGGCGGCGCGGCACCGGCTTCTACCGGACCGCGTTCTTCCTGCCCTGCGCGGTCGGGTTCGCGTCGGCCTCGCTGCTCTTCTACGGGCTGTTCAGCAACAGCATCGGGCCGCTCGACCCGATGCTGCGCGGGCTGGGCGTCATCGACGAGCCGGTCGCCTGGACCGGCACACCCGACATGGCGCTGTTCTCCACGATCGTCCTCGTCCTGTGGCGGTTCGCCGGGTTCAACATGCTGATCCTGCTCACCGGGCTCCAGGGCATCCCCGTGGAGGTGTACGAGGCGGCCCGGGTGGACGGCGCGTCCGGCTGGGCCACGTTCCGGCACATCACCCTGCCGCTGCTGCGGCCCGCGATCGCGCTGATGCTCACGCTCAGCGTCACGGGCTCGCTGCTGGCGTTCGACCAGTTCTTCATCCTCACCCAGGGCGGGCCGGACAACAGCACGATGTCGATGGTCATGGTGATCTACCGGGAGGCCTTCGTCCGCTTCGACCTCGGCGCGGCCGCCGCGCTGTCGGTCGTGGTGCTCGCCGTCCTGATCGTGCTGAACGTCGTCCAGCTGGGAGTGCTGCGGCACCGCACCCGGAAGGAGAAAGGATGAGGGCCCGATTCGGTTTCCACGGCGCCGGGGCGTGTCTCGCCGTGCTGTTCCTGTTCCCCCTTCTGTGGAGCGGCTACTCCTCGCTCAAGGGACAGCCGGGCAGCGGCCAGGCGTCCGGCTTCGGCCTGGGCAATTACACCAAGATGGCCGGCTACGGCGAGGGGCTGCCGACGTACCTGTTCAACAGCGTGGCCGTCTCCGCCATGACGGTCGCCGGCACGATCGTCGTGTCCGGGCTGGGCGGGTACGCGTTCGCCCGGTTCTCCTTCCCCGGCAAGAACCTGCTCTTCCTCGCGACCCTGTCCATCCTGATGGTGCCGTACGCGACCATCCTCATCCCGCTGTACGTGCTGCTCGGATGGTTGCACCTGCAGAACACCCTCGTCGGGCTCAGCCTGGTGCTCGTCATGTTCCAGCTGCCGTTCGCGGTGTTCATGATGCGCAACTCCTTCGAGGCCGTGCCCAAGGAACTGGAGGAGGCCGCGCTCGTCGACGGCTGCACCACGTTCACGGCCCTGCTCCGGGTCCTGCTGCACGCGGTCCGGCCGGGGCTGATCACGGTCGGGCTCTTCGCCTTCCTGACCGCCTGGAACGACTTCTTCGCGCCGCTGATCCTCATCAATGACGCCGCCAAGTTCACCTTGCCGGTCGCCACCGTGAGCATGCAGCAGCGCACGTTCGGCGCCATCGACTACGGCGCGCTCGAGGCCGGCGTGGTCGTCATGGCGCTGCCGTGCCTGGTGCTGTTCCTCGTCCTCCAACGCCACTACGTGCGTGGATTCATGTCGGGAGCGTTGCGTGGCTGAGCCGATCAAGGGACCGGTCGTTCCGACCAGGGGCGCGCTGCGCCCGCTCGGAGTCGACGAAGTACGCCTCGCCCCCGGATTCTGGGGCGACCGGCAGGAGCTGAACGCCTCGGTCATCCTCGGCCACTGCCGGGACTGGATGACCCGTACCGGATGGATCGGCAACTTCCGCGTCGCGGCGGAAGGACGCCCGGCCGGCGAGCTCAGCGGCCGGGAGTTCGCCGACTCGGAGGTCTACAAGCTGCTGGAGGGACTCGCCTGGGAGTCCGCGCGCGCCGGGGCGGACGCCCCCGGGCTGAAGGAGATCACCGCCCTGGTCGCCGCCGCCCAGGAACCGGACGGCTACCTCAACACCCGGTTCGGCCCGCTCGGCCCGGGCCATCGCTACGGCGACCTCGAATGGGGCCACGAGCTCTACTGCTACGGCCACCTCATCCAGGCGGCCGTGGCGCGTGCCCGCACGCACGGCGAGGACGAGCTGACCAGGGTCGCCCGGCGCGCGGCCGACCACGTGTACCGCGAGTTCGGACCGGACGGCAGGGAGGGGGTCTGCGGCCACGCCGAGATCGAGATGGCCCTGGTGGAGCTGTGGCGGGTGACCGGCGACGACCGCTACCTGGAACAGGCTCGGCTGTTCGTGGAACGGCGCGGCCGGCCGGCGCTCGCCGACATCGAATACGGCCGGACCTACTTCCAGGACGACGTGCCGGTCCGTGAGGCCCGCGTCATGCGAGGTCACGCCGTCCGTGCCCTGTATCTGGCGAGCGGCGCGGTCGACGTGGCCGTGGAGACGGGCGACGACGAACTGCTGCAGGCCGTGATCGCGCAATGGGATCGCACGGTCGCCGCCCGCACGTACCTCACCGGCGGAATGGGCTCGCGCTACTCCGGCGAGTCGTTCGGCGAGGACCACGAACTGCCCCCGGAATCGGCGTACTCGGAGACCTGCGCGGCCGTCGCCTCGGTCATGCTCTCCTGGCGGCTGCTGCTGGCCACCGGCGAGCCGCGTTTCGCCGATCTCGCCGAACGGACGCTCTACAACGTCGTGGCCGCCTCGCCCGCGATGGACGGACAAGCCTTCTTCTACGTCAACACGCTCCAGCAGCGCGTCCCGGGGCCGCGCGTGGAGGGGCAGTGGCCCTGGGGGCGGCCCCCGGTGGGCCGGCGGGCGCCATGGCTCGCGGTCTCGTGCTGCCCGGCCAACCTCGGCCGGACACTGGCGAGCCTCCCGGCCTACGTGGCCACCACCGACGACCACGGCGTCCAACTGCACCAGCTCACCGCGTGCACGATCGAGACCGCCCTGCCCCGCGGCCGCGTGGGACTCCGCGTCGAGACGGGTTATCCCTGGTCGGGGGCCGTGACCGTACGAGTCATGGAGGCGCCCGGCGGGCCATGGCGGATCAGCCTCCGCGTTCCGGCGTGGTCGGACGGCGCGTCGGTGTCGTACGGCGATACGCGGCAGGCCGCCGCCCCGGGGCTCGTCACGATCGAACGCGACTGGCGGCCGGGGGAGGAGCTCCGGCTCGACCTCCCGATGCGTCCCCGCTGGACCCGTCCCGACCCGCGCATCGACGCCGTGCGCGGCTGCGTCGCGGTCGAGCGCGGTCCGCTGGTCTACTGCGCCGAGTCCCCCGACACCCGGCTGGACGTGCTCGGCGTGGATCCCGCGACACCTCCAGCCGAGAGCACGAGTGCCGATCTGGGCTCGGCGGTGACGCTGACCGTGAACGCCCGCGAGACCCGCCCGGAGGAGACACCCTGGCCCTACGGAGATGAGCCGGCCACCTCGGCGGACGCCCCGGAGCCCCTCACCCTCATCCCGTACCACCTGTGGGGAAATCGGGGTCCCGCCGCCATGCGAGTGTGGCTTCCCGAAATCTCCTGACGACAATCCGAACGCCTCGATCCGGCAGCTGATAAAGCCGGGTCGAGGCGTTCGGCATAGTCCCCCGGCACTAAAAGGGAATTGGCTCCCTGTGGCCTATGTGCGCCGGCATCGGACTCTTAGGCTCCAGGCACGCTCAAGAAATCACGCTCAAGAAATCCCATTGAGAGAAGGGAACGGTCATGGGCTACAAGAAGCTGGTGCCCGCACTCGCGGTGCCGGGAATCGCTCTGGCGATGCTGGGCGCGCCCGCCGCATCCGCTCAGACCTCAGTTCAAGCCGCGGCTCCCGCCGCCAAGGCCGGCGCCGGTGGCGGCACCGCCGAGATCCAGACGCGCAAGGGCTGGGCCTGCTCCAAGCCGAAGGGCAAGAAGTTCAACATCTCTTACGACGAGGCGCGCGACTCGACGACGTTCTATTTCAATAACCACTGCAAGACGAAGCGGACCATCAGGGTCGTGGTCAAGGCCGGCAAGAGCAAGCCGCATCAGCACGCGTGCATCACCGTGAATCCCGGGACAAAGGGCAAGAAGAAGGTTTGGCACCAGGGCTGGGACATCGTGTCGGTCACGTCCCCGAAGGAGTGCTAGCGCGTTCCGCCCGTCAGGCGGGCGCGGCGGCGGAGGCCTCCCAGGGCACCGGACGGAGATAGCCCGTCCCGAGCAGCCGGCTGTGGTTCCACCAGTCGTCGTCCGGCGCGTCGAGACCGTCGACGACGAGCCGGGCCGGCGGGAACGGCCGTCCTTCGCGCAACTGCGCCAGATCCGTCAGGCGGGCCCGGTCCGCCGCGAGGTCGCCGGGCCCGTCCAGGCTGCCCAGCCCGGCCCGCAGGTCCCGGTAGTACTTCTCCTCGTCGATCAGCACCGCGATCTCGTAGAGCTCGATCGTCACGAACCGGCCCGGCATGGACTCCATGCCCTCGCGCAGCAGCGCGGCGTGCTCGTCCAGCCGCCCGGCGTCCTGGAAGATCGAGTGCAGGGCGGGCAGGGCGGCGTCGAGCTGGGCGAGCGCGCGTTCCGTCGGGGCGAGCGGCGCGGTGACCTCGACCGGGCCCTCGTCGTCGTCATCGTCCTCGGGAGGGAACGTCGTCGTCACCAGGTCCGCGGGCCGGAACATCGCCAGCCACAGCAGCGGCACGCAGTAGACGTCCTCGGCGAGCACGCACTGCTCGATGTCGGGGATGTCGTCCGCCCAGCCGGGGTTGATCCCCTCGTGGTCGCCGACGAAGAGATATGACCGATTCGCCATGGCCGGTGACCTTAGCGGACCCTTAGTCCCTCAAGGTCGCGAATCTGCAGGATAAGTCCCCGAACGATGAGCCTTTGGGCCGGTGGGAGCCGTTCTATCTGGAGGAGGTGACTCAGGTGGCATCGGCCGCCTGGTGAGGCAGGAGGGGCGATCGGAACCGTGAGAGGCCGGCATCAAGGCAAGGGACCGTTCCAACGTGCTGTCGATCGTTCCGGGAGGTTCCTCGGGGCCGCCGCCCGGCAGCCGACGGGCCGGCAGGTGCTCGCCGTCGGGGGCGCCATCACCGTGGTGCTGGTCGCGGCGACCGTGACGCAGGCCCAGTTCCGGGCGGTGGGAGAGCCGTCGCCCGCCCCCGTCCCGCCGAGGCCGATCGTGAGCGATGACCGCACGCCCACCCCGATGGCATCGATGTCCTCGCCCCCGCCGCCGCCGACACGGGCCCCGTCCAGCCCTCCCGCCCGGCCCGGCCCCACCGCGCCTTCCAGTCCCCCCGCGCGCGCCACGCCGAAGACCACCGCGCTCTTCGAGGTCTTCAGCGGGGCGGACGCCGACGGCCCCTCGGGCGGGCGGCGGACCGCAGTGCTCGGCGGACGCACGTCCACCAGCAGCACGACCTTCTGGGTGGGCTGCGAGGAGACGCCCGCCGTCACCAGGTTCAACTTGAGAAGGGCCTACACGACCTTGTCCACCGCACTGATCCTCGGCTCGGCCGCCCCGGCGGGACTGAAGGTCCAGGTCGTCCTGCGAGGGGACGGCGCGGTGCTCGAACGGCGGGTCGTGGCCCGGGGAGCGCCGGCGTCCGTGCGGGCCCGGGTCACCGGAGTGCGGACCCTGGCGGTGGAGGCGACCGCGATCGAGGGCAGGTGCGGGACGGCCTCGGTGGGGTACGGCATCGCCTACGACGCCGTCCTCCGGTTCGCCGGCTGACCTGATCTTGTCAACCGGCCGCTCACCTGGATCGTCTTCTCCACAGGACCGATCACCGGGGGAATGGTCATGATCGCTGGTCACCAGGTGGCCTTCTTTCTGCGCGAGCTCGGTTCACCCGATCCTGAGCGCCGCGCGGCCGCGGCCAAGGGCCTGAGCCGGGCTCCCGGGCATGCCGCCGAACTGGCCGCCTTGGCCGCGGACCCGGCGCCGCAGGTGCGCGCGGCGGCCGCGCTGGGGCTCGGCAGGCAGCTCGGCGGGCAGGGCGAGGAGGCGCCGATCGAGCCGCTGACGGTGTTGTGCTCCGATGCCGACGCCGAGGTCCGGCGGCGCGCGGTCAACGCGCTGAACCGGCTCGGTGCGACCGGCCCCGAGGTGGCCGCGTGCTTCGCGCGGCGGGTCGAGGACACCGCGTTGCGCAACCGGGCCGTCGTGCTCGACTGGCTGCTGCGGTCCGAGGTGGCGGTGCCCGCCGAGTCGCTGATCCCGCTGGTGGCCGACTCCGACTCGCTGGTGTGGGGGCCGGCCGGATGCCTGCTGCGCCTGCTGCCCGAGGCCGACGCGGTCCTGGCCGATCTGGTGCGCACCGGAACGGCCGATGTGCGCCGGCGCGCGCTGGACCGGCTGGACTCCCCGCAGGCCGGTATCCCGGGAATGGGCGCCGGTAACGGGCCTGAGGCGCGCGAGGCGGCCTGGCGCCGGTTGTGGGATCCCGATCCGCGGGTGACGCGGGCCCTGCTGGCTGCCCTTGAGGCGGAGACCGAAGCGGGCGCGCGCACCATCCTGTTCGGCGCGCTGGCCGCGCACCGCGTGCCCGAGGCCGTGGCGCCGGCGGCCGCCTGGCTGGCCGACCCCGGGTGCGGGCCCGCCGCGGCGGCGGCACTGGCCGGCGCGGGCACGGTCGAGGCCGTCGAGTTGCTGCGGCGGGCCGCCGGGGGATCCGGGCGGCGGTGGGCCCGGCTGCGCGCCGTGGCCGCCCGGGAGCTGGGAGCCGCCGGCGGTGCGCCCGAGGCCGAGTTTCTCTTCGGTCTTCTGGAGGATCGGGCCGAGCCGGTGCGCCTGGGCGCGGTCGAGGGGCTGGGCGCCTTCTTCCGGCGGATCGACGGCGACCTGACCGGCCGGCTGGAGCGGTGGCGGGCCGGACGTGTGCCCGGTCTGCCGGTCCCGCCCGCCGCGGGCGACCCCGCGGTGCGCGAGCTGGCGCGCCGGTCGGCCGAGCGGCTTACGCACATGCTCCGCGGCGACGTGGAGAACGCCGACACCTACCACAACGCCCTGTACCACCTTCCGGAGGTGCGTCCCCTGCTGCCGGCGCTGCTGGAAGATCCCGAGGGCCGGGTGCGCTCCACCGCCCTCCACCTCGCCGAACGATTCGGCGACATCGGCTTCACCGGCAGGCTGAGGTTCCTCGACGACGCCCATCCCCACGTGCGCCAAGGCGCGGCGATGAGCTTCTTGCAAGTGGCCAAGGGAGAGGGACTGACGACGGCCGAACAGGACGTACTTCGCCCTCATCTTGAACGCAGCCAGAACGACACCGACTACTACGTCCGCACCTTCACGGCCGCCGCGCTGACGCATCTGGACCCCCGCGGGTTCAGGCCTGACGCGGCCAGTTGAACCACCCACATCTCCCGGATGGGCGCCTAGCCTGAAAGCCGGGGAGGCGACGTTGAAATGTTGTACGTGTCGCTGCTGGGGGACCAGGTCATCAACGATGACGAGACCGGACTGCGGACTCGTTCACCACGAACGGTCGCCCTCGTCGCGTTCCTGGTCGCCCATGCCGGGTCACCCCAGGCCCGGCAGCGCATCGCGGGGCTGTTCTGGCCCGATTCGGCGGACGCCCAGGCGCTGACCAACCTGCGCCGGGAGCTGCACCACCTGCGCCAGATTCTCGGCCAGGCCTCCTCACTCGTCGTGACGTCCAGGGATCTGTGCTGGCAGGACACGCCTATGTGCCAGGTCGACCTGCGAGTCTTCGCCGCCGAGCGCGAACTCGCCTTGGCGGCGGCGGCCAGGGACGACGACAAGGCGGCCGTCGAGCACGCCGCCCGGGCCGTCGCCGAGTACAAGGGGGACCTGCTGCCCGGTCTGTACGACGACTGGGTGCTCGACGCCAGGTCAGAGCTCCAGCGCCAGTGCGTGGACATGTGCGACCTGGTCGCCTCGACGAGGGCCGGGAGCGGTGATCTGGCCGGGGCCGTCGACGCCGCCCGCCGCCGGATCCGGTTGCAGCCGCTGGAGGAGGTCGGCTATCGCGTTCTGATGCGATTGCAGGCCGACCTGGGCGACCGGGCCGGTGCCATCAGCACCTACCACCACTGCGCGTCGGTCCTGGAGCGTGAGCTCGACATCGCTCCGGACCCGGCCACGCGGCAGGCGTTCCAGCGCCTGATGGCGGCCGCGCGGGAGGGCGCTCGGAAAGGAGCGCCGGCGATCGGGCCGGCGGGCCGCCGGTCCGGGGGCGCCGCGCCGCGCCTCGTCGGCCGGTCGCGGGAGCTCGGCCTGCTGTGCGAGGTGTGGCGGGCCGCCGCGGCGGGCCGTCCCGGCTTCGCGCTGGTCCGCGGTGGTGCCGGTGTCGGGAAGACCCGCCTGGTGACCGAGCTCGCCGGGCTGGCGCGGCGGCAGGGCGCCCTGGTGACCGGCAGCCAGTGCTTCGGGTCGTCGGGGCGGCTGGCGCTGGCGCCGGTGGCCGACTGGTTGCGCCACCCGGTCGTCCGGTCGGCCACCGCGACCCTGGACGAGGCGTGGCGTGCCGAGGTCGACCGGCTGGTGCCGGCCACGGGCGTGCACGGGGACCCCGGGGCCGGGGCGCGGGCCAAGGCGGACGCCTGGCAGCGTCACCGGTTCTTCGAGGGACTGGCGCGTGCGCTGATCGCCGTCGGCCGGCCCATGTTGCTGGTGCTGGACAACATGCAGTGGTGCGATCGGGAGACGCTGGAGTTCCTGGCGTTCTATCTGAGGCGGGCCTCCGGCGCCCAGGTCATGGTGACGGGAACGTCGCGCGACGACGGTCCGGGTGTGGATCCCGACCTGGCGGAGTGGACGGTCCGGATGCGCGCCACGGGGTTGCTCACCGAGCTCTCCCTCAGCCCGCTGGAGGTCGCCGACACGGGGCGCCTCGCCGAGGTGATCTCCGGCCGGCCGCTCCGGGAGGCCGACGCGAGCCTGCTCCACGCGACGACGGGCGGCTTCCCGTTGTACGTCGTGGAGGCCCTGCGCGGCAGTGCCGATCCGGACAGCGTCTCCGGCTCGCTCGGTGATCTCACCTCCGTCCTGCGCGACCGGCTGGACCAGGCGTCCGCGGCCGCCCGCGAGGTGGCCGGCCTGGCGGCGGCGGTCGGCACCGACTTCACGCTCGGCCTGCTCACCGAGGCGAGCGACCTCGACGCCGGTGCCGTGGTCGGGGCGGTCGACGAGCTGTGGCACCGCCGGATCGTGCGGGAGTTCGGCGACGGCTACGACTTCTCGCACGATCTGCTGCGCGACGCGGCGTACGCGCAGGTCAGCCCGCCGAAGCGGTGGCTGCTGCACCGCCGCGTCGCGCAGGGGCTGGAGCTGCTCCACGCCGACGACACCGACGCGGTCTCGGCCCAGCTGGCCGAGCAGTACGCGCGCGGCGGCCACCCCGACCGGGCGCTGGCGTACTACCGGCGGGCCGCCGAGGTCGTCGCGGGGCTGTTCGCGCACGCCGAGGCGATCATGTTGCACCGGAAGGCGCTGTCGATCGTGCGGGCGCTGCCCGCGGGCCGGAACAGGGACAGGAAGGAACTCGAGGTTCTCCAGGCCATGGCGGCGCCGCTCAACGCCAGGTACGGCTACGCGTCGCCGGACCTGTGCGAGACGCTCGAACGCTCGGTCGTGCTGACCGAAACGCTCGGCCACGACGACTCCTTGTCCGCCGCCCTGGTGGCGCTCTGGGCGTCGCGGTTCGTCCAGGGCCGTACAGCCGAGGGATACGAGACCGCGGTGCGCGCGCTGAGCATCGCCGGTCCGGACTCCGAGCAGAGCGGCCCGGCCCATCTCGCCGTCGGCGGGACGGCACTGAGCCTCGGCAGGCCCGCCGAGGCGCTGCGTCACCTGCGGCTCGGCGCCAGGCTGGCGAGCGGCGCCCTCGTGCTGAGCATCGGGACCAGGCCCGACATCCATGGCACGGCCTGGGCGGCGCACGTCCACTGGCTGCTCGGCCACGACGACGACGCGGCGGCCAGCAGTGCCGAGGCGATCGAGCTCGCCCGGGCGATCGGGCACCCCTACACCCTGGCCGTGGCGCTGGCGTACGGCTGTGTCACCCATCAGATGCGCGACGACGTGGCGCGGCTGGGGACGACCGTCGCCGAACTGCGCGAGCTGTGCGACCGGTACGACTTCGCCTACTACCGCGAATGGGGACTGATCCTCGACGGATGGGCCCGGGGCGGAGGCGAGGGCCTGGAGCTCGCCCGGCGGGGCATCGGGAACCTGAAGGCGGAAGGCTCGTTCGCCCGCATGCCGTACTGGCTGTCGCTGCTCGCCGACCTCCAGGCGCGCGACCACCAGCCGGACGCCGCGCGCGCGACCCTCGACGCCGCCCTCGCCGCCGGGCAGTCGCGCGACGACCTGTGGTGGCTGCCCGAGGTGATACGGATGCGAGCCGCCCTCGACGAGGGCGAATCGGCCATCGCGCGGCTGTGTTCCGCCGCGAGGACGGCGTCCGGCCAGGGCAGCACCGCGCTGCTCCGCCGATGCGAGCACGACCTGAGCGAGCGGACCTAGGCCGCGACTCTGAACTGGGCGTTCTGCTCTGAGGCCGAGGCGAACGCTGCGCGAACGCTGTGGTCCCTAACGTGCCGGTGTTCGAACGACACGACTCTGGGGGAACGACATGAGCACGGCAACAGGCCCTGCCGCCATGGCCTCGTACGAAGAGCTCGCCGCCGCCCTGCGCGGTGACCTGATCCGGCCGGGGGACGCCGGGTACGACACCGCGCGGGCCGTCTACAACGCCATGATCGACAAGCGTCCGGCCGCCATCGCGCGCTGCCGGGACGTCGTCGACGTCATCGCCTGCGTACGGTTCGGCAGGGCGCACGGCGTCGAGCTCGCGGTCCGCGGGGGCGGCCACAACGCGGCCGGTCTCGGGGTGTGGGACGACGCGCTGGTCATCGACCTCTCGCTGCTGCGCAGCACCACGGTCGATCCCCGCAACCGCACCGTCCGCGTCGACGCCGGATGCACGTGGGGAGACGTCGACCACGCGACCGTCGGGTTCGGCATGGCCACCCCGTCCGGGTTCCTCGCCTCGACCGGCGTGGGCGGGCTGACGCTCGGCGGAGGCATCGGCTACCTTTCCCGCCGGTTCGGTCTCACCATCGACAACCTGCTCGCCGCCGACGTGGTGCTCGCCGACGGCACGTTCGCGACGGCCAGCGAGGATTCCCACAGTGACCTGTTCTGGGCCCTGCGCGGCGGTGGCGGGAACTTCGGCATCGTCACCTCGTTCACGTTCCGCTGCCATGACATCGGCGAGGGCGGCACCATCATCGGCGGCCCGGTCCTGTACGACCTGGCCGACACTCCCGACGTCATGCGCTGGTACCGGGAACTGCTGCCGTCGCTGCCGGAGGAGCTGAGCGGCTGGTTCGGGCTGATCACCGTTCCGCCCGCTCCGCCGTTCCCGGAGGAACTCTGGGGACGCAAGGCCGCCGCGATCGTGTGGTGCTACACCGGTGCGCACGACCATGCCGACAAGGTGCTCGAACCGGTCAAGTCCTTCGGCTCGCCTCTGCTGATGGGCCTCCACGAGATGCCGTTCTCCGTCCTGCAGAGCGCGTTCGACGGCCTCTACCCCGCCGGCCTGCAGTGGTACTGGCGGGCGGACTTCTTCAACGAGATCTCCGACGCCGCGATCGACGTCCACCTCAAGTACGGGGAGCAGCTGCCGACCGGCCACTCCACCATGCACCTCTACCCCGTCGACGGGGCGGCCGGCCGCGTGCCCGCCGACGCCACGGCGTTCCCGTACCGCGACGGCGGCTGGGCCGGCGTCATCGTCGGCGTCGACCCGGACCCGGCCAACGCCGAGCTCATCTCGCAATGGACGCGCGACTACTGGGAGGCCCTGCACCCCAGCTCGGCCGGCGGAGCCTACGTCAACTTCCTCATGAGCGAGGGCCAGGAGCGGGTCAAGGCGGCCTACCGGGACAACTACGCCCGGCTGACCCAGGTCAAGGACCGCTACGACCCGGACAACACCTTCCACATCAACCAGAACATCCGGCCCAGCTCCTAGCGGCCCGGCAGGCGCCTGGTCCTGCGGGGGCGGATCAGGCGGCGACGGCGTAGCCCGCGTCCAGCGCGAAGGCCAGGCCGAAGAACACCGCGCCGAGCACCATCATCTGCGCGCGGGCGCCGGCCGTCCCGGCATCGGAGGTGACGAACTGCGGCAGGAAGGCCAGGAAGAACAGCGCGACCTTCGGGTTGAGCACGTTGACCACCACGCCGTCGCGGAACACGCGGCGCAGCGGGAGCGGGCTCGGCGTGGAGCTGGCGGCCCTGCTGGCCGAGGATCTGCCCGGCCTGATGGAGGACGCCGGCCACCACCCCAGCGGGCTGCCCGCGCTGCGACGCCGTGGCCGCGCACCTCACCGCCACCGGGTTGCGCACCACGCCCGACCAGGTACTGGTCACGACCGGGGTGTCCCAGGTGCTGGCGCTGGCGGCGCAGACGTACCTGCGCAGGCGGTCGGTCGTCGTCGTGGAGTCCCCGGGCTGGCCCGGCTGCTTCGACGTGTTCCGGGCGGCGGGGGCACGGCTGGCCGGGATGCCGCTCGACCAGGACGGCATCCGCGTAGACGGGCTGGCGCGGGCGTTCGCCCCGGCTCGCCGCCGCCTGGGCGGAGCTGACCGGCTCATGAGTCCTGGAGCAGGGACGCCGTTGAACTGCGGAAATCGTCGCGCTTTATGATCTGTAGGTCTGGTCGGGGAAGAAGAGCAGAGGGGTTTCGCATGCCACGTGTCGCGGCTGCCGATCGTGTCGACCGGCCTGCGCTGCTGGAGTTCCTTCGAACGCGCCATCGGGGCCTGCTGGTCACCGGCAGGTCGGACGGCCGTCCGCAGATGTCGCCGGTGACCTGCGGGGTGGACGGGGATGGCCGGATCGTCGTGTCCACCTATCCGGAGCGCGTCAAGGCGCGCAACGCCCGCCGGGACCCGGCGGTGTCGATCTGTGTCCTGTCCGATGACTGGGACGGGCCGTACGTGCAGGTCGACGGCCAGGCCGAGGTCTTGGACATGCCGGCGGCGCTGGACGGGCTCGTGGAGTACTTCCGCTGCATCTCCGGTGAGCATCCGGACTGGGACGAGTACCGCGAGGCGATGACGCGGCAGAACAAGTCGCTGATCCGGATCGATATCGAGCGCTGGGGCCCGATCGCGACCGGCGGGTTCCCGCCGCAGCTCGCCCAGTCCTGACCCGCTGATCGATCATCGCGGAGAGCCTGGTCCCGAGGGGCCGGGGGCTCTAGGCTCTCCGAAATGTCCCTCTTTCCCATGACGAGGACCACGACCCTCCTGACCGCCGGCGTCGCCACCGCCACGGCGGTCACGCTGGCCGTCACGCTCACCTCCGGTGACCCGGAGCCGGTGCGCGCGGCCCCGGTGGCGGCCACGCAGACCATCGCCCTCCAGCCGTCCGGCGATCTGCGTACGGACCTGGACGCCGTCCTCGCCGACCCCGCGCTCAAGGGCGCCAAGGTGGGCGTCGTCGTCCGCTCCTACGGCGACGGGAAGCTGCTGTACGCGCGGGGCGGGGGCACGCCCCTCATTCCCGCGTCCAACCAGAAGCTCGCGACCACGGCCGCCGCGTTCGGGATCCTGGGGCCGGGCCACACGTTCCGGACGAACGTCATGACGCGCGCCGCGCGCCGCGGCGCCACGCTCCGTGGCGACCTCGTGCTGAAGGGGACCGGCGACCCGACCCTCCAGGCCAAGGACTACGACCGCCTCGCCGCCCAGCTCCGCGCCAAGGGCGTCCGCAAGGTCACCGGGCGCCTCGTCGCCGACGACTCCTGGTTCGACGCCCGCCGCTGGCCGGCGGGGTGGGACCCCACCGACGCGCCGTACGCGTACGCCGCGCAGGTCTCGGCGCTCACCGTGTCGCCGGACGCCGACTTCAACGCGGGCTCCATCGCCGTCGAGGTCAGCCCGCGCGCCGCCGGGACGCCCGCCGCCGTGCGCACCGTCCCCGCCACCGGCTACGTCAAGATCGTCAACAGGGCCACGACCGGTGCCGCCGGGAGCGCCTCCACGATCAGCGTGCTCCGCAAGACCGGCACCAACGTCATCGAGGTCACCGGCTCGCAGCCCGCCGGCGGCGGCACCCGCACGAGCCTGGCCAGCGTCCACGAGCCGGCCCTCTACGCCGCCGACGTCTTCCGCCGCGCCCTGCACGCCCGCGGCATCGCCGTCACCGGCAAGACCGTGCGCGGCACCGCCCCCAAGGGCTCCCGCACCCTGGCGTCCCGCACGTCGATTCCCTTGTCGAAGCTGGCCGTTCCCTACATGAAGCTCAGCAACAACAACATCGCCGAGGTTCTCGTCAAGGCGATCGGCCGCAAGAAGACCGGCAAGGGCACCTGGGCCGCGGGACTGCCCGCCGTCCGGCGGTACGTGTCGACGCTCGGCATGAAGAACCCGCAGCTGGCCTTCGCCGACGGTTCCGGCCTCGGCCGCGGCAACCGGCAGACCGCAGACCAGCTCGTCACCCTGCTGCGCGGCGTCCGGACCAAGCCATGGTTCGGCACGTACTACAACGCCCTGCCGATCGCGGGCAAGCCCGACCCTTGGGTCGGCGGCACCCTGCGCACCCGCATGGCCGGGACGGCGGCTGAGGGAAACGCCCACGCCAAGACCGGCACCCTCACCGGCGCGACCGCCCTGTCCGGCTACGTCAAGGATCCGAACGGCGTCCGCGTCGTCTACTCGATCCTCTTCAACGCCTACCCGGGCTCCATCACGGCCGTCCGCGGCGCCCAAGACAAGATCGTCGTCCGGCTGGCCGCCGGATCCAGCCAGCAGCGGCTCACCGTGCAGTCGGACCCGGGCCGGCGCGTTCCCTCGCTCGAATGCTCCTGGACGGGAACCTGCTGATCGGGCGGCACCGGTCGGCGGCGCCGGGGATCAGCGGGCGCCGGGCCTGGTCGTGAGGGCGAGCACGTGCTCGACGAGGGTCATGAGCACGTGCTTGCCCGACGCCCGCTCGCGGACGTCGCACTGCACGATCGGGATGTCGCCGGGAATGTCGAGGGCCACGCGGATCTTCTCGGAGTCATGCCGGACCGCGCCGTCGAAGCCGTTGACCGCGACGATGAACGGCAGCCGTTGCCGCTCGAAGTAGTCGATGGCGGGGAAGCACTCCTCCAGACGCCGCGTGTCGACCAGCACGACGCCTCCCAGCGCCCCGGACGCCAGCTCGTCCCACATGAACCGGAACCGCTCCTGGCCGGGCGTGCCGAACAGGTAGAGCACCAGGCCGTACCGGAGGGTGATGCGCCCGAAGTCCATGGCGACCGTGGTGGTCGACTTCTGGTCCACGCCGGAGGTGTCGTCGACGCCGACGCCGCGGTCGGAGAGCTGCGCCTCGGTGCGCAGCGGCTGGATGTCGCTGACGGAGCCCACCAGCGTGGTCTTGCCGGCGCCGAAGCCACCGGCGATGACGATCTTGATGACCAGCGGCGGCGCGGTGTCCGGCGCGGGCTCGGGGTGCACGGAGTCCATCGGATGTCACCGGAGCCAGTGCGCGAAGCGGCGGCGCAGGGACGGCCATCGGGACGGGACTGAGCCCGCCCGGCCGGGCCAGGGATGCGTCGCGTCCCACCCTCGGCCGGCGCTTGCCCCGGCGTGGACTGTCCTGTGCAGGGTGAGCGGTGGGGCGGGCTCCAGGGGGCGCTTGGGGGTGAACGTGACGGGGAGGGTGGCGAGGTGGCGGGTCAGCCAGGCTCTGTCCCATCTCAGCTCGTCCTCGGGCACGGCCAGGCTGACGTCGGGGAGGCGGCCGAGCAGGGTGTCGATGCCCGTCTCGGCGATGGCCCGGCTGATGTCCTGGCCGGGGCATTCGTGCGCGCCGCCGCCGAAGGCGAGGTGGGAGCGGTTGCCCAGGAGGGACGCGGTGATGTCGGGCCGGATCGCGGGGTCGATGTTGCCGGCGGCGAGGGCGAGGAGCATCAGGTCGCCCGCCTTGATCTTCTGCCCGCCGAGTTCGGTGTCGGCGACGGCCCAGCGTCCGACCATGGTCCGGAACGGCGGCTCGTCCCAGAGGATCTGCTCGACGGCGTCGGGCAGCGTCATGTGGCCGCCCGCGAGGGAGGCCCTGCAGCGCGGGTCGGTGTGCACCATCCGCAGCGTGCTCGCGACCAGGCCGACGGTGGTCTCGTTGCCGATCACGAGGGCGACCCGGAGGTTCTGCACGACCTCCATGTCGCCGAGCTCGGCGGAATGGCCGATCAGCCGGGACGCGACGTCGTTCCCGGGGGCGGCCCGCTTCTGCGCGACGACCTGCCGCAGCGTCGTGACGATGTGCTCGTTGCTCGCGACCGCGGTCTCCGCCCCGGTCATGAGGTCTTGCGTGGCCTTGACGAGGGACGGGGCTGCCTGGTCGGGGATGCCGAGGAGCTTGGCCATGACGTGCATGGGCAGGTGCTGGGCGAACTGGGTGACCAGGTCGGCCCGGCCGTCGGCGCAGAACCGGTCGATGAGGTCGTCGGCGAACCGGGTGACGTGCCGGCGGACGCCGCGGCGGTTGAGGCCCGCCAGGCTGTCGTTGATGGCCGACCGCAGCCTGCGGTGCTCGTCGCCCTCGGCGAACCGGACCATCGGCTTCCAGTCGGTCATCGGCAGCAGCGGCGAGTCGGGCGGCACCCTCCCTTCGAGTGCCAGGTTCCAGACGCGCGAATCGCGGGTGAAGCGCGTGGATGTGCGGGCGACCTCCAGGTTCTCGCGGTAGCCGAGGACGAGCCACGCCGGGAGGTCGCCGGCCACCAGGACGGGCGCGACCGGCCCGTGCTCGCGGCGGAGCCGCTCGTAGAAGGTCTCCGGGTCGGCCACGACCTCGGGGGCGAACAGGTTCACCAGGCCGCCCCCGTCGGGACCCGCGTGTGCCGGGCACTGCGGTGGCGGGGAGCCGGCGCTGCTCGCGTGCGGCTCCGCGGACGGGCCGGTGGGGGCACCGGCGGGAGTAGGCGTCACGGTCATCGTTCCCGGTTCGTCGCAACGGTGAGGGAGTGGAGGTAGCGCATCAGCACGAGGAGGGTGTCGCGGCAGCCGGCGCGGTCGCGGGCATCGAACTCGACGATGGGCACGGGCTCGGGCAGGTCGAGGGCCGCCCGGATCTCGTCCAGGGGATACTTCGGGGCCTCGGGGAAGGCGTTGACCGCCACGATGAACGGGACTCCGCGCTCTTCGAGCCGGCCGAGCACGTCGAAGCTGACCTCCAGCCGCCGGGTGTCGATGAGGACCACCGCGCCCAGCGCGCCTTCGAACAGCCCCTTCCACAGGAACCAGAAGCGCTCCTGCCCGGGCGTGCCGAACAGGTAGAGCACCAGCTCGTCGTTGAGGCTGATCCGGCCGAAGTCCATGGCCACGGTGGTCTCGGTCTTGCTCTCCACCCCGTCGGTCTCGTCCACCCCGACGCTGGCCTGCGTCATGGTCTCCTCGGTGGTCAGGGGCCGGATCTCGCTCACCGACCCGACCAGGGTGGTCTTCCCGACGCCGAAGCCTCCGACGATCACCACCTTGACCGCCGCCAGGGTCGAGGCGGACAGCGTGTCCTCCGCCGGCGGCCCGACCCTCATGTCAGATCCTGGAAAGCCCATCGATCACCGCCTCCAATACCGCGGCCTCGGGGAAGGCCGCCGCCGACGCGGGCGCCCGGACCTCCACCTGCCCGCCGTCGATCAGGTCGCCGACCAGCACGCCGACCATGCTCGCGGGCAGGGACAGGTACGCGGAGATCTCGGCGACCGACAGCGGGTTGGCGCACATCCGGCGGATGGCCGCCTGCTCCGGGTGCGCGCCGGGTCCGGGTGCGCCGCGGGCCACGATCAGCGCCACGAGGTCGAGGGCGACGCGTTCGGCCGGGCGGTTCCGGCCTCCCGTGACCACGTAGAGCCGCTCCGGGCCGCCCTCCGCCGGGCCGCGCCGGGCGCGTGGGCTTCCATCGCTCATGCGACCGGCCCGCTCGAACGCGGTGCGCTGCTCAGGTGCTCTCCGATGCGGGCCACGAGGTCGCGCATGCGCTGCCCCATCAGGCCGGCGTCCACCCCTTCGTCGGCGAGCACCGCGAGGTAGGCGCCCTGCCCCGCCGCCATCAGGTAGAAGAAGCCGCCGTCGACCTCGATCACCACGAGCCGCATCCGGCCCTCACCGTGCGGGAACTCCGTGCCGATCGCCGCCGCGAGGCTCTGCAGCCCCGCGCACGCCGCCGCCAGGCGGTCACCGGTGTCCGAACCGCCGCCCGCCCCCGTGACCGCGCTGAACTCGGCGATGCTGAGCCCGTCCGACGACAGCACCACGACGTGCCGTGTCTGGGGAACGCTGGTCGCCAGGTCCTTGAGGATCCAGTCCATGTTCATGTGGTGCGGTGCCATCGGCTACTCGTCCTTACCTGGAGACGCTTCGCCCGCCGGACGGCCGGCGTCTTCCGTGGAGGATGTTCCGGTGATTCCCTCGTGGAACTCGGCCAGCCAGATCCCGGGCTGCACGGGCGTTTCCGCTGGCTTCTCGGCTCGCGGGCCCGGCGGAGCGGAGACTGGGCCGGCGACCGGGCCAGGGACCGGACCGGGCACGGGACCGGAGACCGGATCGGTGATCTGGACCGGCCCGGGCAGGGGGGCACCGCGGCGGCGCTGCCGCTGGGGCAGTCCGTTGGTCCGGCGCGGCACCGCGTCCGCCGCCTCGTCGTTCGCGGCCCCGGCCGGCCGGGCGGGCACCGCGGGCCTCGGCCTCGGCGGCGGGAGCGAGGCGGCGCGGGCGATCTGGCCGCCGGGGACGGGGTTCACGGTGACCAGGTCCTTCGGCACGGTCAGCACCGCGCGCACGCCCCCGTAGGCGGACGGGCGCAGCGCCACCGTGAAGCCGTTGGCGCGGGACAGCCGGCCGACGACGGCCAGCCCGAGCCGCGGGGTCTCGCCGAGGTCGTCCAGGTCGAGGCCCGCCGCAGCCTGCGCGAGCGCCGTCTCGGCGCGGACGCGGGCCTCCTCGGTCAGGCCGATCCCCGCGTCCTCGATCTCCACCGCCACCCCGGTCTGGACCTCGACCGCGGTCAGGTGGACGCGGGCCTGCGGCGGCGAGTAGCGGGTGGCGTTGTCGAGCAGCTCGGCGAGCGCGTGGATCAGCGGCTCGACGGCGGGCCCGACGACGGCGAACTCGGCGACCGAGTGGAGGTCGACACGGTCGTAGTCGGCGATGCGCGACATCGCGCCCCGGAGCACGTTGAACAGGGGGACGTCCTGGCGCCACTGGCGGCCGGGCCGCGCGCCGCCGAGGACGGCGATGCTGTCGGCGAGCCGCCCGATCAGCGCGGTGCCGTGGTCGAGATGGAGAAGGTCGCCGAAGACCTCGGGGTCGTCGCCGTGCTTGTCCTCCATCTCGCGCAGGTCCTGTGCCTGCTGGTGGACGATGGCCTGGACCCGGCGGGCGATGTTCACGAACGCCCGCTGGGCGGAGTCGTGGAAGCCCTCCTGGGCGTCCACCACGTCGAGCACCGATCTCAGCACGGCGTGGTGGGCGTCCCTCAGCTCCAAGTCGAGGCCCGGCGAGGAGAGCAGCTCGCCCAGCGCCTCCTCCGCGAGCGCGCCCTGCCGGAGGCGTTCGACCGCGGCGGGCAGCAGCTCTCTGGCGAGCCGGAGGGTCGCCGCCTCCTGGACGGCCAGCCGGCGCCGCAGGCCGGCCATCTCCGCGGCGTGCACGCGCTCCATTCCGGAGATCGTGCGATCTCTGCGCACCTCGGCCCAGAGGGCCAGCGCGGCGGCCACGACGCCGCTCCCCAGGACGGCCACCTGCGCGTCGTCGGACACCAGCCACGCCGCGAGCACCAGGACGACCAGGAACACGAGCAGAAGGGACAACCACGTGGGGGAGGGGAAAGTCCGCCTTCCCGGCGACGAACCGGATCGGGCCATTGGCACATCCTCGGTTGAACGTGGAGAGGAATAATCGAACGTGGTGAGGAATAGCGCCCCTTTGTGGGAAGAAAGGGGGCGTTGGGAGGCCGACAGTATCCGCGCCGACCAGACCGCGCAACCGATTCCCGGCACGTCGAAAATGTGGGTATTTGGGGGGAGTTGTGGCGGAAAATTAGCCGCTTTCTCCGGCGTTCTTCCTGGCCATTGCCTGATGGCGCAGTTCGCGCATAACCAAGATCAGGAATTCCAGGGTCTGGGCGGGATCGAGGCGAGGATCGCATTCGGTGACGTCCTCCGCCGCGGCCTCCAGATGGACTCCTCCGGCGGTGGTGCCGAGGTCGCGATGGACGCGGAAGAACGCCCGGATCTCTTCGGTGATGTCCTCGAGAAGGTGGAACTTCCGCCCTTCTCCGGTGGTCCGCGTGTCGCCGTGCGTCGGATCGCACATCCAGGTGACGGGAACCCCCGCCGCGGCCTGGACGAGGGGAGGGAGCAGCTCGCCGACCCGCGCGGCGCCCAGACGGGCGACGAGGGTGAGCCTGCCTGGGAGCTTGTACGGGTTGAGCACCGAGCACAGCGCCGCGACGTCCTCTGGACGCGCGGAGGGGCCCAGCGTGACCGCGATCGGGTTGCGGATCCGCGCGGCGAAGGCGATCTGCGCGTGCCGGAGGTCGCGGGTCCGGTGACCCAGCCGCAGCAGGTGGGCCGAGGAGTCCCACCATTCGCCCGCGGTGGTGCGGCGGGTGAGCGCCTCCTCGTACGGCAGCGTCAGCGCGTCGTGGGAGGTGTAGATCGGCGGGACCAGGGAGTGCAGGCATCGCGACCGCGGCGGGACGTCCAGTGCGGCCGTGAGCAGGTGGCCGATCTCGCCGATGAGGCCGGTGGCCGCTCCCGGCGCGACCGCGGCGGCGATGATCTCCTTGATCGCGCGGCCGGGCGGGTGCGGGTGAGCGCGCAGATGGTTGAGCGTGGCCAGGGCCACCACTGGCCGGCCGGTGCCGACGCCCAGGAGGGCCGCTCCGACAGTGAGCAGGGCCTGGCGGGCCCGGACGCGGCCGGGCGTGCATCCGGCGGACGTCTCGGCGCGGTCGCCCAGCTGCAGGACGAACGCGTCACCCGTCACGGTGCGGGCGAGTTCGGTGGTGAGCGCGCGGCATTCGTCGGGGCTGACGATCGGCGGGAGGTCATGGAGCCGCTCTACGCCCGCCGCCACCTGCGCGCGGGCGGGCGAGGGCGGCTGGTGGGCCGCGATCCGTCCGGTCTGCGCCGGGAAGGACGCCGTGCCGCCCCTGCCGCCGCAGAGGATCACCGGCCCGTCGCGCAGGTGGTCACGCTGCGGACGCGCTGGTGCGGGGGCCACCGCGCTGGTCACCGTGCCGGCCACCGCGCTGGGGACGTGGCGCGGGTTGAAGCACTCGCGGATGTGGCACCAGGGTTCGTCATCGATCAGCATGACGTAGGACCTGACCGCGCACGGCCGTCCCACCCCGCCGTGCCACCAGGTCGAGCGGCCGACGTGCAGGATCTCGCGGCGCTGCGGCACGCGCCGGCCGATCAGGCTGTGGCCGATGGGCGTGTCCAGGCTCGTGACGTCGCCGTAGAGCCGGCCGTCGGCCGCCGCGGTGGCGGCGATCACCTGGTTGAGCGACACCGGCGACAGGTCCGGATCGACCAGGCACGAGCGGCGGACGAGGGCCTCGCCGCCGCTTCCGAGCCCGAGCAGCGCGGTCACCTCGCCGGGGACGTCCGTGACCGGGACGAGGTCCTGGCGGAGGACCCGCACCTGGAGCCTGGTCGCCAGCATCCTCTCCAGCACCGGCGTGGTGAGGCCTTCGCCGGCCAGCAGCATCCGGGTGCCGGGATCGGTGAAGCGGGCCGCGGCCCGGCCGGTGGGGAGCACCATGTCGATTCCTGGTGGCTGATCGCGCATGGGGGATGGGACGGCGAGGGCACCGAGCCTCCGTGACGTGCACCGGTCACGGAGGCTCGGTCCGGCTCAGGTGAGTCGCGTCAAGCCCAGCCGGGGACTGGTGACGATATGGACGTCGCCCATGGCGGTGTCAGGGCCGAGCGGGTCGCGCCAGATGTTCCAGACGGGCGACATGTCCAGGCCGCCCATGTATTTCACGCTGGACTTGGCCGTGTGGTCCTGGACGTCCTCCGCCTCCTTGACGAGGGTGCCGGTCAGGGCGCGCCCACCGGTCTCGCTGGCTTCGCGCACGTCGGTGAGCCCGGTCGTGATCCGGGTGAACGACTGGATCGCGGCGTCGCCCGCGCGGCTGTCCTCGTGCACCAGGTCGTGGGCGTGGGAGAAGTACTCGTCCATCCCGATGTACTGCTCGTACATCCGGGACACCAGCACCAGGAACCGCGAGTACGCCCGCCGGTAGACGTAGTCGAAGAAGGCCAGCGCCCGCGTCTCCTCCATCTCTCCGCGCAGCGCGGTGGCGACGGCGGCGGAGCCGACCAGGGCCCCGTACTGGGCGAGGTGGACGCCGGTGGACAGCAGCGGATCGAGGAAGCAGACCGCGTCGCCGATCATGATGTGGCCGGGCCCGCAGAACCGCTCGGAGACGTACGAGTAGTCCTGCTCGGCGCGCACCGCGCCGTCGAGGACCGCCCCGTCCAGGACCCAGCTCATGTCCTTCGACCGCGCGAGCGTGTCGCGGTAGTAGGCCTCCAGCGAGGCGAACGACGGCCGCTCCTCGGCGAAGCAGCGCTTGTACGTGACGTGCCCGACGCTGAACCGGCCGTTGGTCAGCGGGATGTGCCAGAACCAGCCGTTGGGGGCCGAGACCACGTTGATGGCCCCCTCCGGCCCGCCCGGCAATGGCCGCGCGCCCTCCCAGTACCCCCAGGTCGCCACGTTCTGGAACACGTCGTGCGGGCTGCGCATGTCGAAGTGCTGGCGTGACAGCACCCCGGCGCGCCCGGACGCGTCGACGAGGAAGTCGAACTCGGTGCGGTGGACGGACGCGTCCCCCTGCCGCACCCAATGCGCGGCGACCGGACGGTCGCCGTCGAACTCGACGCTCCTGACCGTGGCGCCCTCGATGACCTCCGCCCCCTGCTCGGCCGCGTTGCGCAGCAGGATCTCGTCGTAGGAGGCGCGGTCGACCTGCCATGACCAGGCGTCGGCGTCGACGAGCTTGCTCCAGTCGAGGTGCCACTTGTCCTTCTGCCAGTGGAAGACCCCGCCGCGCTTGACCTGGAAACCGTGGTCGCGGACCTTGTCGAACGCGCCCGACAACCGCAGGGTCGGCAGGCACGAGGCGAGCAGGGACTCGCCGATGTGGTAGCGCGGGAAGTTATCTCGTTCGAGCAGGAGCACCTGCAGGCCGGCCTTGGCGAGCAGCGCGGCGGCGGTGGAACCGGCCGGGCCTCCTCCGATGACCAGGATCTGGGAGCTGGCGTTCATTGTGCTGACCTCCTTTGGACCGGCGCGGGTCCTCGCTCTGGTCTCCTGAATCAAATATGAAACTTCTGATCCGGTGGACATTTAGCGATCATCAAGGCCGATTCGATAACTTCTTCCACCTCGCCCACAATGCTTGCGGCCACGCACCCGCCCAATACGCTTTCTGGTGATATGTATGCCTAATTGCACTAGAGCGATGTGCCTTGGCAGTGAGTTGATGTGTGCAGGCCGTAACCGGCGGGGTTCGGTCAATGGATCATTAGGATTCTGCGACTTCGCAGGCGGACGCTCCGAGGCGGCCGGAAAGCGCTTCTTCTTTTAGGTGACCCGAAAAGGGGCCTGTGACTTCGTAGAGTTATCGGGGCGGGCGTGGTGATCGGGGCCGTCGACTGGAAGGGAGGCATAGGTGTTCACGACGAGAACCCGCAGATCACCCGGTACATATCAAATTTGCCATTCAAACTGCGTGCGAAAGCGTTTATCCTTGCGAGCCTTCAGCGTCTGCCTGGTTCGAGAGGTGACCTCGTGCACGAGCGCTCCGTCCATCTCGTCGGCAGCTATCCGGCCGAAAACGTGCGCGAGGCGATGACCGTCGCCGTCCAGAAGGCCGGCCGGCACCTGCGAACGCTCGCGGACGGCGAGGTGGGCGAACGGCGCAACTGGGTCGTCCATATCGTCGAGACCTTCAGGAGCCGTCCCGACGTCGTCCTGCGCAAGAACGGCGACTGGTCGGCATACGACGACGTGCCGGTCTTCAAGATGAAGAAGGGCCACCGGCTCACCGCCGGCTCGCTCGACCTCGGCCACGTCCGGGACGCCGAGGAGAGCTACGCCGTCTTCAAGGAGATCCGCGCCGAGCACGGGCTGGACGGCCTGTCGTTCCAGGTCGGCATCCCGGGCGACCTCGATCTCGCCCTCTTCACCTTCGGGCCGGCCGCCGCCTTCACCCGGCGCGGGCCGTTCCGGGAAGCGCTCATCCGGGAGATCAACGAGATCGCCGGCCGGGGCGGCGACGACGTGCTCTTCCAGCTCGAGTTCCCGGTGGAACTGATCATGGTGACCACGGCGCCGGCGCCCCTGCGCGGCCTGGCGGCGCGCTTCCTCGCCCGCGGGATGACCCGGCTGGCCGCCGCGGCGCCGCCCGGCACCCGGTTCGGCGTCCACCTGTGCGTCGGCGACCTCAACCACAAGGCGCTGAAGCGGATGAAGTCCGCCGCGCCGCTGGTCGCGCTGACCAGCGCGCTGCTGCGGGCGTGGCCGGACGGCCGCGTCCTCGACTACGTGCACGTTCCCCTGGCCGCCGGCGACGAGCCGCCCACGCTGGAGCCCCGCTTCTACCGGGATCTCGGACGGCTCGCCCGGATGCCGCGAGACGTCCGTTTCATCGCGGGCCTGGCGCACGAGGAGCAGGGCCTGGCCGAGCAGCGGCAGGTGCTCCGCACGGTGGAGACCTTGCTCGGCCGCTCCGTCGACGTGTCACCGGCCTGCGGCTTGGGCAGGCGGACGCCGGAAGCGGCCGAACGCGCCCTTGCCCGCACCGTCGCCCTCGCTGAGCAGGCTGCTCACTAGAGGGGACTTTGTCTTTCCAGTGGTGAAAGTTCGCATCGCACTGCCGTAAGTCTTCTCAGGCCCGACAAAAGTATGTACGTTTGCGGCGTGAGATCCCCGAAGGGGAGGCGTGATGCGGATGAGGGCTCGTCCCCGGAACCAGCAGTGGCCACGCCTGCCGCGTGCGCGGGGTGACATCGGACCGCGCTCCCGCGCCGGGCTCCGCGACCACATGAGATCGTCCGGCCGTCGGCCCATCGGCGATCGCGTGTTCGCCGCCCCCTGACCCCCGTGGGCACGCCACGGCGTCAGGCGCCGAGGCGGCCCCCAGACGGACACCGGTGGAGCCCGGATAGCCCCCGGACTCCACCCGGCGCCCGGCGCTCAGAAGGGCGCCGCACTCGCCGGAAGGAGTGATCGACGACATCGACTGATCCGGCCGCATGCCGACTCGACCCGATCCGTGACCCCCCAACGGTGAGGAGTACACAGCATCATGTCCGACTACGTAGGGTCAACCCTGCGGCGACCCCACCCCGCCGCGGCGGCCCTGGTGGCCCTGATGATCGCTTCGGTGAGCCTGGTCGCCATGACCGTCCGTACGGCGTCCGCCCAAGCGCCCCCCGAGCACTTCTACCCCTACGCGCTCGCGCAGGGGCCGGCGGAAGTGGGCGAGCCGATCGCGTTCGACCCGCTGCCCGACGGCTCGGTCCTGCACACCTCGCGCGACGGGGTGCTCCGGCTGACCGACTACAACGGCCGCACGAGCGTCGCCGCCCAGTTGCCCGTCTACAGCCATGACGAGGACGGCCTCCAGGGAGTGGCCGTCGACCCGGGCTTCACCCAGAACCGGTGGGTCTAC
This sequence comes from Spirillospora sp. NPDC048911, assembly GCF_043198015.1. Lineage (NCBI taxonomy): Bacteria > Bacillati > Actinomycetota > Actinomycetes > Streptosporangiales > Thermomonosporaceae > Spirillospora > Spirillospora sp. NPDC048911. The sequence goes on along the minus strand of NZ_JBICUD010000003.1, from coordinate 388,175 downwards.
CTCTACTACGCTCCCCGGCTCTCCACCCCGTTGACCGACGCGCCCACCGAGGGCGACGAGGCGGCGTTCGCGCCGTACAAGGGCTACAACCAGCTGTCCCGCTTCAAGCTCAGCGCCGGCGGCGTCCTCGACACGGCCGGCGAGCAGAAGATCTTGCAGGTCCCGACGGACCGGGGCATCTGCTGCCACGTCGGCGGTGACATCGAGTTCGACGCCGCGGGGAACCTGCTGCTGGCGACCGGCGACGACTCCAACCCGTTCCAGTCCGACGGCAACACCCCGATCGACGAACGGTCGAACCGCAACCCCGCCTTCGACGCGCAACGGACCTCGGCCAACTCCAACGACCTGCGCGGAAAGCTGCTGCGGATCAAGGTCGCCGACGACGGCGGCTACACCGTGCCCGCGGGCAACATGTTCCCCGCCGGCACCGCCGCCACCAAGCCGGAGATCTACGCGATGGGCTTCCGCAACCCGTTCAAGATCTCCGTGGACAGGCGCAGTGGCGCCGTCTACGTCGGGGACTACGGACCCGACAAGAGCGACGACAGCACTCCCGAACGCGGTCCGCTGGGCCAGGTCGAGTTCGCCCGGGTCACCGGCCCCGGCTTCTTCGGCTGGCCGTACTGCACCGGCAACAACACTCCTGAGGACACCTACGGCGACTACGACTTCGCCACCGGAACCGTCGGGCCCAAGTTCGACTGCCAGAACGGCCCGGCCAACAACTCGCCCAACAACACCGGCATCAAGCAGTTGCCCAAGCCGGTGCCCGCCTGGATCCGCTACAGCGGGTGCGACAACCCCGACATGAACCCGCCGACCGGATGCTCGCAGTCGGAGTCCCCGATGATGGGGCCGGTCTACCAGTACGACGCCGCGTCCACCTCGCAGGTGAAGTTCCCCGCCGAGTACGACGGGCTGGCGTTCCTCGGCGAGTTCGAACGCCGCTGGATCAAGACGGCCGCCGTCGGCGCGGACGGCTCGCCGGGCACCGTCTCCAGCTTCCCCTGGCCGCTGAACTACAAGATCATGGACCTGGAGTTCGGCCCGGACGGCGCGCTGTACGTGCTCACCTACGGCGAGCAGTACTTCGCCAGCGACGACCACGCCGGGCTGTTCCGCATGGAGCACATCGGCACCACCGGACGCCGCCCCGAGGTCAAGGTCACCGCGGACCGGACGTCCGGCCGCAAGCCACTGAGGGTGCGCTTCTCCTCCGCGGGCACGTTCGACCCCGAAGGGACGGCGCTCACCTACAAGTGGGACTTCGGCGACGGAGCGACGTCCACCGCGCCGAACCCCCGGCACACCTACACCAAGCGAGGGCAGTTCACGCCCACGCTCACGGTGACCGACGCCAGCGGCAAGACCGCGACCGACAGCCTCGTCATCACCGTCGGCAACACCGCGCCTCAGGTGACCCTCAAGCTTCCCCGGAACGGGCAGCTCGTCAACTTCGGCGATGCCGTTCCCTACCGGATCGTCGTGCGGGACGCAGAGGACAGCCCCGTCGACTGCTCGAAGGTCAAGCTGACCTACCTGCTGGGCCACGCCACGCACCAGCACGCCCTCGCCGAGCAGCCGGGGTGTTCCGGCGTACTGCAGACACCGGACGACGGCGACCATGGCGCGGGGGAGAACATCTACGGCGTCTGGGCCGCCGAGTACACCGACAACGGCGGGCGTAAGGGAGTCGTGCCCCTCCAAGGAATCGACTCGCACATCACCCAGCCCAAGCACCGGCAGGCCGAGCACTACAAGCTCCAGTCCGGAATCACCACCGCCAACCGGACCGGTGCGCACGGCCAGGTCGTGAACAACATCGCGAACGGTGACTGGATCATGTTCGAGCCGTACTGGCTCGGCAACGTCACGTCCTTCACGGCGCGAGTGGCCGCCGGCACCGGCGGCACGCTGGAACTGCGCGCCGGGGCCCCGGACGGACGGCTGCTCGGATCGGCCGCCGTGCCCGCCGGCGGAACGGGCTTCTTCGACGTGACCGGCACCGTCTCACGCGCGCCACGAGAGGGCGGCAAGCTCTACCTCGTCTTCACCGGAGGCGCCGGGACCTTGTTCGAGTTCGACGACTTCACCTTCACGACGTCCTGAAAGGAAGACTCGATGAACGAGATCAACCGGCGCACCCTGCTGGGCGGTATGGCGGCAGGGCTGGGCACGGCCCTGCTGCCGGGCACCGCCGCCGCGAGCACGTTCGGACGAGTGCCGCGCGGCGCTATCAGCATCCAGCTCTACACACTCCGCTCGCTGCTCGCGGCGGACCTGGAAGGAACACTCGCCGCCCTGGCGCAGATCGGCTACCGGAAGGTGGAGCTGGCCGGCCTGCACGGCCGTACCCCCGCCGAGTTCCGCGCCATCCTCGACCGGTACGGGATCCGCGCGACGTCCAGCCACGTCGGCATCGACGGCGACTGGCAGCAGGCGCTGGCCGACGCCCGGACGCTCGGCAACCGCTTCATCGTCGCGCCGTTCGCCCAGTTCGCCACCGCCGACGAGTGGCGCGACTACGCCCGCCGGCTCAACGCCGCAGGCAAGGCCGCGCGCGCCGCCGGGCTCCGATTCGGCTACCACAACCACGCCCACGAGTTCCAGACGCTGCCGACCGGTGAGCGCCCCTGGGACATCATCACCGCGACCGACCGCCGGCTCGTCCATCTGGAGGTGGACCTCTACTGGGCGGTGACCGGCGGCCAGGACCCGGTCGACCTCATCCGCCGCAACCGCGGCCGCATCCTGCAGTTCCACTGCAAGGACCGGGCGGCGGACGGCTCGTTCACCGACCTCGGCACCGGCACCATCGACTTCCGGAGGATCTTCGCCCACTCCCGCGAGGCGGGAGTGCTGGAGTACATCGTCGAGCGGGACTCCCAGCCCGACCCGCTCAAGACGGCGAAGGTGGGCTACGACTACCTGCGCAACGTGCGTTTCAACTGCCGCTAGCACCTGACGGCCCGGTCCGCCCCGTCGGACCGGGCCGCCAGTTTCGCAAAGATCTAAGATCGACTCGTGGATGGTGGGCTCCGGTTCCGCAAAGCCTTGATGCAGGCCGATCGCGGCAACCCCGAGGCCGCGAAAGCCACACTGCGCAACCTGACGGCTGAGCTAGAACCTTCCCCATTGCAGGTACGAGCCATGGTCGTCCTAGGTGACCTGCTGAGTTCCGCCAGCGACCACGCCGCGGCCCGAGCCGTACTAAGCGAGGCCGTCACTCTGGCCGAATCTCTGGACAGCGATGACCTGCTGGCCTACGAAATGACCCAAGCCCGCGCCATCTTGGACCGCCTACCCTGACACTCGGAACAGCCGCTGCCACGCGTGCAGCTCCTCACTGAGACCGACATCAAGATCATCATCAAGCGCTTCCGTGGCGGAACACCGGCGTGGAAGTTGGCGGACGACTACGGAGTGGGCCTCACTACGCTCAAGAAGATCCTGAAAGACAACCGAGCGCGACCCTGTGATTTTCCTGGAAACGAATCTACGACAAACCAGCGCGGGGAAACTCGGAACGTCCGGCCAGGCTCGTCCAAGAGATCGACCGCCGGCAACAGACGCTCCGCCATAGCCACAGAATCGGCGAGGAACAGGAAGGTCACCTGCTCTTCCTCGGGTCATCCGGCTGGGGCAGGCTCATAAACACGATCATTTCACTCGGCGAAGGCCACAGGCAGTGACAGCACTCGCTGAATACAGACCACTCGATCACCGGGCCCTACCAGGGCTGCACCCCACAGTGGTCGGCGCCTGCCGTCGAGGATCCCGAGGTCCCCGCACTCACACGCCAGGAGTGCATCGAGACCCGGCAGGCGTACATCGCTTGGCTGGAGCGCGACTTCGGCCCCACGCCGCCCGAGTTCGGACGCAGCCCCATGGAGGACGCCGCTGACGTCATGATCGAGAACCCCGCCGCTGACCATGCAGGCACCAGGCCGCTGAACGACTCCAGCTCACTCAGCCGGAGCTGCACCCAACGCGGTTTGCCCGCCCCGGCCGGTTGGTTGACCGGATGGCGGCGTCAGGCCAACGGCTTTGGGGCTCGGCCCGGTCTTTCCTGTGCGGACGCGACCCATTGCGGATCGGGGACAGTCCCCGGCACCGGCGACGTTGACACCCGCCGGAACGCACCTCGATCATGAGCCGGAAACCGGAAAGGCGGCGGGCACACGGTGGGAATCTATGTCGGCATCGCCATCGTCGCCGTCCTTGTGACGGTGTCGGTGGTGCTGTACGTGATGAAGGGCCCGCAGTCGTTCATGGCAAGGGCCAGGCGCGACTTCGCGGAGACGCAGGAGGCCATCGACAGCGTCCTGGACCAGGATCTCCGCGACTTCGCGGCCAGGCTTGGGGCAGCAGAGCTCGACGGTCCGGCGATCGCGCGCGTCCACGACCGCCATCGGGCAGCGGCCGCGAGCGCTGAACGAGCCAAGGCCGCTGACGGGACGACCTACTGGCAAGAGGTGTCGGGCTGCACCGAGGCCCTCGCCGAGGCCGCCCGGGAACTGGCCGCGGCACAGGCGGCCGCCGCCGGGCAGCCCGTCCCGGTCAAGACCCCGCCATGCCTCTTCGACCCGGCGCACGGACCCTCCGTCAAGGACGTGGAATGGGCTCCGCGCGGTTCCCGGCCCCGTCCCGTACCGGCATGCGCCGCCGACGCGGTGCGGATCGCTGAGGGAGGCGCCCCCGACGTCAGGGTGGTGCCGCTCGGCGGCGCGGACGGCCACGCCCCGTACTTCGACGGCCACGGCGTCTACGTGTCCTGGCTGCTCGGCTATTACAGCGGCTTCGACCCCTATCTCACCGCCCGGGTGCTGGCGGGCACGCCCATCGGCGGCCACCTCCCCGATCACATCCGGTCGGCGCAGGGCGGCCGCACGACCCCGGAGATCGAGGCCGAGTTCGGGCACCACTGGCGGCACAGGGACTAGGTTTCCCAGAACCCGATCGGCACCCCAGCGGTCAGGATCTAGGGCGCGGTGCATGGCGGAGATATGGGTGTCGACTTCCGAAGTCCGTTGCACAGACCTCGAAGTCGTCTGCACACGAGCGCGGGTTGAGGCCAGCGCTTGAGGGCTCGATATGGTGAATGGGCCGGCCGCCGCCTCGGCATGCCTCGGCTCGTGCGCAAGGCCGTACCTGGGCGGCAGCGAGGACCCATCTCCGAACAGCCCTAACCCCGGCCCCTCTTGAGTCCGCGCGCGGGAGCGGTGGTTCCGGCCGCATGGGGGCAACGGCACCGCACCTCAAACCCGGTTGATCCAACGCGCCAGGCAGTACAAGGTGAAGCATGATCATGCGAATCTGGCGGACGCAGGTAGACCAGGCACGGGCAACGGAGTACGAGCGCTTCGCCGCAGAGGAGTCGCTGCCGATGTTCCGCGCACAGCGTGGATTCCTCGGGCTCCTGTTCGGGCGCCACGGCGGCGACTGCGTCGTCACCACACTCTGGGAAGACCATGCCGCAGCAGACGCACTTGAGGGCTCGGCGCACTATCAGGAGACCGTCGCTCGCATCACCGCTGCCGGCTTCCTGGCCGGCGAATCGGAGGTCGAGCGTTTCGAGGTGCATGGCAGTCACCTGCCGAGCAGCTCAAGGTAGCGACCGCGGCTCGCCACCGCACCGAAGATGCAAGGTAAGTCCGAAAAGATCGCTCTGCCCGCCGACCGGGTGTTCCGTCTGCTGCGCCTGTTGTGGCGATAGCCGAGCGGGGGCAATGCTTGGAATTGGAACCTGTGGATCTGCCGGGAAGGGGTGTGCCTTCCGGATCACTTAGCAGGTTTTCCAAGCAGGCCGACGCGGCCGGATCGTAGATCGATGAGATCGTGCGGGAGGGCGCCCGGCGAATGCTAGCCCAAGCAGGTAGAGGGGCGCGGTCCCGGTATCGAAGACCATCCGGTTGCGGGCAGCCAGGCCCGCGCGCAGCGTGGCGCTGCCGCCGAGGTAGGCCAGGTCCGCGCTGCGGCTGGTGACGACGAGACCAACTCCGGCGGGGCCGCCGTGGGCGACGATGTGCTCGGCCAGCCGGGTAGCTTCGGGATGGCCGGCGAACACCTCTTGCGCCTCGTCGATCAAAAGAGCGAGCCTGGTCGGCCCGGCGACCGATGCAGCCACCGGACCGCCGCCGCGCGTTGATCTCCCGGACGGCGGCGCGCAGCAGCCGCACCGTTTCCCCGGGGCTCTCGGCAATCTCCTCCGCAACCTGGCCAAAGACCTCCACCAGGTTGTGTCGCACCTGCGGATCGGCAGACCAAACGCGAAACCAGCCGGAGCACACCGTCTCCACGCTGATGATCCGCACGAGGCTGGTCTTGCCGGTGTCGCGGTCGCCGATGATCAGACCGTGGTGGACGCCCTCGTCCGGGGTGTGCAGCTGCCAGTCCGCATCCTGGTTGTCGACTCCCTGCCCGATCGAGAACCGGCCGGTGACCCGGGTTGTAGCGAGGGCCTTGATAGGTGAGCTCGTCAGGGATCTTCAGCCCCTTCCATTCCACCACGGCCCCAGCGACCAGGCCTGCCTGGCGGAGTTCGGCCGCTCGGCCGGTGGCTGTCCAGCTCCCGGTCTGCGGTGGCCGGACCAGCAACGGGAGCACGCATGGGGGAGCGGTGGTGAGTGGATTCCTCTCTCAGACCAGGCAGGGGAACGGTGCCCGTCTGCAACGTCGGACGAATTTCCGAGATCCGCACCATCCTCACCGAATACGCCTGGGCCACCGGCCGCACCAGCACCGGCGTCGGTGCCCGGTTCCGCCGCTTCCACCGCCGGTTCGGCATGAAGAGCGGCAAGAAGGCCGCGCCCGCCACCGCCCACACCGTCATCGTGATCATCTGGCATGTCCTGCGCGACCCGCAAGTGCGTGAGGAACTCGATCGCCTTTCCGACCAGAAGCTGATCGACCGATGCGCCGACCTGCCCTACAAGTCAGATTGGCGTCGACGAGAAGGCTCTGTCGCGTCTTGGGCTTCCTGTCAGGTTCACTGACGGCTCTGAAAGCCCGCTCACGTTCCGCGCCGTGATCGATCGGCTCGTTAGCTAGTCCCACGCGAGAGGCGCGGGACGATCGAGGGCGCGGCGCACGTGCGCCAGTTGACGACTCTGGAGCGCTATGTGCTGATCACCGTTCACGGGGTGCGGCAATTGACGGCCTGAGACGCGGACCTGAGAAATTGCCGAGGAGCAGAGCGGCGCTCGAACGCACCGATATGGCCTCGCAGCCGGATCGACCGGTGTACGACCAACGTGAAGGCGCCGGGGGCTTCCGCCCGGGCGGCACGTCCTGAGGTCAGCGGTTCGGCACGGGAACGACGTTGCCCGCCGCGTTGCATCGCACGATCCATATCGTCGAGTAGCCCGGCTCGTGGACTCGTACGTTCACCTCGGGGGGCGGCTTGCCGCCGGGCACCTCGGCGTTGGCCGCCGTACAGATGATCTGGCTGAGGCCGAGGCCGCCGCCGCCGTTCATGTTCGACACGGGCATCGGGAGGTACAGGTCCACGGCACCGTCGGCGGCGCGGGCAGTCAGGCGCCCGTGGAGCCGCGGCACCTCGGTGATCAGGCCACGGGCCCGTTCGGCCGTGTCGGGGCCCTTGAGGAGGAGGTCGAGGGTCTCTTGCGGGGTCGCGGACGCGTCCAGTTCGCGGGTCACGGCCTGAAGTCCGTACGGGCCCACAAAGTAGAGATGGGCATCGTGCGACAGGGAGCCCGCCTGCAGACCGGAGGCCGGGGCACCGGCCGGGACCGGGCCGGTGGAACCGACGCCGCAGCCCGCGGACAAGGCCGCCGACAAGGCGGCGAGCCAGGCGAGTTGGTGCTTCATGACGGATTCTCCCGCGAGAGCCCGTACGGGAGGGTCACGGTGAACACCGCGCCGCCGTCCGGGAGGTTGGCGGCGGTGAGGGTGCCGTGGTGCAGACGGACGTTCTCCATCGCGATGGCGAGCCCGAGGCCGCTGCCCTTGGAGCGGGTCCGCGCGGCCTCCGCCTTGTAGAACCGGTCGAAGACGTGCGGCAGAACCTCGTCGGGGATGCCGCGGCCGCGGTCGGCGACCCCGATCACAACGGCCCCCTCTGTGGTGGCCGCCCGGACGGTGACGGGCGGGGCGCCGTGTCGCAGCGCGTTGCCGATCAGGTTGGCCAGGACGACGTCGACGCGGCGTGCGTCGACCCGGATGCGCGGATCGTCCTGGGGAAGCTCGGTGATCACCTCGTGCGGTTCCCGCCAGCCGCGCAGCTGGAGCGTCTTGTGGACGACGGTGCGCAGGTTCACCTCGTCCAGGTGCAGGACCGCCGCGCCCGCGTCGAAGCGGGAGATCTCCATCAGGTCCTCCACCATGCCGGCCAGCTTGCGGGTCTCGTCGCTGATGAGCAGGACCGCGTCGGCGGTGTCGGGAGGCAGCGTGCCGGAGCGGGCGTCCTCCTCGAGGGCGTCGGTGACGGCGGCCATCGCGGCGAGCGGAGTGCGCAGTTCGTGCGAGACGTCGGCGGCGAACCGGCGGGCGTTGGCTTCCATACGGCGTAGTTCGGTGTCGTCTCGCTCCAGCGCGGCGGCCATGGTGTTGAACGTGCCGGTCAGCGCGGCGAGTTCGTCGTCGCCGACCACGTCCAGGCGGGTGTCCAGGGCACCCGAGGTGATCTTCTCGGCCGCCGTCCGCAGCTGTCGTACCGGACGCAGCACCCGGCGGGCGGCGAACAAGGCGGGCACGACGGCGAGGGCGAGCGCGGGCACGGCCCCCGCCCAGGCCGCAGTGATCAGCGCGGAGATGTCGGCCCGTTCGCCGTGCAGCGAGAGAACCGCGTAGACGACGAGCCCGGACGGTTTCCCCGCACCTTCGCCCCGCCCGGTGCGGCTCACCGGCATGCCGATGACAAGCCGGGCCTCACCGGCGTGCTCCTCGCGCTCGTAGAAGGTCTTGTCGCCGTCCTTGATCGCGGCGCGCAGGGTGCTGCTGATCTCGCCCACGGTGCCGATGGGCGGGCCGCCGTTGCGGGAGACGGTGGTGCGCCAGCCGCGCGAGCCCGAGGCGCGGTCCAGCTGGCGGGCGAAGACGCGCAGGTCGGCGTCGGTGGGGTCGGGCGGCAGGTTGGGAACGAGCGAGTCGACCTGGAGGCGCAGGTCGTGGACGGCGCTGTTCTGGGTGCGGTCCAGGATCGCGCTGCGGGCCTGGCGAAAGGTGAGCGCCGCGGTGAGGAGCGCGCTGAGCAGGGCGACGAGGAGGAAAGCGACGACCAGGCGCGGGCGCAGGCCGCGGGGAAGCGCGAGTCTCATGCGGGCAGCGGGCCGAAGCGGTAGCCGAAGCCGCGCACGGTCTGGACGTACACCGGGTGGCGCGGGTCCTCCTCGATCTTGGCGCGCAGCCGCATCACGCAGGCGTCGACCAGACGAGCGTCCCCGAAGTAGCTGTGCTCCCAGACGTCCTCGAGCAACTGCTGGCGGCCGAAGGTCCGCTCCGGCGCGGCGCTGAGAAAGAGCAGCAGCTTCAACTCCGAAGGTGCGAGCGGGAGTTCCCGGCCGTGCTTGCGGACGATGAGCGCGCCGCGGTCGATCTCCAGATCGCCCGCGGTGGTGGGCCCCGCATCGGCGCCGGTGCCGGCCTGGGCGGGCGCGACGCGGCGCAGCACCGCGCGCATACGGGCCTCGATGAGCGCGGCGCTCCCGGGCTTGACGACATAGTCGTCGGCGCCCGCCTCCAGGCCGATCACGACGTCGATGTCGTCGCCGCGCGCGGACAGGATCACGATCGGCAGGCGGCTGGTCTCGCGGATGCGGCGGCACACCTCCAGGCCGTTCATGCCGGGCAGCATCAAATCCAGGAGTACGAGGTCGGGATTGAAGGCGGCCAGGGCCTCCAGACCGTCCTCACCGGTGCCGACCGCCTCGGTCTCGTGCCCGTTGCGAGACAGGCCCAGGACGACGCCGCGGCGCACGGCCGGATCGTCCTCGATCAACAGGACGCGGGTCATGGACAGGAACCCCTTCCACAGTGAGTGCGGCAATCCGGCATTCAACGAAGTATCAGGCAGTCGCGCACGGTACGGCCAAGCCGCCGCCCCCCACGCGGCTCACCTCAACTGACCGATGTCGACGGTGCCCGCGCCCGGCACCGGTGCGGGGATCACCGCCCACAACGCGACCCCGGTGAGAGCCAGTGCCGACACCGCGACCAGGCCGCGCCGGCCGCGTGCCCACCCCGAGCGGAACCGTACCGGATCCTCGACCAGCCGCTTCGTCGCCGCGGCGGCCACCAGCGACACCACGATCGCGACGGCTGCGCCGCCCCGGTCCCCGGGTCTGGAGATCCGGGGCAGCAACAGCAGATACACCGGCCAGTGCCACAGATACAGGCTGTAGGAGACCTCACCCAGGCGGCGCGGCAGGTGGCTGCCCGCGATCCGGGCCGCGCGGGTGCCAGGCACTTCGGCCATGACGACGATCAGCGCCGCCGCGGCCAGGGAGTGCAGGAAAAGGCCGCCCTGGAAGAGCAGCGGCGCCTTCTCTCCCTCGGTCACCGCCCACGCCACCGCGAGCGCGCACGCCAGGACCAGGCATGCCGGGTCGGCCACGCGGCGCGGCACCCGGCGCGCGAGATCGCGTACCGGCGCGGTGGCCGCGAGCGCCCCGAGCAGCAGTCCGGCCGCGCGGGTGTCGGTGCCCTCGTAGGCGCGGGTGGTGTCCACCGCGGCGCCGAGCCGGACGGTCAGAACGAGGCAGACCAGGGCACCCGACCCGGCGAGCAGGGCCACCATCCGCTCGCCGTACCGGCCACAGGCCACCACCACCAACGGCCAGGCCAGGTAGAACTGCCACTCCACGCCGATGGTCCACAGGTGGGCGAAGACCCGGGTGTCGGAGGCGTTCCAGTAACCGATCTGCTCGGTGATGTAGTGCCAGTTGACGGTCTGGGCCGCGACCCACGGCAGGTCGTCGAGCGCGAACCGCAGCTGGGCCGGGCTGCCCCAGACCCACGTCGCCGGCACGGTCACGACCGCCACACAGACCAGGGCGGGCAGCAGGCGGCGGGCACGGCGGCCCCAGAACGCGGCCAGGGCGATCCGGCCGTGCCCCGCCGCCTCACCGAGCAGCAGCCCGGTGATCAGGAACCCGGACAGGACGAAGAACAGGTCGACGCCGAGGAAGCCGCCGCGCAGCTGCCCGGCGTGGAAGAGCAGCACGGCCGCGACCGCGAACCCGCGCAGCCCGTCAAGTGCGGGGATGTGCGCACCACGCTCGGTCATGAGAGGTGCCGCTCCCTCAGCGGTCGCACTTGAGCTTGATGTACCGGTCATCGCTGGTCCACGAGCCATTTGCCCAGGTGTCCGCGGGTGCGGGCGTGAAGCCCTTCTTCTTCCCGAGTTCCGTGGCGAACCAGGCGGCGAAGGCGGCCGCCCCCTGCTGGCAGTTGTGGATCCCGTCGGCGGCCCGCTGGGCCTTCTTTGCCGAGGCATCGGTGCCCCACAGCTGCGCGGCGTCGAGGAACACCGCCGCGCCGCCGCCGTTCGTGGCGACCTCCATGGCGACCTGGGGAGCGGTACGCATCTGCGACGCGTACTTGCTGTAGAAGGCGTCGACCTTGATGGGTGGGGCCGGAACGAACACCGTCGTGGCCCCGGCGTCCTTGGCCGTCTTGACGAGCCTCTCGTAGGCCGCGCGCTGCTGATCCCGGCTTCCCCAGTCGTAGGTGGTGATCTGGTAGGCGACCACGGTGGGCCGGAACGACTCGACGTTCTCGGCCAGCCGCTTCCACGTGCCAGCGGCGATCATCTTCGTGACCTTCTCGCTGCCGGCGACGAGCGTGCCCCCGCCGTCGGACGAAGCATCCTTGAATTCCACGCCGCCGGCCTTCAACGCCGCGCCCACAGCGGGAGCTTCGGCGCCCGCGATGGAATCACCCACCCACAGCACCTTCGTACCGGTGGGCTTCACCTCGCTCGTCGTCTTGCTGTTCCCCTCCGCCGGGGCGCCGGTGCCCTGGCCACCGCACCCGGCCAAGGCGACACCGAGCGCGGCGGCCGCGGCCGCCGTTGTCAGGGTGTACCGGAAGGGACGACGAGTACGCCGATACGGGAAACCGGACCTGTGATTGCTGTTCATGCGCCCAGCAGAACATCCGGGATGCCGCGTTCTGCCCGCGATCATCGTTTCCTCATAAACCGAGCACCAAGTGCTCATGAAGGTTCCAGAGCCGACTGCCGTAAGCGACCCTTGATCGGGCGAAGGGCTGGCCGCCGCGGTGGTTGTGCCAGATCGCCGGTGTCATCGCCAAGATGCTTGGGCGATTCCGATGGCGACGCCATCGAAGGTCCGGTGGCTACGTTGCGTTGTCGTCCCCACACCTTTCGTGCGGACCCCGACCCCTCACTGGTTCGACGTTTGCGTGCGACTTCTTGCTGGGGGAGATGAGATATCCGCCCCTGCTCGTAGTTCCGGCGGTCGTCCTGACCACATGGATCGTCGCGGAGTCTTCACGGCAGATGATCGGGTCGGGCAGCACACGGCTTCTTGAGTGGATGGCTGTGATGACCCCGAGTGTCCGCCCCGGACGCCGGAACCGTCACGGCGAGCGGAGGCTCGCTCCTCGTCGCATCAGATGATGTAAGAACCGACTTGGCGGCGTTCTTTGGAGGACAGCAACTCCAACGGCAGCAGCGGGATCGCCTCACGGTTGGCCGCCAGGTAGCAAAGCAGCACCAGCGCGCTGCCGTCCTCGTCCTTGAACAGCAGCCAATGCGCGAGGTCGACCGAGCCGCTGGAGAAACCGGACGAGTGCATTACCGGATCCAGCATCGCCAGGTAACCCTCCGGAAACAGTTTCTTGCGAACCTTCCGGAAGTTCGCCGACGGGACGGAACTGACCATCATGAACAGCTGCCCGAACGTCTGAGTGTGGTGCACCATCCGCCCGGGCGTGACCGGGACCGGAGCCCGCACAACGTGATCGATCAGGTTCGGATGGGCGAGCCACCGCCAAGTCTCCCGAGAGGTCACCGTATCCGGAAGCTCGTCCTCCATACGCTCCAGGTGTACCGGCAGCCACTCCCGCGCCCACTCGTTGATGACGGCCTCCACACATCACGATCAACTCCGCCGGCCGCCGATTCTTCCGGACGCGGCCCACCGCGTGTCAAGGCCGCAGGATGCTCCCGCCCCTGCGCGAGGGGGACTGTGGGTATCCTCCGGCCAGAAGAGATGCGGTGTTGCGGCATCGGGTGGCGGTGTTGTAGCAGCAGGTCAAGCGGCCGCGTTCTTCGTGGGCGGATCGAGCGGTGATCTCGGCGCTGTTCCGGTTGATGCCTGCTGGTGATCGTCGGCGGCTGAGGCTGTTCGTCTCACCGCGCACGGTGCTGCGCTGGCATGTCCGCCTGGTGCAACGCCGTTGGACTTTCCCGCACCGGCGGCCCGGACACCCACGCACTGCGGTCGCGATTGGCGGGCCGGTGCTGGAGATGGCACGCGACAACCCGGCCTGGGGCTACCCGGTGCCTTCACGGTGAGCTGGTCGGCGTGGGGTACCGGTGGCGCCCTCGACGGTGTCGAAGATTCTCAAGGACGCCGGCATGGATTCCGCAGCCTTGAGAGCCGGGCCGAGCTGGCGCCGGTTCCTGGCCGCACAAGCCCACTCGATCATCGCGGTGGACTTCTTCCAGGTGGAGACGGTGGTCCTACGCCGCCTGTACGTGCTGTTGTTCATCGAGCACGGCACCCGCCGTGTCCACCTGGCCGGTGTGACCGCGTACCCGTCGGGGGAGTGGGCGGCCCAGCAGGCCCGCAACCTGCTGATGGACCTGGGGCAGCGCACCGAGGAGTTGAGGTTCCTGATCCGCGACCGTGACTCGGGCTGCTGCCGGCGGTCTGCGTGACCGCGGCCAGCGTGCCCGACGGCACCGCCGGCCGCCAGCTGCTCACCGCCGTCGCCGCCGACCATCACCAAGGCTTGGGGCGATACCGCCTACCGCACCAAAGGTCGTCGACCACGCCACCCGGTTGGGCATCGACCTGGAAACCATCCGCCGCGATCCCACCACCAGAGGATTCGCCCCGCTACCCAAAAGATGGATCATCGAACGCACCTTTGGATGGCTGATGTTCCACCGGCGATTGGCACGCGGCTACGAGACGCTGCCGACCCGTTCCGAGGCGATGATCCACGTCGCGATGATCGACCTGATGACCCGCCGCCTCACCGGTGAGAACACTGTCATCTGGCGGGGCACTTGACACCACAGAGACAGGACGAGACTCCCACTGTCTACCGCAGCCCCGCCCGGGAGCCGGCGGCTCCCGGGCGGGGGGTGGCCGGTCAGTGGAAGGTGAAGGTGGCGGTATCCACCTGCGTGGCGGCCGGGCACAGGAAGCTGCCGGAGACTTTGGTGGCGGCGAACGGGCCGCCGGTGTAGGTGCGCGTCGTCCCGTCCCGCGTGACCGATACATCGGAGACGCGATAGCGGCAGGTGATGCCGAGCGCGCCGGCACTGACCTCGATCCGCGCGGCCGAGGCGGTGCCGGCGGTGTCGTCGAAGGTGATCGTCGGGGAGTTGGCGAGGGTCACGCTGATGTCGCCGCCGCAGTGCGGGACGACGGTGGCGCGGTCGACGGTCAGGGTGTTGGGTGGCGTGTCGCTGGTGGTGGCGTTGGCGAACGTGCAGGTGTAGCCGAACGCGGAGAGGTTTCCATCGACCAGCCCGGGGGCGGCGTGTGCGGGGGCCGCAGTCAGGCTGATCACGGCGGCCGTTACAGCGAGGCCGATGGCAGGGGTGCGGGGTCTCATGAGACTTGCTCCTTCCACACCGCGGCGGAACGCGGCGCGTGGGTGCCTATGCCGTGTGGAACGCCGCGGTCGAGCGGCGGGGGCACGGCTGTGTGAGGTCGTGGGCGGCGCTGGGAGTGCCCGAAGAAGGGCACAGGAAGCCGCTGGCAGGGGGTGAAGGGCGCCGGGTGCGACGCGCGGGAGGGTGGGATGGGAGCTGCTCAATTCGCCATTCACCCATGGGCGGTAGAACGCGTTCTATAGAACAGTAGACAACGAGAATCCCCTGGTCAATGCCCACAACTGAAGGACAGCACTGCTGAACGTCCCGTTCAGTAGTCGCTTTATCAGAATCCGAAATCAGTAAATGCGCTACGACATAGTTGATGATCAGAAACTATGTAGCAGTCGCTATAGCCAGATACCCGAAAACCTGGTACGAGCGGCCTCAGGTCTGGTCCGGCGATCTGCGGGCGAGGGGACGGCCGTGCCGAAACCTCTCGCTCTCATCCGGCTCGGGGCGCAACCGGTCGATCTCTGTGAAGGCCAGGTCCGTGACATCGAGGAAGCGAGAGACCCCGGAAAACACCGCACCGCGGGATTCGCAGCAGCGCGAGCTCGTCACCGTGGTCATCGCATTACCGCATCCTTCACGGCGACGAAGAACTCGCCGTCCGGCCCCCCGCGACACCAGCCCCATCACCCGACTCCACGTCCGAGGCAGGCACCCACGGGACAGCGACGTCAAGCAACTCCTGAGAACGAATGGTTAAGCAAGTCCTGAGACCGCGCACCGACAAACATCAGCCACCACCGCAGCGATGCCCTGCTGTTGACTTCGTTCGGCATCTCCGTATTGCCCATGCCAGCGCTCACGCCGCAGACTGTGGCTGACCAGGTCAGGTTCTACTGCGCGCACTCGGATTCGACTCCCGGCCAGAATCGGAGTGGCCACGGCTGTGGTTCGCGCCGGGACGGCTGCTCGGGCAGCTTCCACTCCACGCCGCCGGTTGCCACACAGACCTTGACCGAGCCGGCACCCACCGAACAGTTATGGACCGTGTCGCCCCTGTAGGCCAGCACAAGCGCTGATCCTGCCGTATCGGCCACGGTGATCGTGCGGTAACGCCGCAGGCCAGCAGCCCTGTCCGAGGTTTCGAGCCCCACAGCCAGGAGCCCAGACGTATGGTTCGGCAACCACGCTCTCTCGTCTGGCGCCATTCAACGGCT
Source organism: Spirillospora sp. NPDC048911 (assembly GCF_043198015.1). NCBI lineage: Bacteria > Bacillati > Actinomycetota > Actinomycetes > Streptosporangiales > Thermomonosporaceae > Spirillospora > Spirillospora sp. NPDC048911. The sequence continues at coordinate 372,188 of NZ_JBICUD010000003.1, read as the reverse complement.
GAGTCACTCAGAGTGACCGGTGTCGAGGGAGTCCCAGGCCCATGATCGTCCCCCGGTCCGGAACGACGAGCGAACATCGAGCGAACACAGGCGCCGGGACGGCCTCGGATCGGATCATGATCACGGTCACTATGCGTGTGTGCCTTCGTAGACCGCTGCGTCCAGTTCCACGTGGGGCGCACCTGATCCAGCATCATCCCGCAGTCGCTCGGCCTCTTCGTCCCCCTATTCGCCCGGTAGCGCTCAGGTAGGCGATGACGTCGGATACGGCCGCCGACACCGCTGGAATCCCCTCGTCCGGCTCGGTGATCACCAGCTCCCAGGGACACACCGCGAGCAGAAAGATCCTCAAGGTCGTCCGGGGTGAGCTCGGCCGGCCCCCCGCACCACGGTGGTACGACCCGCACCGGCGCGCGGAGCGGGCCGCACCACGCGTTCACAGCAGGGCGGCGACCTCCTTGGCCACTCGCTCGCCTGAGCGCACCGCGCCGTCCATGTAGCCGGTCCAGTAGTCGGAGGTCTCCGTGCCCGCCCAGTGGATCAGGCCGGTGGGCTTCGCCAGCGCTTCGCCGAACTCGGTCAGCACGCCGGACGCGGCGACGCCGACCGGGCCGCCGCCGCTCCAGAGTTCGTTGTCCCAGCGCTGGAATGCGGTCCGCTTCGGGTTGGCGGCCTTGGTGCCGAAGTACTTGACGAAGCTGCCCAGACAGGCCTTGGCGAAGTCGGCGGACGACGCAGTGTCCAGCTTCCGCATGTTCGACTGGCTGACGAAACCCATGAGGATGCCGCGGGAGGCGTCCGGCGGGCTGTTGTCGAAGGTCGCGTCGATCGGGCCAGTGTCGCTGACCGCCTGGCCGGTGAGCCCGTCGGCCCGCCAGAACGGCGTGTCGTAGATTGCCACGAATTTGGCGACCGACCCCATCGGATAGCGCTGCATGAGCTGCGCCCGCGACGCCGGCAGAGCCGGCTGGAAGTCGATCTTCGCTGCCATCGCGGGCGACATGGCGACGATCGCCCGCTTGGCGGTCACGGTGATTCCGTCGGCCACGACGGTCACCTTGCCGTTGGCGATCGTCACCGTACGGGCCGGCGCGCTGTACTTGACCACGCGGCCGAGCTTGGCCGCGAGTTTGAGGGGCACCAGCGCCGAGCCGCCCACGAACCGGCTCTCCTGGGCGCCGCCGGCGACGTTGATCAGCCGGTCGATGGTGCCGTGGTTGCCCTCGTTGCCGGCCGCGGCGATGTAGTTCAGGACGTACAGCAGCGACACCTCCTTGGAACGGACCGACAGCGACGAGCTGATGAACTCGTCCAGCAGCACGCGGGCACCGTCGGTCGTCGTGTTGGCGCGCGACCAGGTGTAGAAGCTCTGGCTGTCGTACTCCTCCGCCTTCGCCGCCTCCCACGGCCGGCCTGGCGTCATCTCGGTCGCCGCGATCGTGCCGAGCTGTTGCAGAGCGGGGAAGAGGTCGGCCAGGTCCGGGTCGGGCGGCAGTTCGCCGGCCGCGTAGGTGGACTTGGCTCCGTTGCGCCAATATACGTTGTTACCGGTGTTGTACGTCTTGAAGGTCGCCACGCCCATGTCCGTGGCCAGGGCGGCGATCCGGTCCTGGGTGGGGCCGATGAACTCGGCGCCGCCCTCGCTGGTGGTGCCGTCCCCGATGGGCATGTTGTAGACCCGGCCGCCGGCCCGGTCGCGGGCCTCCAGCAGGATCACCGACTTGCCGGCCGCGATGAGTTTCCGGGCGGCCGTCAGGCCGGCCAGCCCGCCGCCGATCACGACGACGTCGGCGGAGGCGGTGGCGGCGGAGGCGGGTGAGGCGGTCGATACCGCGGTGAGCGCCGTGCCGGCGGCGGTGAGGGCTGAAGTACCGAGAACGCGGCGGCGGCTGAGTCCAGTCACGCGGGGGGTTCCTTCCATGCGCGTACAGCGGACAGATCAGGCGGCAAAGCTATGTGATCACTCACAAAGCGATCAATAGCGATGGGCCTCGTGATGGAGACGCGCGACGAGATCGACCATCTGCTCGGCCAGCGGCGGAGCCGGATGGAGCTGGTCGAGTCCGCGCGCACCTGCGGGGTGAGGCGAACCCGCAGGGCGCCGCCGTCCTCGCGGTGGTCCTCGCTGCGGAGTGGCCGCTGAGGGGCGACTGCGAGTACGGCGAGGAGCCCTTCGCCGCTTTCGCGGACGCGTGGATCGCCGAGCATGGCCTGGTGTTCGCCGCCGAGGCCGGGTGTGCTCTCCACGGCCGTCGACGGCGTCGGTCCGGCGCCGGCCTCGACGCTGGCCATCGTCGCCGACGAAGATGTTTGATCGCAGGAGCCACCTCACCGGCCGTCCCCCGAAGGCGTCTAGCGGGCGGACCATCCGCCGTCGACGAGGAGTTCCGAACCGGTGGTGTAGCCGGAGTCGTCACTTGCGAGATAGGCGACCTCCTCGGGGCGGCCCAGGCGTCGCATCGGGGTGTTGGCGAGCATCGCCGCTTGGCGTTCGGTGTTCCCGTACCTGTCGAGCAAGGCTTGGGTGCCTATGAAGCCGGGGACGACGGCGTTGACCCGCACTCCGGCGGTGGCCCAGTGCAGTGCCGCGTTCTTCGTCATGGTCATCACCGCGCCCTTGGCCGCCGCGTAGGAGAAGCTGTTGGCGAGACCTCCGGTCGTGCCGAGGATCGAGGCGATGTTGACGATCGCGCCACCGCCGGATCGCTCGATGAGCGGGCCGGCGTGCTTCATGCTCAGCCATGTGCCGAGCTGATCGACCGCCACGACCTCGTCCCACCGCCGGCGCGTCTCGGTCTCCACGGTGCCGAGGCTGCCTATGCCGGCGTTGTTGACCAGGACGTGCAGCGAACCCCACTCCTCCCGCACCGTGGTCACCGCCTGCCGCCAGTCGTTCTCTTCGGTGACATCGAGTGGGACGGCCAGCGTGGTGCCGTCCAGGCGCTTCGCCAGTTCTGAGCAGGCGTCCACGTCGACGTCTGTGAGGACGAGCGAAGCGCCTTCATGGATGAGCCGTTCCGCGATGGCCGTTCCCAGGCCGCCTGTGGCGCCGGTGAGCAGGACGTGCCGGCCGGTCATGCTAGCCCTGCTCACCCCTGCGCCCCGGAGGTCATCGGCGCGGAGCCGTCCGCGACGGCCGGTGATGGCTCTCGCAGAGGGGTGCGCGAGGTCTCTCGCATGGTCGCGACGACGGCGAGCCCGACCAGCGCGGCGAAGACGGCGTAGAACGCCGGGGCCAGGGTGATGTCGGTGACCTTGACCAGCCAGGTCGCCACTATGGACACGATCCCCGTCCCGACGACGCCGCCGATGTTGAAGCCGAGCGAGACGCCGGTGTAGCGGACGTGCGTGGGGAAGAGCTCGGAGTACTGGGCGTAGACCACGCCCTGCTGGACGCTGAAGGGGACGTTCAGGGCCAGCGCGGCGACGATGGCGAGCGGAAGCGATCCCTGTTCCATCACCCAGAAGCAGGGAACGGCGAGGACCACGAAGCCGGTCATACCGGCGGCCAGCACCCGGCGGCGTCCGAAGCGGTCGCTCAGGGCGCCCGACCACGGAATGATCGCCAGCGGCATCAGCACGATGAGCACGATCATCCACAGCGCGCCGGTCAACGAACTCAGCACCGCCGACAGATGGACGAGGAGGTAGACCGACGCGAGGCCTCCGGCGGTCATCGTCGAGTAGGCGATTCCCACGATGCGCAGCACCGCCGCCCTGTGGTCGCGCAGGACTTCGGTCACCGGAGCCTTGGGGGGAGCTGCTTCCTCCGCCATCCGTACGAACAGCGGCGAGTCCTCGACGCGCATCCGGAAGAGGACCGCGATGATCAGGAGAGGCGCGGCGAGGAGGAAGGGCACCCGCCAGCCCCAGGCGCTGAGCTGGTCGGCGGAGGTGACGGCGCTGAGGAGCCCGGCCGTCGCGGCCGCGGCGGCGAGGCCGAGCGAGATGCCGATGGAGGTCGCCGAGCCGAAGAGGCCGCGCCGCCGGGTGGGAGCTGGTCTGCAGGGGCAGCCATGCGGTACTGGAGGCGGTGTGCTCGGCGAGGATCTCGGCGTCCAGGTCGAGGATCTCTGCCTGGCCGTCAGTTCGGTGTTCGTGGTGGTGGCCGTATGGAGTGCCGTGGTGCGGGGCGTGGGTATGTGCGTGGGTTCATGCTTGTCACTCTAAGAGGGTTATGCGCCCATGGCATAAAACCTTGCTGCTTACGCAAGATGATGGCCGGGGATGCTGCCTGGTGCGCAAGAGGCCACCGCTGCGCAGGTCGCGGGTCTGGCCGTCATTCAGGAGCGTTCTGAGCGTCGCCATCGTCGCCGTCGCCCTGGTGGCCGCGGCGGGCGTCGCGGTCGAAGATGCCCAGGATCTCGCAGGGGCCTGCCTCGGTGCCGATCGCGTGCGGCATCATCGTGGGGAACTCGGCTGCCTGGTTGGTCTCCAGGCGGAGGCGGCGGTGGCCGAGCATGAGGACCGCGGTGCCGGACAGGACGACGAGCCATTCGCGCCCCGGGTGGGCACGCATGCGCGCGGGGTTGTCGGGCGGGGGGTCGGTCAGGCGCTGGCGCACCACGCTCATGCCGGGATCGGCCTTCAAGGTCCAGCGCATCCGGCTGTGGGTGCTGTCGATCGTCGGGCTGGTGACGACGTCGTCGGTGGCGGTCTCCACGAGCTGATCGAGCGTGGTGTCCAGAGCGCGGGCGAGCGTGACCAACTGATCCAGGGCGAGGCGGCGCTGACCGTTCTCGATGCGGCTCAGTGAGGACTGACTGAGGTGGGCGCGGGAGGCCAGCTCCTCCAGAGACCAGCCCTGCGCCACCCGCAGAGCGCGGAGGCGTTTGCGTACGAGGCTGTCCAGATCACCATCTTCTTGCGTCATAAGCAACATTGTATGCCTTCAACGCAACCCGAGTGAGCGTCGTGTGTGGACGGTTCGCGCCGTCTGGGGCCACGCACAAGGAAAAGGCAGGAGGCCATGGCTGTGGCAACTTCTCCGTACGCGAGCGACGCACTGCCCGATGGGACCGTCGACGCGGCGGTGATCGGTGGGCCGCAGCGGGGCTGAACGGTGCGCTGAGCCTCGCCCGCTCCCGCCGCTCGGTCGTCGTGATCGACAGCGGCTCCCCGCGTAACGCGCCCGCGAAGGCCATGCACGGCTTCATCGTCCTGGACGGCACCCCGCCCCCCCGAGATCCTTCAGCGGGGACGGGAGCAGGTTCGCTAGTACGGAGGGCGCGCCGCTGAACTGCTCGACACCTACACCCGGCTCGGCGTCGACACCGCCGACCGGCTCCCGGGCCGGAGGACCGGCAGCCCGGCCCGCAGCCGGTCCAGGAACGCGTCGACGTCCAGGCAGCGGTCCTCCGCGTCGACGACCTCGGGCACGAACGCCTCGACGATGCTGTCCCCGACGGAGAAGTCGGCGTCATCGTCATCGCCGTAGTTGTCCACCCAGCGCGCGCCAGGGGCGCGAATCTCCATGTGGTGGTCAAAGTCGATCACCCAAGGGGTCTCGACGATCCCGGTCACCAGGGAGCCGTGGTTGTAATAGCCGTGGACCAGGTGGGTGAAGGCGCCGTCGTGGATGTAGATCTCCGCTTCGCCGCCCTCCAGCGTCTCGGCCTCGGTGCGACCGCCGACGTAGAGCCCGGGCCGGTCGTCATAGACCGCGATCGGGCCGTTGACCGTGAGGTCGCCGGTGACCACGATCAACTCGACGTCGCCCTCGGCGTCCCCGCCGCGCAGTTCGTTGATGGCGACCAGGAAGTTCCCGTCGAGGGTGAGGTCGCCGTCGAAGAACAGCACCTCGTCGTAGCCGGGCGAGGCTCCCGCACCCTCGAATACGGCGGACAACGCGCCGCCCAGACGGGCATCGGCATCGGCATAGGACAAGGATGCGGGAACGGCGGATTTCGGCATGGCGACGAGCATAGGTCCGCGCTACGACAGCCGTACCGGACAGTTCAGCGCCGGCGTGAGGCTGCTGGCCGCCCCGCCGTCGATACCGGTAGCAGAAGGTCAAGCACAGCCCACTGCTCCGCGACACGGCCCGCAGGGGTTTGCTGCGGGTGGATCGGGATGCCGAGCCTGATCACGGGAGGCGCTTCATACGAAGCGATCGGACTGCTCGCCGCGGGCGAACCGTTCGCCGCGGGCAGAACCGTGTCAGACGTCAGCGTGTTGGCCCATCACGGATGACGACGGGGGCTTGACCTCCAGGGGAGGCTTTGATCGCTGCCTGGCGCCCTGCTGGCCACACCCCTTGGCGGTGTCGCTACCGCTTCGTCCAGGTCACGCAACCGCAACTTCGACAACGGCATCACGCGGATCTCGCCGCGGAGACCGCGCACGGAGACCTCGGGCCTCAGAACTCGCTCGCGGGACACTACCCACGGTCCACACCCGCTCCGGAGTGTGTTCACCGAACCACGGAATTGGTCTCGGATTGTTCATGAGGTGCCCTGAAGTTTCCGGACAGCTGGTTCATGGTCAGTTCATGCAGCTTGTTGCTGTCTCAGGTAGTCGTTGTGGGCCTGTCGGGGGCTTCGGTATCCGAGGCTTGAGTGCCGGCGTTGCGGGTTGTACCAGAATTCGATGTATCTGATGATGTCGCGGCGGGCGTGTGCGCGGGTCGGGTACTGGGTACGGTGCGTCCGTTCGTTCTTCAGGGACGCGAAGAATGATTCGGCGAGTGAGTTGTCGAAGCATATTCCTGTCCTGCCGACGGATTGACGCAACCCCGTGATGTCGGAGAGTCGCAGCGAATTTCCGGGATGTATAGTTGCTTCCTCTGTCCGAGTGAAAGATGGCGTCGTCGGCGAGTTCGTAGGTGCTGGCGGCCATCTCGATGGCCTTTTCGATGAGCTGGGTTTGGAAGTTGTCGTCGATGGCCCAGCCGATCACTTCGCGGGTGTAGCAGTCGATGACGGTGGCCAGGTAGACCCGGCCTTCCCAGGTCTGGATGTAGGTGATGTCGCCGACGAGTTTGTGTCCGGGGGCCGCGGCGGTGAAACCGCGCTGTATCAGGTCGGGGATGTGGTGTTGGAGACCGTCGGCGTCGGTGAGGCTGAACCGCCAGGGCTTGGGCTGGCACGGCTCCAGGCCCAGCTCGCGCATCACCGCCCGCACCAGCTCGGGCCCGGCCCGCACGCCACGCTCGGCCAGATCCGCGTGGACCCGCCGGTAGCCGTAGGTGCCGTCAGAGTCGGCGAACGACTTGCGAACCTGGGCTTTGAGTTCTTCCCGGCGCTTGGCGGTCGCTGATTGCGGGCGTCCGCGCCATTCGTAGTAGCCAGACCGCGAAACCTCCAGCCACGCGCACATCTTGACGATGGACGGGACATTTCCGCTGTCCGACTCGGTGGCCGTAGCGTACTCGGCGTCGATGAACTCGAACCTGTCACTCACCGATGATCCTTGGCAAAGTACGCGGCGGCTTTTCAGGAACTCGTTCTCCATCCGCCGTTTCGCGTTCTAGCTCTTTCAGCCGGGCTCGCTCGCTCACCGTCAACGCAGGCTCGGTGTCCTGCGTGTGCTCCCGCCGATAGGCGGCAACCCAGTTCGCGAGCGTTCCCGCGTTGATACCCAACTCCCGGGCGACCCGAGCGATCGGACGCGACGTCTCGACCACCATACGTGCAGCCTCTTCACGGTATTCCCGCGAATAGCTTCTCTTATGACGAGCCAATTCCAACACCTTCCGGACATCCCCATCGTAGTGGGGTCACTGTCCGGAACCTTCAGGGCGTCTCACACGTCCTCAATGACAGCAAACGCGCAGGCGATGACTGCGTGGCGGCCTTGGAGAGAGTGAGGGACTCTGTCGGGAATCTTGGGACTCGTCGGCGCGTCTCGATGGATGCTCGATGAGTGATCGACAAACTACCGAGGGTTCATGACGTCGCCCGTGTCCCCCGAGGTGGTCACGTGTCGGTTCGTCCCCGGTCTGGTGCTGAGATCCCAGAGCTGACCGCGCGGGTGGCCCGCGCCAGCAATCCGCGGGGGACCACTGCGATGTGGGTTCGTGACCGCCTCGACGGGCTGTGGAGCGATGAGGATTTCGCCGCCTGGTACCCGCGTGACGGGCGCGCCGGCATCTCGCCCGCGCAACTGGCCACCGTCAGTGTCCTGCAGTTCCTGCACAACCTCTCCGATCGGCAGGCGGCCGAGGCGGTCGGCTGCCGGATCGACTTCAAGTACGCCCTCGGCCTGGAGCTGGACGACCCCGGCTTCCATCACAGCGTGCCGGGCGACTTCCGTGACCGCCTCGCGTGCGAAGGCCGTGCCGACGCCCTGCTGGACCTGGCACTGGACAGGCTGAAGGCGGCGGGGCTGGTGCGTGAACGAGGACGGCAGCGCACCGATTCCACCCGCATCCTCAGCGCCGCGCGGGTGCTGACTCGCCTGGAACTGCTCTTGGAGACCGTGCGGGCCGCGGTGGAAGAGTTGGCTCGCGCCGCCCCGGAGGTCCTGGACGGGCTGGTCACGGCCGAATGGGGCGAGCGCTACGGGCGGCAGGTACGTATGTGCAGCCAGCCCAGTCACCCCGTCTCCCGACTCACCCAGGCCGGTATCGACGGTCACGCCTTGCTGACCGCCGTCCGCGCACAGGCCCCGTGGTGTCAGATGGGCAGGCAGATAAAGGTGTTGCGGCAGGTCCTGGTGCAGCAGTTCTACACCGATGCCCGCGACCGGCTGCGCCTGCGCGATGAGAAGGCCGGCCTGCCACCGGCGGGGTGTCGGATCCAATCGCCCTACGACACCGACGCCCGCTACGTCAGCCGCAACGACACCAAATGGACCGGCTACCTCGCCCACGTCACCGAGACCTGCGACGACGAGGACACCAATGTGATCACCGATGTGGCCACCCTGGTCTCGGCAGGTGATATCAAGGCCCTACCCGGCATCCACCGGCGGCTCGCCCACCGGCAGCTCCAGCCCGCCCAGCACCTGGTCGACGCCGGCTACACCTCGGCCGTCGTCATCGATGAGGCTGCTCGCGTCCACAGCACCGAGCTGGTGGGGCCGCTGGCGGCCCGGGGCCCGAACCGGCACCGCAAACAGCAGACCGGTTTCGCCCGCGACGACTTCACCATCAACTTCGACGACCGCACCGTGACCTGCCCCAACGGCAGGGTCACCAGCAACTGGGTCCAGGCTCCGGCGATGGCTCCCTACCTGGTGGCCCGCTTCCACAAGAACCACTGCGCGCCGTGTCCCGATCGGTCCCGCTGCACCAGCGGGACCTCGCCACGCACGATCAACTTCCTTCCCCGGCACCTGCACCAGATCCAGGCCAAGAACCGCGCTGACCAACAGGATCCCCGCCTGGCTGCGCCTGTATTGTTCCCGCTCAGGCATCGAGGGCACCGTCAACGAGATCGTCAATGGCCATCGGATGCGCCGATGCCGCTACCACGGGACCGCCAAGGTCCACCTCCAGCACGTCCTGACCGCAATCGCGATCAACATCCAACGCCTTAGCGAACAAGACCCCGAGACCTCCAGCTACCGCCCCCGCCCGCCGACCGCGTTCCAGCAATACCTCCAGCAACACCGCCTCCCCCGGCCCTTGTGGTGGCACCAGGGCAAGTGATCACGCACCCTCAAGATTTCCGACAGAGTCCCTCATGGATGAACGCGCCGTCTGCGGCATCAAGTCGGCACGAGATCGTCGCGCCTTCCCAGATGCGGTCGGCCAGGCATCCGGTTCGCACGGCGTTTGGTTCGCGTCTGGTCGGTCTAGGCGTCGGAAGGCTGTTCTTCGCTGCTCTCTCCTGGGTAGGCACTTCCTGGAAGCTCCTCCTTTGCGGAGACGTCGGCGTGGGCGCAACGCCAAATTTCTTCCCCGTAAGGAAGGACGAACCCCAGAACGATGGCGCTCAAGACCACGCCTCGGGTGCGCTGCGTGGCCAGGGCCGGTCGGCGGAGCCGGAGCCGGAAGTCCGGTTGCACGGGTCCGCGCCGGATCAGGCTCTGTGCCTGATCCCAGTGCAGGATGGCAAGCGCCGCCGTGATCGCCACCGGCATCGACGCCAGGCCGGCGTGCATGAGTTGCTCAAGGGGTGTCACGCGGCGGCGCTGGTCTGCGTATGCGATGTCCCAGTATCCGGTGGCGGTGTGCGTGACCGCGCTCAAGCTGCTGGCCGCCAGGACGCCGGCGTTCACCTCACAGAACAGGCCGAGAATGATCGGCATTCCGCTCTGGGCCGGCAACAGCCAGTGGATTGCCGCTTCATGAAGACCGGTCGTGGTCTCGATGTGGCTACGACGGTGGCACCACCAATCCCCTATTCCCATGCCCAGCCATACCGGCACGGCTCCACCGACGAGGACTCGCCTGGTGACGGTGTCGATTCCCAGAACGCGGCGCACATCTGACGGCCTCCGAGTTCTCCACAGCAGCGGCCGCACCTTCGACTCGCGGAACAACGACGTGGTCATCGCTGCGCTCCTTCCTGATCACTCTCTGGGATGAAGGGGAATCGTCGAGTCACGAACCGGCTGAGAGCACTGACGACCAGCAGGCTCATGGCGATGGAAATGGCTCCCAGGAGCCACTTGGCCATTGTTGACATGCCCGGAGCATGTAGGGAGCTAAAGATCGGCAGTCCGAGCGATGCCGATAGAGCGGCGTAAACCAGCGCGGGCAGTATCGCCAGAAGCCAAATGCCGCGGCCTATGAACATCTCAGGCACGCGGTGCATCAGGGCTGCTATCACAAGCAGTGCCGGCATGTTCAGGAAGGGCCAGTACACAGGAAGACCGAAGGCCTCCATGGGTGGCTCGCCGTAGTATTCGTAGACGCCGCTGAACAGTATTGGCATCTCCAGGGCGATATTGGTCAGCACGAGAAAGGCGAAGGCCGCCCAGAGTCGATTCGCGGTAGGTCCCCGGCGGATGTAGCAGAAGAGGGGATATATGAGGCCGCCCTGGCAGGTGACCCACAGTGGGATCGTCCAGGTGGGAACGGGGCCCAGGGCGCGATACGCGGTCCACTGCCCTTCCCTAGCATGCCATATCAGTCCGAGGGCGTTGACCACCGGTTCGTTGAAGCTCGCCAGCAGGCCACCGATCAGCAGCATCAAGATGACCGGCCGGCCAGTTCTGATCCACTGGAATGCCCCCCAAGCGATGAAGCCTCCAGTGGCAAGGAGGAACGCTACGTTAACCGCCAACTGTGCACCGTGTGGCATAACCGTGCCTGCTGGCGGCGACGGGAAATAGAAACCATCGTCCATTGAACCTCTCCTCTCGGCGGATCGACTCTGGTGCCCTCACTGGGGATCATTCGCTTTTCGCGGCGTCTACGTTGTCATTGGTTCACCTGGAACGGTTGCGTGCCGGTCAATGCCCGTCCGTGAAGTCGTCGATGATGTGGTCGAGGCAGCGCTCCACGATGGCCGCGATGGTCAGGGCGGGGTTGACGGCGGCGGTGGAGCCGGGCATGAGAGCGCCGTCCAGGCAATACAGTCCCCGGTGACCATGGAGACGTCCGTAGGCGTCGGTGGCCTTGCAGATCACGGCTCCACCGAGGGGGTGGGCGGTGTGGGGGCCCAGCGGATCGATGAGCCTGGTCTTGATCGGGATCTGGTCGGTGATCTGGCGGACCATGTCGCCGAAGACGCGGCGCGCGGTGGCATCGTTCTTTGCTTCCCATTCCAGGCGGGCGGCGCCGAGGTCAGGTCGGTAGCTCCACCGCCCGAAGCCGTCGGGAATTCCCATGCCGAGGGCGAGCAGGAGACCGTTGGGAAGCGCGGTCGGCCCGGGCAGTATCGAGGCCGTGCCGTCGCGATTCCAACCGAAATAGGATGACGGTCCGGCCTGTGATCCGCCTATCGCCCGTCGTGGGGTGGACACGAGGAGTGATTGGTCGCCGTTGCTGCCCCACTGCCGCCCGACGTGCTCGTTGAGCCGTGGCAACGCGCCGGTGGCCCGGGCGGTGACGAGCAACTGAGGGGTGTGCACGCCGCCGGCGGCCAGGACCAAGTGGTCGCACACCATCAACAGCCGCTCGGCGATGGTGCCGTTCTCACACAGGCGGTCGACCGCGACCTCGTAGCGATCACGCTGATCTTGAGAGATCCGGGTGACCCGGTGCAGAGGCCGGACGACCGTCTTCCCGGTCGCTTCCGCACGTGCAAGATAGGTACGGTCGACGCTCAGCTTGGCACCATTGGCGCAGCCGGTATAGCTGTACTGCCCATTCGTGACCGCCGGCAGCTGCGTGCCGTCCAGCTCGCCGCGCACGATGTCGAAGTCGAAATTGGAGAAGATGGGTTCGACTTCGAGGCCCGACCGGACGAGTGCCGTATGCCAGATGCGCGCTTCCCTGTACTGAGGTCGCCGCAGCAGAAGTGCGGGGAAGGAGGCGCCTCCCAGGCGGCGACGGGCCCGCGGGTAGTAGATCCGGTCGAGCTCCTCGTAGTCGATCTCGGCTGGGAAGACCTGGGAGAACGCCTCGCGGCGCGGCTGGCCCAGTACTCCGCCGTAGACGAGCGTGGTGCCGCCGACGCCGGCCCCGCAGATCACCAGGAGGTGCGGGTGGACCAGGATGTCCAGCAGACCGGTGGAGCGCGGTGCCGCGATGACGGCCGCGGCCATGGTCAGGCGCATGCCGGTGGCCAGAAGATTCTGGCGGGGCCGCAATGACGGGCGAGTGCCCTGCCCCCAGAAGAGGCTCCGATCCCGGTGCTGGGGAAAGTACCCCACCGCTGCGGGGGCCGGCCAGCGGCGGCCGCGCTCCAGCACCACGTTGTTCACCCCGGCCTCGGCCAGGCGGAAGGCCGTGATGCTGCCGCCCACGCCTGATCCCACGATGACCACTCGATGCTCTTCCCGTCTGACGACGGGTCGGTGCTCGCGCGGCCTCTCCGTCGCGGCGGCGTCCATCCCCTGGGGTGGCCTCCCGTGGCCGGCCCCATCGTCGCTCTCAGAATTGCGAGACACCTTTCCTCCTTTGGCCCGTGGTGCGCGTCCGTCATTCAGCCGTACACGTAGGTTCCGGGTGCGGGTTCCAGCGCTGGAAACCGATCGCTGCCGGTCGAGGGAGGATCGCGTTGCGGACCCGACCGGGCGGCGAGCCATTGCGTCCACGGCGACCACCAGGTCCCGTGACGTTCGGTCGCCTCCGCCAGCCAGGCGTCGGGATCCGGCGGAGGCCGCTGCCCGCCCGTCCAGTACCGCGCCTTGGGATGCGGTGGTGCCACGATTCCCGCGATGTGTCCTCCCGACGCCAGGTGGAACCGCACGTCACCCGGCAGGAGACCGATGGTCCGGTAGGAGGCCTGCCACGGAATGATGTGGTCACCGCGGGCGGCCACGATGAAGACGTCCTGTGTGATCCGGTCGAGCCGGAGCCTGCGACCCGCCAGTTCAGCCCTTCCCTGGGCGAAGGAGTTCCTGAGAGACAGCTCGCGCAACAGGTACAGCTGGGCGCGGTGCGGAACGTCCATGTGGTCGGCGTTCCAGGCCAGAACGTCAAAGCCCCCTGGCTGCTCGCCCATGAGCCAGTTGGTGATGACGTACCTTCCCACGAGGTCGTTGAAGCGCAGCAGGCGGAAGAAGAGGTCGAGTTCACGACCCGGCACGGTGCCGCGGAAGGCCGTCACTCCGTCGAACAGGTCGAGCCCCGCCCCGCGGAGCAGCCGACCGGCCACACCCGAGGCGACGCCGTCGGCGACATCGGTGAAGTCGACGCGGGTGTTGAACGCGCTGATGCTGCCGATGCCCGGCAACTGGCCCGCGGGCAGCCACGCCGCCGCCATGAAGACCAGCAGCCCGCCCAGACAGGCGCCCGTGATGTTGACCCGATCCGCACCGGTGATGTGCTCGATGGCCTTCAGCGCTTCCAGGAGGGCACGCAGATAGTCTTCGATCCCCACATCCCGCATGGCACGGTCGGGATTGCGGTAGCTGAGGGAGAAGACGGTGTGGCCGTGCTCGATGAGCCACTGGACGACGCTCCGGCCAGGCGCAAGGTCGGCGACATAGAACTTGTTGACCCAGGGCGGGCTGAGCAGCATCGGGACGGTGTGCACGGTGGGAGTGCGCGCCTCGTATTGGATGAGCTCGATGATCCGATTGCGCAGGACCACCCGTCCTGGCGTCGCGGCGAGGTCTTTCCCGAGCTGAAAGGCCGTCGGGTCGACCATCGCGGGCAGCCGCCGGCCGGTCGTCACGTCACCGAGGAGGTTGAGCGCCCCCCGGAACGCGCTGTGTCCCCGCGTCCGCCACGCCAGCCGGAGCGCGGCCGGGTTGCCGAGCAAGGTATTGGTCGGCGCGCCGACGTCGATGGCCAGCTGGGCAAGGCGCCGGAGGAACCTGGCGTCATTACGGTCAACGGGGAGCCCTTCCACCGTCTCCAGCGCCAGCCGGGATCCGAGAAGATAGAGCTGTTGCAGCAGGTGGCGGCAGCGCTCGTCACGCCATGCCGGGTCGGCGAACCGAGCGTCGCCGGAGGCCGGCACGGCTGTCGCCGCCGGGTGGACCGGACCGCTCCACAGGGTGGCGGCCGTCGTTCTGAGCAGGTCGGCCACGAAGCGGCGCTCGGCGCGGACGAGGCTGTGGACAGTGCTCTGCGGCGGACTCTCGCTTGCGGAGCGCTCGCTGGGCGGGGTGTGCACGTCGGTTCCCTCCGGAAGGTGAGACTCACGCATTCGCGGTGCGCGCCACGGTGCCGTCCCGGACGAACGGGCCGAGGACGTCGATGAACTCCTCGTAGCTGTCGAGATAGGTCAGGTGGCCGGCGCCGAAGATGATCGCTAGCTGTCCCCGCGGCAGCTTTCTCGCCGCGAGCATTCCTTGCCAGAGCGGGAAGATCTGGTCGGTCAGACCCCAGATGACCAACGTGGGGGCTTGGATCTCGGTAAGCCGGGGCGTCAGGTTGTAGGGTCGGCGCTGCCCTGTCAGACCGGTTCCGACGCGTACCACTTCGTAGGAGGTGTGGAGGAACGAGCGCCGGCGGGTCAGCCGCACCTGCTCGCGGAATAGGCGGAGCGATACCCGCCAGGGCTGCCGGAGCTGAAGGCCTGAGGTCAGCGTCCGCAACGTCCCTCCGCCGGGCAGGAGAAGCATCGTGATCAGCAGTTCGGCGATGGGTTTCGGGATCATCGCGTTGGCGATGACCAACGGATTCACCACACGCCCCAGTCCCGCCGAATCGGCCAGGACCAGCCGCTCAACGCGGTCGGGATATGCCAGCGCGAACTCGGCCGCCAGCTGGCCACCGAGGGAGTGACCGACCACGATCACACGGCCGAGGCCGAGCTCGTCCAGGAACGCCGAGGCGAAGGACACGAGCCGGGCTGGACGTATCTCGCCCAGCGGGCTGGTGTCGCCGTAGCCGGGTAGCGCCAATGCCAGCACACGGTTGGTGGCGGCGAGCGCTTCCATGGTCTGCCACCAGTCGCGTGCACTGGTCACGTTGCCATGGAGGAGAAGCACCGGCGGCCCCGCTCCTGCCTCGTAATACATGGTGGAGGTCTCCTGGACCAGGATTCGGCGCTCGGCCGGTCGCCGGCTCATCGCCGGCTCCCGCACGGCTCGGGGACGAGGTGGAGGCCGGCGCCGCGCACCTCATAGATGCGCAGGTCGTCCGCCCAGAGCGACGCGTCCGCGGTGGCATAGCGTCCTGCGGCGTCCTCGCCGATCCCAGTGATCTCCATCTCGACGGTCACCCGGCGGGTGTCCGGGGTCACCTGGCCCCGGAACGTCCAGGTCAACGGATGTCCGGGGTGGGCGAGCGCGAAGCCGGGTCTCGACAGCCCGGCGTGCAGTTCACGGTCGATCATGTAGAAGCCGAGGAGTTGATGGACGGCCTGCAAGCCCAGGGAGCCCGGCTGTACGGGGTCCTGAAAGAAGTGCGCCTTGAAGTACCAGTCATCGGGGTCGACGTCCCTGACCGCGCGGAGCCTGCCGAGCCCGGCGGATCCGCCGTCCGGCCACAGACCAGTGATCCGGTCGAGTGGCAGCAGCATCGGCCCGGCGAGCCGGAGCCGGGGCGAGGAGTGCCGGGACGGGTGTTCGCGGAGGTCGATGCTCGTGTCACCGGTCTGCATGACGCGGTCATGTTCCGCTCGCGTGGTGGGCAGACCGATCTGCTGGGCGAGGGCCTCCGGGGGGAAGTAGCCGAAGGTGGCCGACCCGTCGAAGACCTCACGGTCGCCGGCCCGGCAGGTCATGTCGAAGTAGGCGATGATGATGTCCTGCTCCCGGGAGACGCCGCGCAGGCGTGTGCGTGTGTCGAGCACGCCGGCATCGCGGCGGACGTCGCTGATCAACGTTCCGGTGCCGCCCAGGTTGCGGAACCGAAGGTCGCGCTGTGCCGTGAGAGGAAGGCCCTCGTAGGAGGCGAGCCATCCGCAGGGCTGCAGGACGATCTCTGCGAGCACGGCGAGCGGCATGGTGGCCGTGCCGCTCTCCGCCCAGTACCACGCGTCCTTGGGAACGTCGTACTCCGCGACGATGCCGCTGTGCGGCCGCGCTGGGTTCGCAGATTCCTCGACCGCATCGGTAGATCGCTCGACCTCGGTGACACGGGACACCAGCAGATAGGGCGGCCCTGGCAGCCGCGCGACCGTGCGGGGCCCGTCGAACGGGGCGTATGCGCTGCCAAAGGCGTGAGTAGGACGGCCCCATGCCGCGGCGAGCATGGCGCCATAGCCGTAGCGGACATCGCCTCCGCCGGCCACCGGTGCGGGATCTCGATGGCCCACCAGTCCGCCCAGCGCCTCCAACGGCAGCGATTCCGGCTGAGCGATGGCGGCGAGGCCGCCCTCGTCCGCCGAGAGCGTTCGTGGCGGCCCGAGCCGGCTCCAGTAGGTGAGCGGCCAGTCGGGGCCGAGCCGCAGTCCGAGTCGCGTTGCGTGGAAGGCTTTGAGCCCGTCCACGGTGCACAGCACGTCGGCGTGGATGGTGGGTTCGGGGTCTGCTCGGAGTTCGGAGACGAAGACCTCGTAGGTCAGGCGGCGGCTGTTCGGCGTCACCTGCCCCCTGCACATGAGGCGGTAGGTCTGTTCGGGTACCGGCTCGAAGCGCCATCCGTCGCGGTCGATGGTGTAACCCATCGCGGCGAGGTAGAACGCCATGGCTTGCAGGCAGCCTTCGAGCATGAGGGTGCCCGGCATGCACGGGTCGTTGTTGAAGTGGCCGTGGAAGAACCAGGAGGCGGGTGTGATGGGTAGTTCGGCGCGTAGGTATCCGCGCTGCCAAGGGCCGCCGTGCGGGGAGAACTGCGGCACGTTCCGCAGGAGCAGCATGCGGCCGCGGCCGATGCGGGGAGAGCGGATGTGTGCTCGCGTTGCTCTCCACGCCGGTCCGAAGCATTGTTCGGGTTTGCCCTCGGCGAAGGCGCGCACTTCGGCTTGGTCGAACTCCCGCTTCTTCGTGGTGATGGTGGGTGGGGGGAGTGGATGGCCGGATGAGGGCGTGGATCTTTCTGGTGTCCAGAGGATGCCGTGGGTCGCGGTGAGTTCCTCATCGGTGAAGTAGCCCGCCTGGCCGTTGCGGACGGTCAGGACCGGTCTTTCCCCGACACGGCATTGGTTGTGGAAGGAGAACAGTTGCACGCCGTTGTGCTCGCCTCGGCCGTCGATGCCGATCTGGTATTTCAGGGTCTGGCCTACCTCTGGCAGACCGCCGTGGAAGGTGAGGTCGCAGCCGAGCAACCGGTAGACGCGGTCGTCGCGCAGGTCCAGGTCGACGCCGAGCCAGCTCAGCAGCAGGAGGTCGGCTTGGCCGGCCTCGACGAGCAGTCCGGCCGGGATGCGTCCGCATTCGTCGAGATACCAGGCGGCTGTGGTGATCTCGGTTTCGGTCCAGATGGTGCCTTTGCTTGTGGAGCGGGGTTCGGCGTCGATGCCGGTGACGCGGTCGACCAGGAGCATCGGCGGCTCGGGCATGCGGGTCACTCGCCTTCGCTGATCGAGTACGGCGTAGCGCGGCCCGAAGAGGTCGGAGATCTTGCCGGATGCGTGCTGTTCGAGTTCGGCACGGTCGAAGGACGGTCCGGTGGGAACGTCTCGTGGAACGTTCTGGAGCGCGCCCGCGGCGGGAGCCGGTATGGGGGTCGGGAGCGGCGGTGGCATCGGTTCTGGTGGTGGCGCCATGGCTCGGACCGTTTCGGTAGGGGGCACGGGTTCACCGATTCTCGGGGGATGGGCAGGCAGGATCAGCGCTCGTGGGTGATCGGGTGGACGAGGCCGCCATGCGGCCGACAGGCGGCTGAAGAGGGGGCCGGATTCGAGGGGCCGGCCGGCCGCGGCCAGTTCTGCGACGGCGTGCAGCAGGGTGGTGATCTCGTCGTTGCCGGGATCGTCCAGTGCGATCGTGAGGTGCTCGCGATCGTCCAGGGTCGCGGAGATCCAGTGTGAGCACGAGGCCTGCGGGCCGTGCTCGATGAACACCCGGACGCCGTCTTCCCAGGCGGTGCGGACGCTTCGGGCGAAGTCGGCGGTGCCGAGGATCTGAGCGGTGAGGGCGTCGGCGATGGCGTCAGGGGTCGGTGTGTAGGAGCGACCGGTCGCCCCGGAGTAGACACGAAGGTCCTGCTGCCGGGTGCGCACAGGCCAGTGATGCAGACTCCGCAGCTCCTCCCGCACCTCCTCGAGCAGCGGTGTGTGCGCCGCGAGGTCACCGTCGAGCAAGACCTCGGTGGTCCGGTCCCCGAGCCGGCCGAGTGCCCGCGCGCAGGCGTCCACCGAACCGCCGATGACACAGGAGCCGGGCTCATTGACCAGCAGGAGATGAACGGCCGGGTCGTCGGCGATCACGGCCTGGACGCGTTCTGGCGGGGCCATCACCAGGTGGCTGGCCCAGCGGGGGTCAGCGGCACCCGTACTTTGCAACGCGTGGCGGACGGCCCGCCTTTCACCTGTCAGTTCGTGGGAGAACGTGCGGGAGCGTGCGAGTCTGGCGACCAGGGAGGCGGTGTCTTGCCAGATCCTCAGGGAGATGAGCGCGCCGCCTTCCCCGGAGGAGTAGCCGAGCGCCGCATGGGGCTCGATCGCCAGCAGATCCCGGCTGATCCGGGTGTGGAGGTCGCCGAGCACCCCGGCGGCCAGCATCCGGCGGACCGCGGTGTCGGGCCGGGCGAGGGGGGCGTCCAGCGGCCCCCAGTGCCGGACGACGTCGTCCATGAGATCGGGGAAGGCGAGTGCCAAGCGCCTGCCCATGCCCGGGTAGGCGGCCGATCCGTTGGAGTACACGAAGGCTGTCTCACCTGCCAGCGGCGTGGCCCGGAAGGCCGTACCGGGCGGGCGTGCGCCCTGTCCCGCCAGCCAGCGGACGGCTCGGCGGCACCGCTCCTCCATCTCCCGTCCTGACCGCGCCGCCACGGCCAGCCGGCAGGGCCCATCAGATGACTCGTGTCCTGAGCGCACCGCCGAGATCACCTCTCGGCGGTCCCGGCCGCCGAAGACGCGCAGAGCCGGGGCGGCCTCGGCCAGCCATGGCTGCGGCGTGGCCGCCCTCAATCTGATGCGCACGGGCGGAGCGCCGAGCGGTTCGGCCGTGACCTCGGCGATCCTGTTTCCCTGCAACGGGTCGGCCGGCCCGGCCGGCCTGGGTACTGCCCGATGCCGCAGCGCCAGGGCGGCGGCGGCGACCGCCACCAGGCCTTGGGCCGCGTGCGCGCTGCCGAACTGGTCAACGGGGTCGAAGGCGGGGCCGCCATCCGGGGCGGGGCCCGTCCCGACGTGCAATCCCGCCGGCCGGGACAGGTCTCCGACGTCGTCCAGGAAGGCCACCACCTGCTCGCCGTGACGCAGGGCGTCGGAGCGGCGGCGAAGCAGCAGCACCACCGCGGCGTCCCCGGTCCGCGGGTCCCGGCCCAGCCGGCGCAGGGCGGCCTCGTGCACCGGTTCGCAGGAGAGATCGACCGCGCCGACCACGACCGCGTCCATCTCACCGCGCTCCAGCGCACGGCGGCCAATGTCCAAAGCCGCGAGCCCGGACGCCTCTTCGGCGAACAGCGAGAAGCCGGGACCGGTCAGATCGAACTGCGAGTTGATGCGATTGGCGACGATGTTGGGCATCGTCCCCACGACCCCCGCCGTTTCCAGCGGAGGCGAAATGGCGTCGCCGAGGGTGCCGACCGCATCCGTGGCGACGTGGCCGCCGGACTTGGACGAGTATGCCGAGAAGCGCTGGCGTGCGCAGTAGCGGGCCACTTCCGGGTCGCATCCCATGCCGATCAGGACCATGGTCCGGTGCGCCGGCAGATGCCGCCCCGACAGAGCCTCCCGTGCTGCCTCGAGGACCAGGAGTTGCTGGGCGTGGGCCTGCTCCAGGTCATTCGGCGGGAAGCGCACTCCCTCCAGGCGGACCTCGACGTGCTCGCGCCGTGACGGTGGCACCGCGCCGGTCAGCAAGGCGTCGATCAGACTCGCGGTGTCCGTCCCGTCCGCCACCCGGGCTCCTATGGCCACGATGGCGATGGGATCGTCGTCCCGGTCTCTGGGCCGGGTGACCGAGGGGAACGGCGACACGGTCCCGGCGTCCGTGCCGGTGTCCCAGGCGTCCAGGATGAGATGGGCGTTGTTGCCGCCGAAGCCATAGGTGCTCAGCGCCGCTCGGCGGCGGCCCTGCCATGGTTCGTTCTCGGTGAGCGGCCGCAGCGGTGTCCCTTCCAGGTCCTCGATGGGCTCCTCGGCGCCCAGGGTCGCGGGCCGGACGCGGGCCTGCATGGCGCCGATGAGTTTGAGCAGTCCGGCCAGCCCGGCGGCGGTCACCGGGTGCCCGATGTTGGACTTGAGCGAGCCGATCGGCAGATCCGGGACGCCAGAGAAGACGCGCGCCATGCCCCGCACTTCCACCGCGTCACCGACCAGGGTGCCCGTGGCATGGCATTCGGCCAGCGTCACCGACTCGGGAGCGATCTGAGCGCTACGGTATGCCTGCCACATGGCCCGCTCCTGGCCCGCCTGGCAGGGGGCGAGCAATCCCTTGCCCCGCCCGTCATTGGACAGGCCGATGCCTCTGATCACAGCCAGCACGGGAGTCTCGGCTCGCAGCGCGTCCGCCAAGCGCATCAAGGCGACGCATGCCGCGCCTTCGGCGGGCACCAGCCCATCCGCCAGGCGGTGGAAGGGACGGCTGCGCCCGCTTCGGCTCATCGCTCGCAGGGCGGTGAATCCCATGTGGACCCACAAGGCGTCCGCGCGGGTGACGGCCGCGGCGAGCATGAGATCCGCCGATCGATCATGGAGCCTGTCCACGGCCAGTTTGATCCCGTACAAGGACGAGGCGCAGGCGGCCTCGATCGCCACGGCCCCGCTTTCCAGGCCCAGGGCCCGCGCCGCCAGGTGGGCGGCAAAACCCCAGCAGAAGCGGTCACGCGGGTCCGCGGCCACCTCCTCCTCGGCCCTTTCCCGAACCTCCGGCGGCAGCGCCCGCGCCCATATCCGCTCGGCGAACAGGGCCATCCCCGAGGTCGGGTACCCCACGTTGCCCACCACCAGGCCGGCCCGGTCGTGCGGTCCGGTGATGCCCGCCTCGCGCAGCGCCTGCTGCCCGCAATGCATCACCCAGTGGAACGACGGATCGAGGCCGGCGAGGTCTTCGGTACGGGTCAGGAGATCCGTGGGGTCGAAGACCTCATCGAATCCGCTGACGAATCCTCCGACGTCGGGCCAGACGCGGCCAGGGACACCACTGGCCGCCGTGTCCGTCGTCCTTGGCGCCTGATCTATCCGCCAGCGTTCCGCGGGCGCGGATCGCAGGCTCAGCCGCCCCGCGGCGATGTTCGTCCACAGGTCTTGCGGGCTCAGCGCGTCCGGAAGGACGCATCCCCGGCCGACGATGGCGATGGGCTCGAACATGGTTCCCTCACGTGGCTGATTTCGGGCGCTGGACCAGCGAGACGCCCAGCAACTCCATCCGCGGCCGGCCATCGGAATCGAGCAGGACGATGTCGCACGTCGCGTGCTCGGCGCCGACGCCCCTCGCGCGCACGACACAGCGGCTCTCACCGTCCACCGGGCCCGTCCTGTGCACGCGAACGCCGCCGGCACCCATCGGGAGGGTGGGGGTGCCAAGAACCAGCTCCGCCCACAGCAACGCCAGCTGGAATCCGGCATCGACGGCGAGGGGATCGGTGTGCGGATGCGGACCCGCCCAGTCCAGCGATCGAACGCCCGCCACGACGCCGACGGCTCCCTGATTGGACACGCGCTCGACCGATCGCAATGCCCGGAACGCCGGACCATGGAACAGAGCCGGACTCTCATAGGGATCGGCGTGGACCGGGGGCCTGGGCTGAGGCAACGACGTCCAGTCCACCGCGGTGCTGTCAGAACCGTCCTCCAGCGATGCGCGGCAACAGGACGCATCCTCGTCGGCGACGAGCTCCAGCTTGACCGTCTGACCATCGTGCCTGCTGACGACGCTGAGAGAGCGGGGCGAGCCAGGCCTTACCTCGATCCTGTGGACCACTCGTACATCGCTCAGTGCGATCGTCTCGCGTCCGGGTGCCCAGTCGCCGGCCGCGGCGACGAACCAGTCGATCATCAGCGACAGCGGGACGATCGGAACATCTCCCATCCGGTGATCCTCCAGCTGCGGATGAGACGCGAGGCCGACCTCCAGCTCGGCGCTCCGGACGCGGCCGGTCTTCAGCACGTCCCTGTCATCGGAGGCGGCGATCACGAGGCGCCGGTTGTGTGGATCTTTGGTCAGGGTCGCGAGGAAGGCGCGCACACCCTGGTCCGCGGGTATCAGCGTGATGCCCCGTTGCCGGAAGAGAGCGGCCACCGTCGGGCTGATCATTCCTCCTTCCCACGGCCCCCAGCCAACGGAGACGACGTTCCTGTCCGGAACGCGTGCCGCCTCAGCGGCGGCGACCTGGGCCAGAACCTCATTGGCCATGGCGTAGTCGGACTGTCCGGCGTTGCCGAACTGCGCCGAGGTAGAGGAGAAGAGATTGACGAATTCCAGGGGATCGTCGGCGGTCGCGGTGAGCAGGGACCACAGTCCGCGCACCTTGACGTCGAAGACCCGGTCGAACGCCTCGCTGGACTTGCTCACGATCAGCTTGTCGGCGAGGACGCCGGCGCCGTGGATGATTCCCGTCACCGGCCCCCACTCGGCGCGCACGAGGTCCAGCGCCAGGCCGAGGGCGTCGGCGTCCCGCACGTCGACCGGCAGGTACCGGGCCTGGCAGCCGAGATCCGACAGATCCTTCAGCGTACGGCGGATCTCACGGCCGGCCAGCACCTGGGCCACTTCGGCGTTGACGGCGGCAGGGAGCGGGAGCTGCCCCGCACGGTGCTCGGCTTCGGCCGTGATGGCCTTCCGGAGTGCCGTGGCGTCGTCGGTGTCACGCAGATGCGGCGGCTCCTCAACGAACGGAGTGCGGCCGATGAGGACCAGCCGGGGGCGATGGGCACGGGCGAGGGCACGGACCGCGGCGGCGGTGATGCCGCGGGCACCGCCGGTGGCCACGACCACTGAGCCGGGCGCGAGAACCAGCCGGTGCGGGACCTCGACCGTGCCGTCGGCCGGAGGGGGCACGGGATCGGTGAGCAGGGTCATGCGGCGTCCGTCGGTGCGCAGTGCGACTTCGAGCAGCGTGCCGCCGTGGAACAGTTCGTCGGCGATGGCGGCGGCGACCTGGGCGGGACCGCGGCCCGCCTGCTCGCAGTCGATCGCCTTGACCGAGGCGTGCGGCCATTCGTGCGCGGCGGTGCGAGCGAGAGCGACCAGACCGCCGAGCCAGGCCCGGTCACCCTGCCGGCCCTCAAGGCCGAAGTCGCCTCCGGTGTCCTGGACGGTGACGAAGATCCCACCTTCCTTGCTGAGGCGCTCGGCAACGGCGCGCGCGGCGAGGAAGGCCTGCCGGTTGACCTGGATGGCGTCGTGCGGGCCGGTGACTTCGCGCAGCCCGTCGAGAATCACCACCCCGTCCGCGTCGGCCGGCACCCGGCCGGTGACCAGCGCGGCCACGCCGCGGGCGTTGAGAAGCTCCACCAGCGCCGGCGCGACGCCGTGTCCGTCGTCGGTCACCGCGAGTGGCCGCCGCCACAGTCCCGCCATCGCAAGGCCGGACGGAACCATCGGGGTCAGCCGCACGGGAAATCGGAGCAGGCCGTCGGGCCACGCATCGCCAGGCGAGCCGCTCATGACGCGGTCCCGGAGGACGGTGCCGTCCGCGCGCCGTCGGAGCCTCCGCCGACGGCCCCGAGGCGGTCGACGATCTCCCCGAGCGTTTCGAGCGCGCCGAGTTCGGCGGTGCTGAGCGTGGGGAGGTCCGGAACCCGCTCGCGCAGCGCGGAGAGGATCTCCACCCGTTTGATGGAGTCGATGCCCAGATCGGTCTGGAGGTGCATGCTCGGCGTCAGCATGTCAGCGGGATAACCGGTCTTGTCCGCGACGACGTTGATCATCATTGTCTCCAGCCCCGCCATGGGCTGCGGTGCGGCCGCCGACCACGACTCCCCGGCGGGGTAGGGTTCGGCGACCTTGGGGGCGGCTGATGGAACGGACGCGGTCTGTTCCTGTGAGGGGAGTTGAGTCGAGGCCAGTTGAGTCGGCACTCTCGTCAGTGCGTGGGCGCCACCGTTCGCGGCTGCTCCCTGCGCCGCCGGGTCTTCGTGGAACACGGCGGGCCGGTGGTCGGTCCGGGGAACGGCGGCACGCTTCACGACATCGCTTTCCAGGCAGGTGATGCACTCGTGAGCGAAAGCCAGGAATGCCACCAAGGCGTCGCTCATCGCACGTTGAAAGCCGTTCTGGACTTGTGCCGCGAGTTGCTGCGCCTCCTGCAGGACGTGGAGCTGGTCGGCGCCACTGGCGGGTATCGCGTCACCTCCGGTCTGGCGCGTGCCGAGGGTACGGATTTCGGGGACCTGTGGGATCGACAAGGTCGCCTCCGGGGCGTGGTCAGGGGATCGGGCGGACTCGGGTGCCGGCATGTCCGGCCGGCCTGGGCTGGAGCGACGAATGTTCAGCCGCGGGGTGGCCCCGCCGGGTGGTTCCCCGGAGCGCAGGCTGAAGAGATCGACGGCGCCGGTGTCACCAGCTGGGGCGGAGGAGCCGTCAAAGTTGGTCCCGCAGATCTGGACGGTCGCGGGGGAGCCTGCCGCCGCCTCCGGTTCGGGCGGCTCGTAGTCCTTCCAAAGGGACTCCAGGCTCAGCGGTATGCCGTGGACGACGAGCTGTGCCAGAGCCTCATGCAAGCTGGTCACGCCGTTGAAACCGCGTCTGTCCAGTGAAACTGCCAAATGTGGGCGGTCGCCCAGATTCGCGTCGACCAAGCCGGTCAGCACAGAGGACGGCCCTACCTCGACGAAGGTGCGAACGCCTCGGTCGTACATGGCTCGCACCTGCGCGGCGAAGTGCACAGGCGATGCGAGTTGCCTGGCCAGGCGCAGGCGGATGCCGTCGGGATCGGAGGGGTAGGGACGCGCATCGATAGTGGCAAGCACCTCGCAGCGCGGACCCGTAATCTCGAGTCCTGAGAGAAACTCCGCGAGCGGCTCGGTGGCGTCCCGCACCAGCGGGCTGTGGAAGGCGTCCGACACGTCGAGCAGTCGTGCGCGGCCGCCGCGGTCGACCAGGGCCCGGTGAAGTGCCTGGACCGAGACGGTTCCGCCGGCGACCACGGTCTGTTCCGGCGCGTTGTGATTCACCGGCCAGAGATCGGGGGCGCCGAGCGCGACGATGGCCTGTGCCACCGCCTCATGGGACATGTGTGCGACCAGCATGCCGCCCGGCTTGCGTGCGGTTGCGCGGATCAGCTCGCCCCTGCGCCGCGCGAGGTGCGTCAAGCTGGCGGCGTCCAGGACACCGGCCGCGTGCAAGGCCGTCAGCTCACCCATGCTGTGACCGGCCGCGCAATCTGGCCGTAGCCCGAGACCGGCGAGCACCGAGAGCAGCGCCATGCTGTGCACGGCGATGGCGGGCTGAGCCCATTCCGTCGCGGTGAGTGCGGCGGCCTGTGCGGTGCGCTCCTCGTCGTCCAAGGCGGGATGTGGGAAGACCAGCTCATGCAAGGGCCGGTCACCGAGTCTCAGATCGGAGGCGTCGTCCCAGACCTGCCGTGCCCGCGGCATGTGCATCGCGAGGTCGGCGCCCATGCTGACGTACTGGCTGCCCTGGCCCGGGAACAGGAACGCGACAAGGCCGCGGTGGGGCCGGCAGCGGTAGTGGGCGCCGTCGGGGATGGCGAAGGGTAGCTCCGGGCCGGCTTTGATCCTGCTCACCGAGGAGAGGAGCTTTCGCTGGAGATCGTCGCCGTCGGCGGCGATGATCGCCAGCCGTGCGCCGGCCGCCTCAATCCGTCGTGGATCGCAAGCCCGTTGCGCCTTCCAGACGATCTCGTGGAAGGAGGCGTTCTCGGCGGTCACGGCGTCGCATTCAGACAGCAAGTCCGCCACCGAGGCCCCGACGAACGGAACGAGCTCCGAGGGCGCGGCACGCAGCCGGCCGGGTCGGCGGCCCGCGGCTTGGGGGCGGTATTCCTCCACCGCGACGTGGAAGTTGCTCCCCCCGAATCCGAAACTCGACACCGAGGCCCTCCTCGGGTGAGAGGAGCCGCGAACCCACGGCCTCGCGGCGGTGCTCAACCGGAACGGACCGGTCTCCAGCCCCAGCCGCGGGTGAGGCCGCTCGGCTTTGATCGTCGGCGGGAGCACGGCATGGCTCAGGGACAGGACGGCTTTCAGGAGCCCGGCGGCACCCGCCGCCGCCTTGGTGTGGCCGATCTGTGATTTGATCGACCCGAGGGCGCACCAGGGATCGGCGCCGGTCCGGTCCTCGGCGAACACCTGGCGCAGGGCGGCGACCTCGGCCGCGTCCCCGGCGGGCGTGCCGGTCCCGTGTGCCTCCACCAGTTCGACGGTCCCGGGGCCGTACCCGGCGGTCTGATAGGCCCGTCGTAGCGCCCTGGCCTGCCCATCCGGCACCGGCGTGTAGACGGCGGCACCCCGTCCGTCCGAGGACGCGCCTATCCCGCGGATCAGCGCGTGAACCGTGTCCCCGTCCCGCTCGGCGTCGGTCAGCCGTTTGAGTGCGAACATGACCACGCCCTCGCCCAGAATCGTGCCGTCGGAACGCGTGGCGAAGGGGCGGCAGTCACCGGTGGGCGACAACGCGGGCGTCTTGCTGAAGCAGGTGTACATCATGACGTCGTTGGAGGTGTCGACTCCGCCGGTGATCACCATGTCGGCCCGGTGCAGGTTCAACTCGTTCACGGCCGTGGCCAGCGCGGCCAGGGAACTGGCGCAGGCGGCGTCCGTGGTGAGGTTCGGGCCGTGCAGGTCGAACCGGTTGGCGATCCGGCCTGCGACGACGTTGCTGAGCAACCCAGGGAACGTGGCCTCCTGCCAGGGCGGGTAGTGCGCGGCGATGCGGTCACAGATGTCCTGGACCCGGTCCTCGGAGAGGCCGCTCTCGCGAAGCGCCTTGGCCCAGACAGGTCTCTGCAACCGGTGGGCCATGGTCGTCAGCAATTCCAGGGGTGTCGCGCCGAGAATGACGCCGACTCGATCGCGGTCGCGGGCGGCGGTTCCATGGCGTTCCACGTCCGCCAGAAGCCGGCCGGCCACCAGCAGCGCGAGCAGCTGGGAGGTGTCGGTCGCGGGCAGTGCGCTGGGCGGGATTCCGAACGCGAGTGGATCGAAGTCCACTGGATCGAGGAAGGCGCCGCGCCGCCCGTAGGTCTTGTCCGGGGCTGAAGGATCCGGATCGAAATGCTCCGAGATCGGCCAGTGGCCCGGCGGCACCTCACGGACCAGATCGCGGCCTTCGATGATCGTGCGCCAGAAGCCCGCCGTCGTGGCGGAGCCGGGCATCAGTGCGCTCAGGCCGACGATCGCGATGGGATCTTGCCGCGATGGGTGATGCCGAGTCATGGAGATCCTTCTGAGGCTGCGATGCGGGGGCGGCAGGCGGGCTGCGCGGAGGACCCTGTTGTCAGGCGGGCCGGTGTCAGGCGGGGGAGATCAGTCGGCGTGGGACGAAATCAAGGGCGCCACGGGGCAGCGGAACGCCCAGAGTCCTTGCCTGGTGGGCACGGGTGACTGCAGCCGCGCCTTCAAGCAGGTTCAGCGCGATCTGGACGACGCCGCGGTTCGCTGGATCGGCCAGGAAGCTGTTCTCAGCCCAGCGGTTGAAAGCGCCCATCGCCGGCCCGCACCAGATCTGGTAGTCGGTGCGCCGGGACGCGTCGCCGTCGATGGCCCATCTGCTGGACCGCCCGAGATACCAGCGGAACACCAGCGCCATCCGATGACGTGCGTCATGCCGGGCGCGATCGATCTCGGCGGGATTCCGGTCATTCCAGAACCGGCACGTATCAGCCCAGACCTCCTCCAACGGCGCCCCGAACACCTCACGTTCCAGCCTTGCCCGGCGTTCTGGGGGGATGTCCTCGAGCGACGCGTGCGAGGTGTACAGATCGTGGAGCTGCGTGGCGCGTCCAGCGAACATGGTCCCTCGCCGGAGGACCTGCAGCCGCACGCCCATCTCGAACATGTCGGCGGCGGGCGCCATGGTCACGTCGGTCAGGTCGGCCTGGGCCAGCAAGTTCCTGCCCTCCTCCGCCAGGCCGGATTCGACCGCCGCCTGGTTGATCGAACCCGTCAGCACGTACGCCGCCCCGAGAGCGAAGGCGGCGGCGACCGCGGCCGGTGTCCCCAGTCCTCCGGCGGCCCCGACACGGACCGGCGTCGCATATCCGTGGTCGCGTGACAGGGTGTCGCCGAGCCGCCGGATGGCGGGGAACAGAACGACCAGAGCCCGGTTGTCGGTATGGCCGCCGCTGTCGGCTTCGACGGTGACGTCCTCAGCCACCGGAACGCGGGCCGCCAGTCGGGCCTCCTCCTCTGACAGGTCGCCGCCGTCCACCAGGTCACGGAGGAACGTCACGGGCGCCGGTGACATGAACCGTCCCGCGGTCTCCGGACGCGAGACCTTCGCCAGCACGCGTCGGGGCCGGAACACTCGGCCCGTCCGGTCCGTCCGCAGCCCTTGGGCAGCGCACAGGACCAGCGCCGGCGTCAGGTCCAGGTAGGCCGAGGCGGAGACCGCCGGCACCCGGTGCCTGATCAGCGCCCGTGCGGTGCGGTCCTCAAGCCGGGGCTCGTAGGGAGCGTGGATGAGGTTGACGCCCCAATTGCGGCGGGCCGCGAGCGCGTGCGTGAGTTCCGTGAGGGCGTGCTCCACGGCTCCCTCGCCCAGGCCCGCCGCGCCGAAGAAGCCCATCAGCCCTGTCTCCGCCAGGGTCCGCACCATCCGGGTGGTCGCTATGCCATTGGCCATCTCTCCCGCGATGTAAGGGAAACGCACCTGATGAGCCGAACAGAAATCGGCATCCCCCAGCCGCTCGGGATCGAGGGCGGGAAGCATCCCCATCAGCTGGTACCCCACTGGGGCGGGGGCGTCAGCTTCGATCGCCTGGACGCCGATTCTTCCGGTCTCCGCTTCCATCAGGATTCGCAGCGGCGTGCGAATGGCGGCCACAAGTTCTGCGATGCCGTCGTCATCGAAATGCACCTGCTGATGGAGGCCGGCCACATTTCGAGCCGGTACAGAATTGAATGCGGCGGGAAATTGATTCCCCATCGCCGTCCTCTCTCTCAGCTTGGATTCGATCACGTCAAGGTCCTTCGCTATGACCGCATCACGAGAGAGCTGGACGGGGAAGGGAGCAATTGGTCCCGGGACTTTGGTCTCCTCGGTGCGATGGCCTTTGGTCCCGGGACTTAGGTACCGGCGTCGCCGGCGAACTTTGGGCAATGATGTTAATGATGTCAACGATGAGATCGAATGGGTTCGCGCCCCGTGACCCAGAAAATACCGCGCGAAAGGTGAGCGTTAATGCGGGAAGAGAAGTTCATGCATAACCTGAATTCCCTATCGGGTTCTTGGTGGCGATGCCCGCATTGTTCGGCATGGGCCGCATCGGGAAGCCTGCGTCCTTTCCAGGCCTGTCACAGGTGCGGTCATTATCGTCGCATGTCGGCCTGCGAGCGCATCGCCATCATCGTCGATGGCGACACCTTTATCGAACGAGACAAGTACATGTTCTCGCGCGATGCGCTCGGATTCACCGACGGCAGGACCTATCCTGACCGGCTGTCCGAGGCGCGCGACAGAACAGGCCTCAGCGACGCACTGGTGACCGGCACGGCACAGATCGGCGGTGTCGCAGTCTCGCTTGCCGTGCTGGACTTTGCCTTTCTCGGTGGCAGCATGGGCGCCGTCGTAGGCGAAAAGTTCGTGCGCGCGGCAGAGCGGGCGCTCGCCAGCGAGATGCCTATGCTGGCTGTGTCCGCCTCTGGTGGGGCGCGGATGCAGGAGGGCGTTGTCTCGCTGGTTCAGATGGCCCGGACCAGCGCCGCCATCGCCGAGTTGCGCGAGGCCGGCTTGCCTTACCTCAGCGTCCTGACCGACCCCGTCTATGGAGGGGTCGCCGCGTCCTTCGCCGCGCTCGGAGACGTGATCATCGCTGAACGCGGCGCCCGCGTCGGCTTCGCCGGACCCCGGGTCATCGAGCAGACGACCGGGCGGGTGATGCCTGCGGGATTTCAGACGGCCGAGTCTCTCGTCACCTGCGGGCACATCGACGCCGTCACCGACCGTGAATCCCTGCCGACGCTCCTTCGCCAAGTGGTCGCGCACGCGGCGGGAAGGCGTTCACCCGCGCGCCTCCGCCGCGCTCCGCCAGCTCCGGCCGCAGCCGGACCGGCCGTGACCGTCCCCGAACCAGGACAGGCCATCACGACCGTCCGGGCTGCCGATCGGCCCCGCACCAGGTACTACCTCGCCCGCCTCTGTTCTGATCATGTGGCCCTCCGGGGGGATCGGCGCGCGGCCGACGATCCGGCGTTGCGGGGAAGCCTCGCACGATTCCGGGGTGTATCGGTCATGGTTCTACGGCACGGCCGCGGTGACGACACCTCAGACGTGCGCAGCCAGCATCACGGGATGCCCGGTCCGGCCGGCTATTTCAAGGCCATCCGGCTGATGCGCCTGGCTGCACGCTGGAGGCTGCCGATCCTCACCTTGGTGGACACCCCTGGTGCCCTCCCCGACGTCGAGGCCGAACAGCACAACCAGGCCGGGGCCATCGCCGAGACCCTCGCCACGGCCGCCGGACTCCCGGTGCCCATCGTGGTGGCGGTCACCGGAGAGGGCGGCAGCGGAGGAGCGCTGGCGCTCGCGACCGGCGATCGCGTGATCATGCAGTCGTCGGCCACCCTCTCGGTGATCAGTCCCGAGGGATGCGCCGCGATCCTGTTCGGTGATTCCCGGCGCGCCGCTGAGGCCGCCGAGGCGCTCCGGTTGCGCGCCGCTGATCTGGCCGAGCTGGGCCTGGTCGATGAGGTGGTCGCCGAACCGCCTGGAAGCGCCGCCTGTGACCCTCCCGCCGCCGCGGATCTACTTGGCGAAGCTCTCGAACGACATCTGGGCCAACTCCTCGACCTGCCGGCGACCGAACTGGTGAAGCGGCGCCGGACCCGTTTTCGCTCCATGGCCCGGTACTGGACGCAGGTACTCAGCTGAAGAGGAATCCCATGACCGATTCCAAACCCCGCTCTCTGCACGACACGGTCTCAGCTGTCGGCGGCCTCCTCCGGCTGCTTCAGGGCTCCACGGTATCGAGCCTTCACCTTGAAGATCAGGGCGTCTCCGTGCACATCGAGCGCCGCATGGGCCCGGTCACGGAGGACGCACCTGCCGAAAGCGGTCTGCCGGACGAAACGGGCGACGCATCGCTGATGCCCGCCATCGCTCCCGCCGTCGGCGTTTTCCACACGTGTCCCGCACCGGACGAGGCGCCCTTCATCCAGCCAGGGGAGCGGGTCACAGCGGGGCAACAGATCGGCTTGGTCGAGGCGATGAAGATGTTCACCCCCGTGCTCTGCCCGGTGGCCGGCGTCCTGCAGGAGGTGCTCGTCGCTGATGGACAGATCGTCGAGTACGAGCAGCCGGTCGCCTTGGTGAAGGTGGAAACGGCGCAAGGCGATCCACCCGGCGCCGCACGTCGGAACCGGGAGCAAACGCCGTGATCGCCAGCATGCTCATCCCGAATCGAGGTGATACCGCGTTGCGGGTGGTACGTACGTGCCGACAACTCGGCATCCGGTGTGTGGTGGGCTATTCGGTGGCCGACCGTGACACCCTGCCCGTCCGGCTCGCAGACGAGGCGGTGTGCCTGGGGCCGGCGGACCCCGTCCACAGCTACATGTCCGTCCCTTCCATCCTCTATGCCTGTGCTCGGGCCGGCGTGGACGCCGTGCACCCTGGGATCGGCTTCCTGGCCGAGGACGCGGCGTTCGCCAGGGCGTGCGCCGATCTCGGCCTGGTCTTCGTCGGTCCAGGGGCCGACCATCTTGCTCTGCTGGGCGACAAGATCGCTACCCGGCGCCGGCTGCGAGCGGCGGGCCTGCCGGTCCTTCCCGGTTCCGATGGAGCCGTGAGCAGCGTCACCGAGGCGGTCGCATGCGCGGAGACCGTGGGCTATCCAGTCGTGGTCAAGGCCGCGGCGGGCGGCGGTGGACGCGGCATCGAGGTCGCGCGTGACGCGGCGCGGCTGACCGAAGCCTGGAGCCGTGTCCGCCGTCAGGCCCGCCTGCTGTTCCATGATCAGCGAGTTCTCATAGAGAGGTACGTGGCCGCGGCACGCCATGTCGAGGTCCAGGTCGTCGCGGATGGCTTCGGTAGCGTCGTGCATCTGGGTGAACGGGACTGCTCGGTCCAACGCCACCACCAGAAGCTGCTGGAGGAGGCGCCGTCCCCGTGTCTGTCATCGGCGAGCCGCTCGGCATTGTGCGAGGCAGCGGTGCGCGGAGCACGGAGCATCGGCCTCCGCAACGTCAGCACCTTCGAGTTCCTGGTCGACGCCGAGGACGACTTTCACCTGATCGAGGTGAATCCGCGACTCCAGGTCGAACATCCCGTCACCGAGTCGGTGACCGGGCTCGACATCGTCGAGTTGATGATCCGGATGGCCGCGTGCGAACGACTGAGCATCACCCAGGACGCGGTGGCCGTGAACGGACACGCCATCGAGGCGCGCGTCAACGCCGAAGACCCGTCCAGCGGATGGAGCGGGTCGGCAGGAAAGATCACCAAGCTCGTCCTTCCGGGCGGACCGGGCATCCGGGTGGACAGCCATCTCGTGGACGGCTGCGAGGTCCCACCCCATTACGACTCGCTGATCGCGAAGATCATCGCGATGGGCCCGGACCGCGGGACGGCGGTTCGCCGTCTGCTGCAGGCATTGAGAGAGATCACCTGCGACGGCCTGCGGACCAACGTCGACTTCCTCGACACCGTCGTGGCCGGTGACCGGTTCCGGACGGGAACCCATGATACCGGTTTGGTCGAGACCATTCTCCATGAAGGAACATTCAGTTCGAACACCAACACATAATGGCAATACTGTTCGGCGGTCAAATAAAAACCAGAAAAAGGGCCTACAGAAAATCAGGTAAGGTGACGCCCTTTCCGTCTCATCTGCATGAACGGTCATTACTGAGATCGGATTTACGTACAGATAGATCTATGACACTATAAGCGTATTCACTCAAAAGGGTTAGCGCCCTGCATGACCCGACCCTTAATTCAACCACCGCGAACCAATCCACCGATCAGCGCGATGGTGCTCGCCTTGAAAGGCGGCTGTTCCATAAGAGAGGGCGGACCTTGAAAGAGCCAGCAAGGGTGACCGGGCCCAGCGAACGGGAGAGCCGGCAGAAGTCGAACGACCCTAATGAAGAAGTCGGCGAACTCGGCAGCCTCGCCACGACGGCAATTGATCTCGCCCTGCATGCGACGCAGGCATGCATGCTCGCCAACATGGAGACCGTACAGCGCCTGGAGGAAATCAGAGAGACAATACTTCGCGCCGGCAATACGACGGTCTCCGATCGCGAAGCCAAGAAGAGGAGGCCCTGTTATATTCTTACGGAGCGGGAAGATCGAATACTGGAGCATATCTGTGGTGGTCTGACCAATCGACAGATCGCACGTAGAATGGGGGTCACCGAAAAGACGATCAAGAACTACTGCAATACCATGTTCCGTAAACTGAAGGTCCACAGCAGAACTGAGGCCGCCATGATGGCGACCCGCTGTGGCTGGTACCAGAGCGGCACCGAGGCGATGATCTCTTCCTCCCAGGGCTTGACCGGACCGCCCGAGTGCATGGCAGATCCGTCCGGTCGCCATGACTCGCCCCCTGACGCCGGCCGCCCGCCGGATGCCCGGCCGTGACGGCGAGCTGAATGGCGCGTGCATGAGAAACGCACCGTCTCTTGTCTGCTTGGTAGCGGGCCGTGGACCGAACCGACCGCACGGAACCACAACCACTCCCCGGACACTGGACTACAGGACGCGAATTTGTGCCGGGTGAACCTGAACGGTCGGGAGCTGATCGACGTGAAGCTGTACGGCGCCAGGCTGGACGCGGCGACATCGCGCACGAGATCGTCTCGTCGCTCAAGGTCCCCAGCCAGACAAGGTGTGGCGGCAGCGTCTATATGAGTGATTCCTAATTGATCAGGGCATCGACGTTGTCTGCGGGCATGCGAAGAGGGTGATGAGCCGGAGAGTCCGACCTCCGGTGATCAGGCAGGGATCGAAGCCGGTCGCTGGGGATCTCGTGGTTCGGCTCGCAGGAGTAGGCATGTGGGGTGCAGGGTGATGCCGATCTTGGTGGTGGTATCGGTGCCGGCGACGGGGTGCAGGCGCCACCGCGCGGTGATCGTGGCCAGGATGATGGCGAGTTCGGTCAGCGCGAAATGGTCACCAGGGCATTGGCGGTTGCCGGTGCCAAAGGGGCGCATCGCCTGCTTGGACACGGTGGTGGTTCGCTGGGGGGCCCAGCGGTCGGGGTCGAACTCCAAGGGCTGGGCGAAGGACCGCCGGTCGCGTTGTATCGCGTAGGGGCTGTAGATGATGTCAGTGCAGGCGGGGATGCGGTAGGGACCCAGGTGTGCCTCTGCCAGGGATCGACGGGTGAAGATCCACGCCGCTGGGCGCAGGCGCATCGCCTCGGTGACGACGTTGCGCAGGTGCGGCAGCCGTGGCAGGTCGGTGAAGGTGACCGGACGCCCCCCGGTGACCGAGCGCACTTCCTCCACTAGCCGGGTTTCCTGGTGCGGATTCTGGATGAGCAGGTGGAGAGTCCAGGCGAGGGTGGAGGCGACGTTCTCGGCGCCGGCGACGACCAGGGAGACCACATGGTCGTGGACCTCGTCGTCGCTGAGCGGCTTGCCGGACTCCTCGCGCGCCTGGAGAAGGATCGCCAGCAGGTCATCTCGCCGATATGGGGAGTTTCGGCGTTCGGTGATGATGTCGTCGACAAGCTGGTGCAAGGCGGCTAGGGCTCGATCGAAGCGCCGGTTGGTCGGCGTGGGGAGACGGTAGAGCGCTCCCGCGGAAAGGATCATTCGCCGGTACAGTCCCTCGAAGACGGTGTGCAGGGATGAGCCGATCAGGTCTGCTCTGTCGCTCAGGGAGTCCACTTCCAGCAGCGAGCGCGCCACGATGCGCACGGCGGTGGTGAACAGCTCGGAGCCGACGTCGACGACGGTGCCCGGCCGCCAGCGCTCGGCGGTGGCCTGAGCCTCTTGTTCCATGGTCGCGGCGTACCTGGCGATGCGTTCGGGCGTGAACACTGGTTGGATCATGCGGCGTTGGCGGCGGTGAACTGGTCCGTTGCTGGTGGCGACACCCTGCCCCAGCAGGACCCGCAGGTTGTCCCACAGGGGTCCTCCTACGACATAGTTGGGGTTCCTCAGCAGGGAATCGACCAGCGCGGGATCGGTGACGACATAGACGGTCTTGGGACCCACCCTGATGCGCACCAGGTCGCCGTCATCGCGTAGTCCCATCAGGAGGCCCAGTGGGTCGCGCAGCAGCTTCCAGGTGTGCCCGAGCAGTGGTAGGCCCCCAGACGCCAGCGGCGGTTCGGTCGTCGGCCGCAGAGGGGCGGGGGTGTCCTCACTCGGCTTGCTTTTCACTGCCGCCCTTTCGGGTCGTCGATGTAGGGGGGCGAGGAACGGTCCTCCCAGCTGTCGACGCGGTAGCGCCCGGAGTGGTGGTGGAACCAGTACACCGAGCTGAACCAGTTGCGCATGTTGAACAAACAGGATCTGACCGCGGCACCGTACGCGGTGCCTTCCGCGGTTGCGTCTGCGGCGGCGTGATCGGCTAGTTGGAGGACGTCGGGCTCGGCCGCCAGGAAGGTCTCCACGCATTGGCGCACACGGCGGTGTATCTCGACGGCGGCCTGCTGCTCGGTCAGCCCGCGATGGCGCATGAGGCTGATGCCGAGATTGTGCAGCTCACCGCCGGCCAGCTCCTTGCGCAGTGAGCACAGGTCGTTGTACCAGGCGGCAAAGTCCTGGGTCGCCACGGCCGCGCGCTGGAACGCCGGGTGGTCGTGCAGGGCCGCGGGCAGCTCGCATCCGGCGGTGGCCTCCAAGAGGTCAATCCACAGCCGGTGCGCGAAGGTCAGCCGCCGCAGCTCGATGTAGTCGGCCACGGCGGGGACGGTTCCGCCAGTGCGATTGCGGAATTCCTGGTCATAGGCGTTCACCACCGGATGAAAGTGCCCGGCAAAGCGGCCGTTCCAGTCGCCGCTGAGGCAGGAGTACAGACGCACCAGGCAGTCCGCCAGCGCGGCGACCAGCGGATCGGGGTGTTCCAGACGGCGGTGCGGATCATCGATCGTCGCGTGGAGCCGGATACATAGTCGGCGCCATGCCCGATGCCTGCCATGGACGACGTCGCGGTCGTGCCGATCGTCCCAGGCGAAGAACCAGGCGCTGAAGTCGGTGATCGCTGCCAGCAGCTCATTGGATGCGCCCAGGTAGTAGCCGGCCACCAGTTCGGTGTAGCGCAGGTCGTCGGCGAAGCGTTCGACGGTGCGCCTGGACATGAGCCGCTGGCGAAGGAGCCATGTCCGAGTCCTGACCCGCAGCTGGGGCCAGTACGGGTGGAGTCTGCGGGGGAAACCCCTCTCCACCTCAGGAAGAGAAAGGTCGCTTGGAAGGGACACAGACGGCAGGATCTGGCAGTTGCCGGAGAACCCATCTGGCTCGTCTGAGCAGGGCACGGCCGCCGGGAGTTCAAGGGGCCGCGGGTCCGGGGCCAGCGGCGCCTGGTTACGCGGTTCCCTCTCTTCGGGGTCGCCGTCGGCCTGAAGGGGCTGTCGAGTCTCGCGCCGCCATCCGACATGGATGATCAACTCGCCCGAGGCGTTGTCCAACGCGGCTCCCTTGTCATGAGGGCGGCACTGCGCCGTCGTGCGCAGCGGCGAGGAGCTTGGCCAGATGCCGGCCGGCCCAGGCCGATCTGGCATCAACCCCCGACGCGCCCGAGGAACCAGTTGCCCGGTGCGTTGACATCGTCGCTGAGCAGGTACTCCCGGATACTGTCGCTCAGCTCCTGCCGGGTGATGTGGCCGTCGCCGTCGCGATCCAGATGCCCGAAGGCCTCGAGGATCTCCTCCTGCCCCAGGGACGGGAAGGTCGCGCGGTAGAGGGTGAGGAACTCCGGCTGGGACAGGCGGCCGTCGCGGTCGGCGTCGCCCGCTTCCACGAATGCGTCCACCGCCACCCCCAGGGAGTCGGCGTACCCGTCGGGATCATCCGACAGCCCGGCGACGGCGGCGACGTACTCGCTCCGGCTGACCCGCCCGTCACCGTCGGCGTCCATGGGAGCCAGCAGCACCTCCCACAGACGGACATAGCCGTCACGGACGCGCCACGCGTCCTCGGACTCGGCGGCGAACCCCGAGGCATCGGCCGCCGCGCGCGCCAGGGCGACGCAATCGTCCCTGCTGAGATCTCCATCGCTGTTGCGGTCCAGCAGGTCAAAACACCGGGCGATCTTCCGCTCGAGGAACGTCTCTGTCATCACGCACCTTTCTCTCGACAGCACTGCTGACAACATCCCCACCCCAACGCGGCAACAACACAGAGTGATAGAGCAATAACTCTATGGGTTGAACGGGAGCACAGTGCACCCATCGCCCCAAAGAGTGCTGCTACCAGGGCGTTTGATCCTGTGGAGTCTGTTTGACTCCGCGGGCCGGATCCCGCTGGCGTGCGGTGTACGGGTTGTACGTCCAGGATCACCACGGCCGGGTGGCCGCCGGTTCGTGCGGGGGGTGTTGGTTCAGGGGATGTTGAGGGTGATGTTCAGGGTGTTCATCGACATGCGGGACCTATCGGCGTTGCCCTTGTTGCGCCAGTAGCCGCCTTCTTTGGTGACGCCGGCGGTGATTTTGTAGCGGCCGCTGGTCAGGCCGTCGAAGGTGTGGGTGGCGGTGCCGTGGCGGCCCTTGAGGGTGGTGCTGATCTCGCCGGGGACGGGGGCGCCGGTGGGCTTGTTCAGCCAGAAGTGGCCCGTCAGGTGGCAGCCGAGGATGCACTTGTTCTCTTCGTACCAGGCAGCGCCCCAGTAGTAGAAGAAGTGCTCGCACTCTGCGGCAATCCCGAGGCGGCCGAGCTGGACTACAAGAAGCTGGTACACGCTCAGAGCGAGAAAGACAAGACCGAGTTCCGCAAGGACGCCATCGCGATGGGCAACAGCGGCGGTGGCGTTCTCTTGCTCGGCGTCGAGGAAGAGAACGCGACTGCCGTGCCTGCGGAGGTGCCAGGCGTGGACGTCTCTGAATCGGAACAGCGACGGCTGAGGTCGCTCCTGCACGAGGTCTCACCGTTTCTGCCTGTCGTCATCGAGCCGTTGAAGGACCCAGAAGCCCAAGAACAACGGGGCGTTCTCCTCGTCATAGTCGAGCGCAGCGCCATGGCCCCGCACGCCCTGCTGAGCACCGTCCGGGACACCCACCATAAGGACGGCTGGATGCGCTTCCCCGTCCGCGACGGCGCATCCACGCGCTGGATGAAGGAGCCCGAGGTCGCCACCAGATATCGCGACCGTTTCGCGCACGGCCGGTCCGCAGGGGAACGTCTTGACGACGTCGAACTTGAGTGCCTTCTCAACTACGAGAAGCGCGACGAGCTTCCGGAGGTCGAGGAACAAGCGTCAACGAGCGCGTATGGCCTGAACCCGCCGACGACGCCCGCGCGGCCCGTCCTGGCCGTCAGCATGGCCCCGGAGCTCCCTGGTCGCATGGTTATCGACCGCGCCTCTCTGCTGGAGTTCCAACGCTCGTCCAACACAGAGTCGGTACTGCTCGAGAGAGAAGTCGCTCCTCGGCTTGCTGATGGCGTGCCTAACGGCGTGTCCATGGTGTCTACCCCTGCCGATGGCGTGCCTAAGATCGCTGTCGGTGTGTTCGGGGTGTGCCGATCGCGTGCCCAAGAAGTGTCTACCCTGCCGGGTTGCCTGGGGCATGCCGTTCGAGATGAGTGGATGCGCGCCAGCATCCGTCCTGCCCTGCATGCTCCGCGCCGCCGTTGGTTCTTCTCGCGGACCGGCTGTTGCGGGATGCGGTGGATGCTGCCTGCCGCGTCGATCGCGATCCCGAGACCGGGGCCTTGCATGAAGTCCGCGGAGCCATGTGGCTCGGTCCGTCCAAGACCCAGACCGCTGCGCGCCGTATCGATCTGCCGCCCTTCCTGGCCGCGCTCCTGCAGGAGGTGATGGACAGTCACGACCAGGACCAGGTGTTCGTCATCGCCGACGATCGCTGGCACCGGCGATCCAACTTCGCCCGCCGCCTGTGGCGCCCCGCCTGCGACGGCGATGCCGAACGCGACTGGCCGCATGTCCTGCCCGGTGCGGTCTTCCATGGTCTGCGTCACCACCACAAGACCATGCTGGACGAACTGGGCATCGACGACGCCCTGAAGTACGAGCGGATGGGGCACCGGATGCCCGGCATCGCGGGGGTCTACAGCCACGTCACCGACGCGATGCGGCACAACCTGCGACAGCGGCTCCAACAACGGTGGACCGACTTGACCGGTCGCCGGCCATGATCACCACTCGACCTACCGGTATGTATCGGGAGCGGCGGTGGGGAGCACGGCGGGAGCACTGCTCCCAGTGACCCCGACCCACGCGTGGGTAGTTTCGATCATCGCGGGGAGCAGTGTGCTCCCGATTTGCTCCCGATCCGGGGCCGAATGGGGCTGGAATGCAAGATCCCCAGGTCAGATGTGTGGTCTGACCTGGGGAGATGGTGGTGGGCGATACTGGGATTGAACCAGTGACCTCTACCGTGTCAAGGTAGCGCTCTCCCACTGAGCTAATCGCCCTTGGCGCGACGTGCGCGTCGAGGTGGAGACGGGATTTGAACCCGTGTACACGGCTTTGCAGGCCGTTGCCTCGCCTCTCGGCCACTCCACCGAGCGAGGCCTTGCAGCCTCTCAGAGCGGAAGACGGGATTCGAACCCGCGACCCTCACCTTGGCAAGGTGATGCTCTACCACTGAG
Organism: Spirillospora sp. NPDC048911; assembly: GCF_043198015.1. Taxonomy (NCBI): domain Bacteria; kingdom Bacillati; phylum Actinomycetota; class Actinomycetes; order Streptosporangiales; family Thermomonosporaceae; genus Spirillospora; species Spirillospora sp. NPDC048911. Next base: position 331,833 of record NZ_JBICUD010000003.1, on the reverse strand, counting down.
CCACTTCCGCCTGCCGGGGATCTCTCCTCGGCGCTGGGTTAACTTTAGCGGAATCCCGGAGTGCTTGCGTACTCGGCGCGGCTGGAGAGGGTGCTCTCGGCGTGCAGGGAGTCCCAGAAGGCGAGCTCGTCGTCCTCCTTGAGGTGGGCGATGCGGCCCCAGAACTCGCGGTCCTCGGCCTCGTGGGCGGCGGCCAGGGAGAGCGCGGGCATGATCGTCGTGGCGGTCTCGGCGGCGTCCAGGTCGGCGGGGGTGACCTCGGCGGGCAGTTGGACGGGGTGGGCCGGGCGGTGGTGCTTGCCGCGCTTGCGGACCCGGACCGGAGGAGAGGTGGGGGCCATCGCGGCGGCGGCCTTGCCGGCGGCCAGGGCGACGGTGCCGCAGAGGACGAACGCCAGGAGGCCGCCGAGGACCAGTTCCTGGGAGGGGAGCGGGGACTCGGGGGCCGGGTCGTGCTTGTGGAGGTTGGCCGTGGCGCCGGTGTCGGGGGCGAGGGTCTCGACGGAGGGGGCGGGGGCGGCGTGCTTGGGGGTGTACTTGGCGGTCTTGACCTTGCCGGGGAAGCCGTAGCCGACCACCTGGTCGACGGAGCGCTCCTTGCGCATGAGCTTGTAGCCCTCGGCGTTGGCCTCGATGGTGTGGAGGGTGTCGCCCTCGACGCGCTCGACGAGGCCCACGTGGTCGATCTGGTCGATGTCGCCGGACCCGGACCAGTCGAAGAAGACGACGGCGCCGGGCTCGGGCTTCTTGCCCCAGGCGTCCTGCTTCTTGAACCACTTGGCGTGCTCGACGGTGGCGGCGAACTGGCCCGCGGAGTCGGTCACCCCGGCCTTGTCGGCGGCCCAGGCGAGGAACATGTCGCACCAGGGGGCCGTCTTGAAGTACGAGTCGTTGTCCGTGTCGACGTTCTTGCCGTACCAGTCGCCGAACTTGGTGTAGCCGTCGCCCTTCTCGGCGTAGCCGAGTTCCTTCTTGGCGATGTCGAGCAGCTTTTTGCCGACCGGGTCCATTTCGCTCCTTGCCGCCCCTGGGTCGGAGCGGCCCTACCAGGTCACGCTCCGATCTCGGTGGAATGTAGCCGAGGTAAAGAGCAGGGGGCAAGTCGTTCAGGACGAAACGGTTGATCTGGACTATGAGGGCCATAGTCGGGCGTGACTAGGTCAAGAGTAGCCCCTCGGCAGGACGGTCACCGGGCACGGCGCCGCGCGGAGCACCTTGAGGGCCACTTCGCCGAGGAAGACCCGGTGTGCGCCGGCGTCCTCGCTGCTGGCGCAGACGAGCAGCTCTCCCTCGGGCCAGTCGACGTCGTCCAGGGCGTCCGCCACGTCGTCGCCCTCGGCGAGCTCAGCGGTCACAGCCTCGGCGGGCAGACCCGAGGAGTCGAGGGCCAGGCGGATCGCCAGGGCCAGATCGTCCCGCAGCGGGTCGGGCCGCGCGTCGTCGACGTTCAGGGTCAGGAGACGCAGCGGGACGTCGAGGGCGAGGGCGGCCTGGGCGGCCCTGATGACAGCTTCGTCACACTGCGGGCGGCGGACGTAGGCCACGGTGATCCGGCTGAGCTCCTCCGGGGGCGCGTAGTCCGCGGGCGGCAGCATGACCGCCTCGGTGGACGCGTGGAGCAGGTGGTCGGCGGTGCTGCCCACGTTGATCCGCCCGCGGGCCCCGCCGCTCGTGGAGCCGACGACGATGATGTCGGCGCCCAGCCTGCTGGCCAGGACGGACAGGCCGCGGCCGACGCTGCGGCTCTCGTGGACGGCGGCCTCGGCGGGGACGCCGTCGAGGAGGTCCAGGGCCTGGTCGAGGAGCGTGTGGGCCTCGCCCGCGGCCGCCGGGCGGTCCGGCGGGTACACGGCGGCCACCGTCAGCTTGCCGCCCGTGAGGCCGACGATGGCCCGGGCCAGCTCCAGCGCCTCTCGCCCGCCCGCGTCGCGGGCGTATCCGACGAGGACGTGTTCCCCGATCATGTCGATGGTCATTCCCAGAAGCGGGGACTTGTCACTTCATGGGCGGCGTCAGTTGGCCGGGGCGGCCATGACGGCCAGGCGGCGGGCGGCGAGCTCGGCGTAGAGGGCGGCTCCGTCCGCCAGCACGGACTCGTCGAACGCGGCATCGGGGGAGTGGTTGAACGCCGCCTTCCCCGGGTCGCGGTCGGCGGGGCACGCGCCCAGCGCCACGAAGGCCGACGGGATCTCGGCGCAGACGAACGAGAAGTCCTCCGACGCGGGCAGCGGGTTGGGCGCGGTGATGTAGCGATCTTCGCCGAACGCCTCCCGGACGGTGCCGGCGACGAAGTCGGCCTCGTCCGGGTCGTTCACCGTGACGGGGTAGTCCTGGAGGTACTCCACGTCGGCCTCCAGGCCGTGCGCGGCGGCGATGCCCCGGATCACCTCGACCGAACGGTCCTTGAGCCGGGCGTGCGCCTCGGCCGAGAACGAACGGACGGTGCCGGAGAAGTGCGCCTCGTCGGGGATGACGTTGTCGGTCGTCCCGGCGTGGAAGTTGCCGATGGTGAGGACGACCGGGTCGAACGCGTCGAAGTTGCGCGTCACCATCGTCTGCAGGGCGGTGACCATCGCGCAGGCCGCAGGAAGGGGATCGTTGGCCCGGTGGGGGATGGAGCCGTGCCCGCCCGCGCCGCGCACCGTCACCCGCAGCCGGTCGGCCGCGGCCATGATCGGGCCGCTCCTGGTGACGAACAGCCCGGCTGGAAGGCCCGCCGAGATCACGTGCAGCGCGTACGCGGCGACGGGGCGCTCGCCGGCCGCCGCCAGCACGCCCTCCTCGATCATGATCCGTGCCCCGCCCGCGCCCTCCTCGCCCGGCTGGAACATGAAGACGACGTCGCCCGCGAGCTCGGCGCGCCGCCCGGCCAGCAGCCGCGCCGCGCCCGCGAGCATCGTGGTGTGCAGATCGTGCCCGCAGGCGTGCATGGTCCCCGGCGTCCGGGAGATCAGCTCGGCGTCGCCGCGTTCGGTCACCGGCAGCGCGTCCATGTCGCCGCGCAGCAGCACCGCCGGGCCCGGCCGGGCGCCCCGCAGCACCGCGGTCACCGACGTCAGGCCTTTGCCGGTGGAGATCTCCAGCGGGAGGCCCGCCAGAGCCGCCAGGACCTTCTCCTGCGTGCGCGGCAGCTCCAGCCCGAGCTCGGGCTCGCGGTGCAGGGACCGCCGCAGCCGGACGAGCTCCTCCTGGAGATCGGCGGCGTCGCCGCGCAGGGTCCGGCTCACGGGGCCTCCTCGATCGCGGGTCCGTGCGGGCAGCCTAACCAGGCACGACACGTCCGAGGAAGGACCGGCCCGTCAGCGGGCGCCGCCGGCCGGCTCGGAAGGGCCGTCGAACGCGGTGTGCTCCAGCCAGTGGTCGAGCAGCGGCCGTTCGCCGATGACCTCGACCCGCAGATCGTCGGGCGGCAGGCGGCGGGTGATGACGAGGAGCAGGTCCGTCACGCCGGCCGACACGACGACGTTCGCCGCGCCGGTCCCGCGTTCCCACGTCACCCCGGTGGGGGTGCGCGTGATCAGCCAGCCCTCGACGTCCGCCTCGGCCGGCCGGAGGGCGAGGGCCTCGCCGTCGCCCCGCAGGGCCTTGAAGCCGGGATTGAGCGTCTCCGCCGGCGGAGCGGAGATCATGTCGAGTCCTTCGCAGATCGCGTCGGCGGCCAGGTCCGGTGCCAGCCCGTAGGGGCGTTCAAGAGCCAGGGCGGCGTCCGCGTGGTGGACGGACGTGTCGTGCAGCATCCGGCGCAGCCAGAACGCGGCGGGCCGCGGCCCCATGAACGTCCACACCTCCCCGCCATACTCCTGGACGGCCGTCAGGAGCCGTTCCGCCCCCGCGCGCAGCCACTCCGGCCAGTCGCCCGCGTCCAGGGAGACGACGGGCCTGAGCGGCACGGGCTCGGCGGCGCGTTCTTCCACGAGCGCCGCCGTCCAGCGCTGTGCCTGGCCCACGTGCTCGACCAGATCGCGCAGCGCCCAGTCGGGGCAGGTCGGGATCCAGGTTCCGGGATGCGCGCCCGTCACGGCCTCCGCGAGACCGGCCGTCTGCTCCAGCAGGCCGTCGGCGAGCCGCCGCAGGTCAAGTGTCCTCATGAACTCCTCCTCGGCTGTTCCCCGTAACGTAAGAGCTCCACCCGGGTGGAGGTTCAAGGGCCTGTGACCCACGACGTACTTGGCAGGTGGCGTGATGGCCGGTGGTGAGGAGCGGGCGGGCGTTCCGCTGAGCAATCTCGACCAGCCGCTGTTCGAAGGGGCCGACGCGACCAAGCGCGACCTGGTCGACTATCTGGACGCCATCGCCGGCCAGATGGTCCCGGCGCTGGCGGGCAGGCCGCTGTCGGTGATCCGCGTGCACCGGGGCGGAGAGCCGTTCATGCAGAAGAACGTCCCGAAGTACACGCCGCCTTGGGTGCGCACCGTGACGCTGTGGGCGGAATCCTCCAGGCGCGAGGTGTCGTACGCGTTGTGCGACGACCGCCGGACGCTCGTGTGGTTCGCCAACCAGCGTGCGATCGAATACCACCCGACCCTGATGCGTGCCGAAGAGCTCAACCGGCCCACGTATCTCGTCCTGGACCTGGACCCGCCCTCGGCGGACGCCTTCGATCTGGCCGTGCGTGCCGCGCATCTGGTGCGGCAGGCCCTGGCCGACTGCGGCTTGGAGGGGGCGGTCAAGACCAGCGGGGCCAAGGGCGTGCACGTGTTCGTGCCCATCAAGGGGGTGGGGCCGGAGGACGCGGCCGCCGCCACGCGGGCGATCGGCGCGCGTGCCGAGCGGCTCGATCCGTCCTTCGCCACGACCGCGTTCATCCGGGAAGACCGCGAGGGCAAGGTGTTCCTCGACTCCACCAGGGCGGGCGGGGCGACCGTGGTGGCCGCCTACAGCCCGCGGGCACGGCCCGGCACGCCCGTGTCGTTCCCCGTGCCCTGGGACGAGCTCGACGGTGTCAGCCCACGCGACTTCACGCTGCGGACGGCGGCGGGGCTGATCGCGGAGGGCGATCCGTGGGCCCGGCTGATGCCCGCGCCGCAGGAGGTGAGCGCCGACCTCATCGAGGAGGGGCACGGCATCCCGATCGCGCGGGTGCAGGCGATGCACGAGGGCAAGCGGCGGGCGCGGGCGCGCCGATCCGCTGGCGGAGCGGCCACTGGAGCGGACTGAGCCCGGTCTCGGAACGGAACCGCCGGTGCTGACTACCTCGCGGAGTCCCCCGGCGGCGCCACGCCGGAGGTTCCCGATCCACCGGGCCTGGCCGGTGGCCGCGGGCAGCGGGCTCGCCGTCCTCATGAACGCCGGCTGGCAGCCCGTGCTCTGCCGGCGCTCCCGGTGCTGTTCGGCTCGTCGATCCACGATCTTCGCCTCGCACCAGCTCGGCGCCGCCGTGGCCGCCGCCGCCGCGGGCGCGCTGCGCACCTCGTTCGGGACGTACACGATGGCCTGGTGGGGCGCAGGCGTCATCTGCCTCGCCGCGGCGGCGATGTCGCTGTCTGTTTCCCGTGCCGGCCGGTCCCTTAGGCTCGTGGGGTGAGCGAACCTGTATCGGTAGGGCTGGTCGGGGCGGGGCCCTGGGCCGGCATGGTGCACGCGCCGGGGCTGGACGCCGGCCCTGACACGCGACTCGCGGGGATCTGGGCACGGCGGCCGGAGGCCTCGGGGGAACTGGCCGCCAAGTACGGCGTGCCCGCCTTCACGCGGATCGAGGAGCTCTTCGACGCCTGCGAGGCGGTGACGTTCTCCGTCCCGCCCGACGTGCAGGCCGATCTCGCGACCAAGGCCGCCCGGGCGGGCAAGGCGGTCCTTCTCGAAAAGCCCCTCGCCATGGACCTGGAGGGCGCCCGCAGGCTGGCCGGCGCCATCGGCGAGGCCGGTGTCGCCTCCCAGATGGTCTTCACGCTCAGGTACTCGGCCGCCGCCCGCGCCTACTTCGCGAAGGTGCGCGAGGTGGAGCCGTTCGGCGGGCACGGCTCGTTCGTCTCCTCGGTCCTCAACGGCGGGCCGTTCGCCACGCCGTGGCGGCTCGAACGCGGCGCGCTGCTGGACCTCGGCCCGCATATCGTCGACATCCTCGACGGCTCGCTCGGCCGGGTGACGGGGGTCCGCGCGCACGGCGACCCGCTCCGCTGGGTCGGCCTGCTGCTCGAACACGAGGGCGGCGCGGTCAGCGAGGCCTCGGTCTCCATGGCGAGCGTGGCCGAGCCGCCGCCCGCGCGCGTCGAGGTGTACGGGCGCCGGGGCAACGCGCAGCTCGACTGGTCGAAGGTCGGCACGGACACGTTCGGCACCATGGTCGCCGAGTTCGCGGCGACGGTGCGGGCCGGCGGGGGCCATCCGCTCGACGCCCAGCACGGCCTGCACATTCAGGAGGTGCTCGCCGAGGCGGAGGCCCAGTTGCGATGATCGTCGATCCGTCGCTCGGCATCGGTGAGCTGTCCCGGCTCACCGGTGTGCCCGTGCGGACGATCCGGTTCTACTGCGACGAAGGCATTCTCGATGTTCAGCGCAGTTCGGGCGGGCACCGCAGGTTCGATCCGGGCGCCGTCGAGCGGCTGCGCCTCGTCCGCCGGCTGCGCGGGCTCGGCCTCGGCCTGCCCGCCATCGCCCACGTGCTGACGGGAGAACGATCGCTCGACGAGGCGATCTCCGCTGAGCGCGCGGCGCTGGACGTCGAGCTAGCCTCCCTGGCCTGGCGCCGTGCCTGCCTGCGCGCGGTGGAGGAGGCGCCGCCCGCCGAGCGCGCGGCGCGGCTGGAGCTCCTCGCCCACGCGCAGGGCCCGGCCGCCCGGGAGGCCATCGTCGACTTCTGGGTGCGCATGGTCCACGCGTACGTGAGCCCGGAGATCATGGAGGGCCTGGTATGGCTGGCCGTCCCGGACGTCCCGGCCGATCCGACCCCGGCGCAGGTCGTCGCGTTCGCCGAGATGGTCGTCATCACCCGCAGTGACGCGTTCGGCGACCGGCGGCGCGTCCGCGAGCGCATCGAGCAGTCGGAGATCTCGGACGAGGGCACGCTGATGCTCGGCGTCGCGGAGGCCTACGCGCTCGCCGCCCCCGCCCTGCTGGCCGAAGAGCCGCCCGGGCCCGGCCCGGCGCTCGACCGCTTCGTCGAGGCGCACGCGCTCGTCCGGGGCGACCGGCAGGACACCCCGGAGTTCCGGCGCTATCTGCACCAGGAGCTGCTCTTCGACCAGGATCCGCGCGTCGACCGCTACTGGGACCTGTTCACCGAGGTGACCGGTACGTTCGCCACGTTCGGCCGCAGCCATCGCTGGCTGCGGGACGCCCTCGCCAAGGCCATGGCTCGCGCGGCCTGAAGAAAGATATGGAGCGGAAGACGGGATTTGAACCCGCGACCCTCACCTTGGCAAGGTGATGCTCTACCCCTGAGCCACTTCCGCTTGCGCTGCCCGGACCTGCCGGTCCTTCGCGGCGACAGGAAAACTCTAGCGCGTTCTGGCGGCGGATCAAAAATCGATGGACACGGCCTCGGGGCTCTGCCACCATGACCGGCATGATCAATGAAAGGGGCGTGGAAGCCCTTCCCCGGTGAGCGATCCGGTGCAGCGGGAAGCTGCCAGAATTCGCTCCGAATGGCTGGGCCACGCGCTGTCGACGCGGCCCGCCGACCGTCCCGCCGCCGAGGCGGCCATCTCCGGGCTCTACCGCCTGATCGGGCTGGACCCGCCGCGTTTCCACTGGACGTCCTCTCCGGTCACCGCGCTCGCGACGGTGCCGCCGGGCACCCGCCGGTGGGAGGGCATCGAACTCCTCGCCGACTGGCCACTGCCCCACCGGTTCGCCGCGCTGATGGCGACCCTGTGCAGGCAGCTCGATGACCAGGTCGAGCATTCCCAGCGGGCGCTGGAATACCTGATCCGGTTCCGTGTGCGGTCGCCGCTGTCGCACGCGTCCCGGGCTCTGCTCATGGCGCTCCGCGCGGCACACGATCACGGGAGCCACATCCCGCCCGTCTGGTCCGGCACGCAGTGCGTCGCGTGGCTGGGCCACTATGAAGCGCTGCGCCACGTCGCCAGGCTGGCCTTCACGCCGGAGCAGGCGCGCCAGTTCGATCTCTGGGCGGCCGTGGCACGGTCGTGTGGCTGGTGGTGGCCTCGCGAAGACGTGTGCGTCGTCTCGGAGCGGCCCGCCGAGGTGCACACCGAGGTCTCGGGGGACGACGGCGAGCTCCGGCTGCACCGCGCGGACGGGCCCGCCCTGCGGTACGCGGACGGCTGGGACCTCTATGCCTGGCACGGCACGCAAGTGCCCGCGTGGGTCGTGACCGATCCCTGTGCCAGGCGCATCGAACGTGAGGCCAACGTCGAGGTGCGCCGGTGCGCGATCGAGCACATCGGGTGGCCCGCGTACATCGACCAGGCCGGGCTGAGACTGGTCGCGTCGGCCCCGGACCCCGGCAACCCCGGCTCGGAACTACAGCTCTATGACATGCGCAAGGAGACCAAAGTGCTCCTCGCCGTCAACGGCTCCGTCGAACGGGACGGGCGCCGCCGCCGGTACGGGCTCACCGTGCCGGGCTTCTTCAGCGACCCGATCGCCGCCGCCGGCTGGACCTACGGGCTGTCCGCCGAGCAGTACTCCCTTCTGTCCCGCCGAACCTGAGGTGATCTCATGACCATGACATCGAAGACAGTGACCCTCGCCTCCCTCTCCCGGCAGACCGGCCTCGCCGTGCTCGACCATCTCGAGCGGTCGGTGAGCATCCCCGTCGTCGACGGCCTCCAGGCCCAGGGCGACCTGATCGTCGTCCCGCACTCCCTCGTCGCGTCCGCCGTGACGTTCTGGCAGTCCGCGGTCTTCAAGCAGGTGCCGCCCAAAGGAATCGAGCTGCTCCGCGGCGAGGCCGGCGGCAACCCGCACACGCTGGTGGGGGACCCGGGAACCGTTCGCTGGACGACCCAGGTGTACGACTCCGACTTCCTGGCCATCGGCGTCTTCGAGGCCTCCGCCGTCGCCTACCTGCTCCACCCTGAGCACGGCGCGTCCGGCTGCGCGCCGGGCACGTACGTCGTCCGCCGCCAGCGCGAGCAGGAGGGGCGCAGGGCCAGGCTCGTCGCCGACTGACCGCATGATCAGGCGAGCGCTCTCCGGGAGGTCAGGCCTGCGCTGAGAGCGTGCGCCAGTGGCGGCCGGCGGCGGCGCGCCAGCCGTCGTGCCTGGCCTGGAACGCCAGGACCGCGCGGGTGCCGCTCCATCCGGCGGGGAGCAGCTCGGACGGGAGGCCGGGGTCGAGGAACGGGAACCGCCGCCACTCCTGGACGAGCCGGACCTGCGCGGTGAACGTCGCGCGGTCGTCGCCGGGGTGGAGGGCGCCCACCTCGGCGAGGAAGTCCTCGTAGGCGAGCTCGATCTCGCTGAGGTCCCAGGCCTGGCCGGCGACCCGGCGGGCCTCCTCGACGTCGCCGAGGCGGCCGACGAAGATCGTGGCGGTGGCGGCGACCCCGGCCTCGGTGAGGACCTCGTGGACCTCGGCCTCGCGTTCGGGGTGCGGGGTGACCCAGATGCCGGGGGAGAGGTTGCCCAGACCGCTCCAGGCCAGGCGGGTGCGCAGGTGGTGGCGCAGCTTGCGGTTGGACTCCGGGACGCTGGCCAGGACGATCAGCCACTGCCCGTCCCAGGCGGTCATGGGGGCGCCGAAGCCGTAGATGCGCTCGGCGCCCTCGGAGAGCAGGCGGCGGCCGTCCGGGGTGAGGCGCCAGGCGGTGCGGCGGCCGTGCCGCTCGGCCGCCAGCCAGCCCTCGGTCGCGCTGCGGGCCAGGGCCTGCCGGACCGCCTTCTCCTCGACGTCCAGCGAGGCGAGGGCGTCGAGGAACGCGGCGGTCCAGACGGGTTCGCCGGCGGGAAGGACGAATTCGCCGAGGACGGTCAGCAGCAGCGAGCGGGCGCTCGCGGCGCCGATCTCCCGGCGTCGCTGGAAGGCGGGTTCGGAGGTCACGCAGGACAGTATCCGGCCTTTCAAAATGTTCCACAAACATATTGACTGGCGTTTGAAGTATGTAGACCATTGCGCCATGGCCGTCTTCGACGCCACGTCCTTCAACGCGAGCACTTATCTCCTCGACGCGAGGCTCGACGAGGGCAAGGGCGAGCACGTCGCCCTCACCGGGCCGCTCGGCACCCTCACCTACCGCGAGCTGGCCGGCCGGGTGCGCGGTCTGGCCGCCGGGTTGCGCGCCCACGACGTCCGGGCCGAGGAACGCGTCGTGCTCTTCATGCCGGACGGGCCCGCGCTGGCCGCGATGATCCTCGCCGTCATGCGGATGGGCGCCGTGGCGGTGCCCGTGTCGACCATGCAGACGGGCAGAGAGCTCGGCTCGGTCCTGCGCGACGCGCGAGCCCGCGTGCTCGTCGCCGGCGCCCCCTTCCTCCTCGTCGCCGAACAGGCCGCGGCGGAGGCCCCCGAGCTGCGCCACGCCGTCATCGACGGCGACGACGAGTTCACGGCCCCCGCCCACGTCGCGCTCCACCGGCTCGACGCCCTCGCTCAGGAGGGGGACGACGGCGACCCGTACGACACGTGGGAAGACTCGTCGGCCCTGTGGCTCTACACCTCGGGCACCACCGGCACCCCCAAGGGAGCCGTCCACCGGCACGCCAACATCCCCCATGTCGCCGAGACGTTCGGGCGTGAGGTCCTCGGCATCACCGCCGCTGACCGCTGCTTCTCGATTCCCAAGCTGTTCTTCGCCTATGGCATAGGCAACTCGCTGTTCTTCCCGATGTCCGTAGGCGCGACCACGATCCTCGACCCCGCCAGGCCGAGCCCTGACTCGGTCGCCCAGCGGATCAGCGAGGACCGCCCGACCCTCTTCTTCGCGGTGCCGACCTTCTACGCGGCGTTGCTCGCCTCCAGCCTGCCCGCCGACACGTTCTCGTCCGTACGGCTGGCGGTCTCGGCGGGGGAGCCGCTGCCGCCCGAGCTGTACCGGCGCTTCACCGAGCGGTTCGACGTCGAGCTGATCGACGGGATCGGCACCACCGAGGCGCTCCACATCTTCATCTCCAACCGGCCCGGCGCGGTACGTCCCGGCACCACGGGCACCCCCGTCCCCGGCTATGACCTGCGGATCGTGGACGCGGACGGGCACGACGCCGAGCCCGGAACGCCCGGATCACTGCTCGTCCGAGGCGAATCCCTGGCCACGGGCTACTGGTGCCGCACCGACACCACAAGACGGGTCTTCGAGGGGCAGTGGCTGCGCACCGGAGACACCTACGTCAGAGACGGCGACGGCTACTTCACCTGCCTCGGCCGGACGAACGACATGCTCAAGGCAGGCGGAATCTGGGTCTCGCCCACCGAGGTCGAAGCCCGCCTGCTCGAACACCCGGCCGTCACGCTCGCCGCCGTCGTCGGACTCCCGGACGCCGACGGCCTGGACAAGCCGGTGGCGTGCGTCGTCCTCAAGGAGGGTACGACCGCCACCCCGGACGAGCTCATCGCCTTCTGCCGGGCCGGGCTCGCCTCGTTCAAACGTCCCCGGGAGGTACTGATCGTCGACAAGCTGCCCACCACCGCCACCGGCAAGCTCCAGCGCTTCGCCGTCCGCGGCGTCGCCGCCGCGCTGCTGGCGGCCCGATGATCGACGGTCACCCGCTCGTGGACGCGCACGTCCACGCCGCGCGCCTGCCCACGCTCCGCCCGGCCTGGCGTGACTGGGCCGAGGAGTTCGGCTCGGGCCACCCGTGGCCCGACCTCTACGACGAGGACGGGACGCTGGTGCCCGAACGCGTCGACGCCTACTTCGAGGCCGAGGGGGTGGACGTGGCGCTCCTGCTGGCCGAGTACAGCCCCAAGGCCACCGGCCTGCAGCCCATCGAAGACCTGCTGCCCCTCACCAAGCACAACCCCCGGCGGTTCAAGCCGATCGCCAACATCAACCCGCACCTGCACCACCCCGTGGACACCGAGCTTGAGCGGCAGCTGGAGTTCGGCGCGGCCGCCCTGAAACTGCATCCCGTCCACGGCGGTTTCTCGCCCGGCGACCCCGCCCTCTATCCGGCCTACCAGGTATGCCGCTCGGCGGGGATACCGGTGGTGATCCACTGCGGTACGAGCTCGTTCCCGGGATCGGAGAACAAGTACGCCGACCCCGTGCTTCTGGACAACGTCCTGCGCGACTTCCCCGGCCTGCCGATCGTGCTCGCGCACGGCGGCCGTGGCTGGTGGTACGACGCGGCCGCCTTCCTCGCTCTCGCCCATGACAATGTCTGGATCGAGCTGTCGGGCCTGCCGCCCCGCCGGCTGCCCGAATACTACGCCCGCCACAATCTGGCCAGGCTCTCCAGGAAGTTCATCTTCGGCACCGACTGGCCCGGCGTTCCGGGCGTCGCCCGCAACGCGCGCGCGATCGCCGCGGCCCTCGGCCTCGACGACGAGACCGCCGCCCTCGTCCACGGCGGCAACGCCCTCGAGGTCTATGCGGGGCTCACCCTTTAGGATCCGCGCATGGGCGACCTCTACGCGATCAGCGACCTGCACGTGGGATTCGAGGACAACCGGGCGTTCGTGGCCGGCCTCCGGCCCGCCGCCGAGGACGACTGGCTCATCGTGGCGGGCGACGTCGCCGAGACCGTCGCCGACATCGCGTGGGCACTGCGCACGCTGCGGGAACGGTTCGCCAAGGTGATCTGGGTGCCGGGCAACCACGAGCTGTGGACCACCAAGGACGATCCCGTCCAGTTGCGCGGAGACGCCCGCTACCGGCACCTGGTCCAGCTCTGCCGGGACATGGACGTGGTGACGCCCGAGGATCCCTATCCCGTCTGGGAGGGGCCGGACGGGCCGGTGACGGTCGCGCCGCTGTTCCTGCTGTACGACTACACGTTCCGCCCGGAAGGCGCGTCCAACAAGAAGGAGGCGCTGGAGATCGCGTACGCGGCGGGCGTCGTGTGCACGGACGAGAAGTTCCTCCACCCGGACCCGTATCCCACCCGCGACGCCTGGTGCGACGCCCGCCTCACCGAGACCGAACGCCGCCTGGCCGCCCTCCCCGAGGGCACCCGTACCGTCCTCGTCAACCACTTCCCGATGACGCGGGAGCCCACCGAGGTCCTCTGGTATCCCGAGTTCGCCCAGTGGTGCGGCACCGTGCGCACCGCGGACTGGCACGTGCGGTACGGCGCGGTCGCGGTCGTGTACGGCCACCTCCACATCCCGCGGACGATCTGGAGCGACGGCGTCCCCTTCGTGGAGGTGTCGGTCGGCTACCCGAGGGAGTGGCGCAAGCGCGGCAAGACCCCGATCGGGCCACGCCGGATTCTGCCCCCCGAGGAGCGAAAGGGACCTTAGTCGCTAAGGGGTGGGTCGTCCGGGTCCGGACCAAAGGCCCTGTGGCGGCTGTGCACGGCGGTTCCGGGGCGTACAAAGGAGAGGGTGCTGGAGCCGGCGGCGGGAGGAACCATGGACGGCGGGCAGGCACACGAACTGGTGGCGCGGGCGCTCGGGAGATTCGCCCCCGGCCTCGACGTGCGGACCCTGGACGACCGGGCCGATCTGCGCGACGTACTCGCGCTCGACTCCATCGACTTCCTCATCTTCGTCGACCTGATGGGCAAGCACGTCGGCCACCTGATCCAGGAGTACGACCACCCGGTCCTCACGACCGTGGGCGGCTGCGTCGACTACCTGTGCGAGCACGCTCAGGCGCGGGAGCACCCCCGGGTACGGGCGCACCGCGGTGACTCCTACTGCCGCACCTGGTCTCCGGCCGTGTCCCGGTAGCCGTCTCCGGCCGTGTCCCGGTAGCCCGAGGCCTGCAGGCCGAACAACCGGGCGTACAGGCCGCCGTGGCGGAGGAGCGCGGCGTGCGTGCCCTCCTCGGTCACGGCGCCGCCGGACAGCACGACGATCGCGTCGGCGTCGCGGACCGTGCTGAGCCGGTGCGAGATCAGCAGGCTGGTGCGGCCGTCGCGGTGCGCGCGCAGCCGCCGGTGCACCTCGTGCTCGGCCTCCGCGTCGAGTCCCGAGCTCGGCTCGTCGAGGATGAGCAGGTCGGCGTCGTCGCGGAGCAGGGCCCTGGCGATGGCGACCCGCTGCCACTGGCCGCCCGACAGCAGCACCCCGCCGGCGGGATCGTCGTGGTCCAGGGGGTCGAACGTCCGCGACAGCATCGTCTCGTAGCCGCGAGGGAGATCGGCCAGGGTGTCATGGCAGCCCGCCCGCCGCGCCGCGTCGATCACCCGGGCCCGGCCGGCGGGGTCCCATTCGTCCAGGGCGGCGACGGGCAGGACGGCGGGGTCGCCGACGCCGATGTTCTCGGCCGCGCTGAAGTCGTACGCCATGAAGTCCTGGAAGACGCTGCCGATGCGGCGCCGCAGCTCGTCCACCGGGAGCTCCCGCAGGTCGACGCCGTCCCACAGCACGGCCCCGCGCGTCGGGTCGTAGAACCGGCACAGCAGCTTGACCAGCGTGCTCTTGCCCCCGCCGTTCGGGCCGACGAGCGCGGTCGCCCGTCCCGCGGGGATCGTCAGGTCGACGCCGCGCAGAGCCCACGGCAGCTCGTCGCCGTAGCGGAACCACACGTCGCGCAGCTCGATCCCCTTCTCCAGCGGCCGGACGGACGGCCGTGACCCGTTCACGGGCACCGGCTCGGGAAGATCCGGTCCCGCGCCGACCACGAACCGGTAGTGGCCGAACAGCACCATCGCCTCGTGCACCCGCCCCACGCCGTGGATCACGATCGCGAGCCCGTTCTGCACGCCCGCCGTCGCCAGGATGAACATCGACACGTCGCCGATCGTCAGGCGCCCGGCGCGGGCCGCGGTCACGGCCCAGACCAGCCCGGCGCCCGCGACGGCCGCGCCGAGGGTCCCGTGCACCCCCTGGACCAGCAGCTCGCGGCGGCCCAGCCTGCGGTGACCGGCGTTGATCCGCCGCAGTTCGGCCAGCATCCGGGCGCCGAAGAGCCCGCCCAGGCCGTACAGGCGCACCTCCTTGGCGGCGCTGACGCTCGTCAGGAGCTGAGCGAAGAAGAACTCGCGGCGGGACGCCTGGCCCAGCCTCCCGATCATCTCTGCTCGGTACCCGCTCAGCCGCACCTGGCCGTTCAGCGCGATCGCCCCGGCGGCCAGGACGGGCACCAGCATCCAGGGGTTGAGCACGGTGAGCGTCGCGACGAACCCGGCCAGCGTGAGAAGCCCCTGGGCGCCGCCGAGTGCGCCGCCGACGACGTCCGACGGGCCGGTCGGCCCGGCCTGCGTCGCGAGGGCGATCCGGTCGTGGAAGCGCGGATCCTCGAAGCGGCGCAGCCCCGGCATCCCTGCGATCGCCGCGTACAGCCGCCCGCGGGCGACGAGGCCGATCGCCCGCTCCAGCTCGCCCTCCAGGTACTGCGCCGCCTCGGGGAGGAACGCGGCGGCGACGCCCGCGAGCGCGAGCAGCAGGACGGGGACCGTCAGCGACGCCCCCGGCGCGGCCAGCCGGTCCAGCACGAGCTTCGTCTGCCAGGCGACCACCACGGGCACGGCGCTGCCCGCCAGGGCGAGCGCGACGCGGCCGAGCAGCCGGCCGCGCCCGGCCGACCAGGCGATCTCCGTCGCCGCCGCCAGCGACGACGCGGCCGGGCGGATCATGCGGGCGCGGCGTCCGGGATCTGCTCGGGCTCGGTGTGGCTGGAGACCATCCGGCCGTCCGACAGCAGGGCGAACGCGGGCAGTCCGATGACCCCGAACGCCTGCACGAGCGGCCCGGCCTCCACCTGCTCGGTCAGCACGCGGGCCACGGGCGCGAGCTTCTCGCGCAGCTCCATGCCGAGCTTCGGGGTGCCCATGACGACGACCAGCACGTGGTCGCGGCCGCCGGGCGCCTGCTCGGCGCGTTCGAGGAACGAGGGCACGGCGAAGTCGCACGCCTGGCAGCCGGGCGCGAGGAACGCCACCAGCGTCGGCCCGGTCAGGTCGGTGTGCGACACGGTCGATCCGTCCACGGCGGTGACCTCGAACGGCCCGATCCTGGCGCCGGGCTGCACGGTCATCGGCCGCGCGTCCCCGCCGGGGCCGCCGGGCCCGCCGATGCCGGCCGCCGGGCGCTGGAGGTCGCCGAGCCGCCGCACGATGCCGAGGGTCAGCGCGATGTTGATCAGGCTGAGCGCGCCGATCAGCGTCATGGCGGCCGCCGAGTAGGACATGGGAACTCCTCACGAGCGGTAGAGGGCGACGATCTCTTCCAGATTGATCAGCAGCAGCGCGACCGTCCCGCCTGCCACGGCGGCGAGGAGGGTCGCCCCCTCCACCGGTGGAGGGGTGGCGTCCGCGGCGGTCAGCACGCCGCCCGCCGCCGCGACGGCGAGCAGTGCCCCGTTGCGGAGCAGGTGCAGGACGCCGGGCGGGCGCCGGCCCTTGCCGAAGCACCGGCAGGGCACCCCGACGCGGCGCCGCATCATCGAGCGCACGCCCGCCGAGAAGGCGACGAGGAGCAGGACGGCAGACACGAATCCCGCCAGGGCCAGCGCGGGGACGAGCACGGCCACGGCGGTCGCCGCCTCCAGCGCGACCAGCCCGGCCGCCACCGGTGCCGCCGCGTGCGCCGGGACCGCCGCGGCCGACGAGAGCCAGCCGCGGAAGTCCGTGAACGCCGCCCGCCCGCCGGCCTTGGCCGCCGCGGAGTAGGCGAAGGTGACCGCGACGACCGCCTGGCAGGCGAACGCCAGCTGGTCAGTAGCCGATTTGGGTCACCTCTCCCCGGGTGAACGGGCCGCCCCGCATGAGCAGGTCCGCGAAATGGTCGCCCATGGGGATGCCGAGGTCGTGCTGCATCCACATGAACTGCCCCATCGGGTTGACCTCGAGGAAGACGTACTCGCCGGACGGGGTGACGATGAAGTCCACGGCGGCGTAGACCGCGCCGAGCTCGGTCAGCAGCGCCTGGGTCTTCTTGATGACCTCTTCGGGCAGCGGGCGGTACGGGCCGTAGGGCATCTCGGTGGTCTCGCCCCGCCAGTCCACGCGCGTGTTGTCACGTTCCTGGGAACTGATCGTGACCGGGATGTAGGTGTCGCCCATGACCGTCAGCCGCACCTCGTAGGCCTTCTCGATGTACTCCTGGAACATGCACATCGTGTGGCCGACCCGGTCGAGGTTCTCCCGGATCTCGTCCCCGACCACGGTGGTCAGCAGGCCGGCGGGGAAGGCGCCCGGATAGTGGATGACGCCTCCGGTGAACGCCTTGTAGACGATGGGCCCGTCGGAGGCGTCGAGGAGGTCGACGACCTCCTGCGGATCGTTGGTGATCAGGGTGCGCGGCACGCGCAGCCCCAGCCGCTTGGCGAGTTCCAGCTGGAACGGCTTGAGCTCGCCGACGGCGTCGACGTCGGGACGGTTGACCCACAGGCAGTTCGTCGCCCGCAGGATGCCGCCCACGCCCTGCATGGCCTCGCGGCGCGCGAACTCGCCCTCCGCCTTGCCCATGTCGGGACCGAAGTCGAACGCGGTCGGCCGGCGGTACCAGACGGCCGTCAGCTCGTCGAGATCGACCTCGCGGCCGGCCTCGGTGTCGCGCAGCGTCCGCCGCGGCGTGTCGCCGAGATCGGAGGTCGTCAGTCGCATCCGGCGCGGGAAGTAGCTGAGGTCGACGCGCACGACCCGGGCCCCACGCTCCGACAGCGCGGTGATCACGGGATCGACGGTCAGATCGAATTCCTGGGTCAGGATCAGGACACAGGGGCCCGGGTTCGCGGTCATCGTCTACGCGCAGCTGTCGTCGTAGCAGGAGTCGGTGTTGTAGCAGTACGTCCTCGTGTAGGTGACGGTGCCGGCGGTGGGCATGCCGGGCGGGGAGACCCAGGTCTGGGTGTCGCCGTCGAAGTAGCCGAAGTCGGCCGCCGCCGGTACGCCGTCCCACTTGGAGTAGAGGTAGGCCAGCGGCTGGTCGCTCTGGTCGGCCGGCGGACGGAAGTCCGGGTCGATGAAGTGGCCGTCGGTGAACGACCGCGCCATCAGCAGCGGGTCACGGGTGAGAGTGTCGGACATGGAACCCTCCTTCTTCGCCGGTCACTCCGGCGACAGCGGTTCGGTGATCCCGGTGATTCCGGTCAGCTCGCCGGAGAAGGACCACACGAGCTTGAGCTCGTCGAAATGGCCGGCGGCGAAGCTGACGTCGCGCTCCGGCATTCCGTCGAAGACGTGTTCGTAGAGATAGGCGAGGGGAACGCCGGCACCGGTCCGCCTGCTCTCGCGGAGCTCCGCGGGGACCGCCCGCACGACGAGCGAACCGTCCCGCAGCTCAGGTGGATCGAAGCGGATGAACGAGCCGGAGATCACGAGCAGAATCCTGGCCGAGCACCGCTTTCAGAACGCTCTCAGTTCGCTCTCAGCCCCGTTCGCCGCGCTCCGTCCACCGCCCCGGGCACGTTCCAGCGCATAGAGCCGCACGAGGCCGGCGAGCGCGTAACGCGGCTCACCGTCCGGCTCCTCGCCGACGGCGTCGGCGAGCCCGGCGTCGGCGAGCGCCTCCAGATGGGCCGCCGCCGACTCGGCCGAGATGTCCAGCAGGACGCCCGCGGAGCAGGCCGGGAAGCCGGTCGCCGGAAGGCTCCCGAGCCGGCTGAACGTCTCCCGGTGGGCGACGGCGAGGTCCCGGTAGGCCGAGTCCAGGGACGCCCGTACGGCCAGGCCGTGGACGGCGAGCTCGGTCAGCCGCCGATCCGGGTCGCGCAACCGCCGCGCGAGGCCCGCCGCGCTCGTCCCCGGCCGCATCGCGAGCCGCGCCCCCGCGATGCGCACGGCCAGGGGGAGCCGGTCGCACAGCCGCACGAGCTCGGCCGCCGCGGGATCGGCCGCCAGCTCCGGCCGCCCGGAGACCCGGCAGAGCAGCCGGACGGCCTCGTCCACGTCCGGTGGGCCGAGCCTCAGCAGGCGAGCCCCGGCCAGGCCCGCGAGCCAGGTACGGGAGGTGACGAGGACGGCGCACCCGGCCGCGCCGGGCACGAGCGGGCGGACCTGCGCCTCGTCGGCGGCGTCGTCGAGCACCACCAGGAGTTTCCGGCCGGCCGTCCGTGACCGGTACAGCGCGACCCGTTCGTCGAACGAGTGCGGAATCGCTTCCTCGTCCACCCCCAGTGCGCGCAGGAATCTCCCGAGGACGACGTACGGGTCGGATCCGCGCAGGTCGGCGTAGAGCTGCCCGCTGGCGTACAGCGGGGCCATCCGGTGCGCGAGGTGGACCGCCAGTGCCGTCTTGCCGACTCCCGGCCCTCCGTTGACGGCGAAGACGAGCGGCCCGCGTCCGGTGAGCATCGGATCGGAGACGACCTCGATCTCGTGGTGGCGGCCGGTGAAGTCGGGCACGTCCGGGGGCAGCTGCATCGGGGCGGGAACGAACCGGCCGTCCTGCTGCAACGCCGCCGCGTGGGCGCTCCGCATCTCCTCGGACGGGCTGATCCCGAGGTCGTCGGCGAGCCGCTCACGGACCCGTTCGACCTGCCGAAGCGCCTCCGCGTGGCGGCCGGCGGACGACAGCAGCCGGACGAGCCGCGCCTGCAACGGCTCGTCGTAGGGCGCGGCGGCGGCGACCTCCTCCACCAGGGCGACGACGTCCGCCGACCGCCCGAGCCGGAACGCCAGGTCGGCGAGGGCCGCCGCGGCGTCGACACGGGCCTGCTCCAGCGCGCGGACGGCCGGGTCGGCGGCCAGCCAGTCGGGCCGTCCGCCGAGCACCGGGCCGCGCCACTCGCCGAGGGCGGCGGACAGCAGCGCGAGACGGCGGTCGGGATCGCCGGAGGCGCCGGCCCGCACCCGCGCCTGGAACCGGGTGAGATCGACCGCCTCGGCGGGCACCACGAGCCGGTATCCCGATCCTGAGTGCTCCAGGCGGTACTGCGGCCCGCCCACATTCTTCAACCAGCTCCGCAGGCGGTGGACGGCGCATTGGAGGGCTCTGCGCGTACCGCGTTCGCCCCAGGCCAGTTCGAGGAGCCGGGCTTCCCCCACGATGTCGCTGGGCGAGAGAAGTAACGCACCGAGCAGATGGCGGAGGCTCGGCCCAGGGAGCGGCACGTTGACGCCATCGGAGCGGACGACCATCTCGCCCAGGATGAGTAACTCCGGGCCTGTACGTCTCGTGCCCGGTTCCTCCACCGGAGCCGCTCCCGCCACGAGCCGCCCGCCCGCCATGTAATGGCGGTACAGGGTCGGATATGGCGCCCGGAGGGATGTGACGGTTCTGCTGTTCGCACAGTCGACCATCGGCTGCCTTCCCCAAGCATGACCTTGAGCCAAACTAAGGTCGGTTTCGGGGACGGTACAAGTCCCTTGTCGGAGGCACCTGCGAGGATGGGGA
Source organism: Spirillospora sp. NPDC048911 (assembly GCF_043198015.1). Classification (NCBI taxonomy): domain Bacteria; kingdom Bacillati; phylum Actinomycetota; class Actinomycetes; order Streptosporangiales; family Thermomonosporaceae; genus Spirillospora; species Spirillospora sp. NPDC048911. Next base: position 311,546 of record NZ_JBICUD010000003.1, on the reverse strand, counting down.
CATGACCGACCGGCCCCGCCTGCTGCTCCTCGACGGCCACTCGCTGGCCTACCGGGCCTTCTACGCGCTGCCCGTGGAGAACTTCACCACCACCGCGGGCCAGCCGACGAACGTGGTCTACGGGTTCGCCAACATGATGGCCAACGTGCTGCGCGACGAGCGGCCCACCCATGTCGGGGTCGCGTTCGACGTGTCCCGGCAGACGTTCCGCAGCGAGGCTTTCCCGGACTACAAGGCCAACCGGTCGCGGTCGACGGACGAGTTCCACAGCCAGATGAAGGTCCTCGGCGACCTGCTCGCGGCGATGAACGTGACCACGCTGCGGGTGCCGGGCTTCGAGGCGGACGACGTGATCGCCACGCTGGCCACGTCGGCGGAGGCGGCGGGTCACGAGGTGCTGATCGTCACGGGCGACCGCGACGTGATCCAGCTCGTCAGCGACGACGTCACGGCGCTCTACTTCTACCGGACCGCCGCGGAGATGATCCGCTACACCCCGGCGGCGGTCGAGGAGAAGTACGGCCTGACCCCGCGCCAGTACCCCGACTTCGCTGCGCTGCGCGGCGACCCGTCGGACAACCTGCCGAGCATCCCCGGCATCGGTGAGAAGACCGCCGCCAGGTGGATCCGCGAGTTCGGGTCGCTGGCGGCGCTGACGGAGCGGGCCGGCGAGGTCAAGGGCAAGGCCGGCGAGAAGCTGCGCGACGCGATGGAGACCGTGCTGCTCAACAGGCGCCTCACCGAGCTGGTCCGCGACGTCGAGCTGCCGGTGGGGCTCGACGATCTGCTGCGCAAGCCGTACGACCTCCCGGCCTTCACCCGGCTTCTGGACGAGCTGGAGTTCCGCAACGCGAGCCTGCGCCAGCGGCTCTTTGCGGCTGATCCAGGAGATGGCACGGCACACGAGGCCGCGGGCGAGGCAGGCTCGGCCGGAGGTGGCCAAGCCGACGACACGGCTCCGCTCAAGGGACGCGAGCTGGGCCCGGACGAGCTGGCGGACTGGCTGCGGACCAGGGCCGGAGCCGGGACGGCGGGCACGGCGGCAGGCATGGCGGCGGGCACGGAGGCCGCGCCGGTCGGCCTCGCCGCCGAGACCACCTGGGTACGCGGCGCGGGCGACGTCCTGCGGATCGCGCTCGCCACCGGCGACGGCTACGCGGCCGCCTTCGAGCCCGCGCGGCTCACCGAGGCCGACGAGCAGGCCTTCACCGGCTGGCTCGCCGACCCTGGCCGGCCCAAGGCGCTGCACGACGTGAAGTCCCTGCTGCGCTGCTTCGCCGAGCGCGGCTGGCGGGTGGAGGGCATCGCCACCGACACCGCGATGGCGGCCTATCTGCTGCTGCCCGGGCTGGCCGCGTACGGCATCGCCGATCTCGCGGCCCGCCATCTCGGCTACCGGCCGCCCGCCGAGGGCGCCGCCGGGCTGATGGTGCAGGCGCGCGCCGTCCTCGAGCTGGCCGGCCGCTTCACCGAGGAGCTCGGCTCGACGGGGATGGCCGGGATCCTGCACGACGTGGAGCTGCCGCTGTCGGCGTTGCTCGCCCGGGTCGAGCGGACGGGGGTCTTCGTCGGCGACGCGCTGCTCCGCGAGCTGGAGAAGCAGTTCACCGGCGCGATGGAACGCGCCGCCGACGACGCCGCCGAGATCGCCGGGCACCCGTTCAACCCGGGCTCGACCAAGCAGCTCCAGGAGGTGCTCTTCGGCGAGCTCGGGCTGCCCAGGACCAAGAAGATCAAGTCGGGCCACTCGACCGACGTGGACGCGCTGAAGTGGCTCGCCACCCAGACCGGCAACGGGCTGCCGGAGATCCTGCTGCACCATCGCGACCAGTCCCGGCTGCGCATGACGGTGGCCGGGCTGATCCGCGAGATCGGCGCCGACGGCCGCATCCACACCACGTTCCAGCAGGCCGTGGCCGCCACCGGACGGCTGACCTCGATCGAGCCCAACCTTCAGGTCATCCCGATCCGCACCGAGGAGGGGCGGCGCATCCGGCAGGCGTTCCTGCCCGGCGAGGGCTACGAGGCCCTGCTGACCGCCGACTACCGCCAGCTCGAGCTGCGGATCATGGCGCATCTCTCGCAGGACCCGACGCTGCTCTCGGCCTTCGAGTCCGGCGAGGACCTGCACACCACCATGGCCGCGCAGGTCTTCGCCGTCGCGCCGGAGGCGGTCACCGCCGACATGCGCCGCAAGATCAAGGCGATGTCGTACGGACTGGCCTACGGCCTGTCGGCGTTCGGCCTGGCCAAGCAGCTGGGCATCGCGGTGTCCGAGGCCAAGCCCCTGATGGAGGCCTACTTCGAGCGGCTCGGCGGCCTCCGCGACTATCTCGACCACGTGGTCGAGGAGGCCCGCCACACCGGCTACACCCAGACGATCCTCGGCCGCCGCCGCTACCTGCCGCATCTCGGCAGCGACAACCGGCAGCGCCGCGAGACCGCCGAGCGGATGGCGCTCAACGCGCCCATCCAGGGGTCCGCCGCCGACATCGTCAAGATCGCGATGCTCCGGGTGGACGGCGCCCTCACCGCCGCCGGGCTGCGCAGCCGGCTCCTCCTCCAGGTCCACGACGAGGTCGTGCTCGAAGTGGCGCCGGGCGAGCGGGAGCAGGTCGCCGAGCTCGTCCACGACCGGCTGACCACGGCCTATCCGCTCACCGTGGGCCTTGAGGTCGCCCTCGGCACCGGCCGTGACTGGGACGCCGCCGCTCACTGATCATTCAGGTGACGCGGCTCATTCGTCCGACGCGGCGCCGGGCTTGCGGGTCATCCGGTAGTGGAGCACCAGGAACGGGAGGCCGAAGACCGAGAAGGCGTGCTCGGCCCGGAGTTCGCCGTCCCGCACGTAGACGTCGAGCTTCTCGGCGAAACCGTGCACCGCCAGGGTGGTGAGGTCACGTGTCTCGGCGTCGATATAGGTCAGGTAGTGACCGGGCTGGTCGAGGTCGCTCTGGCTGGTGAGCACCAGGCCGCCGCCCGGCCGGGCCCGAGGCACGAGCGTGGCGGTGAAGCTGGCCTGCGGCAGCGGGAAGCCGACGCTGACGTATCCGCGGCCGTCGTGCCGGTAGGTCGTGTAGATGCCGACGTAGATGGGCTCGTCGGTGTCGGCGAAGGAGCGGATCCAGCCGCGGACGGTCACGACGTCGCTCTGGTCGGGGACGATCGTGTCGATGCGGCTGCGCATCCCGCGCTGGACGTCGCGCTGGTTCATGGGCACGTTGGCCTGGCCGAGGGGGCGGGCGAGGAACGTGCGGTAGAGCAGGTATCCGGGCCGCACCCACAGCCGCCACTCGGGGACGATGTCGAGGGTGAAGCGGGAGGTGTGCTCGTAGAACTCCCGTACCCGCGGATGCACCTCGCCCGGATCGAAGCCGGGCCCGGCGAGTTCGTCGAGCGCGGCCACGATGCCGACGTCCGGGGTGTCGGGCGTGTAGGCGCCGCCCATCACCTTGGCCAGCTCCCGGACGTAGCCCGTGCCGACATACCGGGACCGTGCCTCCAGGGGGACCACGAACGGCAGATCCTTCACCCGTTCGGCCACGAGGCTGACCTGCGCGTCCCGGAACAGCAACGCCGACAGCACCCGGAACGAGACGACCGCGGTGGCGGCCGCCGCCGCGCCGGAGGCCGCCGTCGCCCGGGAGGCGGCCCTCGTTCCGGCGCCCGTCGTCCCGGAAGCCGCCGCAGGGCCGTGGTGCCGCGACGCGTACGCCTTGCCGACCGCCGCGCCGAGCACGGGACCGAGGGCGACCTTCTGCGGCCGGACGCCCAGCGCGCCCGCGATCGCGCCCGCCGCCGTGCCCACCGGAAGAGGCCCGGCCCCCAGGCGCCCGGCCGCCCAGCCGAGCGGCGCGCTGAGCGCGCCGCTCATCGCGATCCGCTGCCAGAGCGCGGGGATCTCACCGGGACGCTGCCGCGACCGCGCCACGACCTCGGCCGCGCCCAGCCCGATCGCGCCCGCGGCCGCGGCCGCCAGCGCCGTCTTCGTCCCGCGATGCCCCGTGAGGGTCGCGCCCGCGAGACCGCCGATGGCGCCGGCGATCGCGGCCGCCGTCATCAGGTCATCGCCACCGCGTGATCGATCGTTTGCCACAACCGCAACCTACTCCTCCGGACGCCCCCGATCGCACCAGGTGAGGAGCGCAGTAGGGTGTCGTGTCCCATTTTGACGTTCGTGAGGTCGGTGACCGCGAGTGGTGAACGAGTCCTCGCAGCAGGCGACCGGTTCGGCCATGCGGCGATGGCTGCTGCAGGGCCACTTTCGCCCTGTCCGCGGCAAGAAGGCGCTCGGGCCGCACCACGAGCAGGTGCAGCACAAGCAGCACCGCTGGTGGCAGGTCATGTGCCTCACGGGGGTCGACTACTTCTCGACCCTGGGGTACCAGCCAGGCATCGCGGCGCTGGCGGCCGGTGCGCTCAGCCCCATCGCCACGCTGCTGCTGGTGGCGCTGACCCTGTTCGGCGCGCTGCCGGTCTACCGGTCGGTGGCGGGCCAGAGCCCGCACGGGCTGGGCTCGCTGTCGATGCTGGAGAAGCTGCTCCCCGGCTGGCGCGGCAAGCTGCTGGTGCTGTTCCTGCTGGGCTTCGTCGCGACCGCGTTCATCGTGACCATCACGCTGTCGGCGGCGGACGCCACCGCGCACGTCCTGCACAACCCGTTCGTGCCGGATTTCATGGGGGGCTGGCAGATTCCGGTCACGCTCGTCCTGATCGCCGCGCTGGGCGCGGTCTTCCTGGTCGGGTTCAGCGAGGCCATCTCGATCGCCGTGGTGCTGGTCATCGTCTACCTGTCGCTGAACGTCGTGGTCGTGGGGAACGCGCTGACCAAGGTCATCGGCGATCCCGGACTGGTCACCGACTGGCGGCACGTCCTGGAGGCCGAGCACTCCAGCCCGGTCGCGATGATCGCGGTCTCGCTGTTCGTGATGCCGAAGCTGGCGCTCGGCCTGTCCGGGTTCGAGACGGGCGTGGCGGTGATGCCGCTGGTCAAGGGCGCGGTGGCGGAACGGATCGCGGGCGCCCGCAAGCTGCTCACCACGGCGGCGCTCATCATGAGCGTCTTCCTCATCACCTCCAGCTTCGCCACCACGGTGCTGATCCCCGAGAAGGAGTTCGAGGAGGGCGGCAAGGCCAACGGGCGCGCCCTGGCCTATCTGGCCCACGAGAATCTCGGCGACTGGTTCGGCACGGCCTACGACATCAGCACGATCGCGATCCTGTGGTTCGCCGGGGCGTCGGCGATGGCCGGGCTGATCAACATCGTGCCGCGCTACCTGCCGCGCTACGGCATGGCCCCGGACTGGACGCGCGCCACCCGCCCGATGGTCCTGGTCTTCACCGTCGTCTCGTTCGGCATCACCTTCCTGTTCGGAGCGGAGGTCGAGGCGCAGGGCGGCGCGTACGCGACCGGGGTGCTCGCGCTGATCCTGTCCGCCGCGGTCGCCGTCACGCTGGCGGCCTGGAAGCAGGGCCGCCGCGGTCCGATGATCGCCTTCGGCGCGGTCTCGCTGATCTTCTCCTACGCCACCGTCGCCAATATCATCGAGCGGCCGGACGGGCTCGTGATCGCGCTGCTGTTCTGCGTGGCGATCGTGGTGACCTCGCTGGTCTCCCGCGCGACCCGGTCCACCGAGCTGCGCGCCACCGAGATCACCTTCGACGACACCGCCCGCCGGTACCTCGCCGAGTGCGGCGAGATCCGCTTCATCGCGAACGAGCCCGACGAGCGCGACCACCGCGAGTACGCGGACAAGGCGCGGGAGGCCTGGGAGCTGCATCGCCTCCGCTCGGCCGAGGGCGTGCTGTTCCTGGAGGTCACGGTCTCCGACGCCTCGGAGTTCGAGACCGCGCTGCATGTCACCGGTGAGGAGGTCCACGGCTACCGCGTCCTGCGCCTGGAGAGCCCGAGCATCTCCAACGGCATTGCCGCCGTCCTGCTGCACGCCCGCGACGAGACCGGCAGGCTGCCGCACATCTACTTCCACTGGGCCGAGGGCAATCCCATAGGCGCGCTGCTGCGCTACCTGGTCTTCGGCGGGGGCGACGTTCCGCCCCTCACCCGGGAGATCCTGCGGCAGGCCGAGCCGGAGATCGAACACCGCCCCGTCGTCCACGTCGGCTGACGCGCGCTCAGATCCCGGCCAGATCCCGGCCCGCGGTGGGGCTGCGGCGTTCCAGAAGGACGACGTCCCGCCAGCGGTCGCGGTGCCGGACGAAGCGTTCGCGGGTGCCGACCGTGCGGAAACCGGCGCGCTGGTGGAGGCGCAGGCCACCCGCGTTCTCCGGGAAGACGCCCGACTGGAGGGTCCAGATTCCGGCCGCCTCGGTCGAACGGATGAAAGTGCCGAGGAGCGCCGTGCCTATGCCCTGGCGTTGTGCGCCTGGACGCACGTAGACGGAATGTTCGACGACTCCGGTGTAGACGCAGCGTCCGGAGACGGGGGTCGCGGCGATCCAGCCGAGGAGGTCACGGGTCGTGGCGTCGACGGCGGCGAAGCGGTGGCCGGGCAGCCGCGCCCCGTCGAACGCCTGCCATGTCGGGGCGGCGGTCTCGAAGCCGGCGTGCCCCGTGTCGAGCCCCGCCTGGTAGATGGCCAGGACGTCGGAGGCGTCGGCGGGCAGCATGGGCCGGATCGAGACCTGGCTGTGGAGTCCGGTCTCGTTCATCGTCCATCGAACGATAGACCAGCCCGATGTCTCCGGCCATTTCTGGTCATCTGTCGCTATAGCCACCCACGTCCCCAGGTGCTTGCCTCAACGTCGTCGCGAGATCACGCGACCGCGTCCGAGACCGGGCCTACCAGGCCCGTTCCCGCAGGAGGTTCGAAGTGCCCACGACGAGGTGGATTCACGGGGTCGCGTTGGCGGCCTCGGGGCTGCTCCTATCGGCCGCCGCGGTCGGGACGGCACAGGGGGAGACCCGTGCCGCCCAGCCGAAGCCGCCCGACATCCAGGCCGAACACACCATGAAGCCCGACAAGGACACCCGCGCCGGGAAGGTCGGCCCGACCGCGGCGCAGCAAGGGGCCACCGGCGGCGCGGTGGTGCGCTGGAACCGGCTCGGCACCCCCGCGACGGTCACCCGGGCCGGTGCGCCGCTGGACACCGGGCTGCCGGACGACGCCGAACGTGCCGCCCGCGCCTATCTCACCGAGCACCGCGACCTGTTCGGCCTGTCCGAGCAGAGTGTGGCGGCGCTGGAGAAGGTGGCGGTCAACCCGATCGGCAAGGGCGCGGCGGTGCTGCTGCGCCAGCGGTTCGGTGACCTCCAGGCCGGATACGACGGCCAGGTGGCGGTCGGTGTCGCCGACGGCAAGGTCGTGTCGGTCTCGTCGACCCTCGCGCGCGACTCGGCGGCGCCCGCGCCCGCGACGCTCGCCCAGGACCAGGCGGTCGAGTCCGCGGCCCGCGACGCCGCGATGACGGTCGCCGCCGCGGAGACCAAGCGGGCCCGGCTGGTGGCGGTGCCGACCCCGGCGGGCGTCCGCAGCGCGTACCAGGTCACGCTCATCGACGCGGGCGGCTCGGCCGGCGAGCCCACGGCGGTCAACTCCTACGTGGACGCCCGGACCGGGGAGGTCCTGATCCGGGAGAACCTCGTCGACCACGCGGAGGACCCGCGCTGGGAGGCGTTCCCGGCGGCGCCCGGCGCCACCTCGCGGGACACCCGCGACACCTGGTGCTTCGTCCCCGCCAGAGGCTGTGACCTCGTGGTCGGCGGGGACCCGGCGACCGGCAAGGCGTGGGACATCGACCACGCGACCGGCGCGCCCACCAACACGAGCCTCGGCAACGCGGCCCGCACGTTCGAGAACCGCGCCAGCGGCGACCCGTTCACCGTCGGCACCCGCACCAACGCGCCCAAGGCCGACCGGCGCTACGCCTACCCGTGGACCGACCAGTGGCGGCGCGAGAAGTGCGACCCCGCGACGCTCGACAGCCCGCAGGAGGCCGACGTCGAGGCGGCGATCTCGAACCTGTTCTCGATGCACAACCGGATGCACGACTGGTCGTACCGGCTCGGCTTCACCGAGACCGCGTGGAACATGCAGTCCGACAACGGCACCCGCGGCGGCAGGCCCGGCGACCCCGAGCAGGGCAACGCCCAGGCCGGCGCGCGGGTCGCCAGCGTCCGCGACAACGCCAACCAGATCACCCCGCCGGACGGCGTCGCCGCGATCAGCAACATGTACATGTGGCAGCCGGTCGCGGGCGCGTTCTACTCGCCCTGCGTGGACGGCGACTACGACATGAGCGTCATCGGCCACGAGTACACGCACGCCATCTCCGGCCGGATGATCGCCGGGCCGGACGCGGGCTGGAGCGGGCCGCAGGCGGGCGCGATGAACGAGAGCACCTCCGACCTGTTCGCGATGGAGTACCTGAACGAGTACGGGTTCCGGCCGCCGGGCGACACCCCCTACGTCACCGGCGCGTACGTGACCGGCGACCGGCGGGCGGGCATCCGCAACTACGACATGAGCCGCAGCCCCCTCAACTACAGCGACCTCGGCTACGACCTGGTCGGGACGCAGGTGCACGCCGACGGTGAGATCTGGACGGCCACGCAGTTCGACGTGCGCCAGGCGTTCGTCGACCGGTACGGCAAGGGCAGCAAGGCGCGCAACCGGGCGTGCGCCGATGGCAAGATCCCGGTCACGCAGTGCCCGGGCGGGCGGCGCTGGGCGCAGCTGTCGTTCGACGCGCTGCTGCTGATGGCCAACGGCGCGGTCAGCTACGTCGACCATCGCGACGCGCTGCTGGCGGCGGACACCATCCGCTTCGGCGGCGCGAACCAGGCCATGATCTGGAAGGCGTTCGCCCAGCACGGGCTGGGGGAGGGCGCGGCGAGCAACGGGCCCGCCGACGCCGACCCGGTGGCGAGCTTCGCCTCGCCGCGGACCCGCAACGCGACCGTGAAGCTGCGGCCGTCCGGCGAGGCGAAGGGCGCCGCGGTGCGGCTGTACGTCGGCGACTACGAGGGCCGCGCGATGCCGGTGGCCGACACCGACCCGGCGACCCCGCTGGGCGACACGTTCAAGATCGTGCCGGGCAGTTACAGCTTCGTGGCCGTAGGTGCGGGCTTCGGACACAAGCGTCTCAGCGCCACGATCAAGCCGTCGACCGAGAACCTGTGGGCGTCGATGAGGCGCAACCAGGCCGCGGCGGCCAACGGCGCGACCGCCACCGGCGACGGGGTCGGCCACGCCGGGCTCGTCGACGAGACCGAGGCCACCAACTGGCAGTCGCTGACCGCGCCCGTGGCGGGCCGGCAGGTGACCGTCGACCTCGCCGGCACCGCGGCCGTCAAGATCGGCCGGGTGCAGGTGAGCGCGATGCTGCGGCCGACCCAGCCGGGCGACCCCGAGCACACGCCGGGCGGATCACAGAACCGCTTCTCCGCCCTGCAGCAGTTCGAGGTGCTGGCCTGTGACGCCGGGAAGGCGGACTGCTCGCAGGACGCCTCGTTCACCAAGGTCTACACCAGCCCGGCGAACGCGTTCCCGGCCCGGAAGCCGCGGCCGCGCGCGCCGGAGTTGATCATCCGATCCTTCGACCTGCGCGACACCACCGCGACGCACCTGCGCCTGCGCGTGCTGTCGAGCCAGTGCACCGGCAACCCGGCGTACGCCGGTGAGCAGGACAACGACCCGCGCTCGACCACCGACTGCACGGCGGGCAGTGCGCGGGCGAACCTGGTGAGAGCCGCCGAGTTCCAGGCGTTCACCCGATAAGGAGCATTGCCGATCCACCGGCCGCCCCATATCTTTGACCCCGTCAAAGATATGGGGCGGCCGCGTCATGACCTCCGTAAGATCACCGGCATGGAGATCGATGGCTGGTGGGGACTGGTGGACGGGGCGCGGGCCGCGGTGGGGGACCGGGCCGACGACCGTGATTCCGCGGATGATCCGCTGCCCGGGGCGCTGACCGCCGCGCTGAGCGAGCTTGAGCCGCCGGAGATCATCGACTTCTATGTGAAGCATGTCGAGATCACGGATTCGGCCTACCTGTATCCGCTGTGGAACGCGGCCTACCTGATCGAGGGCGGCTGTGGTGACGACGGGTTCATGGACTTCCGGGACGGCCTGATGCTCTTGGGGCGCGACACGTTCACCCGCGCGGTGGCCGACCCCGACTCCCTCGCGGAGTTGCCCGTGGTCGCGAGCATGGGCCGCGACGAGAAGGGCTGGATCGGCTACGAGTCGCTGAGCTACCTGATCAGGGACGCCTACAAGACGGCGCGGGGGGAGACCGATTCGTTCGACGCGGCGGTCGAGGCGGCGGTCAAGGCGATGGAACGTCCCGAGCGGCCGCTCGGCGAGACTTGGGACGTTGAGGACGACGAGGAGATGCACCGACGGCTCCCCGGGCTCGCGGCCCTGTTCCTCAGCTGACCTCGGCCAGGGCGCGGCGGACGGCGTCGCGGTAGGCGGGGACGATGTGCGGCTCGATGCCCTCGCCGCCCATCGAGACCACGGTGGAGAAGACGACCCACTGGACGAGCCTCTGCGCGGCCAGTGCCTCGCTGTCGAACGCGCGTCCGGAGAACGTGCCCCGCTCCGACACCCCCACCGTCCAGCGGCCGTCGCGCTGGATCAGCTGCGGCAGCTCGTCGGCGGCCGCGGGAGGCTTGGCGTCCTGGACGCCGTAGACGGCATCGGGGATCCCCGCGGCGCGCAGCATCTCCACGGCCTGGAACCGGTCGCGGAGCAGGTCCCAGCCGGGGCACAGCAGTAGAGCTGCGGTGCGCAGCATGCTGCCCTTCCGCACCCTGGCCCGCGTCTCGGCGTCCACCTCTCAGCGGCCCGCCGGCTCGGTGCAGTCCGTGCAGGTGCGGTCCAAGGTGCTGCGATAGGCCCGGGGCGGCATGCCGCGGCGCTTGACGAACTGCTCGCGCAGGACGGTGGTGTTGCGGTAACCCGCCTGCTGGGCGATCTCCTGGATGCTCAGGTCGGTCCTCTCCAGGAGCTCTTCGGCATGGTTGAGCCGCTGGTTGAGGAGCCAGGCGTGCGGCGTGGTGCCGGTGATGGTCTTGAACCGGCGGGCGAAGGTGCGCGGGCTCATGAGCGCCCGTGCCGCGAGGTCCTCCACCGACAGGGGCTGCCGCAGGTTCTCCCCGGCCCAGGCGAGCACCGCCGTGATCCGCGCGTCGTCGTCGTGGGCGGGGACGGGCGAGTGGACGTACTGCGGCTGGTCACCGATGCGGTGGGGCGAGGCCACGACGTCCCGCGCGACCATGTTGGCCACCGACGACCCGTGCTCGCGCCGCAGCAGGTGCAGGAACATGTCGAGGCCGGCGGCGGCGCCCGCGCCCGTCACGATCTGCCCCTCGTCCACGTACAGGGCGTCGGAGACGGTCTCGACCGCGGGGAAGCGGGCGGCGAAGGCGGCGGCCAGGCTCCAGTGCGTGGTGGCGCGCAGGCCGTCGAGCAGCCCGGTGCCGGCCAGCAGGTAGGAGCCGCCGCAGAACGCGGCGATGATCGCGCCGCGCCGGTGGGCGGCCCGGAGCGCGGCGGTCGCGGCGGGCGTCGGGACGGGAAAGTTCTCGCCGGGAAGGAGCAGGATGAGATCGGCTCTGGTGAGCCGGTCGAGGCCGTGCTCCACGTGCTGGACCAGGCCGAGGTCCGTCCGCACCGGACCGGGCGCGTCGGTGGCGACCTCGAAGTCGAAGCACGAGACCCCGAGCTGGGTACGGCCGGAGAAGGTCTTGACGGCCAGGCCGAAGCCCAGGGTGCTCATGCCCTCCGGCGCGTACGCCACGACGGAACGGAAGCCCATGGTCGTGCCGTTCGCAAGCCCGATCGTCCTCATCTCACTCATTATCCCCACCATCGAGACGTCGGTGCTCCCGTGTTGCGGGTGGGAGGACGCCCGCCCCGCAGCGGGCGCCCTCCCATGGCGGGGAACGTCAGAAGTCGCGGTTGGTGATCCGGACCGGGCCGGTGTCGTCGGCGGCCGCGGGCGGGGCGGCGAGGGCGGCGACCCCCGCGCTGATCAGACCCGCCGTCACCAGTGCCATGACGATGCGTCGCATGAGTCTCCTCGTTCTCACTACATGGATGGGCTCGGGCAGTCTGGCATTTCGGTCGCTCGGCATGTGAGCGGCGGCACTGCCAAATTTGCTGGTTTTACTGCCATCGTCGAGGGTCGCTTCGTACGGGTCAGGCCACGCGCGGGTCAGGCCACGCGCGGGAGGGGGCGGCCGGTGAGGAACGCGATGACGGCGGCCCGGTAGAGCGCCGGCTGCTCCGCCTCGATGACGTGGCCCGCGTTCGGGATCTGCAGGAGGGTCGCGCCGGGGAGGGCGTCGCGGTAGTCGCCGGCGATCTCCGGGCGCTTGTAGTCGCACTGCCCCCGCAGGATCAGGGCGGGGGTGCGGTTGGCGCGGAGCGCCGGGCGCGGGTCGGGGACCTTGAGGGCGTCGTCGGAGGTCAGCTGGTTGGCGTAGAAGCCCGCGCGCGAGGACGCCTCGTGGAGCGGGCGGCCTGGATCACAGGTGGCGGCCGAGCCCACGGTCGACAGGAGTTCGTCGAAAAGGGGATCGATCTCGCCGTCCGGGACGAGGGAGTGCGCGGCGCGCGGGCTGACGCCCATCAGGACGGACCAGGCGATGAGGCGCGGGCTCGCCTCCAGTTCGTCCATGCGCTCGCGCTGCGCCGGAGTCAGCCTGTCCCAGATGTCACCTTCTCCCTTCTTCTCCCATGCGGGCGCCCACAGTGCGCCGGGCGAGGTGAACACGACCTTGGCGACGTTCGCCGGGTGGGCCGCCATGTACTGGGCGCCGAGGGTGGCGCCCCACGAACTGCCCACCAGGATCAGCCGGGCCGCGTTGATCTCGCGGCGGACGGCCTCCAGATCGGCGAGCTGCCGGGCGACGGTGTAGCCGGTGGGATCGGCCAGCCGCTGCGACCGGCCCGAGCCGAGCTGGTCGTAGGTGTAGACGTCGAAGCCGCGCGCGGTCAGCTCGCGGTCGAGCTCGTCGGGCCCCGCTCCGGGCGTCCCGGGGCCGCCGTGCAGGCGGACCACGGGAGTGGGGGAGCGCCGTCCCATGCCAGGGGTGAAGGTGTACGCGATGCGGGAGCCGGTCGGCAGGTCCCAGTAACGGGTCGCCTGCGATGGCAGCGGGGTCGGGGCGTAGCCGAGCGGACGGAAGATCGTCAGCGCGGAGGTGATCACCACGGCGGTGGTGACGCCGCCCGTGACGAGCAGGGTCAGCAAGCGGCGGCGGCGCACGGCCAGGCGCGCTCCCAGGCCGGTCAGCGCCGCGCAGCAGGACATCGTCGCGATCAGGCCGCTCGCCATGGCGACCGGGATGGGCGCCCCGGCGGCGACGGTGAGGACGAACGAGAGGGCGGCGAGGGGGATGGCGAGGAGGACCGCGATCGTGACCAGTGACCATCCGGCGATGCGCTTCAGTGTCATGCCCCGAAACGTAGGAACGGCGGGGCGCCGTGATCGTCCCCCGGCGGGCACGCACTTCGTACCCCTCCAGGGGTACGGGCGGCCCTTCGCGCGGGCGATGGCGGGAGCGGCGCCGGTCCGTACGCTGATCGTCGTGGACCTTGATCGATGGCGGCCGGACCGGGCGGCCGACCGCAGGTGGCGCTGGGTCGCCGTGGACGTTTTCGTCGCCTACGTGTCGGCGACCATCCCCGTCGGGCCGTCCGACGTCACCGCGTCGGTGCTGCACGGACCGGCCGTGGTCCGGATCGCCGCGGTCGTATGGTTCGTGGCGATCGCGTGCCGCAGGTTCGCCCCGGCGACCGCGCTCTTCGGCGCCGCCACGGCCACCGTGGCGGTGGCCGTGGCGGATCACCCGCTCACCAACCTGTCCGCGGCGACGGCGCTGAGCCTGACGATGGTCGCGCAGACCCGGCCGCGGTCCGCGTCCCTCCAGTCGATGGCGCTGCCGGTCGTGGCAGCGCTGGCGGGCCTGGCGGCCGAGAGCTACCAGGCGCTGGCGCTCGGCGCGATCCTGCACGGCGGCGCCTGGCTCGCCGGCGACTCGGGGCGGTCGCGCTGGGAGGCGGCGCGGGCGATCCGCGAGCACGAGGCCGAACGGGCGCGGGCCGACCGGCGGCGCGTCCTATCGGAGGAGCGTGCCCGGCTCGCGCGCGAGCTTCACGACGCCGTCGGGCACGCGGTGACCGTCATGGTGACCCACGCCGGGGCGGCGCGGCTCGCCCTCGGCGACGACCGCGCGGAGATCCGGGCCTCGCTCGGGCAGATCGAGGAGGTCGGGCGCACCGCGATGGACGATCTCGACCAGGTTCTCGGCCTTCTGGAGGACGGTGAGTCCCTGGATCTGCCCGTCTCGGTGGGCCGCCTCGTCGCCGGGCTGCCCGCGCATCTGCGGGCCGGGCTGACCGTGGACGGTGACCTTGAGGACGTGACCGACCCGGTCGGCCGGGCGGTCCACCGGGTCGTCCAGGAGTCGCTGACGAACGTCGTCCGGCACGCCTCCGCCACGACCGTGCGCGTGCGCCTGTCCCGTACGGAGGAGGGCATCGTGATCGAGGTCGCCGATGACGGGACCGCCACCGGGCCACCCGCGCCGGGCCGCGGCCTGAACGGCATGCGGGAACGTGTCCAGCGGCTCGGCGGCACCTTCCAGGCGGGACCCGGCCCGGCCGGCGGCTGGCGGGTCGACGCCCGGATCCCGGGACGGCTCGCGTGATCAGGGTGCTGCTCGCCGACGACGAGGAGCTCATGCGCGGCGGGCTGCGCATGATGCTCGGCACCCAGCCCGACATCACCGTCGCCGGCGAGGCCGCCGACGGCGCGGAGGCCGTCCGGCTGGCCCGCGTGCTGGAGCCCGACGTCGTCCTCATGGACGTCCGGATGCCCATCATGGACGGCGTCACCGCGACCGCCGAGATCACCGCGCTGGGGACGCCGTCGCGGGTGCTCGTCCTGACCACGTTCGAGCTGGACGAGTACGTCTTCGCGGCCGTCCGGGCGGGGGCCAGCGGGTTCCTGCTCAAGCGGACACCGCCGGAGACCCTGATCGAGGGCGTCCGGACGGTGGCCGGGGGAGACGGCCTGCTGGGCGCCTCGGTGACACGGCGGCTGCTGGCGGAGTTCGCGCGCACCTCGCCCCCGCCGCCGGGCCCGCGGGTCCGGCGGCGGCTCGACCGGCTCACCGGGCGCGAACACCAGGTGCTGCTGCACCTGGCGCGGGGGTTGTCGAACGCGGAGATCGCCCGCGAGATCCACGTCGCGGAGGCCACGGCCAAGACGCACGTCAAGCGCATCCTGGCCAAGCTCGGCCTGCGCGACCGGATCCAGGCCGTGGTCTTCGCCTACGACCACGGCCTCGTCCGTCCTACCCCTCGGGAATCGGAGTGATCAGGCTGCCCTCGTTCAGGAAGTGCTCCAGGTTGCGGAAGGCAAGGTCGCCCATCGCCTCGCGCGTCTCGTGCGTGGCGCTCGCGATGTGCGGCAGGAGCAGCACCGAGTCGAGGTCGAGCAGGGCGGGCGGCACGTTCGGCTCGTCGGCGAACACGTCGAGGGCCGCGCCCGCGAGCCGCTCGCCGGTCAGCGCCGCGACCAGCGCGGGCTCGTCCACGACGCTGCCGCGCGCCACGTTCACCAGGTATCCGGCCGGGCCGAGCGCCTCCAGGACCGCCGCCGACACCAGACCGCGCGTGCCCGCGCCACCCGAGGTCGCGACGATCAGTGCGTCGCTCCAGGCCGCGAGCTTCTCCGGCGACTCGGCGTAGGCGTAGGGGACGCCGTCGACCGGCCGCCGCGAGTGGTAGGAGATCTCGGTGTCGAAGCCCTCCAACCGGCGCGCGATGGCCCGCCCGATCCGGCCGAGCCCGAGGATCCCGATCCGCTTGCCGGAGACCTTGGTGGCCAGGGGATAGGTGCCGCGGGTCCAGTCGCCGCGCCGCACGAACCGGTCGGCCGCCGCGAACCGGCGCATCACGTCGATCAGGCCGCCGACGGCGGTGTCGGCGACGCAGTCGGTGAGCACGTCGGGGGTGTTGCTGACCGCGATCCCGCGCTCGGCCGCGGCGGCGATGTCGGTGGTGTCGTACCCGACCCCGAAGTTGACGATCACCCGGAGCCGGGGGAGCCGGTCCATCAGCGCCCGGTCCACCCCGATCCGGGCCGTGGTGACCACGGCCGCGAAGTCGGCGCCGTGCCGGTCGAGATAGCCGGCCGGCTGGTCGTCGAGCAGCACGGCGTCGTACCGCTCGCGCAGGTTCCGGTGGAGGGACGGCAGGAGCGGTCCGACCTGCAGCACACGGTCCAAGGGTCTTCTCATTCCTTCGTTCGTCAGTCGCGGTCGAGAGCCGGGCGGCGGGGATCGAACGTCCAGCCCGGCACGAGGTACCGCATGGCCGCCGCGTCGTCCCGCCCGCCCAGCCCCTCGGCCAGGTAAAGCCGGTGCGCCTCGTCGAGGCGCTCATGGTCCACTTCTACCCCGAGACCCGGCCGGTCGGGCACGGCGAGGTGCCCGTCCGCGATCTCGTACGGGGCGGTGGTCAGGCGCTGGCCGTCCTGCCAGATCCAGTGCGTGTCGATCGCGGTGATGTCGCCGGGCGCGGCGGCGGCCACGTGGGTGAACATCGCCAGCGAGATGTCGAAGTGGTTGTTGGAGTGCGAGCCCCAGGTCAGGCCCCACGCGTCGCAGAGCTGCGCGACCCGCACCGAGCCGTCCATCGTCCAGAAGTGCGGGTCGGCGAGCGGGATGTCGACCGCGCCCGCGGTGATCGCGTGGCCCAGCTCGCGCCAGTCCGTCGCGATCATGTTGGTGGCGGTGCGCAGCCCGGTCGCGCGCTTGAACTCGGCCATCACCTCGCGCGCCGAGTAGCCGCCCTCGGCACCGCACGGGTCCTCGGCGTAGGCGAGCACGTCGCGCAAGCCGCCGTCGCGGGCCAGCTCGATCGCCTCGGCCAGCGACCAGGCGCCGTTCGGGTCGAGGGTGACGCGGGCACGGGGGAACCGTTCGGCCAGCGCGGTGACGGCGGCGGCCTCGTCCGTGCCGGGCAGCACGCCGCCCTTCAGCTTGAAGTCGGCGAAGCCGTACCGGGCCTGGGCTGCCTCGGCGAGGGCGACGATCGCCTCGGGCGTCATCGCCTCCTCGTTCCGCAGCCGGAACCAGTCGTCGCCGTCCTCCCGCTCCCTGTAGTCAAGGTCGGTGCGGTTCCGGTCGCCGATGAAGAAGAGGTAGCCGAGCACCGGAACGCGGTCGCGCCGCCGCCCCGAGCCGAGCAGGTCCGCGACCGGCACCTCCAGGTACTGCCCGAGCAGGTCGAGCAGCGCCGACTCCAAGGCGGTCACGACGTGCACGGTGGTGCGCAGGTCGAAGGTCTGCGCGCCGCGCCCGGCGGCGTCGCGGTGGGCGAACCGCCGCCGCACCGACTCCAGGACGCCGTTGTACGCGGCGACCGGACGGCCGAGGACCAGGTCCCGTGACTCCTCCAGGGTGCGGGTGATCGCCTCCCCGCCCGGCACCTCGCCGACGCCGACCCGGCCGTCGGAGTCGGTGAGCAGGACGACGTTGCGGGTGAAGAACGGGGCGTGCGCGCCGCTGAGGTTGAGCAGCATGCTGTCGCGGCCCGCGACGGGCACGACGCGCAGCTCGGTGACGAGCGGGGATCCGGTCATGCCGGGCTTCCCGCCGCGCCGTCGCGCAGGTCCTCGGGGAGCAGGGCGGCCGGGACGTTCTGGTAGGCGACCGGGCGCAGGAAACGCTCGATCGCCCGGGTGCCGACCGAGGTGGTGGCGGGCGCGGAGGTGGCGGGGAACGGACCGCCGTGCACCATCGCCCCGCTGACCTCGACGCCGGTGGGCCAGCCGTTGACGATCACTCGCCCGGCGAGCAGTTCGAGCTCGGGAAGGAGCCCGGCGGCCAGGGCGTGGTCGCCGGCGTCGTCCGGCGCGAGGTGGAGGGTCGCGGTCAGCTGGCCTTCGAGCGACTGGACGATCGCGTCGAGCCGGTCCCGGTCGCGCACCCGCACGATCAGCGAGGCGGCGCCGAAGACCTCGTCCTGGAGGAACGAGTGGGTCAGGAACGTCTCGTCGTCGGTCAGGAAGAGGCGGGGCTGACCCGCGACGGCGATCCCGGGATCCTCGGGGCCCTGAGCGAGCGTGGTGACTCCCGGTGTGCTCGCCGTCCGGACGGCTCCGGCGTCGTAGGCGTCCCGGATGCCGGTGGTGAGCATGGGCGCGGCCGGAGCGGCGCCGACGGCGGTGGACGCCGCGTCCACGAAGGCGTCGAGGCCGTCGCCTTCGAGGGCGAAGACGAGGCCGGGGCTGGTGCAGAGCTGGCCGGCGCCGGTGGTGAGGGAGGCCGTGAAGGCCTCGCCCAGCTCGGCCCCCTTGTCACGGAGGGCACCGGGCAGCAGGAACACCGGGTTGACGCTGGACATCTCCGCGTACACCGGGATCGGCACGGGACGGGCCGCGGCGGCCGCGACGAGCGACAGCCCGCCGCCCCGCGACCCGGTGAACCCGACGGCCCGGATGCGCGGGTCGGTGACCAGCCGGGTGCCGAGGTCATGGCCATGGCCGTGCAGGACGGCGAAGGTGCCCTCGGGCAGCCCGTGCTCCGCGACGGCCTCGCGGACGGCTTGGCCGACCAGCTCGCTCGTGCCCGGATGCGCCGGGTGGGCCTTGACCACGACCGGGGCCCCGGCGGCGAGCGCGGAGGCGGTGTCGCCGCCCGCCACCGAGAACGCCAGCGGGAAGTTGCTGGCGGCGAACACCGCGACCGGACCCAAGGGGACGCGCCGCTGGCGCAGGTCCGGCCGCGGCAGCGGGGTGCGGTCCGGAAGCGCGGGGTCGATCCGGACGCCGAGCCAGGCGCCGTCCCGGACGACGGACGCGAACAGCCGCAGCTGCCCGGTGGTCCGGGCGCGCTCGCCCTCGACGCGGGCGCGGGGGAGCCCGGTCTCGGCCATGACGCGGTCGACGAGGGTGTCGCCGAGCGCCTCGATCCGGTCGGCGATGGTGTCCAGGAACGCGGCGCGCACCTTCAGGCCGGTCGCGCGGTAGGTGCCGAACGCGTCCCAGGCGAGGGCGCAGGCCCGGTCGATCTCGTCCCGGTCCGCGACGGGGTAGGCCGGTTCGAGTCGCTCGCCGGTGCGCGGGTCGACGCCGCGCAGTTCGCCCGCGGTCACTTGCTCACCTTCTTGATCAGGTCGGTGAGGTCGGCCAGCTCGCTCCCGGTGAGGTCGGTGAGCGGCGGCCGGACCGGGCCGGCGGACCGCCCGATCGCGGTCATGCCCGCCTTGACGATCGACACCGCGTACCCGGCGGACCGGTTCCGGATGTCGAGATAGGGGAGCACGAACTCGGCGAGCCTGCCGTACACCCCGGCGCGGTCGCGTTCCTGGACCGCGTTGTAGAAGTCGAGCGCGAAGTCCGGGACGAAGTTGAACATCGCCGAGGAGTAGGTGGTGACGCCGAGCTCAAGGTAGGGGAGCGCGTAGGTCTCGGCGGTGGGCAGCCCGCCGACGTACAGCAGCGAGTCGCCGAGGGTGGCGTACAGGCGGGACATCAGCTCGATGTCGCCGACGCCGTCCTTGAAGCCGATCAGGTTCGGGCACTCGTCGGCGAGCCGGGCCACGGTCTCCACGGTGTACGCGGCGTTGGCGCGGTGGTAGACGATCACGCCCAGCGAGGTCGCGGCGCAGACCGCGCGGACGTGGGCGGCCAGGCCGTCCTGGCTCGCCTCGGTGAGGTAGGGCGGCAGCAGCAGGACCGCGTCGGCCCCGGCGGCCTCGGCGTCCTTGGCCAGCTCGCAGGCCAGGGCGGTGCCGTACCCGGCGGGCGCGATGATCGGCATCCCGTCGGGAGCCGCGCCGACCGCCGCGCGCACGACCTGGCCGACCTCGGCGGGGGTCAGGGAGAAGAACTCGCCGGTGCCGCCCGCCGCGAACAGCCCGGCGGCGGGGCGGTCCGACAGCCAGTCGATGTGCTCGCGGTACGCCCGCTCGTCGAAGGCGAGGTCGGCCGTCAGGTGGGTCACCGGGAACGACAGCAGCCCGGCGCCGAGCACTGACCTCAGCTCGTCGTGGGTGAATCGCGTCATCTGCTCTGACTCCAAGGTCGGGGGGCTCCGTGATACGCGATCAGGCTAAGGACCGGGCATGATGCCTGTCCAAGTTGTATTTGGCATGCGCTGATACCTTTCGTGCATGTACACCCTGGACCAGCTGCGCGGCTTCGTTGCCGTCGCCGAAGAGGGGCATTTCGGGCGGGCCGCGGAGCGGCTGCGGATGACCCAGCCGCCGCTCAGCCGCCAGATCCAGAAGCTCGAACGGGCCGTGGGCGTCGTGCTCCTGGAGCGCAGCGCGCACGGGGCGGCGCCCACGCCGGCCGGCCGGGCCTTCCTCGCCGAGGCGCGGCGGCTGCTGAGCCAGGCGGACGCGGCGGTGCTGGTGGCGCGGCGCAGCGCGCAGGGCACGGCAGGCACGGTGCGGATCGCGTTCACGGCCATGTCGGCGCTGGCCATGCTCGGGCAGTGGATCGCCGCCGCCCGCGAGCATCTGCCGGATGTCGATCTGGTGCTGACCGAGATGGTCACCCGCGCCCAGGTGGACGCGCTGCTCGCGGGCGAGCTCGACGTGGGGCTGGCGCGCGGCGTGCCCCGGTCGGACGTGCTGAGCGCGCGCCGGGTCTTCGCCGAGCCGCTGGTGCTCGCGGTGCCGCGCGGGCATCCGCTCACCGCGCTCGGCCGCGCGCCCCGGCTGGCCGACATCGCCGCGCACGACCTGGTCACCTACGCGCCGGTCGAGGCGCGCTACCTGTACGAGCTGGTGATCACGGTCTTCCGGGAGGCGGGCGTGGAGCCTCGCTACGTCCAGCAGATGGCGCAGGTGCACAGCCTTCTGGCGCTGGTGGACGCGGGTGTGGGAGCGGCGCTGGTGCCGCGTTCGGCGTCGGTGCTGCGCCTGCCGAACCTGGAGTTCGTGGACGTGGCCGGGCTCGCTCCTGATCTTGTGGAGGTGCACTCCGTCTGGCGCACCGGCAACGACGCGCCCGCCCTGCACGCCCTCCTTTCCCTGGTCGGCCGCTGATCGGCGGCCCGAGCACCCCTCTTCGTCAGTGACCCTTGACGTCAAAAGATCGGTGACTCTAAGGTCCGTCTACCCATAGAGATGACTTTCCTACTCGTAGACGACCGTCCGTGGATCGCCCGCTCGTTCACGGCCCCGCGTCTCGGGCTCTCGACACGCCCTGTCTGGAGAGGCCATGCCCGCATTCCCACCCCGTTCCTCGCCGCGCAAGGCGGCCCTGGCCCTGGTCCTCCTGGCCGGCCTGGTCGCCGGCAGCGGCTGCACCGTCGCCAACAGCGACTCGCTGACCGGCGGCGCCGACGGCGCGCTGCAGATCGCGCTGCAGCAGGAGCCGCCCACCCTCGAACCGTGCGAGTCCTCGCTGACCTCGACCGGCATCGTGGTGCGCTCCAACATCACCGAGCCGCTCGTCGAGCGCGACCCGACCTCGGGGGCGCTGAAGCCGCTGCTCGCGACCGGGTGGAAGGCCACCGACGACCACACCTGGACGTTCACGATCCGCGAGGGCGTGCGCTTCCACGACGGCACGCCGTTCGACGCCGAGGACGCCGCGTTCTCCATCACCCGCGCGGTCGGCTCCAAGCTGGGCTGCAACGTCGACGGCTACGTCTTCGCCGACAGCAAGCTGGAGGTGTCGGCGCCCGACGCCAGGACGCTCACCGTCAAGACCAAGGATCCGGATCCGATCCTGCCGCTGCGGCTCTCGTTCCTGGAGATCGTCCCCACCGGGACCAACACCAAGTCGAAGGTCCGCGAGCCCGTCGGCACCGGCCCGTACAAGGTCGCCGACTGGGACAGCGGCATCAGCCTCCGGCTCGACCGGTTCGACGGCTACTGGGGCGCGAAGCCCGACTATCCGGCCGTCCGGTACGTCTGGCGCACCGAGAACAGCATCCGCGCCGCCATGGTGGCCAGCGGCGAGGCCGGGATCGCCGTCGGGCTCGGCCCCGAGGACGGGGCCGGCGACCTCGGCGTCCCCTTCCCCAACAACGAGACCACCGCGCTGCGGATCGACGCCAACGTCCCTCCCCTCAACGACATCCGGGTGCGCCGCGCCGTCAACTACGCGATCGACAAGAACGGGATCGTCGAGTCGCTGTTCCTCAAGCTCGGCGAGCCCGCCGGGCAGCTGGTCGCGGCCGGCGTGGTCGGCCACGATCCGTCGATCAAGGCCTGGCCGTACGACCCGGTCAAGGCCAAGGCGCTGGTGGCCGAGGCCGCGGCCGCCGGGGTGCCGGTGCGCACTCCGATCACTCTGATCGCGCGTACCGCGCAGTTCCCCAAGGTCGCCGAGACCGCCGAGGTGATGCAGGAGGCGCTCAGCCAGGCGGGGCTCAACGTCAAGATCAAGATGCTGGACACCGCCGCGCACCTGGAGTACCAGCTGCGCCCGTTCGTCCGCGACGCCGGCCCCACGCTGCTGCTGATCATGCACGGCAACCAGGCCGGCGACGCCGCCTTCACCACCAGCCAGTACCTGAAGAGCGACGGCCCGCAGAGCCAGTACGGCACGCCCGAGCTGGACAAGATGATCGCCGAGGCCGGCGCGAAGACCGGCGCCGAGCGCGGTCCCGCCTTCGGGAAGGTGCTGGCCTACCAGAACGAGAACGTCGTGCAGTACGCGCACATCGCGCACATGCGCGGCATGATCGGCATCGCGAGCAACGTGCGGTACAAGCCGAACTCCGCGTCCACCGACGAGCTGCGGCTCGCCGAAATCCACCCGGCCGAATGAGGGAGTGCCTGATGAAGCAGCCCCGTGAGGGAGCAGGGACGCTGCGGGAGCGGCCATGCTGACCTTCGTCCGCAGGCGCGTCGTCTCCAGCGCCGTGCCCCTGGTCGTGGTGATCCTGGGCGTGTTCTGCCTCGCCCGGCTCACCGGCGACCCCGCCAAGCTCTACCTGCCGCTCAGCGCGACGCCGCAGATGCGGGAGGACTTCCTGGCCCGCAACGGGTTCGACAAGCCGATGATCGAGCAGCTGTGGGACTACCTCGAAGGGCTGTTCACGCTCGACTTCGGCGAGTCGCTCCGCACCGGGCAGGACGCCGCCGGAATGGCGCTGCGCGCGTTCCCCGCCACGCTCCAGCTGGCCGGGGCGACGATGCTGCTGGCCATCGTCGGGGCCGTGCTCATCGGAAGCTGGGCCGCCTACAAGCCCAACTCGCTCGCCGACCGGCTCTCGGGCCTGCTGTCGATGGCCGCCGCGAGCATGCCCGACTTCTGGTTCGCGATCATGGGCGTGCTGGTGTTCGCGGTGACGCTGGGCTGGCTGCCCACCTCCGGCGTCGTCGGCGGCCCCGAGGTGTGGGTGCTGCCGCTGCTCACGCTGCTGATCCGCCCGTTCGGCGTCCTGGTGCAGGTGGTGCGCGGCTCGATGGTGTCGGCGCTGTCGGCGCCGTACGTGAAGGTCGCGCGCAGCAAGGGCGCGAGCGAGCGGCGGGTGGTGTTCGGGCACGCGCTGCGCAACGCCGCGCCGCCCGTGCTGACCGTCGCCGGCGACCTCACCGTGGGCCTGGTCAACGGCGCCGTCGTGGTCGAGACGATCTTCGGCTGGCCGGGCATCGGCAAGCTGATGATCGACTCGATCCTGCAGCGCGACTTCGCCGTCCTGCAGGCCGCCGTGCTGATCACCGCGGTGACGATCTTCGCGCTCAACATCCTCGTCGACCTGGTCCACGCCCTGCTCGACTCCCGCGTCCGGCAGGCGGTGACGGCATGACCGTGTCACAGAAGGGCCCTCGAGAGAAGGGCGGAGAGGCCATGACGGCGACCCTCGACACCGCCGCCCCGCCTGAGGGCGGACGCCCCGCGGCGGGACGCGTCCGCTGGTGGACGCTGCTGCTGCGCGACCGGGTGGCCACGGCCGCCGCCGTCGTGCTGCTGCTGGTGGTGCTGGCCACCACCGTCGGCCAGTTTCTCATCGGCGACCTCGACACCAAGCAGAACCTGCGCGCCACCAACACCCCGCCCGGCTTCGGCAACGGCTGGGAGTTCGTCCTCGGCAGCGACGCCCTCGGGCGCAGCGTGCTGGCCCGCCTGATGGTCGCGGGCGGCACCAGCCTCTCGGTGGCCGTCCCGGCCGTGCTGATCTCGCTGATCGTCGGCGGGGCGTGGGGCATGTGGGCCGGCTACCACCGGGGCTGGCGGGAGAACGTGTCGATGCGGATCGCCGACATCATCCTCAGCTTCCCGTCGCTGCTGCTCGCGGTCGTCGTGCTCTACATCTTCTCGCCCAGCGCCGCCAACATCGTCGCGGTGCTGGCCGTCGCCCGCATCCCGGTCTACCTGCGCACCGCCCGCGCCGAGGCGGCCGAGCTGCGCGGGCGGCTGTTCGTGGACGCGGCGCGCACGTTCGGCACCCGGTCCGGGGCGGTGATCGTCCGGCATGTCGCGCCGGTCGTCGCGCCGACCCTGCTCACCGTGGCGACGGTCGACTTCTGCTTCGTGATGCTGGCCGAGTCGTCGCTGAGCTTCCTCGGCATCGGCATCCAGCCGCCCGACGTCAGCTGGGGCCTGATGGTCGCGCAGGGCCGCCAGTACCTGCAGACCGCCTGGTGGACCGCCGTCTTCCCTGGCCTCGCCATCGTCATCACCACGGTCTCGGCCACCCTGCTGGCCTCCTGGTTCCGGCTGGCCACCGACCCCGCCCAGCGGTGGCGGCTGGCGCTGCCGCGCGGCCGCCGGGGCCGCCGTTCCGCGCCCGCCCTCCCGGAGGTGACCCAGTGAGTGCTTCAACCGCATCAAGCCCGCCGGCCCTGGAGGTCGACGGCCTGTCGGTCGAGCTGCGGACCCGGCACGGGGAGGTGCACGCCGTGGACGGCGTCGGCTTCGCCGTGCGGTCCGGCGAGACCCTCGCGCTGCTCGGCGAGTCCGGCTGCGGCAAGAGCATGACCGCCCAGGCGATCGCCGGGCTGCTCGACCCGGTCGCGAGCGTGACCGGCGGTTCGGTCCGGCTCGCCGGCACCGACGTGCTGACCCTGGACCGCGCCGCGCGCCGCAAGCTCGCCGGGCCGCGGCTGTCCATCGTCTTCCAGGACGCGCTCACCGCGCTCAACCCGGTGCAGACGGTCGGCGCCCAGCTCGCCGAGCCGTTCCGGATCCACCGCAAGCTGTCGCGCAAGGACGCCCTCGCCAAGGCGGCCGAGCTGATGGAACGGGTCGGCATCCCCGACCCGAAGGCGCGGTTGTCGGCCTACCCGCACCAGTTCTCCGGCGGCATGCGGCAGCGGCTCCTCATCGCGATGGCCGTGGCGCTCGACCCCGACGTGCTGCTGGCCGACGAGCCGACCACCGCGCTGGACGTGACCGTCCAGGCGCAGATCATGGAGCTGCTGCGGGAGCTGCGCACCGAGCGCGACATGGCGGTCGTCCTCATCACCCACGACCTGGCGGTGGTCGCCGAGCACGCCGACCACGTCGCGGTGATGTACGCGGGCCGGGTCGTGGAGACCGGCCCGGTCAAGGAGGTCTTCGCCGACCCGCGCCACCCCTACACCCGGGGGCTGCTCGAGTCGGTCCCGGCGAAGGTGGGCCGCGGCGAGGAGCTGCGTTCGATCAAGGGCGGCCCGCCCGAGCTGCACGCCATCCCGGCCGGGTGCGCGTTCCAGGCCCGCTGCCCGATGGTCGCGGACGTCTGCCGCACCGACCGGCCGGACCTCGCCGCGACCGCGCCCGGCCGCGCCGCCGCCTGCCACTTCGCGACCAAGGAGCCGGCCCATGCCTGACCCGACGCGGCCTGACACGACGACCAATGTGATCGAGGCGCGTGGCCTGGCCAAGACCTTCCACGTGCCGAAGAACAAGGACGGCAAGAACCGGCTGCGCGCCCTCGACGGCATCGACCTGACGCTCGGCCGCGGCGAGACGCTCGGCCTGGTCGGCGAGTCCGGCTGCGGCAAGTCGACGCTGGCCCGCCTGCTGCTCATGCTGGAACGCCCCGACGAGGGCACGCTGCGGTTCGACGGCGTCGACCCGTTCACCCTCAAGGGCAAGGAGCTGCTGGCCTGGCGGCGCCGCGTCCAGATGGTCTTCCAGGACCCGTTCGCCTCCCTCAACCCGAGGATGACGGCCGCGGAGATCATCGCCGAGCCCTGGAAGACGCACCGCGACGTCGTGCCCGCCCGCGAGGACCGGCGGAAGCGGGTCCTGGAGCTGCTCGACCTGGTCGGGCTGCGGGCCGGCGACGCCGGCCGCTACCCGCAGGAGTTCTCCGGCGGGCAGCGCCAGCGCATCGGCATCGCCCGCGCGCTGGCGCTCGGCCCGGAGGTGATCGTCTGTGACGAGCCGGTGTCGGCGCTGGACCTGTCGGTGCAGGCGCAGGTCCTCAACCTGCTGGACGAGCTGCAGCGCGAGCTCGGGGTGTCGTACGTGTTCATCTCGCACGACCTGTCGGTGGTCCGGCACGTCGCCGACCGGGTGGCCGTGATGTACCTCGGGCGGATCGTCGAGACGGGGACGGCCGAGGAGGTCTTCGAGGCGCCGCGCCACCCGTACACCGCCGCGCTGCTGTCCGCCGCGCCCGAACTGGACGACTCGGGCGTCCAGCGGGAGCGGATCCTGCTGGAGGGCGAGGTGCCGTCGCCGCTCGACCCGCCGTCGGGCTGCCGGTTCCGCACCCGCTGCTGGAAGGCCGCCGACATCTGCGCGACGACCGCGCCGGAGCCCTTGGCGGGCGACCCCCACCAGGCCGCCTGCCACTTCCCGCTGGAACCGGCCGTCCGCGTCAGCGGATGAGATTGCGGAGGGGGCGGCCCTCGGCGAGGGCCGCGATGTTCGCGGCGATGTCGCGGGCGCGGCTCTGGAACGTCTCCACCGTGTGACCGGAGTTGTGCGGCGTCAGCACGACGTTGTCGAGCTTCTCGAACGGCATCGTGCTGCCGCCGCGCCCCGTCCCGCCCTCGCCGGGCCACCACACGTCGATCCCCGCCCCGCCGATCCGGCCGGCGGCGAGCGCCTCGTACAGGGCTTGCTCGTCCACGACCGGACCGCGCGCCACATTGATCAGGAAGGCGTCCGGCCGCATCAGGTCCAGCTCGGCGGCGCCGATCAGGCCCCGGGTGTGCTCGTTCAGCGGGACGGTCACCACGACGGCGTCCGAGGACGCGAGCAGCTCGTGCAGCCCGTCCGGCGGCAGCACGCGGTCGAGCCGCAGGCCGTCCTCCAGGGGTGCCGAAGGATCGCGGCGCATCGCCTGCACGCGCATGCCGAGCACCGCCGCCAGCCGGGCCACCTCGCGTCCCGTCTCGCCGAGCCCGAGCAGCCCGACCGTGCGGCCCGCCAGGGTGTCGCCGAGCGGCAGCCCGGGATCGACGCTGACCGACTCCCAGACGCCGTCCCGGACCAGCCGGTCCCTTCGCAGCACCCGCCGGGACAGCATGAGCATGACCATCGCCACGTGCTCGGCGATGGAGCGCCCGTGATGGAAGGTGTTGCACACCGCCGTGCCGCGCGGGAGCACGTCGATCGCGATGCGCTCGTACCCGGCGCCCGTGCACTGCACCAGCCGCAGCTCCGGCCCGGCCGCGCACGCCATCGCCTCGGTCATCCGCGAGCAGACCAGCACCTCCGTGCCGGGCAGCGCCGCGACGATCTCCTCGTCCGGGCGGCCGGCGGCGAGCACCACCTCGTGCCCGCCGTCCGGCGCCAGCAGCGACGCGAACCGGCTGATGATCGGATCGGTGACCAGGACCCTCACCAGCGGGGCTGCTTCAGCTCGTACGACGGGTCGATCCGCTGCATGTAGCCGGTGTCGTCGCGGTCGCGCAGCCCGCACCGCACGTACTGCTCGTGCAGCAGGGCGAGCCGGTCGCGGTCCAGCGTGACACCGAGCCCGGGCCCCGCCGGAACAGCCAGAGCCCCCTCCTCGAACGTGAGCGCCCCCTCGACGATCACGTCCTCGTCCTTCCACGGCCAATGGGTGTCGCACGCGTAGGTGAGGCTCGGCGACGCGGCCGCCAGGTGGGTCATCGCGGCGAGGCTGATGCCGAGATGGGAGTTGGAGTGCATCGACATGCCCAGCCCGAACGTCTCGCAGATCCCCGCCAGCAGCCGCGACCGCGTCAGACCACCCCAGAAATGGTGATCGGACAGCACGACCCCCACCGCGTCCCGCTTCACGGCCGGCTCGATGTCGGCGAAGCTCACCACGCACATGTTGGTGGCCAGCGGCATCGGGACCTTGCGGGCGACCTCCGCCATCCCCTCCACGCCGGCGGTCGGGTCCTCCAGGTACTCCAGGACGCCGTCCAGCTCCTGTCCGACCCGGATCGAGGTCTCGACCGTCCAGGCGCCGTTCGGGTCGATCCGCAGCGGGTGGTCAGGGAACGCCCTGCGCAACGCCCGGACGGCCTCGATCTCCTCCTCGGGCGGGAACACCCCGCCCTTGAGCTTGATCGCGGAGAACCCGTAGGCGTCGATCATCCGCCGGGCCTGCGCGACGATCCCGTCCGGATCGAGCGCGGCACCCCACTCATCGGGCTCCTGGCCGGGATGCTCCGCCCACTTGTAGAACAGGTACGCCGAGTAGTCGACCCGGTCGCGGACGGCCCCGCCGAGCAGCGCGCTGACCGGCAGCCCGGTCGCCTGCCCCTGGACGTCCAGGCAGGCCACCTCGAACGGGGAGAGCACGGCGTCGGCGGTGCTGCTGTTGGTGACCATCCCGGCCATGCCGTGGCCGCCCGTCCCCGCGTCCCCGGCCAGGCTCACCCTGACCCGGCGGGTCAGCTCGTTCAGGTCCCAGACGTCCGTCCCCGTGATCTCCTCGGCGGCGCGCCGCAGCCGGGCCAGATGCTCGGTGTCGGCGTAGGTCTCGCCGAGTCCGGTCAGTCCCTCGTCGGTGCGGACCTCGACGATCGCGCGGATGGCGTACGGCTCGTGCACGCCGACGGTGTTGAGCAGCGGAAGGTCCCGGAAGGCGACCGGAGTGATCGTGACCTCGGCGATCCGCTGGCGAGCGGACGGGGACGGGTTCGGCATGGGCGCGCCACCTCACAACACGATCGACTCCAGTGATCAGCTACATTAGCAGACCGTGTTTTCATATGTAGATAGCGCGCGCCCCGGCCGTCACATCTCCCAGGAGTCCTCGGTGAAGGGCGGGGCGGCGTGCTCGATCCGCTCGCGGGCCTCCCGCATCGCCGTCACGATCTCGTTGCCCCGGTCCGGGGTGAGGCGTGCCAGCGGCACCGAGCAGCTGATCGCGTCCCTGGGCGGCCGGCCCTCGGGCGCGTAGCGCAGCGCGAAACCGAAGCAGTGCAGGCCGAGGCTGTTCTCCTCGACGTCGATGGCGTGGCCGCGCTGCCGGGTCCGCTCCAGGTCGGCCGCCAGTGCCCTTCGGTCGGTGAGGGTGTGCGGGGTCGACGCGGTCAGCTCATCGGGGACGTGCGGGTCGAGCTCGTCGCCGTCGCGTTCGGCGAGCAGGGCCTTGCCCAGCGCGGTGCAGTACGCGGGCATCCTGCGCCCGACCCTGCTGTAGGGACGCAGGTACTGGCCCGACTCGCGGGTGGCCAGATAGACCACGTCGTAGCCGTCGAGCCGCCCGAAGTGGAAGGTCTCGTCGAGCTTCTCGCCCAGCTCGTCCAGGACCGGCTTCACGATCCGCAGATGCGGATCGGTGTCGAGGTAGCTGGTGCCGACGAGGAGCGCGCGGATGCCGATCCCGTACATCGTTCCGGAGGCGTCGGTGCGCACCCAGCCGTGCTTGCAGAGCGTGCGCAGGAGGGCGTAGAGACTGCTGCGCGGCACGTCCAGCGCCTCGGTGAGCTCGCGGAGGCGGGCCGGGCGGTTCTGCCGGGAGGCGAGCAGCTCCAGGAGCTCCAGCGTCCGCGCCGCCGACTTGACCTCGCGGACCCCGGAGGTCTTGTCGTCGATGCCCGGTGACTCGTCGGACGAAGCGGCCATGGTGTGGGCCTCCAGAGATGGAACCGTGGGGTCGCGCCAGCCTAATAGATGGGGAGGCGCTGTCTACACACGGAGAAGGCTCTAAATGATCTGCTGGGCGGCGGCCTTTCCGGCGGCGCGGCCGGAGAAGAGGCAGCCGCCGAGGAAGGTGCCTTCGAGGGCGTTGTAGCCGTGGACGCCGCCACCGCCGAAGCCCGCGACCTCGCCCGCGGCGTAGAGGCCCTCGATGGGTCGGCCCTCAAGGTTCAGGGCGCGGGAGTCCAGGTCGGTCTGGATGCCGCCGAGGGTCTTGCGCGTCAGGATGTGGAGCTTGACGCCGATCAGGGGACCGGCGGCGCGGTCGAGGATGTGGTGCGGGGCGACGGCACGGCTGAGGCGGTCGCCCAGGTAGCGGCGTGCGTTGCGGATTCCCTGGATCTGGACGTCCTTGCTGAACGGGTTGTCGGCCTGCAGGTCGCGGGCCTGGATCTGGCGGCGGAGGGACCCCGCGTCGAGAAGGGGCTTGTCGGTGAGCGCGTTCATCTTGTCGACGAGCCGGTCCAGGCTGGCGTCGACGACGAAGTCGGCGCCGTGCCGCTTGAACGCCTCGACCGGGGCGGGCGCGCCCTTGCCGAGGACCCGCTCGCGGAGGACGGCCTTGCGGTCGCCGCTGGTGAGGTCGGGATTCTGCTCGGAGCCGGAGAGGGCGAACTCCTTCTCGATGATCCGCTGGGTGAGGATGAACCAGGAATGGTCGTACTCGGCGATCTCGGGGGTCGTCCGCAGGTACTTCAGCGTGGCGAGGGTGTCGTAGCCGGGCAGGCACGGGTCGGGGAGCCGCCGCCCGAGGGCGTCGAACCACATCGAGGACGGGCCGGGCAGGATGCGGATGCCGTGGCCGGGCCAGATCGGGTCCCAGTTCCGCACGCCCTCGGTGTAGTGCCACATCCGATCGCGGTTGACCAGGCGGACGCCCGCTTGCGCGCTGATGTCGAGCATGCGGCCGTCGACGTAGGCGGGGACGCCGGTGACCATGCTCGCGGGTGCGGTGCCCAGCCGTTCGGGCCAGTGGCGGCGGACGATGTCGTGGTCACCGCCGATGCCGCCGGACGTGATGATCACTGCCTGGGCGGAGAGGGTGAACTCGCCGACGGCGTCGCGGTTGGACGGGGCGCCGCGGGGCGCGTCGTCGGGGGCGAGGACGGTGCCGCGCACGCCGGTGACCGTGCCGTCGCCGAGGACGAGGTCGTCGACCCGATGGCGGTGGTGGAACGTCAGAAGCCCGGCATCGGCCGCACTCTGGGCGCTCTTGACGAATGGGGCGACCACGCCGGTGCCCGTGCCCCAGGCCACGTGGAAACGCGGTACCGAGTTGCCGTGACCGTCCGCGCGCAGGGCGCCCCGTTCGGCCCACCCGACCATGGGCGTGAACGAGATGCCGTGACCGGTGAGCCAGGAACGTTTCTCGCCCGCGGCGAACTCGACGTAGGCACGGGCCCAGCGCACCGCCCAGGAGTCCTCGTCGTCCAGGCGGTCGAATCCCGCGCTGCCCTGCCAGTCGTTCCAGGCCAGCTCGAAGGAGTCCTTGACGCGCAGGCGGCGCTGC
The DNA here is from genome assembly GCF_043198015.1 of Spirillospora sp. NPDC048911. Lineage (NCBI taxonomy): Bacteria > Bacillati > Actinomycetota > Actinomycetes > Streptosporangiales > Thermomonosporaceae > Spirillospora > Spirillospora sp. NPDC048911. The sequence continues at coordinate 280,021 of NZ_JBICUD010000003.1, read as the reverse complement.
TCGGGCGTGCCGACCAGGAAGAGGCCGCCGAACGACCAGTACGCCTGACCGCCGAGGTTGGCGGCGTTCTCCTGGTCGACGAGCGCGACCGTGCGGCCGCGCGAGGTGAGCTCGTGGGCGGCCACCAGCCCGGCCAGCCCCGCCCCGACGATGATCACATCGGCGTCCATACGGTCCTCCTCGGTGTCGTATCCGGAACGATCATCCTGGCAGTCAGGCGGGCGGGGGAGCGGAGATGTGCAGGCGGTCGAGCAGGATCTGCAGGAGCTCGTCGATGATCTGGTCGAGGGTGGCGTCGACCCAGCCGACGGCCCAGTCGTGCATGAGGCCGTTGATGGCCCCGATGAACGCGGCCGCCGTGACGCGGTAGTCGCGGGGCGGGATCTCGCCGCGCTCGGCGGCCTCCCGGGCCTGCTCGCTGAGGAACTCGATCCAGCGGGCGCGCCGGTCCAGGCGCTGGCGGTCCAGCCGCGGGCTGACGCCGATGATCTCGACGAAGGCGATGCGGGTGTGCCGGGGGTCGGCGGTGGCGCCGGCCGCGTACGCCCGGAACAGCCGGGTGTAGCGGTCGAGGGGGGCGAGCCCCGGCAGCTCGGGGAGCACGGCGAGGACGGACTGCTCGGCGGTGTCGTTGACGTAGAGGTGCAGCTCGGCCAGCAGGTCTTCGAGGGTGTGGTACTCCTCGTAGAACTGGCGCGTGGACAGCCCGGCGGCCTTGCAGATGTCGGTGATCTTCGTGGCCCGGTAGCCGGGCCCGGCGCCGAAGAGATCGAGGCCGGCCTCCTGGAAGCGGCCGCGGCGTTCGGCCTGCCGCTCGCCGGCCGTCCGGCCGCCGTACCGGCCCGCCGCCGGCGTGATCCGTCCCGCCACGCGCACTCTCCCTCCGCCTCACCTTGATTTTCCCCGATCGGGTCTTGTGGCGGGCGTCACCGCTGCCTACTATCCAGTAACCAAGTCTGAATATGGCGATATTCAGACTTGGCGAGGCGCGCACGGACGCGGGTCCCGATCCGCGTTCCTCCCCACCCCCCGTCTCTGGAGGAACACCACATGCTCTCCTCGGTCAAGGCACGCCGGCGCAGATCGTCGCCGGCGGGCGCCGCGGCGGCCGTCATGGCCGCCGGTGCCGTCGTCTCCGCGAACCCCGCCGCCGCGACGGCGGCCCCCGCGACCGCGAGCGCGGCCGCCGCCCTGCAGGAGGTGATGCTGGTCGGCAACAACTGGGAAGGCACCGCCGACGTCATCAAGGCCCGGGGCGACTTCGCCAAGATCGGCCGCATCAACCTGATCCCCGACAAGGACGACCGGCTCCGCGAGATCTACCTCAACCCGATCCGGCTGGCCTACTTCCTCGGCATCCGGCAGACCGTCGGTGAGGGGCACGACCAGTTCACCGACGACCTGTACTCCACGCCCGACGGCTCGGCGATCGTCGTCTCGCGGCCGAGCTTCGCCGACGTGGCCTCGATCGACACGGCCACCGGACGGCTCAGGTGGCGCTTCCCCGTGTCGGGCTACCGCTCGGACCACATGGCCGTCTCGCCCGACGGCTCGCGGGTGGCGGTGTCGGCGTCCACCGGCAACACCGTCCACGTGCTCGACATCCGGACCGGCCAGCAGGTGGGCTCGTTCAAGACCGGTGACAAGCCGCACGAGAACGTGTTCACCCGCGACGGCAAGTACATCTGGAACATGTCGATCGGCGAGGTCAACAACGACTTCGACGCGCCCTGGCAGGACTTCCTCAAGGGCGACCGAAAGATCACCGTCGCCGACGCGGCCACGTTCAAGCAGGTCAAGGTCATCGACATGCGGCAGCGGCTGGACGCGTTCGGCCGCACCGACTTCTCCGACGCCGTCCGGCCCGCCGTGTTCACGCCCGACGAGTCCAAGCTGTACTTCCAGGTGTCGTTCTTCAACGGGTTCTTCGAGTACGACATCGCCACCGACAAGATCACCCGGGAGAAGGCGCTCCCGAAGAACCCGAACACCAGCGACGACCGCACCACCTTCGTCAACGACTCCCGCCACCACGGCATGTCCATGAACCCCCAGGGCACCAAGCTGTGCATCGCCGGGACCATGGACGACTACGCCACGGTGGTCGACCGCGCCACCCTCCAGCAGGGGCCGCTGGTCACGGCGAGCAAGCCCTACTGGGCCACCGTCAGCGGCGACGGCCGGGCCTGCGTCATCTCCGAGAGCGGCGCCGACCAGGTCACCGCGATCGACTTCGGCACCGGGCAGAAGATCACCTCCATCCCGGTCGGCGACCATCCGCAGCGCGTGCGCGTCGCGAAGCTGCCGGCCGGCTGGACCGGCCCGACCGGCTGATTTCCGGGCCCCGCCCCTTCCAGGACCCCACCCCCGCCCCGGCCCGAATCCTCGGGCCGGGGCGTTCTGGTCCGGCGCGCGGGTGCAGGAGAGACCCGCTGGAGTCGGTCAGGGCATGAGGTTCCGGAGCTGCTCGATGGCGGCGATCCGCTCGGCGTGGGTCTCCGCGAGGGGCTTCACGCTGACCGTGGTGATCCCGCACTCGGCGAGCTCCGTGACGCGCTCGGCCACGTACTCCTTCGGCCCGACGAGCGACGTCGCGCGCAGCAGGTCCTCGGGCACGGTGGCCTCCGCTTCCTCCTTGCGGCCCGACAGGTAGAGCTCCTGGATGAGCTCGGCCTCCTGTTCGTATCCGTACCGGCGGGCCAGGCCGTTGTAGAAGTTCTTGCCCCGGGCGCCCATCCCGCCGATGTAGAGCGCGAGCTGCTTGCGGCCCCGGTCGAGCAGGTGGCCGACGTCGTCCCCGATCGCCAGGTTCATCGTGACGACGATGTCCAGCGGACCGAGGCTCGGGTCGCGCCGGGCCCGCCCGGCGGCGAGCGCCGGCCCCCAGATCTCGTCCAGCTTGCCGGGGTGGACGAAGATCGGCAGCCAGCCCTCGGCCACCTCCGCGGCGAGCTGGACGTTCTTGGGCCCGATCGCGGCCAGCATGATCGGGACGCGCTCGCGCACCGGGTGGTTGATGAGCTTCAGCGGCTTGCCCAGGCCCGTGCCCCGGTCGGCGGGCAGCGGCAGCTCGTAGTGCTTGCCTTCGTAGACGACCTCCTCGCGCCGCCACACGCTGCGGCAGATCTCGACGATCTCGCGCGTCCGGCCGATCGGCGCGTCGTAGGGCAGGCCGTGGAAGCCCTCGACCACCTGCGGGCCGGACGCGCCGAGGCCGAGCGTGAACCGGCCGTCCGACACGTAGTCCAGCCCGGCCGCGGTCATCGCCAGGAGCGACGGCGTCCGCGTGTAGATCGGCAGGATCGCCGACGCCAGCTGGATCCGGTCGGTGGCCGCCGCGAGGTAGCCGAGCTGGCTCACGGCGTCGAAAGAGTAGGCCTCGGCCACGAAGGCGATCTCGACGCCGGCCGTCTCGAGGTCGCGCAGACCCGCCGCCGCCTCCTTGAAACCGCCGCCGTAGGCGAGGGTCGTGCCGATCCGCATAGTGAACCTCCAGGTCAGATGGGACCACCAAAACGTTGACGTACGTCACATCGGCCACTTACATTACGCCTACTTAACGAACGATCAATAAGTGACTCGGCACGCAGGGAGGCCGGATGCTCGATATCGAAGGGCTCGTCGTCCGTTACGGCGCACGGGAGCCGGTACTGCACGGAGCCGGCCTGGAGGTCGCCGAGTCGGGCGTCGTGGCGCTGCTCGGCGCCAACGGCGCGGGCAAGACCTCCCTGATGCGGGCCGTCTCGGGCACGCTGCCGCTGCACGGCGGGTCGGTCGCCGCGGGCTCGATCCGATTCCTCGGCGAGGACATCGCCGGCAGCGACCCGGCGGCCGTCGTGGCCGGCGGGCTGGTGCAGGCCCCCGAGGGACGGCACGTGTTCGGCGCGCTCACCGTCGACGAGAACCTCGACGCGGGCGCCATCACCGTCAAGTCCCGCGAGGCGCGGACGCGCACCCGTCGCCAGATGTTCGAGATGTTCCCCCGGCTGGCCGAGCGGCGCCGCCAGCGCGCGGGCACGCTGTCCGGCGGCGAGCAGCAGATGCTGGCCATCGCCCGCGCGCTGATGTCCCAGCCGAAGCTGCTGCTGCTCGACGAACCCTCGCTCGGCCTGGCGCCGCTGCTGGTGAAGCAGATCGGCGAGACGGTGCGCGAGATCAGCCGCGAGGGCGTCCCCGTGCTGCTGGTGGAGCAGAACGCGGCGATGGCGCTGTCGGTCGCGCACCGGGCGTACGTCCTGGAGCTGGGCCGGGTCGTGCTGAGCGGGCCGGCCGACGAGCTGGCCCACAGCGACGAGGTCCGCCGGCTCTACCTGGGCGAGGACCTCGCGGGCGACGCGGGTGACGCGGCCGGAGGCCCGGACGGGAAGCACCGGGAGGGCGTTCGCGGGAATCCCGCCGCGCGCCGGCTGGCGAGGTGGGCCGGATGAGCGCCCCGCGCCTGCGGGTGGACGAGGTGACCCTGGCGTTCAGCGGGCTGCTGGCCCTGGACAAGGTCGCGTTCACCGTCGAGCCCGGCTCGATCCACGCGGTCATCGGCCCCAACGGAGCCGGCAAGTCGTCGCTCCTCAACACGCTCTGCGGCATCTATCCCGTCACCGGCGGCCGCATCCTGGTGGACGAGCACGAGGTGACGCGGCTGCGGCCGGACCGGGTCGCGGCGCTCGGGGTCGGCCGGACCTTCCAGAACATCGTCGTCTCGCCGCGCGAGTCGGTGCTCGACAACCTGATGGTCGGGCGGCACAGGCTGACCCGCGCCGGCCTGGTCGCGACCGCGCTGTGGCTCGGCCGCCGCGAGCAGCGCCGCCACGAGGCGCGGGTCCGGGAGATCGCCGACTTCGTCGGCCTGTCGCACCGGCTCGACACCACCGCCGGAGGGCTGCCCTTCGGTGACCTCAAGCGGCTGGAGTTCGCCAGGGCGCTGTGCCTGGAGCCGCGCATGCTCATCCTGGACGAGCCCGTCGCCGGCCTGAACACCACGGAGAGCTGGGAGCTCGGGCAACTCGTCCTCGCGGCGCGCGAATCGCTCGACCTCACCGTGGTCTTCGTGGAGCACGACATGGGCGTGGTCATGTCGATCGCCGACCGCATCACCGTGCTCGACTTCGGCCGCGTCGTCGCCGAAGGGGCGCCCGACGAGGTGCGCAACGACCCGACCGTGGTCAGCGCCTACCTCGGCGCGCCCGACGAGGCCGAAGAGAGGACCTCATCATGACCCGCCAGCTGGAACTGCTCGTCAACGGCGTGTCCCTGGGCCTGCTGTACGCCCTCATCACGCTGGGATTCGTCATCGTCTTCAAGGCCACCCGGGTGGTCAACTTCGCGCACGCGTCGTTCCTGCTGCTCGGCGTCTACGTGGTCGCCGCCACCCAGCCGAAGATCGGGTTCGCCGCGGCGGCGCTGCTCGGGCTCGGCGTCGCCGGAGCGCTCGGGCTGGCGACCGAGCGGCTGCTGACGTCGCGCATCGACCGGCACGACCACCACGCGATGGCGCTCGCCACGATCGGCCTGAACGTCGTGCTGACCGCCGAGCTGACCCGCCGCCTGGAGGAACGGGTGCTGCCGCTGGGCGCACCATGGGACGGCCACGTGGTCGACGTCGGCCCGCTGTCCCTCCCGCTCACGGTCGTGATCACGGTGGTGGCCGTCCCGGTGCTGATCGGCGGCCTCACCGCCCTGCTCACGTTCACCGGCTGGGGGCTGGCGATGCGCGCGTCCATCGCCGACGCCGAGGGCGCGGCGCTGGTCGGGATCCGGCTCCGCCGGGTGTCGGCGACCGCGTGGCTGATGGCCGGGCTGCTGGCGACCATCGCCGGCATCGGCCTGGCCTCGTTCCCCAGCCCCGGCGTCAGCGTGAGCCTGGAGACGGTCGCGATCACCGCGTTCCCCGCGGCCATCATCGGCGGGTTCGACTCGCTCGGCGGGGCCATCGCGGGCGGGCTCATCGTCGGGGTCGTCCAGGTCCTGGTGAACGGCCACCAGGGCTCGCTCGACTTCCTCGGGCTCGGCGTCGGCGACGTCGTGGCCTATCTCGTGATGATCGTCGTCCTGCTGTGGCGACCGTCCGGACTGTTCGGGTCGAAGGAGTTCAGCCGTGTCTGACGACACCATCGCACCTGCCCGCACCACCACCGCCGCCGAGGCGCCGCCGGCCGGCAAACCCGCCCCGCGGCAGACGCCGGCGCGCCGCGCCCTGGTCGCCGTCGCCCTGCTCGCGGGGATCGCCGTACCGCTGATCCTGCCGATGTACGTGGACGCGTTCTGGCTGCGCATCGGGCTGTTCGCCATGGCGGCGGCCGTCGGGGCGCTCGGCCTGACCATCCTGTTCGGCGCGGCCGGGCAGCTCTCGCTCGGCCACGCGTTCTTCGTCGCGGTCGGCACGTACGGCTACGGGTTCCTCTCCGGCGAAGACCACGGCCAGGTGAAGGGCATGGGGTTGCCCCCGGTCGTCGCGGCCGTGCTCGCGATCCTCTTCGCCGGACTGTGCGGCCTGCTGTTCAGCCCGGTCGCCAGCCGCCTGCGCGGAATCTATCTCGGGATCGCCTCGCTGGGCCTGGTCTTCCTCGGCCATCACCTGCTGCTGAACCTGCCGTCGGTGACCGGCGGCTACGACGGCCGTTCGGTCGAGCCGTTCGCGCTGGGCGGGTTCGAGTTCGCCGACGTCCCCGACCGGCTCGTGCTCGGCATTCCGTTCGGGGCCGTGGAGAGCCTCTGGTACCTCTTCCTGGCGGTCACCGTCGTCGCGACGCTGGTGGCCCGCAACGTGCTGCGCGGCCGGCCCGGCAGGGCGTTCCGTCTCATGCGCGACAGCGAGGTGGGCGCCGCCGCGATGGGCGTCCGCGTCCAGCGCGCCAAGGCGGGCGCGTTCGTCCTGTCCTCGATGTACGCCGGCGCCGCCGGCGTGCTGACGGCGCTGGCCTTCCAGCGGGCCGTCCCCGACTACTTCGACCTGCAGCTGTCCATCGACTTCCTCGCCATGATCATTCTGGGCGGGCTCGGCTCGACGTCGGGCGCGCTCGTCGGCGCGACGTTCGTGATCGCGCTGCCGATCGTGCTGTCCCGGTACGCCGACGCGCTGCCGCTCGTCGTCGCGCCCGGGCAGGACGGGCTCCAGGCGTCGTTCGCCGCGACGTTCGTGTACGGCGCGCTCGTCCTGGTCGTCATGCTCACCCGGCCCGGCGGGCTCCGCTCGATGGCGCGGGCCGTCGCGGACCGCCGCCGGCCCGCCGCCCGATGAACCCCCGCCCCTTCCGTCCACGCAGGGAGAACCACATGATCGTGTCCCGTCCACGCGTCCTCGCCGCGGCCGCCGTCGCGCTCGCCCTCTCGGTCAGCGCGTGCTCGCCCAAGTCCGCCGGGTCGAAGGCCGCCCCCGGTGTCACCGACTCGACCATCAAGCTCGGCATGCTGGTGGACCTGACCGGCCCGTTCGCCACGTCCGGCAAGACCAGCAACACCGCCAGCCAGTTCGCCGTCGACGAGATCAACGCGGCCGGCGGCGTCTGCGGCCGCAAGATCCAGCTGGTCGCGCGCGACCACGGGTACGACGTGCAGAAGGCGGTCACCGCCTACGACGAGGTCGCGCCGCAGGTCCTCGGGTTCCTCAACGTGTACGGCTCGGCGATCACCTCGGCGCTGCGGGACAAGATCTCCGCCAACGGCGCGCTCGTCGGCCTGACGGCGTTCTCGCCCACCCTGCTCGGCGATCCGCATCTCCTGGAGATCGGCGCCACCTACGACGTCCAGGCGATCAACAGCATCGACTGGATGGTGCGCGAGGGCATGCTGAAGCGCGGGGACACGCTCGGGCACATCTACCTCCAGGGTGAGATCGGCGAGAACAGCCAGAAGGGCAGCAGGTTCGCCACCAAGGAGCTGGGGCTGAAGCTGGCGAGCCAGCAGATCAAGCCGACCGACGCGGACCTCACCAGCCAGGTGAACGCGATGAAGGCGGCCGGGGCGAAGGCGATCCTGCTCGACTCCACGGCGAAGCAGACCGCGGCGGTGGCCGGTGCCGCGCGGGCCGCCGGGCTGGACGTCCCGATCATGGGCAACGTCGCCTCGTTCGCCACCAGCCTGCTGTCGACGGCCGCCGCGCCCGCGCTGCTCAAGAATTACTACCGGGTGTCCGGCGTCGGCCTGCTCGGCTCGGACGGGCCCGAGGTGAAGAAGCTCGCCGGCAAGTGGAAGGCCAAGTTCGGCGCGGCGCAGCCGGAGTCGGGCGGCGCGGTCGTGCTCTCCTACGTGGCGACCCACCTGTTCGCGAAGATCATCAGCGGCACCTGCGGCGACCTGACGCGCAAGGGCGTGCTCGCGGCCCGCGGCAAGGTGACCGACTTCAGCATCCCGGGGCTGGGACCGTCCCTCAACCTGTCCGACCCGGCGCAGCCGACCTCGCGCGCGAGCCAGATCCACCGCCCCGACAAGGGCGTCTACGCCGGGATGAAGCTCGTCGAGGACTTCAAGGTCTCCGACCTCGCCAAGCGGTACCAGCTGAAGGCCGGATAGAAGGCCGGACAGCCGGAAACCCCGCACGGCACGGACATTCGACAGGCATAGGATGGGTTTATGGCGACACGCGGCACGACCGATGCGGCGCCGGATCGGGAGCCGCCCGCGGCGGTCACCCGGGGCAACGGGCTCAACGCGATCATGGGTGCGGCGCGCGAGATCTTCGCCGAGCGCGGCTACCACGGGGCGTCGATCCGGGACATCGCCAAGGGCGCGGGGCTGAGCCTCTCGGCCCTGTACTACTACTACAACGGCAAGCAGGAGCTGCTCCACGCGTTGCTGGAGGACGCGCTCGCCGACGTCTTCCACGGCTGCCAGACCGCGCTGGGCGCCGCCGGGGACGATCCGGCGGCGCGGCTGGGCGCCTTCGTGCGCGCCCTGGTCGAGTACCGCGTCCGCCGCCAGGTCGACAGCCTGCTGGCGCTGCGCGAGATACGCAATCTGGAGCCGGACCGCCTCGACGGTTTCGTCGAGCGGCGCGACGCGCTGGCCCGGCTGCTGCGGGAGATCATCGAGGACGGGGTGGCGCGCGGCGTCTTCACCACGCCCTACCCCGACGAGGCGCAGCGGGCCGTCCTCGGCATGTGCAACGCCGTCGCGCAGTGGTACCGGCCGTCCGGTGGCCTGAGCGTCGACGACCTGGTGGAGCGGTACGTCCACCTGTCGCTGACGCTGGTCCAAGGCGGCTCGCCCACCCGCGCGTAGTACCACCGGGCCGGTGCTCACGAGCGCCGGCCCGGCTTCCTTCTTTAACGATCGTTCGACAAGATAGAGGAGAACGAGTGCGACGCACCGTCTTCGACGACGACCATGAGGCTTTCCGGGCCATCGTCCGTGACGTCCTCGCCCGCGAGGTGGTCCCCGTCTTCCCCGAGTGGGAGAAGGCGGGGGCCGCGCCCCGCGACTTCTACCGGCTGCTGGGCAAGCTCGGCGTCCTCGGCGTGCGGGTCCCGGAGGAGTACGGCGGCGGCGGGCAGCGCAGCTTCAAGTTCAACGCCGTGGTGAACGAGGAGATGTCGCGCGCGAAGCTCGGCCTCGGCACGATCCGGGTGCACACCGACATCGTGCTGCCCTACCTGCTGAAGTACGCCGACGACGAGCAGAGACGGCGCTGGCTGCCCGGGGTGGCCGACGGCGGGCTGATGACGGCGATCGCGATGACCGAGCCCGGCACCGGGTCCGACCTCGCCGGCATCACCGCGACCGCGGTACGGGACGGCGACCACTGGATCCTCAACGGGGCCAAGACGTTCATCACCGGCGCCGTGAACGCCGACCTCGTGCTCGTCGTCGCCCGCACCTCCGCGCCGCCGCCGGGCAACCGGCGGGCGGGGCTGAGCATCCTGGTCGTCGAGACGACGTCGCCGGGCTTCACGGTGGGCCGCAACCTGGAGAAGATCGGTCTCAAGGCGCAGGACACCGCCGAGTTGGCCTTCGACGACGTCCGCGTCCCCATGGAGAACCTGCTGGGGGAGGAAGGGCGCGCGTTCGAATACCTCGGCCACAACCTCGCTCAGGAACGGCTGTCCATCGCGGTGAACGCGCAGGCGGCGGCAGCGGCGGCGGTCGAGCTGACGCTCGCGTACGTGGCCGAGCGGAACGTGTTCGGCAAGCCGCTGTCGGGCTTCCAGAACACCAAGTTCGTGCTCGCCGAATGCGCGACCGAGGTGGCGGCGGGCCAGGCGCTGGTCGACCGCGCGCTGGAGGCGCACGACGCCGGCGAGCTGACCGGCGCCGACGCGGCGAAGGTCAAGCTCTTCTGCACCGAGCTGCAGTCGCGCGTCGTCGACAAGTGCCTCCAGCTGCACGGCGGCTACGGATACGTGCTGGAATACCCGATCGCGCGCATGTACGCCGACGCCAGGGTCACCCGTATCTACGGCGGCACCAGCGAGGTCATGAAGACCATCATCGCCAAGTCCATCGGCCTGTGAGGGAGTAGACAGTGAGCACTGTGCTGACCGATTTCACCGACGGCATCGCGGTCATCACCATCAACCGGCCGCAGGCGCGCAACGCGGTCGACCTGGAGACGACGAAGGCGATCGCCGCCGCGATCGACGAGTTCGAGGCCCGGCCGGACCTGCTGGTCGCGATCCTCACCGGCGCGGGCGGCACCTTCTCCTCCGGCATGGACCTGAAGGCGTTCGCCCGTGGTGAGCGGCCGGCCCTGCCGGGGCGGGGCTTCGCCGGGATCACCGAGCGCCCGCCGTCGAAACCGCTGATCGCGGCGGTCGAGGGGTGGGCGGCCGCCGGTGGCTGCGAGCTCGCGCTCGCCGCCGATCTGGTCGTCGCGGCCCGGGACGCCACGTTCAGCCTGCCCGAGGTCAAGCGCGGGCTGATCGCCGTGGGCGGCGGCCTGCTGCGGGTCGCGAAGGCGATGCCGTACCACCTGGCCATGCAGCTGATCCTCACGGGCGACCCGCTCCCGGCCACGAAGGCGCACGAGTACGGGCTGGTCAACGTGCTCACCGAGCCCGGCGGCGCGCTCGACGAGGCGCGGGCGCTGGCCGGGCGGATCGCCGCCAACGCGCCGTTCGCGGTGCGCGCGTCCAAGCAGATCGTCGCGGCGTCGGTGAACTACACCGACACGGAGGCGTTCGCGGAGCAGCGGAAGGTGTGGCTGGAGGTGACGGCGTCGGCCGACGCGATGGAGGGCGCCCGCGCCTTCGCCGAGAAGCGGGCGCCCGTCTGGCAGGACCGCTGATCAGTGCACGACGATGGTGACGGTCTCGGCCACGCAGGCCGGCTTCGCCGCCCCGTCGATCTCGATCGTGTAGCGCGTCGTGAGAGCGGTCCCCGCCCCCGTCTCCCGTAGGTCCGCGAAGGTCGCCCGCGCCCGCAGGCGCGACCCCACGGGCACGGGGGAGGGGAACCGCGCCTTGTTGAGGCCGTAGTTGACGCGCGCCTGCCCCAGGTCGAGGCGGACGAGCTGCTGCCCGAACATGGGGATCAGCGACAGGGTCAGGTATCCGTGCGCGATGGTTCGGCCGAACGGGCCGGACGCGGCCCGTTCGGCGTCCACGTGGATCCACTGGTGGTCCCCGGTGGCGTCGGCGAAGGCGTTGATGCGCTCCTGGTCGATGACCAGCCACTCGGTGGGCCCGATCGGCTGGTCGAGGGCGCCCTTCAGTTCTTCCAGGGACGCGAAGACGCGCACGGTCATGCCGTCACCCGCTCGAAGACGGCCGCCAGGCCCTGGCCGCCGCCGATGCACATCGTCTCCAGCCCGTACCGCGCCTCGCGCCGGTGCAGTTCCCGCGACAGCGTCGCCAGCATCCGCACGCCGGTCGCGCCGACCGGATGCCCGAGCGAGATGCCGGAGCCGTGGACGTTCGTGCGCTCCAGATCCCCGTCGGCGAACTTCCATTCCCGCGTGACCGCTAGCGCCTGGGCCGCGAACGCCTCGTTCAGCTCGATGAGGTCCATGTCGTTCAGCGTCAGGCCCGCGCGGTCGAGGGCGGCCGCGGTGGCCGGGACCGGGCCGATGCCCATGGTCCTCGGCTCGACGCCCGCCACCGCCCACGACACCAGCCGGACCAGCGGCCGCAGCCCGAGCCGTTCGGCGCGCTCCGGCGTGGTGACGACGCACATCGCGGCCGCGTCGTTCTGGCCGCTGGCGTTGCCTGCCGTGACCGTCGCTTCGGGATCGGAGCCGAGCAGGATCGGCTTGAGCCTGCCGAGCGACTCCAGCGAGGCGTCGGCACGCGGGTGCTCGTCGGTGTCGACGAGGGTCTCCCCGCCTCTGGTCCTGACCGGGGTCGGGATGATCTCTTCGGCCAGGATCCCGGCGGCCTGGGCCTTGACCGCCCGCTGGTGCGACAGCAGCGCCAGCTCGTCCTGCTCCTCGCGGGAGATCGTGTACTCCCGGCGCAGGTTCTCGGCCGTTTCGAGCATGCCGCCGGGGACGGGATGGCTCCGGCCGCCCGCGGTCTGCCGGGCACGGGTGAGGCTGTCGTGCATCGCGACGCCGTTCCTGGCGCCCCACCGCATGTCGACGGAGTAGAAGGTGGCGTTGCTCATGCTCTCGGTGCCGCCGGCGACCACGACCTCGTGGACCCCGGTCTGCACCTGCATGGCGGCCTGGATGACCGCTTGCAGGCCCGAGCCGCAGCGGCGGTCGAGGTGCAGGCCCGGGACGGTGACGGGCAGGCCCGCGTCGAGCGCGACGATCCGGCCGATCGCGGGCGCCTCGCTGCTGGCGTTGCAGTGGCCGAGGACGACGTCCTCGATCGTTTCGGGAGGGAGCCCGGTGCGGTCGAGGAGCCCCTTGAGAGCCGCCACTCCGAGATCGACCGCTGTGAGGCTCTTGAAGCTGCCGCCGTAGCGGCCGATCGGGGTACGGACGGGCTCGCAGATGACCGCTTCACGCATGGCCGGTGCCTTCTTCCTGGGCGGGCTCGAACTCGATCGTCAACGTGGTGCTGGGGGAGGGCTCAGCCGTGGCGTCGTCCGCGCCGAACAGGCCCAGGGTGAACGAGTCCGGCGCGGCGTCCTCAGTCCGCCGCAGCCGCGCGTCCTGGCCGCAGAACAGGGGCCTACGGTTCCTGTGCCGCATGCGGGAGACCCGAGCCTCGTGCTTTTCGAGGCGGAGTACCTCGGCGAGGGCGAGCGTCATCAGGGGCCCGTGCACGACCAGGCCGGGATAGCCCTCGACCCGCGTGGCGTACGGCCAGTCGTAGTGGATCCGGTGCGCGTTCGACGTCGCCGCGCTGAATCGCATGAGCAGGGCCGGATCGGTGGCGAGGTGCCACGACCACTCGCCCGACCGGGTGAAGGGGGCGCCGGACGGAGCCAGTCCCGCCGCCTTCTCGGGCGGGCTGGCCGAGGGCAAGACGGCTCCGGCGTCCCGGTAGACGATGTCCTGCCGCTCGTCGATCGCGAGCCGGCCGTCCTCGTCGTACAGCTTGGTGGAGACGACCACGATGACCAGCTCGCCGGAGCGCCCGGACTTCTCGGTGACCGACTCCACACGCGCCTCGCGGCGCACCGTGCTCCCCACCGTGATCGGGGCGTGGAAGGCGACCTCACCGCCCGCGAACATCCGCCGTGGCAGCTCCACGGGAGGCAGGAACGACCCGCGTGCCGGATGGCCGTCCACGCCGAGGGTGGACGAGACCGGCCAGCGGGCCAGCGCGAGCCAGTGCCAGAGCGGCGGCAGGGCGTCTCCCGGGCCGACCGGGGGAGTCCCGTCGTCGAAGAGGGCGGACAGCGTCGCCACGGGGTGCGGGTCGACGGTCTCGATGGTGGTGACGGTGTGCGGTTCCCAGCTCATCGGCGTTACATGAACCTTCCGCCGGTCACTTCCAGCACGGTGCCGGTCATGTAGGAGGACAGGTCCGAGGCCAGGAACAGCGCCACGGAGGCGACCTCGCCCGGCTCACCCGCGCGCCGCATCGGGATCTCGGCCATCTTCTGGTCCCACGCCCTCTGCGGCATCGCCTCGGTCATGGCCGACCGGATCAGGCCCGGCTGGATGGCGTTGATCCGGACGCCGTGGTGCGCCATCTCCTTGGCGGCCGCCTTGGACATGCCGACGATGCCGGCCTTGGCGGCGGAGTAGTTGGTCTGGCCGACCATGCCGACCTTTCCCGAGAGCGAGGAGATGTTCACGATCGCGCCGCTCTTCTGCTCGCGCATGACGGCGGCCGCGATGCGGACGCCGTTCCACGTGCCCTTGAGATGGACGTCGATGACCTGGTCGAACGCCTCCTCGGTCATCGTCCGCATCGTCGCGTCGCGGGTGATCCCGGCGTTGTTGACCATGACGTCCAGCGAGCCGAAGGCGGCCGTGGCGGTGTCGACCAGGGCCTGCACGTCGGCGGCGCCGGTGACGTCGCACCGCGCCGCCCGCGCCACGTCGGGGCCGCCGAGTTCCTTGGCCGCGGCCTCGGCGGCGTCCAGGTTCAGGTCGCCGAGGACGACCCTGGCGCCCTGCTCGACGAAGACCTGGGCGATGGCGAGGCCGATGCCCTGGGCGCCGCCGGTGATGACCGCGGTCCTGCCGGTGAGGAGTGACATGAAGGCTCTTTCGTTCGTCACGTGATGGGGTTGCGCGCGATCAGCTGGGCCGCGATGACGTTGCGCTGGATCTCGTTGGTGCCCTCGCCCAGGATCATCAGCGGGGCGTCCCGGAAGTAGCGCTCGACGTCGAACTCCTTGGAGTAGCCGTATCCGCCGTGCACGCGCATCGCGTCCAGCGTCACCTGCATCGCGGCCTCGGAGGCGAACAGCTTGGCCATGCCGGCCTCCATGTCGGCCCGGCCGCCGTCGTCGAGGACGCGGGCGGCGTCCTCGGTCAGCAGCCGCGCCGCCCGGACCTTGGTGACCATGTCGGCCAGCAGGTTGCCCACCGACTGGTGCTTCCAGATCGGCTTGCCGAACGACTCGCGTTCCTGCGCGTACCGCACGGCGTCGTTGAGCGCGGCCTGGGCCACGCCCACCGCGCGGGAGGCGACCTGGATCCTGCCGACCTCCAGGCCGCGCATCATGTGCGCCCAGCCGTGGTTCGGCTCGCCGCCGAGGACGGCCGACGCGGGCACCCTCATCCGGTCGAAGACGAGCTCGCAGGCCTCGACGCCGCGGTAGCCGAGCTTGGGCAGGTTCTTGGAGATCTCCAGGCCGTCGCCGGGCTCGACGAGGACGACGCTCATGCCCTTGTGAGCGGGCTTGGCGTCCGGGTCGGTCACGCACAGCAGGCCGATCAGGCCGGAGTGGCGGGCGTTGGAGATCCAGGTCTTCGACCCCGTGATCACCAGGTCGTCCCCGTCGGCGGCCGCGTGGGTGCGCATCGCCTGCAGGTCGCTGCCGCCGGCCGGCTCGGTGAGCGCCATCGTCGCCCGGATCGTGCCGTCGGCCATCGCGGGCAGGTAGCGTTCCCGCTGCTCAGGGGTACCGAACGTGCGGATCAGATAGGCGATCACCGAGTGCCCGCCGATGGCCCCGGCGAGGCTCATCCAGCCCCGGGCCATCTCCTCGGTCACCCGCGCGAAGCACGCCGCGCTGACGTCCACCCCGCCGTGCTCGGACGGGACGAGCAGGCCGAAGAAGCCGAGCTTCTTCATCTCCTCGATGAACTCGGCGGGGTACTCGTCCACCGACTCGTAGTCCCGTACCCGCGGCCGTACCCGCTTGTCGACGAACTCGCCGGCCAGCGCGACGATCTCGCGCTCGTCGTCGGTCAGGACGCTCATGACTGTTCTCCGCTCCGTGCCTTCTGCAGAATCCGCCCGCCATCGGGCGGAGGGATGACACCGTTCTCCCTCAGTTTCGCGAGAGCTGGCGCGGCCAGGCCGAGTTCGTCCCGCAGCACCTCTTCGGTGTGCTCGCCCACCATCGGTGCCGCCGCCGGGGGCGACTGCTCCCCGTCCAGAACGAGCGGTGATCCGGGCGCCCAATGCTTACCGACTCCCGGTTGGTCCATCTCCGCCATCAGCGGGCTGTCCCTGAGCAGCCGCGCGTCGTCCGCGACGAGATCGGTGAAACTCCGGTAGGGCGACCACAACACCCGGGTGGCGCGCAGGGCCTCCTCGGCCTCGGCGAGGGTGTGCGCCTCGAACCATCCGGCGAGCAGCTCGCCCAGTACCTTGCGGTGCCGGTAGCGCTCCGCCTCCTCGTCGAAGTCCGCGCCGAGGGCGCCCGACAGCGCGGAGACCACCTCGGTGAGGCCGGTCGCGGCGAACAGATCCCTGAAGTGCCGCGCGGTGAGCGCCACGATCATCAGCCGCCCGCCGTCGGCGGTGGCGAAGTCGCGGCCGAACGTGCCGTAGACGTGGTTGCCGTCGCGTTCCCGCGACGTGCCGTTCAGCTGCGCGTCGGCGAGGTAGCCGAGGTTTCCGGCGGCCGCCAGGGCGACGTCCTCCAGCGCGACCCGGAGCCGTTGCCCCTCACCGGTCAGCAGCCGATGCCGCTCCGCGGCCAGCAACCCGACCGCGAGGTAGAGCCCGGCGGCCAGGTCCCAGGCGGGCACCAGGGAGTTCACCGGCCCCGCCGCGTTCTCCGGGCCGGTCAGCAGCGGGAATCCGGTCGCGGCCTGGACGGTGTAGTCGACCGCTGTCCCGCCGTCCCGGCCGCCGGTGAGCAGCACGTGGACGACGTCGGGCCGGCGCGCGCTCAGCGTCTCGAAGGAGAGCTCCGGGAACCGGTCCGAATTGCTCACCACGATCCCGCCGCGGTCACCGCGGCCCACGATCAAATCGGCCACCAGCAGGCGGCCCGCCTCGGCGGACAGGTCCACCTCGATGGCGCGCTTGCCCTTGTTGAGCCCCGACCAGTACAAGCTCGTCCCGCTCTCGGCGAGCGGCCAGCGCGTGCGGTCTGCCGCGCCGCCGACCGGCTCGACCCGGATCACGTCGGCGCCGAGCTGGGCCAGCGTCATCCCGCACAGCGGGGACGCCACGTAGCTGGAGATCTCGACGATCCGCATGCCGTGCAGCGGCCGCGATCGCCGGGTGGCCGTATCGGCCGGGTCCGTCATCGGCCCGCCTCCCTGAGCAGCTGCTTGGCGATGATGACCTTCTGGACCTCGCTGGTGCCCTCGTACACCCGGAACAGGCGCGCGTCGCGGTAGAACCGCTCGACCGGCACCGACCGCATGTAGCCCATGCCGCCGTGGATCTGGACGGCGCGGTCGGCCACCCGGCCGACCATCTCCGAGCAGAAGAGCTTGGCGCAGGACGGCGCCATGCGGCGGTCGCTGCCGTCGTCGAAGGCCCGCGCCGCCTCCAGCACCATGGCCCGGCCCGCGAACAGCTCGGTCTGGGAGTCGGCGAGCATCGCCTGCACCTGCTGGAACTCGGCGATGGGACGGCCGCCCTGCCGGGTCGCCGCGGCGTGCCGGACGCTCTCCTCGACGAGCCGCTGCGCGAGCCCGACGCAGATCGCCGCGATGTGCAGCCTGCCACGGGCCAGCGAGCGCATGGCCGCCGAGAACCCCTCGCCCTCGACCCCGCCGATCAGGTCGGCCTCGGGCACGAACACGTCGTCGAGGAAGACCTCGGCGGTGTGGGCGCCGCGCTGCCCCATCTTCTCGTCGTTGGGCCCGACGGTGAGCCCCTCGGCGCCCGCGGCCACCGCGAAGACCGAGATGCTCTTGGTGCCCTCGGTGTCGGCGCTCGTCCGGGCGAAGACCATGAACAGGTCGGCCCGGTCCGCGTTGGTGATGAACCGTTTCTGGCCGGTGATCCGGTATCCGCCCTCGACCCGGGACGCGCGGGTGCGCATGCCGCTGGGGTCGGAACCGGCCTCGGCCTCGGTCAGGGCGAACGAGGCGATCGTGCGGCCGGCAGCGAGGTCCGGAAGGTAGCGCCGCTTCTGGTCGTCGGTGCCGAAGTTGACCAGCACCTGGCCGGCGATGCCGTTGTTGGTGCCGAGCATCGAGCGGAACGCCGGCGCGGTGTAGCCGAGCTCCATCGCGAGCCGGACGTCCTCGCTCATCGAGAAGCCCAGGCCGCCGTGCTCCTCGGGCAACGCGAAACCGAAGAGCCCCATGTCGGCGGCCTTGGCACGGATGGTCTCGGGGATCTCGTCGGTCGTCTCGATGACGTCTTCGGCGGGCACGACCTCCTTGCGCACGAAGGCGCGGACGGCGTCGAGCACCGTCTGGAACTCGTCGGTCTCCACTGTGGTCTCCTCAGGTGGTCACATGGTCGTTCTGCGCGATCGCCCGCAGCTCGCTCTTGAGGATCTTCCCCGAGGGCGAGGTGGGCAGCGTGCCGACGACCCGCACGGCGCGGATCTTCTTGTACGGGAGGACGCGTTCGGCGACGAACGCCATGAGCTCGTCCGGGTCGACGTCCGCGCCGGAGCGGGGCACGACGAAGGCGACCGGCTCCTGCCCGGCGTGCGGGACGGACCGGGCGACGACCGCGGCCGCCCCCACGTCCGGATGGTCGTGCAGGATGTCCTCGAGCTCGCGGGGATACACGTTGTAGCCCTTGTAGATGAGCATGTCCTTGGCGCGGTCGGCGATGAAGACGAAGCCCTCGTCGTCGAGGTGGCCGATGTCGCCGGTGCGCAGCCAGCCCCCGGCGAACTGGTCGGCGGTCTCCTCCGGCCGGTCGAGATAGCCCGCGGTGACCTGCGGGCCGCGGACCCAGAGCTCACCGGTCTCGCCCGGCCCGAGCGGCCCGAGCGGCCCGGACGGCGCCGTGCCACTGGTGACCGGACGGATCTCGACCGTGGTGTCGAAGATCGGCACGCCGACGCTGCCGGGCTTGCGCCTGGCGCCGCGCAGCAGCGGCGCGGCCGACACCAGGCACGTCGCCTCGGTCAGGCCGTACCCCTCGCTGATCATCGCGTTGGGGAAGGCGGTGCCGAGCGCCTGGAGGGTGGCCGGATCGATGGGCCCGGCGCCCGAGGAGATCACCTGCACCGAGGACAGGTCGCGATCGCCGACCTCCGGGCTGTCCAGGAGCGCGTGCCACATCGTCGGGCTGCCGGTCACGAACGTGGCGCGGTGCCGCTCGATCTCCGCCAGGAGCAGCTCGGGGGAGAAGCGCCCGGTGAGCACGATGGTGGTGCCGCTCAGCAGCAGGAAGTTGGTGTGGATGAGCGCATGCGCGTGGAACAGCGGCGACACCATCACCGTGACCGCGTCCCCGGGCCGGACTCCGGCGTCGTCCACGCCGGGGACCGGACGGAGCCGGAGGCCGCCGGATTCGATGGAGACCAGGTGGGCGGCGCGCCAGGCCATCATCTGGACGACGTTGGCCACCACGTTCCGGTGCAGGACCCGGACGCCCTTCGGTACCCCGGTCGTGCCGCCCGTGTACGCGAGGTGGGCCACGTGCTCGCCGGAGACGCTGATCTCCGGTGGGACGGCGGGCCGGCCCGCGGCGAAGTCGGCGAGGGTTACCACCTCGGCGCCGGGCGCCGGCGGCTTCTCGTCCGCCGACGACGCCGCGGACGGTGCGCAGGCGGTCGGCGGGACGACCACGACCGTCCGCAGGCCGGTCTCCCTGCCCGCCTCCAGCAGTGTCGCGACGTGGGCGGGATGGCTGACCGCCAGGACCGCGCCGGTGTCGAGCAGCAGGGCGCGCAGGCCGGGCGCGGGCTGGAGCGGGTTGGTCAGCGACACGGTCGCCCCGGCGAGCAGCGCTCCGTAGTAGCCGACCAGGAACCACACATTGTTGGGCAGGTGCAGGAGGACGACGTCGCCGTCACGGACGCCGGCGTCGCGCACGGCGTGGGCGAACGCGGCGACATGTTCGCCCAGCTGGGCGAACGTGAGTCGCTCGTCGCCGTCGACGACGGCCGTGCGATCCCGGTACAGCCTGGCGGCGGCGGTGATGATCTCTCCCACCGTCAGCTCGGGGTAGTCGAGGGACGTGGGCAGCCCCTCGGGCCAGTACGGGCTCACCGCGCCACCGCCCCTTCCGCCAGCAGGTCGTCGATCTCCTCGGCGGTATGCCCCAGCTCGGACAGGATCGCGTGGGTGTCCTGGCCCGGGACGGGAGCCGGTGCCGGCAGGCCGGCGGGCGTGTCGGAGAATCGCGGCGCGGGCCGTGGATGGATCACGCCGCCGGGGTCGGTGAAGAAGCTCTCCCGGCCGGCGTTGTGGGGATGCGCGACGACCTCGTCCATGGTCAGCACCGGCGAGACGCAGGCGTCGATCCCGGCGAACCGCTCGACCCACTCGCCCCGGGTGGCCTCCTTGAACGCCTTCGTGAAGATCTCCCGCGTGGCGGGCCAGGTGTCGCGGTCCCGCTGGGCGGCGAGATCCACGGAGCCCGCGACGCCGAGGACGTCCACGAGGTTGGCGAAGAACTGGGGCTCGATCGCGCCCACGGCGATGTGCCGCCCGTCGGCGCACTCGTAGGTGTCGTAGAAGGGGGCGCCGCCGTCGAGCACGTTCTCGCCCCGCTCGACCGTCCACACGCCCTGCGCCAGGCGGCCGTAGATCATGGCCATGAGCAGGCCGGATCCCTCGACCATCGCCGCGTCCACCACCTGGCCGCGTCCCGACGCCCGCGCGTTCAGCACCGCGGCCAGCACGCCGACGGCGAGGAGCATGCCGCCACCGCCGAAGTCGCCGACCAGGTTGAGCGGTGGGGTGGGCGGCTGGCCGGGCCGTCCGATCGCGCCGAGGGCGCCGGAAAGGGCGATGTAGTTGATGTCGTGGCCGGCCCGCATCGCCATCGGCCCGTCCTGGCCGTAGCCGGTCATGCGGCCGAACACCAGGCGCGGGTTGCGCTCGGCGAGGTCCGCGGGATCGAAGCCGAGCCGCTCGGCCACGCCCGGCCGGAAGCCCTCCAGCACGGCGTCCGCCCCGTCGATCAGGGTCTGGACGACCGCGGCGCCGCGGGGATTCTTCAGATCGACGATCAGCGATCGGCGCCCCCGGTCGAGGACCGGGTTCGGGGGTGCCTTCCGGTCGGCGGGACGCTGGACGCGGATCACCTCCGCTCCCAGGTCGGCCAGCACCATGGCGGCGAACGGCACGGGACCGATGCCGCCGAGTTCGATGATCTTCATCCCGGCCAGGGGACCGGGCGCCCCGGTGCCGCCGCTCATCGGCCCTGCCACTTCGGCTCGCGCTTCTCAGCGAAGGCGAGGGCGCCCTCCTTGGCGTCGGCCGAGGCGAAGACGGGCTCGGTGATCTGCCGCTGGCGGGCGAACCGCTCGGCCTCCGGCCACTGCCCGTGTTCCTTGATCACCCGCTTGCTGGCGAGGGTGGCGAGCGGGCCGTTGGCCGCGATGCGGCCGGCGAGGGCGAGCGCCTCGTCCAGGGCGTCTCCCTCGTCGGTGAGCCGGTTGACCAGGCCGATCTCGTACGCCCGCTCGGCCGTGATCATGTCGCCGGTCAGGGCGAGCTCCATCGCGATCTGCTCGGGGACGCGGTGCGGCAGCCGCAGCAGCGCCCCGGCGGTGGCGACCAGGCCCCGCTTGACCTCGGGGATGCCGAGCTTGGCGGTCCGGGCCGCGACGACGAGATCGCACGCGAGGACGATCTCGCAGCCGCCCGCCAGCGCGTAGCCCTCGACCGCCGCGATCAGCGGCTTCCGCGGTGGCGCCTCGGTCACGCCGGCGAACCCCCTGCCCTCGACGCTCGGCCGCTCGCCGCGCAGGAACCCCTTCAGGTCCATGCCCGCGCAGAAGCTGCCGCCCGCCCCGGTCAGGACGCCCACGGAAAGGTCGTCCCGCCGGTCGAGCTCGTCGAGCGCGGCGGCGATTCCCTCGGCCACCGCTCTGGTCACGGCGTTCCGCGCGTGCGGGCGGTTGATGGTGATCACCGCGGTACGCGCCTCGTGCCGCACCAGCACCTCGTCTCCGGCGGCGGCCGGGCTGCTCTCAACTGGCATGCTCCGACTGCATCATCTCCGGACCGGCCCGCACAAAGACCGGGGTGCGTACGGATCTATCGCCTGTGCCTATGAGTCGAGGTCAGAGGGCACCCGTTCGTCGGCAGGGCGTATCGTTCGCCCCATGGATCTGCGGCTCGTCGCGTACTTCGTGGCCGTCATCGACCACGGCGGCGTCACCAAGGCGGCCAAGGAGCTCTACATCGCGCAACCCTCGCTGTCCCAGGCGATCCGCAGCCTGGAACGCCAGCTCGGCACCCAGCTGTTCGACCGGTCCGGCCGCGGGCTCACCCTCACCGCCGACGGCCGGGCGTTCGCCGGTCCGGCCCGGCAGATCCTCGCCGACGTCGAGAACGCCAGGAGCAGGGTGCACGCCGTCCGGGACCTGGTCGCCGGGCGCCTGGAGCTCGCCGCCCTGTCCACGCTGTCCGCCGATCCGCTGCCGGAGCTGACCAGCCGGCTCCATGAGCGGCATCCCGGCGTCCGGGTGACCATCCTCGACCCGGGCAGCTCGTCCAGCGTGGTGAGCCAGGTCCGCCAGGGGCAGGCGGAGCTGGGGCTGACGGACTTCCCGGTGAAGGGCGGCATGCTGCGGACCCGCGAGCTCTGGGAGCAGGAGATCGCCCTCGTCCTGCCGCCCGACCTGGCCGCCACGCTGCCCGATCCGGTCCCGCTCGAAGCGGTCGCCGAGCTGCCCCTGGTGCTGGAGTCCTCGGCCACCGGGGGCCGGACCGCCATCGACGAGGCGCTGGCGCCCGCGATCGGCTACGTGGCCGTCGAATGCGCGCACCGGCAGGCGATCTGGGAGCTCGTCATGCACGGCGCGGGCGCGACCTTCCTGCCCCGGCGGATCGCCGAGACGCAGCTGCGCAACGTGGTGGTGCGGTCGACGTCACCGCAGGTGCGGCGGACGGTGCGGCTCGTGTTCCGGCCCGGCCCGCTCTCCCCGGCGGCCACGGCGTTCCTGGACGTCGCGGCGGAGCTGAGCCGCGAGCGCCGGCCCGCCGGACCAGCCGACGGGCGACCTGCCGGGGACACATAGGTTCGGCCTATCGGACGATGCGGCGTTCGATCTTTGCGCCGCGTCCGGCCGAGTGATCGACTGTCGGCAGCGTGCCCCGGCCCGGAGACGAAGGAGAACCGAGATGACCCCTGTGCCGCCCCCGGCGTCCGCGCGCATGACGATCAGCGACCAGCTCGCCCGGCACGCGCGCTCGATCCCCGAGGCCGTGGCGCTGCGCATGGACGGCGCCGACCGCACCTACCGCGGGCTGGACGCGCGGGTCGACCGGCTCGCGAACGCCTTCCGGGCGCGCGGCGTGGAACATGGCGACCGGGTCATGGTGATGACGTTCAACGGCCTCGAAATGGTGGAGGTCTTCTTCGCCTGCGCCAGGCTGGGCGCCATCTGCGTGCCGATCAACTTCCGGCTGCACGCCCACGAGGTGGCGTACCAGCTGGCAGACAGCGGCGCCGTCCTCGCCGTCGTCGAGGCGCCGCTCAGCGAGACGTTTGCGCGGGCGTGGAAGGACGCGCCGACGGTGCGCCACTGCCTCGTGGTCGGAGCGGAGGGCGAGCCGCTCGCGGACGCCGGACGCATGGACCGCTACGAGGACGCGCTCCGCGAGGCCCCCGAGACCACGCTCGACGTGGAGGTCGACCTCTACGCGCCGGCCTTCATCATGTACACGTCCGGGACGACGGGGCGGCCCAAGGGCGCGGTGCTCTCCCACTACAACCTGCTCATCCAGACCATGAGCCGGTTCGCCCACATCGCCCCGCCGCCCGACTGCCGGGTCTGGCTGATCAACACGCCGCTCTTCCACATCGGCGGCCTGGCCGCCCTGCTGTCCAGCGTGCTGGTCGGGGGCCGCACGGTGATCGCCCAGTCGGGCCGCTTCGACCCCGCCGAGACCGTGGACCTGCTGGAGCGCGAGCGGGTCGGCTACGTCTTCCTCGTCCCCGCCCAGTGGCAGGCGGTGTGCGGCGTCCCGGGCGTCAAGGACCGGGATCTGTCGGCTTTGCGGATCATCTCGTGGGGCGCCTCGCCCGCGACGAAGGCCCTGCTGCACACGATGCTGGAGACGTTCCCCGGCGCCAAGCTGCTGAGCGTCTTCGGCCAGACGGAGTCCAGCGCGGTGGCGACCGTGCTCCTCGGCGAGGAGGCGCTGAGCAAGATCGGTTCGGTGGGGACCCCGCTGCTCAACGTCGAGGTCCGCATCGTGGACGAGCACATGAACGACGTTCCGCGGGGCGGGATCGGCGAGATCGTCTATCGCGGGCCGTCGATCATGACCGGCTACTGGAACAAGCCGGCCGAGACCGCCGAGGCCTTCGCCGGCGGCTGGTTCCACTCCGGGGATCTCGTCCGCCAGGACGAGGACGGCTACATCTACGTCGTCGACCGGCTGAAGGACATGATCATCTCTGGCGGCGAGAACATCTACTCCGCCGAGGTGGAGGAGGTCATCGTGGCGCATCCCAAGGTGGCCGAGGTCTCCGTGGTCGGCATGCCCGACGACCGGTGGGGCGAGACTCCGCTGGCCGTCGTCGTCCCGGTCAGCGCGGCCGACGCGCCGACGTCCGGGGAGATCGAGCAGTGGTGCCGGGCTCAGCTGGCCGCGTACAAGGTGCCGCGGCACCTCGCCGTCGTCACCGAGCTGCCGCGCAACGCGAGCGGGAAGGTGCGCAAGCACGAGCTGCGGGAACGTGCCCCCTCGCTGGCGGCCGAGCAGGGCTGACGGGCGGCGTACGGCTCAGAGGCGGTGTATGGCTTACGTGCGCCGGGTCGTCGCCTGGGCCAGCTCGACGAAGGCCTGGCCCGCCGGAGACAGCGCCGCGGAGTCGTAGACCAGCCCGTAGGCCCGGCTGATCCGCGGTTCGAGGGACCGTACGACGGCCCCCCGGGCCGCCGCGGCCTCGGCCATCGACCGTTCGAGGAACGTGGCCCCCAGCCCGGCCAGGACGAAGGGCAGCCGGGCCTCGCGGTGCTCCACCACCACGGACGGGCTGATGGCGCGGCCCGCGGCGGCGACCGCCTGCTCGATCTCGCCGACCGCCAGGGAGCTGCCGCGCGGCACGGTCACGTGCGGGAGGTCCGGCAGCTCCGAGAGGGGCAGTGGATCGTCCGGAGGCGCCGCCGAGCCGGGCGGGAGGACGAGCCAGTACTCCTGCACGCCGAGCTCGCGGACGTCCAGGCCCGCGTGGTCGCTCGCCGGCAGGTGGCAGACCACGATCTCGCAGTGGCCCTCCTTGATCAGGGAGGCCGCCATCGCCTCGTCGCGCAGGTCCCCGATCCTGATGGACGCCTTCGGGAACTCCCTGCGGAAGGCCCCGACCAGGCGGGCCACCGGATCCGCCGACAGCGCGGGCATGGCGAAGATGTCGAGCCGTCCCCGCGGGCGTCCCGCCGCGTCGACGAGAGAACCCGCCGCGGCGACGACGTCGCGCAGGATGCGGCGGGCGGGCCCCACGAGGCTGTGCCCGGCCGAGGTGAGTACCATGCCGCGGCCGATGCGGTGGAACAGCTGCACGCCGAGCTCGCGTTCGAGGCCCTGGATGGCCTGCGAGATGGTCGGCTGGGCGACGTCGAGCACGGCCGCCGCGGCGTTGATGCCGTTGTGGTCGACGACCGCGAGGAAGTACTTGATCTGGTGCAGGTCCACGGGGCCGACTGTATCCCCGGCGCCGCGCCCGGCCGGTGGCCGGACGCGGCGCGGGTCGCGGGAGGTCAGCGCGGTGCCATGCGGATGGCGCCGTCGAGCCGGATGGTCTCGCCGTTGAGGTAGCCGTTCTCCAGGATGTGGCAGGCCAGCTGCCCGAACTCGGCCGCTCGCCCGAGCCGGGCCGGGTTGGGCACGCTCTCTTCGAGAGCCGTCCGCACATCGTCCCGCAGGCGGGCGAGCAGGGGAGTGTCCATCACCCCGGGCGCGATCGTGCAGACCCGGATCGACCTGCTGGCCAGGTCGCGGGCCGCCGTCAGCGTCATCCCGACGATGCCCGCCTTCGCGGCGGTGTACGGGATCTGCCCGATCTGGCCCTCGTAGGCGGCGACCGACGCGGTCAGCACGATGGCGCCGCGCTCGCCGTCGATCTCGTCCCGCCGTGCGATGCGCTCCGCTCCGAGCCGGAGGGCGTTGAACGAGCCGACCAGATTGAGCTTGATCACCCATTCGAAGTCCTCGACGGAGCCGGGGGCGCCGTCCCTGTCGAGCAGCCGGAGCCTGCGACCGGCGCCCGCGCAGTGCACGAGCCCCCGCAGGTCGCCGAACTCGTCGGCCGCGTCGAGCGCCGCCGCGAACTGGCCGGCGTCGGTGACGTCGGCCGCGACGAACCGGGCCGCGTCGCCGAGCTTCTCGGCCGCCGCCGCGCCCGCGGAGGTGGGCAGGTCGATGAGGGTCACCTTGCCGCCCGCGTCGACCACCCGGCGGGCCGTCTCCAGCCCGAGGCCGGAGGCGCCTCCGCTGACGGCGATGGACAGTCCTTCAAGACGCATGCGCGTAGATCCTCTCAGCAGGCTTCTAGCGAGGAACGCCGCCCCTTCAGGGGCGGGAGGAATTGCTTCCGGCGTGCGCGGCGCGCTAGCGCCGCCTGGCCTGGAGTTGGGCTGGTCAGGGCGTTTTGCTGGTCGATGTATTCCTTGATGACCGCGAGGGGTGCGCCGCCGCAGGAGGCGGCGAGGTAGGACGGCGCACATGATGTCCTGGCAGCGTGAGGATCGGGTCGGTGGACACCGCGTGCCGGTACTTGGATGTGAAGACCAAGTGCGCGTGCAGGGTGCAGACGACGCTGCGTCCTGTGCGCATATCGGGCGGGCTCCTATCGGGGTGAGATGGATCAATTCTTGGATTGAGGGACACCGGCCGGTCACGGTGGGTAGTTTCATGGTCGTGAAGCTGGTGGTGCAGGTGAAGCTGCTTCCGACGCCCGAACAGGCGCCGGCCCTGTCGGCGACCCTGCACACGGTGAACACGCTGGCCAACGAGGTATCGGCGGTGCGGCCTCGCTGGGCCCGCCGACGTCGTCGCCGGGGTCAACGTGCGCGACCGCGCACGCTCGGCGTGGGTATTTGTCAACATGCCCCCACCGCAACCCGCCTGAGCGGGAACCGGCGACGTGACCCGTGACCGCTCCGCCGTAGAGGGCAGTCGGGAGCATAAGCAACGCCCCACCGGACCAAGCCAACAAGCTCGGTCCTTCAGAGCCGAGCGGTTGACAGCGATTCGAGGATGGTCGCGTTGGCCATGCCGCCCGCCTCGCACATGGTCTGGAGGCCGTAGTGGAGGCCTTGGTCCTTCATGTGGTGGACGAGGCGCGTCATCAGGACGGCCCCGGAACCGCCCAGTGGATGCCCCACGGCTATCGCCCCGCCCAGGGGGTTGAGGCGGTCGTCAGAGGCTCCTGTCTCCGCCTGCCAGGCCAGCGGGACGGGCGCGAACGCCTCGTTCACCTCGAACGCGCCGATGTCGTCGATGCCCAGTCCGGACCGCTTGAGCACCTTGGCCGTCGCCTCGATCGGCGCCGTCAGCATGATCACGGGGTCGTCCCCGGCCAGCGCGACCGTGTGCACGCGGGCGATCGGCCGCAGGCCGCGCGCCCGTGCGAGCTCGCTGGAGGTGATGAGGAGGGCCCCGGCACCGTCGGAGATCTGCGAGGCGTTGCCGGCGGTGATCACACCGTCGTCGCGGAACGCGGTCTTCAGCCTGCCCAGCGTCTCCACCGAGGATCCGCGACGGATGCCCTCGTCGGCCCGCAGGACCCCTTCCACGGGGGCGAGCTGCCTGTCGAGGGCGCCGGAGTCGGAAGCCGCCGCGGCCCTGGCATGTGACCGGGCCGAGTACTCGTCGAGCTGCTGCCTGGAGAGGCCCCAGCGTTCGGCGACCATCTCGGCCCCGATGCCCTGGTTGAAGCCGGAGACGCCATAACGTTCCAGCGCCTCGTCCGGGTAGGGCTGCCCGTCCCGGCCCGCCGAGCCCATGGGCACGCGGCTCATCGACTCGACCCCACCGGCGATCACGAAGTCGTAGTGGCCGGCGATGACGCCCGCCGCCGCGAAGTGGACCGCCTGCTGGCTGGAGCCGCACCGGCGGTCGACCGCCGTGCTCGGCACCGACTCGGGCCATCCCGCCGCCAGCACGGCGACGCGGCCGATGTTGCCCGACTGGTCGCCGACCTGGCTGACGCATCCCCAGATGACGTCGTCGACCTCTCCCGGCTCCAGTCCGGTGCGTTCGACGAGCGCCTTCAGCACGTGTGCCGAGAGGTTCGCGGGATGGATGCCCGCCAGGGCGCCGTTGCGCTTCCCGACGGGTGTACGTACCGCATCGACGATGACCGCGTCCCTCACGATTCTCCTTCGTGTCCTGGGCTACGAATTCGAATCAACCACAAGCCCTCGACCGCTCACCAAGTCCTGGTTGCGATCGGAGCCATCGCCCAGACCTATACGAGCCGGAAGCGGCCCGTTGACCGTAAGCAGACGCAAGGATGCATCCCTGGTCACGCTGAAGAACACGCCGGGGGGAATGAGACGGGACATCCGTCAGGGAGGACGTTTTCTTGCTCGGTCTCGAACTTGTGGTGGCCCTGGGCGTGGCGGTGCTGGTGTGCACCCTGCTGGGGCGCCGGCTGCGGGTCGCGCCGCCGGTGCTGCTGCTGCTCGCCGGTGTCCTGCTGGGCTTCGTGCCCGCGCTGCGCGAGGTGCACCTGCCGCCGGAGGCGGTGCTGCTGCTGTTCCTCCCGGCGTTGCTGTACTGGGAGAGCCTGACCACCTCGCTCCGGGAGATCCGCAGCAACCTGCGCGGCATCATGCTGATGAGCACCGTGCTCGTCATCGTCACGGCCGGTGCCGTGGCGGCCGTGGCGCACGCCTTCGGACTCCCGTGGGGACCGGCCTGGGTACTGGGGGCGGCCATCGCGCCGACCGACGCCACGGCGGTCGGCGTGCTCGCCCGGACGTTGCCGCGCCGCTACGTCACCGCGTTGCGCGCCGAGAGCCTCATCAACGACGGGACGGCCCTGGTCGTCTATGGCCTGGCCGTCGGGATCACGGTCGGCCAGGAACACCTCAGTGTGCCCCACGTCGCGGGGTTGTTCCTGGTCGCCTACGGCGGCGGGGCCGCGATCGGGGCGATCACCGCGTGGGCCGGGGAGCAGGCGCGGCGTCTCCTGGACGACCCGCTGCTGGAGAACGTGGTCATGCTCCTGATCCCGTTCACCGCCTTCCTGCTCGCCGAGCTCGTCCATGCCTCGGGCGTCCTGGCCGTCGTGGTCTCCGGGCTCATCATCAGCCAGGTCGGGCCGCGCGTGGGCCGGGCCGCCATGCGCCGCCAGGCCCAGGCGTCGTGGACGCTGGCCACGTTCCTGCTCAACGGCTCATTGTTCGTCCTCGTGGGGCTGGAGGCACGGTCGGCCGTCGGCAATCTCACCAGCGACGACCTCACCCACGCGCTGATCGTGGTCGCGGTCGTCTCCGCGGTGCTCGTCGCCGTGCGCCTGGTGTTCCTGTTCGTCACCGTGTATCTGATCCGCCTCATCGACCGCCGTCCGCAGCAACGGCTGCGCCGCGTCAGCAACCGCTCCCGGGTGGTCAGCGGGATCGCCGGTTTCCGCGGTGCGGTGTCGATGGCCGCGGCGCTCGCGATACCGCGCGCGCTCGACTCGGGTGTGCCGTTCCCCGACCGCGACCTGATCGTGTTCGTGACCGCCGGGGTCATCGCCGTGACGCTCCTTCAGGCCCTCCTGCTCCCCGGTGTGGTGCGCTGGGCCCGCCTGCCCCGCGACGTCGAACTCGACCGCGAACGTTGTCTCGCGCAGACCCTCGCCACCGAGGAGGCGCTCGCGGCTCTGCCGCGGATCGCCGCCGAACTGGACACCGAACCGCAACTCGTCGACCGGCTGCGCCGCGAGTACGAAGAGCATCTCCTCGTCCTGCGCGCGGGCGGGGCCGACGCCGACGAGGAGCCCGCGCGCCTGAACGAGCAGTACACCGCGCTGCGCCTGGCCGTCCTCGCCCACAAGCGTTCCATCGTCCTCGGCCTGCGCGACCAGCGCCGCATCGACGACACCGTGCTTCGCGAGGTGCAGGCCCTGCTCGACAACGAGGAGATCCGCCTATCCCGGCCCGAGGAGATCGACTGACGTCCGGAGGGTCACGGGGCCCAGCAGGCCGGAGGTCCGCTGACCGGGGAAGACGAAGTGGGTGGGGCTCGTCTCGTCGAGGTAGGGCGCCAGGGTGCCGTAGACGACGATCTCGACCTCGTTGCGGCCCTCGGTCAGGGCGGGGCCGAGGTCGAACGAGTACGGGGCGCAGATCCGGACGCCCGCCGAGGTGCCGTTCACCGTTACCTCGGCGGTGCCACGGACGTGTCCGAGGTCGAGTTCGCTCTTTCCTGGCGCTGCGGGGAGGGTCACGATCCGCCGGTAGCGGACCCCGCCGCTGTATCCGGCGAGGCCCACGTCCTCCCAGTCGCCCAGCTCGATCGTGCCAGGGCCGACGGTGAACGTGACCGGACCGGCCAGAGCTGAGCCTTCGCGGTGTTCGGGTCGGGTGAGCAGATGTATCTCCGCGGTCCCGGCCGGTCGGCTTTCTCCAGGGAGCTCGACGTCACCCTCAGGGTCGGCCGTGATCGGGACGCCGTCGAGGAGGACGCCGGTCACCTCGCCGCGTGCCGTGAACCGCATCCGGGTCGCGCCGGGCGGCACCTCGAAGCGCAGCCGTTCGATCCGGGGCCGGGCGTCGGGGACGGCGAACGAGGCGGGCAGAACGGTGCCGTCCGCGTCGTCGTCCTCCAGCCAGTGCGCGCCGGGCAGCGGATGCGGCCGGCGCCGCAGGTGTAGGGCGGCAGGGTCGCCGGACTGCGCGCGCTTGGGCTCGACGGGCACCGCGGCGCCGTCACGGGTGGCGTGCCATCCGGTGCCCGACACGACCGGGCCGTCCACCAGGATCGCCGGTGGCTTCTCGTTCTCGGTGAGGACGAGCGTGAGCCGGGTGCCGGACACCTCGTAGCGGCCGACGCGGGGAGCCTCGTGCTCGGCGTACGGGTCGAAGCCGCCCTGACGGCCGATCTCGACGCCGTCGACCAGGATCCGGCACGGCGACGCGGACGCGACCTGAAGGAGCGACGGGCCGTCGGCACGGGGGAGTTCGGTGCTGAAGGAGACCTGCGCGCCCGGGCGAGAGAGACCGGCGACGGTGATCCACTCAGGACGGAGGCAACGGGCGGGGTCGGTCACGACGGACAGGTGGCCGCGCAGGCGCACGTCCTCGTCGGGCACCAGGCGCACTTCGAGAGCGTGCTCTCCCGAGGGGAGAGGCTCCCTGGTCACCGCCAGGTAGCCGTGGTCGTCGAGCTCGGCCGCGGTCCCGTCGACCAGAAGCGTCTTGGCGGCGGCGAAACCGAGCACAGGGAAGCCGCCCTCAGCCGGAACGGACACGAGGGTGCGCAGGACCACCTGGCTCCCCGCCGCGACCGCGCCGAAGTCGAGGAACTCTTCGGGGACGTGCCCCTTCGGGCCCAGTACGGCCCGGTGGATCGGGTCCTTGCGGATGCCCCGCGTGTCGGAGTAGACCACCGGGCGCCATTCGTCGTCGGCGGAGCCTGACCAGAGCCCGTGTGGCCCGAAGGTCGCGTGGACCGGCGTCCATTCTCCGTCGTCCGCCTGGTGCTCGAGTTGCCAGCGTTCGAGGGACGCCATGTCGCCCGCCGGGCGGGCGAAGTCGCCCCAGGCGTTGTCGAGAGTGGGCACCAGCTCCATGTCCCAGGTCGACCCAAGGTCGATCCCGTGCGCGGGACGCGGCGGCTCGGCCTCCGGCTGCCGGGACGCACCGCCCGGGAAGACGAGGAGCGCGGCGGGGCCGTCGTCGAAGGGAACCACCACCTCGACCGATCCCTCGTGCCGGGTGGCCGGCAGCGGCCGGGGCTCGCCGCCGAACGGGCTCACGAGGAACGCCGGTCCCGTCACGTCGCGGACCCTGACCCGCATGTCGCGGTGGTAGCGGCCGGAGTCGAAGTCGTACGTCACGTCCAGCCAGCCGAGGTCGATGCCGCGTTCGTCCGGGCGGCCCACCGACACGCGGCTGGCCATGGACTCGGCCGCCGTCAGGAACACCATCGTCGTGCCGTCGATCTCGCGGACGAGGGCGGGGACCGGCGCCTCGACCCGCCGCGAGCCCGCGAGGAGCGGGCCGAGCGAGTCCGCGTCCGGCACGGTCTCCAGCAGTGCCGCCAGCCTCGCCACCACCTCGTCGGCGTCCGGGGCGCCGACGCCGTGCCGGGGCGGCGGCCCGACGGCGACGACACGGCCGCCCTGCTCGATCAGTGTGATCAGCCGCCGGGCGGTCCCGGCTTCGAGAACGGTGCAGGCGGGCAGCAGGACCGTGCCGTACGACTCGTCCGCGACGGTCAGCCGGCCCGACTCCACCGCGGCCCGCTGGACGGAGTCGTCGTCGATGACGTCGGCGTCGACGCGGAGCCGGTCGAGCGCGCCGGGCACCATCTGGAACCAGGCCATGTCGCCGACCAGCGCCCGATAGGTCTCCTGGGCCAGCGCCGCCGGCGGGTCCACGCCGTCGAGCCGGGTGCCCGCCTGGGCGGTCGCGGTCGGGAAAAGCACGGCCACGTCGCAGACGTGCCGCCCCAGCGACAGCGCCGCGCACAGCCGCGTGACCGCCTCGGCGAAGACCCGGTGGTGCGGCCAGTAGGGCTGCCGCCAGTCGGTGGACGGCGGAGCCCACTCCCACCAGCCGGCCTTGGTCGTGTAGTAGACGGCGTGCGGGTTGTAGAGGGTCGCCCCGGCGCGCAGCCACGGCAGCAGCCAGTCGAAGGTCTCCTCCAGCGTGCCGCCCCACCCGCTGGAGTGGAACGCCTCGATCCACACGCGGTCCCTGCCGTAGAGGTGGGCCAGGGACGAGTGGACGCGCGCGTCGCCGTGGTGGTCCGAGCCGGGGGCGCCGAACCAGCGGTGCGTCCGGGCGTAGTCGGCGTACAGCCGCACGCCGTCCGCCGGATGCCCGGCGCGCGCCGGATCCTGCTGATCGCAGCCGTGCAGCAGCCCGTGCCGGGTGTGCCAGTCGGCCAGCGGTTTGAAGAACGCCTCCTCGGCCAGTTCCGCCCGGGTGAGCTGGTAGTCGCGCCGGACGCGGTACGCCCTGTCGCCCTTTTCCCAGTCGCCGCCCTTCCACAGGTACGGCAGGTGCGGCGTCAGGTCGTAGCCGCGGCGGGCCTCGAACGCGGCGGCGAAGCCGTCCGTCCAGGTCGGCAGCGTGGGCAGCTCGTCCTGGAACGAACCGACGATCACGTTGCCGAGGCGATGCCCCAGCCGCCGTTCGAACTCCCCGTGGACGCGGTCGAGCAGCGCCGCGCACGCCTCCGCCGACAGGTAGTCGAAACCGCGCGCCGTGGTCCGGCCGTCCGGTTCCAGCCACTGCCCGGCGAACGCGGGGACGTCGCGCACCAGCCGCGCCTGGAGGTCGGCGCCCGAGAAGCCGAGCTGGTCGTAGAACCACAGCGACACCCCGAGCCCGGCGGCGTCCTCGCACACCCCGTCGAGCAGTTCCCACCACGCGTCGGTGAAGAACGCGGGCTCGTCGGCGTCCGACCCGAACATCGGCCCGGACGGCGCGAGGTTGAGGATCACCAGGTTGTAGACGCCGCCCGCGGCGAACCGTTCGAGCTGGTCGCGCAGCCGCCGCCGGTCGAGCCGCTCGCCGCTCCACCACCAGATGGGTGCGGGGGAGTACGGGCGGGGCGGCGCGTCCAGCACCGTCCGCAGCAGGCCGGGGATCATCCCTTCAGCCCGCTCGCGAAGCCCTTGATCACGTACCGCTGCAGCACCAGGAACACGGCGAGGATCGGCAGCGCGGCGAGCACCAGCCCGGCGAACACCAGCCCGTTGTCGGACACGTACTGCCCGACGAAGGCGAAGATCCGCACCGGGACCGTCTCGCGGGTCGAGCCGCCCAGGTAGAGCAGCGGCGTGAAGAAGTCGTTCCAGATGAACACCGCGTTGAGGATGAGCACGGTGCCGGTGATCGGCCGCAGCAGCGGGAAGACCACCCGGGTGAACGCCTGGAAGTGCCCGGCGCCGTCGATCAGCGCGGCGTTGGCGTAGTCGGCGGGCAGCGCCCGGATGAACCCGGTGTAGAGGAAGATCGTGAACGGCAGCTGGATCCCCGTGTAGAAGATGATCATCCCCTGCATGGTGCCGAGCAGGCCCAGCCCGTCCACCAGCTTGAACAGCGGGATCATCCCGAGCTGGAACGGCAGCACGATGCCCAGCAGGAACAGCACGTACAGCCCGTAGCCCAGCCGTGAGGCGCGGCGCGACAGGAAGTACGCGGCGAACGAGCCGATCGCGATCAGCGCCACCAGGCTGCCGATCGTGATCACGGTGCTGTTGAACAGCGCCGGGCCGAGCTCGGCGCGCGTCCAGGCGTTGGAGAAGTTGTCGAACGTCGGGCTGGTCGGCGGCGCCAGCGGCGACTCGGCGACCTGCTTCTGGTCCTTGAGCGACATCGTGACCAGCGCGTACACCGGGAACAGGAAGGCGACCGCGACAGCGATCATCACCAGCTCCAGCCCGAACGTGCGCAGTCCGTACTTGATGGTCACGCGACCTCCCGCCCCCGCAGGTAGTGGATCTGGATCATCGACACCGCGGCCACGAACAGTGCCAGGACCAGCGCGATCGCCGTGCTGTAGCCGTAGTTGCCGAAGACGAACGCCTGCTTGTAGAGGACCGTGGACAACGTCTCGCTGGCGTGCCCGGGCCCGCCGTTGGTCGCGGCGTAGATCTGGTCGAACAGCTTGAGGCCGCCGATGGTCGACAACATCAGGTTGATGGTGACCGCGGGTGCCAGCAGCGGCCAGGTCACGTGCCGGAAGCGCTGCCACCGGCTCGCACCGTCGATCATCGCGGCCTCGTGCAGGTCGGCGGGCACGCCCTCCAGCCCGGCCAGGAAGATCACCATCGAGTAGCCGGCGAACTGCCAGATCACCATGCCCGCGATCGACCAGATCGCGAGGTCGGGGTCGCCCAGCCAGTCCTGCCGCAGCCCGCCCAGGCCCACCGCGCCGAGGATGCCGTTGAGCCCGGCGTCCGGTGCGGGGTTGTAGATGTACTTCCACAGGAACGCCACCATCACCGGGCTCACGACGGCCGGTGCGAAGAACACCACCCGCAGCACGGTCCGCGACTTGATCTTGGCGTGGCAGCCGAGGGCCAGCAGCAGCCCGACGCCGTTCTGCACGACCACGATCGCCACGGTCAGCAGCAGCGTGTTGACCAGGGAGCCGCGCGCCGCGTCGTCGTCGAACAGCTTGCTGAAGTTGGCCAGGCCGTTGAAGTTCCGTGCGCCCAGGCCGTTCCAGTCGGTGAAGGCGTACACGATGCCGCTGAGGCTCGGGTACAACACCACCAGGGCGTAGATGGCCAGGGCCGGCGCGGCGAACCACCACGGCGGCGACAGGAAGCGGGCGCCCCGCCGCCGGCGGCGGGGCGCGGCGCCGGGAGGCGCGGCCCGTTTCGCCGGGGCGGGGCGGAGGGTGGAGGTCACGGTCACTTCTTCCGGTAGGTCTCGTCCAGCTTGGCCAGCGCCTTGGCCACCGTCGTCCGGCCGCCCAGCAGCTCCTGCACCACGGCGAAGTGGGCCGGCTGGATCTCGGCGTTCGGCCAGCCCTGGTCCATGAACGGGACGGCCTTGTTGCCGTCGATGAACGGCAGGAACGAGTTCAGCACGGGGTCGATCTTGGAGTTGGCGTCCCGGCTGAGCGGCACGCAGGCCACGGCCTCGGCCCAGGTGTTCATGTTCTTCTGCTCGCCGAGGAACTCCAGGAACGCCTTGGCCTCGTCGGCGTTCTTGCCGCGGGCGCTGACGCCGAGACCGACGACCACGCCCGCCGGGATCCAGCACTGGTTCGCGTCGTCGGCGCCGGGCACCGGGAACATGTCCAGGTCATCGGGCTTGGACGCGGCCTTGCGGAAGTCGGGCAGCACCGCCGACACCTGGATCGCCATCGCGGCCTTGCCGGTGGCGACCATCGACTGCTGCTGCTCTAGGGTGGTGCCGTTGGGATTGTCGTTGAAGTACCCGCGCTTCTGCAGCTCCAGGTACATGTCGAACGCGTCCTTCCAGCCCGAGTTCGCGAAGCTGGCCGAGCCCGCCCGCATCTGCTCATCGAACTTGGGGTTCTTGGCGTAGACGGTCGAGGGGACGAGTGCGTAGGTGATCAGCTGGGTGACCCACTGGGTCTGGGCGCCGAGCGCGATCGGCACCTTGCCCTTCTTCTTGATCTTCTCGCAGACCTCGAGGAACTCGCTCCAGGTCTTGGGCGGCTCGACGCCGGCCTCCTGGAAGACCTTCTTGTTGTAGATGGCCCCGATGACGCTGGACCCGGCCGAGTAGATGAACGTCTTGCCGTCCCGCTGGAACGCCGGCTGCAGACCGGGCGGGATGCGCTTGGTCCAGGCCTGGTCGCTCAGGTCGGCCAGCAGCCCCGCCTGGGCGATCTGCCCCATGCTCATCGCCGAGCCGTCGCCGGGGTACACCACGTGCACGTCAGGGGCGTTGCCCGCGCCGAGCTGCGTCCGCACCGAGGTCTGCACCTGGTCGGTGGGGGCGTACGAGGCGCTGAACTTGCTCTTGGTGTACTCCTTGAGCAGCAGGTCGAGCGGCTTCTGCTGGTCGGCGACGGCGAGCAGGCGCAGCGTCGCGCCGCCCCCGCCACCGCTCCCGCTGCTTCCGCCGGACGTCCCGCCGCAGGCCGCGAGCGCGCCCATGGCGGCGACGCCCCCGGTCAGCCCCAGGAAACCGCGGCGGCTGAGGGCTGCCGATCCGTACGACGATGTCATGAGTCCTCCTCGAAACCGCGGCCCTGCGCCGCGATGATCTTTGCGGCCCCCGGCGGGGCCGCCATCCGGCGGCGGCCCCGGGCAGGACCGCCGCCGGCCTTGCGGCCACGGCCGCGGACGCCGCCTCAGGGAACGGCGAGCCGCGGGTCGTCCGTGGTGAAGCTGTAGTCCCCGGAGACGACCCGGCACACGAGCGCTCCGGGCTCGGTGCCGAGGATCTGGATCCCGGCGGCATCGGCGACCGGGACCCCGCTCTCGCGCACGCGGCCGGGATCGCCGGCCGGCACGTGCACGATCGCGGTGGCGCCCGGCGGCACGCCCACCTCCAGCCGGAGCACACCGTCCGCGCGGGTCCACGATGTCCGGGCCGTGCCGCGCACCGACTCGTAGGAGGCGCGCGCCCAGGTCAGGTCGCCGGGTCTCGGGCGGATCAGCAGCTCGCGGTAGGCGGCGGAACCGGGGGTCTGGGCGAGTCCGGCGACGCCCTGGTAGAGCCATTCGCCGATCGAGCCCAGCGCGTAGTGGTTGAACGAGTTCATCGCCGCGGCCTGGAAGCCGCGCTCGGGGGTGTAGCCGTCCCAGCGCTCCCAGATCGTGGTCGCGCCGTGCCGCAGCGGGTAGAGCCAGGACGGGGGATCGGTCCGGCGCAGCAGCGCGTGCGCCAGGTCGGGCCGCCCGCAGGCGTCCAGGACCGGCGCGACCAGGCCGACGCCGAGGAAGCCGGTGGTGACGCCGGGACCGGCCGCCTCGACCAGCTCCGCCAGGCGTTCCGCCGCGCGCGGCACCAGGTCGTCCGGCAGCAGGCCGAACGCGAGGGCCAGCAGGTAACCGGTCTGGGTGTCGCCCGCGATCACGCCCTCGGGTGTGACGAAGCGCTCGGCGAACGTTTTAATGATGTGCCTGGCGAGTGCCCCGTAGCGCTGCGCGGTCTCCCTCCGGCCGAGGATCTCGGCGGCGCGGGCGGTGAGATCGGCGCTGCGGGCGAAGTAGGCGGTCGCGACGACCTCGCGCGGGGTGGGCGCGGGGGCGAGCCAGTCGGCGAAGTGCGGGCCGACGCGGTGCCGCCACACCAGGTCGGGGTTGTGCCGGTGGACGTGGTCGACCCAGGCGGTCATGGCGTCGAGGTTGCGTTCGAGGATCCGCTCGTCCCCGTACACCCGGTAGAGGTGCCAGGGCACCAGCACCCCGGCGTCGCCCCAGCCGGGCGCGCCCTCGTCCGCGACGCCCGCCAGCCTCGGCGCCACGTTGGTGAAGCAGCCGTCGGGCGACTGGGCACCGCGCACCTCGCGCAGCCAGCCCTCGAAGAAGGCCGCGACGTCGGCGTTCAGGCACGCTGTCGGCAGGAACACCTGCGCGTCGGCGAGCCAGCCCAGCCGCTCGTCGCGCTGCGGGCAGTCGGTCGGGACGCTCACGAAGTTGGACCGCTGGCCCCAGCAGATGGCCTGGTACAGGCGCTCTACGTCGGGATCGGAACAGGCGAAGTCGCCCGCCCAGGGGGTGTCGTTGTGGAGGACGACACCGGTGATGTCGGCGGCGTCCAGCACGGTCAGGCCGGAGACCTCGGCGTAGCGGAAGCCGTGGTAGGTGAAGCGCGGCTCGAAGACGGTCTCGGCGTCGTCGCCCGCGATGAGCACGTCGGTCGCGTCGGCGGTGCGCAGGTTGTCGGTGTAGAGCGCGCCGTCGTCGTCCAGCGCCTCGCCGTGCCGGACGGTCACCCGGGCGCCGGGCGTGAGACCGCGGGCGGCGAGGCGTACCCGGCCCGCGAAGTTCTGGCCGAAGTCGACCAGATGGCGGTCGGCGCCGAGGCGGGTGACGGTGCGGGCGGCCAGCTCCTGGACGGCACGGATCGGTGGTGCCACGGAGGCGGTGAGCAGCTCGTAGTCGGTGCCGACATCGGTGACGTGGGCGGGCAGCCAGCCTGTCGCGGCGTCGAACCCCGGACGGTCCCAGCCGGGCGTGTCGCGGCGCAGGTCGTGGCACTCGCCCTTCAGCAGGTCGGCGTACCGGATGGGGGAGCGGCGGGTGCGCCACGACGCGTCCGTGGCGATGACCTCGCGGTCGCCGTTCGCGTGCTCGAGGTGGAGCTCGGCCAGCAACTCGGGGAACGCTCCATAGTGGGCGCCGGAGCGGCGGGGGTCGAAGCCGACGAAACCGCTCCACCAGCCGTCGGCGAGGGTGGCGGCCAGGACGTTCTCGCCGGTGCCGACGAGCGCGGTCACGTCGTGGACCTGGTAGTCGATGCGGTCGCGGTAGTCGGTCCAGCCGGGGGTGAGCTCGGCGTCGCCGACGCGCCGCCCGTTCAGCCGCATCTCGTAGAGCCCGCGGGCGGTGACGTAGAGGCGGGCGCGGACGGGTGCGGCCGGGGCCTCGAACGTGCGCCGCAGGCGGACGGCGGGCTGGAGACCGTGGTCGGCGAGGGCGAGCTCGCCCTCCTCCGGCGCGTCCACCACGTCGAGATCATTGATGTCGTGGGTGATCCAGGACGCCTGCCAGGCGGCCGGAACGAGCTGCCCGGTCTCGAACCACGAGCCGGCCTCTCCCGTCGTGCCGTCCTCGGCGGTGACGGTGACGTCCCAGTGGTAGCGCGCGCGAGGGGCCAGCGGCGGGCCCGCGTAACGGACCGACACGGCCGCCGGGTCGTCGATCTCGCCGGTGTCCCAGACCCGCGTCCCGTCCTCGGCCCGCACCCGCACGCGGTACGCGGCGGGCGCGTCGCCCCGGCGGGAGGAGGCGAGCCGCCAGGCGAGCAGCGGGGCCGGCTCGTCCACGCCCAGCGGCTCGGCCGAATGCTCACACCGCAGGCTGTAAGGCACCAGCGCGGTGGTGAGGTGGCCGGTCATCAGCCGCTCCGATCCTTGCATCAATGAGCTGTGAATTAACACGAAAAAGTGTGAGTTGGAGCGTAGGGATGCCGATGTTGGGTGTCAAGGTGTCAGATGCGTCACGTTGTGAAGGTCTTGGCCACCGCACCCGAGATACGCCATGGCGCAGTGCTTTTGGCGTCGCCCCGACGAGTCGGAGCAGGTCACAGGGTGTGATGATATACGCAGGGGCGTCCGCGGGGCTGTGCGGCGCGGGCAGGCGCCGCACAGCGGGCTGGACGATAGCTCGCGGTGCGATAAGCACACGAGCGAACGTTACGAAGTGGTGCCGTGAGGTGGCTCTGGCCTCATCCGGTCAGAGAATCAGGGCGGCGGACCGGAGTGGCGGATCGGGGCGGCGGACCGCTCAGGTGACGGCCACCTCGTAGGCGACCTTGTGCTCGTCGAGCTCGCGCAGCGCCTCGGCGCTCGCGCCGTCGTCCACGATCACGCGGTCGAACACCGACAGCGGCGCCACCCGGTGCAGCGCGACCCGGCCGAGCTTGGAGTGGTCGACCAGCAGCACGTTGCGCGCGGCCGCCTCGAGCATGGCCCGCTTGACCGACACGATGTGCTGCTCCTGATGGTAGGCGAACCCGCCGGAGACGGCCGAGGTCGACACGAAGCACAGGTCGACCTGGAGCGCCGCGATGGCGTCCACGCAGGAGACCCCAAGGAACGAGTCGTGCAGCGAGTCGTACTCGCCGCCCAGTGCCATCAGCCGGATGCCGGGCTCGCGGGCGAGCAGGGTGGTGGTCTCCAGGAAGTTGGTGATCACGGTCAGCGGGGTGACCTCGCCGAGCCTGCGGGCCAGCGCCAGGGTGGTGGTGGAGTCGTCGAGCATCACCGCCATGCCGGGCTCCACCAGGCGGACGGCCTTCTCGGCGATGGCGTCCTTGGCGGGCTGCATGGACTTCATGCGGTAGGCGACGTTGCTCTCGAACACGCCGGACGGCTGCGCGGTGACCCCGCCCCGGTACTTGCGGACGATGCCCTGCCGTTCGAGCTCGTCCAGGTCGCGGTGGATCGTCATGATGCTGACGCCGAACCGCTCGGCCAGCTCGTTCGCGGTGACCGAGCCCGCCGAGAGGACATGATCGGTGATGGCCTGGCGGCGCACGTCGGGCCCGCGCCGGCCGCTGATCTCCTTGGTCATGGTGCGATCCTCTCGTGGCCGGACGGCGGAAAGTTAACACTACCGGTTGATAAAACGTCGACCCCCTGTCCGGGGTGACGCTCCGGTCCGGCCGCTCGGCCTGATCGGGCTCGACGACCGCGGGCCGGGTCCTCAGCTGGGGGGATCTTGACGCCGTTCCGTGCCACCCCTAGCCTCAATCTCACATTTTGAAAGTTACGTTCACATCTTTACCCGTGATCCGGACGGGCGGGTGTGACCGCCCCCGAGTTCCCGACTTCCGCCTTCTGCCACGTCACCCGCCGCTGTGCGCGCGTGCAGCCCCCCGAAGGGAAGTGTTCAGATGTCTTCGAACGACAACGAGGTGTCGCGGCGCCGGTTCATCGGAGCCGGCGGGGCCGGCGCGGCGGTGGTCGTGCTCGGCACCGGCGCCCTGGGGGCATCGGCCGCCCACGCCTACACGCTGCGCAAGTCGGGACTGTTCATGCTCGGCGTCGCCTCCGGCGACCCGTCGCCCGACGGCTTCGTGTTGTGGACGAGGCTGGCGCCCGAGCCGTTCGCGGCGGACGGCAAGGGCGGGATGCCCGGCCGCCGCATCCGCGTCGAGTACGAGGTCGCACGCGACGAGCGGTTCCGCCACATCGTCAAGCGAGGCTCGGCGGTGGCGGCGCCCGAGCTCGGCCACTCGGTCCATCCCGAGGTAGCGGGGCTCCAGCCGGACCACGAGTACTACTACCGGTTCCGCGCGGCGGGCGAGATCTCCCCGGTGGGCCGGACCCGCACGATGCCGGGTGCGTCCACGCAGCCACGGGAGCTCAACTTCGCGGTCGCGTCCTGCCAGGCCTGGCAGGACGGCTTCTTCACCGCCTACGACCACATGGCCGAGGAGGACCTCGACCTGATCGTGCACCTCGGCGACTACATCTACGAGTACGAGATCGCGGCCAACAACAGGCGCGGCGTCCCCGTGCCGGGCCCGCAGTTCACCACCGAGACGTTCGACCTGGCCCGCTACCGGCTGCAGTACTCGCTCTACAAGTCCGAGGCGCCGCTGCAGAAGGCGCACGCGCTCTTCCCGTTCATCCACACGCTCGACGACCACGAGGTCGTGAACGACTGGGCCGACGACACCGTCATCATGGGCCGCAACCCCAACCCCGACCCGGCCGAGTTCGCCCGGCGCAAGGCGGCGGCGTTCCAGGCCTTCTACGAGAACCTGCCGCTGCGCCGGTCGCAGATGCCCTCCGGCCCCGACATCCGGCTGCACCGCCGGATCTCCTACGGCCGGCTCGCCACGTTCACGATGCTGGACACCCGGGGCCACCGCGACATCCAGGCCTGCTCCTACGGCAACGGCACCGGCCGGACCAAGGACTGCGACGAGCGCTTCGACGCGTCCCGCACCGTGCTGGGCGACCAGCAGCGGCGCTGGCTTCTGGACGGCTTCCGCACCTCCCGCGCCCGCTGGCACATCCTGGGCAACCAGATGCCGATGGCGGAGACCGACTGGGACCCGGGGCCGGGCAAGGACGTCTGGGTGGACCCGTGGGACGGGTACGCCGCCGAGCGCAACCGGCTCCTGGCGGCCGCGCACGACCAGGGCGTGCGCAACCTCGTGGTGGTCAGCGGCGACCGGCACCAGAACTACGCCGTCGACCTGAAGCGCGACTACGACGACCCGAACTCGCCGACCGTGGGGTCGGAGTTCGTCGGCACGTCGGTCACCAGCGGCGGCGACGGCACCGACGTCGACGACCTCGGCCGCACGTTCCTGTCGGCCAACGCGCACATGAAGTTCTACAACGCCCAGCGCGGCTACCTGCGGGTCAACGTCGACCGGCGGCGCTGGCGCACCGACTTCCGGGTACTGCCATACGTGCAGAAGCCGGGCGCGCCGGTCACCACCCGCGCCAGTTTCGTGATCGAGGACCGCAAGCCGGGCGTGCAGACGGCCTGAGAGCCGTCCGCCCCGCCGCCACCACCCTCTCCGAGGAGGACACCATGACAGTGCTTCCGCTCGACCGCGTCACCGCGCCGCGCGTCAAGGTCGGCCTCGTCGCCGGCGGCCTGGGCGCCTACTGGCCGCAGTTCCCCGACCTGCTGCCGCAGCTGCGCGCGTCCGCCGGGCGCGTGTCGGAACGGATGCGGGAGCTGGGCGCCGACGTGGTCGACGTCGGCTTCATCTCCGACGCCCAGGAGGGCGCGGTGGCGGCGGAGAAGCTGCGCGCGGCGGGCTGCGACCTCATCGTGGGGTTCCTCACCACCTACATGACCGCGACCATGCTGGTCCCGATCGCGCAGCGCAGCGGCGCGCCGGTGCTGCTGATCAACCTCCAGCCGACCGAGTCGATGGACCACGCGACCTTCGACACCGGGCAGTGGCTCGCCTACTGCGGCGCCTGCCCGCTGCCGGAGATGGCGAACGCGTTCCACCGGTGCGGCGTCCCGTTCCGCTCGGTCAGCGGTTACCTGGAGGACGAGCGGGCCTGGGCGAAGATCGGCCGCTGGGTCCGCGCAGCCGGGGTGCGGGCCGCGCTGCGCCGCGGCCGGCACGGCCTGATGGGCCATCTCTACCCGGGCATGATGGACGTCTCCACCGACCTGACCCTGGTCAGCGCCAACTTCGGCGGCCACGTCGAGGTCCTGGAGTTCGACGACCTGCGGGTCCGGGTGGAGAAGGTCACCGACGCCGAGGCCACGGCCAAGAAGGACCACGCGGCGGAGATCTTCGAGTTCGCGGACTCGGTCAACGACGACGACCTCACCTGGGCGGCCAAGGTCTCGGTCGGCCTGGACCGCCTGGTCGAGGACTTCGAGCTCGACAGCCTCGCGTACTACCACCGCGGGCTGGACGGCGAGATCCACGAGCGGCTGGGCGCCGGGATGATCCTCGGCGCCTCGCTGCTCACCGCCCGGGGCGTCCCCGCCGCCGGCGAGTACGAGCTGCGCACCTCCCTCGCCATGCTGATCGCCGACAGGCTCGGCGCGGGCGGCTCGTTCACCGAGCTCCAGGCCCTCGACTTCCACCGCGGCCACGTCGAGATGGGTCACGACGGGCCCGCGCACCTGGCGATCTCCGCCCGCCGACCCCTCCTGCGCGGCCTGGGCGTCTACCACGGCAAGCGCGGCTACGGCGTGTCGGTGGAGTTCGACGTCAAGCACGGCCCGGTCACCGCTTTCGGCATCATCCAGCGCCGCGACGGCGGTTACGCGCTCGTCGCGTCCGAGGGCGAGACCGTCG
Organism: Spirillospora sp. NPDC048911; assembly: GCF_043198015.1. Taxonomy (NCBI): domain Bacteria; kingdom Bacillati; phylum Actinomycetota; class Actinomycetes; order Streptosporangiales; family Thermomonosporaceae; genus Spirillospora; species Spirillospora sp. NPDC048911. The sequence goes on along the minus strand of NZ_JBICUD010000003.1, from coordinate 236,125 downwards.
ACGGGCCGCACCTCCAGATCGGCAACACCACCTCCCGCGTCGACTTCGGCTGTGACCCGGGCGAGTGGACCGACGCCTGGAGCGCCACCGGCATCTCCCACCACTGGGCCCTCGGCACCGGACATCTCGTCCCCGACCTGCGGGCCCTGGCCGACCTGATGGAGATCGACCTGGTGGAGGTACGTCCCTAGGTCTTCAGGATCGCGGCCGCCTCGGCGAGGTCCATGTAGTGCAGGCGGGCCTCGGCCATCTCGTCGGTCCACCGCTCGGCGATGTCGTAGCGTTCCATCGGGGTGGTCTCCAGCAGCTTGCGGCCGGGGAAGACCTCGTAGCCGTCGAGCAGATCGGTGTGTTCGCGCATGCCTTCCTGGAAGAGGTTCTCGCGGCGCAGCACGTACTTGAGGACGGGCACCTCGTCCCAGAGCTTGCGGCCGGCGGTCACGATCTCCATCACGCGTGAGCGGTATTCCGGCTCGCGGATGAGGTGCTCGCGCACGATCGAGCTGCCGACGGTCAGGTGGCGGATCTCGTCGATCCCCGCGCCCCGGGCGATCTCGCCCGCCGCCGGGTCGAGCCGGTCCCATTTGCGCTCGCTCAGCTCGGCGGCGGGTGCCAGGACGCCTTCCACGACGATCGTGAACGCCGCGACGGCGCCGACGAAGTCGCCCTCGTCGCGCACGGTGCGGACCACGAACTCCTCGATGGGGGCGAGCACCTCGGCGACGTAGTCGGCGGACAGCTCCGCGATGGTCTCGTGCAGCTCCGCCGCGGGCACGCCGAGCTCGACGAGGTGGTTGCGGAAGACCATCGCGTGCCTGGCCTCGTCCAGCACCTGCGTCGCGAAGAACTCCATCTCCGGGACGCCCGGCGCCTCGGCCACGAAGTAGGAGAGCGCCCGGGCCGCCCGATCCTCGGCCACCGAACGCCAGCCCAGCTCCAGGACCAGCGCCTCGCGGAGCGGGCCGTCCTGGCGCATGAACTCGGGCGTGGCGGCGGCCACGGCGTGGCCGGTCCGGGCCCGTCCGAGCAGGGTGCCCTGCGCCACGGAGGTCAGCCAGTACGCCAGGTCGCAGTCGCGGGTGGTCAGGGTCAGGTTCATCGCGCCGTCGAGCAGGTTGGGCGCCAGGTCGAAGTCAGCTTCCCGCGGCACTGAATGCGTCATGTCGGCTTCCTCTGTGATGGGGGTGGGTGGTCTCGCGTGGCAGGACGCGGAGCATGCCGTCGTGCAGGCGCCCGGTGAAATGCAGCAGGGGCCCGCCCTCGCCGTCGCGGGCGGTGACGACCTTGCCGATCAGGAGGTTGTGGTCGCCGGCCGGGACCGTCGCGGTGAGATGGCAGCCGAGCGACGCCAGCGACCCGCCGATCCACGGCGCTCCGCTGAACGCGTCGGGCTCCCACTCGAGATGGTCGAACTGGGCCATCCCGCGCGGCCGGGAGGGATCGGCGAACCAGCCGGCGAGCGCGGACTGCCGCGTGGACAGCACGTTCACCGCGAAGCGCCGGGCGTCGCCGATGAGCCCGGCGAGACCCGATCCCTCGCGCAGGCACACGCCCACCAGCAGGGGGTCCCGCGAGATCGCGGCCACCGAGGAGACCGTCGTGCCGTGGACGTCGTCGCCCTGCCACACGGTCAGCACGGCCACGCCGGTGGCCAGGCGGCGGACCGCCCGGCGCAGCACCGTGTCCAGCTCGTCCGCCGTCATTTGACGGGCACCCCGGCGGTGGAGACGGGCGCCCGCCGGCCGGCCGGCCGCCCGGCGGAGACCTCGTCGATCAGCCGGCGGTAGCCGGGCGCCTCGTGCGGCTCGAACGGCAGGCCGAACGGCTTGAGGAAGTTGCCCCAGATGCCGCGGTCGCCCCAGATGTGCCACGGGATCGCCAGCAGCGCCCACTCCCAGCCGATCGTCAGCCCCCAGGCCACGATGACCGCGCCCTGCGTGATCTGGCTGTGCAGGATGTTGTAGGCGATGTAGTAGTTCTTCGAGATCCAGCCGGTCGGGCTGCGCCGGAACGCGATCGCGCCCGGGATGTAGCCGATGAGATCGATGCAGGCGAACAGCGCGAGCGCCGGGAGCCAGCGGATCTCGCTCCAGTGCATGACGAGGAGCACGTTCACGGCGATCCACGCGGCCACGTACTCGGCCCGGTGCAGCCGGAACGTCGTCGGGCTCTCGAAGGGGTTCTTCACATCCATGGCCGGGTTCCTCCTCGGCGGACGGGCTGGTCAGGACAGCCGCAGCGGCTGGCCGGTGAGATAGTCGACGAGGGCCTCCGCCATCGCGGTGCGCGACGGCGGGTGGTAGGCCAGCGGGCGGACGGCGGCGATCAGGTAGGCGATGTCCGGCGACCGGATGAACGCGATGCCACCGAGCAGCTCCGCCGCCAGGTCCGCGGCCGACCTGAGCGCCCGCTGGGAGGCGTATCTGGCCACCAGGACGGCCGAGACGGCGGCGTCGCCGGTGAGCCCGCCGCCGATGGCCCGGGCCACGCCCTCGACCAGGGCGACGGCCGACTCCAGCTCGATCGCCGCCTGCGCCCGGTCCGTCACGCTGCCGCGGCCCCTGGTCAGGGCCTGTTCCACCAGCGCGCTCGCGGTGCCCACGTAGACCGAGGTCGCCAGCATCTCGAACCAGGCGAACCCGGTCGTCTGCAGGTCGTCGAGCCGGTCCGGGTCGTCCGGCTCGGTGCGGATCACCATGTCCGCCGGGACGAACACGTCGTTGAGCCTGACCTCGTGGCTCTCCGCCCCGGCCAGCACGTTGCTCAGCCAGAACCGGTGCACGGAGATGCCCGGCGAACCGGCCGGGATGAGCAGCAGCGCGAGCGTGGGAATCCCGTCCACCGGTACCGCGGCGCTGGCCGTGAGCACGTCCATCGACCGGGCGAGGCTGCACGGCTTCTTGCCGCCGTTGACCAGGTAGCCGCCGTCGGTAACGCGGGCGGTCGCCGCTGGGATGACGATGTTCGCCCCCGGCTTGCCCTCGGCCCATCCGGACGCCACGAGGAGGTTGGCAGGCGCGATCTCGGTCAGGAGCTCCAGCTGCGCGGACGTCAGCCGCCCGGCCCTCGCGGCGAGCGAGAACAGCGTCGCCACCGTGTAGTGATGCATGGTGGTCGCGGCACCCAGCGACGGCGAGTACGACGACATCGCCCGCACGACGCGCGACGCGCTGAGCGCGTCCACTCCCAGGCCGCCGTATTCCGCCGGCACCATCAGCCCGGGCCCGCCGAATTTACGGAAGATGCCGAGAACGGGCCCGTCCGGTGCCTCACGTTCCTCAAGGGAAATGTCAGCGAGCGCGGCGCACATGCCCGGGTGATGGCGCTCGCATTCATCACGCGCCTCGTCAAGCGATCGCATCAGTCATTCTCCGACCTATTTCGGGCGACTTCTCGAACATGATTGCAGCCGGTTCTGACGGCATGCTGACGACGAACGGACCCGGATTGCACAACGCCGGGGCGGTCAGCGCGACGTCAGTGCGGAGTGGGATCCGCCTGACACGATGAAGACCCCTTTCACGCAGTACCGAGGTGCAAGAGGTAGGGAGATCGTATGTCGCTCCGCCAGGTCACTACCGAAATCGAAAGGACACTGCGCCGTTATCCCGGAATAGCGCGTGCCCGCGTTCTTCGCGATACCGACGGCAAGCTGGTGGCGCAGGTGCTGCCATGGGGCACGCATTCCGTCACCGCCGACACCGGTGTCCTCGCCGAACTGGCGGTGATGAACATGGCTGAGACGCGATTCCTGCACGACGAGATTTTCGTCGACGAGGTCTATCTGCGCGGCGGAATCGTGCTCCGCGAGAACGCCGTGGTCTTCGATGTCGGCGCGAACATAGGGATGTACAGCCTCTTCATCGAGGCGCGCTGCCCCTCCGCGCGGGTGTACGCCTTCGAGCCGATTCCCGAAGTGTTCGCCAAGCTCCAGGAGAACATCGGCGAGCGCGGCCTCACCACCCGGTCGTTCGAGTACGGGCTGTCCGACCGCGAGCAGGAGGTCTCGTTCTACTACTACCCGGACATCTCGATCATGTCGTGCCGGCACGACTACACGAACTGGGACAACGAGGTCGAGCTGATCAAGCTGTACGTCGCGAACGAGCGGCAGAGCGGGCCGCCCGGACGCGCGGAGCATCTGGCCGAAGTCGAGGCGCTGGCGGGCAAGGACTTCGAGTTCGTCGAGCGCCGGTGCCGGCTGCGCCCGATGTCGGCCGTGATCGACGAGGTCGGAGTCCGCGCCATCGACCTGATCAAGATCGATGCCCAGCGTGCCGAGCACGACGTGCTCAGGGGGATCGAGGACCGCCACTGGCCACTGATCCAGCAGATCAGCATGGAGGTCCACGACGAGGCCGCCTCACCGACCGAGGGCCGGGTCAAGCAGGTCACCGAGCTGCTCGTGGAAAAGGGGTTCCGCGTCAGCGTCGAGGTCGAGGAGATGCTCCGCGGCACCGGCCGCTATGCCGTCTACGCCATCCGGCCGGGTTATGACCGCGACCCGCGTCCGGTGGTGGCGGCGGCCGGCACGTCCCACGCGGTCGAGCCCGGCCTCGTCGCGGACTGGCTGTCCGACCGCCTGCGGCCGGATCTGGTGCCGGACCGGATCGTCGTCGTCGACGCCCTGCCCGAGCCGCTCCCGGAGTCCTGACGATCGAAGAGCCGTTCGCCGGAGATGAATGTCCGGCGAACGGCTCTTCGTGTCTCCTGATTCGCGTTTCCTGGTCAGCCGTCGATGAGCATGCTCGGCCCGCCGGCACCGTCCAGTTCCGGGGCGATCGTCGCGATCACCTCGTCGACCAGCCGCTCGGTGGTCTCCGGGTGGACGAAGCAGAGCCTGGCCACGGGCTCGCCCTCCCATTCGGTCGGCAGCACGAAGGCGATCTGGTCTTCCAGGAGCCTGGCCGACCACTTCTCGTAGTCGTCCCATCCCCACCCGTCCCGCCGGAAGAGCACCACGGACAGCTCCGGCTCGCAGACCAGGGTGAGGCCCTCGGTGCCCGCGACGCGGCCGGCCGCGTAGCGGGTCATGGTGAGCGTGTTCTCGATGCCGTCGCGGTAGGCGTCGGTTCCATGGACGGCCAGCCCGAACCACAGGGGCAGGCCGCGGGCGCGGCGGGTCAGGTGGTAGGCGTAGTCGCTCGGGTTCCCCATGCCGTCGGCGTCGTCATCGTGGATGGCGTCCAGGTAGGAGGCCCGCTGAGCGTGCACCGCCCGCGCCATGGGCGGGTCGCGGTACAGCAGCGCCGCGCAGTCGAACGGCGCGAACAGCCATTTGTGCGGGTCGATGACCAGGGAGTCGGCCTGCTCGACGCCGTCGAAGAGCCCGCGCACCGAGGGCGCCAGCAGACCGGCGCCGCCATAGGCGGCGTCGACGTGGAACCACAGCCCGTGCTGCCGGGCCACCTCGCCGATCCCGGCCAGGTCGTCGACCAGCCCGCCGTTGGTGGTGCCGGCGGTCGCGACCACGGCCACGACGTCGTCCCGGTCCGGCTCGCGGGCCAGGGTCTCCCGCAGCGCCCGTCCCGTCAGCCGATGGTCGTCCGTGGGCACCAGCAGCGGTTCCATGCCCAGGACATGGAGGGCCTTGCCGATCGAACTGTGGGCGTCCGCGGTGACCGCCACCTTCGGCCGGGCGCCCTGCCCACCGTGACGGCTCAGGCCCGCATCGCGTGCGACCAGGAGGGCCGACAGGTTGCCGCTGGAGCCGCCGGACACGAAGCAGCCACCTGCGCCGGCCGGCAGCCCGGCGGCGTCGGCCAGCACCCGCAGCGCCTGGTTCTCGGCCGCGACCGGCCCGGTGGCCTCCAGCCAGGAGATCCCGTGCAGCGTGAAGCAGGAGACCAGGATGTCGAAGAGGATCGACGTCTTCGACGGCACGCACGACACGAAGGCCATGAAGCGCGGTGTGTCGCACGCGATGATGGCCGGCGCGACATCCCGGAGGAACGCCGACAGGACCGTTTCGGGATCGTGGCCGGAGGCTCCGACGAGCTCGGCCAGGGTCTCGGCGACCCGCTCCCTGTCACCGCCTGTCCGCAGCGGTACCTCGTCCAGGTCGAGCTGCCGCAGGCATTCGTCGAAGACGCGCCGCGCCAGCTTGTGGTCCAGAGTATGCATGGGGCCTACCTCGCCGCGGTGACGATGTCCTTGAGCCATCCGGTGAACGACGCCATCCCCTCGTCCAGCCTGGCGAGGGCGGCGGAGCCGATGATGACGCCGTCGCAGCCGCCCGAGCCGCGCAGCTCCTCGACGTCTGCGGGCTCGCTGATGCCGAAGGCGGCGCAGACCGGCAGATCCGGGCGGACGGAGCGGATCTCATCGCGCTTTCGCCGGAGATCGGTGAGGGATGCGGCCCTCGTCCCGGTCTCCGGCCCCAGGGAGGCGTACACGAATCCGCCGCCGAGGGCGAGGAGCCGCCGGTCGTCATCGGACAGGCCGTCGGCGGTGGCGTCGACCGCGGGAATGATGACCGCCCCGTCCTCGGCGGCGGCCTGCGCGTAGGGCGCGAGGTCCGGAGGGTCGGTCTCGAAGAGGTAGCCGGAGACTCCGGTGCGCAGCGGGGGCGGCGCCGACCAGACGGCGGGCGACGGCCATGCCGACCCGTAGACGATGGCCACCCGCACGGGGGCACGCAGCAGCCACGCGGTCGCCTCGGCCTCGGAGTAGGGCTCGGCCTCCCGCAGGGCCCGGGCGATCATCGGACCGGTCCTGGGCGACCACCGCGGATCCGAGATCGCCGCGAACTCGATGAAGTCCACGTCGAGGCCGAGGCACAGGTCGAGCGCCTCGATGCTCGCGCTCCAGGTCGGGAAGCCGGGGATGAGATAGATGCCGACCGCGAGCCCGCCCCGTTTCGCGCGACCGCCGATGACGTCCGACAGCCGGGACGGGGTCATCGCTCGGCTCCGAGCGGAGCGGGGAGCAGGGAGAGGACGCGCAGCGCGCAGTACGACTCCCACAGCGTGGCGTGCTCCCGCGCTCCGAAACCGCCGCCCGGCTTGCCCAGGCCTTCCACCGCAGGCCCGAGCCGGTCGGTCCAGACGGCGGCGTCCAGCACCTCGCCCGCGCGGAAGCCCCAATATGAGGCGGCGAGTGAAGGTGTGTCATCGCCTGGGGTGAGCGTCGCGAGGCCAGAGGGTGTGTCGAACCGCTCCCTGAGCCATGCGGTCGTGACGCGGCCCTCGGCGGCGCTGACCGGGTGTTGCAGGAGCGACAGGCTGCAGATGGCGCAGTAGGTGTGCTCGGTGTCCGGTGGCTGACCCGGTTTGCCGCCGTAGCCTCCGTCGCTGTTCCGGCATGCCTGGAGGAAATGGACGAGCGAGCGGGACACCTCGGGCGAGATCAGGCTCAGCGCGCCCAGCTGCTCGAGTGCGCGCAGCACATAGAACATCTCGTCGATGTCGGATGCCGCGGGCAGGTCAGGCGTGGCGAGCTCGTCGACGAACCAGTGCGCGAGCTCGCGGGGGACGTCGTCGCGCAGCCCGGCGAGCGTGAACGCGCGCACGGCGTAGTAGCTCGCGGCCCGGGACGGCTCGGGGTCGGCGGCGGTCATCGCGAACGCGCCGTCCCGCCGCCGGCACTCGTCGATGAACGGGGCGGGCGTGACCGCCTCACCGGACAGCAGCCAGGTGATCTCGGCCGCCCAGCGCAGTGCCTCCAGGGTCGGCTCGTCCTCGCGGGCCTCCAGGTAGGCGCCCGGCCCCTGCCGGCGGGACGTCAGGAAGCGCAGCGTCGTGCCGGCCGGAAGCAGCGTCGGGGAGTTGGCTGGAAATGGCATCAAAAGAACAGCTCCTCATGTTAGCCGGCGGCGGTGCCGAAGAGATGACTTTGCGGTGCGACATCGAGGTAGTCGAGGTCGGCCAAGGCGGCGGGTACCGGCAGGCTCTTGGGTGTCGGCTCGTCGAAGAGGAAATCGCTGCGCAGCTCGCTGCGGTGCCTGGAGAGCTGGTAAGTCCGGAACAACATCCGCACCTGTTCATGGATGTCGTTCATCCGCTCGGCATCGAGAAAGGTGCTCGCCTTCGCCAGGCTGCTCATTTCGGCGAGCGCCGCGATCGAGATGGTGAAGCTGAGCAGGTCGGTCGGCTCCACCAGGGCCCGGTCGTGCGCCCGATACCGGTAGGGCTTGGGCAGGGCTTCGAGCAAGTCACCCGCATAGATGGTGAAGTCGGCCGCGCGGTCCATCGTCTCCGGGCTGGAAAGCATGTCCCGGGACATGACGTAGTTGATATAGCCGAACAACTGCGGATTGCGGCTGTAGTAAAGGAGGGTGGCCGGGCCTTCCCGGTCCGTGGCGCCGCGCCGCCGCCGCAGATCGCTGATGCACGTCCCGTAGCAGCCGGAATCGACAAGGGCGAGGGAGGACCGCCGGAGCAGCAGATCGACCGTCGACGCGTCGGGCGGGGTGGCCCTGGACACGTGCGCCAGATGCAGGTCGACGCCCTGTTCCAGAGCCGTCGCCGCGACATGGAACGGCAGCGCGTCGCGGGCCAGGAACACCAGGGTCCCGATCGAGTTCTGCCGGCACCAGCGCAGCGCCCAGCCGGTGAAGCCGAGCCAGACGGGAGTCCACGGCTTGATGAGATTGATGAACCGCTCGGTCGTGCCACAGAGCCAGGCCTCGAGCTCGCGCTCCAGGCCGAACGTCCGGTTGCAGATCTGCTCGACCTGATGCTCGGAGAGGTCGTTCGAGGCCAGCAACGCCTGGCGGAACTCCGCACCGGCCTCATCGACCGACGGGAGAGTGGGCGGGCTCGCGGCCAGCCATTTCTCCAAGCAGTAGCTGGCGACCGCGCGAGAGTAATCGGCGGTCATCTGGTATTCGGCCGGCTTGGGCAGGTCCCGCAGCAGGGTCGTCAACCATTGGTGGACACCCTCCACGGGAATCTCAAGGGAGGCTGGGGCACGAAAGCCTGACGCCACGAATTCTCCTAGGAAAAAAGGACTGACCTCGTTGTCGCGGAGAGGGCAGGATTCGAACCTGCGTAGGCGTCTGAGCGGCACCTTCCCGGCTTGCGCCGGGACCCATTAGGCCACTTTGGGAACCTCTCCAAGTTGTTTCGCTAAAGCCATCATGCCGGATGGCTCTGATGTTCTGCTGACTCGTAACTGACCCTTCCTCGCCTTGAAATTCGCGCACCTTCGTGCGATAAATTTCGCGATGGGAAAAGCCATGTCATGAATGGAGCACGCCGATGACCGAGACGCTCACGACGTCGGACATCGCACTGGACGCCATCCGGCGATATCCCGGCGCGGACAATCCCAGTTCGTTCCTCGCGGTCAACGAGGGCAACAGCCATCTGCACCTGCCGGACACGCCCGGCGTGATCGTGTACCGGCCCGCCGGGCGTTATCTGGTGCAGTTCGGCGGCCCGTTCGCGCCCGAGGAGGCGCGGCCCCGGCTGCTGCGGGCCTTTCTCGACCTGGCCGCCGAACAGGACCGGGAGATCGTGGTCATCCAGCTCCAGGGCGCTGACGCGGCCGAGTATCTGGAGGAAGGCTTCACCGTCAACCAGATAGGCGCCTCATACGCGCTCCGGCTCGATACCTTCAGCCTGCGCGGGACGGCGTTCATGCAGCTGCGCAACAAGATCGCGCGGGCGCTGCGAAGCGGGATGGAGATCAGCGAGGCGCCGCTCAGCGCGTGGCACACCGCCATGGGGGATCTGGACGCGGAATGGCTGGGCGCCAAGGGCGGCGCGCGGCCGCTGGAGTTCCTCGTGGGCCAGTGCGGCGGGCCCCATCAGCACCTGCGCCGGCTCTTCGTCGGCGCGCACGGCGACCGGCTGACCGGCTACATCTCCTACTCCCCGGTCTACGGCTCCCGGCCCGGGTGGATGCACGACCTCAGCCGCCGCCGCCCGGACTGCCCGCCGGGCGTGATGGAAGCGATCAACAAGGCGGCCATCGAGACGTTCCAGGCCGAGGGAGCGGAGTGGCTCCACTTCGGCTACACGCCCTTCTCGGGGCTCTCGGCCAGATTCGAGTTCCCCGGTCACAGCCGTGCCTTCCAGTGGTGCATGAAGGAGCTCTGGACCAACGGCGGGCACATCTACCCGGCGCAGACCCAGTACGCCTACAAGGAGAAATGGAAGCAGGACGTCGTCCTGCCCGAGTACATCGCCTTCCAGCACGGCGCCAGCATCCCGGCCCTGGTGCACGTCTTCCGAGCATGCAATGCAGTCTGACCCGCGACGAGACCCGGGAGGGAACGCCATGGCCGACGAACAGGACGAGATCGCGGCGGCCGGCGCCACGGTCGTCGAGATGCTCGGCGCGTGCGCCGGAGCCCCCGATGACAAGGAGATCGGCCGGGCCGCCGACGACGCGCTGATGAGACTCGAACGACTCCTGAGCGCGGGCCCGGCGGCCCGTTCGCCGCACTGACCGGCCGCCGGACCGCGAGCGCCACCGCCCGTTCCGATCGGAACGGGCGGTGGCGCCCGTGTCCACGCGCGGCCGGCGAGCGGCTAACGAGCGGTCGTCGCGCTCGCGCCGTCGGCGTTCCCGAAGTTCGCCGGGCAGTCCGTCTGTGGCCATGGCGCCGGGACCTGCACCTTGCCGGCGTCGAGGGTCGCCTGCCGCCACCTGTCGATGACCGGGCAGTCGGCCGTGCGGGACACGTCGGTCCAGGCGCCGATCCCGTACCGGCGGGTCGCGGCGGCACTGACGAAGAAGCCGAGGAACTCCGGATAGTTCCAGCTGGTGAAGGTGGTGCCGCGCGCGTCGCCGGTGCGGCCCGTGTACTCGGTGGACCAGCCGGCCGGCTCACCGTGCCGCCCGATCGCCGCCGACCGCAGGGCCCCGCGCATCAGCCGCGGGTCCGCCGTCGTCGGGCTGAACGGTGTGGTGAAGGCGTTGTAGGTCAGGTACACGCGGGAGGCGTCGGGCGCGATGGCGGTGGCGGCGTACAGGACCCGCTCGCCCGGCAGTGACGCCTTCGCCGGCTCGGACCAGGTTTTGGCGCGGTCCTTGGAGTACGAGAGCAGGGCCGCCTCCCGGTTCTGGCCGAACCGGCCGTCCGCCCAGGTGAGCATCATCTCGTCCGTGGCGTCGTGACCGGTGGGGGCGCCGTTGGCGACGCTGACGCTGGGCCCGGGCTCGTTGGCGGTCCCCGCCGGCCCTTCCTCGGTGCAGCGGTCGCCGATCCGGTCCACATAGAAGCAGCCGTTGTTGATCTGCATGAAGTCGACCGGTGCGGTCCAGGTGGCGCCGCCGTCGGACGACTTCACGACCGACAGTGCCGCCGCGGGATCGTGCGAGGGGAAGTGCCCGGAGAAGTGGGTGAAGAACGCGTAGACCGCGCCGCGGCTGTCCGTGCGGATCGTGCACGACATGCGGTAGCCCTCGGCGGCCGAGTTGGTCGGCGGGGCGGCGGCGCGGGTCGCCCACGTCTGGCCGCCGTCGCCGGACGCGGCCACCGTGGGCTGGATGGGGCCGTCGTTCCCCGTGATCTGGAAGTCGTTGTAGCACATGTAGACCCGGCCGAAGTACCGGCTGCTCGCGGCGTTGTCGGCCCAGATCTGAAGCCCGGTCGGGGACGAGACGGCCGGTGTGCGTTCCGGCACGATGACCGGGGCCGACCAGTTCGACTGGTCGGCGACGCGGGCCGGCGTCGGATCGTCCAGGTGCGACACCATCACGGCGGCCCTGGAATCGATGCGGCCCGGCTCGATCGGCGTGTTGGTCAAGGTCGAGCCCGCCGAGCTCACGTACGCGCGCGAGCCGTTCGCCCAGGAGAACTTGCCGTCGCGCAGCACCGGGCCGATGGCGGCGGCGGCACCGCCCCGGGCCGCCAGGCCCTTCTCGTAGTAGTTGGGGACCGTGTGGATCGGGCCCGGCTTCGGCGTGCACGGCTCCACGGTGGGGTCGCATCCGGCCGCCGTCAGCCCCTGATAGGTGGGCTGGGTCCAGCGGCGGCCGCTGTCGAACGAGAAGTACACGCCGCTGAGACCCACGCCGAGGGCGAGCCTGCCGCCTCCCGCGGGGTTGGCCGGGAGACCGCACGCCGCTCCCGTGGTGGCGGCCTCCTTCGAGCACCGCGGCAGGTCCACCAGGTCGTTCCCGGCCGCCACGACGACCTGCGGATGTGCCGGGTCGACCGCCAGCACCGGCTGGCGCTGCGCGTTCCGCGGGAACTGGTCGGCGGGGCTCGCCACGCTCATCAGGGCGCCCGTGGCCTTGTTCCGGGTCATCGAGTTCTGGGTCATCGAGTTCCGTGTCACCGGCCCGGTGGGCTCGTCGTGCCCCAGCGCCCCGGCGGCGTGAGCCGCGGGGTATCCCGCCAGCGCGACCGCCAGGCAGCAGGCCGCGGCCAATTTCGACCGTCTTCGGATTCTGGGCTTGCTCACGTGCCTCTCCTTCATTTCCGGGTGACCGGCCGGGAGCCGTCGCCGGGCTGTGCCCCGGGCTCGGCGGGCAGGTCTCTGCCGTGCTTCATCGGTCCGATGAACACCAAGATGTCGGTGACGACGTTGGCGGCCGTCAGGAGGAACAGCGCCGTCCGGACGTCGACGACGGTGCCGAGAGCACCGCCGAGGAGGCTGCCGAGCGGCCAGACGCCGAAGGTGATGAACCGCATCGTCATCGCGACCCGGCCGCGCATGCCGGGCGGGCAGTAGGCCTGCCGGAAAGCGCCCTGCGTCACGTTCCGGACGACGATGCCCGTGGCCCAGACCAGCGTTCCGGCGAGCGCAAGGACCAGCGGCGCGCCGCCGCCGGCGAGCGGGAACAGCAGCAGGAAGCAGTCGGTCACCGGGGCGGTCAGCAGGGTCCTGGCGGTTCCCAGCCGGCCGGCGACCTTGGGCGCGAGGACGGCGCCGAGCAGGCCGCCGGCGCTGATCGTGATCGTGGTGGCGCCGACCGCCCAGGGACTGAGCCCCGCGTCCCGGACCAGGAACACCACGACCAGCGCCTGGATGCCGGCCATGAGCAGGTTGGTGCTGGCGCTGGTCGCGGTGATCACCCGCAGATAGGGGTCGCGCGCCACGAACCCGATCGCCGCCCTGATGTCGGCCCGGATGGTGGTCCGCGGCTGATCCGGCCGCTCGTCCTGGCCGGGGGCCGGTTCCCGCGCGCGGATGGACCGCAGGCAGGCGGCGGCGACCAGGAAGCTGACCGCGTCGGCGAACAACCCGAGAACGGCCGAGGAGAGCTGGGTGATCGCTCCGCCGAGCCCGGGACCGGCGATGTTGGCCGCCTGCTCGGTGCCCGTCAGCCGGGTGTTCGCGGCCAGCAGGTCGCTCTTGCCGACCAGGAACGGCACGAAGGCGTGGTACGCCGCGGTGAAGACGACGTTCGAGCATCCGGTGGCGAACGCGATCGCGAGAAGGTACCCCATGGTCAGGGCGTCGAGCCAGGCGAGGATCGGGACGCTCACCAGCAGGATCGCCGAGGCGAGCTGGCAGCCGATCATCAGCGGCCGCAGCCGGTGGCGATCGGCCCAGGCGCCCGCCTGCAGCCCGCCCAGCAGCCACGGCAGCCAGATCATGGCGTTCAGCACGCCCATCATCAGCGTGTTCGCGCCCAGTGTCCGCAGGGCCACCAGGGGCAGCGCGAAGGTCGTCACGGCACTGCCGGTCTTGCTGATGGACTCCGCGGTCCACAGCAGCCGGAAGTCCCGTCCCCGTACGCCGCTGCCAGTGGTGGTGCCGGCGGTGGCGGTGTTGGCGGCCATCAGGCGGTCGTCCCGGCCGCGAGCGCCGTCATCCTGGCCGCGAGCAACGCTCCGATCTCCGCCATCGGGCCGGGTTTCATCATCTCGAAGTGGCCACAGCCGATGGTGGTTCGGTCGATGGTGCCGCTGACGTAGGGCCGCCACAGTTCCGATGGTTCGGAGATTCCGGGGCGGGCGTCCGCTGCCTGGACGAAGACCAGATCTCCGTGGAAGATCTCGTGCTCGCCGCCTCGGGCTATCCGCATCAGATTTCCGGACGCGCGCGGCAGGTCGGCCAGGATCTGCTCCGGGAGGCCGAAGCCCCTGGCGACGGCTTGTCTCAGCCGCCGCAGTGATGGTGGGTCGTCTGCGGTGTCGACGCTCAGGCCGAGATCCTGGGCCAGGGTGACCAGGATCGCCGTCTCGATCGCGCTGAGCGCGGCCGCGGGATCGGTGTCCGGGGGCCCGGGATCGGTGGGATACGCGTCCAGGAGAGCCAGGAGGTCCACCCGCTCGCCCTCGCGCTGCAGCCGGGCGGCGACGGCGTGCGCGATGTTCCCGCCCAGCGACCAGCCGAGAAGGCGGTAAGGGCCCGTCGGCTGAACCTCGCGTATGCGGCGGGCGTAGCTCGCGGTGAGCTCCGCGAGATCCCGAGGCCAGGCCGGCTCCTCGGCCATCTCCAGCTGAAGGCCGTACATGGGGAGACCGGCGGGCAGGTGCCGCTGCAAGCCGGAGTAGCACCAGGCCACTCCGGACACCGGGTGCACGCAGAACAGCGGCGGCTCGTCGCCGGACGTCCGGATCGGCACCACCGGATCGATGCGGGCCTGCGCGGCGGGGTCGGCGGCGAGCGACGCGATGACCCCGGCCACGGTGGGCGCCTGGAGGAACAGCCGGACCGGCAGATCGGTTCCCAGCGCCGCCCTTATGCGGCTCACCAGCCGGGTGGCCAGCAGCGAATGCCCCCCGAGCGCGAAGAAGTTGTCGTCGGCGCCCACCGAGTCCAGATGGAGAACCTCGGCGAACAGGCAGCACAGTGCTTCCTCGCGAGCGGTGCGAGCGGCCTGGGCGCCGGAGCTCGATCCCGTGCGATCGGGGTCGGGGAGGGCGTCACCGTCGAGCTTGCCGTTGGGGGTGAGCGGCAGGGCGTCGAGTGTCACGAACGCCGACGGGATCATGTGGTCGGGGAGCCTGGTCATGGCGTGGCGGCGCAACTCGCCGGCGTCGACGGTGCCGAGAGCGGTGCCGTCAGCGGTGTCGGCGGCGGCTCCGTCGGCGGGCACGAGGTAGGCCACGAGCCTGTCTTCTCTGGCCACCACCGCGGCCTGGCCGACCAGCGGGCTTTCGGTGAGAACGGCGGCTATCTCGCCGGGCTCGATCCGGAATCCGCGCACCTTGACCTGGTCGTCGGCCCGGCCGAGGAACTCCAGGACGTCGTCCCGGGTCCAGCGGGCGAGGTCGCCGGTGCGGTACATCCGTTCGCCGGCGCCGCCGAACGGGTCGGCGACGAACCGTTCGGCCGTCAGATCCGGGCGGCGCCAATAGCCCCGCGCCACCTGCGGGCCGGCCACGTACAGCGCGCCCGGGACCCCGGCCGGAGGCGGGCGCAGCCATTCGTCCAGCACGTACATCCGGGTGCCCGGCACGGGACGGCCGATCACAGGCCGGTCGCCGCTCACCCTGGCGACCGCCGAGTCCACGGTGCATTCGGTGGGGCCGTAGAAGTTCCAGCCCGCCGTGCCCTCGGTCCGGCCGACCTGTTCCCAGAGCCCGGCCCCGACCGCCTCACCGCCCAGGATCAGCACCGGCGGCCGGTTCTCCGCGGCGAGGAGCCCGTCCTCGGCCAGCCGTTCGGCATAGGAGGGGGTCACGTTCACCACGTCGATGCCGTGCTCGCGGACGTAGCCGACCAGGGCGTGCGCGTCCAGCCGGATGTCGTCGTCCAGCAGGTGCAGTTCATGGCCGGCCAGCAGGCACTGCACCATGTCCCAGGACGCGTCGAACGACAGCGCGGCCACCAGAACTGCTCGCAGCCGCCGCCCGGCCCGCCGTGCCGCGGGCTCGATGATCTCGTTGCGGAAGAACGCGGACAGGTTCGCCAGGCCCTGGTGGGTGGCGACCACGCCCTTCGGCCGGCCCGTCGACCCCGAGGTGTAGATCATGTACGCCGGGTCCGGCGGTTCCAGCGTCCTGCGGCGCTCGGCCGCGGCGACCGGCCCGTCCGGCAGCGCCGCCAGCTCGGCCGCCACCTCCGCCGAGCCCAGCACCAGCCGCCGGACACCGGGGGCAGCCTGGTCCGCCGCTCCGGCCGTGGTGATCACCAGCATCGGTGCCGCGTCCGCCAGCAGCGAGCGCACCCGTTCCGGGGGATGGGAGACGTCCACCGGCACGTACATCGCCCCGGCCGTCAGCACTCCCAGCATCGCCACCAGCGCGTCGGTGGATCGCGGCAACGCCACCGCCACCGGGTCGCCCGGACCGGCCCCGGCCGCGATCAGCAGGCGGGCCAGCCGGTTCACCCGTCCGGCCAGCTCACCGAACGACATCCGCGCGTCGCCGCACACCAGCGCGGTCAGGCCCGGCTCGGCCATCGCCCGCGCGGCGAACAGCTCCGGCAGCAGTTCCGGTCCGGCCATCGCCGGTTCGCCTTGGCCCAGGTCCAGCAGCGCCCGCTGCTCGTCCGGCGCCAGCAGCTCGGTCCGGCTCACCGCGACGTCCGGCGCAGCCACGGCCGCCGCCAGCACCCGCACGAGACCATCCGCCAGTGCCTCCGCGGTCTCCCGATCGAACAGGTCGAGGGCGTACACGACGCTGACGTCCAGTCCGGCCGGCCGGCCATCGGGGGCGAAGTGCTGCATCACCGCGAAGGTGAGGTCGACCTTGGCGGTCGGCGTGGGCACCGCCTCCATCTCCGTGGCCAGGCCGGGCAGCAGCTCCGCGGCCGGTGGCATGACCATGACGTTCAACATGACCTGGAAGAGGGGGTTGCGGGCCGGTGACCGCTCCGGGTTGAGGTGTTCGACCACCAGCTCGAACGGCGCGTCCTGGTTCTCCAGCACCGCCAGGGTCGTCTCGCGCACCCGGCCGACCAGCTCGGCGAAGGTGGGGTCCCCGGACAGCTCCGTCCGGACGACCACCGTGTTGACGAAGAAGCCGACCAGCTCGTCCAGTGCCTTGTCGGTGCGGCCGGCCAGCGGTGATCCGACCGGAATGTCGTTCCCGGCGCCCCACCTGCTCAGCAGCACGGCCAGTGCGGCGTGCAGCACCATGAACGGCGTCGCCCCGTTCGCCCGCGCCAGGTCGGCGACACGAGCGTGCAGGCCGGCGTCCACCGTCAATGTCACGGTGTCACCGCCATGGCCGGCGAACGCGGGCCGGGGGCGGTCGGTGGGCAGCGGCAGGCATTCCGGCGCGCCCGCCAGCTCCTTGGCCCAGAAGGCCAGCTGGCCCGCCAGGACGCTGCCGGGGTCGTCGGCCTTCCCGAGCAGGTCGGCCTGCCACAGCGTGTAGTCCGCGTACCGGACGGGGAGCGGCTCCCAGTCCGGCTCATGTCCCTCGCATCGTGCCCGGTAGGCACGCCCGACATCGCGCAGCAGCGGAGCCGTCGACCAGCCGTCCCCCGCGATGTGATGACCGACGAACACGAGCAGATGCTCGTCCGGGCCGGCGACGAACAGCGTCGCGCGAAACGGCGGCCGGGCGGCGGCCAGGTCGAACACCTGGTTCGCGGCGTGGCGCACGGCGGCCGCCAGGGCGCCGGGCCCGAGCCCGGCGACGACCGGCAGCTCCAGCCGGGCCTGGCCGGCGTCCAGCACCCGCTGGCAGGGCTCTCCGCCGGCGTCCGGGAAGATCGTCCGCAGTGGCTCGTGCCTGCGCACCACATCGTTCAACGCGGCGGCCAGCGCCCGGCGGTCCAGCGGCCCTCGGATCCGCAGCGCTCCCGTCAGGTTGTAGGTCGCGCTGGGACCTTCCAGCCTGTTCAGGAACCACAGCCGTCGCTGCGCGAACGACAACGGGATCATCGTGTCTCCTCAGCTCGTCGCTGGATCGGTCATCGGGCGCAGCGCGGGCCGGGCGGGCCGCGCGTCGGCGAGCAGGACGCTGAGATCGGCCACGGTCGGCGCCTGGAACACCGCCCGGACCGAGAGCTCGGCGCCCAGGTCGCTCCGTATCTGGTTGACCAGCCTGGTGACCAGCAGCGAGTGGCCGCCGAGGGCGAAGAAGTCGTCGTCGATCCCGATCGGCTCGCGGCCGAGCAGCTCGGCGAACAGCCCGCAGAGCACCTCCTCCCGGCGGTCGCGCGGGCCGCGGCCGGCCGGGGTGTGCGAGGCGCCGGGGTCGGGGAGGGCGTCGCGGTCGAGTTTGCCGTTGGGGGTGAGCGGCAGGGCGTCGAGTGTCACGAACGCCGACGGGACCATGTGGTCGGGGAGCCTGGTCATGGCGTGGCGGCGCAACTCGCCGGGATCGGCGTTGCCGTCGGCGGGGATCAGGTAGGCCACCAGGGTGCCGTCGCGCACGGTCACCGCCGCTGTGCCGACCAGCGGGCTCTCGGCGAGGACCGCGGCGACCTCGCCGGGTTCGACGCGATACCCGCGCACCTTGGCCTGGTCGTCGGCCCGGCCGAGGAATTCCAGGACGCCGTCGTGGGTCCAGCGGGCCAGATCGCCGGTGCGGTACATGCGCTCGCCGGGAGCGCCGAACGGATCGGCGACGAAACGTCCGGCGGTCAGCGCGGTCCGGCGCCAATACCCCCGGGCGACCTGCGCGCCGGCGAGGTACAGCGCGCCCGGCACCCCTGCCGGGACCGGGCGCAGCCACTCGTCCAGCACGTACACGCGGGTGCCCGGCACCGGCCGGCCGATCACCGGCCGGTCACCGCCCACCTGGGCGATCACCGAGTCCACCGTGCATTCGGTCGGGCCGTAGAAGTTCCAGCCGGTCACGCCGCCGACGCGGCCGACCCGTTCCCACAGCCCGGCCCCGACCGCCTCGCCGCCCAGGATCAGCACCGACGGCCCGCCCTGCCCGAACACCCCCTCCGTCATGAGCTGCTCGGCGAAGGAGGGGGTGACGTGCAGGACGTCCACCTCGTGGCGGCGGACGTAGCCGATCAGGCCGTCCGCGTCGCGGCGGACGTCGTCGTCCAGCACGTGCAGCTCGTGGCCGGCCAGCAACCACAGCGTCATGATCCAGACCGCGTCGAACGACAGCGCGGCCACCAGGACCCCCCGCAGCCGCCGCCCGGCCCGCCGCGCCGCGGGCTCGATCACCTCGCCGCGCAGGACCGCGAACAGGTTCGCCAAGCCCTGATGGGTGACGACCACGCCCTTGGGCCGGCCCGTCGAACCGGAGGTGTAGATCATGTACGCCGGGTCGGACGGCTCCAGCGGGCCGCGGCGCTCGGCCGCGGTGACCGGCCCGTCCGCCAGCCCGGCCAGCTCGGCCTCCGCCGACGGCGAACCCGGCACCAGCACCCGGAGATCGGCGCTCGCCGCCCCGGCAGCCAGCTCGGGAGTCGTCACCAGTACGCGCGGTGCCGCGTCCGCCAGCATGTACCGCACCCGGCCCGCCGGATAGGACAGATCCACCGGCACCCACATCGCCCCGGCGGCGAGCACGCCCAGCATCGTCGCGATCGCGTCCGCGGACCGCGGCAACGCCACCGCCACCGGGACCCCGGGGCCCGCTCCCGCGGCGATCAGCCACCGGGCCAGCCGGTTCACCCGGCCGGCCAGCTCACCGAGCGAGACCTGGACGCCGCCGCACACCAGCGCGGTCAGCTCCGGCTCCATCGCCGCCGCCCGCGCCGCGAACATCTCGGGCAGCAGTTCCGGTTCGCTCGTCGCGGGCCCGCCATGCCCGAGCTCCAGCAGCGCCCGGCGTTCCCCGGCGGTCATGATGTCGAGCCGGCCGACCGGGACGTCCGGTGCCGCCACGGCCGCCGCCAGCACCCGCACCAGTCCGCCGGCCAGCGCCTCGGCGCTCGCCCGGCCGAACAGGTCGAGCGTGTACTCGAGAGTCCCGGTCAGCCCGGCCGGCCGGCCGCCGGGACCGTACTCGTCGGTCAGGCTGAACGAGAGATCGACCTTGGCGGTCGGCGTGCGCACCCCCTCCATCTCCGCGTCCAGCCCGGGCAGCAGGTCCGCGTCACGCGGCACGTTCAGGAGGGTCAGCATGACCTGGAAGAGGGGATTGCGGGCCGGTGACCGCTCCGGGTTGACGTGCTCGACCACCAGCTCGAACGGCGCGTCCTGGTTCTCCAGCAGCGCCAGCGTCCGCTCGCGCACCCGGCCGAGCAGCTCCGCGAAGGTCGGGTCCCCGGAGACGTCCGTGCGCACGACCGCCGTGTTGATGAAGCATCCGACCAGATCGTCCAAGGCCTCGTCGGTGCGGCCGGCCAGCGGTGACCCGATCGGGATGTCGTTCCCAGCGCCCCACCTGCTCAGCAGCACGGCCAGCGCGGCGTGCAGCGCCATGAACAGCGTCGCTCCGCTCTCGCGCGCCAGGTCGACGAGGCGAGCGTGCAGGTCCGCGTCCACTGTCAACGGGACGGTGTCACCGCGATAGCTGGCGAACGC
This sequence comes from Spirillospora sp. NPDC048911, assembly GCF_043198015.1. Taxonomy (NCBI): domain Bacteria; kingdom Bacillati; phylum Actinomycetota; class Actinomycetes; order Streptosporangiales; family Thermomonosporaceae; genus Spirillospora; species Spirillospora sp. NPDC048911. Next base: position 215,884 of record NZ_JBICUD010000003.1, on the reverse strand, counting down.
GGGCCGGGGCCGGTCGGTGGGCAGCGGCAGGCACTCCGGGGCGCCCGCCAGTTCCTTCGTCCAGAACTCCAGCTGCTCCGCCAGGACGCTGCCGGGATCGTCGGCCTTTCCGAGCACCTCGGTCTGCCACAGGGCGTAGTCCGCGTACCGGACCGGCAGGGGCTTCCAATCCGGCTCGCGTCCCTCGGACCGCGCCTGGTAGGCGCGCCCGACATCGCGCAGCAGCGGTGCCGTCGACCAGCCGTCCCCGACGATGTGATGGCCCACGATCATCAGCACGTGCTCGTCCGGGCCGAGGACGAACAGGGTGGCGCGGAACGGCGGCCTGGCGGCGGTGAGGTCGAAGACGTGGTTCGCGGCCCGGTGCTTCGCCGCCGCCAGGTCACCGGGTTCGACCCGGATGATCTCCAGCTCCGGGCGGGCGCTTCCGATCTCCAGTATCCGCTGGTAGGGCTCTCCCTCGGTGTCCGGGAACACCGTCCGCAACGGCTCGTGCCTGTCGATGACGTCGTTGACGGCCGCCGCCATCGCCTGGTGGTCCAGCGGCCCCCGCAACCGCAGGGCCCCCGCCATGTTGTAGGTCGCGCTGGGGCCTTCCAGCTTGTTCAGGAACCAGAACCTTCGCTGCGAGAAGGACAGCGGGATCATCGTGTCTCCTTAGGTCGTCGCCGCGCGGCTCATCGGGCGCAGCGCGGGCCGGGCGGGCCGGGCGCCGGCGAGCCTGGCACTGAGATCGGCCACGGTCGGCGCCTCGAACACCGCCCGGACGGAGAGCTCGGCGCCGAGCTCGGTCCGGATCCGGCTGGTCAGCCGGGTGGCGAGCAGCGAGTGGCCGCCGAGCGCGAAGAAGTCGTCGTCGATCCCGATCGGCTCGCGTCCGAGCAACTCCGCGTAGAGGCGGCACAGCACTTCTTCCTGGCGATCGCGCGGGCCCCGGCCCATCGGGGCGTGCGCATCGGCGGGGTCGGGGAGAGCGGCGCGGTCGAGCTTGCCGTTCGGGGTCAGCGGCAGGGCGTCGAGCGCCACGAACGCTGAGGGGATCATGTGGTCGGGGAGCTCGGCCATGGCGTGGCGGCGTACAGCATCGACATCGGCGCCGCCGGCCGGCACCAGGTAGGCCACCAGGCCGCCTTCCCCGACCACCACCGCGGCCTGGCCGACCAGCGGGCTTTCTGCCAGGACCGCGGCGACCTCGTCGGGCTCGATCCGGAACCCGCGTATCTTGACCTGGTCGTCGGCGCGGCCGAGGAACTCCAGCACGCCGCCGCGCGTCCACCGCGCCAGGTCACCGGTGCGGTACATCCGTTCGCCGGGCGCTCCGAAGGGGTCTGCCACGAACCGCTCCGCGGTCAGCCCGGGACGGCCCCCATACCCCCGGGCGACCTGGGCCCCCGCCACGTACAGCGCGCCCGGCGCCCCCACCGGGACCGGGCGCAGCCATTCGTCCAGCACGTACGCCCGGGTGCCCGGCACCGGGCGGCCGAGCACCGGCCGAGCGCCGCCGACCCGGGTGATCACTGAGTCGACCGTGCACTCGGTCGGGCCGTAGAAATTCCAGCCCGCCACGCCCTCGGCTCGGCTGACCCGCTCCCAGAGCTTGGCCCCGACCGCCTCACCGCCGAGGATCAGCACCGAGGGCCGGCCGTCCCCCTCCAGGAGGCCGTCCTCGGCCAGTTGTTCCGCGTACGAGGGGGTCACGTTGACCACGTCGACGCGGTGTTCGCGGACGTATTCGATCAGCGCGTGCGCGTCGCGGCGGACGTCGTCGTCGAGGACGTGCAGTTCATGGCCGGCCAGCAGGCACAGCACCATGTCCCAGGACGCGTCGAACGACAGCGCGGACACCAGGATCGCCCGCAGCCGCCGTCCGGCTCGCCGCTCGCCGGGCTCGAAGACTTCGCCGTGCAAGAACGCGAACAGGTTCGCCAGGCCTTGATGGGTGGCGACCACGCCCTTGGGCCGGCCCGTCGAACCGGAGGTGTAGATCATGTACGCCGGGCCGGACGGCTCCAGCGAGCCGCGGCGCTCCGCCGCGATGACCGGTCCGTCCGCCGATCCCGCCAGTTCGGCGACGGCTTCGGGGGAGTCCAGCACCAGCGGCCGCGCACCGGCCGCCTCCCCGGCCGCCGCGAACTCCGTCGTTGTGATCACGACGCGCGGCGCCGAGTCCGCCAGCATGAACCGCACCCGCTCGGCGGGGTAGGACACGTCCACCGGTACGTACATCGCCCCGGCCGTCAGAATCGCCAGCATCGCGACCACCGAGTCCGCCGATCGCGGAAGCAGCACCGCGACCGGGTCTCCCGGGCCCGCCCCCGCCGCGATCAGCCACCGGGCCAGCCGGTTCACCCGTCCGGCCAGCTCGCCGAACGACATCTCCACGTCGCCGCACACCAGCGCGGTCGACTCCGGTTCCGCCGCCGCCCGCGTCGCGAAGAGCTCCGGCACCAGCTCCGGCCCGGCCACTGCCGGCCGGGTCCGGCCCAGGTCCAGCAGCGCCCGCCGCTCCTCGGCCGCCAGCACCTGGACATCCCGCACCGGGACGCCCGGCGCCGTCGCCATCGCCTCCAGCGCCCGCACCAGCCTCGCCGCCAGTTCCTCGGCGCGTTCCCGGCCGAACAGGCCGGGCCGGTGTTCGACGTCCATCTCGATCACGTCGTCCGACGCCTGCACGGCGAGGCTCAGCGTGTAGTTGGTCTTGACGTCGGTCCGGACGTCGGACATGGCGAACCCGCCCGTCGTGCCGGCCCCGGGGAAGTTCTGGAACGACAGGTGCGCGTCGAAGAGCTCCGGCTGTCCCGCCGCGCGGCGGACCTCGACCAGGCCGAGATGGTGGTGGGGGATCAGCCGCGCCTGCTCGGCCTGGACCCGCGCCAGCATGGCGGCGGCCGTCTCGGCCCGGGTCAGGTCCTGGCGGATCCGGACCGGCAGCGTGTTGAGGAACATCCCCGCCATGTTCTGGATGCCCGGCACCTCGGGGGAGCGGCCGGTGACCGTGCCTCCGAACACCACGTCGCTCTGGCCGGTGGCGGTTCCGAGGGCCAGTCCCATCGCTCCCTGGAAGACGGTGTTCATGGTCAGGCCACGGCCGCGGGTGAAGCCTCGCAACCTCGTGACCAGTTCGGCGGGAATCTCCACGGTGAACCGCTCGCTGTCGGCCAGCCATCGTTCGGGCTCGGACGGAGCCAGCAGGGTCGGCCCCGGCAGCCCGGTGAGCGCGGTTCGCCACGAGCTCTCGGCCTCGGCGCGGTCCTGCTGGGCCAGCCACCGGTAATAGCCCTCGTAGGGCGGCGGCGCCGGCAGTCCGGTGTCGTCCCCGCCCTGCTCGTAAATCTGGGCCAGCTCGCCCAGCAGCAGCCAGGAAGACCATCCGTCCAGCACGGCGTGGTAGGTGCAGAGGATGAAGCGATGCCGGTCGGGCGCCAGGCGTACCAGCACGAACCGGGTCAGCGGCGGCTTCGTGAGGTCGAAGCGGTCCGTCCGGACGGCCTCCGCCAGCCGGTTCAGCCGCTCGGTGCGCTCGGGCTCGGGGTGGGCGGACAGATCGACCTGGCGCCAGAGCAGCGGTACCTCGCGCAGGACGACCTGGACTGTCTGGTTCGCCCGGTCCCGGCGGAAGCACGCGCGCATGCATTGATGCCTCGCCAGCAACCGCGCGCAGGCGGACCGCAGCGCCGCGACGTCCAGGGGCCCGGTCAGCAAGGCCGACAGGTACATGTTGTAGAGACTCGGGCCGGCCTCGTCGAACTCGGCGTGGAAAAGCTGCCCTTCCTGCAAGGGGGTCAGCGGCAGGACGCACTCGATGCCGGCGCGGTTCATGTGATGGTCTCCCATTCGCCCTCGGCACTGCCGGCGTGAGGATCGGCGCCGTCGTCCCCGAACTCGCCGAACTCGTCGTCCGCGAAGGTCAGCAGCGGCGATTCCACCGGCGCCGCGGATCGGGCGAGGGCAGTGGAGTCCGCGATGTCGCCGTCCGCGCCGGTGGCGGCGGAACGGTCGTCGATCACGGCGGCCAGCGCTTCGGGGGTCTGGTGGTCGAACAGGTCGCGCACGCCGAGAGCCAGGCCGGCCTCGCGCGCGCGGGCGACGACCTGAACCGCCAGGACGCTGTCGCCGCCCACCTCGAAGAAGCCGTCCCCGGGGCCGACGAGCTCCAGGCTGAGGACCTCTGCGATGACCCGGCAGAGCGTCGCCTCCGTCGTAGCGATGAGGTCGGTCATCGCGCGCTCACCCGGGGACCTGGCTTCTCGGCGTGATGTCCGTCCAGTTCGCCGCGACGTAGTCCAGGCATTCCTGCCGCCCGCCGCCGCCGAACGCCACCTGCCAGCCGGACGGAACGTCGATGAATTCCGGCCACAGCGAATGCTGGCCCTGGTCATTGACCAGAACGAGATATTCGGCTTCCTCGTTTTCAAAAGGATCGGCCACGAGTGCGCTCCAGGGTGATTGTCGCAATCTTCTTTTTCGTCCTCGTGGATCCTCGCAGAGGCTTCTGATCGCCCGCTGACGGCCTTCTGACGCGCCGCCGTCAGCGGTGAAACAGCTGCGCATCAGGGTCGGCTGGCATATTGGCCCGCATGACGATCGAAGCTGAGCTTGGCGCGGCACGTGAGATCATCCGCGAGTACGAGTCGCAGCTCCAGCGGCTGCACGAGCCCATCGCGATTGTGGGAATCGGCCTCCGGATGCCGGGCGGCAGCACGACCCTCGGCGCCTTCGCCGAGTATCTCGGCTCGGGAAAGTCCGCGATCATGTCCATTCCATCGGACCGGTGGAACGCCGCCGAATTCACTGGGTCCAATGGTGAGGGAAACGGTCGAATAAGCTCCGCAAGCGGTGGTTTCCTGACGGGAATCGACCAGTTCGACGCCCCGTTCTTCAACATCTCCCCGAAGGAGGCGCGCTGCATCGACCCGCAGCAGCGCCTGGCCCTGGAAACGTCATGGGAGGCGCTGGAGAACGCCAATATCGACCCCACCGGGCTGCGGCGCGGCAACGTCGGGGTCTATTTCGGCGCCAGCGCCCTGGACTTCGCGTGGGAGATCGGGGCACTCGCCGCCGAGGACATGGACGGGTACCTCGCCGGCGGGGTCCTGAACGCGGCCGTCGCGGGGCGGGTCTCCTACTTCCTGGGCGCGCGCGGTCCGTGCATGTCGGTCGACACCGCCTGCTCGTCGTCGCTGGCCGCTCTGCACCTCGCGGTCGGCGGCCTGCGCGGCCGCGAATGCGAGCTCGCGCTGTGCGGTGGCGTCGGCATCATCCACCACCCGTACAGCAGCGTGCTGCTCACCGACATGCAGGCGCTCTCAGCCGACGGGCGATGCAAGACCTTCGACGAGTCCGCCGACGGCTACGGCCGCGCCGAAGGGTGCGCCGTGGTCGTGCTCAAGCGGCTCAGCGACGCCGAGCGGGACGGTGACACCGTGCTGGCGCTGGTCCGCGGCACCGCGGTCCGGCAGGACGGCGAGAGCGCCGGATTCACCGCCCCCAACGGCCTCGCGCAGGAGGCGCTCATGCGCGCCGCGCTGGCCGGCGCGAACCTCGAACCCGGTGACATCCAGTACGTCGAGGCCCACGGGACCGGCACGCCCCTCGGCGACCCGATCGAGATGGCCTCGATCGCCGAGGTCTTCGGCCCGTCGCACAGCGCGGACGATCCGCTGCTGGTCGCTTCGCTCAAGACCAACGTCGGGCACATGGAGGCCGCGGCCGGCATCGGCGGCGTGGTCAAGACGGTGCTGCAGATGCGCTACGGCACCGTGTTCCCGCATCTCCACCTGGACAAGCCCTCCAGCCGCATCGCCTGGGAGACCTGGCCGGTCCGCGTTCCCACCCGGCCGGAGCCGTGGCGGGCCGACGTCCGCCGCGGGCTGGTGAACTCGTTCGGGTTCACCGGGACGATCGCCTCGGCAGTTCTGGAAGAGGCGCCGAGGAAGGCGCCCTCGGTCACCCGGACGCCTGAATCCGGCGACGCTCACGTGCTGACCATCTCCGCCAAGTCGGTCCCGGCGCTCGCCGGGCAGATCCGGGCCTACCAGGGGTGGGCGGCCGGCCGGTCCGGCCTCGACATCGCCGCTCTGTGCCACACCGCCAACGTCGGCCGTGCCCATTTCCGTCATCGGGTGTCGGGCGTGGTGACCGGGTCCGACGACCTCGCCGCCAGGCTCGAAGAGATGCTGGCCACCGTGGAGCGCGGCGGGCCGCCCGGCGGCGCCCGCAAGGTCGGGTTCCTCTTCTCGGGCCTGAACCCCCTGAGCCCCGGCATGGGCGCCGCGCTGTACCGGCGGCACCCCGTGTTCGCCGAGGAACTGGACGCCTGCGACGAAGTGCTGACCCCGCTCGCCGGCCGCCCGATCAAGAGCATGGTGCTGGGGACCTGCGGAACCGAGGACGCCGAGGCGCTCGACCTGGCCCGGTACGGGCAGCCCGTCCAGTTCGCGATCGAGTACGCGCTCGCCCGCCTCTGGATGTCGTGGGGGGTCAGGCCGACCACCGTCGCGGGCCACAGCATGGGAGAGGTCGCGGCGGGAGCGGTGGCCGGACTGTTCGGCCTCGCGGACGCCGCCAAGCTGATCACGGTGCGGGCGCGGCTGATGGACTCGGTGCGCACTCCCGGCCGCATGGTGTCCGTCGGGGCCGGCGCGGACGCGGTCGCCCCGATGCTGGCCGCCTACCCGGATGTCGCCGTCGCCGCCATCAACGCGCCTCAGCAATGCGTCATCTCCGGCGGGCGCGACTCCCTGGCGGCGATCACCGCCGAGCTGGCCGCGCGGGACATCGAGTTCGCGCACCTCACGGTGTCGCAGGCGTCCCATTCGCCCCTGATGGCCGAGGTGACCGAGGAACTGCGGGAGGCGCTCGACGGCGTCCGGTTCACCGAGCCCGCGATCACCCTCGTGTCGGCGCTGACCGGCGAGGTCGCCAGGAAGAGCGACTTCTCCGCCGACTACTGGGTCCGCCATATCTCCGAACCGGTGAACTTCATGGCCGCCATGCGGGCGCTGGACCGGCGCGGCAAACACCTCTTCGTCGAGGTCGGCCCGTCCGCGACGCTGACGTCGCTGGGCAAGCGCTGCGTCCCGCCCGGCAGGCACGTCTGGCTGGCCAGCATGCACTCGTCCGACCGGGACGGCCGGGTGCTGCTCGAATCGGTCGCGAAGGCCTACGCGGCCGGTCAGCCGATCTCGTGGCCCGACTTCCACCGGGGGCGCCCTGGGCGGAAGATCAACCTTCCGACGTACGCGTTCGATCGCAGGCCGTACCGGCTGCCGCTCGGCCCGGCGGGGGAATCCCCCGCGGCCCCAGCCCGTCCCGCCGTCGAGGCGGACGCGGGCCAGGCCGCTCCGCGACCGGCCGCCCTCACCGAGGCGGCGCCGCCGGCGCCGGTCCCGGAAGGCGCCGAACGCCGCACGGCGATCACCGAGCTGGTCCGCACGACGGTCGCCGCGGTGCTGGGGTACTCCGACCTCGCCGATGTCGGGGCCGACGTCGACTTCACCGACCTGGGGATGGACTCGCTCCTCGCGGTCAGGATCCGCAAGGAGCTCTGCGCGGCGCTGCCGGTCTCGTTCGCCACGCCAGAGATCTTCAACAACCCGACGCCCCGCGCGCTCGCCGAGTTCCTCGACGGGCTGCCGGAGAAGGTGGGATGACGATGGGCACGACGGAGAACACGGGAACGACGGAGAACACGGGCACGACGGAGAACACGGGCACGACGGAGAACACGGCCGTCTCGGCGGGCCGCTGGTTCAGCCCCGCACAGCCGCCGGGGGAGGCCTCGATCCGTCTGTTCCTGATGCCGCACGCGGGCAGCGGGGCGGCCGCCTACCGGGGCTGGACCCGCCTGCTGCCCGCGGAGATCGGCGCCCAGGCGCTGACGCTGCCCGGGCGGCAGAGCCGGCGCGCCGAGCCGCTGCCCGCCGACTGGGAGTCGCTCCTCGACGACCTTCATCGCGCCGTGCTGGAGACGGTGGACGACGAGCGCCCGTACGCGTTCTTCGGGCACTGCATCGGCGCCATGCTCGCCTACCGGCTGGCCGTCCGGCTCGAAGCCGACGGCGATCCGCCGCCGTCGCTGCTCGGCATGTCGGGCTGGTCGCCGAAGGGCTTCTTCCAGGCTCCCCCGGGGCACGAGAAGCTGTCGATGGACGAGTTCGGCGGGCTGTTCAAGGATCTCGGCGCCTTCCCGAAGGAGCTCTGGGACGACCCGGACATGGTGGAGCTGGTCATGCCGCCGGTGATCGCGGACTTCCGTATCGCGGTGCAGTACGAGGACGACGGGGCCGTGGTGGAGTGCCCGCTGGTGTCCTACGCCGGCGGCTCGGACCCGCTGCTGGTCGAGCCGGACGCGATGACGGCCTGGACGGGGCGCAGCCGCCGGTATCTGGGCCACCAGGAGTATCCAGGCGGGCATTTCTATGTGGGCGAGCACGCCGCGGCCGTCATGTCGGACTTCGGCCGGCGCCTGATGAGGATCACCGGCGATCGCTAGCCGTGCCCGGTCATGATCTCGACGATATGGGGGGAGCGGGGAGGTCGACCATGACCGAGCACGGCCGGGCATGCCGTCAGGCGCGCAGCACCGCGTGGTCGGCGCCCAGCCGGAGCGCCGGGTGGTGGTTGAGGATGGCGTTGAAGAGATTGCGCAACGTGATGGTCGGCTCGACGCCGAGCTCGTCGTCGAGCCGGTCGCGCATCCGGAGATAGGAGCTGAGGGCCCGTGCCTGCTGCCCGGACCGGTAGAGCGCGATCATCAGCTGCTCGCAGAAGCGCTCGTTGAGCGTCGGCGCCTCGACCAGCTCCGACAACATCGGGATGATGTCGGTGTGCCGCCCGGTCCGGAGCTCCAGATCGAACAGCGTCTCCAGCGCCACCAGCCGGGCGGTCTCGTAGCGCTGCGCGACCGTGCGGCACAACGATCCCTGGGTCACCAGGCCGAAGGCTTTGCCACGCCACAGTGAGAGCGCGTCGCGCAGCGCGTCGGCCGCCGTTCTCGGATCGGTGGCGCCGAGCAGCCGGGCCTTGTCGAATTTGCGCATGAACACTTTCGCGTCCACTTTTTCATCGTCGGTCTGCAGGCAGTATCCGGAATGCTCGACGATGAGCCCGGTGGACCGGTCGTCGGCGACGGCGTCGATCCGCCGCCGCAGCCTGCTGATATGCGCCTGCAGCGCGTTCTCCCAGTGCGGCGGGGGCGAGTCTCCCCACAGCTCCGCGACCAGTAAGTCCACTGACACTGGAACTCCCTCGGCGGCCAGGAGCGTCGCGAGCAGTGCTCGCTGAAGCGTTCCCGATATGTTCACGAGACGATTGGCGGACCGGCATTCCAGCGGTCCGAGGACGAAGAATTCGATCAAGTGAAGCTCCCCCTTTGCCGATTTCTCAGCGAACTCCCCATCGCGGCGATGGCCGGAATGGGGACCCCCGATCTGGTGCGTCCGGACCTCGCTGTCCGGCGCGCTCCCGTTCATCGCGCTTCCGCGCGCAGCATCCGGCGCAGGATCTTGCCGGTCGGATTGCGGGGCAGTCCGGCCACGAAGTCGTACCGGGTGGGAATCTTGAAGTCGGCGATCCTGCCGCGCAGGAACACCCTGAGGTCCCGCGCGGTCGCCCGCTGGTCTCCGTGGAACACGACCACGGCCTTGACGCCCTGGCCCCAGCGCTCGTCGGGCACGCCCACGACGGCGACCTCGGCGATCGCGGGGTGTTCGGCCAGCGCCATCTCGACCTCGACGGGATAGATGTTCTGGCCGGCGACGATGATGGTGTCGTCCAGCCGGTCGAGGACGAACAGGTAGCCGTCCTCGTCGAGGTAGCCCGCGTCCGGCATGCGCAGCCAGCCGTCCGCGAACGCCTCCGTGGTCGCCTCCGGCCGCCGCCAGTACTCGATGAAGAGGGCGGGGGTCCGGGCGTGGATCTGCCCGACCCGGCCGGCGGGGAGGATCTCCCCGTCGCGGCCCACGATCCGCACCTCGTTGCCCGGGCAGGGCACCCCGACCGAGCCCAGCCGCGGATTGTCCGGCGTGTGCTCCGCGGGAGCCAGGCACGTCACCACGCTGCCCGATTCAGCCGCCGCGTACATCTGCGCGAGCTCGCAGTCCAGCCGCTCCATGCACCGGCGCAGCAGCGCCGGTGCGATCGCCGACCCCCCGTAGATCATCTTGCGCAGCGAGGCGAACGCCTCGGGCGTGGCGCCGGGCTCGGCCAGCAGCATCCGCAACATCGCCGGAGCCGCCTGCATGACCGTGATCCCGTCCTCGTGGACGCGCTTCACCGCCTCCTCCGGGACGAACATCCGCATGACCACGTTCGTGCAGCCGGCGGCGAACCCGACCATGAACCAGCCCATGCCCGCCGAGTGCAGGCTGGAGAAGCAGCTCATCGAGCGGTCCTCGGGGTGCCAGTCGTACCAGTCGAGCCCCGCCCGGGTCATGTGGTCCATCAGGGTGAAGTACGTGCGGTGGGCCAGCACGACGCCCTTGGGCAGGCCGGTCGTCCCGCTGGTGTACATCTGCACGACGGCGTCGTCGCGCCCGGTGCCGGGATCGAGATCGGTCTCGGGATGACCGGCCCGCCAGCCCAGGAAGCCGTCGGCGAGCGACCCGGGAGTGTCCATCTCGATGATCGTGCGCAGCGCGGGCAGGACGGGCCGCAGCCGGTCGGCGACGGGCCGGAACTCGCGCTCGGCGAACAGCAGCTCGGCGCCGGAGTCGCGCAGCACGTGGTCCACCTCGCGCGCGGTCAGCCGCCAGTTGATCGGCACGAGCACGGTCCCGCTCTTGGCGCAGCCGAGCGCGATCTCGAAGTAGTGCTCGGACTCGCGGCCGAGGTAGGCGACCCGCGCTCCCCGGCGCAGTCCCTCGGCGAGCAGCGCGTGCGCGGTCTGGTTGCTGCGGCGGTGCAGCTCCGCATAGGTCACCTCGCGCCCCTCGCACCGGACGGCCGGATGGCCGGGGCGCCGCCGGGCATGCTCGGCGGACCGGGCGGTGAGCGTCTGCGGATTCGGGTTGTTCACGACCTGGCGTCCCTTTCCTCTGCTGCCCGCTAGGCCGATAGCGGCAGTGATTCACTGGAGCGGGGCACTGACCGGCCCGCTCCTCAATCTGTCGGCATTGACAGGGAGCCGAAGAGGTCCGCGAGGACCTCGTCGGCCAGATAAGACAGGAGCCGTTCCATGGTCGGGCTGTTGAAAAGCACATTCGTGCTCACCGGGCGGCCGAGCTGCGTTTCGAGTCGTTCCTTGATCTCCGTGAGTCCGAGCGAGGTGAAACCGAGCTCGAAATAGCTCATATCGAGCGGGAGTTCGTCGTCCTCCGTCATCATCAGGGTCGTCTTGAATTCCGTGATGACGAGTTCTTCGAGCTCTCCGCGCCGCTCGGACGGTGGGAGTTCGTGCAGCCTCTCGATCGCCAGCATATTCTCTTTCTTCTCTATTAACATTTAGCGTTCCGGCATTGCTTTCTCACTTTCTACAGGGAACCTAACCCGAGTTGCTGACGCCGAACTGACGCCGCATTGAGCCCACTTCACACCCGCGTGGGACCTGGGGAGCGCCTGATCGCAGGCTCACGCACGCGCGGGGGTGCGAAGGTGCCGATGGGCGGGCCGTGTCAGGCCGGCGTAATTCCCAGCGCAACAGAAGAGCCCCCCGCCCTCGTCTCCGCCACTGCTCATCGGCCTGCGCGGGGGACGCCGTTGGCCAGGCCCATCTCCTGGCTCACGGATGCCGGGGCCGTCCGGTTCGATGCCGGCGCTCAATGACCGGATACGGCCGCTGGTTCCGCCCCCGTGAGCGGCCCCGAGCGGGCTAACGTCCCGGCCTCGGTCTGCGGGTGTTCTCTGGTGTTGGCGGTCACGGAGTAGATTCGCGCGACGCCCCGGGGACGGATGATCTGAGTTCGTACGGTCTACGCCGTGGCGCCGCGGGTCGAGGCGCGGACGATGAGCTCTATCGGGTGCGAGCGTTCGCTGCCGGGCGGGGCGTCACCGTTGAGGATCTCGAAGAGCAGCTCGGCGCAGGCGGCGCCGGCCTCGCGGGGGTGCAGGTCGACGGCGGTGATCGGCGGATCGGCCGCGCGCATGCTCGGGCCCTCGACGCAGGAGGCGAGCAGCAGGTCGGTGCCGGCCCGGAGCCCGGCCTCGCTCAGGACCGGCTGGAGCTGGGCGGCGGAGCCGGCGGGCGCGCAGATCAGGGCGTCGGGGCGGGGGTCGGTGGCCAGCAGCGCACGGGCCACGGCGCGGGTCTCGTCGTAGGAGACGTCGAAGGGGACCGTGCCCACGACGGAGGCCGCGCCGTGCCGGGCGCACCATTCGTCGTAGCCGCGCCGGATGCCGGCGGCCCAGTCGCTCTCGCCGCCCGCCACGATGAGGGCGGGCCGGGAGGCGCCGCGTTCGCGCAGGTGGTCGAGCATCTCGCCCAGCATCGCGGCGTGATCGGACACCACCACGCCGTCGGCCGTCCCGTCGCCGCGGAAACGCTCGCCGGTGACCGTCGGCAGGCCGGCGCGCATCAGCCGCTCGACGACGGGGTCGCCGTCGAGCGGGTCGCCCAGGATCAGGCCGTCGACGCGGGGCACCCGCGAGGACGGGCCGGAGGTGATGAGCGTCAGGTCGTGGTCGTGGGCGGCGGCCGCCTCGACGACCCCGAACACGAACCGCATGTAGTAGTCCGAGCGGGTGAGGACCTCGGGCACGTGCAGCCCGATCGCGCCGGTGCTGGCCCGGCGCAGGTGGCGGGCCGAGCCGTTGGGGACGTAGCCGAGCTCGGCGGCGGCCTCCAGGACCACGGCGCGGGTCTGCGCCGAGACCCGTCCCGAGCTCCGCAGAGCGTCCGAGGCGGTGGTCTTGGAGACGCCCGCGCGCTCGGCGACGGTCAGGAGGGTGACGGGGCGGGTCGGGGACACGGCGTCATCGTAACCGTCCCGGCGGGGCCCGGTGATCCGGGGCGGGGGTCTTGCCGGAACGTTCCGGCATCCCCTACCGTGCTCCCACTGCCGGAACGTTCCGGCATGATCGGAGGAAACGATGGGGTCCCACGGTTCGACGGGGCGGATGCTCGGCGCGGGCGACCGCTCCCATCCGCTGGATCCGCTGAGCCCGCAGGAGTTCGGCGACATCCAGGAGATCCTGGCGGCCGGGGGAGTGGCCACCGGCACCACCAGGATCGCCTACGTGGGGCTGGAGGAGCCGCCCAAGCAGGCCGTCCTGAGCGGGGCCGAGACCGCGCGGCGGGCGCGCGTCCTGCTGATCGACGCCGCGACCGGCGCCGCCGAGGACGTGATCGTCTCCATCGGGGACCGCCGGGTGGACGAGCGCAGGCCGCTCGACCCGGTCACCGACGGGCAGGTCCCGCTGCTCACCGGCGACCACGCGCTGGTGCGGCGCGTCCTGCGCGAGGACGAGGGCTGGGCCAAGGCGCTCGCGGCGCGCGGGATCACCGACCAGGACACCGTCTACCTCGCCGCCCTGTCGGCCGGCCACTTCGGCCTCCCCGCCGAGCCGGGCCGCCGGCTGGCACGGGTGCTGGCGCACCGGCAGCCCACGCCCGAGAGCCTGCCGTGGGCGTACCCGATCGACGGGCTGGTCGCGTTCGTCGACCTCATCGCCGGGGAGGTCCTGGAGATCGTCGACACCGGACCGCAGCCGGTGCCGGAAGAGTCCGGCGACTACCACCTCCCCGAGGTCGCGGGCCCGCCGCGCACCACGCAGAAGCCGATCGAGATCACCCAGCCCGAGGGGCCGAGCTTCCAGGTCGACGGGCCCCTGGTCACCTGGGAGAAGTGGAGCCTGCGGCTCGGCTACGACATGCGCGAGGGCCTGGTCCTGCACCAGGTCGGGTTCGACGACCAGGGCCGGACGCGGCCGGTGGTCTACCGCGCCTCGGTCGCCGAGATGATCGTCCCGTATGCCGACCCGGGCCCGATCCGGTTCTGGCAGACCTACTTCGACACCGGCGAATACCAGCTCGGGCGGCTGGCCAACGCGCTGGAGCTGGGCTGCGACTGCCTGGGCGACATCACCTACTTCGACGTCACGGTGGCCGGTGACGACGGTCGGCCGATGGTGCTGCCGAACGCGATCTGCATGCACGAGGAGGACTACGGCGTCCTCTGGAAGCACACCGATCCGGCCAACGGCTCCAGCGAGACCCGGCGCCAGCGCCGGCTGGTCATCTCCTTCTTCGTCACCGTCGGCAACTACGACTACGGCTTCTACTGGTACCTCTACCTGGACGGCACGATCGAGCTGGAGGTCAAGGCCACCGGCATCGTCTTCACCGGGGCCTACGACGAGCGGGTGGCGCCGTACGCGTCGCAGCTCGCCCCGGGCCTCGCCGCGCCGTACCACCAGCACCTGTTCGGCGCGCGGCTGGACATGATGGTGGACGGCCTGGAGAACGCCGTCGAAGAGGTGGACGTCGTCCCCATCCCCAGCGGGGAGGGGAACCCGTACGGCAACGCCTTCGGCCGTGCCGCCACGAGGCTGCGCACCGAGCACGAGGCTCGGCGGGACGCCGACCCCGTCCGCAACCGGGCCTGGCACGTCGTCAACCCGTCGGTCACCAACCGGCTGGGGGAGCCCGTCGGGTACGCGCTGCACCCGGAGGCGGGCCCGGCCCTCATGGCCGACCCGGGGTCGCCGATCGCGTCCCGCGCCGGCTTCGCGGCCCACCACCTGTGGGTGACCCGGCACGACCCCGCCGAGCGCTACCCGGCCGGCGATCTGCCCAACCAGCATCCTGGCGGGGCGGGGCTGCCGGCGTACGCGGCCGCCGGGCGCGACATCGACGGCCAGGACATCGTCCTGTGGCACACCTTCGGCCTGACCCACTTCCCCCGCCTGGAGGACTGGCCGATCATGCCGGTCGACACCTGCGGTTTCACGCTCAAGCCGGCCGGCTTCTTCGACCGCAACCCCACGCTGGACGTCCCGCCGAGCGCCTCGGCCTGCTGCGGCGGCGGCGAGGCGTGCCACTGCCACTGAACGCCCACCCGCCTTTGAACGCCCACCCGCCACTGACCCCGTTCGCACGAATCCTCTGGAGATGGTGCTCATGCGCCACGCGAAACTGGCCGCCTGCGGCGCCGCGGCCCTGATGCTCACCGCGGCCTGCACGGCCGGCGAGACGACCACGGCAGGGAACGCCGGCGGCAAGAACGGCTACGCGGCCGTCGCCGACACCGCGCTCCCCGCGGGCGGCGTCCTGAAGCTGCAGACGCACGTCGACACCGGCGCGGCGACCGGGCTCGACCCGCAGATGGCCGACGTGGCGACGTCCTGGCAGCTGATGTCCCTCGTCTACGAGACGCTGGTGACGGTCGGGCCGGACTTCTCGATCCAGCCGCTGCTGGCCGAGCGGTGGGAGACCCCCGACCCGAAGACCTACGTCTTCCACCTGCGCGAGGGCGTCACCTTCTCGAACGGCCGCGCGATGACGGCCGACGACGTGGCCGGCAGCCTGGAGCGGCTGCGCAAGGCCAAGTCGGTGTGGTCGGGCCAGCTCGGGCCGGTCACCTCGGTGCGCAAGACCGGCGACGGCGTCGTCACCGTCAGGCTGAGCGAGCCCTACACCCCGTTCCTGTCGGCGCTGGCCAACGTTCCGGCGGCCGTCCTGCCGATGAAGGAGATCGAGGACGGCTCGGTCAAGCCCAAGGACGAGATGCTCGGCACCGGCCCGTTCACCGTCGCCGCGCACCGCCAGGACGTGTCGTGGAGCTTCAAGCGCAACGCCAAGTACTGGTCGCAGGGCAAGCCGGCGCTGGAAGGGCTGGAGATCAGCATCGCGGCCGACGAGGCCGCGCGG
This sequence comes from Spirillospora sp. NPDC048911, assembly GCF_043198015.1. Lineage (NCBI taxonomy): Bacteria > Bacillati > Actinomycetota > Actinomycetes > Streptosporangiales > Thermomonosporaceae > Spirillospora > Spirillospora sp. NPDC048911. The sequence goes on along the minus strand of NZ_JBICUD010000003.1, from coordinate 200,079 downwards.
GTCGCCGCGCTGCAGAACGGCCAGGCGTCGATGGCGGTGCTCGGCAACGTCGACTCGCGCACCACGCTCCGCGGCGCCGCGAACGTCCAGGTCGCCGACCAGGCCACCACCGACTACTACTACCTGTTCACCAACACCAGGAAGCCCGGTTCCAAGCTCGCCGACCCGCGTGTGCGGACCGCGCTCAACCTGGCGATGGACCGCGGGCAGATCGCCCAGGTGGCCACCGGCGGGCTCGGCAAGCCGACCGCCGTGACCCCGGCGGGACTGCCGGACGCCTGCGACCCCCAGGCCCTGCCGTCGGCCTCCGGTGACCTGGACAAGGCCCGCGAGCTGCTCAAGCAGGCGGGCGCGCCGAACCTCTCGTTCACCCTCAGCATCTACTCCACCCGGCCGGCCCCGGCGGTGGCGCAGGTGATCCAGCAGAACCTCAAGCGGATCGGCGTCACCGTCAACATCGAGCAGATGGACGAGGCGAGCTGGGCCGGGAAGGTCTACGCCGCCAAGCCCACGTTCGACGCGGGCCTGTCCTGGTTCGCCGGCTACACCGACCCGGCGATGACGATGCGCTGGTGGAACCCCGAGCAGGCGATCTTCAACGCCGCGTTCACGCGGCCGGACAAGGAGCTGAACAAGCTCATCGCCGCCGCGGGCAGGGCCGCCGCCGGAGCCGGGCGCAAGCAGGCCCTGTCGGCCGTCTGCGCGAAGGTCGACGCGGACGCGCAGATGATCCCGCTGGTGACCCGCCCGGCGACGCTGGGATACCGGGCCGACATGGTCAGCCCCGGCCTGTACGCGACCGAGGGCTACGGCAACCTGCTGCGCCTGGTGGCCGACTTCCGCGCGAAGAAGGTCGGCTGAGGCATGCGGCTGCTGCTGTGGTGGGGCGGCCGGGCCCTGGTCTCGGCCGCCACCCTGCTCGGCGTGTCGATCCTGATCTTCGCCGCGGTCCGGATGATGCCCGGCGGGTTCGCCGAGACCGTCCTCGGCCCGTTCGCCACCCCCGAGCAGAAGGCCGCGCTGGCCGAACGCTACGGGCTCGACCAGTCGATACCGGCGCAGTACTGGCACTGGCTGAGCGCGGTCGGCACCGGCGACTTCGGCACCTCGATGATCAGCCGGACGCCCGTCACCGACGAGCTCGGCGCGCGGCTGCCGGTGACGGCGGAGCTGACCCTGCTGGCCATCGCGGTGGCGCTGCTGGCGGGCGTGCCGCTGGGCGTGCTGACCGCCGTCCGGGCGCGACCCGGCGGCGGTGGCGCGGTAGGCCGGCTGCTGAGCGGGCTCGGGGTCAGCGTGCCGGAGTTCGTGCTGGCGGCGCTGACGGTCTTCCTGTTCTCGCGGTACTCGCTCGGGCTGCGGGCGGGCGGCCACGTCCCGTTCACCGAGGACCCGGCCGGCAACCTGCGCGGCATGGCGCTGCCCGCGCTGGTGCTGTCGATCTTCGCGCTGTCGGCCACCGCCCGCACCACCCGGGACGCGGTGCTGAACGTGCTGGTCGAGCCGCACGTCACCGCCGCGGTCGCGCGGGGCGAGCGGCCCGCGTCGATCGTGCTGCACCACGTGCTGCGCAACGCCGCCGCGCCGGTCATCACGCTCACCGCGACCATCGCGGCCTACCTCCTGGGCGGCGCGCTCATCGTGGAGTACGCGTTCAACCTGCCGGGGATCGGGTCGTTCATCGTCCAGGCGATCACCCGGCGCGACTACGCGGTCGTGCAGGCGAGCGTGCTGCTGGCGGCCGCGGTGTTCATCGTCATGAACATGCTGGTCGACCTGGCCGTCGGGCTGATCGACCCGCGGCTGGGCACCGAGGCGGGAGGCAAGTGATGAGGACGGCGATCGCGGGCCTCGACCGGCTGTCGCGGGCGGGGCTGGCCTGCCTGCTGGTCCTCGTCGTGCTTGCGCTGGTCCCGCTGACCGGCCTGGCCGGCGACCCGGAGGCGATCGTCGGCCCCCGGCTCCAGCCGCCCGGACCCGGGTACTGGATGGGCACCGACGACCTCGGCCGCGCGATGTTGCCGCGCGTGCTGGAGGGCATCGGCACCACGCTGCTGCTGTCGTCGCTGGCGGTCGCGGTGACGGCGGTGGTCAGCACCGGGTTCGGCGTTCTGGCCGGGTACCGCGGCGGCGTGGTCAACGGCCTGGTGATGCGGCTGGTGGAGCTGCTGTACGCGTTCCCGGCGATCATCCTGGCGATCCTGGTGGCCGCGGTCATGGGGCCCGGCCGGCCCGCCGCGCTCGCGGCGATCGTGCTGGTCACGATCCCGCTGATGACCCGGCTGGTCCGGGGCGCCGCGGCGGGCGTGGCCGGGCGCGACTACGTGACCTCGGCGGTGATCAGCGGGGCCCGGCTGCCGCGGGTGCTGGGCCGGCACGTGCTGCCGAACGTGGCGGGCACCGTCGCCGTCCAGGGCACGTACGCGCTTTCGGTGGGCATCACGGTGGAGGGCGGGCTGAGCTTCCTCGGGCTGGGGGTGCAGCCGCCGCAGGCCTCGCTCGGCTCGCTGATCGCGGAGGGCACCGGCTACCTCGTGGCCGCGCCGTGGCTGGTGTCCGGGCCGGGCGCGGTGCTGGTGGTGGCGATCCTGTCGATCAACGTGTTCGGGGACGGGCTGCGCGACCGGCTGGAGCCGAGAGAGACGAGGTCACTGGTATGAGTCCGTTGCTGGAGGTGAAGGGGCTGGTCGTGGAGTACCCCGGTGCCGGGGGCGGCGCGGTGCGCGCCCTCGACGGCGCCGACCTGACCGTGGCCGAGGGCGAGACCGTCGGCCTGGTGGGGGAGAGCGGATCGGGCAAGTCCACCCTGGGCTCGGCTGTGGGACGCCTGCTGCCGCGCGCCGCTCAGGTGCGGGATGGCACGGTCGCCGTCGCGGGGGAATCCCTGCTGGAGCTCGGCGCGAAGGAGATCCGCCGCGTCCGCCGCGAGCGGCTCGGGTTCGTCTTCCAGGACCCGATCTCCCACCTCGACCCCACCATGCGTGTCGGTGCCCAGATCAAGAGGGCCGTCAAGGGACGCTCGAAAGGTGACGACCTCGCCGTTCATCTGGAGCGAGTGAAGCTGACCGACGTTCACCGGGTTTCGCGGGCCTACCCGCACGAGCTCTCCGGCGGCATGGCGCAGCGGGTGGCGATCGCGATGGCGATGGCCGCCCGGCCGCGCCTGCTGGTCGCCGACGAGCCGACCGCCGCCCTGGACTCGCAGGTCCGCGAGGACGTTCTGGACGTGGTGTTCGGGCTGGCGGCCGAGGCGGGCACCGGGATCCTGTGGCTCAGCCACGACCTGCCCGCCGTGGCCCGCCGCTGCGACCGGATCGCGGTCATGTACGGCGGCCGCGTCGTCGAGGACGGTCCCGCCGCCGAGGTGCTGGCCCGCCCGTCCCACCCGTACACCGCGGCCCTCGCGCGGTCGGCGCCCGGCAAGGCCGGGCGCGGCGAGCGCCTGGAGCCGGTGCCCGGGCGGCCGCCGGTGCTGGTCGGGGAGCCCGCGGGCTGCGCGTTCGCGCCGCGCTGCCCGATGGCCGACGCCCGTTGCGGCGAGGAACGTCCCGTCCCGGTACGGATCGAGGGCAGGGACGTCCTGTGCCATCGTGCGGAGGAGACCGACGGAGCCGGGGAGATCGTGCCGGCGGTGAAACGATGATCCTCGAACTGGACAAGGTCACCGTGACCTTCACCTCCGGCCCGCCGCTGGCGCGGCGCCGGCTGGACGCGATGAAGAACGTCTCGCTGCACGTCGCGGCGGGGGAGACCCTGGGCGTGGTGGGCGAGTCGGGCTCCGGCAAGACCACCACGAGCCGGGTCGTGCTCGGCCTCCAGCGGCCGACGTCCGGGACGGTCCGCTTCGACGGCGCGCCCTTCCCCAAGCGGCGGCGGGCGCTCGCGGGGCGGATGCAGGCCGTCCTCCAGCACCCGCAATGGTCGCTCAACCCGCGGATGCGGGTCGGGCAGAGCGTCGCCGAGCCGCTGATCGTGCTGGGCGGGCCCGGGAAGGCCGAGGCCATCGGCCGCGCCACCGGCGTGCTGGAACAGGTCGGGCTGGAACGCTCCTTCGCCGACCGCTATCCCCATGAGCTGTCGGGTGGCCAGCGGCAGCGGGTCTCGATCGCCCGCGCGCTGGTCACCCGGCCGGAGTTCCTGGTCTTCGACGAGGCCGTCAGCGCCCTGGACGTCTCGGTCCAGGTGCAGATCCTCAACCTGATCAAGGACCTGCAGGCCGAGTTCGGCTTCGGGGCCCTGTTCATCTCCCATGAGCTCGGCGCGGTCCGCTACGTCGCCGACCGCATCGCGGTCATGCGGGCCGGGCAGGTGGTGGAGACGGCCGACACCGGCGTGTTCTACCGGGGCCCGTCCCACCCGTACTCGAAACAGTTGCTGGAGGCACTTTGACCACCCCGTACGAGCCTCGCCAGGCGATCGTGTCCGCGTACGCGCGGGACGTGGCGAGCAACGCCGGCACGGAGCCGAAGCCGCAGTCCAGCCCGGGCCGCGCGGCGGTGCCGTTCGACATCCCGGGCGTGCTCGTCGGCACCGCCGAGTACGCCGAGGGCCCGACCGGCTGCACCGTCGTGCACGTCCCCGCCGGAGCCCGCACCGCGGTGGACGCGCGCGGCGGGGCGGTCGGCATGAGCGGCGGCTACGCGTTCAACCACGCCATCTGCCTGGCGGGCGGCTCGGTGTACGGGCTGGCCGCGGCGGCGGGAGTGAGCCAGGAACTGCTGGCCCGCCGCCGCAACCGCACCCACTGGGACGACCTCCAGACCGTCTCCGGCGCGGTGATCTACGACTTCTCCGTCCGCGACAACGCGATCCACCCCGACGTGGCGCTCGGCGCCGAGGCGTTGCGCCTCGCCGAGGAGGGCCGCTTCCCGGTCGGGCGGTGCGGCGCGGGCGCCGCCGCGAGCGCGGGCAAGGCCGACTTCGGGCGCGCCGAGCTGGCCGGGCAGGGCGCGGCGTACGGGGAGTTCGGCACGGCCAAGGTGCTGGTCGCCACGGTCGTCAACTCGGTCGGGGTGATCGTCGACCGCGACGGCGCCGTGGTGCGCGGCAACCGCGACGCCGCGACCGGTGTCCGCCGCCACCCCGGCGCCGACTACGCCGAGATGATCGAGAACCCGGCGCCGGGCACGGACGTCATGGGCAACACGACCCTGACCGTGCTGGTCACCAACGTGCGGCTGCCCGACGGAGACCTGAACCAGCTCGCGCGCCAGGTGCACAGCTCGATGCACCGCGGCATCCAGCCGTTCCACACCGCCACCGACGGCGACGTGCTGTTCGCGCTGACGACCGACGAGGTCGAGCTGACCGGCGTCAAGTCCACCGGCCTCGGGGCGCTGGCCTCCGAGGTCGCCTGGGACGCCATCCTGAGCGCGGCAGAGTGAGGCCGGCCCGCTGATGTTCGCCTTCCCCCGGTTCACGGCCGACGATCCCCGGCACGCGTTCGATCTCGTGTGCGACCACCCGTTCGCGCTGGTGGTCAGCGCTCCAGGGGGTGTCCCGGTGGCCACCCACGTCCCCGTCATCATCGAGCACCCGGCCGAGGTGCGAGACACGTTCGAGGGGACGACGCTGCTCGGGCACCTGGCGCGGGTCAATCCGCACTGGTCGCAGATGGAGTCGTCGCCCGAGGCGCTGCTGGTCTTCTCCGGGCCGCACGGATACGTCTCGCCGTCCATGCACGGCGCCGACCCCTCGGTGCCGACCTGGGACTACGCGGCTGTCCACCTCAACGGGACGATCGAGCTGATCACCGACGAGGAGGGACTCCTCGACGTCGTCGAGCGGACCGTCGCGGTCGTCGAAGGGTCCCGGTCGCCGAGCTGGACGCCGAGCGAGAAGTCCCGCGAGAGGTTCCGCTCGATCGTCGGAGGCGTGGTGGCGTTCCGCTTCCATGTGTGCGAGCAGCGGAGCATCTTCAAACTGAGCCAGGACAGGATCTCGCCCTGGGACCGCATCCACGCCGCCTTCTCCGAAGGGCCGGACGCCGACCCCGAACTGGCCGAGCTGATGGGCCGGATCGGCGGCGCGCGAGAGAGTGAACGAGCATGACCCCCTTTCCCACCCACATCTCGGCCAAGACCGATCCGGCGGCGCGCGGCGAGGAGTTCGGCGCGCGCTGGAGCGCCGAGACGCGCGCGGCCTTCGACGGCTACGCGGAGCTGTTCGCGACCGTGGGCGCCACGGACGCGCAGGTCCGCGCCTGGGCCGTCCGCGCCCTGGACCGCACAACGGAATGGGCCCCCGGCCTCGCCGCCGAGATGGCCGGGCTGGCCGCCGGCGCCGGACTGGAGACCTGGCAGATCGCCGCCCTCAACGCGCGCACCGAGATCCTTGCCGCGCTGCGCGACGACGGCGAGGGCGAGTGCTCCACGTCCGTCGTCCTCCCGGCCGGCGGGCCGCCGCGCACCCTGCAGACCTGGGACTGGCTGGCGAGCATGCGCGAGGTGGGCGTGCTGTGGGAGTACGAGGCGCGCCCCGGCCGCCGGGTACGGACGTTCACCGAGTTCGGCGTGCTGGCCAAGATCGGTGTCAATGACGCCGGGCTCGGGGTGCACTTCAACATCCTCAAGCACCTGGCCGACGGCGACGACATCGGCGTCCCCGTCCACCTGCTGGCACGGCGCGTCCTGGACGAGGCGCACGACCTCGACTCGGCCGTCGCGATCGTGCGCGGCGCCCGCACCTCCGCCTCCAGCGTCGTCACCGTGGTCACCTACGACGGGACGCACGCCGACGCGCGCAGCCTGGAGGTCGCGCCCACCGGGCTCGGCGTCGTCGCGCCCGGTCCGGACGGGCTGCTCCTGCACACCAACCACTTCCTCGACCCGGCCCTGGTGCCGGGCGAACGGCTGGGCATCGACCGTCCCGGCACGTACGCGCGGTACGCCCACCTGACCGACCGCGCGCGAGAGCTCTGGGACGCCGACCCGACCGGACGGGCGAAGGCGATGATCGCCCACGCGCCGGAGGGCGCGCCGGTGTGCGCCCACTCCAGCCCCGCCGACCCGCCGGACCAGCGCTGGGACTCGCTGGCCACCATCAGCCTGGACGTGGCGGCCGGCCGGCTGGAGATCCACCGCGGCGGGCCGTGCGATGTCACCCCCGCCACCTGGCAGACCTTCTGACGGAAGCCTTCGAGGGAAGAAAGAGAGAACGCGTGGACCTGCTCAACCTGGTCGGCGGCCGCTGGATCGAGGGATCGGGCGCCGAGTTCGCCGACACCAATCCGGCCCGCCCCGACGAGATCGTGGCGCGCGGCCGGCTCGCCGCCCCGGCCGAGGCGGAGGCCGCGATCGCCGCCGCTGCCGCCGCCGCGCCGGGCTGGGCCGCCACCCCCCACCACGCCCGCGCCGCCGTCCTCACCGAGGCCGCCCGCATCATCGAGGCGAGCGCGGAGGAATGGGGCCGCGAGCTGAGCCGCGAGGAGGGCAAGACCCTCGCCGAGGGCGTCGCCGAGGTCCGCGGCGCGGCGCGCATCCTGCGCTACTACGCGTCCGAGGCCGACCGGGACAGCGGCGAGATCTACCCCTCGCCCCGCGCGGGGGAGAACATCCTCGTCGTCCGCAAGCCGATCGGGGTGGCCGGGGTCATCACCCCGTTCAACTTCCCGATCGCCATCCCCGCGTGGAAGATCGCGCCCGCGCTGACCTACGGCAACACGGTCGTGTGGAAGCCGTCGTCACTCGTCCCGCTGCTGGCCCTGCGCCTGGCCCAGGCCCTGACGGACGCGGGCCTGCCCGCCGGCGTGCTGAACATGGTCTACGGGGAGGGCGACACCGGCGCGGCGATCGTCGGCCACCAGGGCGTGGACGCGGTCTCGTTCACCGGCTCCACCGCGGTCGGGCGGGCCGTCATCGCCCGCTGCGGCGAGCTGGCCAAGCCGGTGCAGACCGAGATGGGCGGCAAGAACGCCTCGATCGTCCTGGCCGACGCCGACCTCGACCACGCCGCAGCGCAGGTCGTCGCGGGGGCGTACAACTCGACCGGGCAGAAGTGCACCGCCACGTCGCGGCTGATCGTCCAGGACGCCGTCGCCGACGATCTGCTGGCCCGCGTGGCCGAGCGCGCCGTGGCCCTGCGCGTCGGCGACCCCCTCGCCGAGGGCGTCCAGATGGGCCCGCTCATCAGCGACACCGCCCGCGACCGCGTCGCCGCCGGAGTCAAGGAGGCGATCGGGGACGGCGCACGACCGCTGGCCGGAGCCGAGCCGTACACCGACGCCGAGCGCGCCGCGGGCTGGTTCAGCCCGCCGACGCTGCTCGACCTTCCCGGCACCGGCCTGGGCTTCTGGCGCCGCGAGCTCTTCGGCCCGGTCGTCGGCGCCGTACGCGCGAGCGACCCCGCCGAGGCGTTCGGCCTGGCCAACCTGAGCGACCACGGCCTGTCGGCCGCCATCTTCACCAGCGACCTCGGCGCCGCACTGAAGGCCGTGGACAACCTGGACGTGGGCGTCCTGCACATCAACTCCGAATCCGCCGGGACCTTCCCCTGGGTTCCGTTCGGCGGGGTCAAGGGAAGCGGCCACGGCCCCAAGGAGCAGGGCCGCGCGGCCCGCGACTTCTACACCCACACCGTCACCGTGTATTTGGGACAACCTGGCTGACCCTGAACCCGGCTGCTACCGCCTGCTTTTGCGTTGGTCACGCCACGCCGAGTAGTGGTCGATGATGGTCTCCTCGAACGGGCGGTAGGCCAGGCCCAGTTCGGTGGTGCTTCGGCGGTTGTCCACCGTGAACCTGATGCCGAGGTGCTTGCGGATGTAGTCCGGGCTCAGCCCGAAGGCGGGCCCCAGTACGCGGACCGTCCAGTGCGGCAGTCTGTGCGCGGGCAGCCGCGGATTTCGCGGGAAGTGCTCCTTGAGGATCCTGGACATCTCCAGGAAGGAGACCATCCGCGGGGCGGCGAGGATGTAGCGGCCGTGGGCGTCGGGCTTCTCGGCGGCCGCGATGTGGGCCGCCGCGACGTCCCTGACGTCGACGACGGTGAAGGAGAAGTCGGGAGCGCCGTAGAAGAAGTAGCCCTTGAACAGTTCGTCGAGGAGGAAGAGGCTGCCCGACTCCGAGGCCGGGGTCAGGGACGGGCCGAGGATCAGGCCCGGATTGACGGCGACCATGCGCCAGCGGTCCTGGGCGTTCGCGGCGTCCCAGGCGGCGTGTTCGGCGACGGTCTTGGCGTAGTGGTAGGGGTTGTTCTCGACGGTGCTGGTGGTGTTGAAGTACTTCTCGGTCAGGACGCCGTTCTCCATCTCCCGGACGTCGGCGTAGTCGCCGAAGACGGCTCCGACGGTCGAGGTGAACACCAGCCTTTCGACCGTCGGCGTCCGCTCGATGCCGGCCACGACGTTCCGCGTGCCGGTCAGAGCCGGCTCCACGACCTGACGCGCGCCGTCCTTGATCTTCTCCGGCATGAGGAACGGCGAGGCCACATGGAAGACCACCTGGCATCCCTGCATCGCCTGGTCGAAGGCCCGGTCGTCCAGCAGATCCGCCTCGAAGAGCTCCAGCCGTCGAGGGAAACGCTCCTGCATGGCACGCAGCGGCGCCACCTTCGCGGCGTCCCCCAGCCGGCGCACCGTGGTGTGAACGCGGTAGTCGCGCTCCAACAGTTCCTGCACCAGCCGGCTGCCGACGAACCCGCTTCCCCCGGTGACCAGTACGACCTGCCCGCTCTCGCCCACCCGCTCCTCCTCCTGCCGTCCGACCGACTTGATCGAGGAATGTACGCCCGCCCCGGCACGTGACGCGGCGCCGGTCCCCGTGGACCGGACCGCCGTGATTTCGGTTGCGGCTCGCGGGCGCCGTGGGCAGACTCGGCGGCGACCGTGAGGAGAAGCCGATGAGCGCCAGCGGTGAGGGCGGCAACACCTATCTCGAACGGGTGGTCGCGCAGCAGGCCGTCCTCGAGGACGATCTCAAGGCCAGGCGGAGCGCGGGGCCACCGGCCGCGCCCGGCATGGCGCAGCCCGCGCCGGGGCCGCCGGCCAAGCGAGAGCGGGGGGTCACCCCGGGCCCGGTGGACGTGCGCATCAGCGGCTTCTGGCGCTGGAAGAACGTGCTCGTCCCGCCGAACGCCTTCGTGGTGCACACGCGGCGCGGCCGTGAGAAACCTCTGCACATCGGGCTCGGGGTCTCCTTCCGGTTCAATCCGGCGACCGACTCCTTCCTGGTGGTGCCGGGCGCGACCCAGACCATCCTGATCAACGCCTACTGCATCTGCCGCGAGCTGCAGGGCGTGCTGGTGCAGGGCTACGTGCAGTGGATCATCCAGGACTTCGGCACGGCGTACCGCAAGCTGGACTTCAGCGACGCGGCCGACCCGATGCGGCTGGTGAACCTCCAGCTCAGGGAGCAGGCGGAGGCGGCGATCAAGGACAAGGTCGCCACCATGGGCGTGCGCGACGTCCTCAGCGACAAGCAGCCCATCATCGAGGAGTTCACCGCCCGGCTGCGGGCGGTGGCCGAAGGCGAGGACAACAGCGACCAGGGGCTGGGGCTGCGGATCGTCACCGTCCAGATCAAGGAGGCGGTGGTCAGCTCCGCCCGCCTCTGGGAGAACCTGCAGAAGCCCTACCGGGCCGAGCAGGGCCAGATCGCGCGCCTGGCCGAGCTCGAGACCGAGGCGGCCATCGCGCAGCGCGAGATGGCCGCCGACCGGCTGAAGGAGACCCAGCGCCTGGAGCACGAGCGGGACCTGGCCGGCCTCCGGGCCCGCAACGAGGCACAGCGGTTCGACACCGAGACGGCCGAACGGCTGCGGCGCACCAACCGCGAGCACGACGACGCCCGGCAGGTCGCCGAGCTGGAGACCGAGACCACGCGCCACGCGCTGCGGATGGAACGCGAGCGGCACGCCGAGGAGGCCGAGACGGGACGGCTCCGGATCGAACGCGAGCAGGAGCTCAAACGTCTGGAGCTCGACGGTGAGCTCGCCCAGGCCCGCGCCCGCGCGCAGGCCCGCCACGAGCAGGCCCTCCTGGACCTGGAACGCGAGCGGGCCCGCGCCTCCATCGAGAACGAGCGGACCCCGGCCAGCGTCCAGGCCCGGCTGATCGCCGGGCTACCGGAGATCATGGCGAAGCTGCCCAAGCCCGACGAGCTGCGCACGGTGACGATCAGCGGCGCCGACCAGACCGGTGTCGCCGGCCTGATCACCCAGCTGACCGCCGTGGTGGCCGCCCTGCGCACCGCCGCCAACGACCCGTCCTAGCGGAGAAAGCCCTCGTAGTTGCGTTGCTGGAGTTGTGCGTCGATGTGCTTGAGCGTGTCGATCGCCACGCCCACGACGATGAGAATGCTCGTTCCGCCGAAGGGGAACTCGTCACCGACCTTCAGCAGCGTGAGCGCGACCATCGGGATCAGTGAGACGAGGCCGAGGTAGAGCGAGCCCGCGGTCGTGACGCGGGTCAGGACGTGGTCGAGATATTCGGCGGTGGGACGGCCCGGGCGGATCCCGGGGACGAAGCCGCCGTACTTCCTCATGGTGTCGGCCACCTCGGTCGGATTGAACGTGATCGAGACGTAGAAGAACGTGAAGAAGACGGTGAGGCCGAAGAAGGCGGCCATGTGCCAGGGGTCGGTCTGCCGGGTGTAGGGAGCGATTTCTCGCAGGAGCGTGTTCTCCGGCCAGAGGTCGGTCGCGAGCATCGGCAGGTACAGCAGCGACGAGGCGAAGATGACCGGGATGATGCCGGCCTGGTTGACCTTGAGAGGGATGTAGGTGGCGGTGCCGCCGTACATGCGGCGGCCCACCATGCGCTTGGCGTACTGGACCGGGATGCGGCGCTGGGCCTGCTCGACGAAGACGACGCCCGCCATGATGGCGAGGCCGACCAGGATCACCAGCGTGAAGACGAAGCCGTTCTTGGCCCGCAAGATGCCCCAGAGCTGACCGGGGAAGACCGCCACGACCTGGGTGAAGATGAGGATCGACATGCCGTTGCCGATGCCGCGCTCGGTGATCAGCTCACCCAGCCACATGACGACCGCGGTCCCGGCCACCATGCAGATGACCATGGTGATGATGGCGAACGGCGTGGTCTGGTAGAGGACGCCCCCGCTCCCGGAGACGTTCCGGAAGAGGCGTCCACTGGCCGCCATGGCCACCACGCTCGCGCCCTGCAGGACGGCGAGCGCGACGGTGAGGTAGCGGGTGTACTGCGTGATCTTGGTGGTGCCGGCCTGGCCCTCCCGCCGGAGGGCCTCCAGGCGCGGGACCACCACGGTGAGCAGCTGCAGGATGATGCTCGCGGTGATGTACGGGAAGACGCCGAGCGCGAACACCGAGAGCTTGAGCAGCGCGCCCCCGCTGAACAGGTCCAGCATGCCGAACAGGCGGCTGTCCCGCTCGGCGGCGTCGGCGGCGGCCTTGAGCGCGGGCACGTTCACGTTCGGGGTCGGCAGGCTCTGGCCCAGCCGGAAGACGACGATGATCAGCAGCGTGAAAAGGATCTTCTTACGGAGTTCGGGCGTGCGAAACGCCATGGCGAAGCGAGAGATGGCAATGCCTCCACACGGGTGACGCCGCAGCGCCCGGCAGGGACACCGCGGTCAGGAATTGAAAGCGTCGAAAACCCGTGCTGGAGGCGGTCCGCGGACCTTGACGGTGGAACGGGCGACGGCCGGGAGCGCCGACTCGCCGCCGGCCACGACCGGGATGGAGAAGCCGGCCACGCCGGGGGCGTGCGGCGGCCGGAGGACGGCGACGTCGTGGTGGTCGGACGCGACGGTCGTGTCGTGCGCCCGCGAGATCGCCCACTGGACGGCGCCGGGACCGTACGTGGTCCGCCACGCCTTCGCGGCGCCCCTGTCGCGATGCTGGGGGGTGGCGGCCTTCGTCGCGGAGGTACGGGTGGTCACCGAGTTCGCGGCGGCGGCCGTGCCCGTCCGGACGAGGTCGGCGACACCCGACGTCCCGGGGAAGACCGAGATGGTGCTGGCGACCGCGAAGCCGAAGAACCCGGCCAGGAGCATCAGCACACGCTGACGGCGGACGACGTGGTCGCCCGCTCCGTGCCCCGATTCCGTCATGGCCGGTCGTCTCACCCCGTGAGCTCTGGAACGGGCTGAGAACACCCCGTTCAAGGGCTCACCATAAGCGGCACCGCCGTCCCCGTCCACCGGAGTGGTCAGCCGGTCGGTGCGTCAATCGGCGTATCAAAAGGTGTCAGGGTTTGCGGCCGACGCCGCAGAAGAATCCGATCTCCCTGTTGGCGTAAAGGGTGCTGGGGTCGGGCCGCCATTGCGGGAGCGAGACCAGGCCGGGCGACAGCAGTTCGGTGCCCTCGAAGAAGCGGGTGAGCTCGGCCCGGGTACGTAGCACCGCGGGGGTTGCGCCGCTGTCGTTCCAGCTTTGGACTACTTTCTGCATCGCCTGGGTGTTGACGTCCAGGACGGGACTGGAGATCCCCAGGTGGCTGCCCGAGGGCGCCGCGTCCAGCAACTCGCGCACGATCGTGTACGCATCGTCGGTGGTGATGAACTCCAGAATTCCCAGCAGCGTGATCCCCACCGGCTGGGAGAAGTCCAATGTCCGCCGAGCGGCGTCCAGAATCACCTGGGGGTCGCGCAGGTCGGCATCGATGTAATCGGTGGCACCCTCGGAGGTCATGCTGAGCAGGGCGCGGGCGTGCGCGAGCACGATGGGGTCGTTGTCGACGTACACCACACGGCAGTTGGGGTCGAGCCGCTGCGCGACCTCGTGGGTGTTGTCGGCGGCGGGGATGCCGGTGCCGATGTCCAGGAACTGGCGCAGGCCGGCCTCGGTGACCATGTAACGCACGGCACGGCCCAGGAACTCGCGGTCGGCTCGCGCCCAGATCACCACTTCGGGCATGGCCTGGTTGAGCTGATCGCCGAGCTCTTCGTCGGGCAGGTAGTGATCCTTGCCGCCGAGCCAGTAATCCCACACCCTGGCCGGGTGCGCCACGGTGGTGTCGATCGGGATTTCCGGGCCTTGCCGGGACGAATGTGAGCTGCCGGTCACTGAGGTGCCTTTCGCGCGGTTCCGGGGGTCCTGTGGCCAGTTTGACCCTCGTGTCAATCATCTGCAAACGCGCCCGGGAATAGGGGAAGAATTGCCGGAGGCTCAGCGGAGATTGTCCAAGAGCCGGGTGAGGATGGCGGGAGTCGCCGCGGGCGGCTCGGCGTTGACCGACAGCCGATCCCAGCACCTTTGATAGACCTCGAGGTCAGGCTGCTTGTCCAGATAAAGCGCACTGGTCTGGTGCTCGAGATAGACGATGCTGGGCAGCGCGGGTTCGGCGAATCTCAGCAAGGTGAACGGTCCGATCGACGCGGCGATCGCGCTGTGCACGGGCCGCACCACCTGGACGACGGCCCTTCTGGCCTCAATGGCGGCGAGCAGTGCGGACAGCTGGGCGGCCATGACGTCGTCATCGCCTATCCGACGCCGCAGAGCCGGCTCATCGATCACCACCCACACCTGTGGTGACCGTTGGCGGGCGAGAAGCTCCTGGCGGCGCATCAGCATGCTGACCCGCCGTTCGACCTCCTCCGCCGAGGCGGTGGGGTGGCTGACGGAGATCACGGTGCGGCCGTAGTCCTCGGTCTGCAGCAGGTCGGGAACCCACCGGGTCTCGTGGACCCGCAGTGCCGAGGCCGCCTCTTCCAGGCCGACATAAGGCTCGAATCCCGGCGGGAGCAGGTCACCGTACCGGTGCCACCAGCCGGGTTCGTTGGCTCGGCGAGCGAGCTCCAGCAACGCCTCGCGTTCCCTGGCGCCGGTCACCCCGTACAAGGTCAGCAGATCGGCCACATCGCGCACCTTGAAGCCGACCCGGCCGAGCTCCACTCTGCTGATCTTGGAGCCGGAACCGCGGATCACCTCGCCGGCGTCGTCGCGGGTGATCCCGCTGTCCTCCCGCAGCCGCCGCAACTGCCCGCCCAGCAGTATCCGCAGGACGGTGGGACTGCCATGGGTCACGTTGTCCAGCCGGACCGACGCGGGACCGCCGGCATCCGGCGCGTTATTGTTCGGCAGATCGTCACCCGGCAGATCATCATCCGACTGAGGCGCGCTCAATCCCCACCGACCCTCAGGTTGTGTTCCGGCTGGCGGTTCCAGCGTCTCACACCGCAAAGCCGGGATTGGCGCAAAAGCCCGTCCGACGGCATCGCGGCACGTTCGCCGTCATCGTCAGGCGCGGGTGAGCGCTTGTGCGGGTGGGACGCGGAGGGCCCGGCGGGTGGGGATCTCCATCGTGAGGTAGGCGATGCCGGCCACCACGGCGGCGACGGCGGGGGCGAGCCAGATCGGCCCGGCGGGCCACGGCCGGTCCAGGAAGGCGACGGCCAGGAGCGCGAGGGGGACGGCCGACAGCAGGAGCCCGGTGCCGAGCGCGAGGACGCAGATCAGCGTCGCCTCGCGCCGCATCATCGAGCGGATCTGGCGCGGGGTGGCGCCGATCAGCTGGAGAGCGGCGATCTCGTGGCGGCGCTGGACGGTGCTCGCGATGAGCTTGTTGGCGATGCCGAGGAGGAGGTAGCCGAGCAGCACCGCGAGCACCGCCACGTTGATCCACAGCTCGGGCGGGACACCGTCGCCGGTGTCCGGCGCGTTCCCGGCGTCCACGACCAGGCCCGGACGGGCCGCGGCGAGGCCGGCGAGGCCGCGGCGCGCCGTCTCGCTGCCGTCGGTGCGGATCAGCATGCTCTGGTCGAGCCCGGTGGTGGTGTGCCCGGCGGCGAGGTCGCGCGAGAGCGCCACGGGGCCGAAGCCGAGCCCCCGCGAATAGGTCGCGACGACCTTGGCGCTGACCGGGGCGCCGTCGCCGAGGACCAGGCTCACCGTGTCGCCGGTCGAGACCTTCCGTGCCCTGGCCGCGCCGGCGTCGACGGCGACCGTGTCGCCGGTCAGGTGCGCCAGGCTGCCGTCCCGCAGGCCGAGGTCGAGGACGGACGCGGCGGCCGGCGTCAGGACCAGCGCGGAGTGCGAGTCGGTCTCGACATCGCCCAGCATCCGGTACGACCAGATGACCGTGGTGGTGGTGACCGGGGCCGCGGCCCGGACCCCGGGCGCGGCCCGCACCGCGGCGGGCAGGTCGTCGGGCAGCCCGCCGAGACCCGGCGCGGTCATCGTGAGCTGTGCCCGCGTACCGGCGTCGACGTCGGCGGAGGTGGCCTTCAGCACGGTGGTCTGCGTCAGGCCGTAGGTCAACGTGAACACCACGGCCATGGCGAGGGTGGTGACGGCGCCGGCGACGCGCAGGGCGTATCCGCGACTGTTGGCCACGGCCAGCCAGGACGGTGCCGACACGCCCCTGGGCAGCCTTCGGGCCAGCCCTTGGCCGACCCGGCTGACCAGGACCGGGCCCGCGAGGGCGAGGCCGACGGTGGCCAGGATGCCGGCGAGGGCCGTCACCGCGGCACCGGCCTGCGACCGTGCCAGCAGCGGCCCGGCGGACAGGACGGCGGCTCCGACGATCAGCAGGAATCCGGCGAAGGCGCGGCGCGTGGAGGGATGGCGGGGTTCGCTGCGCGACTCGGCGACCGCCTCGGTGGCGGGCATCCGGGAGGCACGGATCGCCGCGCACCAGGCGGACGCCTGGACGACGGCGATCAGCAGGAGCGCCGCCGCCACCGCCGGGAGAGGGCTGAAGGTCAGCGGCAGGGAAGAGGGCAGCATGCCGGCCGACACCAGCAACCGCCGGAACTGTTCGGCCAGCACATAGCCGAGCGGAACACCGGGAACCAGCGAGGCGATCGCGACGAGGCCGGCCTGCGCGGCGGTGAGGCGGCGGATCTGCTTGGGGGTGGCGCCGACGGCGCGCATGAGGGCCAGGTCCCGTTTCTGCGCTCCGATCGAGACGGCCAGCGCGCCGGCCACGATGAACCCGACGACCAGCAGCGTGACCCCGGCGAGTGAACTCGCCAGCAGTGGCAGGACGCTGCGTCCCGCCATCGCGTCAGGGGCCTCGACGTCGCCCCGCGCCGCTCCCGTCGACACGACCAGCCCGCGCTCGCGGGCCAGGTCGCGGGCCGCCGCGATGACCGACTCGCGTGACCCCGGCGCGACGCGCAGCGCGACGAGATCGACGCGGCCCCTGCCGCCGCCCTGGCCGGCCAGCCGCGCGGCCGTGGACTCGGCGAAGAAGACCCCTGGCCGGGTGGACCCGACCACGGCCGAGACGCGGTACGTCGC
Source organism: Spirillospora sp. NPDC048911 (assembly GCF_043198015.1). Lineage (NCBI taxonomy): Bacteria > Bacillati > Actinomycetota > Actinomycetes > Streptosporangiales > Thermomonosporaceae > Spirillospora > Spirillospora sp. NPDC048911. Next base: position 182,919 of record NZ_JBICUD010000003.1, on the reverse strand, counting down.
CCGGTGACCGGCGGCGACCACCGGCACCCGGCCGCCCGGCGTCACACCGGCCGCGGCCGCGGTCCGTTCGTCCAAGGCGACCTCGCGCGGACCGGCCGGTGCGGCGCCGGTCACGCGCCCGCGATCCACCAGCCCGGTGGAGGACCAGCCGTGCCCGGCGGCGCGCGGATCCCCGGCCGGGACCGGCGCGCCGCGCCGGTCGATGACGGCGGCGGGGAAACTGACGTCGCCGATCGCGGCCGTGACGCCCGGCAGCCGCGCGAGCCGGCCGACAAGATCGCCCGGCACCCGCGCGCGCTCGGGCAGGGCGATGGGCAGGTCACCCTTCGGCTGGTACGTCTGGGGCGCGGAGACGACGACGTCTGCCTGGGCGAGCCGGGAAATCGGTGCGTGCGAGCGGAGTCCCGACTCGCCCAGCACGCCGATGCCGGTGATGAACGTCGCGCCGCCCAGGGTGGCGCACGCGATGGCGAGCAGGGCGGCGATCCGATGACGCGCCATGCGCAACGCCAGGTACAACATCGGCTACTCCGTTTCCAGCGTGGTGACCAGTTGGGCGAGCTCGGGGGCGGTCGGCATGTCCAGCGTGGCGCGCACCCGCCCGTCGGTCATGACCAGCGCCCGGTCCGCCCGCGCGGCGGCGGCCGGGTCGTGGGTGACCATCACCACGGTCTGCCCGAGGCCGTCGACCAGATCGCGGAGCAGGTCGAGCACCTCGCGCGCGGTGCGCAGGTCGAGCGCGCCGGTCGGCTCGTCCCCGAACACCACGGCGGGCTTGGCCACCAGCGCCCGGGCGATCGCGGCCCGTTGCTGCTGGCCCCCCGACAGCTCGGCGGGACGACGGTTCAGCCGATCAGCGAGCCCCACCCGCTCGACCAGCACCCGCAGCCAGTCCCGGTCGGGCGCCTTGCCCGCCAGCCGCAGCGGCAGCGTGATGTTGTCGGCGATGCTGAGCGACGGCACCAGGTTGTAGGACTGGAACACGAACCCGACGCGCTCGCGGCGCATCTCGGCGCGGCGCGTCTCGTTCAGGCCGCCGGTCGCGGTGCCGTCGATGAACACGTCCCCGCTGGTCGGAGTGTCCAGGCCGGCCGCGCAGTGCATCAGCGTGCTCTTGCCGGACCCCGACGGCCCCATCACGGCCATGAACGTGCCGCGTTCAACGGTGACCGACACCTCGTCCAGTGCGCGGACGCCACCCGGATAGGTCTTGGTGACCTGCTCCAGCACCACGGCGGGTGCCGGGGGCGCCACCTGCCGGTCTCCGGGTTCCGTGACCCGCGCAGGCGCGGTGGCCCTCCTCATCGCCGGCTCCGGCGATGCTGGACGATCAGAGCGGTGGCGCAGGCGAGGGTGGCCAGCCCGAACGCGCTGCTGACGGCCAGGTTGACGCCGGCCGTCGAGGTCACCACGTTGCCGGCCAGGCTGATCACCAGCAGCACCCACAACATCGGCCGTGGCACCGCTCTCCCCGGACTCGCGGCCTGCCGGGCCGAGGGCGCGGACGGCGGCGCCGGAGAGATGTCATAGGGGTCCGTCATTCGCGTACTCCTCAATCAGCGGTCCGATCGACGAGGCAACACGCTAGGAATCGCGACGGCCGCTGACGATCCCGCCAGCGCGTCGTCCTTGGTACAGCAGGCTGTACTCCGCCGCCGACCGCCTGACAGAGATCGGCCGCTGTTCTAGGGTCCTTGCCCCAGGAGGTGCGAATGGCGGCGAACGAGCCGGAACCGGCCCTTGCCCAACGGGCTCGGCGAGGTGATGTGGTGGCGCGCGCCCGCGCCGTCATCGACGCGCTCGAACACATCGTCGGCGGCCTCGGCACCGCCATGCTGGCGCTGGCCGCCCTGGTGTGGCTCATCCTGGTCGGGCTCACGTGCGCCGTCGGGGTGGGCCTGCTCCTGGGGCCCACCCTGCCGCGCGTCGTACGGGCCGTCGCCGGGCGGGAGCGCGCGCGGCTGTCCCGGTGGGGTCCGGAGATCATCGCTCCGGGCCCGGCGCCGGCGAGCGTCCGTGCCGCCATCGCGGACCGGACCGTCCGGCGTGAGCTGCGGTGGCTGCTCACGCACGGCACGTTCGGCCTGTTCCTCAGCCTGGTCGGTGCGACACTGCCGATCAACGCCGTGCAGGACGTCACCTACCCGCTGTGGTGGCGGTGGCTGCCCGCCGAGGAGGCCGCCCCGACCCTGGTGTTCTGGAAGGTGCGCGACGAGTCCGACGCTTTGGCGGTCGCCCTTCTGGGCCTGGCGTTCGCCGTCGTCTTCGTGGGCCTCGGACCCGGCCTCGCCCGGTTGCAGGCATGGCCCGGCCGGCGGCTTCTGACGCCCGACACCGACCTGTCGCTGCGGATCGCTCAACTGTCCGCCACCCGCGCCGCGGCGCTGGACGCGCATGCGACGGAACTGCGGCGCATCGAACGCTCCCTGCACGACGGGGCCCAGAACCGGCTCGTCGGCGTCACCGTGCTGCTCGGCGCGACCCGCCGCGCGCTGGCCCGTGACCCCGCCACCGCCGAGGCGATCCTCGAACGCGCCCAGGACGCCGCCGAACAGGCACTCGCCGAACTCCGCACGGTCGTGCGCGGCATCCTGCCACCCGTTCTGGCCGACCGGGGACTCGCCGGAGCGCTGGCCGGACTCGCCGCCGACTGCGGGGTCCCCTGCCGGGTGGACGTCGACGTTCCCGGCCGCTGCGCCGTCTCCGTCGAAGCCACCGCCTACTTCGTGACGGCCGAGGCGCTCACCAACATCGCCAAGCACAGCCGGGCCCGGCACGCCGCCGTGACCGTGCGCCGCCAGGGCGACCGGCTGTCCCTGCGAGTCGAGGACGACGGCGTCGGCGGCGCGGACGAACACGAAGGTTCCGGGCTCGCCGGCATCCGCGGCCGGATCGAGGCCCACGACGGCCGCCTCACCATGACCAGCCCACGCGGTGGGCCGACGACCCTCCAGGTGGAACTGCCATGCGGATCGTGATCGCCGAGGACGACCCGCTGCTGCGCGAGGGGTTGGCGCTGCTGCTGCGCGCGGAGTCGCTGGACGTGGTGGCCACCACCGACGCTCCGGACGCCTTCCTGGCGGCCGTCGACGCCCACGAGCCCGACGTCGCCATCGTCGACGTCCGGATGCCACCCACCCATACCGACGAGGGGATCAAAGCGGCGGTCCGGGCCAGGCGCCGCCACCCCGGCCTGGCAGTCCTCGTGTTGTCGGCCTACGTCGAGCAGGCGTTCGCCGGCGAACTGCTCCTCGGCGGCGCCGACCGGCTCGGCTACCTGCTGAAGGAGAGAGTCGGCCGCGTCGAGCAGTTCCTCGACGCGCTGCACCGGGTGGCCGGCGGAGGCACCGCCATCGACCCCGAGGTCGTCGCGCAGCTGCTCACGCGCAGCCGCCCCGACAGCGCGCTGGAACGCCTGACCGCCCGGGAACGGGACGTGCTCTCCCTGATGGCCGAAGGCCTGGGCAACACCGCCATCGCCGAACGGCTCTTCGTCACAGAAGGCGCCGTCCACAAGCACATCCGCCACATCTTCGCGAAACTCGACCTGGCACCCACCGATCGCGCGGACCGCAGAGTGACAGCCGTCCTCCGCTATCTAGAAGAAACCCACCCCAAAACATCAACTGTGTGAAAGGTGGTCTCACCGGACACGAGAAAGCTCCTTCCCACAGTGTTGCACCGAACCGAGCTGGAAAGCCGTCCGCTCATGTCACGCCGCGCTGCTGGGGCGGAGCGCGGCGACGACCTGCTCGCACACCACTCGCGTCTTCCGGTCAGGTGGCTTGGTGCTGGTAGGAGTGTTCAGGGGGTGGCTGGTTTGCGGGCGGTGAGCAGGCGGGTCGGGACCCATGGGCTGCCCCACCACGCGCGCCAGCCGAGGCCGCGCACGTGGATGTCCTGGGCGTCGAGCCGGGCCAGCACCGCGGCGTACTCGCGGGGGGTCCGCGCCAGGTCGGCGATCAGCAGGCGGCCGCCCGGCCGCAGCACCCGGTACGCCTCGGCGATCGCTTGGGCGCGGGCGTCCGCGCCGAAGATGGTGTGCACCGTGAGGCTGGACACGACCAGATCGAAGCTTGCCTCCGCGTACGGGAGTCTGCGCAGGTCACCCCCATGCACGTGGACGCGGTCGGCGACGCCTTCGGCGCGGGCGTTGCGCAGGGTCGCCGCCGGGGTGTTGCCGGACTGGTCCCGTCCGCGCCACAGGTCCACGCCGACCGCCTGGCCCTGCGGGAGGTGCCGGGCGGCGGCCAGCAGGACGGCGCCGCGTCCGCAGCCGAGGTCGAGCAGCCGTTCGTCGCCACGCAGGTCCAGCTCGTCCAGCACGTCCCGCCAGACCAGGAACTTGCCGCGCAGCGTGGCGTGCAGGCTCAGGGCCAGGCATCCCGCCAGCAGGGTGCCGGAGACCAGCGCGGGCAGCGCGGCGGCCAGATCGGTGGTGACCGCCATCACCAGCCCGGTCACCCAGAACCCCAGCACGACCAGGCCCACGAAGCCGAACCCGTAGGGCGCATCCATTCCGTACCGCGCGCCAGACATCCCGCCACTCTGCCACGAACCGGCCGCTCGGAGGCCGGCTACAACGCACTGGTCCAAGCCTGCTCGAGTTGCGGGGGAATGAGCCCGGCACGGTAGCGCTCACCGGCGGATGATCTCCAGGAGACGGCGAAAGCCCCGTCCAGGTCTTGCTGGGACGAGGCTTTGACCTCGGAAAACAGTGGTGGGCGATACTGGGATTGAACCAGTGGCCTCTACCGTGTCAAGGTAATCCACGATCACCCCTGACCTGCCCTGTGAGGAATCTGTGCAGCTCACACGCCTCCATTGAGCTCCGTTCAGCGCCGTCGAGCCCCCTCCAGCGCACAGATGATCTCCCAGTCGTCTCCAGATCATGGAGAGAGCCCGTTCCAATGTCCGTCACTCTCGGTGACCCATGATGTGACCGTTGGTGGGCCGTGGCTCCGAGTTCGACGGCCTCTTGCCCTCCAGGCAACAAGGCCAGTCGATCTACGTCGGTCTGATCTAGTTCCGTCAAACGACCTTGGCAAGGCTAAGAGGTCCTCACAGAATTAGCGGACGAGGCGTCGCCAGCAGATGATGGCGGCGGCCAGGGTCATGAAGGCTTGGTGGATGTCGTCGCGGATCTCCCAGCGGATGCGCAGGCGGCGGAACCAGTGCAGCAGGCCGATGGTGCGCTCCACGACGTAGCGGTGCGCGCCCAAGCCGGAGCCGTGCGCGGTGCCCCGCCGGGCGATGACCGGCTTGATGCCCTTGGCCCACACCAGGCGCCGGTACTTGTCGTGGTCATAGCCGCGGTCGGCCAGCAGGCACTTGGGTCGGCGGCGGGGCCGTCCCACCCGGCCCCGGACCGGCGGGATCGCCTTCAGCAGCGGCATCAACTGGGTGACGTCGTTGCGGTTGCCGCCGGTCAGCGTCAGGGCGAGCGGGATGCCGTGGCCGTCGGTCAGCACGTGGTGCTTGGAGCCCGGCCGGCCACGGTCGACCGGGCTCGGCCCGGTTTTGGGCCGCCCTTGAGCGCTCGTACGTGTGAGCTGTCGATCACCGCCCTGGACCAGTCCAGCTGCCCGGCGGCGTGCAACTCGGCCAGCAGCAGCCGATGCAGCCGCTCCCACACCCCGGCCCGATGCCACTCGGCCAACCGCCGCCAGCACGTCATCCCCGACCCGAACCCCAACTCCTGGGGCAAGAACTCCCACCGGATCCCGGTATGCAGCACAAACAAGATGCCGCACAGCACCTTGCGGTCATCCAACCGCTTACGGCCGGTGTAACGCGTGCGGCGCTCCACCTTCGGCAGCAGCGGCTCGATCCGCTCCCACAGGCTGTCGGGCACGATCCACGGCGGTTGCTCACCCTTGCGCACTGCTCCAGAGCACACCCACCATCACGACACGTCGCGCTACATGCACATTTTGTTATGACCTCTAAGGGAGGCGGTAACCGGGTGCCGAGAATGACATCCGCTTCTGCCGATGACGGAGCGCGATCGTCGTAACGGTTCCTACCTCTCTGTACGTCAGCCCGGTCGCTCGCCGAGAGCACCCGTGCCGAGTTGAGGGCACTGACCGGTATCACCTGAGACCATCGTGGGATGGATGCTCGGGCGAGTAAGGCGTTACGGGCGGCAGTGGTTCGGCTGGCATCGGCCGCGGACGAGCAGATCGAGTACTTGCACCATCTCGGCTTGAACGGGTTGTCGGACGAACTAGCGCTGGACTTCGACGACCTGTTCGCCGTCCATAGGACGAATCCCGACTCTCTCGGTCCTGCTGGCGGCGTGCTGGTCGATCTGGACCATACTCTGGAGCGGATGAGCGGCGAAGCGAACGCCCATCTGTGGACCCATCAGGCGCTGCGGTCGGCCCCGGAGTGGCGCGAAGTTCGCGCGCTCGCGGCCTATGCCCTCACCGTTCTCCCTGAGGCCTGATCGAGGCTGTACCGGCAGTCTGTCGTACAACGGTCTATTGCTATCCGCTCATGCCGCGTCCAGGGCGCTCGGTGGCGATCTTGAGTCCCGCGCGGACGTGCCGACGACCGAACGTTCGGGGTGGCGATTCCCCGCTCCGTCCTTCGATAGGTCCAGAGCTGGGCCTTGGCGGCCTTTGTGATGTGGAGTGAAGCGGCGCCGTAGTCGGTCAGGAGGCCAAATACTGGAGGAGCGCCAGGATGACCTGGATCACTGCAGCGGCGGTACCGATGAGCGCGACAGCCGTGGTCGTGGTGAACCACGGCCTGCATGGTCGGTTCTCGGCATGCTGGTGTTCACGCTCTGCGAGATCTTGTTCTTGTCTCCAACGCGGCTCTTCTTCCGGCAGAGAGTCATGGTTAGTCTGCATCTAGGAGCCGATCCTCTCTGGTAACGCGACGTACCTGGTCGTGTTCCTCCGGAAGGGCCTCTCGTTGTTCTGGCCTCCCTGGCTCCGCTCCGTCCGAATCATCACCACCATTCAGCTTCGCTAGCTAGTTCTGAACGGGGGTTCCGAGGCTGAAGTAGCTGCGGTCAGCGGATCATCTTGTTCCAATAACGAGGTCGCCGAAGCCATCCACATCACCTGGAACAGCAAGGTCTTCTTGGGTGGCCGAAGGAGTAGACGGGATTGACTCGGTCTCGCCTGCTCGGTTGTAGCAGCGTTCCATCTCATCCAGGCGTCCGTTGTCGCGGTACAGATCACCGAGTGCTCGCCATGCCTGAGGAATCCCCGACTGGGCAGCCTGGAGGTACCACTGCTCGGCCTCCTCGCGCAGAGCGAGGCGCTCCGACCTGGCTGACGTTGGTGCAACGTCCGGCCCTCGGGAGCGTCGATAGAGCACATTGGCGAGACGATAGGCGGCGTCGTCGTAGTCGGCTTGGGCCGCGCGCCGGAAGTGTTCTTCCGCGGTTGACAGATCTCCCTCACGCTCGGCGAGTTCCGCCAGCCGGTAGAACGCGGTGGCGGTGTCACCGAGTTCAGCGAGGGCGGCGATCCGCGCTGTCTCACGTGGGTCATCGGCTAGCTGTCGCGCGGCAGCGATCATTTGGTCGGCTCCTGCCTTGGCGTCCGTGGCCACTGTGTCCACGGTGCGCAAGAGTGCGCGCAGGCCGGTCGGTTGCTTGCCGGTTGAACCGCCGCCCTCGGCAGGTCCTTGCGGAGGGATCCAGATCCAGGCTCGGGTCCTGGTCTCCTTGACCGTCACAGTGATCTGCTGAAGGTCGACTACGTCCGGCCAAGCGGTGCTGATCACCTCGCTGTGGATCTGGTCGGACACGATGACCGACAGATCGGTGGTAGACATACCGGCCGCTCGCCGGAACGCCGCCCCGTCCAAGAGCCGGAAGAGGTCGATCACAGCCCGGCCAGAGACGCCATGTTCATCAGCGTGGATCCGGCCGGCATGCACCGCCATCCGGAGCCGCAATTGCGCCCCTGCGCTGTGCCGTCGGTTGTGCTGTCGCAGCAGACTCACCATGTGGACCGTGAGCGGATCGAGCAAAACCTCGGGGGGCACCGTTGGCGGGAGCACAACAAGGACTCCATCGCCCCGGTCTTCGAGATGACTGCTCGTCCGGTCGAGACCTGTGGCGTTGAACGCCCCGTCGAGGATCTGGTACATGCTACGGCGTAGGTACAGCTGAACGTCCGCAGCCCGACGGGCATCACCGAAGCCGGCGATGTCGACCGCCATTAGCGAGGTGTGCCGTCTCGTTGCGGCGGGCATCTGCACGTTCGGGATCCGAGGGCCTCGGGGCCTAGGCATTGTCGTCCTCCTCCCCGCGTTCGTACTTGAGCAAGTCAGTCAATTGCTTTCGAGCGTTGTGCAGGTAGTACCTCACCGAGCCGGGTGCGATACAAAGGATCTTGGCAGTGTCATCCACGCTGAAGTCGCATAGATAGTGCAGGACGGTCACCTCACGCAGGCGTCTCGGCAGCTGCGAGAGAGCCCAGCGTACGGTCTCACGCAGTTCCACCTGATCATCCGTGGAGATCGGCTGGGGAAGCTCGTGAAGGTCGGCGCTCGTCAGATAGGTGTACTGACTGCGTTGAAGACTCTTGAGACACCAGTGAGCGACCTTGTACAGCCATGCCTTGGGCTTGTCATACTGACGGATGACCGCCCACTTTTGGCATGCGGCCACGAAGGCATCTTGAGCAGCCATCTCGGCGAGGTTCTCGTCGTGACCCACGTGCCACAGATACCGGTGTAGCTGCCTCGCGTGGGCGTTGTAGAACGTGATGAACTCTCTCTCGAAGTCATCGGAATCTTCCGGGTCACTGGGATCCGGTGTCATAGCACCTTCCCGACCGGTTGGCGTTGAGGCTGGAAGGGGCCCTGCTGGCTTGCAGGCAGAGAAACGATCACCATTCGGCAGCCGCTATCGGCGTGACGTTCGACGGCGTGAGCTCCCAGTGGCATGCGTTCCGAGGCTGGGATGACCCCTGAGTGACATTCTCGTTCTGCTGCGACGGCAGTCCGGGACTTGAACAGTAATGCCGCCAGCAGCCCAAGCCCGCGAACAGCGGTTACCGCCACGATGGCGAACGATTCGCCGGACTCCGGCACCATGGGAGACCTCCTTGCGACCTCGGACCGGTTCTTTGCCCCCTACCGTCACTCGGAGCCGCTCGAGGTTGGGTCGCCCTACAAGATTTTTGGGACCGATAGGTTGGGCAGGTCCGGTCGGCGGAGGTTATCGGGGCGGTGTCGCGGACCGGCGAGAGAACAGGATTGCGCCTGGCTTGGCTTCGTCGGGATTGAGCAGGTGCTGCGCTTCGATGCTGAAGCCCGCCTGGCGGAGCCAGTCGGCCACGCGGAGCCAGTCGGCCACGCGGGACGGTTGACGGTGGTACACGTACATCTGCGTCGCCTGGTCGCCGTCACCAGCCGTCTCGAGTATCGACTCGTCGCTTACGTGGAATCCCACGGCCAGAACTCCGCCCGGGCGCAGCACCCGGTGGAACTGTCTGAGCACGTCGGGCACCGTTTCGTCGGGGATGTAGATCAGTGACCACCACGCGGGCACACCGGCGACAGAGTCGTCGGCGAGCTCTAGATCGGTCATCGACCCGACCTCGTAGCCCTTCAACCATCTGAGTCGTAGACGTCGCCGCTGAACGAGCCGCACACCGTGTCCGCTCATGCCGCCAGTCGGACGCGCTGACCGGCAGGCGGGCAGGCCTGGCTGTGGAGGTAGCTGGGGGCGGTACTGCGGGTCGGCGAGCAGGGCTGCGCCCGGCTTCGCTTCGTCGAAAACAGTCGTCACACGTCTCCGAAGAACGCTTTGAGTAGTTTGGCGGCGTCGGTGAGATCACCTGTTGGAACATCGAGTTCGCCTTGAGTGACGGTGTTGTTGCCATCCTCGGTCAAGACCCACGTCACGGTTACCGCGCCCGCCTGAGGATTCCGTGCGAGGATCACGTAGTCGTCCTGGCCGCTTTCCCACGTCACGTTGGGGCGGAACGACTCCCAGGTCAGGACGACTTCGGCATCGTCGCCGCGATTGCTCCAGGCTACGGGGTAGTCACGCGGCATGATCCGGTAATCGGAGGCGTCGAATCCGATGCCGTAGGGGTCCTGCTGCCGCGCCACGGGTTCGACGACTTTTCTGTAGTCGGCGTCGTCGGCGTCGCGGTGGTCGAGAACTTCGCAGCCGTGGAAGGTCACGATGAGGTGGGGTTTGGCAACGAACCGGTCTCGACTGACAACCCGGATACCCACGCCCGGCAGGCCGACACCGAGGAAGTGCTCGCGACCCTGCGCGATGTACGTGCGCTTCTCGCTCCGCCATGCGCCCAGGCGCTCCGCCCGCTCCTTCGGCGACAACGGCTGAGTCCGGCCGAAGATGCTCGCTGCCGAGAATGCCGGTGAAGACTTCTTAGTCGTCGGGTTTTGCGGTTTGCTGAACTGCTCCTCCTCGAACTCGTACAACTGCTCCAGCACTTCATCGATGCGGTCGACTCGGCCGATCGACCCGACGACCTCGACGCCGAGGTCGATGGGTGACTTGCCGCCGCCACGGGCCCGCTCGACGAGGGTCAGGACCTCGCCAGCCCGAGCCGGCCGAGTGTTGCTGGCTCCTCGCACGTAGATGGCCCCGTCTTCGAGGTTGTCTCGGCGGTCCTCGCCCTGGAAGTTCTTGTGGCACGGGAAGATCGGCTGTCCGTCCTGTGGAGGCTGCGCGATCATGAACAGCACCTCGCGCTCGTCATCGACGCTGATTCGCCCGAACTCGAATGCGGGGAACTGCGGTCCGAGGTAAGGCCGGAGCCGATCTTCGAGCTCGTGGGCCTCGACGCCGCGCGGGATCCCCTGCGCGCTGCCCTTCTGTGCACCGATGACCAAGACCGCGTGGCCGCGGAAGTGGCGCGCGGCCTCCTGCGGACGACGGTTGGCGGCCCCTAGGAGGAATTTCGCGACCTTTGCCACGCCTGCTTTGCTGGTCGGGTCAAGGGCGCTCTTGACCTCGAGATAGCTCGTCTCGGCTTCGTCTCCGACGGCGAGAACATGGTCCAGAATGCTGCGCAGTGAGCGCTCACCGAGCGGGATGATGTCGGTATCCACGCCGTGACCTTCCGCCGTCCTTCTGCCCTGCGATCAACGGTAGGCCGGTGCTGGCCGCCGGACGGACGGCCACAGTCGTGATCACCTTCGTCCGGCTGATCCCGAGGACCATCCCAGTTGGTGAGTATCGGGGGGCGCCTCGTCAGGTGTACGGAGCGGTCCCTGGGCGCGTCGCGCCGCCCCCAAACCCGTGTCTCATACAGCCAGCCGTGAGCGACCATGCGTCGTCGGTGCAGCCTGGTCAAGCCATCAGCGTCGACACTGGTATTGACCTGGTCGCCGAACGCCGCGCCTGGGAGCCTGCCCTATGCGCGGACGGTGAAGAGGGCTTCGGGTACCCAGGCTGTGGAGACCGTATTGCTCCTCGCGGCGTGGGCCGCGCGGGATATCGAGCGCATTGGGGCAGCGCATGACGACGAGGTGTAGCTGCTCAAGGTAGCGGCACGGCAGCGGACCGCCGCCGGTCAGGGCGGGCCCGAACTCCGCTTGGAGGCCGACCGGAGGCGGGTGGACCCCTTGTGGGACGCACTGTCGGTAATCGAGGCCCCAACATCCATCCGCACGGGAGGTGAGCGAACTCAACCGCGACTGTTCTCGCCACGCTCCTTCATGAGATCACCGATTATCCACCGGAGCGCGGTGACTGCGTTGGAATACCGCAGGTACCTCGGGTTCTGGTTGGACTTGGGTTCGCACTGCTTGCGCATCTGCCGGAGCTCATCGATCATCCTCTGCAGGCGTTCTTCGTCGGTCATGACCGCAGCGCCCTCAGCCGAGCCCTGCCTGGCAACGTCTGCTCATGCCGCTGACCGAATGCTCGTACGCCAGACCGGGCAGACTGGAGTCGTCAAAACTCGGGATGGTTCACCACCGTGACGATGGAACTGCGGTCACGGCTCGGCGGCGCTTACGGGGGCCGTGTCACTGTTGAACGCGCAGCCGGAGTAGATATAAGCCGCATAGCTCACCCCTTTGGCGCGCACGTCGACAGCATCGAAGTCTGCCGGATCGAGTCCGCAGAAGCGGGTTTCGATCACGTCCTCGTAGAGTCCGGCGGAGATGATCAGGACGAGTTCCTCGTTGGGACGCCGGGTCAACGCTTGCCGCAGGAGAGCCGCGTCGAGCAGCCGGCTGACCACGATGGGGGCCTGTCCGACCGGACCCAGACACCCAGGAGCCAGCGTTCCATGGTGAATGGCCACGCGCAGCCGGATCCTGCTGTCCCGCGGGCGCTGAGAGTTGGACTCGGCCAAAGCGCGGGCGAGTTCACGCGGGAAGTCCGCCACAAGGTCCAGGCCGTTGGTGCCGAGCGGCAACACGGCCAGCTCGCCATCTCCGCCTGGCTGCCGCTGCCATCTCTTCCGGTCAAGCCCGGCTCGCTCGGCGGCCTGATTGAGCAGCCGGTGCAGGTCTTGCTGCACGGTGGCCTGGTCACGTGCGCTGAGGGTGCTGAAGCTTTCGACGTCGATGGCGAGAACATAGCGGTAGTCAAGGCAGGCACATTGAGTGGCCGTAGAGGCGAGTCCCGCTGTGATGACGCGTGCCAGTCGGCGCCAGCCCAACTCAGGCGCGATCATGGATCGACCACCTGGACTCGACAGTGCACGACCGTCGCTTTGCCCCACAGGTTCAAATCGCGCATCACCGTTCCCCTCCCATACGTTGCCGTCGGGTGGCGATGCCCAACCTCCCCGCGCCGACTGCTAGGGCAAGGTGCCCCCTCTGGAGCGCGGGACGATTTGCAGCTATCGTCATAGTTTCCCGTAGAGTGTCCCGTTGCAATTCCCGCCGGGACCAACCTCGGGGGACTCGCCGGAAGGTTTTCCGCACTTCCCGGAGACGATTGCGGCATCCTTGCGCTGGGAATGTCATACGGGCTGGGTGGGAGGAGATCACGATGCCACACAGCCCTACCGTCCGGCGTCTGCGGCTCGCAAGTGAACTGCGCCGCCTGCGGGAGGGTGCGGGTCTCAGTGGCGCCAAAGCCGCCGAGCGCCTGCAATGGTCGACATCGAAGATCTCCAGATTGGAGAAAGCGCAGGTTACGCCGCATGAGAAGGATGTCCGCGCTCTGCTAGTCCTCTACCGCGTTCCCGAAGATCAGCAGGTGCACCTCCTGGCGCTCTCGCGGGACGCTGCCAAGAAGGGCTGGTGGGAGGAGCATTTCGAAGGTCTGCCCGAGCAAGTGACCACTCACCTCGGTCTGGAGGCCGAAGCGGCGTCTGTATGGACCTGGCAACCGATCGTGGTACCTGGCCTGCTGCAGACCGCCGATTATTCGCGGGCCGTGAGCCAGGGACTGAGGGCGATCACTGTCGCGCCGCCAGGCGAGATCGAGGAACGCACCAAGGCTCGCCTGGTGAGGCAAGAGGCGCTCACCCGCGAGGATCCGCTGAGGTTCTGGGCGGTGATCGAGGAGTCAGTCCTCATTCGCCGCTTCACCGATGACGCGGTGATGCGCGACCAGCTCCGTCAGATCGTCGAGATGGCGGCCCTGCCCAACGTAACCGTCCAGGTACTGCCCCTGAACGGACCACATCCGATCGGAACAGGGTCGTTCACGCTCTTCAAGTTCTCCCGGCTAGGTGAGCTCGGCCGCATCTACCCTGATGTGGCCTACCTGGAAAACTTGAGCGGCTCCTACTACCACGAGGAGGAAGCCGATACCTACCGGTACGAGCTGTCCTTCGAACGACTTGCCGAATCGGCCCTCGATCCTGAGGAGTCCGTCCGGCTCATCGAGCGGGTCGCGGCGCACACCTGGAGCTGAACCGATCAACCACTCTGCCCCCAACCACTAGAGGGGCAAGCAATGCAACGCGCAGATAACGTCACAGGGACCTGGCGCAAGAGCGCTAGGAGCGAGGTCAACGGCGAATGCGTCGAGGTCGCACCGATGCGTCAAGGTGCGGGTATCCGCGATTCGAAGCAGCCGTCCGGTCCTATCCTGGGCATCCTCGCAACCGACTGGCACGCCTTTCTGACGAGCGTCAAGGCGGGCACGTACGACGTGTGACCCATCGCTGAGCCGGGCTCCCTCATGTCATGAGGGAGCCCGGGTCGGTCACTTCCGGACAGCGAGCATGCGTGAACGAAGCCGACACGATGGTGGTTTCAACGCTGTCCATCGAAACTCGGCAGTGTGACCCCGGTCGGCGCTGCCATCACACTGATCCGAGCAGATCCCCAGCAGACCGGGCCGGCGTGATCGGAAACCATGCAGAAGTCGTTCACACAGCAATTGCCTGGTCACGCACTGCCCGGTCGCTGTGCTCGCTCCAGGCACTTGCCAACAGCCGACCAGACAGGCCGATGCTCACGGCCGCGACCCGACGCACTCTTCTGCCGCCGGTCGGACGCACTGACTGGCAGGCGGGGAAGTCCGGTTGGCGGAGGTTACCGGGGTGATGCCACCGGTCGGCGGGCGAACAGGATTGCGCCCGGCTTGGCTTCGTCGGGACTCAGCAGGTGCTGCGCTTCTATGGCGAAGCCCGCCTGGCGGAGCCAGTCGGCCACGCGGGACGGCTGGCGGTGGTACACGTACGCCTGCGTCGACTGGTCGTCACCGGTCGTCTCGAGCATTGACTCGTCGCCTACGTGGAATCCCACGGCCAGCACCCCGCCCGGCCGCAGCACCCGGTAGAACTGGTCGAGCACGCCCGGCACCGCCTCGTCGGGGATGTAGATCAGCGACCACCACGCCAGCACACCGGCCAGAGAGCCGTCGGCGAGTTCCAGGTCGGTCATCGACCCGATCTCGAACCGCGCGCCGGGGTGTTCGCGGCGGGCGGTCTCGATCATCGCGGGTGACAGGTCGATGCCGAACGCGTCCACGCCCAGGTCCCGCAGCAGGGCGGTGGTGTGCCCCGGTCCGCAGCCGACGTCGGCGACGGGCCCGCCGTCGATCGCGCGGACCAGGTCGGCGAACAGCACAACCCCCGCGCGAACGTGGAGCAACCTGTTGAGCAGGTCACGGGTCTCGTCGGCGTAGCCGGCCGCAATGGCGTCGTAGGCGTTGCGGGTATCGGTCAACCAGCTCATCCAAGGACCGTAGCCCTTCTATCTGAGTCGTCGTGGATGTTGCCGCCGAGCGAACAGCGCACCATATCCGCTCATGCTGCAGACCATCCACCTGAAGACAATCTTGAGTGTCCCTCCGGCCCCAATGAGTGCGTGTTACGGAAGGTAACAACGTGTGGCACATTGTGATTGGGGGCGCGAGAAGCGGCCCACCCCGCTGCAGAATGGCGTTGCTCCGCCTGTGGGGGCCTGCCAGCCTCTTGGGCATGGCGATTGCTGATGAGCCTGCGCTGACCCCTGAGAAGTCGGCGCGCTTGGCTAAGAAGGCGGTCATCCAGGTGGGTGCGGCTTCCGGACACGAGGCAGCCTTCGCCAAGGCCAGGCAGCGGTTCGGACTGGACCGGTGGGCGTTCTACGTCGGAGCGGGTGCGGGCGTGCTGGGCACTGTCGATGCGGATGTCGTTGTGGCGGTATGCGGCTTCTTCGCGCCGCGCCTCGTACGCCCGGCGTGGGATTGTGCCTTGTCGGTCGCTGCCTGGCAGGCGCTGCCCGAACCCGCCGCGGCCCCGGCAGCGCCGGCTTGCCTGGCCCTGCTGCGGCTGCGCGAACACCGCGGGTCCGGGCATCTGCTCGCAGTGGCGGCCGAAGTGCTGACCGCACTTGTGCCGAACAGGCGTGAGTTGGAGCAGATCAGCAGGCACTCGACGGGTCGGTTGGCGGAGCACAGAGGTGAAGATTCATGACCACGGTCGTCGAGCACATCCAGAGCACGGATGAGGCGATTTGTCGGAACATCGACTCGCTGACGGATCAGCGCGCTCTGCTGTCCCAGAACGTCCTTGCTCAGCTCCGGAACCTGGTCGAAGGCGTCGCCGTCCGTCTGCACGCGGGCAGGGATGACGCTGAGTACGACTACGCGGCAATCGGTCCAGGGCTCGATTTCGTCAAGGCCAAGGGCAAGCTGAACTTCCTCGGGAAGTTCCACAAGCTCATCCAGAGCAGTGCGTCGCACTACACGTTGGATGGGGACGCCTCCGAGCGCCTGATGCTCAAGTACTACGAGTACCTCCTGCGCATCCGCACCCTGCTACGAGACAATTGCGGGATCGCCGTGCTGGCAAACCTGGAGTCGTTCCCGGTCGATCTCGACCCGTCGCTGCGTGAGTATCACGAGAAGATCGCTGCCAAGATCGGGGCGCTGCGTTCGACGGGATCGAGAGGTGGAGCGCAAGCTCGCTACTACATCCACAAGACGCGTCCGTTCTTCGTCGGCGGACGCATCTACTACGAGGTCACCTTCTACCGAGCCGTCAACAAGGTCAGCAAGTTCGACCGCCTCATCGCGTTCACCGACATCGACATGACCGACAAGTACTCGGCCATGCTGACGCTCCAACGTGACTCGATCGACGTCCTTGACCAGACGATGCCAATCACGATCATCCGCGACTGGGAGGTGTCGATCCGACCTTGCGAGTTCGACAACTTCGCGCGCCTCCTGGGCATCACCACCAAAGTCCGGACCAATTCCGTCGAGTACGGCTACCTGATGCGGGGCCTGACTGTGAGCTCGGGCAGCCTGCTCGACCTCATCGACATGCCCGACGACAAGTACGCGGCGACCAAGGCTGAGGGCACGGTCGGTGCCACCAAGGCGCAAATCTTCCCAGTGCTGGACGAGGCGCGCCGCATCGTGCGGTCAGCCGCTCCGGGACACAACGTCATCCGCTACCTCATGCTTCGGATGCACAACCAGGTTCTCAGGCCGCAGCACAACTGGGAGAGCTGCGGCCGTCTGTCCGAGCTGAACCTGCTCTACGGCTGCATCCCGTTCGACCAGATGCCCTTCTGCACCTCGCTACCGGGACACAACCCGCGCTACTGGGACCTCGTTGAGAGCCTTGACACGACCGGCCGAAATCACGAGTTGCTCGCTCGGCGAGTGCGGAACAATGTCGACCGCCACGGAATGCTCTACACGTCCGTCGCCGATCTCGAGGAGTTCGGAGACGTCGGCAAGTTGATCGCCACCTACAACGGCTTGCTCTACTACAAGCACACCGGGCGCCAACTGGTGCAGGACAAGGGCCACGTCTTCGTCCGCGGCGACGAGGACGGCACTGTCGCCATCGTCGAGAAGCTCCAGAAATATGCCTCGTCCGGAATCGACGGCTACACCGTAGCCGTCGAGCGCTGGCTGGACGAGGCGCCTCGCGGCATCGACGACGAGGCCAAGAGGGACGCGCTCAAGCGCCTGTTCAGTCAGTCGAAGGTGGCCCTGGTCTACGGCGCGGCCGGCACCGGCAAGTCAACGATGGTCGATCACATCGCGAACTACTTCAACGACAAGACCAAGCTCTTCCTGGCTCACACCAACCCGGCGATCGACAACCTTAAGCGCAGGGTCACTGCTCAGGGCTCGACCATCCGGACGATCAGCAGCCAGATCTACCAGACCGCCTCGGATCTGGAGTACGACGTTCTGGTCATCGACGAGTGCAGCACCGTCAGCAACGCTGACCTGCTCAAGGTGCTGGAGAAGACGTCCTTCAAGTTGCTTGTCCTAGTCGGCGACGTCTACCAGATCGAGTCGATCCAGTTCGGCAACTGGTTCAGCATCATCCGTTCGTTCATCCCAAGCACTTCGGTGTTCGAGTTGACGACGCCGTTCCGAACTACCAGCGAGTCGCTCCTGGGCTTCTGGGGCAAGGTGCGTAACCTCGAGGACGATATCGCCGAGGCCATCGCCCGCAACGGCTACTCGACCGTGCTCGACAAGTCTCTGTTCGAGCCTCAGCGCCAGGACGAGATCATCCTGTGCCTGAACTACGACGGGCTGTACGGCATCAACAACCTCAACCGCTTCCTTCAGAGCGGCAACCCGAACCCGGCGACGTCCTGGCGTGTCTCCACCTACAAGGTCGGCGATCCTGTCCTGTTTCATGAGACCGAGCGGTTCCGGCCAGTGATCTACAACAACCTGAAGGGCCGGATCGTCGACATCGACGACGCCCCAGGCCATATCCGGTTCGATGTCGAGCTGGATCGGCCGCTCACCGAGGTCGACGTCAGCGGCGGAGAGTTGGAGTGGGTGGAGGGCTCGACCGTGCGCTTCTCCGTCTACGACCACGACATCAGCGATGAGGACGACGATTCGCTCAACACCTCCGTGCCTTTCCAGGTCGCCTACGCCGTTTCAATCCACAAGGCGCAGGGCCTCGAGTACGACTCAGTGAAGATCGTCATCACCGACGCCAACGAGGACGACATCACACACAGCATCTTCTACACGGCCGTCACTCGGGCACGGGAGAGCCTCAAGATTTTCTGGACACCAGAGACCCAGCAGTCTGTGCTGAAGAGTCTTCAGCGGAGCACGAGCCCGAAAGACGTCGCGCTCCTGTCGAGCCGCCGTGCACTTACACCAGTCGCTGGACCTCGGCGTTCTCCGTGAGTCAAGGAGCACGCAGGCAGGGCACAAGTGGACACTGGAAGGACGAGGTACGAAGCCTAGGACGGGGACGTCACTGCGACGTTCACCAGCAGGAACATCCGCTCATGCCGCATGTCGGGCTCAGCTGATGGCCGGACGGGATGTGCGCTGTCCGGTCGACCATCGAGTGCATACTGAACGACTGGTGAATCGGTCTTTTCGTGCGGCAGGATGCCGGAGTGTCCGTGGAGAATCTGGATCGGTCGCTGGCGCCGATCGATAGGGAGGACCTGCTGCGTCTGGCAGAGTTGGCCGCTGACGCCGAGGCGGAGCTGTTCCGGCGCAATCCGCGAGGCTCCGGCCGGTACTCCGGCCGTCTTCTATGTCGTGCTCTGTGCCAGGGGGCCGCGCTGCACTACGTGAACGGAAGTAATGGCGTTAAGGACTTCGATGTCTGGTCGTTCTACGCCGAGATCGACGGTTGGCCCTTTCCTCCTCGCTGGCGTGGGACCCGGGATTTTGGACCTTCCAAGTTCGGTATCCAGGAGATCCCCCGCGCTACGAGGGCAGGCGGGTTCGATTCCCGCCACCTCCACAAGATCAAATGGCCGCTGACCTGCACTGGCAGGTTG
This sequence comes from Spirillospora sp. NPDC048911, assembly GCF_043198015.1. Taxonomy (NCBI): domain Bacteria; kingdom Bacillati; phylum Actinomycetota; class Actinomycetes; order Streptosporangiales; family Thermomonosporaceae; genus Spirillospora; species Spirillospora sp. NPDC048911. Next base: position 163,776 of record NZ_JBICUD010000003.1, on the reverse strand, counting down.
ACGGCCATTTGTGTATCAAGGTCATGGACGCACGGTGGACACACCAGGCTTCCGGGGAGCCGTGGGGAGACGGCAAGCCACGACCCGAAATGGGGAACAGTGGCAACGATCGACCGCCGTACAAGTAAGTCAGGCAAGGTCACATGGCGGGTTCGCTGGCGCGAGTGCGGACTCAGCACGGGCCGCACGGACAGCGAGACCTGCGACTCCGAGACCGACGCCCTCAACTTCGCCGCGTTGGTGCAGCTAGCTGGGCAGCGACGCCCGGAGGGCTATCCGAAGGGCTGCCGGGGCCACAAGCTGCTTGCGGCCGAAGAGCCCGAGACCGTCATGCCGACCTTCGGCAAGGTGCTGGCGGAGTACCTGGCCACCCTTGTCGACGCCGAACCCCGCACGCTGGCGGAGTACCGTCGGGCCTACGAGTCTCACATCGCACCCGCGATGGTGGTGCTACCAGGAGGCGCTGTAGCCGGCCCGCTGGGCCGCCTGCCAATCGACGAATGCGTCGACGCTGATATCTGGCAGGCCTGGGTCCATCACATGCGTGCCAAAACCTACGGCAAGAAGACCAAGAGGCACTACGCCCCCAAAACGATCATTAACATCCACGGCACGCTGATCGCTCCGGTCTTCGAGTACGCGATCTTCCGGGGCTACTGCGGCGTCAACCCATGCCGATGGGTCAAGCTCCCCGCGCGCAAGGGCCGCCCGATCAAGGCTCATCACGTCCTTCACACTGACGAGTTTCAAGCGTGGGTGGACTGCGCGTACGCGGTGGACCTTGACACAGGGGATGTCACCGCGCTCATCCTCGGCACCGGAATCCGGTGGGGCGAGCTCACCGCACTCCGCCCTTGCGACGTGTGGATCCACCGGGACGACCAGGGAGAGATCACAGGCGGGCTGCTGACCATCGCCCAGGTGGTCAGGGAGGACGAGCATCGCCGCCCCTACATCGCCACCGTCGAGGGCAAATCGGAGAACGCCTTCCGGACGATCGCCATCGGCGTCGACGCGGCAAAGATCCTCGTCGCCCGGATGGCGAGCCGCAAACCAAAGGATCTCCTCTTCCCCGCCCCCGGCAACCGGGGTGGCTGGCTCTGGCGGAACGCGAACTTCCACGAGCACCGCTGGAGCAAGGTCAAAGCGATCGCGCGCCAGCGCGGACTGTCCAAGGACCCCAGCCCACACCGGCTCCGCCACGCACACGTCACCGCCCTGATCCCGCTGCACGGCATCGAGTCGGTCTCCAAACGCATCGGCCACGCCAACGTGACCGTCACCAGCGCGATCTACTCCCATCTCGTGCCGGACATCGACGCTGGAATGGCCACCTCACTGGACGGCTTGCTCCGCCCACGCCGGTCGGCGGCACCGCCGGACGAGGGCGGAACCTGATGGACCAGCCAAGACGCAACGACTGGGGGGTCTGTACAACTAACGGCGGATCTGATGATCAAGGAAAGTGATGTCAGATGATCGAGACCGTCGTGGAGTCCTCGCCCGTGGACGAGCGTGAGGTGGACAGCCAGCCGCAGGCCCCGGCGGATCCGGTGGAGGGCACGGCCAGTGATGAGCAGCTGATCGCGATGCTGGTGGATCGGGCCCGCCGTGAAGGTCTGCAGCTGACCGGCGAGGGCGGCCTGCTGCAGCAGCTGACCAAGCGGGTGCTGGAGTCGGCGTTGGAGGGCGAGATCACCGACCACGTCGGCTATGACAAGCACGACCAGGCAGGGCGCAACAGCGGTAACAGCCGCAACGGCACTCGGGGCAAAACCGTGCTGACCGATGTGGGTCCGGTGCAGGTGAGGGTGCCACGCGATACCGCGGGCACGTTCGAGCCGCAGATCGTGCGTAAGCGGCAGCGCCGCTTGTCGGGGTGGAGGAGATGGTGCTGTCGCTGAGCGCGAAGGGGCTGACGCACGGGGAAATCAGCGCGCACCTGGCCGAGGTGTACGGCGCGTCGGTGTCCAAGCAGACCATCTCCACCATCACCGACAAGGTCATGGACGGGATGGCCGAGTGGCAGAACCGGCCGCTGGACCGTGGGCGGTTTCCATCGATCGTTGCGAATTAGGTGGTCATGAGTTGATGTCGCCATCGTCGCACGAGCTGTGCTGGGGAGCGGTCATTGAGGCAGGCACGTGGCCTGTCGTTGAGTTCGTCGGCGACGTGGCGGATCTGTTGGTCGGTGGCCTGGCCGAGGTCGGTTCCCTTGTTCTCGTTGCTGCCGCGCTGCCAGGGCGAGCGCGGGTCGGCGAAGTAGATGCGGATGTCGGCGGCGGTCTCGATGCGTTCGTGGTGGAACATCTCGTTGCCCTGGTCCCAGGTCAGGGTCCGTCGTAGCGATGCGGGCAGCCGGGCGAGGACGGTGATGAGGGCATCGCCGACGCGTTGGGCGGTGTGGTCGCCGCGGATCGGGACCAAGATGGTGAGACGGGGTCTTGCGCTCGACCAGGGTGGCGATCGCGGAGCGCTGGCCGGCACCGATGATGTAGGGGTCGGGCCGGGGCGCGGTTCCGGGATTTCTCCCGGTCCGTTTCCCCGGCCCGCCCTCCGCACCGGACGAGCGCGTCTCCGCGCATCCGGCGCTCCACGAGTCCCCGTGTCAGCTGGAGGCGGGGGCCTCCAGAATGCTCGTCCATGGTGTTGGGATGTTGTTCGCGCGCCATCGGTAGCGAGTGACCTCAACCTGCATGGTGTCGAACATGACGATCCCTTTCTCTGCCGGGCGGTTGCCTGGCCTGCCGGTCAGGAACCGCTGGTAGAGCTCCTTCCAGGTGATCCCGAGATGTCGTTTGCGGAGCCATGCCGTGACCCGAAACCAGACGTAGGAGTCGAGGTAGTGGAAGGTCGCTTTCGAGACCCCGTGCCGGAAGTAGGTGCACCATCCCCGCAGCACCGGATTGAGCTGGCGCAGCAGAGCTTCGAGCGTCAGGTGTCGTGATCTGTTCGTCAGTGCCCGCACCTTCGCCATCACCGAAAGCAGAGCCTTCTTCGATGGGTAGGTGTAGACGGTCTTCTTGTTCGTACCCTTCTTGGTGCGCCGCTGGATGCGGAACCCCAGGAAGTCGAACCCCTCGTCCAGGTGGACCACCCGGGTCTTGGACTCCGACAAACGCAAACCCAGCGGGGCGAGAACGTCGGCGACCTCTTCCCAGAGAGCATCCGCGTGAGCTTTGGTCCCACATACCATGATCGCGAAGTCATCCGCGTAGCGGATGATCCGGTAGTGGGCTCCGCCGTTCTTGCGGTGCTTTTCTCGCTGCCACCTCGTGGCGTGCTCGTCCTTGGCGCAGAAATGCTCATCCAGCGCCGAAAGAGCGATGTTCGCCAGCAGCGGCGAGGCGATCCCTCCTTGTGGCGTGCCCGATGCTGTCCCCTGGACCTGCCCGGCCTCGGACATGATGCCCGCCTTCAGAAAGGCCTTGACCAGGGAAAGGAGCCGCTTGTCTGCGATCCGCCGCCGCACCCGGTCCAGGATGGCCAAGTGCGACAGCTCGTCGAAACACGCCGTGATGTCGGCCTCGAACACCCAGTGATAGTTCCGGGAGCCGAAGGCGTGGATCTCGGCGATCGCGTCCTGAGCCCGTCGCTTCGGGCGGAAACCGTAGCTGACCGGCTTGAAGTCCGCCTCGAAGATCGGTTCCAGCACCAGCACAAGAACCGCTTGCACGAGTCTGTCCATCGCGGACGGGATGCCCAGGCGCCTGAACTTCCCCGGTGAGCCGGTCTTGGGGATCATGCGTTCCCGGACCGGCAGCGGGGCGAACGCGCGGGCCTTGAGCTGCTCGCGCGTGCTGTTCAGAAACGCCGTGACGTCGGCCTCGCTGGAGATGTCGGCCGGGATGACTCGGTCGACGCCCGGCGAGCGTGCGCCCTTGTTGCCACTCACCCGCTCCCACGCGACCGCGAGGAAGTCCGGGTGATGAATGAGGTTGAACAGATCATCGAACCGACGACCGGGATCTTCGGTCGCCCATTGGTGCAGCTTGGCCTGCATCCGTCGTACCCGTCGCCCCGCCCAGAACGGGTCGGGCCACGGTTCACCGGTATTCACCAGCGTCTCCGTCCCTTGCAGTGCCTCGCGTGCATGAACTCGCTGGACCCCTTCGCCATGTGCACGGGCTTTCCCCGGCTCGGACTACTACGGGCCCTCCGCCCCACCCCCCAGATCGTCGGCGGACAACGCGCCAACCCGCTCCGCCCAGCCTGGAAAGCCCGGACGGAGACGGGAACCCGGGGGTAGTTCCCACGTTCACCATGAACCGGTCGTCGGGTGAGGTGGCCAGCTATGCCCCTGCGGTATCGCCACGACTACGCCGCAGACCTTCACCGTGGCCTCCCTGCCGGCGACCTGAAACCGGCCCGGGAGTTCCCCGCCCGTAATGAGGGACGAGTGCGCACCGCGATCCAGCCCAGATCCACCGGATTTCGAGCTGGCGGGAAACTTAAGGGGCGTGACAACGCTGGTTCCTCTCGTCCACCTTCCCGTCTCGCTTGCCGGACCCGGACCATCCGGTAGTACTGGCCCGTCCCGTCGTTGTCGGGGCTGCTCACCAGCCTCACCAGCGTTTCCTGGATCAGCCTGCCCCCAGCTTCGCTACGCTGCTGCGACAGCGCAGCGGCGGAGTCCTTCCACCTCCGCTCGGTTACATGGCGCCTCGTGGCGCTCGAGGTCGCCTTCCCAGTGGCCGATCTGGGTGCGGGTTTCCACGATCGTGGGGCGGTCGTGGATGGAGCGCATGTTGGTCAGCTGCCGCAGTGCACCGTCGCGGTTGCGGCCCCGGCTGCGCTTGTGACGGTAGGTGCGTCCGGTGCGGAGCATCTGGCGGTCGATCGGTCCGAACAGGCCGCGGTAGGCGGCCGCATAGATCGTCTCAGCGCACAGGTGCCAAGTGGTCCGGTGGGGCCAGCGCCTGCGTAGCCAGCGGCTGATCTGGCCTGGGGACCAGTGTTTGGCGAGGCTGGCGGCGATCACATCCCGCAGATGATCATCGGCCGAGACGCGGTGTTCCTTGACGCGAGCACGCCGCAGGTAGGCCTGGTTGTGTGCGTACCACGGCTGGTAGGTGCCGTCGGGCTTCTTGTTCCGGGCGATCTCGCGGTACACGCTCTGGTGGGTCTTACCGATCCGTGAGGCGATCGACTTGACCGGCTCGCGGGCCGCCAGGCCGTCGGCGATCTCGATGCGGTCGTCCTGGCTGAAGTACCGACTGCTAATCGGCTTTTCGATCATCGACACGCTGCCAGCGTCGATGAACCAGTTCGACCCACAGCTCAACGACACGCTGACCTCGAGCGACGCCTTCGAGCCGGACAAGCCCTGCCGGATCAGTTCGAAGTAGCGCTGCTTGGCCTCCGGCGCAGCCTTGTTCCACGCCCATCTAGGCATCGCGATCTCCTCTGGTCAGGATTCGCGACGTTCGCTAGATACTGCCGTGTCTATCCCGTGCTGTTCGTCGATGCGATCAACGTCAAGATCCGGGATGGGCAGGTCGCCAACCGCCCCATCTACGTGGTCATGGCCGTGACGGTCGAGGGCCACCGCGACATTCTGGGGATCTGGGCTGGTGACGGTGGTGAGGGCGCCAAATACTGGCTGCATGTGCTCACCGAGTTGAAGAACCGGGGCGTCGCCGACGTGCTGATGCTGGTCTGTGACGGGCTGAAGGGGCTGCCGGAGGCGGTGGAGGCCGTCTGGCCGGCCACGGTCGTGCAGACGTGCGTGGTCCACTTGCTGCGCAACTCGTTCCGCTACGCCGGCCGCCAGGACTGGGACAAGATCGCCCGTGCGCTCAAGCCTGTCTACACCGCTGTCAACGAGTCGGCGGCGATGGAGCGGTGGCTGGAGTTCGCCGAGGCCTGGGGAGGCAAGTATCCGGCGATCGTCAGGTTGTGGGAGGACGCCTGGGCCGAGTTCGTGCCGTTCCTTGCCTTCGACGCCGAGATCCGCCGGGTGATCTGCTCGACCAACGCGATCGAGTCGGTGAACGCCCGCATCCGCAAGGCCGTCCGCGCCCGCGGGCACTTCCCCAACGAGCAAGCCGCCCTCAAGTGCATCTACATGGCCCTGATGAGCCTGGACCCCACCGGCAAGGGCCGCAAACGCTGGACCCAGCGGTGGAAACCGGCCCTCAACGCCTTCCAAGTCGCCTTCGAGGGCCGCCTGGCCCCCCGCCGTCCACTGACCGTTCAACCACCAAGATCAGCCGTTAAGTTGACAGTCCCGACTGGGGAGGCCGGGTTCGTGTGAATGGGTCATACATGATGGCCTTCTGAAGGTGGATGAGGGCTTGGTCGATGAGGTCAGGGTCGAGTTGGTAGCGGTCGGTGCGGCGTTGGATGAATTTGGCTTCGCCTGCGGTGGTGGCTTCGCGGAGCATGGTGCGGACGTTGGCGGCGACGGTGTAGAGGTTCTTGATGGCTTTGGTTAGGAACCTCAATTGCGCACGCGACACGCCTGGGGCTCCGAAGTGGAAAACAGTCAAAGGGTGATGAATCTGCGGTGAGGTAGTGGTCGCGTATGGTTCAGGCGGTGCTTTTCCCTGGTGATAGACCGCAGCACCGGCCCTCCGGGACCGGTGAGGATCGCAACCTTCGCTGGCGACCTGCCGCTCCAGGTGCAGGTATGTGAGGCAGCACCGGCCCTCCGGGACCGGTGAGGATCGCAACTGACGACCGCAGTGACTATCTTTCCGCCCCGACGCGGTGGCAGCACCGGCCCTCCGGGACCGGTGAGGATCGCAACGTCTCGGGGGACGGGTAGAGACCCTCCTCCTTGGGGAGCGCAGCACCGGCCCTCCGGGACCGGTGAGGATCGCAACCACTTCCGCGCCCTCCAAGGGGGTGTCGGCATGATCGGGCAGCACCGGCCCTCCGGGACCGGTGAGGATCGCAACTTGCCTGTGCATGGCATGTTCGCGGCATGTTCGTGGGCAGCACCGGCCCTCCGGGACCGGTGAGGATCGCAACTCGGCAGTGGAGCTCGCCAAGGTCGCCGAGATTCTCGGGCAGCACCGGCCCTCCGGGACCGGTGAGGATCGCAACATCCCGCGCGCCGGCTACCTGTCCGGCATGTGGGTGTGGGCAGCACCGGCCCTCCGGGACCGGTGAGGATCGCAACTACGTCGGCCGTCCACCCGTCGACCGAAACCTTCTGGAGGCAGCACCGGCCCTCCGGGACCGGTGAGGATCGCAACGAGCCGCCCCCCAAGGCTTCCTGCGCGGCGTGTACGCGCAGCACCGGCCCTCCGGGACCGGTGAGGATCGCAACATCGTCGGTCCACGCAGCGTGAACGGTTCCGTCCGGGCAGCACCGGCCCTCCGGGACCGGTGAGGATCGCAACGTCGTGCCGCGGATCCTGACCATGGTCCGCTGATCGGCAGCACCGGCCCTCCGGGACCGGTGAGGATCGCAACAAGTTCCGCGAGCGGAGCATGAACCTGCAGCAGGCGCAGCACCGGCCCTCCGGGACCGGTGAGGATCGCAACTACGGCGCCGAGGAGTTCGACCCCGTCGACGTCCGCGCAGCACCGGCCCTCCGGGACCGGTGAGGATCGCAACGAACAAGGTGGCCGCGCCCGCCAAGAAGCCCAAGGGGCAGCACCGGCCCTCCGGGACCGGTGAGGATCGCAACGTCGGCCTGCCGACGCAGCTCGGCCGCGCGTTTAAGGCAGCACCGGCCCTCCGGGACCGGTGAGGATCGCAACCCGTCTCGGCCGCCGGCGCGAGGGTACGGCGTTTGGGCAGCACCGGCCCTCCGGGACCGGTGAGGATCGCAACTCCGCCAGCCACCGGAACGGCTCGAATACCGACGCTTCGGGCAGCACCGGCCCTCCGGGACCGGTGAGGATCGCAACTCCGCCAGCCACCGGAACGGCTCGAATACCGACGCTTCGGGCAGCACCGGCCCTCCG
>NZ_JBICUD010000003.1:24019-155758 GCF_043198015.1 Spirillospora sp. NPDC048911 | reverse complement strand
CCGGGACCGGTGAGGATCGCAACGAGGCCGAGACGCTAGAGCTTGCTGCCGACGACCGGGCAGCACCGGCCCTCCGGGACCGGTGAGGATCGCAACGAGGCCGAGACGCTAGAGCTTGCTGCCGACGACCGGGCAGCACCGGCCCTCCGGGACCGGTGAGGATCGCAACACGTACACGGATGACGTGACGTACGGGGTGACGCTCGGGGCAGCACCGGCCCTCCGGGACCGGTGAGGATCGCAACGGCGGCGGCCCGGTCTCCGGCCCGGCCGCCACTCACGGCAGCACCGGCCCTCCGGGACCGGTGAGGATCGCAACTCTGGGTACGACTTGTACCTGGCGAACAAGTACGGCGGTCGCAGCACCGGCCCTCCGGGACCGGTGAGGATCCTCCCACTGCTCGTCTTCGGCGTCAGGCTCGGCGCCGGTGCAGCACCGGCCCTCCGGGACCGGTGAGGATCGCAACAGCGACGCGATCCGGCTGTCCACGTCCGCCTCGGTGAGCAGCACCGGCCCTCCGGGACCGGTGAGGATCGCAACAGAGCAAGAGCTGCACATGATCTGGACCGCGTTGACCGCAGCACCGGCCCTCCGGGACCGGTGAGGATCGCAACGGGCTCGAACATCGGGAGCTGGACGGCCCGGGGAAGGGCAGCACCGGCCCTCCGGGACCGGTGAGGATCGCAACCTCGACGACCTCCTTGCCGTCGCCGACCGGCACGGGGCAGCACCGGCCCTCCGGGACCGGTGAGGATCGCAACGTCTAACGGTCGTTAAACGAACACAACCTGGCCCCCCGGGCAGCACCGGCCCTCCGGGACCGGTGAGGATCGCAACCTTTGCTTGGCCGTAAGGGGTTGGGACATGCCGGGCCGGCAGCACCGGCCCTCCGGGACCGGTGAGGATCGCAACTCGACCTTGTCTTGCTGTAGGTAGGTGGTGGCCAGCAGCAGCACCGGCCCTCCGGGACCGGTGAGGATCGCAACGGCTTGTTCTCCTTGTCGTCGCTGCTCAGCACGAGCAGCACCGGCCCTCCGGAACCGGTGAGGATCGCAACAGTTGTCCAAGGTTCACATCGTGTTGAGCCATGGTCGGCAGCACCGGCCCTCCGGGACCGGTGAAGATCGCAACAACCAGGTGGAAGGAAACCTCCTCACCACCACCAGGTTGCAGCACCGGTTCTCCGGGACCGGTGAGGATCGCAACGAGCGGAACGCCGCGTTCGTCGCCGCCGCCCGCCAGGCAGCACCGGCCCTCCGGGATCGGTGAGGATCGCAACCTGGAGGATTTCTACGACCCAGAGGCGGATCCGCTGGCAGCAGCGGCCCTCCGGGACCGGTGAGGATCGCAACCCCCGCAAGGACGGACAACCCGGCCACAACACCCCCGGGCAGCACCGGCCCTCTGGGACCGGTGAGGATCGCAACTACCAGCATGTCGGGCAGCTGCCGGAGGTGCTGGACGAGCAGCACCGGCCCTCCGGGACCGGTGAGAATCGCAACATCCAGACGGCGGCCCGCAACACCGGCGCTACGCGTAGCACTGGCCCTCCGGGGCCGGTGAGGGTCGCAATGACTTCATCGCCCCGAAGGTGAAGTTCAAGGACTCCGGGCTGCATCGATCCTCCGGGCGGTGAGGATCGCAACTCAGGTTCGTCCGGGAACCAAAAGAGTCTCGGCACCAGGCAGCACCGGCCCTCCGGGACCGGTGAGGATCGCAACGGTACCGCGATCGGGCCCGCGGTCCAGATCTGTCCGTGCAGCACCGACCCTCCCGGGCCGGCGAGGATCGTAACCGCCCGAAGGTTCGCCGGGTCGGCCGCTACGTGCTGTTGGCAGCACTGGCCCCTCACGGTCGGTGAGGATCGCGACCCGACTCATGCCGGGAGGGTAACGGGCTCCCAGATGAACAGCGCCGCCGGGTTGGTGAGGATCGCGGCGGCCGCCGAGACGCATTGGCGGGGATCGCGGGATGTTGGGACTGGTTGGGGACGGTCGCCGCTATAGAGCGCGTAGCACATGATGGTGAGTGTCGCTGCCGCCTGGTCGGATCTGGCCATTGCGAGGGTTCTGCTAACTCTTAAGTTGGTTGTGGCTACTTTGGGTTTCCTCGCGATGACGGCGTGATGGGAGGCTTCCCGTGGCTGGTTCGCGGCCGGTGTGGGCCCACAGCTTGGATGACAACGGGGCTCATAGGCACCTGCTCGTTGATCATTTGCGGGGTACGGCTGGTCTGGCGCGGCGGTTTGCTGATGTTTTCGGTGGTGGTGAGATCGCGTGGTGGCTTGGGCTGCTGCACGACGTGGGTAAGGCTTCGTGTGCGTGGCAGGACCGGCTGCTTGAGGTCGAGGGCACTGATCGGCCGGTCGGCGTTCCTCACAAGCTGTTGGGTGCCAAGCTCGCTCATGAGCGGGGTTTGGGGCGCTTTGCACTAGCCATCGAAGGACATCATGGAGGGCTTTCGTCGCTGGCGGGCCTCGGCGCCAAATTGAGAGCTCCCAAGGGGCAGGAACTGGCTCAGCAGGTCGATGCGCTGGCCGTTGTCGAAGGGTTGCTGCCGGAATTGGGCGGCTCGGCGCGGGTGGTTCTTCCCGATGCGTGGCGTTTCCACCCGTTGGTGTCGGAGATGGCTGTGCGTCTGCTTTTCAGCGCGTTGTGTGATGCCGATGTCCTGGACACCTCGGCGCACTTCAAGGGTGCGGGCCAGCCGAGGGTGCGGCCCGATGTTTGTTTCATGGCCTTGCGTGATCGGTTCGAGCAGCGCCGCCGAAGCATGCTCGCAGGTAGAGACCGGTCGGCGATCGATGACCTCCGTGATGAGGTCTACGGCGACTGTCTGACGGCCGCTATGATGCCGCGTGGGGTGTTCCGGCTGGGGGCTCCGACCGGTGTCGGTAAGACGATTTCCACAGGCGGGTTCGCGTTGCATCATGCCGCCAGGCATGGCATGCGACGGGTCGTGGTTGCGGTGCCGTTCCTGACGATCACTGAGCAGAACGCAGATGTCTACCGGCAACTGGTGGGCGATGAGGTGTTGGAACACCACAGTGGGGTCGACTTCGACCGGCCCAAGCACAAGGGGACGAAGCTAGCGGCTGAGAACTGGGATGCCCCCTTTGTGGTCACCACGATGGTGCGCCTTTTCGAGTCGTTGTTCGATCGGCGGCCTGCGGCGATGCGGCGGCTGCACCGGCTGGCGGGTGCGGTCATCGTCCTTGATGAGGTGCAGGCGCTGCCACACCAGATGCTGGTGCCGATTCTGGATGCTCTGCGGACGCTGGTTGAGCATTTCGGCGCCACAGTGGTGCTGTCGTCGGCAACCCAGCCCGACTTCTGGCATCTCGGCCCGTTTCAGGATCTGCCGGCTGCGGACATCATTTCTGACCCTGTTGGGTTGATCACGCGGATGCGTCGGGTGGAGTTCGAATGGCGTACCGATCCAAGCCCCACCCTGGCCGAGTTGGCTGCAGATGCGGCAGATCAGCCGGCTGCTCTGGTCGTTGTCAACACCACGGCTGATGCCAAGGCCATCTTTGATCAATGGCGTGACATGGTCGGCGGGCAGGTCGTCTGGCACCTGTCGACGCGGATGTGCGGGACGCATCGCCGACGCGTGCTGGCGGCCGTGCGGGCTCGGCTGGACGCCGGTGAGCGTGTCCTGCTGGTCTCGACCCAGCTGATCGAGGCCGGTGTGGACGTGGATTTCCCGGTGGTCTATCGCGTGCTCGCGCCAGCAGATTCGCTGTTGCAGGCTGCGGGAAGGGCCAATCGTGAGGGCAACCTTGACCGCCTCGGCAGGTTGATCATCGTTGATCCGCCTGATGCCGGTCGCCCCCCGGCCTACAGGCGGCTACAGAACACCACACGGGTGCACTTCGGTGTGGAAAAGGCTGATCCGGACTGTCTCCAGGCACTCCGCAGCTACTACAAGGACGTGTACGACGGCCTTAATCTGCAGGATCGCGATGCCGTCGGACAGCGTATTCAAGCTGCGCGTCGCCTACATGACTTTCCTGCGGTGACGCTTGGACCGTGCGAGCCCCAAACTGAGAACCGCGATCGCCGGTTCGCCTTCCGCATGATCGATGACGATGGCGTGACGGTGGTGACGGCTGCAGGCGCGGTTGATGAAGCCGACCGCACCGAGGTCGAGGGCACCGTCGCACGAATCCGTGCCGCTCCCCGGCCAGACAGCGGAGATCTGCGACGCCTACAGCCGTACATGACGACGATTCACCGTTCGGCGCTGAAGAAACCCGGTGTACTCGCGTTGATGAGCCCGGTTCTGGGTGAGGTTGGGGAGCCCGGTTGCCTCGCCGAGTGGCTCGGCGGCTACGACGCTGATACCGGTTTGGAGCTGGATCCCAGGACCGAGGAGTTCGTGTGCTGAACAAGGAGCAAAGCAGCCTGAGATTGCCGCGGACGGCGGATGGTGCGCCACCGGTGGTGGTGCAGGTTTGGGGCGAGGCGGCGTTGTTCTCCAGACCGGAGTTGAAGGTCGAGCGGGTCACCTACCCGGTGATGACGCCAACGGCTGCACGGGGAGTGCTGGAGGCGATCTTCTGGAAGCCTCAAATGCGGTACCGGGTGATGGCGATCGAGGTGTTGAAGCCGATCCGTCAGTTCACGGTCCGCCGCAACGAAACGCATCAGGTCGTCTCGATGGCCGGTGCGTTGCGCGGGGAACGGGTGGACACGGTGGCGGCGCGTGATCAGCGCAATGCCGTTTGTCTGAGGGATGTCGCCTACCGCATTCACGCCCATGTCGAAGTCGACAAGAAGGCCGACAAGAACGCGGCCGCCTACCGTGCCCAGTTTCGCCGCAGGGTGACCCGCGGCGCCTGCTTCCAGCAGCCGTTTCTCGGCACCAAAGAGTTCAGCGCCGAGTTCAGCGACCCCGACCAGACCCCGCCCATCTCGCGCAGCGAGGACCTGGGGGTCATGTTGCACACGATCCACTTCGGCCCGCCGATCACGATGGAGTGGTTCACCGCCAGGCTCGATTCGGGTGTGCTGTACGTCCCCGAACGTGGCATCCAGGTTCCGCTGGTGGGGGACAGTTGATGTTGCTCGCCCGGCTGGTCGAGTACGCCAGCACTCGCTCTGATGAGGTGCCGCCGCCTTACTACAGGTCAGAACCGGTTCGGTGGGTCCTCACTCTCCATCCCGATGGAACGCCGGCTTCCGCCGAGTTGATCGACTACGCCGATCAGAGCGACCGCACGATCAAGAACGGGCCGAACCGGGTGATCCCCTCCATCACCAAAACCTCAGGTATCGCACCGCGGATCGGGGTCGACACACCGGAGTATCTGTTCGGATGGGTCGCTGAGGACGCCAAACCCGAGCGAGCACGCAAGGCACACCAGGCTTTCCGTGCACTCACCGAGGAGTGGGCTACGGCCGATCCCGATGGGCCCGCAGGCTCCCTGCAGGCTTTCTACACCGGTGGTCACGCTGAACGGTTCGCGCAGCCACCAAGTTGGGGTCGTGCTGACTTGATCGCCGTACGACTTGCGGGGGAGTTTCTGCACGACACCGAGTCGGCACGCCGATTCTGGGTCCAGGTTGCCTCTTCGCGCAAGGCGCTGGGAGTTCGGGGACTTTGTCTGGTGTGCGGCCAGGTTGATGACTTGCTGAAGACGATCCCGCAAAAGCTGCCGACCAGACTGGTACCGCTGGCCACGCAGACCACTTCGCTGGTCAGCGTCAACAAGGCGACGCATGGGTTCGATCTCCAGGAGCAGCTCGTTCACACGCCGATCTGCGTGTCCTGCGGTCTGGCCGCTATGGGGGCGTTGGAACGGCTCCTGGATGATCAATGGAAGAGCGCTCTGGCGGGGCAGGACACGCGGCTGGCGTGGTGGGTGACCAACGGGGGCGACCTCGACCTCGACGCGCTTGACCAGCCCACACCTGAGCGGGTCGCGCACCTAGTTGGCGATGCCGCTCGTGGCCGCCGCTCTCCGCTGATGCATGACGAAGAGCTGGCGACCTTTTGCGCGGTGGCCATCGGCGGCAATGTCTCTCGTGTAGCTGTCCGAGAGTGGATTGAACTCCCTCTCCACGGCGTCCAAGACAATCTGGCGAACTGGTTCGCAGACCACGAAATCGTTGACGCATGGACAGGCCAGGTCCAGCAGATCGGCGCGCAACGCCTGGCACGTGCGGCCGGTCGTTGGAACGGCGGCAAGGGCGGCAGCAACGGCTCATACGCCAAGTTCGGCGCGTCAGGTTCAGATCGCCCTCAAGGCATTCATCGCGCCTTGCTGGCCAGCGCCCTGCTCGGTAGACCCCTTCCGCCCAAACTGCTGGCCCACACCGTACGGCGAATACGCGCCGACGGACGTCTGGACACCGAGCGCGCCGCCCTGGTCCGGCTGGCCCTACGGCGTCGCATGACGATTCCCGACCGGGAGGTCTACTTGCCCACCCTCAATCCCGACAACCACCAACCGGCCTACCTGTCCGGGCGCATCTTCGCCGTGCTGGAAGACATCCAACTCTCCGCCGCCCGAACCGACGGCGACGAAGCACCCAACGTCACGTTCGCCGACCGCTACTTCGCCCGCGCCGTCACCAGCCCCGCCGTGGCATTAGTGGCCGGGCGGCGTGATGCCCAGGCTTGGCTCAAACGCATGAGGCGCACCCAGCCAGCCTTCGCCCACAACGCCCGGCAGCGGCTGGACGACCTCGTCGATCGGCTCGCCGAGGCCGGCGGCATACCCCATGGCGCGGTACTGGCTGACCAAGCGGCCTTCATTCTCGGGTACCACCAGCAATGGGCCGACCTGCGATCTGGACGCCGCAAACAGGCAGGCGACAAACAGACCACTACTGAAGAAACGACCGCCGCCCAAAGCCAAGGAGCCAGCACGTGACCACTCATCTCGACCCTTCGGTCCGCCACGACATCGTGGTGCTGTTCGATGTCACCGATGGCAACCCCAATGGCGATCCCGACGCGGGCAACCAACCGCGAACCGACGACGAAACCGGCCAAGGACTGGTAACCGACGTCGCCATCAAACGAAAGATCCGCGACGTCATCCCCGAAATCAAGCCCGATCATCCCGGCTATGGCATCTTCGTCGAGGCTGGCCACGCGCTCAACCCGCGGATTGAGGCGGCCCGGACGGCCACCAACAAGGGACCGGTGGCAGACCAGCAACGCTGGCTGTGCGAACGCTACTTCGACATCCGCATGTTCGGTGCCGTACTTAGCACCGGAAAGAAGGAAGAGGGCAGCAAGACCGCCGGGGCCGGACAGATCCGCGGCCCGCTCCAATTCACCTTCTCACGCAGCCTTGACCCCGTGCTGCCCAGCGACCACGCCATCACCCGCGTCACCCCCACCAGGCAAGAGGACCTCGACGGCGGCAAGCGCAGCGAGATGGGTTCCAAATGGACCCTGCCCTATGGTCTCTACCGTGGCCACGCCTACTACTCCGCCAGCCGCGCAGCCAAAACCGGCATCACAGGCGAGGACCTGCAGACCCTGTGGACCGCACTGGCCATGATGTTCGACCATGACCGATCCGCCGCACGAGGCGAAATGAAACTCTGCGGCCTGTACGTGTACAGCCACCCTAACGCATTCGGAGCCGCCCCCGCCGCCAGCCTCACCCAACGAGTCCGCGTAGCGCGCGCCGACAACGACAAGCCGCCACGCCATCACACCGACTACCAGCGCACCCTGGACAACCAGAACTTGCCCGAGGGCGTCACCTGCTGGTCCGGCGTCGACCTGTGGCCGTGAGTCCCGCCCCACCGAACGCCTCGGTCGCTCCGCCGTTGGAAAGCATCCCGTTGGCAGCACTTGAACATGTGACCTACTGCCGCCGGCAAGCCGCCATGATTCATGTGGAAGCAACCTGGGCCGACAGCGTCGATACCGTCCGAGGCGATCTCGTACACAAGGCCGTTGACCTACCCGGCACTAAACGGCGTCGTGGATTCATTTCGCTACGATCGCTTCCGGTCCGCAGCCGCCGCTACGGGCTGCACGGCATATGTGACCTCGTCGAAATCGAGCAGCACACGGCAACACCGGTGGAGTACAAGGTCGGGCCCTATCGACCAGGACCCGCCGATCTTCAGGTTGCCGGCCAGGCGGTCTGCCTTAAGGAAGCCGGCTACCAGGTACCCCTCGGGTATGTGTACTCAGCGACCGATCGCAGACGTCACCAGGTCCTGATCACCGACAGCCTCCTCGCCGCGATGGCGGCCGCCGCCGCCGACATGAGAACCCTGCTCCGCGCCGACAAACTTCCCGCAGCGCGCAACGACAAACGCTGCCGCCGATGCTCCCTGCGAGACGACTGCCTTCCCGAACTCACACACACGCAGACGCCCCGCACGGCTGACCTCTTCGTCCCCCGTCCGCTGGGAACGTGGCGTGACTGAACTCCTCAACACCTTGTACGTGCAAACTCCCGGCACCAGCCTGCGGTTGGAAGGCGACACCGTCCGGATCTACCATCCTGACCAGCCAGGTCGGAAGATCCTCCCCCTGACCCGCATCGATCACCTGGTCCTCTTTCGCGGTGTGGCAATCAGCGACGAGCTACAACTCCGCTGCGCCGCCGACCGTCGCACCATCAGCTGGCTCAGCGGGAACGGCAAGTTCTACGCGCGGCTGGCAGGCCCCACCGCAGGAAACCCCTTGCTGCGACTGGCCCAATACCGTCATCACGACGATCCAGCACAGCGGCTGGCCATCGCGCGATACATGATCGCAGGCAAGCTTCAAAACAGCAGACAAGTGCTGCTACGCGCAGCCCGCGACGCCACCGGCGCCAAACAAACGACCTTGCGGACCGCCGCCCAACAACACGCGGACTCGCTCACCGACGCAGCCCATGCCTCGAATCTGAACATCCTGATGGGCGTCGAAGGGAACGCGGCCCGCGCCTACTTCAACGCACTACCCTCGATGTGCCAAACAGCGCTGACCCCATTCGAACGCACCAGGCGTCCACCAACAGACCCCGTCAACTGTCTGCTCTCCTTTGCCTACGGAATGCTTCGTGTATCTGTTCACGGTGCGCTGGAGCAAGTGGGCCTCGACCCTTACATCGGTTATCTGCACGGAGTGCGTCCCGGCAAACCCGGCCTCGCACTCGACCTGATGGAAGAATTCAGAGCACTGCTCGCTGACCGATTCGTAATGACCCTCTTTAACCGCAAGGAGGTAAACGAAAGCGCCTTCGCTCACCTTCCCGGCGATGTCGTGGAGCTTACAAGTGATGGCCGCCGAGCCGTTCTCAGCGCTTGGCAGACCAACCGACAGCGGCTATGGCCGCACGCCCAACTTGGACGCGACGTGCCCGCTGCCCTGCTCCCTCTCGTCCAAGCACGGCTCCTCGCCCGGCACCTACGCGGCGACCTCGACGCCTACCTACCGTGGACGGTCACCTGATGGACCTGCTCGTCACCTACGACGTGGAGACCACAACAAAAGCAGGCCAGGCACGCCTGCGACGAGTGGCCAAGATTTGTGAAGCATACGGACACCGAGTACAACAGTCGGTATTTGAGGTCGTCTGCCAAGAAGCTGACAAGCTCAGGCTCGTCGCTGCTCTACACCAGGTCATCGACAGCACACTCGATAGCATCCGCATCTATCATCTGCCCGCGCGCTCTCTCGACGACGTCGAGCACCTCGGCATCGCGCGCCCCATAGACCCCCGCGGCCCAATGGTGATCTGACAGGCGACCATCAGCCAAGACCCGCGCCCGCCTGCCTCAGCCAGCAGCAACAGCCAGCTCGGCGAAGTAAAGGATCATTTCTCCGCTCAATGACTCTTGGACGTCAGGTGGAGCATCCACACAGCTTCTTAACGCGCATTCAAATGATCTAGGAACCCCAAGCATGCACGCGATACGCCAAGGGTCCCTCGGGGGGTATCACGGCAGGGGTGGAAATGATCACCGAGGGTAGATGAGATGTCACTGAGATCATCCACTGCTTCGGGGGGAGTACGGCGATCATGGCTGTGATCAAGGGAAGTGAGAGTGTCGTCCTGGCATCGGCTGAAAGGCTGGGGCTGGACCAGAAGGTGCCGGTCCGGGAGTTGCTGGGCGATGAGGTGCTAGATGTGCTGCTGGCCGGCTCGCGGGACGAGGCCGGGCAGCTGCGGTTGACCGGCGAGGGGTCGATGCTGGGTGAGCTGGTCAAGGCGGTTCTGGAACGGGCGCTGGAGGCCGAGCTGACCGGCCACCTGGGCTATGGCAAGCACGATGTGGCCGGTAACAACACCGGGAACTCGCGCAACGGCAAGGGGAAGCGCAAGACCGTGCAGACCGGTGTGGGGCCGGTGCGGATCGAGGTGCCGCGGGATCGGGCCGGGACGTTCGAGCCGGTGATCGTGCCCAAGCGGGCGGGCCGGGTCGCCGGTGGTCTGGACGACATGGTCATCAGTCTGTATGCGCACGGCATGAGCGTGCGGGATGTGCAGCATCACCTGCGGCAGATCTACGGAACTGAGCTGTCGCACGAGACCATCTCCAACATCACCGACCAGGTGATGAACGATGTCAAGGCTTGGCAGACCCGCCCGCTCGACCCGGTCTACGCCGTGGTGTTCCTGGACGCCATCGTGGTGAAGGTGCGCGATAACAATGTCGTGCAGAACAAGCCCGCCTACATCGCGGTCGGCGTTGACGCCGACGGGGAGAAGCACGTTCTGGGCATCTGGCTGGCCAAGACCCCTCTCGACACCGCCACCGCGGCTGAGGGGGCCCGCTTCTGGGGCAGCGTGATGGCCGACCTGCGCAACAGAGGTGTCACTGACATCCTGATCACCTGCACCGACGGACTGGCCGGGTTCCAGGACGCCATCCATCAAGCGTTTCCCGCCACCGTGGTCCAGTCCTGCGTCGTTCACCTGATCAGAAACGCGCTGCGGCCGGTCGCGCGCCGCGACGCCGGCGCGGTGGCCAAGGAGCTGCGCAAGGTCTACACCGCCGTGAATGCCGACGCCGCCTATGAGGCGCTGGCCGAGTTCGCCGGCACCGAACTCGGGCACAAGTACCCGCAGGCCATCAAGGTGTTCGAGGACGCGTGGGACCGCTTCACGCCGTTCTTCGCCTTCACCGGCCCGGTCCGCAAACTGCTGTATACGACCAACGGGATCGAAAGCCTCAACTACCAGCTGCGGAAGGTGACCAAGACCCCGGGCACTTCCCTGGCGACGACGCCGTGGTCAAGCTGCTGTGGCTGGCCATCATCAACATCGAGGACAAACGCGCCCGCGAACGCGCCGCCAAGAAGGACAAGGGAGACAAGAACGCCTTCATGCCCGCACGGCTCGTCGAAGGACAACGCGTCGCCGGATGGCGCGAAGCACTCAACGAACTTGCCCAGGCATACCCAGGGCGAATCAGGTAAAGCAGGCTTCGTATCTACAAGAGATGATCTTTCCACACTTCAGGTGACAGGCTCTCCCTCGGTCAAAAAGGGGCAAAGAGCTCAGCATCGGCGATGGGCACAGATCGTGCGCGGCGCCTGCTCGCATTTCCCTGCTGCGATAGCGCGCAGCACCGGCCCTCCGGGACCGGTGAGGATCGCAACAGCGGGGAGTCGAACAGCCCGAGTTCGTGCAGCACGCACGCAGCACCGGCCCTCCGGGACCGGTGAGGATCGCAACTGGCGCCCCTCAATGATGGTCGCGAGACGACCGAGAAGCAGCACCGGCCCTCCGGGACGGTGAGGATCGCAATTTCAAGCCCGCCGACCGGCACAACCGCCTCATCCTCAGCAGCACTGGCCCTCCGGGACCAGTGAGGATCGCAACGTTGCTGGTCCGAAAGCGCAGGTCGATCTGTACGTGGCAGCATCGGCCCTCCAGGATCGGTGAGCATCGCAACGCAGGGCACGGGATTATCGTCAGAGGCGTCAATGCCCGGCAACACCGGCCTTCCGGGACCGGTGAGGATCGCAACGGCGCGGGATTCTCCAGCCCCGGCTACATCGAGCTGCTCGGCAGCAGCACCGACCCCCCCGGCGGCCGGTGAGGATCGCAACGGCACTGTCCCGCACGTCATCACGCCGCGGGACGCCGCAGCACCGACCCCTGGGGCCGGTGAGGATCGCAACGTCCCCATGACCGGCGAGCAGCGCGCCGAGTGGGATGGGCAGCACCGGCCCTCCGGGACCGGTGAGGATCGCAACACCGCTGGCACGCACTACCCGAACGGATACTTCAAGAGGCAGCACTGGCCCTCCGGGGCCGGTGAGGGGCGCAATGACTTCATCGCCCCGAAGGTGAAGTTCAAGGACTCCGGGCTGCATCGATCCTCCGGGCGGTGAGGATCGCAACTCAGGTTCGTCCCGGAACCAAAAGAGTCTCGGCACCAAGCAGCACCGGCCGACGGGACCGGTGAGGATCGCAACGGTCGGCGGGTCGGTCAGGCTCGTCGCCTGCCCGCGCAGCACCGGCCCTCCGGGCCGGTGAGGATCGCGTCGGACGGCAGGGGTCTTCGCGCTGAACCGCCGCCCCGGCAGCACCGACCCCCGGGGGCCGGTGAGGATTGCAACGCCGGCCAAGCATTGCGACGTCGTTGGAAGGCCCCCCGCAGCACCGACCCCTCCGGGGCCGGTGAGGATCGCAACCTGTCTTCAGGCCGATGATGGTCGGTGGATTCGGTGCGCGTCTTTAGGCCGCCAGCGTGGTGAGTTGCTCGCTGTAGTGGGCGGCGACGGCGGGCGAGACTGACTGCGGGTCGCGGGTGAGGGCCTTGGCTTGTTCGAGTAGCAGGGGAACACGCAGTCCTGGGGCGAGGTTTTCCAGGGCGATGGTAGCTGTGTGGGCTGCTGCGTCCGCGTTCTTCTGTGCTGCCAGGTATCGTGCGCGGTCCAGCAGGATCAGTGGCCTGTCCATTGGGTCGTCGCTGGGGTAGGCGGCCAGTGCGCTGTCTTGCGCTTCCCAGGCGTCTGGAGATCCGATTCGGGTGAGGATCTGCGAGCGGTACATCAGCATTTCTATCTCTGGGAAGCCCCAGAAGCGTTTGTCAATGTGGGCGAAGCGAGCTGGTCGAAAAGCCTCTGGGCGTCGTCGAGAGTGTCGCGGGCCTGGCGTTGGTGGCCGGGGAGAACTGCGTGCGCGCAGGCAGCGAGGCCGGCGAGTTGCGCGGCAGGTACGGCGGTGGTGTCGCCGAGGTCACGGCGAGCACGCTCGGCGATCTGGACAACGCGGTTGGGGTTGGGGACGGTGGCGTAGAAGGCGCCCATGGCCTGGGCCATCGCGATCCAGTACTGCTGGGCTAGGTCGCCGCTGTGGCGGGCATATCCCGCGGCGGTGTGCAGCCATCCACGGTCGGGGCGGTCTTGGCCGAGGTCGGTGTGCAGAGCGCCCACCAGGCCGCACATCCGAGCGGCGGTGCGGTTGAGTTCGCGTTCATGAGGATAGGAGCGCGCCAGGTCGGTCAGATCGGGGCCATTCTGCGCAGCATTGTGGCGGGCGCGGTGGTCCCGTAGACGTGGTCGGCGGTGATTAGCTGCCGGAAGTCGATCTCGTCAGTGGGGAGGGCGTGCCGCAAGTCATGGTTCATGCGGGCTCGAACCTCGTCGAGGCCGCTGGGGGTCAGAGCTGCGGCGACCGGGGCCACTGCTGCGATGGACAGGAACTGGCGGCGTTCCACATCGTCCTCTTCTGGCAACACGACCGGCTGCGAGACCAGAGTAACCACCGGATCGTCATTCGAGCCCAGCCCAAGACGTTCCAATGTCGTCCTGAACCACAGGCAGAACAGCGGCCGGTGGAACGGTCCCACGCTCTCGCGCGCGTTCTACCACCGTGACATCTGCTGGCAGTTCGGGCCAGGGGCACGGACTTCCCAGGTCGGCGGCCAAGCCCTGAAGTCCGCGTGCTACCTCAGCCTGGGTGCCCCCGGCCGCCAGTCGCCACGCCATCAGCAGCGTCGGGCACTCCGCTTGCTGGTGGACAACCTGCACCAGCCGCCATGGCGACCATCCCTCGCTGGCGGCGGTACCGCGCAGGCCCGCCGCGATCTTGTTGCGCTGCCGCGATTCCAATGCAGGTGTAGACGACGTGGCCGGGCTGGTTTGGGCCGTCAGCGGTTTGTAGGTCCACGCGAGCTGTCCAACGACAGGCGCTTAGCAGGAGTTCCGCAAGTCGTGTCTACCGACGAAGCCTTGAGGTAATTCCAACCTGTGTGTGCAGGTCACGGGCTGGTTGCAGGCGATGGATATGACCGTGGAATGAGTGAAGCTCCTGCTAGATGAGGTTGTCGACCAAGATCAACCTTGTCCGCACAGGAGCTTCATGTGCTGTTCTACCGTGCCGCGCTCGATCTGTCGCGCCCGACCCTGACCTTCGTCACCGATCTGGTGCGCGGCCACCGGTCCCGGATCGGTTCGCGGTGGCGGGCACTGAGCCCCCACCGCCAGGCGCTGCTGGTCCTGGTGCACCTGCGCCGCAACGACACCTTCGCCTGCCTGGCCTGCGCGTTCGGAATCGGCGCCGCGACCGCGCACCGCTACCTCACCGAGGTCATCGCCCTGCTCGCCGACCTGGCGCCCGACCTGCGCGAGGCGATGCGGATCGCCCAGCGCAAGGCCTACGTCATCCTGGACGGCACCCTGGCACCGATCGACCGGCTCTCAGGGGCCAACGACCGGCTGTACTACAGCGGCAAGCATCACCGGCACGGCGTGAACATCCAGTTTCTCACCGGCCCGCACGGCGAGCTGATCTGGGCCTCGCCCGTACTGCCCGGCTCGACCCATGATCTGACCGCCGCCCGCACGCACGGCATCATCGACGCTCTCACCAGCCGCGCGATCGCCTGCTACGCCGACAAGGCCTACATCGGAGCCGGCGGCGCGATCGGCACCCCCTACAAGCGCAACAAGGGCCGCAAGCTCGGCAAGCGCAAGAAGCTGTTCAACCGGCACCACGCCCAGGTCCGCGCGCTGGGCGAGCAGGGAGCCGCAACACTCAAAAACTGGCACATCCTTGAGCTTCCCCCGAGCCTGTAACTTCAGGTGTGGAAAGAACTTGCAGGTAGGTGGCCAGATCTGCTTTACCTGATGCGTCCTGGATAGGCGATGGCGAGTTCGTTGAGCGCTTCTCGCCATCCCGCGGCGCGTTGTCCTTCGACGAGCCTGGTGGGCGTGAAGGCGTGCTTGGCGCCTTTCTCCCGTTTGGCGGCTCGTTCTCTGGCCCGTTTGTCCTCGATGTTGATGATGGCCAGCCACAGCAGCTTGACCACGGCGTCGTCGCCGGGGAAGTGGCCGCGGGCCTTGGTGACCTTGCGGAGCTGGTAGTTCAGCGACTCGATCCCGTTGGTCGTATACAGCAGCTTGCGGACCGGGCCGGTGAAGGCGAAGTACGGGGTGAACCGGTCCCAGGCGTCCTCGAACACCTTCACCGCCTGCGGATACTTCTTGCCCAGGTCGGTGCCGGCGAACTCGGCCAGGGCCTCGTAGGCGGCGTCGGCGGTCACGGCGGTGTAGACCTTCTTCAGCTGTTTGGCCACCGCACCAGCGTCACGGCGAGCCACCGGCCGCAGCGCATTTCTGATCAGGTGGACCACGCAGGACTGGACCACGGTGGCCGGGAACGCGGAGTGGATGGCGTCCTGGAACCCGGCCAGCCCGTCGGTGCAGGCGATGAGGATGTCACCGACTCCGCGGTTGCGCAGGTCGGCCATCACGCTGGCCCAGAACCGCGCACCCTCGGCAGCGGTGGCGGTCTCCAGCGGGGTGCGCGCGAGCCAGATGCCCAGGACGTGCTTCTCCCCGTCGGTGTCGATGCCGACCGCCAGGTAGGCGGGCTTGTTCTGCACGACGTTGTTGTCGCGCACCTTGACCACGATGGCGTCCAGGAAGACCACGGCGTAGGTCGGATCGAGCGGCCGGGTCTGCCATGCCTTGACCTCGTCCATCACCTGGTCGGTGATCCTCGAGACCTGCTCGTGCGACAACTCGGTGCCATAGACCTGCTTGAGGTGGTGCAGGATGTCGCGCACCGACATGCCGTGCGCATACAAGCTGATGATCATGTCGTCCAGGCCGCCGGAGACCCGCCCGGCACGCTTGGGCACCAGGACCGGCTCGAAGCTGCCCGCGCGATCGCGGGGCACGTCGATCCGCACGGGACCGACTCCGGTCTGCACTGTCTTGGGCTTGCCCTTGCCGTTGCGGGCGTTGCCCGCCGTCTTGGACGCGCCGGGTGCGTGCTTGTCATAGCCCAGGTGCGCGGTCAGCTCGGCCTCCAGCGCCCGCTCCAGGACCGCCTTCACCAGCTGGCCCAGCATCGAGTCCTCACCGGTCAGCCGCAATTGGCCCGACTCGTCGGTGGACCGCGCCAGCAGCAGGTCCAGCACCTCATCGCCCAGCAGCTCCCGGACCGGCACATCCCGTCCCGACTCTGGCATCCGCGCCGTTCCGCCCGCACCAGGACCAGCCTGGGCGACACTCTCCAACTCCTTGATGACGGTCATGACGTCGAATCCCCCCGAATCCGATGGATGATCTCCCCGGTTCCCCATCTACCCCCGAAGATCATTCCCACGCCTGAGGAGATACCCCCCCGTACAGTGCCGCTCGCCGGATACGCCCTAGCTCGCAATGAGGGCTTGGGCCGCGAGTACCGCCGTGCTTATGGGCTCCTCGTTCGGCCTGCTGACGGCGTGCCCTTGGTGTCCACCCCTTGCCGACCGCGTGCTTAAGATCGCTGTCGGTGTGTGCGGGGTGTGCCGATCGCGTGCCAAAGAAGTGCCTACTTCGCCGGGTTGCCTTGGGAGCATGTCGTTCGAGATGTGGATGCGCACCAGCACCGGTCCTGCCCCACACCTCCCACGCCGCCGTTGGTTCTCCTTGCGGATCGGCCGTTGCGGGATGCTGCGTGCTGCGTCGATTGCCAGGGCGGTCGAGGCGGGAGGGCAGCATGCGAGCCGCTGCTGAGTGCTTGGGCGAGGGTGGGCTTGAGCGTGGGGGAGTTCACCATGCCCCCTGTTGATGATCGAGTCGAGCCGTTGTTGTTCACGCCGGAGCAGGCGGCGCAGCTGCTGGGCGTGAAGGCGTCGTGGCTGCGTCGCAAAGCAGCCGCTCGAGCGATCCCGTGCACGTTCCTGGGAAAGCATCTGCGGTTTTCCCGCGCCGACCTGGAAGCGATCATCAGCGCCGGTGAGCAGTCCCCTCGCCAAAGGCCGCATCGGCCGCGATGACGTGGACGCTTGAGCGCCCCTGCCCAGTCGAGCGTGGATGACCCCGACCCTGACCGCCCCTCCCGGGGCGGCCTGATCGTGTATCTGGAAGGAGATCGTTATGGCCTGGGCGGAAAAACGTGGCCCGTGGTACCGGGTTCGCTACCGCGACGCTGGCGGCGTCGTGCGCACCACACCCGATAAGTACCGGACCAAGACAGAGGCCCTCGAGGCGGCAGGGGACCTGGACACCGACCACCGTCGCGGAACCTTCATCGATCCGCACGACTCACGCACCCCGCTGGCCGACTGGGCAGGGCTATGGCACCAGACACATCGAGTCGCCGCCAGCACCCAAGCCAAGTACGACCACTACCTCGACGCCCACATCATCCCAGCCTTCGGCCAGCTGCCCCTGGACCAGATCCGCCGCAGCGCGGTCAAACACTGGGCGATCGGTCTGCGCGCCCGCTACAGCCTGGCCACCGTCCGAGGCGTCGTGACGTTGATGTCGCTCGTGCTGACGGCTGCGGTGGAAGAACGCATGATCGCCGTCAACCCGATCCAAGGCCTGCGCATGACCGAACCCCGCAGCGGGCATGCCCCGCGCACGGCGATACGACAGGTCCGCGAGCGCCCGGTGCCGACCGGGGACCAGGTCTTGGCCATCGCCGACCGGATCAAGATCCTCGGGGGAGGGGCGGCGCAGGTGATGGTGATCACCGCGGCGTTCACAGGCATGCGGTGGGGTGAGATCACTGGCCTGTCCAAACGAACCTGCCATCTCGACCAGCTGTACCTGCAGGTCGATCCCGAGACTGGGTCCCTGCATGAAGTCCGCGGCGCCCTGTGGCTGGGCCCGCCCAAGACCCAGACCGCAGCGCGCCGCATCGATCTGCCGCCCTTCCTGGCCGCGCTCCTGCAAGAGGTGATGGACGGTCACGACCAGGAGCAGGTGTTCGTCACCGCCGACGATCGCTGGCACCGGCGATCCAACTTCGCCCGCCGCCTGTGGCGCCCCGCCTGCGACGGTGACACCGAACGCGACTGGCCACCCGTCCTGCCCGGCGCGGTCTTCCACGGGCTACGCCACCACCACAAGACCATGCTGGACGAACTCAGCGTCGCAGACGCGGTGAAGTTTGAACGGATGGGACATCGAATGCCCGGCATCGCGGGCGTCTACAGTCACGTCAGCGACCCGATGCGCCAAGACCTGCGCAACCGGCTCCAGCAACGATGGACCGACCTGACCGGCAACCGGCCGTGACGATGACCCCGACCCCACCGTGGTGCACCAGGGAGCACCCACCGGGAGCACTGCTCCCGATGACCCCGACCCACGAGTATGGTGACCCCGACCCATGCATGGGTAGTTCCGATCAACCCGTGGAGCAGTGTGCTCCCGATGTGCTCCCGATCCGGCGTCCAACGGGGCCTGGAATACAAGATCCCCAGGCCAGACATTCGGTCTGACCTGGGGAGATGATGGTGGGCGATACTGGGATTGAACCAGTGACCTCTACCGTGTCAAGGTAGCGCTCTCCCACTGAGCTAATCGCCCGGGTCCGTGCTTCCAGGGAAGTACGGGTTGAGGTGGAGACGGGATTTGAACCCGTGTACACGGCTTTGCAGGCCGTTGCCTCGCCTCTCGGCCACTCCACCAGAGGGAGGCCTTCTGCAAGGCCCCTCAGAGCGGAAGACGGGATTTGAACCCGCGACCCTCACCTTGGCAAGGTGATGCTCTACCACTGAGCCACTTCCGCGTGTGCTGCTCGGGGCCGGGGCCCCTTGCGGCGACGAGGAAAACCTTAGCGTGAAGTGGCGGCTTCCCCAAACCGGTTTCGCTTCGGCGGGCGTCGAAGTGTGGAGCGCATAGGCTCCGGGACATGGGTGACCTCGCGTACGACTCCGACATCTCGGTGGTGGCCGCGCTGCTGGCCGACCGGGCCCGGGCCGCGATGCTGACGGCGTTGCTGGACGGGCGGCCGCTGGCGGCGGGGGAGCTGGCCCGGGTCGCGGGGATCAGCGCGCAGACGGCCAGCTCGCATCTGGCGCGGATGCTGGACGGCGGGCTCGTCACGGTGATCAAGCAGGGGCGGCATCGGTACTACAGCTTGAAGGGGCCCGAGATCGCCCAGGTCATCGAGGCTCTGAGCCGGATCAGCCCGCCGGTGGAGGTGCGGAGCCTGAAGCAGTCGCGGGACGCCCGGCGGCTGCACACCGCGCGGACCTGCTACGACCATCTGGCGGGGGAGGCGGGGGTCGCGCTCTTCGCGGCTTTGGTGGACACCGGGCTGATCGAGCCGGACGGGGCCGAGGTCACCGAGAAGGGCGAGGAGCGGCTGGCCGAGCTCGGGATCGACGTGGCTGAGTTGAGGAACGGGCGGCGGCGGTTCGCGGCGCAATGCCTGGACTGGACGGAGCGGAGGCCCCATCTGAGCGGGGCTCTGGGGGCGGCCCTGACCGAGCGGCTGATCGAGCTCGGGTGGTTCGAGCGGGGCAGTACGCGGCGGGCGCTGACCGCCACGGAGGCCGGGATGCGGGGGCTGGCCGACTCGTTCGGGTGCATTCTGCCCCAAGGTGCATAAGACGGCACACTGGTCACCATGAAGGATGCGTTCGCACACGTCGGGGGCCTGCTGGCCACCGGGCTGGCCGACGTGACGACGGACCCGGCGGCGCTGGATTCGCGGGGCTGGTGGGCCGTCGTGGTGACGTACGAGGGCAAGATCACGTGTGCGCGGTTCGAGGACGTCCGGCGAGCGCCGCATCCGGAGGGCGTGTGGGGCCCGCCGGGGGAGTGGCACAGCTCACTGAGCCAGGCCGAGTACGTGCGGGGCGTGGAACGGATCCGGGCGGCCATCGCCGACGGCGTCGTCTACCAGGCCAACCTGTGCCGGATCCTGTCGGCGACGATGCCCGAGGGCGCCGACATCGCGGGGCTGGGGCGGCGGCTCGCGCGGCGGCATCCGGCCGCGTACGCGATGACGCTGCGGCTGCCGGGGCTGGAGATCGCCAGCGCTTCGCCGGAGCTCTACCTCTCGCGAGCGGGGGAGGTGATCGAGTCCGGGCCGATCAAGGGGACGGCGCGGACGGCGGCGGAGCTGCTGCCCAAGGACCGCGCCGAGAACGTGATGATCGTGGACCTCGTCCGCAACGATCTGGGCCGGGTCGCGGAGATCGGATCGGTGACCGTTCCGGGCCTGTGCGTGCCGGAGGAGGCACCGGGCCTGGTCCATCTCGTTTCGACCGTCCGGGCCCGCCTGGCGCCGCCGAACGGCTGGTCCGAGCTGCTGGGGGCGACGTTTCCGCCGGGCTCGGTGACCGGTGCCCCCAAGTCCAGCGCGCTGACCTTGCTGGATGAGCTCGAACCGGTGCCGCGCGGCCCGTACTGTGGGGCCATCGGCTGGGTGGACGCGGACTCCCGGCGCGCCGCGCTCGCGGTCGGCATCCGCACCTTCTGGGCGGCGGACGGCCTGCTGCGGTTCGGCGCCGGCGCCGGCATCACCTGGGGGTCCGACCCGCTTCGCGAATGGCATGAGACCGAGCTCAAGGCGGCTCGGCTATTGGAGGTGGCTTCCGGTGACGACCGGGCAGGGCAAGATCTGGCTCAACGGTGAACTGCTCGACCCCGAGCAGGCGAAGGTGTCGGTGTTCGACCACGGCATGCTCGTCGGCGACGGGATCTTCGAGACCGTCAAGGCGGCGAACGGCGAGCCGTTCGCCCTCACCCGGCACCTGCAGCGGCTGGCCCGCTCCGCGGCGGGCCTGGGGCTCCCCGAGCCGGACCATGACGCGCTGGCCCAGGGCACCCTGGAGGTGCTCGCCGCGGCGCCCCGATGGCCGCTGGCGCGGATCCGCATCACCTACACCAGCGGCCCCGGCCCCCTCGGCTCCGACCGGGGGACCGAGGGCACCACGACCTCGATCATCGTCGCCGAGCAGAAGCCGTTCCCGGCGACCACGGACGTCACCGTGGTGCCGTGGCCGCGCAACGAGCGCGGCGCGCTGAACGGGCTCAAGACGACGTCGTACGCCGACAACGCGCTCGCGCTCGCCTACGCCAAGGAGCGCGGCGGCGGCGAGGCGATCTTCGGCAACCTCGCGGGCAACCTGTCCGAGGGCACCGGCAGCAACATCTTCGTCGTCAAGGGCGGCCGGCTCATCACGCCGCCGCTGACCGCCGGCTGCCTGGCCGGGGTGACCCGCGCGCTGGTCCTGGAGTGGTTCGGCGCCGACGAGGAGGACCTCCCGCTGGAGCAGCTCTACCAGGTCGAGGAGGCGTTCCTCGTCTCCACGACCCGGGACGTGCAGCCCATCCACTCCGTCGACGGCACCATGCTGCCCGTCGCCCCCGGGCCCATCACCAGCAAGGCGATGGAGGTCTTCGCCGCTCGCAGCGCCGAGCTCATGGATCCGTGATCTTGAACAAGCCGTGACCCGGCGGGGTCTTTACGTGATCGCTTTCTTCGTTCACGTTAACGGTGACGCTCAAAGGAGGTCACCGTGGACTTCTATTCCTCCCGCTCCCGACGGTCCCCCTCCGGCCCCCGACGATTCCCCTCCGGCTCCCGACGGCTCCTCGGCTCCCGAGAGATCCTTTCCGGCTCCCGACGGCCTGTTTCCGGCTCCCGGCGCCGCCTCGCCGCGACGGCCGCGCTCCTCATGGCGGGCGCGTCCGTCGCGGGCTGCGGCGGCGGTTCCTCCTCCACCGATCCCGACCGCAACGCCAAGGCCAAGAGCTTCAGCCTGGTGATCAGCCGCAACGCCATCGAGGGCGGCAAGAACACCGAAGAGGCGGAATGGATCACCAAGACGGTGATCCCGCGTTTCGTCGCCGCGCAGAAGGCCAAGGGCGTCACCGCGAAGGTGACCTTCCGCGGCTACGGCGTCGACGACGAGCCCTACAAGACCAAGATCGCGCTCGACCTCAAATCCAAGTCGGGCGCCGACGTCTTCGACATGGACGGCATCTGGGTCGGCGAGTTCTCCCAGGCCGGCTACATCGCGCCGCTCGGCAGCGTGGCGGGCCCCCGCGCCGAGACCTGGGACGGCTGGACGCAGATCCCCAAGGCCGTGCAGGGCCTGGCCACGTTCGAAGGCAAGCGGTACGGGATCCCGGCCAGCACGGACGGGCGGGTGCTGTTCTTCAACAAGCGTCTCTTCGCCCGCGCCGGCCTGCCCGCGAACTGGCAGCCCAAGAGCTGGGACGAGATCCTCACCGCCGGCCAGGCCCTGAAGAAGCTGCCCGGCGTCGTCCCCGTCCAGCTGAACGCGGGCACCGCGATGGGCGAGGCCACCGCGATGCAGGGCGTCCTGCCGCTGCTCGCCGGGGCCGGCGCCGAGATCTACTCCGGCGGCAAGTGGACCGGCGGCGGAACGGCGGTCAAGAACGTCCTCGGCCTCTACTCCAAGATCTATGGGCAGGGACTCGGAGACCCGAAGCTCCAGCAGGAGGCCAAGGGCCGCGACAAGTCGTTCGCCGCGTTCGCCGCGGGCAAGATCGGCATCCTGGCCGAGGGCGACTACTTCTGGCGGGACGTGATCAACCCCAAGACCGGGATCGCCAAGATGGCGGACCGCGACCAGGCCGTCGGGTACGCCATGTTCCCCGCGATCACCCCGGGCAAGGGCATCCGCGCCCAGTCGTTCACCAGCATGTCGGGCGGCGCCGTCACCGTCGTCAACCCCAACACCAAGTACCCGCAGCAGGCGCTCGACCTGCTGACCTTCATGAACTCGCCGGAGATGCACAAGGCCCGTACCGCCGGCACGCCCGAGATCACCTCGCGCACGGACGTGAACGCCGAGATCCTCAAGGGCGACGCCTTCCTGTCCTACCTCGCCGAGAAGGTCCTGCCGATCACCGCGTACCGGCCTGGCCTGGCGGCCTATCCGCAGGTCTCGACCGCGCTCCAGGAGGCCACGGCGAGCGTCGTCTCCGGCAAGAGCCCCGATGAGGCGGCCGCGCAGTACGGCAAGAAGCTGGAGGGAATCGTCGGTGGCGCCGCCAACGTCTCCACCGGCTGAGCTGACCGCCGCTGCCGTCCCGCCAGGCGGCGCGGCGCCGTTCCGCAAGGCGAGCGACGACGCGGCGGGGCTCGGCACCCGCCGTGCCGCCGCGTTCGTCGCGCCGGCAATGGTCCTGGTCGCGGTCTTTCTCGTCTTTCCGGCCCTTTGGACGCTCTACCTGGGGGTCACCGACTATCGCCTCACCGGGATCGCGGCGAGCGACCCCCAGTTCGTCGGGACAGGCAACTACACGGCGGTGCTGGGCGACGAGGAGTTCCACCGCTCGCTGTGGCTGACGCTGCAGTTCGTCGTCGGCTCGGCTGTCATCGGGCAGACGGTGCTGGGCTTCTCGGTGGCGTGGGTCATGCGCGACCGGTCGGGGCCGCTGCGGCGGTTGGTCGAGGCGGTGATCCTGCTCGCCTGGATCCTGCCCGGCTCGGTGATCGCGTTCCTCTGGATCACCCTGCTCGACCGCGACTCGGGCACCCTGAACGCGCTGCTCGGCACGCCCGGCACCGCGTGGCTGCTCGACCATCCGATGGCGTGCGTCGTCGTCTTCAACATCTGGCGAGGCACCGCGTTCTCGATGATGCTCTACAGCGCCGCGCTCGGGAACGTTCCGCCGTCGCATCTGGAGACCGCGCGGCTGGCCGGCGCGTCCACGTTCCAGACGCTGCGCGACGTCGTCCTCCCGCGCATCCGCGGCCACATCCTGACCAGCCTGCTGCTCGTCAGCCTCTGGACGTTCAACGACTTCACGCCGTTCCTCATCACCGCGGGCGGGCCGAACGGGGAGTCGGAGATCATGTCGGTGTACGTCTACCGGACGGCCCTCGGCGACGGGCGGCTCGGCTTCGGCGCCGCGATCTCGCTCGTGATGATCCTCATCAATCTGGTGATCGCGCTGCTCTACCTGCGCGCCCTCCGCGAACGCAGAGCGCAGGGGGAGCGGAAAGCGCGGGTGGCGACGTGAAGAGCATGCACGACATGAGCAGCGTGCGCGAGATGCTGAGGCGGATCGGGCTCGCCACGTTCATCTCCGTGGTGCTGGGCTTCTTCTCCCTGCCGCTGCTGTGGCTGGCGTTCGCGCCGTTCGACTCCGAGCCCCAGATCTCCGCGTCGCTGCCCGACTTCACCCTGCACAACTTCCAGGTGCTGCTGGACAACCCGTACGCGCTCGCCTCGCTGCGCAACTCGGTCATCCTCGCGGCCGGCGCGGCGGCCCTGGTGGTCACGTGCGCCGCGCTCGCCGCGTACGCGCTCAGCCGGGTGCGCATCCCGGGCCGCGACGTGCTGCTCTACGTCCTGCTCCTGCTGTCGTCGATCATCACCGGCACGGCCGCGATGGTGCCGATCTTCCTGCTGGCGTTCAACCTCAACCTGATCGACTCGCATCTCGGCGTGATCCTCGTGCTGACGGGCGGGCTGCTCCCGGCGGCCATCTTCGTGCTCAAGGACTTCACCGACGCCACGCCCACGTCCTACGAGGAGGCGGCGCGCGTCTTCGGCGCCACGCCGCTGCAGACGCTCCGGCACGTCGTCGTCCCGGTGATCCGCCCCGGCCTCGCCACCGTCACGGTGTGGACGGTGGCGCAGGTCTGGGGCGACTTCCTCATGCCGTTCCTGCTGCTGCGCGACCCGGACAAGGCCCCGGCCTCAGTGATCATGTACACCTTCTACACCGAGGGCGGGCAGCCCGATCTCGCCCTGATCTCGACGTTCTCGCTGCTGTACTCCCTGCCGGTCGTGGGCATGTACCTGTTCGTGAGCCGCCGGTACGGGTTCCGTTTCCACGGAGGGATCAAGCGCTGATGGCGGGCATCATCCTGCGCGGCCTGACCAAGGTCTACGCGGACGACGACGTGTGGGCCCTCAACGCCCTCGACCTGGACATCGCGGACGGCGAGTTCTTCGCGCTGCTCGGCCCGTCCGGGTGCGGCAAGACGACGCTGCTGCGGACCGTGGCCGGGCTGGAGACCGCGACCGCTGGTTCCGTGCGGATCGGCGAGACGGACGTGACGCGGCTGCCGCCCGGACGCCGCGACGTCGGCATGGTCTTCCAGGACTACGCGCTCTTTCCGCATATGTCCGTCACCGACAACATCGCCTACCCGCTGCGCATCAAGAAGATCGGCAAGAACGAGCGGCACACGGCCGCCGCAGAGGTGGCCGCCGAGCTCGGCTTGGACGAACTCCTGGAACGACGCCCCAGGCACCTTTCAGGTGGCCAGCAACAGCGGGTCGCGCTGGCGCGTGCGATGGTCGCGCGCCCGCAGGCGTTCCTTCTGGACGAGCCGTTGTCCAACCTCGACGCGCGACTACGCCTGGAAGCCCGTACGTTCCTCAAGAAGCTGCAACGAGAACTGGGCGTCACCACCGTTTTCGTCACGCACGACCAGGCCGAGGCACTCGCCATGGCCGACCGGATCGCGGTCATGCAGAATGGCCGGATCCGCCAGATCGGCACCCCGGCCGAAGTCTTCAGGCGCCCGGCGAACCTCTTCGTCGCCTCGTTCATCGGCTCGACCCCGATGAACCTCGTCGACGCGCGGGTGCGAGGCGAGCACGTCGAGGCCGCGGGCACGCTGCTGCCGCTGCCGGACGAGACGCGCGGGCTCGTCGAGGACGGGCAGGCCGTCGTGTACGGAGTGCGGCCCGACTATCTGGACTACTCGGCGACCCCGGTCGACGGCGCGTTCGGCGGCCGGGTCGAGGTCGTCGAGAATCTCGGCAGCTCCTCGTTGGTCACACTGGACGTCGAGGGAGTCACGATCCACGCGCTCGTCGGCGAGGGCGACGAGCCCGGCCCGGACGAGCAAGGCTGGGCCGTGCCCCGAGCGGGGCGCGCCCTTCTCTACAGCGACGGAGACCTGGTGAACGGAAACGACGTGACGGTGGCCGCATGACGGACGGACGCGACAGCGCGAAGTCGCGACGGGACGAAGCACGACGGCATGAAGCGCGACGGGGCGAGGCGCGACGGGGCGAACCGCGACGGGGCGGAGCGCGACGGGGCGGAGCGCGACGGGGCGGAGCGCGGCGGGCCGAGGTGCGGCGGGCCGAAGTAGGACGGAACGCAGCACCCCGGGGCGAAGTGCGACTAGGCCAAGGCAGGCGCGTGACGGTGGGGGTGTGGTGAGCGCGGGGACGACCACGGTGCATCGCGGACGGTGGACGCTGGAGGACAGGCTCGAACTCGGATTGCGTGAGCTGCCCTTCGAGGTCGGGCGGGGCACGGCGTCGGTCACCGTACGGCTCTCGTTCGAAGGCGGCGTCATCGACCTGGGCTGTCACGGCCCGGACGGCTTCCGTGGCTGGTCCGGCGGAGCCAGACGAGAGTTCACGATCGCGCCGGATTGGGCCACGCCCGGATATCTGCCCGGCGAGCTGGAACCGGGGACCTGGCACGTATGGCTGGGCCTGCACCGGATCCCGCCGGACGGCGTCCCGTACGAGGTCACCATCGTCACCTCGACGTCCCGTCCACCTGCACCGGCCGAGACAGCGTGGCCGCCGATACCCGCTCGCGCGCCCATCCGGGATCTGCCCGCTCCCGCAGGGATGCGCTGGCTGGCCGGGGATCTCCACTCCCACACCGTGCACAGCGACGGCACGCTCACCGTTCCCGAGCTCGCCTGCCGCGCGGTCGAACGCGGCCTCGACTTCCTCGCCGTCACCGACCACAACACCGTCAGCCACCACCCCGAGCTGGCGGCCGTCGGGGTCCGCGCCGGGATCATCCTCGTCCCCGGCCAGGAGGTCACCACCGACCTCGGGCACGCCAACGTCTTCGGCGACACGGGATGGGTGGACTTCCGCCAGCCGTCCGACGAGTGGGTCGCGTTCGCCCAGCGGCACGGCGGCGTGATCTCCATCAACCATCCGCTCAGTGGTGACTGCGCCTGGCGGCGTGACCTGTCGCCGGAGGCCCGCCCCCGGCATGTCGAGATCTGGCACTCGTCCTGGTGGGACCGGCGCTGGGGAGCCCCGCTGTCGTGGGCGTCGCTCTGGCGTCCGGACGTCGTCCCCCTCGGCGGCAGCGACTACCACGATCCGGCCCAGCACAAATCGCTCGGCGAGCCGACGACGTGGGTGCTGGCAGAGGGCGACGACGTGCTGGGCGCGCTCGCCGCGGGCCGCACGGCCGTGACGATCGGACCGGACGCGGGCTCGGATACGGGCTCAGGCGTGCCGATGGTGCTCCGGGTGGAAGACGACCTGATCGCCCTCGGTGCCGACGGCACCGTGCTCATCGACCCCGACGGCCGCCGCCGCGCCGTACGCGGAGACCACGTCCGGATGCCCGCCCGGGCCGACGGCATGCACCGCCTTGAATCCCACGAGAACGAGGTGATCGCGCTATGCGGATGACCCAGGCCACCGAGACCTCGATCGTCGTCGTCCCGCACACCCACTGGGACCGTGAGTGGTACCTGCCGTTCCAGCGTTTCCGGCTGAGGCTGGTCGCGTTGCTGGACGAGGTCATCGACCGCATGGAGGCCGACCCGCGCCAGCACTTCACCCTGGACGGCCAGATGGCGGCGGTCGACGACTACCTGGAGATCCGGCCGGAACGTCGTGAACGCGTCGCGGCGCTCGTCCGGGAGGGGCGCCTGGCTGTGGGGCCCTGGCAGATCCTGCACGACGAGTTTCTGTGCTCTGGCGAGAACATCGTCCGCAACCTTGAGCTAGGCCTGCGGCGGGCGGAAGAACTCGGCGCCGCAATGCGAGTCGGCTATCTGCCCGATCAGTTTGGCCACTGCGCGCAAACCCCGCAGATCCTGCGGCTTGCTGGGATCGAGCACGCGTGTGTCTGGCGGGGCGTTCCTTCTGCTGTACGGACACACACGTTTGCCTGGGAGTCCCCAGACGGAACGGCCATTCGCACCGAATACCTGCCCGAGGGCGGATACGGCAACGCGGCCAGCATGTTCGAGGAGGCGGGGCAGTACGGCGACGGCAGGGAAGCCGGGATCGAACTCCTGCCGGGCCGCGTGGCCGACTTCACCGAACGCATGCGCGCCTGGCGTCCCGAGGGCGGCCCGCTGCTGGCCATGTACGGCTCGGACCACACCGCCCCCGCCAGCGATCTCGCCGACCAGATCGACGGCCTCGGCGGCGGCGCGAGGCTGGACACCCTCGCCGGGTACATGGCGACGCAGGACACCTCGACCGAGGGGCTGCCCCGCGTCCGCGGCGAGCTGCGTTCCCATGCCCGCGCCAACATCCTGCCGGGCGTCATCTCGGCGCGCGCGCACCTCAAGCAGGCCATGAGCCGCGCCGAACGCCTGGTCGAACGTTACGCCGAGCCGCTCGACGCGCTCTGGTGGGACGGCAGCGCCGCGAGCTTCCTCGACATGGCCTGGACCCGGCTGATCGAGGTGAGCTGCCACGACTCGGTGACCGGCTGCGGCAGCGACGAGACGGCCGAACAGGTCGCGGCCCGCATGGCCGAGGCCGAGCAGCTCGGCCGGGCGGTCTGCGATCTGGTGACCGCCGGGCTCGCGGCCACGGTGCCCTTCGGCGGCCACCTCGTCTTCAACCCGACCCCGGCACGCCGCGCCGGATTCGTCGTCCTGGACGTCGCGGCCGAGGGCGAGATCGTGCTGGAGGACGCCACGGGACGCACGTATCCCACGCAGACGCTCGACGTCGCCGCCACGACGCTGGACGACGCCGTTCACGCCGCGTCCGACCTGCCGATGGTGCTCAACCGGGTGTTCGGGCGCTCGTTGTTCGGCCAGGACATCCGCGACTGGACCGTGTCGGATCGGACGTTGACCTTCCACGTCACGCAGCGCGCCGACACGCCCTTCGACATCGCCGACGTGCGGGAGGCCGTGCGGGACGCCGAGGGGGAGTGGCGCGTGGTCACGATCGCCGACCCGCGCCGCACGGTCGCCGCCCTGGTGGAGGCGCCGCCGCTGGGCGTTCTCTCCGTCCGCCCGATTTCTGGGACGCCGACGGTCGAGCGGCCGGTCCGGGCTGAAGGGGACGACGTCCTGGACAACGGGCTCCTGCGCGTCCAGATCGCCGGCGACGGCACGTTCTCGGTCCGTTCGGCGGAAGGCCTGGTCGTGGAGGGGCTCGGGCGCGTGATGGAGGGCGGCGACCTCGGCGACACCTACAACTACGCGCCGCCGCGCCTCGACCGGCTCGTCGACACACCCGATTCTGTGCAGGTACGGGCTGTCACGGCGGGACCGCTGGTCGCCGCGTTCGACGTCCTGCGAACGTATCGCTGGCCGGCGAAGGGCGACCTCGCGGACGACGCGCGTTCGGAAGCGGAGGAGCCCGTAACCGTCACGATGCGGGTCGAGTTGCGGACCGGGGAGCCCTACGTACGCCTGACCGTGTCGTTTGACAACCGCTGCGAGGACCACCGGGTCAGGCTGCATCTGCCCTTGCCGCGCCAGGCCTCGTCCTCGTTCGCGGAGGGACAGTTCGCGATCGTCGAGCGGGGCCTGACGGCGGAAGGAGGCTGCGGCGAGGCGCCGTTGCCGACGTTCCCGGCATCGGCGTTCGTGGCGGCGGGCGGGCTCGCGGCCTTGCTGGAGCACGTCACCGAGTACGAGGTGACCGGCGATGGCCGGGAACTGGCGCTGACGCTCGTGCGCTCGGTCGGCTACCTCTCCCGCCACCACAACGCCAACCGCGACCAGCCCGCCGGCCCTCAACTGCCGACCCCGCAAGCCCAGTGCCGGGGAGAACGCAAAGTAGAGCTAGCAATCATGCCGTACAGCGCAAACAGTGCGGATGGCGGAAACCGCGGAGACGGCATGAACGGCCCGGGCGGCGCAGGCAGCGCAGGCAGCGCGAATGGCGTGAACGACGCAGACGACGTGGGCGGCGGGAACGGCGTGAGCGGCGCGGGAGACAGGCCGGGCCCATCGGTGCTGGCGGCTGCGGAGTCGTACCGGCACGGTCTTCTGGCGGCTGCGGGCTACGGAGCGTCCAGCACACCGTTGCCGCCCGCCCGCCCGGGGATCGAGGTGACGGGCGAGGGCGTGGTGATGAGCAGCCTGCGGGAACGCGACGGCGAACTCGAAGTTCGCCTGATCGCCGAGCATCCCGTTGCCACGACGGCGACGATCAGCGGCGGTGTCACCAGGCCGATGCGTCCCTGGGAGATCGCCGCCATACGCCTCCCACGCCCCTAGCCGGCAGGCCGTCCGGGTTCGGGACGACCCGTCCGAGTTCGGGTCGGTCTGCCTTCAGGCCGGGCCGTCCATTGAGTCGGGCCGTCCGGCTTCGGCGGGGTCGGGCCAACCGGGTTCGGTCCAGGCCGTCCGGGTTCGAGCTGTCCGGCTTCGAGTCGAGCCGTCTGTCAGGGCAGGCCGTCCGGTTCGGCTGGGTCAGGCCGTCCGGGTGAGGTCACGGCCGTTCGTGGCGCCCGCCGCGACGGCGGCGGCCATCGCCGCGCCGACGATCCCGGCGGTATTGAGCAGGGTCGCCGGCACGATGGGGGCCCGGACGTCCTGGATCAGCGGCACGAACCGGTCGGCCTTCTTGCTGACGCCGCCCCCCACGATGATCAGAGAGGGCGAGATCAGGGCCTCCAGATGGGACATGTAGTCGCTGAGACGCTTGGCCCACTTCTCCCAGCTGAGATCGTGGTCCTCCCGGGCCTTGGCGGAGGCCCTCGACTCGGCGTCGTGTCCGTCGAGCTCCAGATGGCCGAACTCGGTGTTCGGGACCAGCACGCCATCGATGAACAGGGCGCTTCCGATCCCGGTACCGAGCGTCAGCATGACCACCGTGCCCTTCTTGCCCTTGCCGGCGCCGTGGCTCATCTCCGCGATCCCGGCGGCGTCCGCGTCGTTCAGCAGCGTGACAGGGCAGCCGGTGGCCTTCCTGAAGAGCTTCGCGGCGTCCAGCCCGATCCAGCTCTTGGCCACGTTCGCGGCCGACCTGGTGACGCCGTCCATCACCACGCCGGGGAACGTCGCGCCGACCGGGCCGGTCCAGCCGAAGTGGTCCACGATCTGCGCGACGACCTCGGCGATCGGCTCGGGCTCGGCCGGCTGGGGAGTCGCGACGCGCAGCCGTTCCTGGGCGAACTCGCCCGTGAAGAGATCGACGGGGGCGCCCTTGATTCCCGACCCGCCGATGTCGATGCCCAGCATCTCCATGCTCATGTCCTACCCGTGCCCGTCCTGAGCCAGGTTAAAGAAAGCCTGAGCCCCGGCCCCGTCCATGATCAGCTCTCGACGACCTTAAGGCCGATCACGCCGGCGAGAATCAGCAGGAGGCAGGCGACGCGGGCGGGGGAGGCGCTCTCGCCGAGGACGAGGATGCCCGTGATCGCGACGCCGAGGGAGCCGAGCCCGACCCACACCGCGTACGCCGTCCCCACCGGCAGGTCGCGCAGCGCCACCGACAGCACGAGAACGCTGAGCAGGGCCACCGCCAGGCCGATCACGGCCGGCCAGAGGCGCGCGAGGCCGTTCGACTGCTTGAGCGCGGTGGCCCAGACCAGCTCCAGGAGGGCCGCGACGATCAGCAGGATCCAGGCGGCCTTCACGCGGTGACCCCTCCATCGACGGTGATCGCCGAGCCCGTGAGGTAGGCGCCCGCGGGCCCGGCGAGGTGCGCCACCGTGGCGGCGATGTCGTCCGGGTCCGCATAACGGCCCAGCGCGGTGAACGCCCGTTCGGCCTCGGCCTCGGGGGAGTCGGCCGGGTTCATCTCGGTGTCGGTGGAGCCGGGATGGACGAGGTTGGCGGTGATCCCGTCCGGTCCGAGATCCCGGGCCAGCCCCTTGGTGAGGCCGATGAGGGCCGACTTGCTCATCGCGTACAACGTCCAGCCGGGAGAGGTCACCCGTTCGGCGAGGCTGCTCCCGATGCTGATGATCCGTCCGCCCTCCGGCAGGTGCCGCGCCGCAGCCTGGGACGCGACGTACGCTGCTCGAACGTGGATCGCCAGGGTCTTGTCGATCTCCTCGGCCGTGACGTCCGCCAACGGCCCGTAGGGCGCGATCCCGGCGTTGTTGACCAGGATGTCGAGCCTGCCCAGCCCACGCGCCGCGCGGTCGACCGCGGCTCTGACCGCCACTGGATCCGCGGCGTCGGCCGCGATCGCGAGCCCACACCGCCCCAGCCGCTCGATCTGCCGCACGACGGCTGCCGCACGATCCTCTGACCGGACGTAGGTGAGCGCCACGTCCGCCCCGTTCCGCGCCAGCCGCAACGCGATGGCTGCACCGATGCCCCTGCTGCCACCGGTCACCAAAGCCGCCTTGCCCGCGAGTTCGTTCATGGCAGTCACACCTCTAACCGGAGGAACTTCCACTTCTTGGTTCGAGGCTAACCGGAGACTTCTCCGTATGGCAAACAAAAGCGGAGGCTTCTCCGGATCGATAACCTGGAACGGTGACCGACGAGACCGGCCCGCCACGGCGCGCGCTGCCGATCGCGGGCGGACCGCCGGCCGAACGTGCCGACGCGGCCCAGAACCGCCGCAAGATCCTCGCCGCGGCGGCCGAGGTGATCGCGACGCGCGGCGTCGAGGCGCTGTCCATGGACGAGGTGGCGCGGGCGGCCGGCGTCGGCGTCGGCACGGTCTACCGCCGCTTCCACGACCGCGCCGGCCTGGTGTACGCCGTGATCGACGACCGCGAGCGGGAGTTCCAGGCGAGTTTCCTGACCGGCTCACCGCCGCTGGGGCCCGGAGGAGGAGATCCGGTGGAACGCGTACGGGCGTTCCTGCACGCCCTGGCAGACCGCACCGAGGAACAGTCCGACCTTCTGCTGGCAGCCGAGATGGACTCCTCGTACGCCCGCTTCAACGACGGTTCGTACGGGCTCTACCAGATGCACCTGGAAATGCTGATCGGCGAGATCCGCCCCGACGCCGACGCCGCGTACCTCGCGGACGCCCTCCTGGCGCCCCTGGCCGCCAACCTCTTCCGCTACCAGCGCCACCGCCGCGACCTGAGCCTGGCACGCATAAAAGCAGGCCTGAACGACCTGATAGCGGGCCTGACCTAAGCAACCAGCCCCTGGCGGAGCAACCAGCCCCCTGGGGAAGCGACCATGCCCCTGGGGGAGCGACCGGCCTCCCTGGGGGGAGCGACCAGCCCCTTGGAGGAGCGACCAATCCCCCGGGGGAGCGACCAGTCCCCTTGAACTAAGCGACCAGTCCTCTGGGGTAGCGATCGGCCCCCTTAGCTGCGCGCCCAGGCCCCCCTTGGGGTAGCGACCGGCCCCTGAGCTGAGCACCCCAGCCCCTGGGGATGGCGACCAGTT
The DNA here is from genome assembly GCF_043198015.1 of Spirillospora sp. NPDC048911. Taxonomy (NCBI): domain Bacteria; kingdom Bacillati; phylum Actinomycetota; class Actinomycetes; order Streptosporangiales; family Thermomonosporaceae; genus Spirillospora; species Spirillospora sp. NPDC048911. The sequence continues at coordinate 122,318 of NZ_JBICUD010000003.1, read as the reverse complement.
CCCTGGGGTTCCGTACGAACAGGATGGAGGCTCACTTGCGCCGGTGATCGGCAAGACGGGCATTGCTTCCCTCATAGGCCTTATGCCGGGGCCCGTGCGCGGCCAGACTGGGGGCGTGAACGACTTCGACATCCTCGTCCTCGGGTCGGGCCCCGGCGGGCAGCGCGCCGCCATCGCCGCGGCGAAACTCGGCCGGCGGGTCGCCATCGTCGACCGGCGCAACATGATCGGCGGGGTGTGCATCAACACCGGCACGATCCCCTCGAAGACCCTCCGCGAGGCCGTCCTCTACCTGACCGGGCTCAGCCAGCGCGAGCTGTACGGCCAGAGCTACCGGGTCAAGGAGGACATCACGGTCGCCGACCTGGGCATGCGCACCCAGCACGTCATCGGCCGCGAGATCGACGTGATCCGCAGCCAGCTGGCGCGCAACCACGTCACCGTCCTCGCCGGCACCGGCCACTTCCTCGACCCGCACACCATCGGCGTCGGCAACGGCCAGGACCGGGATCTGAAGGTCACCGCCGGCAAGATCGTCATCGCGACCGGGACCAAGCCCGCCCGCCCCGACACCGTGGCGTTCGACGACCGTACGATCATCGATTCCGACGGCATCATCAACATGGAGCGGATCCCCGAGACCATGGTGGTGGTCGGCGCCGGGGTGATCGGGATCGAGTACGCGTCGATGTTCGCGGCCCTCGGCACCAAGGTGACCGTGGTCGAGCGCCGCGACCGCATGCTGGAGTTCGCCGATCTCGAAGTGGTCGAGGCGCTCAAATACCACCTGCGCGACCTCGCCGTCACGTTCCGCTTCAGGGAGAGCGTGTCGTCCGTCGAACGCCGCAACGGCGGGGCGATCACCATCCTCGAGAGCGGCAAGCGCATCCCCGCCGACACCGTCATGTACTCCGCGGGGCGCCAGGGCATGACCGACGAGCTCAACCTCGAGGCCGCCGGGCTCGCCGCCGACCGCCGCGGCCGGATCAAGGTGGACGCGAACTACGCCACCGAAGTACCCCACATCTACGCCGTGGGCGACGTGATCGGCTTCCCGTCCCTGGCCGCGACGTCCATGGAACAGGGCCGCCTGGCCGCCCACCACGCCTGCGAGGAACCCGTCACGGGCATGCACGAGCTCCAGCCGATCGGGATCTACACGATCCCCGAGATCAGTTTCGTGGGGCGCACCGAGGACGAGCTCACCGAGGCCAAAGTGCCGTTCGAGGTAGGGGTCTCCCGGTACCGCGAACTTGCCCGCGGCCAGATCATCGGGGACTCCTACGGAATGCTCAAACTCCTGGTCTCCTCAGAAGACCGTTCTCTCCTGGGCGTTCACGTCTTCGGTACGGGAGCCACCGAACTCGTCCACATCGGCCAGACCGTGATGGGCTGTGGCGGCACAGTCGATTACCTGGTCAACGCCGTCTTCAACTACCCGACCCTCGCCGAGTCCTACAAGGTGGCCGCCCTCGACGCGATGAACAAGATGCGCCAGATCGCCCGCCTCAGCGAGTGATCAAGAGGGCCACAGCAGATTCTCGAGCTCGGCGTCCATGTCGACGAACTCCGACTCCTGCCCGGCCGACACGACCTGGTAGGTCCGGTGGAGGAAGTCCGCCAGCGGCGACAGCGGCACCTCGAACAGCGCGTTGCCGAACGGCGACGATAGCGCGATGTTCAACGTGGTGTCCTCCCCGGTGGGCCACACTTCCACGTCCCCGTCCCCGACCCTGCGCACGATGCCGACGGTCAGCAGCTCACGAGCGAAGATCCACTCCACCGGCTCGTCATTGCCGACATAGAACGCCATCCGGATGGCGTACGGGTCGTCCGCCGCGTACTCCAGCCCCGCGAGCAGGGGAACGGTCGTGCGGTCAGGGACGACGAGACGGAGGCCCAGCTCCGCTGAGACGGTGGTGCTGCTGTTCATGGCCATTCCTTCGGACGTCGGACGGGCGTGTACTCCCTCTCACGGATGTCCCCGCGATCTATGACGCGTAACTGAGACAAGATGTGGGAACATTCCGTCTCGGGGGCCCTGTGTGATCTATCTCACGTGCGCTGACCTGGGCAAAAGCGGATCAATCGGACCACCTTCCCCCGCAGTCGGCCCCTTCATGTGTGACGATCGGGACCATGCGATTGGTTGCCCGAAACGACCCGGCGGCCCGATGCGGCCACCTTCTGGCATAGAGTAAAAGCGTGGCAATAAACCATGAAAAGGACGAACTGGGCGTCTTCCCCCGGTTCCGCGAGTTCATCCGCCGTAACCGGCTCCTCAACACCACCTGGCGGATCGGCGTCTTCACCGTAGGCGCGACGGTCCTCATCGGCGGCCTCGTCATGATGGTCGCCCCCGGCCCGGGCATCCTCGGCATCATCGTGGGCCTGGCGATCCTGGCCACCGAGTTCGCCTGGGCCCAGCGCGCCCTCCATCACGCCAAACAGGCCGCCGAGAAGGCCAAGGAGAAGGCCCTAGACCCCCGCAAGAAGCGCCGCAACACGATCCTCGCCGTCATAGGCGGCCTCCTGACCGGCGCCGCGGTCATCGCCTACCTGGTGGTCTACAGCTTCCATCTCCCCTGGAACATCGAAGACTGGACCCCCTGGCGCTGATGTGAAAGCACCCCCCAAGATGCGCTAGAGTTTCCGTCGCAAGGCCGGGGCGATTAGCTCAGTGGGAGAGCGCTTCGTTCACACCGAAGAGGTCACTGGTTCGAACCCAGTATCGCCCACCTCCTTTCCACAGCTCAGAGCCGTGATTCTCTCCCAGAGATCGCGGCTCTCGGTCGTTTTGCCCGTTTGTGGGAGCCGTTTGGGAGACGATCTTCGCCATCTCTCGCTGTCGCTCGGCCAGCAGCCGGTCCAACACCGGCACCGGCGACCGCGGCGACAACCCAAGGCGCTGGTCGAGAGGCTGTTCCCACCGCCGCTGCAACGCCTCCAACAGTTCGATGCGCATCGGCTCCGAGCTGTGGGTGTACAGATCCTGGATCGCGGTCAGCGTGTGTCCCAACCGCAGCACCTTGGCGATGTGATCCTCGACCATCCAAATCTGATGCCCGTGCCGCAGCCCATGCGGCGTCACCCCCGCCACCACCGGCAGCCACGACATCAGCGCCACCTCGCCCCGATCATGCCGGGTGGCGCCGCGGCCGCGCGGCGGCGCCCACGGCTCACCGGGCACCGCGTACGGCCAGGCGGGCCGTAACGGCGTTCTCGGCCATACGGTGGCGTCGGCCAGCACCGGCCGCGTCCCGCCAGCGCTGCCTGTGTGGACGCTCTGCTGGAGGGAATGATCATGCATGCTCTGCTCACGACCGCGCCGGAGTCACGCGAAAGGACGCGGGGCGCGGTCGACCAGACGCTCGGCCCAGTCGGCGGGCAGGGATCGTGACCAGCCCGCAGTCGTCCCGACAGCGCCCACAGCGCGGGAGGTGGCGGCCGGTGCGAGGGCGGCTTACGCGGTCTTGGCTGGTCTGGGGAAGCCGGGCCGACGTGGGCCTCCCGGCTTCTCCAGCTCCGCACGTTGCTGCACGCGGGCACGTATCGCTGCCCTGTGAGAACGAAACCTTGGAGACTTCCATGACCCGCCATGAGACCGTGATCACCGTCCCCGAGGTGGAGCTGAACGAGCTGCGCTCGCGACTGCGCAACACCCGCTGGCCGACCCCGTGGCCCGTCACCGGCTGGGAGGCGGGCACCGACTCCGGCGAACTGCGGCGCCTGGTCACCTACTGGGCCTCCGGCTACGACTGGCGTGTCCACGAAGCCGCCATCAACGCCCTGCCGTCCTACCTCGCCGACATCGACGGAACTCCCGTCCACTACCTGCGCTTCGACGGCGAACACCCCGGCGCCCTGCCGATCGTCCTGACCAACGGGTGGCCCAGCTCCTTCCTCGAACTGACCACCCTCGCCCGTCGGCTGGCCACACCGTCGCGGTACGGGGGAGACGCCACCGACGCCTTCACCGTCATCGTCCCCTCGCTGCCCGGATTCGCCTTCTCCCCTCAGCGGCCCTCGCTCACCGAGCCGCCGCAGACACACCAGATCTGGCACCGGCTCATGCACGACGAACTCGGCTTCGAGCGCTACGCGGCGCACGGAAGCGACCTGGGTGCCGGCATCACCTCCCGGCTCGGCGAGGCTCACCCCGAGGCCGTGGTGGGCATACATCTGATGGCGATCGCCAGCCCGGTCACCTACGACACGGCCAGTGTCACAGCAGAGGAACAGCAGTACCTCGATTCCGTCGCGCAGTGGTCCTCCGAAGAGGGCGGCTACCTGCACGAGCAGAGCACTCGCCCGCTCACGTTGAGCTATGGTCTGGCCGACTCGCCGGCGGGGCTGCTCGCCTGGATCCTGGAGAAGTACCGTGCGTGGAGCGATTGCGGTGGTGACCTGTCGTCCCGGTTCAGTGACGACTTCCTCCTGACGCAGGCGTCGCTCTACTGGTTCACCCGCAGCATTTCGACCTCCTTCCGGCCTTACTACGAAACCGGCCAGCGGCTGACCAGGAGGGTGGAGCGGGTGAACGTGCCCACGGCCCTCGCCCTGTTCCCGGCCGACCTCTCCCACCCACCTCGCAGCTGGGCTGAGCGCACATACAACGTCACGAGATACACCCGCATGCCGCGTGGCGGACACTTCGCCGCCCACGAAGAACCCGAACTCCTCGCGCACGACCTCACCGAGTTCTTCCGTCCACATCGGTGAACACCCAAACCCGCCAGAGGACTTGACTCTCTCTGCCGATGCGCTGAAGCGATCGACCAACCGGTCGCCGTCGGCCCCCGATCCCGCAGGGACCGCAACCCCCCGGCAGTGAGATCGACCGCCGACGTGAGACTCTGCGACAGCTTGAGCAGCATTCCAAGGACCGTCAGGAGATGCTCCGCCGAATTCGGGACCAGGACGAATCCTGATTCGTGTCAGCGGCCGGGGTGTTCTGCCCCTCGCTGCGCGGGACCGGCACCTCAACTCCGACGCTCAGCCTCGGTCTGGCCCGTCGAGAGTGTCACGCGGCGCAGGCGCAACGACTGCGGCTTGTGGGGCGGAGCCGGTGCCGTGTCGTATTCGATCAGGCGGGTGGTTGGTGGGGGGCGCTTGGGGTCAAGATCGGCGAACCGGTGACACCGCCTCCGCGACGTCGGTCAGCAGCAGAACGTCAGATAGTTCTGCAGGGCGCCCGAGGGCGGGCGACGCTGTTGCGGTCGCCGCATACAGGGCGAGCTGCTGGGAGGCGGCGGATTGCTGACGCCGGCGCTTCGCCAGGTTGGCGGGTCGCCCGGCCGCCGCGCTGTCATCCCTCGGTCGCGAGCCGATAGGCGAGGGCTTGTGCCGCCGCAGCCTGCTCGGCAGGGAATCCCAAGCGTTGCATGGTCGTGTTGTGCTCGGCCAGGCAGACGATCTGGTAAGCGATCTGCTCGGCCGACGCGGCCGGCGTTGCGGGACGGTCGTGCCGGATGGCTTGGGCGAGCGCGTCGGTCAGCAGGGCGTAGGCGTCATGCAGCCGGTCGCGGAGAGCGGGGTCGCGCGCGGCCTCATGGAAAAGCTCGTCGAAGGCGCGATCGAGGTCATCCTCTGACCCCCATTCCCGGCTGAAGAGGTAGCCGATGATCTGCCGCGCGCTCGGCTGTTCACCGATCGCGGTTTTGATCAGGCCGGTATAGCTGTCGATGAGGGTCGCGGCGGCCTCGTGCACGAGCTGTGTCCGGTTGCCCATGTAGTGGCGGATGACCGAACGCTGCACCCCCGAGGCGGCCGCGACATCGTCCAGGCTCACCGACGCCAACCCCCGTTTTCCGATCAAGGCGAGGAATGCACTCACGATCTGCTGCCGTCGGGTCGCGGCCATGTCGGGACGTCCGCGGCGGCGGCTGTGCACATCAGGCTCGGCTTCCACGAGCCACGAGTATACGTTCATCATCATGATGACGAACAAATGTCGGGGTGGGCAGCTCGGACGTCGGACGCTGCCGGCGGCCGCTGTGGCCGCGGCAGGACTGGGACTGGCCGCCGGATGCTCGGTGCGAGAGCCGACGGCCGGCCCTGGGCGGCGGCGCCTGGCCTTGGACGACGGCACCTCCCAGGTGCCCGCCGCGGCTGCGGGCACGGTCACCAAGGTGGTCGTCATCGGCGCGGGAATCGCCGGGCTGGTCGCCGCCCAGGCTCTTCACCAGGCGGGCGTCGCTGTCACCGTCCTGGAGGCCCGCGACCGAGTCGGCGGGCGACTGCACACCGTTGACCTGGACGGTGTGCCGGTCGACCTCGGCGCGGCGTGGGTGCACAACGGCGACGGCTCACCACTGCTGCCAGTCTTGTCCCACCTCGCGACGCCACTGCTGCCCGCGGGCATCACCCAACTGGTGGGCACAGCGGAGGTGCTCAACCGCGCCACCGGCCGGTTTCCCGACCCGGCGCTGAGCGACGAGATCGCCGACCTGATGAACCGGCTCGCCGACGGCCTTCCGCGCCTGGCCCGCCGGCAGGGCAACCGCATCTCCCTGCAGGAGGTAATCGACGGCCTCGCCGACGGCGGCCCCCGGCAGGCGGCGGTCACAGTGGAGGCCCTGCTCAGCCTGTACGACGGCGCCGACACCAACCATCTCGGCCTAGCAAACTTCGCGGGATTCCTGAGCCAGGGCGCCGAGGAACACGACAAGTTGCCCCAGGGCGGGTACGGATCCCTGATCCAATCCCTGGCCACCGGGCTCGATCTGCAGACACACACGCCGGTGCAGCAGATCCACCAGCACGCCGGCGGCGTCACCATCGTTCATGGCCGCGGCGAACTACAGGCCAGCCACGTCCTGCTCACCGTGCCGCTCGGGGTTCTCAAGAGCAGCACCATCGCCTTCGAGCCCGCCCTGCCCGCCGCCAAGGCCACGGCGATCAGCCGGATGGGCTTCGGATCCTTCGAGAAAGTCGCGCTCAGCTACCCCCGCCCACTATGGCCCGACGGCAAACCCCACCACATCATCGTCGCCGACCCCGGGCGAGCCTGGCCGCTGATCCTCGACATGTCCGCCTGGTACCAGCGTCCGGTCATGGTTGCGCTGAGCCCGGGCTCACCGGCCGCCAACGTCGCCGGACTCCCCGAACAGGATCGGATCGCGCAGGTCCGGTCGATCATCGACCAAGCCGTCGGCGGCAAGGCTCCCGAACCGAAGGCGGCGGTCGCCACCTCCTGGGCCATCGACCCCTACATACGCGGTTGCTACTCCAGCATCGCCCGCGACAGCACCAGCAAAGAGTTCACGGCCGACCTCACCGCGTTGCAGGCACCCCACGGGCGCGTCCTGTTCGCCGGCGAGGCCACCCACACCAACTTCGCCGTCGTCGACGGAGCCTGGCTCAGCGGCCTGCGAGAAGCCAAACGACTCCTGCAACAGCCCCGCCTGACGCTGAGCCTCTAGCTGAGCCTCTAAACGAAGACCCCAACCCCGCTGGGTCCCGGTCACGCGATCAAGTGTTCCGTATGTCCCTCTTTTCCCCGGGACAAGTTCCGGAACACCTTTACGGAACAGCGCGACCTGGCGCGCCGTCCCGGCTGGCTGTCGGTTTCCGAAGTCCGCTGCACGGAATCTCGAAGTCGTGTGCACGTGATGGCACCTGTGCAGACCCGGGACGGCGACGACCCGTTAAGCAGCTCTGTGTTCGGTAGCGGGCTTGGGGGCATAGAGCGCTCGGCTGAGCTGCCAAACCGAGGGCGCTCGGTTGATCTTGCTCGGCGTGGTGCGCGTGGAGCTGTTGTCGGCAGATGGGGAGGTCGAATCCTGCCTCGTGGTGCAGGACGTCGAAGGGAACGTGATCCGCCTGGACTGGGTGCCCGTAGGGACGGGGATTGTCGGTCTCTGTGGTTAGGGTTGCGCGGCAGGCGATGTGGGGGTGTTGATGCGCAGTTCGGTCGATGGTCAGGTGCGGGTCCGCGACGGGCGGTTGTACGTCACCAGCGGCGTTCAGGACGTACCGGATCTGGAAGATGCTTTCGCGGGGCAGACGTCCGGGCTGTGCGGAGCCGCCGTTCCGGGTTTCCTGTGGCTGCGCACCGGGCTTCGCACGGGCGAGGTGGGTTTCGCCGTGGAGGTCCTTGAGCGTACGCCGGAGGTGGACTGGGCGTGGGAGGACATTGTGGAGGTGTCCTTCCGGCCGCAGAGCGCGGACGCCCGCCTGCAGTTGTGCGGCGAGCAGAGCATCTGGGATGTGCAGCTCGCGCCGACCGACTATCGGGTGCGCTACTGCGTCCGGATGATGGACGAGGGACGGCTGCAGGACACACGTGGGGACGGGCCGCAGATCGACCGCTACCTGCTCCAGTTCTGGCCCGCACCACCCGAAAAGGATCGGGTGGTGCGGCGGATTTCCGGGTTGGCGTCCTCCTTTCACCGCCCCGTGCCGAATGTTTCGCGCCGGCGCAGGGCGGTCGCGAGGATCGAGGCCGAGCCTGCCGAGGTGGCTCCCGCCGCGGTCGAAGAGCCGGCCCGCGCCGGGCGCAAGCGCGCCTACCTCGAAGAGATCCGTGCGGCCGAGCGGCTGGAGTGGGGAGGCCGGTTGCCGACCGCCACCTTGCGGGCGGTGCCGCAAGCGCTGTCCCTGGTGCGTTATGACGCCGATCTTGTGCACGGGCTGGACGCGGCAGGCCCCGGTGTGCAGCGCAGGATCGCCGAGTTCGCGGCTCGCAGCGCTGCGACCGAGGCCGGTCTTGCCGACCTCGCCTGGGTCGCCCCTGCGCTGGCCGCACTCGCGCAGGGGCGGGCGCTGCCCTTCCCCTTCGACGACCGGGCCGGCGCGGCGCGGGCTCTGCTCGCCGACCCGCACGTCCCGGACCGGACGGTCGGCGAGGCGGTGCCGCCGCCGCGGCACGAGCCGGCGCAGGCTCCGGTCAAGGGAAGCCAAACCGAAGCCGTCACCGTGTTCACCGGTCCGGGACGCTCAGCGCCGGCGCGGATATCGCAGCCTCACATGGCGCTGCCCGCCGTCTTGCACGCAGGCGGACCGCACGCGCTCACGGCGGCTGTCGAATCGGTGTCGGCCGGCGTGAGCACGTTCGGCGAGGACTATCCGGCGTTCTTGAAGGAGGTCCGAGCCCTCTGCGCCGCCCTTCGCGACAGCGGCCTTCACCTTGTGGACCCTTACGCGGTCCCGGCGCATGCCGAAGACTCCGACGAGTCCGCCGCCTTGGCCGCGCCCATCGTTGTGGACGCCGTCGACGGCCTCCTGGACACCGACGCCATCGAGGGGATCACCGTGCGGATCCCGGCAGATCCGGGCATGGCGGTGGACCACGTCGTTCAGGTGGAGTGGGTTGCCGGCAACACCAAATTCGTGGACTGGCGACCCGTTTCGGCGCCCGGGGAGCCGATGGATTTCACCTTCGGCATCGAACAGGGTTACACGGCCGCCTACTACGGCGAGGCGAAGGTCTCCTACCAGCAGTTCCTCGACGAGGACACCGTCATCGCCGCGTCGAAGACCCTCAGATTGCGCGTCCGTTGAGGGATGAAGGCGGCAGGCCGAGCGACGCACCGCCGGTGGTGCGGCCTACGGCCGGCACCGCCGTTCGAACGATCCGATCCCACCAGGAGTCGACATGATCCGCACCACGCCCTCACGGCCGGTCGACGTCGCAGGCGTCCTTCCGCAGCTCGGGCCATTGGCGCGTACGGCGACGCGGTTGCATCCCCGTCTTGGTGCACCGACCGTCCATGACAGTTCGGTCGGTGGGCCGCTGCTGTGGCCGGCCGCCGAGCCATGGCCGCACTGCGACCAGCTGCACCCCTTCGACACGGTGGCGAACCCGACCGATGCGCTGGAGCGGGTGCGGCTGCATCGACGGATCCGCGTCAACGCGCGCGGCAGGAGCCTGACCGCGCAAGAGCAGAAGCTCCTCTCCAGCACCTATTCCTCCGATTCCAGGACGCCGTGGCTGAGAAGGACAACGCCGCTCGTCCCGCCCTGGAAGGAGTCGGTGGCGATGCTGCCGGTCGCGCAGCTGTACGCGCGCGACGTGCCCGATCTGCCCGTGCCCGCGGGCATGGATCTGCTGCAGGTGCTGTGGTGCCCCTTCGACCATGACGTCGCCATGCCCAAGACCGCGGTGTTCTGGCGATCCGCCGAATCGGTCGCCGAGGTGCTCGACGCGCCGCCCGAGCCGGCCGAGGTGGAGTCTGACAACTACGTGCCCAATCCGTGCATCGTCGCCCCGGAGCAGGTCACCGAGTATCCCCACGAGTTGGATCTGAGCGGGGAGCTGCGAGAGCTGATCGCCGACTGGGACCTCTGGCGGGAGGCGGGCGTCGATCTGGGGGATGCCGAGCCGCGGCAGTTCTACGTCGGCGAGCTGGCCACCGCTCCCGGTTGGAAGGTCGGCGGCTGGCCGACGTGGGGATTCACCGATCCGGTTCCCCAATCCTGCCCCGCCTGCGGCGCCAGGATGAATCCGCTGCTGACCATCGATAGCTTCGAGTGGGACGGCGACAGCCGTGGCTGGATCCCCTACCAGGACCAGGCGGAAGTTGCGCACTGGGATTCCGCATACCCCTATGACTGGAACCTGGCAGGCGTCCAGATCGCCAGCGGCCAATCCCAGCAGCTCTACGTCTGCCCGGTGGAGCCGACCCACCCGCACACCGAGCTCATGCAGTAGCGGCCGGCGGCGGTCGCGGTGGACCCGCCCGCACCGCCTCCCGCAGTGGCGCGACAGGGGCGTCGAGAAGTCCGCAGGAGGTCTCGGGCGCGAGTCCACGCCGCCCGGAACTGCCCGGCCACCGTCTCGACACGTCCCGGCGCGTGCGCACGGCCGTTGCGGCTTCAGCGGGCGCGCAGGCCACCAGCGCCAGCACGAAGTACACCCCGACACGCGACGGCAACCGCCGCAGCCTGCGCTCGGCCGCCCCGGTCTCGGCCGGCACCGCATCCACCAGCTCGAACGGCAGCCACCACGTCAACTCACCCAGATGACCCGGCGCGAACACCCCCGCCGCCGCCCGCACCGTCGAGGTGAACACATCGATAGCCCAAGCCAGGCCCGACCTGGCAGACTGAGCAGCCAACGGAGATCCAGTCTGAAAACCGATGGTTGTGAGAGATCACCCGTTCTACTGGATCTCCGTTCTGCACGCCCGGACAACACCACAAGATCCCTTGACACCCCAGCCCGGACCTTAACTACCCGGCATTGCGGTTAACCCTCTTCAGTGCCGGGGAATCGGGGCGCGCGGCCCTGCCTGAACGCTGCCACGCCTTCAGCCGCCTCTGGACTGGTAAAGGCCTTCTGTCCGTAGAGCGCCTCGGCGTGCAACGCGGCGGACTGCGGGAGATCACTCAAGCGCAGGACGGCTTCCTTGATCACCTCGAGCGAACGCTGGCTGAGCCGGGTCAGGGCGGCGGCCATGTCGCGTGCGGTGGGCAGCAGGTCTGAGGGCTCGACGACCTCGCTGACCAGGCCGATGGACAGAGCTTCGGCGGCGTCGATGCGGCGGCCCGTCAGCAGAAGGTTCATGGCATGGGCGTAGGGGATCTGCCGCACGAGCTTGGCCAGGGAGCCACCGGCCGGGACCATTCCCACCTTCGGCTCAGGCAGGCCGAATTGCGCGGTTCGGGCGGCGATGCGGATGTCAGTGGCGAGGAGGATTTCGAAGCCGCCGCCCAGGCAGTAGCCGTCGACCGCCGCGATGACGGGTTTGAACAGGTCGACGTGTTTCAGATGGGCGTCATCCCAAGCGGAGACGTCGTGATGTCCGTCAATCAGGTCGGGTGCGACATCTTCCAGATCGGCTCCCGCGCAAAAAGCGTCGGGTGTGGACCCTCGAATCAGAGCGACGCGAACGTGCGGATCGTCCCGGACACTGATGAACGACTCTCCGAGCCGGCGGTACATCTGGCGGGTCATCGCGTTGCGTTTGTCGGGCCTGGCCAGCTGGATGTCGGCGATGCCGTCGCGCACGTTCATGATCACGGTCATGGACGATCCCTTTCGGTGGCCAATGCGGCCAGCTGATTGGCGGAGAGGGCCGCCGGCAGGGAGACCTCGCCGGGGCCTGGGGGCACGCGGTGGTGGCGTTCGTGTTCCGGCATTGCATAGAGGCTCCTATCAGCAATTGGCGGAACATTCGCCCGGCAAAATCGATGTGGCGCTATCGATGTGAGGGGCGGTCAGAATCGGTAGAACGCCGACGCGTACTGGAGGCCGGTGCCGACACTCATCAAAAGCGCGAGGTCTCCGGGCTGGGGGTGGCGTTCGCGAATGAAGTCGTGCAGGAGCAGGCCGAGAGAAGCGGCACCGCAGTTGCCGACGCTCTCGATATTGAAATGACTTCGTTCGGCCGGGATACCCTGCTCCTGAAGCCAGCGCCGCTGTGTGGGGCCGTTGCTCATGTTGAACAGCACCCAGTCCGGCGGGCCGCCGTCGAGCAGCGGTGCGTCGCGGGCCTCCTCGTACAGGCGTGTGAATACGCTGTCGAGGTTGCCGGGGACCTTTCGGAAGTCGAACTCCGGGTGGTCCCAGGCCGCTTCGTCGGCATTGGCCGGTGTAACCGGTTCAGCGGAGCCGCCGAACCTGGTGTGGGCGACGTCGTTCTCAGCGTCGGTTCCCCACTGGAACGGCGGACACAGACCCGTGTCGTCGTCTCGGCCCGCTTGAACGACGAGCGCGGACGCCCCGTCACCGAAGATCGAGGCGAACAGCCACATGCGTTCACGCAGGTGCGGCTGTGCGTAGGCGGAAAGCGCGGAAGAGGCGGTCACCACCAGTACCGACGAGGCCAGCTCGCTGCTGATGTAGGCATGGGCCATGAGGAGCCCGTTGAGCGTCCCCGCACAGCCGGCGGTGACAGTGAGTGCCTGCGCCCGTTCGGTCATGCCAAGGGCATCGTGCAGCCGGCAGGCGGGGTCTGGGAACACCACGTGCATGGGCGAATTGGTCAGGAGCACCAAGGCGTCGAGCCGGTCGGCGGTCAGGCCGGCCTCCTCGAGAGCCTCCTTGCCGGCGTCCACGCACAACAGGTGCTCGTCGGTGACGTGCTCGCCGCGAAGGACGTCATAGCAGGAGCGGCGCTCACGGATGCCGAAACGTTCCTCGATCCACTGCGGGTCGCGATGCCCGTGCCACTTCACAAGATCGCTGTTGGAAAGGACGAACTCCGGCAGCCCCGACCCTATTCCGGTGATGCGTGCGTTGACCATTTCTTACCCATACCCGCATCGCCACCATGAATGCCTGTGCACGCTGCAACTAATGCGACTCTTCTCGCGCTAATCACGCCAGCCATATCCAGATGGGCGGCGCAAGAGAAGGTCACTCGCGGCCTATTGACTGCTTGAACACCAATGGCATCAATTATCATATGGCCATCAGCGGCATCGGTTACCTGACCGAGTCGCGACGCCGCATCGCGGCAGGTTGACGCCGCAGCTCACCGAGAAGACCCGCCTTACGGCGATGACGACATCGCGTTCTGGAAAGCCGGAGAGCTCGTACGGCTGCCCGAGGACTGGTGGGAGCTCCTCGACCAGGTCCAGCACGTGTTCCTGTACGGCCCGGCGGCGCCCGACCTTCCCAAGGGCGAGATGTGCGCGGTACTGGCGCGGGTGTCCTTCCGGTAACCCTCCGAACCCCGACCTTGCGACGCAAGCCGAACGGCCGACCTGGGCGGCCGTCGTTGATGTGGAGGGCGAACCGGTGAGTTCGACGATTCCTGACGGCCCCGATGTGAAATACCTGTTCAAACGGCCAGCGAATCGGCCTGGACGAGCTAGCCGTGCACCTGAACGCCGCAGCGACTTGGCTGCGGCAGCTGGCGATCGCCGCCGAACGCCCCGGCGTACCGGTCGAACTCGGCGACAACGTGTGTGCGCGCCCGGCCTTGTTCGGCGACGAGCTCGCCCGCCTCAGCAACGACGTCGCCGAGACCGACCAGATCATCACCGACGACCGGCCGCTCAAGCCGTTCCTGTCGATGCACAACCGCGAACCCTGGGGCAGCCGCGCATACGGCGAAGACCCCGCGACCTGGGGCAAACGACTGTCCACGGTCTTGTCCATGCGGCAGATCCTGATGCTCGCGCGCGAGGACGAGGAACCCTGGCGCAACAACGAGCCCGGCATCTCCTACCTGGACGGGATCAAAGACCTTCCCGGCATCGACGACTGGGTCTCCAAACGAGCCGCCGACCGGCTAGCGCGGGCACGCCACGCCGCGATCCAATCCCCGGGCCAAGCAGGAGCCGTGCACCACCTGCAGCGCCGTGGCAGGCACGCATTGCCGCACCAAGAACGGCCACGTCGCCGAGACCTTCCACAAGCCGCGGCTGAAGGCCGCGACCGTTGATGAGGCAGCCCGATGATCGATCACACGCAGCCCGACCCGATCAACCTCGCCGAAATCGCGAGGCTCGCCGGCGTCGGCCGCGCCGCCGTCGGCAACTGGCGACGATGCCACCACGACTTCCCCGAGCCCGTCGGCTCGACGCAGCTGAATACCCCGACGTTCGCGCTCGCCGACATCCAGGCGTGGCCGGCCACCCATGGCCTCCTCCCGACCGCAACCGCCCCTCCGGCTCCCTGACGAGGAACTGCTTCCACTGGAATCGGTTGGCCTGCCTGGTCGTCCAGCGTGGATCATCAACCATGCGATGGCACAAGAGACCACCCGAACCCTTGCCACTGCACTCGACCGTTGCGTGGGAGTGGGACTCCCTCACCGTGGCCAGGCCGGGCACGGGGACCCACCATGGCGCCCGCCTCCAATCGCTGCTTGCCGAGCTGCTGCGCGGACCCGCCTCCCAGCGGCGGTTGGCGGGCGGCAATCTTGAGACTCTGGTCGCCAACCAAGGGGATCTGTGGACCTCAGCCGCTGGTGGGCCGCGAGGCCATCACAGCGGGAATCACGGGGTTCTTTTCCACCATCGGCGGCCTGCGGCACCGGATCGTCAATGACTGGCGCGACGGCGCCGACACCATCGCTGAGACAGAAGTGACCTTCCGCCGTCTCGATGACAAGAACGTCACCGTCCCAGCGGTGTCGATCTTGCGCATCCGCGACGATGGCCTGATCACGGACTGCCGCGTTTTCTTCGACCTCACACCGGTCTACACGGCCTGATCCGATCGGCGGGCTGGTCAGCCTGGTTGCGGGGGCCGAGGTCGAGTGAAGCTCCTGGTAGATGCGGAACAGAACAACCGCCCCTGCCAGGAGCTTCAGGTGTCGTCCTTTCGCGCCGTATTGGATTTTCAGCTCGGCACCGCCAGGAAGGTAAGTTCAATGGGGTTTCTCGAGGAGTACGACGGCGTCATCATCGGGGCAGGGCACAACTGGCCCATCACGCGGGCCTGCCTGTGCCGTGCGGGGCTGAAGGTACTGCCCATCGACCGGGCACAACACGTCGGCGGTGGCCTGACGACCGCGGAGGACAATGCGATTCCCGGCGTCTTCCATGCCACCCATGCGGTCTCCTTCCGCGGGATCGACAGCACCCCCACCGGTCGAGGGGGTTGACCAGTGCGGTTCGGTGGAGCCCGGGTGAGTGCGGCGGCGCCACAGGCGCGGGGGTGGTCATCCATGTCATCTGGGCGGCTTCCTGCGACTGTGCGAGGAGGCAAGTTGGGCAGTCTATTGACTGTCATCAGGATTTTGTCTAGCTTCGGCGGCGTCCGCTCATGCATGGGCCATGAGGTTTCCGGGGGCATCGCTTGTGGCCGGAAAGGATCCGTCCATGCCACGGCTATGGCGAGCGATGATGGCCGCTGCCATCGCGGCAACTGCGGCACTGACTCCGGGCGTCGTCCAGGCCTCCGACGCGACTGCCCACTACACAGGCACGCTGCCCGACGGGTCCAGCTGGGTGGCGGATGTGCCGGCCAGATGGAACGGACGGCTCGTCCTTTTCAGCCATGGGTTCGGCCCTCTGGTCGCGCAGAACCGGCCCAGCGCGGCCGTCGGTGAGGCGTTGCTCGCCCGAGGCTATGCGCTGGCGGGTTCGTCCTACGCTCCGGGCTCGCTGTGGGCCCTGGACAGTGCCGTACGAGACCAGATCGGAACCGTCGACGCCCTTTCAGCGATCATCGGACGTCCCCGCCTCACCTTCGCGCTGGGCCAGTCCATGGGCGGCCTGGTCAGCGCCAAGCTCGCCGAAACCGGCGCGGTCAACGGGGCGCTCAACACCTGCGGCATCGTGGCGGGCGGCGTCGACCTCACCAACTACCAGCTCAACGCCGGGCACGCAGTGGCCACCCTGCTCGCGCCGGGTCAGAACATCAAGCTCACCAACTACACCAGCCCAGGCGAAGCATCGAGTGCCGCAGCCAAGCTCACCCAGGCCGTGACGGGTGCCCAGGCCACACCCGCTGGGCGTGCCCGCAACGCCCTCATCGCCGCGCTGCACAACTTGCCCGCCTGGTCATCCGGGGCAGCACCGCCGGGTCCGAACGACTACACGGCCCAGCAACTCCAGCAGTACCAATGGTTCGCCTCGGGAGTTCTCAACTTCACCTTCGGCGCGCGCTACTGGATCAACCTTGCGGCCGGCGGCGACAACGCCTGGAACAAGGGTCTGAACTACTCCCGGCTCCTGCGGTCGTCGGCCAACCTCAAGCAGATCAAGGCTCTCTACCGCGAAGCGGGACTGAGCCTGAAGGGCGACCTGTCCCGGCTCACCGCCGCGGCCGCCAAGCAGGTCGAGCCCCAGCCGCTGGCGTGGATGACCCGGACCTCGCAACCCACCGGCCGGCTGAAGGTCCCGGCCCTGTCCATCCACACCATCGCCGACCAGCTCGTCCCGGTCGAGCAGGAGAACGAGTACGCCGCCGCCGTGCGCAACGCCAGGCGATCGGCTCTCCTGCGCCAGGCCTACGTGAACCGAGTCGGCCACTGCAATTTCACGGCCGCGGAATACGTGGCTTCCCTCCAGTCCGTCGAAAAGCGGGTCCGGACCGGCCACTGGCACGCCACCACAGCACGATCGCTGAACAAAGCGGCCGCCGCCCTGTCGCTCGACGGCTCCGCCTTCATCAACTACAGGCCACCCCCGCTGGTCGTACAGCCGTCCCGCCCGTGACCTGGACAAACTCGTCCAACTAATCGGTCATTCAGCGCCAGCGGCGGTGGCGCCGAACAGGTCATAGCAGTGAGTTCATCGTGTCCATGCATAGGCCTGGTTCGCCGGGACGCGCTCAGCCCGGCCGGGGCCGGCAGGGATCGGTGGCCGGCGAGGCGAGCGCGGCGGCCAAGGCATCGAGGTCCACCACGGTGTCGCTCGGCTTGGCGTTGCCCTTGGGCTCAGGTCGACTTGCGCCCGCATGGTGGACCCGTCAACACGATGAGCCCCATTGGTTCGAATATCGCGTGCTACCAGTCGCGCGAGGTACGCGGTGCGGGCACGTGCGCCCGGTCACTCTTGGACTGGGTGCACTTGCGCCTGCAGATGGGGCAGCCGTTCACACCGTGCGCTGGCTGTAGGAACCGCGGGTCGGCTGGATCGAGCTCGGCGAGCGGCGGTCGTGGTCGGCCCGATCCGCGCCCTCGTGCCCGGCACACGGTGCTGGTGTCCAGCACGCTCTTACGCGCGCGCACGTGCTCGGTGACGGGTCGCATGAACTCCTCGACGCCCAGATCGACGAGCGGAACGCCCTGCAGCGTGGTGTTGCGGAGCCCGACGGCGTTGAACGAGATGTCGACGCCGCCCGCCTTCTCGATCACCGTGTCGAGGTGCTCGGCCACGGCGTTCTCGTCGAGCGCGTTGGCCTGCGCGGCCTCGGGCACTCCGCCGTCGGCGACGATCTCCTTGGCCGGTACCTCCGCCTTCGACAGGGTGCGCCCTGTGAGAAAGAGGCGGGTGCCTTCGCGTGCGAATGTTCTGGCGACGGCGTGACCGATGGCGCCGCCGGCTCCGTAGATCACGGCCGTCTTGTCCTGGAGCAGCAGACTTGTACTCATTGGTATGCCCTTCCGCTACTGGTTCTGGGCGTCGTCGACGAGCGCCGCGTTCTGACGTTCGAGCGCCTTGACCGCCCCGCTGTTCCAGCCATCGGCGAGTGCCTGTGAGAAGGGATCGGGGAAGATCTCGTCCTCTCCCTTGTCCAGCGCGTCGAGGATGGCTGCGGCTACCGACTGTGGTGAGGTCTTCGGGATCTCGAGGTCGCGCACCATGTCGGTGTCCACGGGACCGGGCAGTACGGCGTGGACGTGCACGTTCTGGCCGGCGAGAGTGGCACGCAGCGACTGCGTCCACGAGAAGGCGGCCGCCTTGGAGATCGAATACGCGGGACTGATGGGCAGGGCGGCCACCGCAGCCAATGACAGCACGTTGACGATCGCGCCTTGTGATTCGATGAGCCGGGGCAGGAAGGCCTGCGTGACGGCGTAGGGGCCGAAGAGGTTGACCGCGAGATGATGTTCGAGGGCGGCTCGATCGGCCAGGTCCTCATAGCCGTAGACGCCCGCGTTGTTGATCAGGACGTCGAGCGAATCAACGGTCTGGGCGGCGAGGTTGATCTGGGCGGCATCCGTCAGGTCGAGGACCAGGGGGGTGACGCGCTCATCCGTAGGATTCAGGGCCTGCCGTGTGCCGGCGTAGACCCGCTGGGCGCCCCTGCTCAGCGCCTCCTCGACCAGCGCCCTTCCGATGCCGCGGTTGGCTCCGGTGACCAGGACTGTCTTGTCCGTGAATGTCATGTGTGCTCCTCATGAGGTGGAATCGAGCTGTCGATGGTGCAGACGCCACGCTGTGGAGGAACTGGGCGGGCGTGGAGCGCCCAGTTCTCGGCCGGCCCGGTGTCAGAACCGGAGAAGGGCCGGCAAGAACGGACACCAGGTGGGGTGATGAGACGTGACAGCGAGCGAGCTGATCGCGAGGGCGCGGGCCGGCGATGGCGAGGCGTTCCGGCAGCTGACCCAGCCACATCGCCGGGAGCTGCACATGCATTGCTACCGGCTGCTCGGCTCGTTCCAGGACGCCGAGGACGCTCTGCAAGACACGCTGCTCGCGGCGTGGCGGGCACTCGACCGGTTCGAGGAGCGTGCCTCGATCCGCACCTGGCTGTACCGGATCGCCACGAACCAGTGCCTCAACGCGATTCGCTCGGCCGGCCGTCGCCCGGCGAAGGAGTGGGATGTGCCCAAGATCGAACCGCCGGAGCCGAGCCGGCTCGGCGAAGTCGTGTGGCTGGAGCCCTACCCTGACGCTCTCCTCGACGGTGCGATCGCCGCGCCGCTCGGACCGGAAGCACGCTATGAACAGAAGGAGTCCATCTCGCTGGCGTTCGTCACCGCGCTGCAGCTCCTGCCGGCACGCCAACGTGCCGTCCTGATCCTGCGCGAGGTGCTCGGCTACCCGGCGGCCGAGGTCGCCGACATGCTCGACTCCTCCGTCGATTCGGTCAACAGCGCGCTCAAACGGGCACGCGCCACGCTGCACCGGCGAATCCCGCCGAGCGGGATGGACGATTCACCACCTGCGCCCGTTTCGCCGGCCGAAGAGGCACTCGTGGCGAAGTTCGCCCGTGCCTACGAATCCGGCGACGTCGACGCCCTGGTCGGCCTGCTCACCGGCGACGCTCGCATCTCCATGCCGCCGATGCCGCTCGAGTACCTCGGCCGCGACGCCGTCGCCGGGTTCTACGCCGCGCTCATGAGCGCCAACCGGAAGTACCACCTGGTGCCTACGCGCGCGAACGGCCAACCGGCATTCGGTACCTATCTGCGCTCGGGCAGCGATGGCATCCGGCGTGGGACGGGGCTCGTGGTCCTCACCTTGGCCGGCGATCGGATCAGCGCCGTGACCCGTTTCGACAACAGCGTCCTTCCGTGGTTCGGGCTCCCGCGGTCCCTTCCCTGCGACTGACCGCCTTGCTTTCAGCCCGCATCCCAGACGAGAAATGTGAAAGGTCGACCATTGCTCGCGGTCCACAACGCACCGGACATATCAGCGAGAGTCATGTTCAGTGAGGCAGCCGGTGCTCGCGGGTCTTCGAAGGTCAGCGCGCGACGATGCGGCTGAGGGGCTCAACGACGGTCGGGTCGTATTCGTCGGACGAGTCGAGGCGTAGTTGCTCGAGCGCGGCGGCTCCCTGATTGTGATCGTCGTAGGCGTTGGCGACCTTGATGATGCGGCTGGCCAGCGGCGGTACCGGCCCGGCGTGGAGGTCCCTAGCAGTCCCGCACCTCCTCCTACAGCCTGCTCGGCCAGCAGGTGCCGATCCCGGGTCGGGTATCTGCCGACGGGCCCGCTGGCGGCGGCGGCCATCGCGTCCTGCGTCTGCGCGGCAATCGGGGCAACGTCACCGCGCTTGAGCGCTGCGGCGGCCGCAGTAGCGCCCACGCGGCCATCTGCGCGCGCCGCAGCGGCGTGTCGGCCAGGTCGTACGCGCGTGCTCACCGAGCTCGACGGCGAGCTGGTGGTCATCCTGGTGGTGGGCGATCATTGCGCGGGCGCCCAGCGTCCAGCAGCTCAGCCATGCCTCACCGGTCGCGTCGGCGAGCCTGCCAGCGGTTTGCATATGCACTCTGGCGGCGGCGGCGACGTCGTCCAGGTGGAATGCGAGACTTCCGACGAGCGCGGACAGCCATCCAGCGAGTCGGCGCAGTTCGCGGCGGACGTCTTCACCGAGCTGCTGTGTGAGCATCCCGTTCACCAGGTGCCGGACCTGATGCACCTCGGCGGCCAAGAGGCCGGGCGGCGATGCGGAGTAGTGCAGCGCGCGTAGTAGGCCACCGCCTCGTCCAAAGACGTACGGATCTGGGCTCCGGCAGGGCCCTCGACCTCCAGGGCGAGAACGATCGAGTCCCGCAGGGCCTCCAACGCGCCGGCGTTGCCATTGGCCATCCATGTGGTGGCGGAGCGACGCGGCCAAGGACTTCGCGGGTGCCGTTGTCGCCGGGGCCGCGCCACCACAGTTCGGTGCCAGGGACGCCGGGGCGGGGGGTAGAGCCCATTGGCCATCCCGACGTAGGACTTCAGAGTGCCTTGGGTGAGGTTGTCCAGGGTGAGGCCGTCGGTGTCAGGAGCTCCGTCGCCCTGGGCGTAGTCGCGTTGGGCGTCCGCCGCCTACAAGGCGTTGGAGGAAGCAGCCGCCGCCTACCTGGAAGCTCAGATTCAGGTCGGTTCGCAGCGCGCACGCATCGCCGCGATGCGGTCGGCCTCGGTGGCCTTGTGTCACAGGTTGCGGGCCTGGTGCACCTCCCGCAGCTGCTCGACGCTGCGGTCAGAGCGTCGGCAAGGGTCTGCTGTCCATGCGCGCGGGTCTGCAGGGCGGCGCGGGCCTGAATGCTTTACGGACTGAGTGCCGGTGCAACGGTCCTGATGCCCGCGAGCCCCGTACAATCCGCCGATCCGCAATGCCGCACCTACAGTGGAGGTGGCTATTGCTCCGGGTCGGGGACGAGCCTGCCACTCCAGGCCAGAACCGGGTTCGTTGGATTTCCGGCGATTGGCACTAGGGCGCCATTCAGAGAAAGGCCCGGGCACGCAGCGAGTGCCCGTGCCTTTCCGTGTCTCGGGGCGCGGTCACCAGGGTGGATCGTCCTCGTACTGGGCCGACAGCCACAGCAAGCACGCCTCGACGCCTACGGCGTACTGATACGAGCGGATCGACTCGCGCTCGCGCCGGGGGACCTCGCGGCCGGCGCGGGCCTCGCGGTCCATCTCCCATACGGTCGGCAGGTCCCCGGCCGGAACCGCGCCCATGATGGGCGCTTCGCGCCGCGGCGGTGAGGGAGTCTTCGCCGGCGAGGGCATCAACGGCGGGGAGTGGAGTTGGATTTGGGAGAGGTGTGGACAGTGGTGTCGTCGCTGCTCATGCGTCCAGCGTAGCCAGCGGCGGCCCTGCTGCCCTGCGCTAAACAGGCGTCAGTTCGTCCTACCTTCCAGGCGCGGGCCTGAGCCGCTCATACGTGGCGAAGTGGACGGTCGCCTTGGGGGACACCGCCCGATGAAGGTGATCGACCTGCAACCGGACGGACCGCATCGTAGGCGGAGTTGGGCTGACGCGACCAACTCCACAGTGTAACTACACAGACACTTTCGGTGTCTGCTGTATTCAGTGTGGGCTGTTTCCATCACTCCCGTGAGAGAGGACCGATCATGCCCCGTTCTCCCCGCATGTCTGGCGTTTCCCGCGTGGTGGCCACCGCGCTGCTGGCTGTCTCGGCCACCGCCACACCCGCCGCAATGCTGTTCATCGGACCCCACGCCGGGGCCGCCATACGCACCGCCGCACACGCCGATGCGTCCTCCCCTCCATCCCCCGACTATGTCTGCGACGACCTCATGACCCTCAGAACTCCCGATATGCCTTTCACCCAGATCCACGCGGCCAATTGCGACGCCCAGCACGGAACGCCGTATGGCCACTTCACCAACAAGATCATCGCCGAGAGGCATGCGCCGCAGGCGCATATCCACTGCAAGACAGGATTGGTGGAGGAGAGGGCAAGGTACTTCATCACCGATGACATCGAATGCTATTTGGTGTGGCCCCAGAGACATTGAGCCACGGACGGACGGTCAGGACAGCACTGCTCGAACCGGACGGCGACCGTCTTTTGCCCCGCCCGAGTCCTCGCCCGGAAAGCAGCACAGGGCGGCCTGCCGCATCGCAGCCGCGTCGCTTAAGGGATGCGCTCGGCGTTTGCCGCCGCGACGAACCACTCGCCCAGGCTCAGGCTGACCTCGGGACGGTTCAGATAGCGGCCGATCACGCCCAGCACCGCGTACAGGACGCGGCCAAGCGCGTCTTCGGTGGCGGGCGGGACGGTGTACGGCTGTTCAGCGCACCAGGCCCGCCCGTCCTCGGTCCGCGCCAGGCCCTCGTCGACGTCCTCCACCGGCCGTGCCGCGAGCAGATGCGCCGCCGCCGCGGTGGTGACGGCGCCCAAGACCTCGGCAGCTCGCCCACGTGTGGGGCACCGAGACGTTCATCGTCCCGCACGCCCACCACACCGACGACATGGTCCGCCAGGTCGAGCAGGGTCTGCTGGGGCAGGTCCAGAAGGGCGATCGCGTGGTGATCGTGGCCGGCTCGCCCCCCGGCACCGCCGGCTCGACCAACGTGCTCCGCGTCCACCGCATCGGCGACGCCATCGCCATCCGCGACTGGCGGCCACCTGGGGATGACCGGTTCCGGCCACCCGGCGCGTTGATCTGATCACCTGGCGTGTTCGCTGCGTGCGGTACGGCTGTCGCGCTGCGTGCATGGACGGGACGGGCGCGGGAATCGCAAGGTGGCCCTTCACGCACCAGGACGCGTGCCATTCGTGGAGTTCCCGTGCCGAAGTCTCCCGTACCGCCCGTTGCCCTCGATCCCGATCTCGACCTCGATCACCTCGTCCGGGCTGTCGCCGCCGACGCCGCGCCCGTGCTGGCCTCCTCCCTGCATTCCGCCGGCTCCCGCTACGAGTGGGAGGAGATCGTCCCCGAACTGGTGCGCCGCCTCCTGGAGGTGGCGGTCGCCGGTGAACCCTCCGGCCACGACCGCAGGCGGGTCGTGGACGTCGCCCGCCGGTGCGCCCGCGACTGGGTCCCGCTGCAGGAACTCGAACACTGCTGCCAGATCGTGCTCACAGTCCTGTTCCGCCATCTTTGGAACGTGGCAAGACCGCGTGCGGCGCAGGACCTGCTCGGCGTCTGCGCGGGGGCCGCGCAGATCCTGCCGCACGTCACCACCATGCTCCGCCGCGCCTACATCGACGAGATGGGCAGGGCCGGCGGCCGTACCGTGGCCGACCTGGTCGTGACCACGCTGTGGAACGGCGGCGACGTTGCCAGCGTGGCGCGGGTGGCGGGCACCGACATGCCCGGTTCGTGCGTGCTCGCCGCGCTCTCGCCGGTCGTGCCGCCGGATGAAACGGACGCCGAGCCCGTGCGGTTCGGGGCGGTGCCTCCGGGGGTGCTCGGCCAGCTTCCGGCGGGCGGGATGTGCGCCGCGTCCCCGGACCGGGAGTGGCTGATCGCGCTGCTGCCCGCGCCGCACGACGAGGACCCCGAGAGCCGTCCCGCGGTCCGCAACGCCGCCATCCGGCTGGTCGCGGCCTGTCACGCCGCCTACGGCCGCGGGTTCGTGGCCGGACTGGCGGCAGTGACCTCGGGCGACGCCAAGGCCGCGATCGAGGAGGCCATCGGGATCGGCGGACTGCTGACGAGTCTCGGGGAGCATGACCAGGTCGCGTTCCTGACCGACGCGGCCGTCGGCGTCGCCTTGGCGGGACGCGGCGACCTGCGTCACCGGCTGGAGTCGCGGCTCGCCGTGGTGCGTTCCCACGAGCAGTTGTGGGAGACGCTGCGCACGCTCTACCGCAGCGACCTCGATCGTGGGCGCACGGCCCGTTCACTGGGCATCCACCGCTCGACTCTCGACTACCGGCTGAGCCGGGTCGAGGCGCTCGCCGGTATCTCGCCGACGAGCGTCCGGGGCATCCTGCTCTATTCGGCCGGCCTCTATTCGGCCGAATTGGGCGACGACGACCCCGGTCTGTGAACGCGCCGCGACGGAACGAGTGCGGATCAGTCAAGTGTCGAAACAAATCCTGATAATTCCGTCAATCTGCGAACGTTCCAGTCGTCTTGGGGTGGACATCCTCTACATACGCTCGGCGCTGCCACCCGGGTGACGGGCCGCCGATCAGTGGCCGCCCGGCGTGCGCCGACGAGTGGAGGACCTACCGTGTTCACCAGTCAGGAGGCACGACTCGCCGTCGAGGGAGGGTCTCCGGTCCGGACCGGACCGTGGCCCACCTACGACAAGGGCGACGTCTTCATCAGCGCGGAGGACGAGGCGGCCGTGACCGAGGCCGTCCGTTCCCGCCTGTACTTCCGATACGACCACCGGCCCTATCCCGACACCTGTACCGGCCGGTTCGAACGCCGTCTCTCCCGTTACTTCGGAACCGCCCACGCGCTGGCGTGCAGCAGCGGCACGACGGCCATCGCGCTGGGCCTGCTGGCCTGCGGGCTGGAGCCGGGCTCCCCGGTCGCCTGTCCCGCGTTCACCTTCGCCGCCACACCGAGCGCGATCCTGCTGGCCGGGCACCGGCCGGTGCTGGTGGAGTGCGACGCCGACCTGCACCTGGATCTCGACGACCTCAAGCGGGTGCTCAGCGAGGGCGCCAAGGCCGTCGTCGTCGTGCACATGCGCGGATTCGCCAGCGACATGCCCGCGATCTGCGACCTGGCCGGCGAGTGGGGAGTGCCCGTCATCGAGGACGCCGTGCCGGCGCTGGGCGCGCGCATCGGCGACCGGCACCTTGGCACGTTCGGCCGCTTCGGGGCCTTCAGCACGCAGTCCGACAAATCACTGAACACCGGCGAGGGCGGCTTCCTGCTCACCGACGACGAGGAGGCGCACGCCCGCGCCGTCGTCTACAGCGGCGCGTACGAGAACCGTATGAACCGCCACTTCGAGGGCGAACCGCCCGCCGTCGACGACCTCGCCTACCCGATTTTCTCGTTCCGGATGGACGAGATCCGGGCCGCGCTCGCCGGCGCGCTCCTCGACAGGCTCCCGCGGCGGCTCGCGCTGCACCAGCGCAACTACGGACACGTCGCCGAACGCCTGGACGGCGTGGACGGCATCGCGCTGCGCCGGCCGGTGGCGTCCGGCGCCTATCTCGGTGAGGCCCTGGTCTTCCGCCTGGAGGGCGCGACGCCCGAGCAGTGCGCGTGGTTCGCGCGGGCGTTGTGCGCCGAGGGCGTGGACGCGCGGGCGCTCGGCGACCGCGGTGACAAGAACGTGCGCTCCTTCTGGAACTGGCGCTTCCTGCTCGGCCCGGACGCGGACGCCGCCCGTGCGGCGCTGCCGCAGACCACCAGATACGTGGGGGAGGCCATCGACATCCCGCTGTCGGCCAACCTCGGCCTGGACGACTGCGACGACCTCGTGACCGCCGTCCGCAAGGTGCTGTCCGCGCTCGCTTGAAGCCCGCGCGCTCGCTTGAAGCCCGCGCGCTCGCTTGAAGTCCGCGCGCCTTGAAGCCCGCGCCGCCTGAAGCCGCCCGAAGGAGACCGCATGCCCGTGCCGACCGTCGCCCAGACCGTCGCCCCGCCGATGACCGCGGACCCGGCCGCCCCCTCTCCCGGCCGTGAACTGGCAGCCGCCCTCGCCGCCGCGCGGCCGGACGCTCCCGTGGTCGAACTCGACCTGCCCCTCACCCTGACGACGACCTTCCCCTTCTTCACCGCTCGTCCCCGCTACACGGTCCGGCATCTGCTGGGCAGCCGCGACCTCGCCGGGGAGGACCAGGCCTGGCACGTCACCGAGCCCGTCCGGTCCGACACTCCGTCGCGGTCCGGCGTCTCGTACGCCTCCAGCCCCGAGTCGGCGTTCGAACCGCGGCTGGAGCACGCCGGGGTGACCGAGGTGCGCGTCGCCGTGGCGCTCCCCGAGGGGCTGACCGGGCATCCCGACCTCTTCGCCGCCCACGTCGACCGCCGCGTGGTCGTGCGGCTCTGCACCGCGGAGAACGAGGTGCTGCTGCACGGCAGCGCCGACGGGGCCGTTCCCGGGCTGCTCAACGTGCGCGGCCGCCGGACCGCACGGGGACGCGGGCGCCTGGCCGACGACGTGGCGTGGGCCGCCGCGCTGGTCGAGGAGACCGGCGGGTCCTGCGACGGCGTCGTCGTGCACCCGGACGTCTACTGGCGGCTCGCGCTGGACGGCCGCCTCGCCCACCTCAACGCCGTCGGCGTCCGGGTGTCCCGCACCCGCATGATCGATCGGCACCAGGCGCTGTTCGGCGACTTCCGCGCCGTCGCCACGCTGCTCGACCCGGCCCGGTCCCGGCTGGTGCTGCGGCGCGGCGACGGCGGACCCGACACCGTCGAGGCGTACTGCCGGGTCGGGCTGGCCGTCCACCTGCCCCAGCACCTGGTGCTCGCCGACCTGGGGGAGGCCCTCCGGTGAAGGTGCTCTACATCACCGGCTGGTGCCG
This sequence comes from Spirillospora sp. NPDC048911, assembly GCF_043198015.1. NCBI lineage: Bacteria > Bacillati > Actinomycetota > Actinomycetes > Streptosporangiales > Thermomonosporaceae > Spirillospora > Spirillospora sp. NPDC048911. The sequence goes on along the minus strand of NZ_JBICUD010000003.1, from coordinate 95,394 downwards.
GTCGGGCAGCACGCTGCTCGGCAACATCCTCGGCGAGCTGCCGCGCGTGGCCCACGTCGGGGAATTGTCCTACCTGTGGTCCAACGGCGTGCTCGGCACCGGCACCAACCCCACCTGCGGCTGCGGTGAGGACCTGCGCGCCTGCCAGATGTGGGGCAAGGTCCTCTCTCTCACGGCCGCCGACGAGACCGAGCTGCGCGAGGTCGCCGCCGACCGCCAGCGACGTCATCAGGCCCACCTGCGCACCCGGCATACGCGGCGCCGGCTCGCCGAGGCGCGGGGGCGGCCGGTCCAGGACGCCGACGTGCGGGAAACCCTCGCCGCGATGACCTCGTTGTACGAGACGGCCGCCGACGTGCTCGGCGCCGACGTCCTGGTGGACAGCTCCAAGTTCCCCGCCGAGGCCGCCGCGCTGTTCGGGCTGGACGGGATCGACGCGTACGCGCTGCACCTCGTCCGCGACCCGCGTGCCACGGCGTACTCGTGGCGGCGCGCCAAGGCCTACATCCCGGCCATGGACGTCCGCCGCAGCACCGCCTACTGGACCGGCTTCAACATCGCGTCCGAATGGATCGGCGCGGCCTTCCCCGGCCGGTACCGCAGGCTCCGCTACGAGGACTTCGTCGCCGAGCCCGCCCGCGCCCTCGCCGCGCTCGGCCGCTGGGCGGGCCTGCCCGGCACGCCTCCGGTGACCGCCGGCGGCGTGGCGACGCTCGGCGAGAACCACACCGTCACCGGCAACCCCGACCGTCTCCAGCGCGGCGAGGTCGCGATCCGGCCGGACGACAAGTGGATCCGGGGCCTGCCGCGCGGGGAGGCACTCACCGGCACGGTGCTCGCCGCGCCGCTGCTGGGCCGGTACCGCTACCCGCTGCTCCCGGCCCCCACGGGAAGGTGACCATGGACCTCGGACTCACCGGAAAGGTCGCCCTGGTGGCCGGCGGCGGCAGCGGGCTCGGCCGCGCCGTCGCCCGCCGGCTCGCCGCCGAGGGCGCCGACGTGGCGATCTGCGGCCGCGACCCCGGCCGGCTCGCCGACGCCGCGCGCGAGGTCGGCGCGGCCGGGCCGGGCCGGGTGTGGAGCCGTGCCCTCGATCTGACCGACGACGGCGCACCGGAGGCCTGGATCGCCGAGACCGTCCAGGACGCGGGCGCGTTGCACGTCGTCGTCACCAACGGCGCCGGGCCTCGCCCCGGCCCGGTCGACGCGTTCGCGCCCGCCGACTACCGGACCGCGCTCGACACCGCGTTCATCCCGCACGTCGCGCTCGTGCTGGCCGCGCTGCCACACCTGCGCGCCGCCGGGTGGGGGCGGATCCTCATGGTCGCCTCGGAGACCGTGCGGCGGCCCATCCCGAAGTACGGCCTGTCGAACGCGACGCGGCCCGGACTCGTCGGCTTCGCCAAGTCGCTGGTGCACGAGCTCGGCCCCGGCGACATCACCGTGAACGTGCTGGCGCCCGGGTACCACCGCACGCCCGCGCTGGAACGGCAGTTCACCGACCCCGGCGCCGCCGTCGCCGAGATCGCCAAGGGGATCCCTCTCGGCCGGGTGGGCGACGCGGACGACTTCGCCGCCGTGGCCGCCTTCCTCGCCTCCGAGCACGCGCGCTTCATCACCGGCACCGTGCAACTGGTGGACGGCGGTGCCAACGAAGGGATCCCGTGACCGGAACCGTCCACCCTTGGACGGGCGCCTTCGCCGGACTGTGCGCGGCCGTGCTGCTCACGTTCACCGCGTTCGGCGCCGCCGTCCCGGTCCTGCCGCGGCTCATCACCACCGAACTCGGCGGATCCGCCCTCGCCGTCGGCACCGCGTTCGGGATCTCGGCCGTCGCCGCGCTGCTCAGCCGCCCCTACGCCGGACGGCTGGCCCAGCGCGGCGACGTCCGCCTCGTCATCGCCGCCGCCTTCGCCGGCCACCTCGCCGACCGTCCCGCCGCCCGCCCGCACACCGGACCCGTGCGGGCCCCGCGCCACTGACCCCGACGAGCCCGCCCGCATCGCCGCGATGGATGGCGGTGACTCCGCCCTTGACGGCTCCCTGACGCCACTTGCCGAGTGGTTGTCGCTCAAGCCCTGGTACTTGCGCGGAAGGGGAGACGGAGGGAGGAGGTCAGGAGGGTGAGGCAAAGGACGGCCATGGCCCACCAGACGGTTTGGTAGGCGTTCAGGGAATCGCGCGGGGCTCCGGCTAGGAAGGCGGCCAGGGCGGAGAGGCCGAGTACCGCGCCGCAGGCTCGTGAGGTGACCGAGAGGGCCGTCCCGGTGGCCAGGCGCGAGGGCGGTACGTCCGCTAGCGCGGCACCACTCAACGCGGTCATGAGTACGGCGGTGCCTGCTCCGGCGACGAGCAATGCCGGCAGGAGGACTTGGGGATAGGCGGGGGCTTGGTCTGCGGCGAGGGCGGGGAGGACGACGCTCGCGCCGAGGAGGGCCGCGCCGCCGAGGGCCATCGCGCGGTGGCCGACTCGATGCATCAGGCGGCCTGCCAGCGGAGCCACCAGTACCTGGACGGCGGGCGCGGGGGTGATGGCGAGACCGGCGCGTGCTTCGCTGTAGCCCCAGACGCCGGTCAGGAAGAGCACGGCAGCCACCGGGAATGCGAAGATCACCAGGCCCAGCACGAACATCGCCGCGTTGGGCCGCCGGGTCACGCGCAGGACGTCGAGGTCGACCAGCGGGGCCGGATGCCGGATCGAGCGGCGGAAGAAGAGGCAGCCCGCGGCCAGTCCGGCGGCCATGGCCAGCGCGGTGCGGATGTCCGTGAGGCCCCAGGCCCGGCCTTGCGCGATCGCCAGGGAAGGGAGGCCGATCGCGGCTGCCAGGAGCCCCAGGCCGGGGAGGTCGGGGAGCGCCGGATCGCTGTTCTGGGGGTCGGGTGGGAGCGTGGCGAGGCCGAACGCGATGGCCGCCGTGCCGACGGGCAGGTGCAGCCAGAAGATGGTGCGCCAGTCCCAGGTCGTGACGAGGATGCCGCCGAGGGTGGGACCCGCGGCGATGGCGACGGACTGGGTCGCGCTCCAGAGGCCGATGCCGGTGCCGCGACGTTCCTCGGTGAACCAGTGCAGGATCAAGGCGAGCGCCAGCGGGGTGATCACTCCGCCGCCCGCGCCCTGCACGAGGCGCGCGGCGATCAGCACTCCGGGAGAGGGGGCGATCGCGCAACCGGCCGACGCGGCCACGAAGACGGTGAGCCCGGCCAGGTACACGCGGCGGCGGCCGAAGCGGTCGGCCAGGCCGCCCGCCGGGAGGAGCGCGGCGGTGAAGGCGATCGTGTAGCCGGTGAAGACCCAGGAGAGCCCGGCGAGGTCCGTGCCGGGGAAATCCCTCAGCATCTGCGGGAACGCCACGTTCACCAGATGGACGTCGATCGCCCCGAGGAACACCCCGGCGCAGACCGCCGCGATCGCCGGCGATCGCCGCGAGCTCATCCGCCGCCGTACCGCTGCCGCAGTTCCACCTTGCGGATCTTGCCGGTGACGGTCTTCGGCATGCGTTCGACGATCTCCAGGCGCCGGGGCCAGAACCAGTCGTTCATGCCGGAGGCCCGCATGTGCTCGTGCAGCTCCTCGAGCGTGAGCGGCTCGCCGGTCGTAAGCACCACGGCGCACACCTCTTCGAGCACTTCGGGGTGAGTGATGCCGACGACCGCGACCTCACGCACCTTCGGATGCCGTCCCAGGACGGCCTCCACCTCGGTGACGGGCACGTTGAGGCTCTTGTACATGATGATGTCCTTGGCGCGGCCCGCGATGCGGATGCCGCCGCGGCCGTCGTCGCGGGCGAGGTCCCCGGTGTCGAACCAGCCGTCGGCGTCCAGCTCCGCCTCGTACAGTTCGTCCCGCCGGAAGTAGCCCAGGCATTGGGCGGCTCCCCGCACCCAGAGCCGGCCCGCGCCGTCGTCGCGACCCTTCAGGGAATCGACCCGCAGCTCCATGCCTTCGATCGGCCGCCCGTCGCTGTGCGCGCCCCAGTCGGGCGGGTCGTCGGGCCGGGTGACCGTGACCGGGCCGTTCTCCGTCATGCCCCACAACGAGTAGGTCGGCAGGCCGAAGACGTCCTGGACCTCGTCCACGATGTGCGGCGGGACCTGGGCCGATCCGGTCACCACCCAGCGCAGGCTCCGCAGGTCGCGGGGGCGTTCGCGCTGGCCGTCCAGCACGTCCGTCAGGAAGGGCGCGGCGCCGTAGAAGAGCGTGAGGCCATGCTCCTGGGCGAGGTCGAGAGCGACCCCTCCGTCCCACCTCTCCTGGAAGACCGCGGTGCCCCCGAGCAGCAACGGGACCATCAGGCCCATCGCGAACCCGGACATGTGCGTGTTGACGTGGGCGACCTCCATGACCAGCCCGTCGTCGAGGCCCATCGCGTCGGTGAATCCGCGTGCGGCGGCGTACAGGGTGTTCTGGCTGTGCAGCACTCCCTTCGGCTCGCCCGTCGTTCCCGAGGTGAAAAGGATGAGATACGGGTCGTCCGGCGCGAGTTCGACCTCGGACGTGGGGGTCGTGTCGCTGTGCTCTTCGAGGAAGTCGTCGAGCGAGGCGGTCTCGGCCGGGCGAGGCTCTCCGGCGACGAGGACGTGCTCCAGATGCGGCAGGTCCAGCCCGGCCACGATCTCGGCCAGCCTGTCGCCGTCCCACTCCGCCATGGTGACGCAGACCTTCGCCTCGGTCAGCGCGAGGATGTGCGCCAGCTCGTACTGCCGGTAGATCGGCATGAGCGGGCAGAACCTCGCTCCCACCCGGGCGCAGGCCAGAGCGAGCGGGACGAGCTCATACCAGTCGGGGAGCTGGACGGCGATGACGTCACCGGGTTCGACCCCGATGTCGAGCAGCCTCGCGGCGTAGCGGTCGGTGTCGGCGAGCAGGTCGGCATAGCTGACAAGGTCGAGGGCGCCGTCGGCCCGATGGCCGATGAGCGCCGTCGCCGCGGGTCGTTCGCGGGCATGCCGGCGCAGGTCGTCGAGGAAGGTCTCCTCCCGCCACCAGCCGTGCCGCCGGTACTCGTGGGACCAGTCGGCCATAAGGCTTCCCTCCAGCCAGGCGCTTTGTGAGCGATGGGGCTGTTTCTCACCTATGACCCACGACACTAACGCGCCGTCCGAATGCTTGCTGGTGGCTCAGGCGCGCAGCGGACAGTGGTCGTGCCGCACAACCCCGAGTGGGGCGGGCCCTGGACGAAGTGTTGCGGCAAAATGGCTGGTCAAGTCGGCCCTTGTCACAGGTCATGCCTGAAGTTCAGCCAGCTCGGCTGGTCGCATGCAGGAACGTCGTGGGCGCGTGGGCGCGATGCTGCTCGACGTCCCGGGGCGACCCCTCCGGAGCGCTGGGTGGTGGCTGCTTCACCGCCAGGGCTGATCGGGAGATGCGACGCCCGAGCTGGGGGAATGTGGAGTGGGCGCCCACCGGCAGCCTCGACATCAGCGCAACCTCTCCCACGTCATGCTGGGTGAGGCCGCGGCCGCGCGGCGGGCCCAGCCCCCGTCGCGCTGCTGGTATTAACGACCATCACCGCCGCCCAACCTGTCTGGGCAGTACATCTCGGCTCTGCCTGTGTCTCAGACAAGAACTGGAGTTACTTGGTCAAGATCAGCGTGGTGCCGGTGCTGCTCGGTGGCGTACGCGCCGAACGGAGCACCACCTGGACCTGAACGGGCGCGGGCCCGAGATCGCCTAACGCTGAAGGCGCACGGGATCTCCGGGGCCGGGGCGGCGGACCAGCCAGGCTTCGGTGATGTGGGTGAAGACGGCGTCGGCCGCGCCGTCGGGGTCGTGGGCGGCGATGCGCTCGTAGATGCGGCGATGGCCGCGGTTGGACGCGACGCATTGCGCGGGGTCGGGGTCGCCCATGTACCGGGCCGTGTTGACGACCTGGCTCTCCAGCGCGCGGACCACGGCACGCGCGAGACGGTTGCCGGAGGTCTGCATGATCACATCGTGGAAGGCCCGGTCGTGCTCGGCGTAGGAGATGTGATCGTCCACCAGCTCGTCCATCCGATCGACGAGTGCGCGCAGCCGATCGATGACGTCCGGTTCGGCCATGCGGGCGGCGACGTTGGCCATGTCGGCCTCCAGCAGGCGCCGGGTGATGACGAGGTCGTCGAGGATGGCGACGCTCTCGTCCTCGGCGACGCTCGCGGCGAGGACGAGTTCGTCCAGCATGTTCCACATCGTCGCCGGCGTCACCATGGTGCCGGCGCCCTGGCGGACCTGCACCAGCCCCTTCTCCTGCAGCATTTTCACCGCTTCGCGGACGGTCGTCCGGCTCACGGAGTACGTCTCGCAGAGGGCGGGCTCGGCGGGTAGCGCCGTGCCCGGGGGGTGTTCTCCGCGAACGATGCGCTGCACCAGCTCCACCGCGAGCGCGCTGGCGAGGTTGGCCGGTCGCCGGGCCCACGCCGGAGGCGGTGCGGCCGGTCGCTCCGATGTGGTCATTTCCCCTCCGTGACTCGCGCGTAAGTATATGGGGGAAACGTTGACATCAGACATCATACGACTTACGTTTACCGGGATCTGACGGGCGCCCATCCCACCCCCTCGAGAAGCGAGCGATGGATGAAACAGGGAGCACTCTGGCCAGCCGCCCTGGTGGCGGTGCTGGTCCTGGCGGGATGTGGAAGTGCCGGAGGAACGAAGGCCTCGTCCAGTGCCAAAGCCTCGGGGGGCAGCACGCTGGTGGTCTGGGACTGGAAGTCCAGCGACAAGAACGCGGCGGCGTTCGTCGCGAAGGCGAAGGCCGACTTCGTCAAGAAGAACCCGGGCGCGACCGTACAGTTCGTCGCCCAGCCGTTCGAGCAGTACTACACGCTGCTCGGCGCGGCCATCCAGGCGGGCAAGGGCCCCGACGTGATGCTCTTCAACGGCGGCGGCCAGCTGCGCGACCGGGTCGGCGCGCTGCTCCCGTTGGACCAGTACGTCGCCCAGGACAAGACGCGGCTGGCGGGCTGGGACGCGTTCACCAAGGGCGGCAAGATCTACGCGGCGCCGATCACGCTCCAGGGCCACCCGATCTACTACAACAAGAAGATCTACCAGAAGGCGGGGCTCGATCCGGCCAAGCCGGCCACCACCTGGGACGCGATGCTCGGTGCCTGCGCCGCGATCAAGAAGTCGGCCGGCGTGCCCTGCTTCTCCCAGGGGAACAAGGAGGGCTACGGCATCCAGTTCTGGATGTCGGGCATGGGCTCCGGCATCCTCACGCCCGGCGAGTACGACAAGTGGATCGCGGGCGAGCGGGACTGGAACAGCCCGAACGTGAAGAAGATCTTCTCGCTCTGGAAGCAGGTCAACGACCAGGGCCTGAACACCTCGGGCCCCAACTCCACCGGCCTCTTCATGGACGCCTTCATCAAGTTCGAGGGCGGGAAGTCCGCGAACATGATCGGCCTGATGTCGGATGTCGGCGGCTGGCACGAGATGAACCCGCTGCTGGGCGCCGACAACCTGGGCGAGATGCTGGCGCCGGTCGTCACCCCCGGCGCCGTCCCGAGCCTCGCCTACGACGGCGGGGTGGGGTACGGAGTCGCGAAGTGGACGAAGAACCCCGCCCTCGCAGCCGCCATGGTCAACTCTCTGACCAGCGCCGACGCGTTGCGAGCGTATTCCGCCGACGCGGGATCGATCCCCGCTGACACGTCAATAAAGATCGTCGGCGGCGGTCCCGCCGCGGCCGCGATCAGCGCTCAGATCCCGGCCGGCAAGCCGGCTCTGCACGTGGCGCTGTCCGCCAAGACCCAGGACGTCATGGGCCGGATGTCCCAGCAGCTGCTGTCGGGATCGATCAGTGTGGACGCCGCGGTGGCGAAGATCGCGGCCTCCGACAAGGCGGGTTGATCCCGTGCCGGTGGAAAGCCCGCAGTCGGTCCGCCCGGTTCAGGCCGGGCGGGCCGGCCCCTCCCGGGCGACTCGGATCCGCCGGGTGCGGGGCGGGCTGCGGGGGGAGCGGCTCGCCCCGTATCTGCTGGTGCTTCCGGCCGTTCTGATCCTCCTGGTCTTCCGGCTGTGGCCGTTGCTGCTCGGCGTCAACTTCTCGCTGACGGGCGACGGGGACCGCGACGGCACCCCGGTCGGCTTGGACAACTACACCACCCTGCTGGACGACCCCGTCTTCCAGAAAGCTCTGCGCAACGTCGGGCTGCTGGCACTGTCGCTTCCGATCGCGGTGGCGATTCCCGGTCTGCTGGCGATGTTCATCTTCCTGCGGGTGCCCGGCCATCGCTTCTACCGGAGCGTGTACTTCTTTCCCGCGGTGCTCTCCCCGGTGATCGTGGGTTCGATCTTCAATCTGGTGCTGGCCTCCGACGGACCGTTCAACGGCCTCCTCGGCCGGTTCGGGCTCGGCCCGGTGGACTGGCTCGGTGATCCGAAGGTCGCCATGTTCACCGTCGTCGGAATCCATGTCTGGGCGACGTTCGGGATGGCGCTGGTGGTCTTCCTGGCCGGGTTCGCGACCCTGGACTCCGAGCTTCTGGACGCGGCCAAGGTGGACGGAGCCTCCCTGGTGCAGGTGATCTGGCATGTGATCATTCCCAGCCTGACCCGGACCATCCAGTTCGTGTTCGTCACCACCATGATCGGAATGCTGACCTCGATGTTCGGCCTGCTCTACGTCATGACCAACGGCGGCCCGGGCGCGTCGACCTACCTGCCGGAGTACTACATCTGGATCCAGCAGGGGCAGATGAGCCGGCCCGCGCTGGCCGCGGCCGCCTCGACGGTGCTCTTCATGATCATGATGGTCATGGGCCTGGCGCAGATCGGGCTGCTGCGCAGGCTGGGCAGGCGGACATGACACGCCGGATCCGGGCGACGCGGTGGCTGATCGCCGCGCCGATGGCGGTCCTCGCGGTGGCGACGATCTATCCGCTGGTGTTCACCGCCAACGTCGCCATGAAGACCCGGCGCGACTACATCCTCGACCGGTTCTCCCTGGCCACCTCCCTGCGCTGGGACAACGTGGCCGGCGCGTGGGAGAGCGCGGGCATGGCGCGCTACTTCGTCAACTCGCTCGTCATCGTGGGGACCACCGTGGCGCTGCTCCTGCTGGTCGGCTCGATGGCCGGTTTCGCGCTGAGCCATCTGCGGTTCCGCGGCTCGCGGGCGATGTTCCTGGGCTGCCTCGCGGCGCTGTTCATACCGTTCCAGGTGATCATGGTGCCGATGGCCCGCGTCCTGGCGGACACCGGACTGATCGACACCTATCCCGGGCTGATCCTCGCCTACGTCGCGCAGTTCCTGCCCTTCACGATCTACCTGATGGCGAGCTTCTACACCGGCATCCCCCGCGAGATCGTGGACGCCGCGCGGATCGACGGCACCACCTTCTACGGCGTCTACCGCCGGATCATGCTGCCGCTGGGCCGGCCGGCCCTGCTGTCCGTCGGCATCCTGGACGCCCTCTTCTGCTGGAACGACGTGCTCATCGCCCTGCTGGTGATGCCGTCCCCGGAGCACCGCACCCTCATGGTCGGCGTCACCGCGCTGCGCGGGCAGTACTCCAGCGACATCCCGATCTTCTCCGCCGGGGTGCTGATCGCCGCGGTGCCCGTGCTGGCGATCTACCTCATCTTCCAACGCCAGATCGCCGACGCGATCACCGCCGGTTCCACGAAAGGCTGACCATGCGGATCACCGGATTTCGTACGCTGGCGACCGTCCAGGAATGGTCCCGGTCGGTCGGCGACGCCAACGGTGTCTTCGCCGACGGGGTCACCGCGGTGCCGATCGTCCTGGTGGACACCGACGAGGGGATCACGGGAGTCGGGCTGGGCCCGCACGTCGAGCTGGAGTCCATCTTCGCCGCGATCGCCGGCGAGGACCCCCGCTGCGTGACGGCCCTCTACGACCGCATGTTGCGGCAGACCTTCAAGGCCGGGCACGCGGGCATCGTCTTCGGGACGATCGGCGCGCTCGACACCGCCCTCTGGGACATCAAGGCGAAGGCGGCGGGGGAGCCCCTCTGGCGGCTCCTCGGCGGAGGCGACCGGAGGGTACCCGCGTACGCGTCGGGACTCGACATCGATCTGGCCGACGAGGAGCTGGTCGCGGTCTACCAGGGCTATGCCGACCACGGCCTGCGCGCGGCCAAGCTCAAGGGCGGCCTGGACGTGGAACGGGACTTGCGCCGGTTGACGCTGGTCCGCGACGTGCTGACCCGGGCCGGCAAGGGGGCGCGCCCGGCGCTGATGCTCGACGCCAACGAGTCCTGGACCCGGAAACAGGCCGTCCGGCACGTGCGCGAGCTGGAGCGCGCCATCGATCTCACGTGGATCGAGGAGCCGGTGCGGCGCTGGGACGCCGAGGGGCTGGCCATCGTCGGACGGGGGATCAAGGCCTCGATCGCCAGCGGCGAGAACCTCACGGGGCTGGAGCAGTACCGCCCGCTGCTGGCCGCCGGCGCCCTGGACATCGTCCAGACGGCGGCGGTCTGGGGCGTGACCCACTTTCTGCGGGTCGCCGCGCTGGCCCACGCCCATGAGCTGCCCGTGAGCCCTGTCGGCAACGTTCCCGTCCCGCTGCTGCACGCCGCGACGTCAGTGCCGAACCACATCGCCAGTGAGCTGCAGGACCTGCACCCCCCGGTCGGCATGACCGTCGACCAGCACGTCGAGGACGGCGCCTTCGTACTCGGCGACTCGCCGGGTCTGGGCATCCAGATCGACGAGGACGCGATCGCGGGGGCGGGCGCGGGCGCGCGCCGGCCGCAGACGCGCGTGTTCCACGGGCCCAACGTCCGGCCCGAACGCGCGGGGCACCGTCTGCTGCCGCAGGCCAACGGCATCGTGCCGCCCATCATGGAAAGCCGCAACTGACGCGTGCCTGGTGGCGCCGGACTCGACGTGACTTCCCGGGCACGCGGCACGCGTGCCCGGGACGAGCGTGGTCAGGAGAACTGGGCGGCGTTGCTCTTGGTGACCATGGTGGTGCCGGTGTCCACGCTGGGTTTGACGGTCTGCCCGCGGGCGGCGGCGACGGCCGTCTCGATACCGAGCGAGCCCATCTTGGCGGGGAACTGGGCCACCGAGCCGGCCTCGTCGCCTGCCTTGATGGCGGTGAGTTCGTCGGGTGCGGCGTCGAACCCGACCACGACGATCTGGCCCGGCCTCTTGCCGGCCGCCTTGACGGCCTGCAGCGCGCCGATGATCGGCGGCCCGCAGGCGCCGTAGATCGCCGCCACGTCGGGGTGCGCGGCGAGGATGTCCTGGGCGGCGTTGAGCCCCTTGGTCTGGTCGCAGTCGGTGGCCGGCTCCGCGACCACGGTGGCCTTGGATCCGAGCGTCTCCTTGAGGCCCTTGACCCGGTCGTCGAGCGAGGGGTTCCCGAGACGGCCCTGGAGGATGCCGATCTTCGAGCCGGCCGGGAGCCTGCCCGCGAGCCAGGTGCCCGCGAGCTTGCCGCCCGCCAGGTTGTCGGTGGCGACGAGCGAGGACTTGCCGTTCCAGCCGGGAATGTCGTTGTCGACCAGCACGACCTTGATGCCGGCCGCCACGGCCTTGTCCAGCGCGTTCTTGACGTTGGGACTGGTCGGCGTGATGGCGATGGCCTTCACACCCTGGGTGATCATGTTCTCGATGAGGGCGATCTCGCCCTCGTCGTCGGTGCCGTTCTTGCCCTGGCCGTACACGACCTCGACGTCGGAGTGGGCGGCGTCGTACTTCTTCACGGCGTCGACCATGGTGTCGTAGAAGTCCACCGGGAACTTGGTGATCAGGCCGACCTTGAGCACGGAGCCGCCGCCACCGGACCCGGAGTCGTCGGAGCACGCGGTGAGAGAGGACGCCAGCGCAAGGGCCAGCGCCGGAATCGCTAGTTTTGAGGGACGTCGCATGGCTGGTGGTCCTTTGATCATGGTGGGACGGGTGGCCGGAAATCTCAGGCATCACCTCCGACGATGAGCGAGACGATCCGCTGGCGGCTGTCCGCGTGCGGCACCACCTCGCCGACCTTGCGGCCCCGGCGCATCACGGCGGCGCGATCGGCGATCTCGATGACGTGATCCATCGCGTGGGAGATGACGATGATGGCGCGGCCCTCGTCGCGGAGCCGCTTGATGAGATCGAGCACACTGCGGGACTCGCGCACGCCGAGCGCCGCGGTGGGCTCGTCGAGGATGACCACGCGGGAGGCGAACGCCGCGGCCCGGGCGACGGCGATCGCCTGGCGCTGACCACCGGACATCAGCCCGACGGACGCCCGGGCGTCGGGGATGCCGACCTGGAGCCGGCTCAGCAGGTCGTCGGTCACACCGGCCATCGCGCCGCGTCGCATGAACCGCAGCCCGCGGGGCAGCCACCGTGGGCCGGCGATCTCGCGGCCGGCGTAGAAATTGGCGACCGGGTCGAGATTGTCGAAGAGGGCCAGGTCCTGGTAAACGGTCTCGATGCCGTGGGCGCGGGCCGTGGCCGGCGAGCCGATCTCGACTCGCTCGCCGTCCATCCGGATGGTGCCGGCGTCGAGGCGATGGGCGCCGCTCAGGCAGGAGATGAGCGTCGACTTGCCTGCGCCGTTGTCGCCGAGGAGCGCGAGCACCTCGCCGCGGTGGACGGCCAGATCGACGTCGTCGAGGGCGAGTACGGCTCCGAAGCGCTTGGTGGCCCCGGTGACGGCGAGGGCCGGGGTGGCCGTCATGCCTGTGCCGCCTTCATCACTCGCAGCCGCTGCTCGAACCGGCCGCGTACGACGTCCAGCTCGACCGCGAGCACGATGACCACGCCGATGACGATGGGCTGCAGGAAGGCGTCCACGTTCAGCAGGTTCATGCCGTTCCTGATCACGCCGATCATCAGCGCTCCGACGAGGGCGTTGGCGACGCCGCCCCGCCCGCCGAGGAAACTGGCGCCTCCGATGACCACGGCGGCGATCGTGTCGAGTTCGGCCAGTTCGCCGAACGTGGGCGAGCCTCCGTTGAGGCGTCCCGAGGTGATCACCGCGCCGATCCCGGCGGCCAGCCCACTGAAGACGTAGACCGAGATCAGCACGCCCTTGACCGGGACGGCCGCGCGGCGTGCGCCCTCCGGATCGCCGCCGACCGCGTAGATCCAGCGACCCCAGACCAGGCGGGTCGTGAGCAGCAGCACCAGCAAGGCCAGCCCTGCCACGAGGAACCCGGAGTAGGGGAACCAGCCGATGGAGCCGCCGCCGACCTTCTGCACGACGCCGGGCATTCCCTGGAGCGGCTGGCCACCGGAGAGCCAGAGAGCCAGGCCGCGCGCGACGCTCAGCATCGCCAGTGTGACGATGAACGGGTGCGGCAGTCTGCCCCAGACGTAGACCGTCCCGTTGACGGCGCCGACGAGCGCGCCGGTCGCCAGCATGACCGCCACCACCAGCGGTCCCGAGCCGGTCGATGAGAAGACCAGGGCGCCCACGACGGCCGACAGCGCGAGCGTCGAGCCGACCGAGAGGTCGATGCCGCGGGTGATGATGACGAGGAGCTGCGCCAGCGCCAACACGGCGATCACGGCCGACTGGCTCAGTACGTTGCCGATGTTGCGAGGGGTCAGGAAGACCGGGGACAACGAGGCGGCCACGATCACCACGGCCAGGAGCATGAGGCCAGGGCCGACCCGGATGGCGGTCAGGGCCAGCTGGGGCCCGTCGAAGCGCCCGAGCGGCCTTGCCTGGAGCGCCCGTCTCAGCGTCTTGTCGATCGGCGTCATCGGCTTCGCTCCTTGCTCATGTCCGGCCGTCATCGGCCGGCGCCGCGGGGTGGGCGTCATGCGATCGCCGCCTGCCAGGCCGAGCCGTCCGGGAAGCGATGCTCGAGGACGGACTCCGGGCGGAGTTCCGCGCCGATACCGGGAGCGGCCGGTGCGCGGTAGCGGCCGTCGCGGATCAGCACGGGGGCGGTGAACTCCTCGTGCAGATGGTCGATGTACTCGATCGCCCGGTTCTCCTGCGAACCGCTGACCGCGACATAGTCGAACAGGGCCAGGTGCTGGACCATCTCGCAGAGCCCCACACCGCCCGCGTGCGGGCAGACCGGGACGCCGAACTTGGCGGCGAGCAGGAGGATCGCGACGTTCTCGGTGACCCCGGCCGTCCGGGTGGCGTCGAGTTGCAGGATGTCGATGGCGCCGGCCTGCAGGAACTGCTTGAACATCACCTGGTTGCTGGCGTGCTCACCGGTGGCCACCTTGATCGGGGCCACCGCCCGCCGGATCGCGGCATGGCCGAGGATGTCGTCGGGTGAGGTCGGTTCCTCGATCCAGTACGGGTCGTACGGCGCGAGCCGTTCCATCCACTCGATCGCCTGCGGCACGCCCCAGGCCTGATTGGCGTCGGCCGCGATGCGGATGTCCGGGCCGACCGCCTCGCGGGCCAGCCTCATCCGGTGGACGTCGGCGGACCGATCGGCACCGACCTTGAGTTTGATCTGGGTGAATCCGTCGGCCACCGCGCGCTGGGCGAGCCGTACGAGCTTGTCGTCGGAGTAGCCCAGCCAGCCCGGAGTGCTGGTGTACGCCGGGTAGCCGTGCTCGAGCAGGTGCGCGGTGCGTTCGGCCCGGCCCGGCTGGGCGGAACGCAGAATGTCCACTGCCTCGTCGCGGGTCAGGACGTCCTGGAGGTAGCGGAAGTCGACGAGGTCGGCGAGGTCGTCGGGAGAGAGCTCAGCGAGCAGTCGCCACACCGGTTTGCCGGTGCGGCGGCCGTGGAGGTCCCAGGCGGCGTTGATGATGGCTGCGGCGGCCATGTGGATGGCGCCCTTGTCCGGCCCGAGCCAGCGCAGCTGGCTGTCCCCGGTCAGCCGCCTGGAGAAGCCGCCTGGATCGGCCAGCACCTTCTCGACGGGCAGCCCCACGACGAGCGGGGCGATGGCGCGTACGGCGGCCACCTCGACGTCGTTGCCCCGGCCGACGGTGAACGCCAGCCCATGGCCGGTCTCCTCGGCGCTGGTCCGGATCGTCACGTACGCCGCCGAGTAGTCGGGCTCGGGGTTCATCGCGTCCGAGCCGTCGAGCTCGCGCGAGGTCGGGAACCGGACATCGGTCGCCTCCACCGCGCTGATGAGTTCAACCATGCCATCGCTCCCGTGGTGTACGTCACAGCGACATGGGATTGATTTTGCGATTCGTTTACCCTCCTGTCCAGAGGGTGGCGAAGAGAAATCATAAAGCCGCAGGTAACGGGAGTCCCGTTGGATGATCCCCGGTCCTTTTGGTGGGATTCCCTTTCTGGACATGGGATGCTTGCTAGGCTTCCAGGCCGGAAGGGGGAATGATGTCGCTGACGGACAAGGCGATCGCCCGCATCCGAGAGATGATCGCCACCGGCGAGCTGATGCCCGGGTCGAAGCTTCCGCCCGAGCAGCAACTGGCCATGGAGCTGGGGCTGTCGCGCAATCTCATGCGCGAGGCGGTCCGGGTGCTGGTCGTCGCCCGGGTCCTGGAGATCCGCCGGGGTGACGGCACCTATGTCACGAGCCTGGAGCCGGGGCTGCTGCTGGAGGGCCTCGCGTCAGCGGTCGAACTGCTGCACGGGCACACGTTGCTGGAGCTGACCGAGGTGCGCAGGCTGTTCGAGCCGGTCGCCACCGGGCTGGCGGCCACCCGGATCTCGCCCGCCGAGCTCGCCGAGGTGGCGCTGCACCTGGAGGCGATGCGGGAGGCCCGCGACGACATCGAGGCGCTCAACGAACATGACGCCGCCTTCCACCGTGCCGTCATCGCGGCCACCGGCAACGCCACCCTCGCGAGCCTGCTGGAGGGTATATCCGGACGTACGCTCCGGGCCCGGGTCTGGCGCGGCCTGGTGGACGAGAACGCCGCGGGCCGGACCCTCGCCGAACACGAGGCCATCTATGCCGCGCTCGCCGCCGCCAACGCGCCGCTCGCCAAGGCCGCGGCACTCATCCACATCACCACCACCGAGGAATGGCTGCGCGATCACCTGGCCCAAGACGGCTCGGGCTGACTCTGTGAGACCCGGGCTCGACATCCCAGCGGATTCGGCGTCATGTGGCGTTCACCGGGCCGTGGTCAAGGTGACGGCGTGCTCTTGACCGGATTGATCGAAGATCGTGCCGACGATGTTGATCTGCATGCCGACGAAGAACAGCTGACGAGAGATGGGCTGCGGCAAGAGCGAACGGGCTTCTGTCAGGTGTTTCGTGAGGAGGTCTTGCGCCGGGCCGGGCGCCCCGGGGAGGTGGGACGGTGCCGTTCGACGTTCCTGCTGCGTGTGGCGGGCATCGCGGGGGCGCTGCGGTGTGCGCGCGTGCGGTCCGTCGTCGCGGGGGAGGTTCCGGCGGCGGTGTGGGACGGGGTACGGGCGCCGGTGATGCGGGCCAGTTCGGTGTCGCCCGGGCGCACGCTGGTGGTGTGCGGAACGATGCCCGCCGTGGTCATCAACCGGTTCATGTCGCGGCGCTGGGAGGGGAGGACGAGGGTGACCACGGTGCCGGGCCGTCCGGCTCGGGCGGTGCGGCCGCCGCGGTGCAGGTAGTCCTTGTGGTCGGCGGGCGGGTCGACGTTGACGACGAGGTCCAGGTCGTCGATGTGGATGCCGCGGGCCGCGACGTCGGTGGCGACCAGGACGTCGACCTCTCCAGTACGGAAGCCGTTCAGGACGCGGTTGCGCTGGGACTGGGACTTGCCGCCGTGCAGCGCGCCGGCGCGGAGCCCCTGGGATGCCAGCTTGCGGACGAGCCGGTCGGCGCCGTGCTTCATGGCGACGAACATGATGACCCTGCCGTCACGGGCGGCGATGTGCGCGGTGGTGTCGTGCTTGTCGGCGTCGGCGACGTGGAGCAGGTGGTGCTCCATGGTGGTGACCGCTCCAGCCGAAGGGTCGACCGAGTGGGTCACCGGATCGCTGAGGAACCGGCGTACCAGCCGATCGATGTTGCGGTCGAGCGTCGCGGAGAACATCATCTTCTGACCGCCGGGCGCGACCTGCTCGAGGAGACCGGTGACCTGGGGGAGGAAGCCCATGTCGGCCATCTGGTCGGCTTCGTCCAGCACGGTGATCGCCACTTTGTCGAGCCGGCAGTGGCCGCGGTCGATCAGGTCCACCAGGCGGCCGGGGGTGGCGATCAGGATCTCGGTGCCGCGTTTGAGCGCGTTCGCCTGGCGGGGCAGTGACATGCCCCCGACCACGGTGGTCAGCCGCAGCCGGACGGCGTCGGCGTACGGGGTGAGGGCGTCGGTGACCTGCTGGGCGAGTTCGCGGGTCGGGACGAGGACCAAGGCGAGAGGGTGTCGCGGTTCAGCGCGGCTGCCCGCGGTGCGGGCGAGCAGCGGGAGGCCGAACGCGAGGGTCTTGCCCGAGCCGGTGCGGCCGCGGCCCAGGACGTCCCGGCCGTTCAGGGTGTTCGGCAGGGTCGCGGCCTGGATCGGGAACGGGGTGGTCATCCCATGACGGGCCAGCGTCGTCAGCAGGGGCGACGGCATTTCCAGGTCGGAAAACGCCGAAACCGGCGGAAGAGGCGGTGTGGACGTCTTCGGAAGCGCGAACTCGCCGCTCGTTCGCGTCGGCGGCGTGCGGTGATCGGTATTTCGGGATGAACGACCGCGTACGGGCCGTTGGGTGCTGCGGGACATGGCAGTGGAACCTTCCTCGAATCGGCGCGTTTCGAGGAGTGCTCCAGGGCCGCGAGGGCGAGCGGAGGATTTCACAAGAACGAACCGGAAGACGGCGGGCGACAGGTATGCGGCCCGGTCTTGGTGAATACGGCAGCGATCGTGGTGACGGTGCCGCTGGATCAGGCGACGTGCGCGGCGGGCCGGCTCAGGCCGGACCCGCCGCGACGCCGTCAGTTCGAAGCTCAGGCGGGAACGATGTTCTCCGCCTGGAGGCCCTTCTGGCCCTGGGTGATGTCGAACGTCACCTTCTGGCCCTCTTGGAGCTCGCGGAAGCCCGAGGCGGCGATGTTGGAGTAGTGGGCGAAGACGTCGGCGCCGCCGCCGTCCTGCTCGATGAAGCCGAAGCCCTTTTCGCCGTTGAACCACTTGACGGTGCCGGTGGCCATGATGATCTCCTTCTGGTCGATCCCGGCCGTGCACCGTGCAGGGCCGGGTGCCGCGATGGGCCCATCCGGAAGATCCAGAGCAACAAAAAAGGCGCCTGAGGTAGGACCGTCAGGCGCGCACAAAATGTCTATGGGAACCGCAACTGATCCCTACCATAGCACGCACGTGAGTGAACGGACGGTAATCGCCCTGTGCGAGCGGTGTGATTTCGCGAAAGTCGGAGAGTGTTTCGTTGCGGCCGCCATCGCACGCATACTGGGGGCAATGAAAACTTCCCGGTCCGCCACGCGGCGGCATCTGCCCACGAGTCCCTTCAAGCGCCCGCCCGTCCCGGTCTTTGACGAGTTCGCTCCGGATGAGCTGGTGACCCATGACAAGTACGGTCTCGGACGCGTCCTGAAGGTCGAGCACCAGGCGGTCGTCATCGACTTCGGGCCCCAGAAGATGCGGATCACCGAGCCCTACGCCAGGCTCTTCAAGCTCTGAGCTCTCCTCGGCATCGACCACGTCGCACACCCGAGATCCCAGGTCATCGCGGGATCCGCGCGGTGGTACTCGATCGCCGGGCCTGTCCGGCTCATCAGTCCGTGCAGTCCGGATCGTCACTCGGCGGCAGTGCCGTCGTGTCGGGCAGAGCGGCGGCCGAGCCGGATCCCTGCTTGATCAGGCGGGGGTCGTGGTGCGGCGTTTCAGGGCGGCCTGTGCCTCAGCGCGCTGGGTTGGACCGGCGGGCGCGTGAGTCTGGCGTCGGACAGCTGCGGCGAGTGCGCGGATGCCCCGGCTGATCTGGTGCTCGCTGACGTTGCCGAAGCCGAGCACGAGGGCGGGCGGGCGTGGGGCCGGTTCAGCTTCCGCCGCGGCCGCGAACCGGTAGTGGTCGAGTCCGTTGCCCCGGACGCCCATGGTGGCCGCGGTCGCCACGACGGCGCGCTCGGATGTCCCGTCGGGCAGGCGCAGCAGAGCGTGGCAGCCGGCCGCCAGGCCGTGCAGCCGGCCCGGTCCGAAGGCGGCCTCGGCCTCGGCTGCCAGCACGTCCCGGCGTGCGCGGTAGATCTCGCGGACGCGTCGCAGGTGGCGGTCGAAGCGGCCCGACTCCATGAGCAGCGCCAGCGCCTCCTGGTCCAGCCCGGGAGCCCCGCGGCAGCTGAGCCGTTTCTCTTCGACGATCCCCGGCACGAACCGCGGTGGCGCGAGCACCCAGCCCAGTCGGATGGCGGGTGCGAGCGTCTTGCTGACCGATCCCAGGGCGATCACGCGGGCAGGGTTGAGGCCCTGCAGTGAGCCGACCGGCTGACGGTCGTACCGGAATTCGGCGTCGTAGTCGTCCTCGATGATCACCCCGTCGACCTCGTCCGCCCAGGCGACCAGGTCGCGTCGCCGCGAGGGGCCGAGCGCGACACCGGTGGGGCATTGGTGGGCCGGCGTCAGCAACACCGCCCGTGCTCCGGTCTCGCGCAGGCGGCCCACGTCGAGGCCGTGGTCGTCGACGGGGACCGGCACGGCGTCCAGGCCCGCGCGGCGGGCGATGACGTCGTGCTCGCGGGGGCCGGGATCCTCCAGCGCGATGCGCTGGATGCCGTGCTGCGCCAGCGTCGCCAGGGCGAAAGCCAGCCCCTGCCGGAAACCGGAGACGACGACGGTGTCCTGGGCGGCCGCGCAGCCCGACCGGACGCGACGGTGGTAGGCGGTGACGACCTCTCTCAGGTGTCTGGAACCGGCCGGGTCCTCGTCACCCAACTCGGCGGTCGTCAGGGACCGCGTCGCCTCCGACACCGCCCAAGTCCAGTCTGTCAACGGCACCGAGCCGAGATCGGGGATGCCGTACTCGAAGTCGACCACGGCCGCTCGGGACGGCGAGGACAAGGCCGCCAGATCGCCGGGCGCTTGGCGGACCGGCCCGCCGGACGGCATCGCGGCCACCCGCGTCCCGGAGCCGGCCGCTGCCTCGATGTACCCCTCGGCCAGCAACTGCTGGTAGACATCGACGACCGTGCCGCGTGAGACGCCGAGCAGTTCGGCCAGACGTCGAGTCGACGGCAGGCGTTCTCGGGCGCCGAGCCGTCGATCGCGGATCGCCGCCCGCAACTGGTCCTGGATCTGAATCCCGAGCGGGCCGGCGTCGCGGTCCAGCGCCACCAGAAGGTCGGGCCCGCCGCGGGCCCATTCCACCGTCATGCCACCAGTACACCAGGTGGTCCACTCAGCGGCTCCCCGAGTGGACCTTCAGACTGGACCGCATCAGCCCCAGGCTCGACGGCATGGACCTCGGCCTCCTCCCGGCTCTCGCGTACGTCGTCCTGGCAGGGCAGGCCGCGCCAGCAAACAGAATGACCCTGACAGACAGACTCAAGGCAGGAGGCAACGAATGAACGACACCAATCCACAGACCGCGGATGGAAAGGTGCTCTGGCACCTCACAATGTCACTGGACGGCTTCGTGGCAGAGACGAACCGCGAGATGGACTCTACGAAGGAGTCACCGTGCTGACGCAGGTCGCGGAGGGTGTGCTGGTCCACCAGAGCGAGTTCGTCCAGAGCAACACCGTCGTCGTGCACGGCCGAGCCGGCGTGTTGCTCATCGACCCCGGGATCACAGGCGACGAAATGGCCTGCCTCGCGAACGATCTGGCCGGTTCGGACCAGACCGTTGTGGCGGGCTTCTCGACGCATCCGCATTGGGATCATCTGCTCTGGCACGCCCGGCTCGGCGCGGCTCCTCGTTACGCCACGGCCCGCTGCGCGGCCGCCGTCCGGGATCAGCTGTCGGAGCCGGGCGCGAAGGCCCGCGTCGCCGACCACCTGCTCGAGACGGAAATCGGCGGGCAGGTCCCGCTGGACCTGTACGGCCTCGTCACCGCCCTGCCCGCTGAGACGGCGCGGATTCCGTGGCACGGCCCGCAGGTCCGGATCATCGAGCACCAAGCGCATGCTCCGGGCCATGCGGCGCTGTTCATCGAGGAACGCGGGGTTCTCGTCGCCGGCGACACGCTCTCTGATGTCCTGGTTCCGATGCTCGACCTGGACCCCGCTGATCCGATCGAGGACTACCTCGCGGCGTTGCGGCTGCTGGAAGGTGTGGCGGGCGACGTCGATGTCGTCGTCCCCGGCCACGGTTCGGTCGGCGGAGCCGACCAGGTACACGCACGGGTCGAGCAGGATCGGGCGTACCTGCTCGCCTTGCGTGAGGGCCACGTTCCCAGTGACCCGCGGATCGGCCCAGCGGCCAAACCCGGCTGGGAATGGGTAAACGATGTGCACACCGGGCAAGCCCAGCGCCTCGCCCAAAAAAGCGAGCGCGACAAGACACCCGGCTAGCGGACGGCCGACGCTCTGGTACTCGGCGGCGGTGGCGAGTCGCTGCCGCTCGCGCCCTGATGCTGGGGTTCATGGAGGACTGGCGGTCGTCCAGCTCGCCCGCGCGATGTTCGCCGGACGTGACTACGTGATCCCCGAGGACGTCGCCCTGCCCGCCTCGCGCACCGCATCAGCCTGCGGCCCGAGTTGTGGGTGCGGCGCGTCACCAGCGGCGATCTCATCACCGAGATCCTGGGCGAGGTCCCCGACCTGGTCGTGCTGATCGACGCGACCTCGCAGGTGCTGGGACGTTGCGGAAGTCACGGATCACCGCCCCTGGTGGTGTCCGCGTCCGGCACGATTGGCCGGGGAGGTTTCCAGTTGACCAGTCGATCGCAGGGCACACCGAACATCAACATCCGACGGCTGGGGCTCTACCTACGTCGGACCCGGGAGATCGTTGAACTGTCCTACGAGGAGGCCGCCGCGCGTACCGGCTGCGAGGCCGACTGGCTGGCCCGGGTGGAGACCGGCTTCGCCCAGCCCACACCCGTCGAGGTCGAGCGGCTGCTGGAACGCTATGAAGTTCGCGCCGCCAAAGTGGCCGATCTGATGGTCGACCTGGCGACCCGGCTCAACGGCCCCGACTGGCTCGCGCCGCTGCTCCCAGAGATCAACGATCTCAAGCGGGACGCCCTCATCCCCGAGGCCGAGGCCTGTGTCGTCCGTTCCTACGGAATGCTTCAGGTGCCGCATCTGGCCCAGGCAGAACCGTACGTCCGCCTGCTCAACAATCACGCGCTCCCGCCCCGCAACCCGGAGGCCGAGTGGGAGACCATGCGCATGCGCCAGGCGTTCCGCGCCGGTGGACGGCCGCGCTTTCTCGATCTGATCATCGACGAGTCCACGCTGACCCGGATACCGGAGCCCGCGGTCATGATCCCTCAGGTCCAGTACCTGCTGGACCTGAGCGAACGGCCCGACGAGGCCAAGGTGCGGATCGTCCCCTCGAGCGCCCCGCTGTTCGAGGACCGTGCCAGCAACTTCGACGTCCTGGAGTTTCCTGGCATCAGCGACCGGATCAGCCTTGTTCATCATGTTCTCGGCATGGAACTGGCGACAGTCGACCTGAGTGACCTGTGGACCCTGATCGAGGACAAGTCGGCCCTCCCGCCCGATGACAGCCGCGACATCCTCCGAAGTCACCTGCAACGCCTGACCGTGTCGTGACGAGCACGTTCCGTTGTCCGGCTCCGGACGATCTGTGAGCTTGCAGGGATGCGTGGTTGGGCGACTGCGGTGCGTGCGGGATTGTTAGGGAAGTTTCAAAAGGGCGAGCGGATCCTGGAGGGACTAGCGAGAACAGGTTTCAGTTAGGGCGTGCCGATCCGGCGGGGGAGGCGGCATTCATCCGATCCAGGGCCTTCCGGCTCTGATTCGAGAGGAGCCCACGCCATGACCCGACTCTCGTCACGCACCATCCGGAGAATCTCTACCGCCGCCACCGTTCCGGCGCTGGCGGCGGGCGCCCTGGTCGCGCTGACCGCGGCGCCCGCCCATGCCACGATCAAGTGCGGGCCGACCAAGGAGCAGACGTCTCCCGTCGTCGGCCACGCCCTCCTGAAGGCCTGCATCGAGACGGACGGTTACCTCCGCAGGGCCTATATCCAGATGGATTACGCGCGGACCTACGGAGGCACGGACTGGGACAAGTTCATCGTCTATCCGCGCCTTGAGCGGAACGACGCCGACAAGGCGAAGGCTTCCTGCAACTGGACCTCCGACATGAACCGGTACACGTCCCTGAAGAAGTACTGCTTCACGCCGTGGACCAACTCGAACGCCATGGGCGGCTGGACGGGCGATGGTTCCTACACCTTCAACTTCAACCTTGACGGGTTGGGGGACAAGCACGGGTCCCTGGGCGGCTCGCCCAAGGTGAACTGAGCCGGTCCAGCGGCGACGACGAGCCGGGGCCTCTTCCAGAGGCCCCGGCTACGACTTGCTGATGGCCGAGCTTGCGCCCGCAAGGCCGCGGGAAGGGCTCATCGACGTCCAAGAGCGGGATCACCCGTGTGCTTGGCGCGGCTTGTTGCAGCAACTCGCGATCGTTCTCGGCCAGTTCGTTGAGCGTCAGCCGATACCAGATGAAACGGCCGTCTTCGAAGTGGCGCACCTCGGTTGTGCTTCGCTGAGCGCGATGGTGAGGCCGTCCTGTAGGGCCAGCGTGTAGGCCTCTTCGATTTCCACTTTGGCGAGATGGCCGAGCACGGCGGGCGACCCTCGCGGTTTCAACCCGCGTGGTTACGTCCGCGGCGATGGAGTCACCGCGCCGTGGTCTACAACGGGCTCAGCTCCGACGGAAGCCACATGCACGAGCTGGCGCTGGTCGGCAATGCCTGGCGGCATACCACCACATCTTCGAGGTCACCCGCTGACGCAAGGCTCTGACCTTCTGGCGGGCAGGCCCCGTCAGGAGGTCAGCCCCAGATCTCCTCGGCGGTCTCGACGATGAGGCGGAGTTTGGCCTTCTGCTCGTCGTGGCTGAGCACGTTGCCTTCCACGGTGGAGGAGAAGCCGCATTGCGGCGAGAGGCAGAGCTGTTCGATCGGAACGTGGCGGCTTGCGGCCTCGATGCGGCGCTTCAGGTCGTCCTTGGTCTCCAAGGTGCCGCGTTTGGTGGTGACCAGGCCGAGCACGACGGTCTTTCCCTTGGGGACGAAGCGCAGCGGCTCGAATCCGCCTGATCTGTCGTCGTCGTACTCCAGGAAGAATCCGTCGACGTTCAGTTCGCTGAACAGCGCCTCGGCGACGAAGTCGTAGCCGCCCTGCGCGGTCCAGGCGGATCGGAAGTTGCCGCGGCACATGTGGGTGGTGACCGCCATGCCCTCGGGGCGTCCGGCGAGCGCGCCGTTGATCTGCCGGATGTAGCGCAGGTGCAGATGGTCGGCGTCGTCGCCGCGCTCGGTGATCATCGCGCGCTGGGCGGGGTCGTTGAGGTAGGCGAGGCTGGTGTCGTCGAACTGCAGGTAGGTGCAGCCAAGCTCGCCCAGGTGCCGTACTTGTTCGGCGTAGGCGGCGGCCAGGTCGGACCAGAACTCCTCGACGTCGGGGTAGACGGCCGGATCGATGGACGCCGGGCCGCCGCGGTAATGGACCATGTTGGGGGACGGGATCGTGAGCTTGGGCGTCACGCCGGTCCCGGCCGTCAGGTCGCGCAGGTAGCCGAAGTCGTCGGCGAAGATGGTCTCGTCGAGGCGGATCCGGTCGTGCACCCGCAGGGCGGCGGTGGTGAACTCGATGTCGCCGTTCTCGCGGTGGAACTGGACCTTGATCTGCTCGTCGGCCGGGCTGATCCCGCCGAGCCGGTAGATGAAGTCCATGTGCCAGGAGGCGCGGCGGAACTCGCCGTCGGTCGCCGAGCGCAGGCCCGCCTCGTTCTGCATGGCCACCACCGACCGGATGGCCTCGTCCTCGATGGCGTGCAGCTCGTCGGGTTTGATTCGCCCGGCGGCGTGGTCGGCCCGGGCGCGCAGCAACTCGGGCGGTCGAAGCAGGCTTCCGACATGGTCGGCGCGAAACGGTGGGGTCGTTCTGGCGGCCATGACGCTCCTCTCACACCTTTTCCATCACCCTAATACGGACAGGGGAGGCTCAATCAGCCGTAGAAGTCGGATGCGCGCGGCCTGGCTGTGGGTTCGATCGCTTGACGGGGCTACGCGGGTGTGCGGTGAGTGAATGCGCGCAGCAGGGCCGCTACCTGCTCCGCGCGGGCGCGCTGGACGAGGCCGGTCACCGGCAGCGGGGCGTCGTCGAAACCGTGGAAGGCCCCGGGCCACAGGTGGAACTCGACGGAGACGCCGGAGCGCACCAGCCGCAGCGCGTAGTCGGCGCACTCGTCGCGGAAGACCTCCAGCTCGCCGACGTCCAGGTAGGCCGGCGGAAGCCCGGACAGATCGGTGGCGCGGGCGGGGGCCGCGTAGATGGGAACGTCGGGCCCGCCCGCGGCCGCGCCGAGCAGGGACGACCAGCCGAAGACGTTGAAGGCGCGCGGCCAGGTGATCGCCTCGGCGAAGGCCGCGCTGGACGGGGTCGCGTCCCGATCGTCGAGCATGGGGCAGAGCAGGAGCTGGAAGATCAGGGAAGGGCCGTCCCGGTCGCGGGCCAGCAGGGCGGTTCCCGCGGCCAGGCCGCCGCCCGCGCTGATGCCGCCGATGGCCAGGCGCGACGCGTCGATGCCGAGCGTGGCGGCGTTCTTCCAGGTCCAGACGAGCCCGGCGTAGCAGTCCTCCACGGGGGTCGGGTGGGGATGCCGCGGGGCCAGCCGGTAGTCGACCGAGACGGCCACCGCTCCCGTCTCGGCGACATACCGCGACACCCGGGCGTCGTCCCCCTCGGGAGAGCCGAGGATCATCCCGCCGCCGTGAATCCAGTAGAGGCAGGGAGCGTCCGGTGCGGCGTCCGCCGGGCGGTAGATCCGCACCCGGATCCCCGAACCGGCGATGACCCTGTCCTCCACCCGCACGTCCGGCAGCGGCGGCGCGGCGGCCTTCTTCCGCAGCTCCCGCAGGTCGTTCAGCTCGTCCGGGGACAGGCGGGTGTAGTCGACCCTGGCCAGGGGCGACCGGGTCAGGGCTTCGCGCAGTTCGGGGTCCAGGTTCGGATGCATGGTCAGTACGCGAGCCCGATCGACAGGTCGAGGTTCCCGTCGTGCTGGACGAGCAGGATGTGGGTACGCCGCGCGCCGTCCAGCAGGTAGACCGACGACGGCCTGAAGCTCACGGTTCGTGGCCCGCCCCACCGGAACCGGACGACGCCCCCGCGCCGGTGCAGGTCCAGGCCGTCGGCGGTGGTCGTGACCGAGCCGCCGAAGGGAGCCCTCGTCCCGTTGGTGAAGACGACGGTGTCGTCGGGACGCAGCACGAGCGGGATCTGCTCACCGGCCGCCGAGGTCGCGCGGACCGACCTGGTCAGCCGCCCGTCGGCGGCCGTCACGGTGGTGACCACCGACGAGGTGGGGGTGCGGAAGCGGAAGGCGTAGGGCGAACCGCCGAGGAACTCGACGGGCTGGGGGCCGTCGGCGTCCGCGACCTGGCCGGGGAAGACCGTCGCCCAGCAGCCGTGGTCGTTGTTGTTCAGCGACTGGATCACGGTTCCCGCGACCGGGTGCCACAGGAACGTCAAACCGGTGCGTGAATAGTCGGTGGCCCGGCGCGTCCCGAAGTAGCCGCCCAGATAGAGGTCGCGTCTGCGGAGGAAGAGGAACTCCTGGCCGAGGTCACTGCGGCGCTCGGTGAAGTGCTTCGACGCCAGGTACGGCAGCCGCTTGATCGCCGCGTTCTTGCGGTTCCGGGTCGCGAAATGCTCGCGGTAGAGCCCGTGGGCGATGATGCGCGGCGAGGTGTCGGGCTTGACGAGGGCGGGGACAGGCGCGGAATCGGCGGCCCAGGCCCGGCGGGCGGCGGCGAGATCCTCGCGCGCCGACAGGAACGCCCCGAGCGAGGGGACGTCCGGGACGAACCGTCCGTTCAGCGCGGTCCGGTCCGGATCGGGCCTGGTGTCGTCGTAGAACAGGGCGCTGGTGCGGGACGACGGCGCGATATTGGTGATCCAGCCTGACCCGTCCGGCTCGCGCAGCATGTTGTAGCCGAGCCAGCCCGTGTAGGCGGACGCCATCCTCACGAGGCGGGAGTCGCCGGTCTGCAGCCAGCAGTCGGCCAGCTCAGGCAGCATCACCTCGAAGTTGTAGTTCATGTCGGCCCCGGACTTCTCGTAGAAGAAGCCCGCGGGGCTCTGCCCGTCGGCGGCCAGCCGTCCGATCGCGGCCTTGAGCTGCGAGCGCAGGGCCGCGTCCGGATCCTGTCTGAGGGCGAGGGCCGACCCGGAGAGCCCGGCGGTGACCTGGTTGGAGAAGGTCAGGTCGCTCTGCCAGACGCCACCGTTGGCCGGATTGAGGAGCCACGTCATGGCCTTCCGCAGCGACGCGGTGATCTGGGCACGGCGGGCGGGCAGCGCGTTCGCCGACCGCAGCAGCGACTGGACCTTGCTGAGGTAGCCGAGCGCGAACCCCGTCGCCGGAAGGGAGTGCTCGCCGCCGGAGTACTCGGGCCAGCTGCCGTCGGAGTGTTGCAGCCGCAGGTAGTAGCCGATGGCCGCGTCGAGCCCGGCGAGCAGCGCGGGGTCGCCCGAGTAGGGGTTCCAGCGGCGGTCCTTGGCGTAGAACCAGGCCAGGGTCAGGACGTGCTCCTGCACCCGGGCGTTCGTGGCGTTGGCGGGCGAGCGCCACCAGCCGCCGGTGAAGAAGCCGTAGTCGGCGTCGGCGTCGGAGATCCCGTTGACCATCGGGGCGAGCGACACCAGGTAGGGCGCGACACGCTGCTCCGCCGGCGCGAAGGCCCGCCGCGAGATCCGGCCGAGCCCGGCCAGGTCGGGCAGCGGCCCCGCGGCGGCGGCCGAGCTCGCGGCGGCGCCCCGTCCGGCGGCCTGGCCAGCAGCGGCCTGGCCTGCGGCGGACGCGCGGCTCGCAGCGGAGGCAGTGCCAGCGGGCAGTGCGGTGAGCAGTGCTGCCGCTCCCGCTCCGGTCAGCAGACCACGACGGCTGATGTCTCTGGGTTCGAACACCGTGCCAGCTCCTCGGGGGGTGGTGCGGCGACCCTCGCCCTCGGTGACGACGAAAGGTCCGGCTGGCCGCACAGTCTCATCGTCGGCCAGATCCGTCGTCAAGGTGATAATGCGAATTACTACAGGGAAAATCACCTCTTGACAGCGGCGGGAACGGCATCTCAGAATGAGGCCCGCCGAACTGCCAATGCGCATTATCACCAGATTGGGCTACTACCTACCGTGACCCCTCCCAGGCGCCTGACCCAGCAGGACATCGCCCGGATGGCCGGCGTGAGCCAGACGACGGTGTCGATGGTGCTGAACAACCGCACCGACACCGAGGTGCGCATCTCACCCGAGACCCGCGAGCGCGTCCTGCGCGTGATCCGCGAGACCGGCTACATCGCCGATCCCGCCGCGCGCAGGCTCGCCGAGCGGCGCAACCGGATCATCGGCGTGTTCACCTACGAGGCCGTGTTCCCCTCGGCGAGCGCCGACTTCTACCATCCGTTCCTGCTCGGGATCGAGGAACGGGCCGAGGACGCGGGCTGCGACCTGCTGCTGTTCACCAGCGCCAAGGCGGCCTCGGGGGAGCAGCGGCGGATCTTCAACGCCGACAGCCGGATCCGGCTGGCCGACGGCTGCCTCCTGCTGGGCCGCACCGTCGATCGCGACGATCTCGCCCGGCTGCTGGCCGAGGGCTTCCCCTTCGTCTCGATAGGCCGACGCGACGACGCGGGCGGGCCCGTCCCGTATGTCGGGGTGGACTATCCACCTGCGGTCCGCGCCCTGGTCGAGCGGGTCACGGCGCTCGGCCACACCCGGCTGGCCTATGTCGGGGCGGGGGAGGGCGGCGAATCGCGGACCGACCGCATGCGCGGCTTCCGCGACGCGGCCGGCCCCCGTGCTCTCCATCTCCCCGTCGGAGCGGGTGACCACGCCGCGATCCTGGACGAGCTGAGCGCGGCGGACGTGACCGCCGTGTTCGTCGAGGAACCGGCCGACGGCACCGCCCTGGCCGAGGCCGCCAAGGCCCGCGGCCTCTCGATCCCCGACGACCTGTCGATCCTGGTGCTCGGCGCGCCCGACTGGAAGCCCGGCGACCGGGGACCCGGCTTCACCGGCTTCCGCATCCCGCGGCGCGAGATCGGCTGGCGGGCCGTCGAGCTGCTGACGGACGTCCTCGAACGAGGCGGAATGCCCCAGGAACTGCTCCCATGCGAGCCCGTCGAGGGAACCACGCTCGCAGCCCCCCGCAACCGGAAGGCTTGATGTGCACGAGATCCATGCGGACGCGGTCGTCGTCGGCGGCGGGCTGGGCGGCGTCGCCGCCGCGCTGGCCCTGCTGCGGGCCGGCCGCACCGTGGTCCTGTCCGAGGAGTTCGACTGGCTCGGCGGCCAGCTCACCAGCCAGGCCGTGCCGCCGGACGAGCCGTCCTGGGTGGAGAACCTCGGCGTCACGGCCTCCTACCGGGCGCTGCGCGAGGGCGTCCGCCGCTACTACCGCGACCACTACCCGCTCACCGAGGCGGCGCGGGCGGCCCGCGAGTTCAATCCGGGCGGCGGCCATGTCAGCAGGCTGTGCCATGAGCCGCGCGTCGCGGTGGCGGTGATCGAGGCGATGCTCGCCCCTTACCGGGGATCGGGCCGGCTGCGCGTGCTCCAGCCGTACCGGCCGGTCGCCGCCACCGTGGACGGCGACCGCGTCACCTCCGTAACGCTCGCGGCCGTCACAGGTGCGGGCAACACGGACGCCGGCGGCGCGGACGAGGTGGTCGTCACCGGCGCCTACATCCTGGACGCCACCGAGACCGGCGAGCTCCTCCCGCTGACCGGCACCGAGTACGTCACCGGCTTCGAGGCGCAGGCCGAGACCGGTGAGCCGAGCGCCCCCGCCGAGTCGCAGCCGCTCAACATGCAGGCCGTCTCGGTGTGCTTCGCGATGGACCACGTCGACGGCGACCACACCATCGATCGTCCCGCCTCCTACGACTACTGGCGCGACTACCAGCCGTCCTTCTGGGGCGACAAGCTCCTGTCCTGGCGCTGCCCCAACCCGCGCACGCTCGAAATCATGGAGCGTTCCTTCACGCCCAACCCGGACGACGACCCGCTCGCCGTCGTGGCCGACCAGCGGATCAGCCCCGGCGACGGCAACCTCTGGACGTTCCGAAGGATCGCCGCCCGCCGCAACTTCCTGCCCGGCACCTACGCCAGCGACATCACCCTCGTCAACTGGCCGATGATCGACTACCTGGAGGGGCCGGCCTTCGACGTCCCCGACGCGGCCGAGCACCTCGCCGCGGCCCGCGAGCTGTCGAAGTCGGTCCTGTACTGGATGCAGACCGAGGCGCCCCGCCACGACGGCGGCACCGGCTACCCCGGCCTGCGGCTGCGCGGCGACGTCACCGGCTCCGCCGACGGCCTCGCCCAGGCCCCCTACATCAGGGAGTCGCGCCGGATCAGGGCGCTGTACACCGTCACCGAACAGGACCTGTCGCTGGCCGTGCGCGGCGACAAGGGCGCGGTCTCCTACGCCGACTCCGTCGGCATCGGGATGTACCGGATCGATCTGCACCCCTCGACCGGAGGCGACAACTATCTCGACGTCGCCTGCTCGCCGTTCGAGATCCCGCTCGGCGCGCTGATCCCCCGGCGCGTCGCCAACCTGCTGCCCGCGAGCAAGAACATCGGCACCACCCACATCACCAACGGCGCCTACCGCCTGCATCCGGTCGAGTGGAACGCGGGGGAGGCGGCGGGCGCGCTCGCCGCGTTCTGCCTCGACCGCGCCACCACGCCGCACGCCGTCCGGGAGGACGAGACCCTGCTGGCCGACTTCCAGCACCGCCTCATCCGGGACGGCGTCAGCCTTCGCTGGCCCGAGATCGTCGGATACTGAGGAGACCTCCACCCCATGAAACTCCGCGCCCTCGCCGCCGCCTCCGTCGCGGCACTGCTCGCCACCACCGCCGCGTGCGGCGGCGGCTCGTCGGGCGACCAGAAGCCGCACGCGCTGCGCATGACGATCTGGACCTCCAACGACGCCCATCTGAAGCTCTTCAACGAGATCGCCGCCGACTACAAGAAGGCCCACCCGGACATCACCGAGATCAAGTTCGACCCGATCCCGGTCGAGTCCTACACCACCACCTTGACCACCCAGCTGGCCGGCGGGAAGGCCCCCGACCTGGCCTGGATCCTGGAGAGCTCGGCCCCCGACTTCGTGGCGTCCGGCGCGCTCGCCCCGCTCAAGTCGAAGATCGAGAACAACACGGAGCTGGTGCCGTCCACGACGAAGCTGTGGGAGAAGGACGGCGAGCTGTACGCCTACCCGTTCTCCACCTCGCCGTTCGGCGTGTTCGTCAACACCGACGCGCTCAAGAAGGCCGGGCAGGACTCCCCGCAGAAGCTGATCAAATCGGGCGACTGGACGTGGGAGAAGGTCGCGGCCGTCAACGCCGCGGTCGCCGCGAAGGGCGGCAAGGGGCTCGTCATCCGCGACTTCGACTACAAGAACTGGGACAACCTCGCCTCGGTCTGGACGGGCTGGGGCGCCCGCGCCTGGAGCGAGGACGGGAAGACCTGCGGGTTCAACAGCCCGGAGATGACCGGGGCGATGACCTTCCTGCACAAGGCGATCTTCACCGACAAGGCGGTGCCGGGCCCCGGCACCACGGTCGACTTCTTCACCGGTGACGCCGCGATGACGATCACCCAGATCTCCCGTGCGTCGCTGTTGAAGGACGCGAAGTTCGGCTGGGACCTCGTCCCGCTGCCGTCCGGGCCGAAGGGCGAGTACTCCGTGATCGGCCAGGGCGGGCTCGGCGTCCTGAAGAAGTCCAAGAACGCCGCGGCGGCCGCCGACTTCCTCGCCTTCTTCACCAACCAGGCCAACTCGGCCAAGCTCGCGGCCTACTTCCCGCCGCCGCGCTCCTCGCAGCTCAACACCGAGACCCTGGCCAAGAGCAATCCGCTGCTCAAGCCCGCCCAGCTGGAGAAGGTCGTCGTGAACGGCATCGGCAAGGGCGTCGTCAAGCCGAGCCACACCGGCCAGGCGGAGCTGGCGCAGACCGTCCGGGCGTCGCTCGACCCGCTGTGGAAGCCCGGCGCGGACGTCAAGTCGGTGCTCGACGGGGTCTGCACGAAGATCCAGCCACTGCTGGGGTCGTGATGACCGCGACCCAACCGCGGACCCGGAGGGCGGGGGCGGCCAAGACCGCCGCCCCCGCCCCCCGGGGCTCCTACTGGACGATCCGGCGCCGCGACAACCTCGTCGGCTACCTGATGGCCGCGCCCCAGCTCGCCGGCACGGTGCTGTTCGTGCTCGTGCCGCTCGGGCTGGTGTTCTGGTACAGCCTCCACGAGTGGAACGTGCTGGCCGGGACGTTCGAGTTCACCGGCGGCGAGAACTACGGCAAGCTCGTGGACGACCCGAAGCTGCGGTCGGTGCTCGGCGCGACCGTCCTGTTCTCGATCGGGCTCGTGGTGCTCAATCTGAGCCTCGCGCTCGCACTGGCCGTGCTGCTCAACCAGCGGCTGCGCGGGACGGTCGTCTTCCGGACCCTGTTCTTCTCGCCGGTCGTGGTCTCGCTGGTCGCCTGGACGATCGTCTGGCAGTTCCTGCTCCAGTCCAACGGCGGGGTCAACGGGCTGCTCGACGTGTTCGGGGTGACCGGGCCGAACTGGCTGCGGGGGGAGTCGACCGCGATGGCGTCGGTCGTGGTCGTCCAGGTGCTCAAGAACGTGGGGCTCAACATGGTGCTGTTCCTCGCGGCGCTCCAGGGCGTCCCGCGGCAGCTGTACGAGGCCGCCGAGCTCGACGGGGCCGGCGCGTGGACCCGGTTCCGGCGGGTGACCCTGCCGCTGATCAGCCCGACCATCCTGCTGACCTCGATCATCACCGTCGTGGGGTCGTTGCAGGTGTTCGCGCAGATCGCGGTGCTCACCCAGGGCGGGCCGGGGACGTCCACCACGGTGCTCGTCTACTACCTGTACCAGCAGGCATTCCAGTTCCATCACTTCGGGTACGGGGCCACCCTGTCGGTCCTGCTGTTCGCGATCGTCGCCGCGCTGACCTTCCTGCAGTGGCGGATGCGGCGGAGGTGGGTCTTCCATGAGTCGTAGAGCGAAACTGTCCCTGTACGGCGTGATGCTGGTGCTGTGCGTGCCGTTCGTCTTCCCGACCTGGTGGATGGTCACCGCCTCGTTCCAGCCGGCCGCGGACGTGTTCGACTTTCCCGCGTCGCTGCTGCCCAGCCGGTTCGATCTCGCGGCGTACCGCCAGGCGGCCGAGCTCCAGCCGTTCGCGCGGCAGTACTTCAACAGCCTGTACATCGCGCTGGCCGTCACGGCGGGGACGATGATCGTCTCGTCCATGGCCGGATACGCCTTCGCGCGGATCAGGTTCCCCGGGCAGAACGTCCTGTTCGTGGTGGTGCTGACAGGGCTGCTGATCCCGAGCGAGGTGACGATCGTCCCGCTGTTCCAGATGTTCCAGAAGGCGGGGATGGTCGACACGCACTGGCCGCTCATCCTCGTGCCGATCCTGGGAGCGCCGAGCGTGCTGGCGACGTTCATCATGCGGCAGTTCTTCATCACGCTGCCCGACGAGCTGGAGGACGCCGCGCGGGTGGACGGCCTCGGCCGCTTCGGGACCTTCTACCGGGTCGCCCTGCCCCTGGCCAGGCCGGCCCTGGGCGCTGTAGCCATCTTCACCTTCCTGCACTCCTGGAACCTCTACCTGGAGCCCGTGGTGTTCCTGTCGTCGAAGGACATGTTCACCCTGCCGCAGGCGCTCACCCAGTTCGTGGACGCCTATGGCGGGCCGATGTGGAACGTCCAACTGGCCGCGGCGACGATGTCGACCCTGCCGATCCTGGTGGTGTTCGTCCTGGCCCAGCGACAGTTCATCGAGGGCCTGGCCCATTCAGGCCTGAAGGGCTGAGCACTCGCCACGGCCACAAGGGGTGGACCCGAACTGCCTTTCATGGTCTCAATGACAGGAGCATCCCTCTGCTCCCCGGGAGAGACCGATGATCCGGAGTCTTGTCTTCCTCGCCGCCGTCCCTGTCGCCGCGTCCGTGACCACCCTGCCCGCGACCGCCGCCGCCCCCGAAACAGCGGTGATCTACGACGTCCGGGGCGGTGACACCTTCACCACGTCGCCCTCAGGAGGCCGATGCACGATCGGGTTCTCGGTGACCAGCGGTTACATCACGTCCGGCAAGTGCGCCTCGGCAGGCCAGTCGACCGTGGGCCACAACGGAGTCGCGCAAGGCACCGTCCAAGGATCGTCCTTTCCAGGCGAGACCAGCGCGTGGGTACGGACGAACGCGAGCTGGCGCCCCCGGGGCCTGGTCAACCGTCACGGCGGCACGGACGTGACGGTGCGCGGCTCCACCCCGGCACCGGTCGGCGCGGCCGCCTGCATGTCGGGCCCGGTCGGTGGCTGGCGATGCGGGACCATCACCGGCAGGAACCTCACCGTCAACTTCCCCGAGGGCAGCATCACCGGCCTGATCCGCACGAACATCTGCGCCTTCCCCGGCGAGACCGGTTCCCCGCTGATCGCGAACGGCCAGGCGCAGGGCATCCTCATCGGCTCATCGGGATCCGGCACCTGCTCGTCGTTCTTCGTCCCCGTGGCCGAGATCCTCTCCGCCTACGGCCTCACCCTCGTCACCGAATGAGAGTCATCAGGCAGGCGAGCAGCGGGAAGCCCCGGCCGGCGCGGCCGGGGCTTGGCGTCGTCGTACGAGCGGTCACCTGGTGAGCAGGCGAGTGCCCGGCC
Organism: Spirillospora sp. NPDC048911; assembly: GCF_043198015.1. NCBI lineage: Bacteria > Bacillati > Actinomycetota > Actinomycetes > Streptosporangiales > Thermomonosporaceae > Spirillospora > Spirillospora sp. NPDC048911. The sequence goes on along the minus strand of NZ_JBICUD010000003.1, from coordinate 60,737 downwards.
ATCGTTCGAGGAGCCGGTTGGTCTCGGTGAAGTTGATGTAGTTGCTGGCGAAACCGCCGCTGCTGACCAGGCCCCGGCTGTGCAGGCCCCAGTCGCCGCGCCAGGACCACACCGGCCCGCCGCTGTCACCTTCGTAGGAACCCGGCCCGCATCCTGGATCGGCCAGGGCGCGAACGCCCATCCGCTGGTAGCCGTTGTCGCCGATCCACCAGTACTCCTCGTCGACCACGGTCAGGCAGATCTGGTCGCTGATGTATCCGCTGTGGCAGACCCGCTCGTTGTCGTAGGACCACAGCGAGTCGCGGAAGTGCGTCCAGTTCTCGCCGAAGTAGAACACCCCGCTCCAGGTGTTGGTCGCGATGGACGCGGCGTCGGTCAGGGTGTCGTGCGACACGACGCGGCCGACGGGGGAGCCGCCCGCGGTGGAGATCTGCGTGCCCGGGTTGAAGCAGTGCCCCGCGGTCATCAGGTACGTCACGTTGCTCTGGGCGATCGAGTACGCGGTGGAGCAGTTCCCGAGCAGGGGATGACCCATGTAGGTGCCTGACGCGAACGGCGGGTAATCGTCAGCTCTGCTGAGTACCCCTACGGTCTCCTTGGCCACGGGGGCGTCCTTGCTGCGTTCGCCGCGCCGGAAGGACACGTCGACACCGGGAGCCGCGCCGGTGAAGGCCCGTGTCTGCATGAGCGAGGTGGCCTTGGCTGGGTCTGGCACGTCCACGGCGAGCCCATCAGGCTTGATTGAGACTCCGTACACCTCGGTACCGGCCTGCTTCAGCTGCGGAACGGACTTGAAGAACCGCTCGCGGGCGGTCTCAAGCTCGGCGCGACTGTATTTGCTCTGGTGGACCTCGACCTTCACCTGCTTGCGCACGCGGGAATCGACCCGTCCGCGCGCGGCGGCGACCACCGTGCGGGCGCGATCGACGTCCTTGGCGAAGACGGTGACACGCTGGGCCTTCTCATCCACCTTGATGCTGGCGAACGCGCCCGCGTACGGCGCCTTGGTGCCCCACTGCGCGAGGTCGCCGATCGCGCTCGCGAACCTCGCGGCCGAGTCCGGCGCGCCGTCGCCCTGACCGGCCGCCTTGGCGCAGGCCGCCGCGGCGGCGTCGGCGGTGCCCGACAGCACCGTCGTCAACGCGGCTGTGCTCGCCACGACGACCAGCAGCCTCGACCATCTTCCTGAGCCGCCACCACGAAAACGTTTGAGAGCCATGCCGATCCTCCATGATCAGCTCGTTTCGTGTGCAAAAGGATCTGTACGTGTCTCATAGTCCGCGTTCGTCTTTGCGTGAGCCTTGCGCGAACCTTGCGGCTGTTTTGACCTCAGACGAGGGACGGATCGGCGAGGGCCAGGGCGGCGACGTCGGGGACGTAGGCCGCCAGCACGGCGACGAGGGCACGGATGTCGCGGCGGGCTTCGGGGGTGAGCGCAGCGTTGCGGGCGACGTCGAGCTCGTTGGCGATGGTGAGCAGAGCGAAATCGGTGAGATCGGCATCGGCCAGCGCGATGACCTCACCGGTGAACCGATCGGTGAGGGGGAGCGGCGATGCGCCGAGGCGGGTGTAGGTCGTGCTTCGGTCGCAGGCGTCGTAGAGGTAGACGAGAGACTCGGCTTCGTCGCCGATCGCCGCTTGCAGGCGGCCTCGCCGCCCGCGCGGCAGCAGCGCGTGCGGGAAGCCGTCGGTGCCGTAGGCGGCGTGGCAGAGCGCGGCGAGGCGCACGCGCCGACCGCCACCCCAGCTCTCCACCAGCTCGCACACCCGCTGGAGGTGGTCGAGCAGGTTTCCGCCGGGGTGGGCGACCTGCCCCGCGCCGAGATCGCGCAGGAGCGCCAGCGCCGGCCACTCGGCGGTGACGGTGGCGATGGCTTCGGCCAGCGCCGCAGGTTGGTCCCGGGCGACGAGATGTCCGGCACCGGAGATGCGGATCACCGTTGCCTGCGGAGCCAGGCGCAGTAGCTTGTCGACGTCCTCGCCGGTCACGGCGGACCCGTCGCCGCCTCGGACGAGCAGGACGGGCAGGTCGAGCCCCGCGAGATTGTGCCGCAGCCGTGGAACTTGGCCGAGAATGTCGTCGACGAGCTCGGTGTGGGTGCCGAGCAGGCCGCCGGCAGCGAGGAAGCCGCGGACCCGGCGGGGCTCGAGGTCGGGGACGACGTCCACCAGCACGAGACCCGCCAGTCTCGTTCGCACCGCCGGATCCTCAAGGGCGGCGACGGCGGCGAGCCCGCCCAGCGAGGCGCCGACCACCACGCAGCCCGGCGGTTCGGCGTGGAGCATGGCGGCCACGTCGCCGGCGTAGGGCGCGAGCGCCCGCGGGAAGCCGCCACTGTCGCCGTGCCCGCGCTGATCGAAGGCCACGCACCGCAACCCGGCGCCGGTGAGGACGTCGATCACCGGCGTCCACACCCGGCGGCGCTCACCACCGGCATGGAGCAGTAGGACGGTCGGCCCGGCACCCGACTCGTCCCCCCGGAGGACCGCGTCGGGCCGGACGATTCGGCGTGCACGCGGGTCGGTCATGGCGGCTCCATACCTTGTGGCGTCAAGGTAAGACGGTAGGCGCCCTACCTTGGTTGGTCAAGGTAAGGTGATCGGCGTGACACCTTCGCGTGTGCGCCGTCCGCCCGAGGAGGCGCGGCGCCTGATCCTGGACGCGGCCGAAGGCCTGCTGGCCGAAGGCGGCGTGGCCGCCGTCCAGGTCCGGGCGATCGCCACTCGCGTCGGCATGACCGATGCGGGGGTCAGCCACCACTTCGGGACGCGTGACCGCCTCCTGGCGGCTCTGCTGCGCCACGGCGGCCGGACGATCCGGGCCGGGGTGGAGGAGGTGCTGGAGTCCTGGCTCGACCGCGGCGCCGACCTAGGTGAGCTGGTCGGCGCCTTGGCGGCCTTCTACCGCCGGGGCTACGGCGAGCTGGCCGTGGCGCTGCACGCCGCCGGGTGGCGCGACGACGGGTCGGGGATGCTCGCCCCGGTCGTCGACGCGCTCCACGCCCTGCGACCCGACGCCGGCGACACGCCCGTCGAGGACACCCGGCTCGCCGTCGCCGCTCTCCACCAGGCCCTGGCCACCGAGCCCCTCTACGGCCCGGCGTTCCGCCGCAGCGCCGGCCTCACCGGCGGGGAGGCCACCGCCTCCGAGCCCCAGCTCGGCTGGTGGACCACCCACCTCGCCCGCTCGCTCGGCCTCCAGTAGCGGCCGACTGGTCCACTTCACAGGGGGCTAGACAGCGACGGGGTTCGCACACCGGAAGCCAATGTTGGCCGAGGCGGAGTCCGGTGTGTTGCTGGAGCGCGCCGCGACGCGGTAGCGGTGGCAGTACGAGGAGTGGCAGAGGTAGGAGCCGCCACGCATCACGCGGGCCGTAGACGCGGTGCGGCGAGTAGTTGCGGATGTAGCGGAACCGTTCGTCCCGGACGGTACGCATCATGCCGTACCGCTCGTCCATGCGGTTGCGCATGCCGAACGCATAGCGGGGACGGCGGGCGGTCAGGGAGGCGCCCTGCATGTACGCCGGAATCCCGATGCCGGCCAGCGACAATACTGTCGGCGCCAGATCGACGGAGGAGACGGGCGCGCCCTTCGGCCGGTTGCGCCAGTGCGCGAAGGCGCTGGAGTCGTTCCAGGTTCGCCGCGCGTCGATCGGCGCGTTGTAGTCGGTCTTGGCGTTGTTCGTGCAGTAGTAGCCGCCCGCTCGCAGGTACTCGGGGAAGCCGCGCAGGAACGAGGGGATCCTTCCGCCGGCCCGCATGTCCTCGGCCGGGGCCGCAGCTCTCCGGGGACATGCCGGTGATGATCGCGAATCGGGAGGGCGCGCACACCGGCGCGGTGGCGAAGGAGTTCTCGTACCGCACGCCCTCCCGGGCCAGCCTGTCGATGGCGGGTGTCCGCGCCTGCCGGTCCCCGTACGCGCCGATGAACGGGCTGTTGTCCTCGCTCACGAGCCACAGGATGTTCGGCCCGCGCCGACCATCATCGGCCACGGCCCTGCCGGGCAGGCCGGCCGCGAGGAGGCCGCCCGCACCCGCGCCCAGCACTCGCCTGCGCGACATTCCGAGCTGGTCCACCGCGGCTCCGCACCCTCTCGACCGGACGTCAGCGCCCAAGCGTACGCTTGCTTGGACGCTCTGACCACCCTCGTCCGCCGCGCGATCCCGCAAGGAAACCGGAACCTGATCGCACCGTCTGGTCCGGTGAGTGCATCGGCGGTAGCCTCCGGGCTATGGCTCGGCACCGGGCGAAGGCGAACGCCAAGCGGCAGCTCCTGTCCGTGGGAGTGCCGATCGGTCTCGCCGCCATGCTCGCGTTCGTGGGAGTGGGCGTGCTCGGGATGGGCCTGGACGGGCGCGAACCACCGGCGGCGCCGGCCGACACCGTGGCCGAGAAGGTCCGGCCGACGCAGCGGCTGGTGACCGTGACGGTCACCGGAGCGGGCTGCCACGTTTTCGCCAGCACACAGGGCAGCAAGGTGTTGTTCAACCGGCTCGTCAAGTCCGGGGAGTCCGTGCACTTCAACACCGCCCCGCTCATCCTCGTGCTCAGCGACGGCGGTGCCGCGCGAGTGTTCGTGCGCGGCGTGCCGCAGGCCGCCGGCAAGTCCGGTGAGCGCCAGCAGGTCGTCATCGACCGGTGATCCGGGCGGACGCCGGCGCTAGGCGACCGGGCACTGGGCGCCGTTGCACAACATCCGCACCAGCAGGTCGCCGAAGATGCGCTGCGCCTGCCGCGGATCCTTCGACAGATAGACCTTGCCGCCGGTGACCTGCACGATCCGTTTGAGCGGACGGGTGTCGATGTCGTCGCCATAGGCGCCGATGATGATGCTGACCGGCCGCGCGGGGTCGTACTCCTCGCGGAGCGTGCGGATCAGCTCGTCGAGCTTCATGCCGTTGAAGGGGTCGCTCTCCTCGCCGTCGGTGAAGACGGTCACCACGTTGAAGACCTCGGGCCGGTGGTGCCGGCTGACCTCGCGGAAGCCCGCCAGGATCGTGTCGTACAAGCCGGTATGGGTTCCCGGGACCGGCGTCGAGCGGGCGACCGCGGAGATCAGCCGCTCCCGCTGCCGGACACCGTTCTTCGCGGACCCGACCGCCCGGATGGGCACCACCTCGCGGTGGTCGCGGGCGCCGTCGAGCCTGGTGGCGAACTCCCAGAGCCCGATCTCCACGAAGTCCGGGGTGAGCTGGAGACTCTGCTGGATCTGCCGGCTGAGCGCGGTCAGCCGGCTGGTGGACGTGCCGGGCACCTTCTGGCGCATGGACGGCGAGACGTCCAGGACGTCCAGCAGGCGGGCGCCCAGCCGCATCCGGTTCCACATCTCGCGGATCTTCACGGCGGACGCGGAGTCGGGCAACTGGATCCGCTTGGGCGGCTCTGGAGCGAAGCCGAGTTTGGGATCCAGGGCAGTGCCGGCCCGACCTTCAGGGGTGCGGAAGCCGGCGTTGATCAGCAGCTCACGTGTGGTCTGTTCCCCAAGGAATCTGCCGAAGGCGTCGGCCGCCTTGCCCTGGCCTCTGTCATGGGTGACGCGGGCATACGGATAATCGAGCACGATCGTGCCCTCTGTGGGGTAGACGGGCACGAGGGTGCGCTCGCCAACAGCTTCGTTCTCCAGCAGAGACTGCTCGGATGCGACGCCGATCGTCGTCCGCCCGGTCTCGCCGACCGCGGCGTGCACCGCGACGGGGTCCTTGACGGTCATCGCGCGCAGAGCCAGCATCGCGGTCGCGAAGTTCAGCAGCCCACGCTGCCCGGGTCCGGCGAGGGTGTGCAGGGCCAGCAGCGGCCCCATCCCCGCGGTCGAGGTGGCCGGCTCGGGGACCACGAATCGCGGCGCGTCGGCGTTCGCCCGCTGCTTGGGGTCGGGGATTCCGCTCGGCATGAGTGAACGCCAGCTCGCCTTCGCTCCCTGCGCGCCGAACCGGCGGGCGGCGCTCGCCGACAGCACCCAGACGATGGGCGAACTCGCCAGCGAGGGCCCGGCCGAGGCGACGGCCGCGGGGCCGGCGCTGCCGCTGCGCGCCAGTGGAATCCAGAGCGACGAATCGGGGATCCACGCGTCCGGCGGAGCGGCGCCGGGCTCCTCCACCGTGCCGGCCAGAGTCTCCGAGACCGACGCCGGGGACCTCGGCTCGATCCGCACCGAGACGCATCGCCCGTCCACCTCGTTCCCCTGGAACCGGGCGGCGGCGGTGCGCATCGGCGCCGCCACGCTCGCCGCCACGGCGACCACGACCGTCCGGCACGGGCCGCTCGGAGCGTCCGAGCACGCGCCGAGGCCGGACAGCGCGACGGACATGCCGACACCGAACACCAGGGGGCTTCGCACGGCCGAGTCCCTTCCGCCTGCCCCCGATTCAGATCGCTTCCGGCATATCAAAGAAGCGCTTGCTTACATTGACGGAGGGGTCCCGGCCTGTCAATCCTTGCCCGCGAATCAGAGCTTCTTGGCGAGTTTGCCGTCGGCGGCCTTCTTCCATGTACCGGGAAGGTCTTCGAGCGTGTCGGCCCCCTCCTGGACGGCGATGAGCAGCCCGAGCGTGTAGCCGTCGGCCGGGCTGTCGGCCCTCGCGTTCTCGACCCGCGACAGATGCTCGGACGCGACGATGCGGTCCTGATGGGCGCCGAGCACGTCCTGCAGTTTCTTGGCGCGGCGGGAGATACGGCGAGCGGGCTTGCCGAGCACGGGCTCGGCGGCCTTCGCGGTGTAGCGCAGCCGTTTGGCCGCCTTGCGCGTCCCGTGGAGCGCCGCGTCCCGGTCCGGGCCCTCCGGCAACGCCTCGGCGGCCTTGTACTTGCGGATCATCTTGCGCCGTGCGCGGGCCACGATCTTGCGTTGCTGCTCGCGCGCCGAGCGGTGGGCGCGATCGGTGACCGGCGGATCGGCCAGCATGGTGTCGACGCGGTCCAGCAGGGCCATGTAACGGGCGCTGCGGAGCCGGTCGCGCACCCTGTCCCGGGCGAGGCCCTCCTGGATCGCCAGTTCCGACAGCCAGCCCGGCTGGGCGGGCGGGGCGGGGAACCTGGAGAGCTGGTCACGGAAGCGAGCCTGGAGCACCTCCAGGTCCCGGACCTCGCCCAGGACGCCGGCCAGCCACTTCAGCTCGGAGTCGAGCACGTCGGTCCGGCCACGGTCCAGCAGGCGGCGATGGGTCCGCAGGACGCTCCGTATCCGGCGGATGGAGGTGCGCATCTTGTGCACCGAGTCGTCGTCATGGTCGGCCAGCCGTACCAGCGGGTCGTAGGAGAGCATCCGGTCGGCCTGCGCGCGCAGGTAACCGGTCATGACCTCGGCGGCGGTGCGCGTTCTGGCGGGAGGCTCGGCCGGGACGGCATCGTCGCCGAGCACGACGGCGAGCTTGGCGGGCGCGTCGCTCGATCGTGCTCCATAGTCGATCAGCTGGTCGCCCACGTTCGCCAGCAGGTCGGGTGGGCCCGCCACGAGCTCGACCTCCAGCTCGCGCCAGGAGGTGACTCCCTCACCGAGCCGGCCGAGCCGGAGGCCGGAGACGCGGTCGTCGGCGAGCTTGCCCAGGACCGATCCGTCGTCGGCCAGCAGCGCGTACTCGGTGCGGTCGGTGCGCAGCTCCGCGACGGGGATCAGAGGTCCGCCGCGGGTGCGGGCGAGGACCAGGTCGGCCAGCTCGGCGGGCACCCCGTCGGCGGGGTCGCCGGCGGGGCGGCCGATCTCGTGCCGCTCGTCCCCGGTCTTGGGCAGCTTGAGATGCCAGCCGTCGTCATCTCCGCCCGTCCGGCGGCGCAACGTGATGCCGTGGCGGGCGAGCCGCAGGTCCTCGGTGTCGTGATAGCGGGCCAGGAGCGAATGCCGCACCGGGGGAGCGACGCTCGACAACCCCGGGACATCGCGTAGGTCGGGCAGGGTGAACTCATGATCGGTCTCGTACTTGCGCTCGATCTCGACATGGCGGGCCACGTCGATTCCTCCTCCACGAGTGACATCGGCTCAGTACTGCTGCCTACCCGCTGGACGAGTTCTACCCGGCCGAAGGCAGGCCAGGGTCTGGATGACGTGCGTGCCGATTGCGGCGCCCGGCCGCCGAGAAGGCTCTCCCTCGGCGGCCGGGCGCCGCGCCGGTACCGGCGGGGCTGGTCAGCGCGCCGCGACCGGATGGTGCGAATCCGGTGGGCGCGGTGTTCCCCGCGGCGGTTCGGCTATTTCATGTCGCCCGATTCTCGCCGCCGCCTTGGCGGCAAGGTCGTCCCGGTCGGCGCCGCCGCATGCGGTGCTCGTCGTTGGCGCCGGCTTGCCGCGGGACACGGTGCGGATCGGCCGTCGGTCTAGCCGTTGGCGACGTTGGGAGCCACTCCGGGAGCGACCTGCGGAGCGACATGCGGCGCGACGTGGGGAGCGACGTTGGGGGCTACTTTCGGGTCGGGGCCGAGGGCCGGGGCGATGGCGACGGAGTGGGCGGCGGCGGTGCCGGCGGCGACCGCCGCGAAGGCCAGGGCGGTGATGCCGAGCACGGCGGTGCGGGCGAGTGTCTTTGTCATGTGCGGGGGGTCTCCGTTGTGGTGTGGTCCCGTTGCCCGGTTGGCGCGGGAACGACGCTCAAAGTAGCAGTGAGTAGTTAAACTGTCACTATACGTAGTGGATTTTTGTTGGCGAATTCTGATCGCCGACGCCCTGTGGGCACTGTCTGTCGCGGTGGGCCGGCTCGGTCCAGCGGGAAGAGGGTCATGGCCGCGCATCGCCGTTCACGGGAATGCGCAGGTCGGTGGGTTGATCGTTCCTGGAGGTGCTTGTCCTGTTACTGGTGGGCCAGTGACCTATGGTGTTCGATTCGATACTCTGCGTGAGATTCTCCAGAGGTTCGGAGCGACGAAAGAGGTCCGGGATCATGCATGGGAATCTCCTTGGCGGGTTCGCGGCGGCGGGGGCGTGGCGGACGCCGGGACCGACCGGGCTGGGCACGGCCGCGGCCGAGTTCCCCGCGCTGTTCGGTGCGTGCCCGCCCGGGCGCGGCTGCCCGCCGCTGGCGCTCGCTCCGCAGGTCACCTACGTCGAGCGCGCGTGGGGGGACGGCAGCGGGCCGCCCCTGTACTGCCCGCCCGTCGAACGCGTCGATGACCGGCTCGCCGCCGAGGTCGACGCGCGGCTGCTGGCCTGGGCCGCCGAACGGGGCTTCCAGGAACACGAGCTCGCCGGACTGAGCGAGGCCCGGTTCGGCCGCCTCGCCATGCTCACCCATCCCGACACCGGCGATCCCGACGCCCTCCTCGTCGCCGCCCAGCTCAACGCGAGCTGGTGGGCCGCGGACGACTACTACGCCGACGACACCGCGCTGGGTGCCGTACCGGCCCTGCTGCCCGAACGCCTCACGCTCGCGATGTCGGCCATGGACCCCCCGCCGCCCGCGGGCGAGTTCACGTCTCCGCTGCAGGACGCCATGGCCGACGACCTCGTGCTGCGCATGTTCAGCTCGGCCGTCGAGCACCTGGGCCGCCACGCCACGCCCGCCCAGGTTCAGCGCATCTGCTACTCGACGTTCGCGATGTTCGTGAGCTGGACGGCCTACGCGTCCTGGCGCGAACGCGGTGAGCACCCGGCCGCCTGGGAGTATCTGGCGGCTCGCCAGCACGACAGCTTCTACACGTCCATGACCTTGATCGACGTGGTCGGAGGCTACGAGGTGCCCGCGAACCTCTTCTACGACCCGCGGGTGCGGCACGCGGCGTTCCGCGCTGGCACCGCGTCCGTCATCGTCAACGATCTGCACTCGGTGGAGAAGGACGCCGCCGACGACAAACCGGTGTGCAACCTGGTGCTGCTGGTAGCGGCCGACCGGGGCTGCTCGCTTCCGGAGGCCGCCGCGATCGCCGTCGAGCACCACAACGACCTGGTCCGCGGTTTCGAGCGCGACCACCAGGCACTGGCCGCCGTCCCGTCCCCTGAACTCCAGTGGTTCCTGCGGGGGCTGCGGGCGTGGATGGGCGGCGGCTTCGAATGGCACGCCACCAACGCCCGTTACTCCAGGAAGGACGCTTCATGACAGCTCCCGCCGAAAGTGTTCTGGCCAGCGCCTACCAGCGCTCGGTCGCCGACTACTGGAACGCCGAACGCGATCCGGTGAACCTCGAGCTGGGCAAGGTTTCGGGCACCTATCACCACCACTACGGCATCGGCGATCCCGACTGGTCGGTGCTGGAAGGCCCGGAGGAGACCCGCGAAGAACGCCTCACCGCCGAATTGCACCGGCTGGAGACCGCACAGGCCGACATCCTGCTCGATCACCTCGGCCCGATTCCGGCCGCGGGCCGGCTCATGGACGCCGGGTCCGGGCGGGGCGGCACGAGCTTCATGGCCAACCAGCGATTCGGCTGCCAGGTGACGGGAGTGTCGATCTCCGAGGAGCAGGTCGCCTTCGCCAACGAGCAGGCCGGCGCGCGCGGCGTGGCCGACAAGGTGACGTTCGAGTTCCGCAACATGCTCGACACCGGCTTCGACACCGGCTCGTTCGACGGCATCTGGAACAACGAGTCCACGATGTACGTCAACCTCGACGAGCTCTTCGCCGAACACAGCAGGCTCCTGAAGCCCGGTGGCCGCTACGTGTGCATCACCGGCTGCTACAACGACGTGTACGGCCTGCCGTCCAGGTCGGTCAGCCAGATCAACACGCACTACATCTGCGACATCCATCCGCGCAGCGCCTATTTCGCGGCGATGGCCGCCCACCGCCTCGTCCCGATGGACGTCATCGACCTGACCCCCGCCACGATCCCGTACTGGCGCCTGCGGGAACGTTCCCATCTGGCGACCGGCATCGAGGAGGCGTTCCTCAACGCCTACACCGACGGAAGCTTCCACTATCTCCTGATCGCGGCCGACCGCATCTGACCACGACGACTCCCGCCGACGGCGCCTTTGCCGTGCGGCGGAAGCCGGGCCGGCAAGCCCGCCGGCTCATGACCGGCACGCGGGACGGGGCCATGCGGTCCCGTCCCGCGCGGCGGTACGCGACCGAGCCGAGCGAACTCTCCTACGTCAGCATCGCCGCGAACGATGACAGCGGCGTTACCGCCGAGTTCCAAGTGAGAGCCTTCCCGTTCGCCCCTCCGCGCGCGTCCGCGAGCGGTCAGTTGGCGGGGGAGGGAGTCAGGCGGCGAGGTCGGCCAGGCGTGGAGGGTCTGCGCCCTGTTTGCGGCAGGTTTCGGCGGCCACGTCGGAGGCGAACGTCAGGGCCCTGGTGAGCAGGTCGGGGGTGAGGCCGGTGAGGCGCTCGCCGAGGGCTCCGCCGGTGTGGAGGCGGTAGAGGAGGCCGGCGGTGAAGGCGTCGCCGGCTCCGACGGTGTCGACCGGGGTGACCGGGCGGGCGGGCACCTGGAAGCGCTGCCCGTCCAGGGACGCGTACGCGCCGTCGGCTCCGCAGGTGATGACGACGAGGCGGACGCCGTCGGCGTGCCAGTCGTCGCATGCCTGCGGCAGGGTCGCCCCGGGGCGCAGAACCGTGAGGTCGTCGGAGCTGAGCCGGAACACGTCGGCGACCGAGGTCCAGCCGGGCAGCAGGCGGCGGTAGCGGTCGGGCGGGACGATGCCGGGGCGGATGTTGGGGTCGATCGAGATCGTGGCGGCGGCGCGGCGTTCGTGCAGGAGTTTCTCGATCAGTGGGCCGCTGGGCTCCAGGGCAAGGGCCAGTGAGCCGGCGTGGACGCAGGCTGATTCGGGTGTCGCGGAGGCGAGTTCGGCGGCGGTCCATTGGAAGTCGGCGGTGCCGTTGGCGTAGAAGGCGTACTGGGCGTGACCGGCCTCGTCGACGGCCGCCAGCGCCAGGGTCGCCTGCTCGGCGGCGGTGACGGCCCGCGACAGGTCGACGTCGGAGTCGCTGAGGTAGGCGCGCAGCAGGTCGCCCAGCGGGCCGGCCGGGATCCGCCCGGCGAAGGTGACGGGCGCGCCGAGCCTGCCGAGCGCGACGGCGGTGTTGGCCGGCCCGCCGCCCGGCCGCACCCGCAGGTCGAGCGCGCCGGGCGTGGGCTGGTGGGCGGGCACGAAGGTGTCCGCCACGGTCTCCCCGATGACCGTGATCATAGTTGGACGGCTCCGGTCATGATGGCGACGACGTCGGACATCGAGTGGTCGGCGGGCTTGACCACGCCGGCGCGGCGGCCGAGCCGCTGGATGTGGATCCGGTCGGCGATCTCGAACACGTGCGGCATGTTGTGGCTGATCAGCACCACTGGCAGGCCGCGGTCGCGGACTTTGCCGATCAGCTGGAGGACCTGCGCCGACTCCTTGACGCCCAGCGCGGCCGTCGGCTCGTCCATGATGACGACGTGGCTGGCCCAGGCGGCGGCGCGGGCGACGGCGACGCCCTGGCGCTGCCCGCCCGACAGGTTCTCCACCGCGCCGGTCAGGGACTGCAGGCCGATGTTCAGCTCGCTCATGTGCCGGGCCGACGCGGCCTTCATCGCGGGTTTGTCGAGCATTCGCAACACGGTACCGAGCGGGCCTTTGCGGCGCTTTTCGCGGCCCAGGTACAGGTTGCTCGCGATGTCGAGCGCGGGGGCGACCGCCAGGTTCTGGTAGACGGTCTCGATGCCCTGGCGGCGGGCGTCCAGCGGCGACCTGAAGTGCACCTCTTCGCCGTCGAGCCAGATCTTCCCCTCGTCGGGACGGGCCGCGCCGGTCAGGGCCTTGATCAGCGACGACTTGCCGGCGCCGTTGTCGCCGATGACGGCCAGCACCTCGCCGGGCATCAGGTCGAAGTCGCAGCCGTCCAGCGCCGTGACGGGCCCGTACCGCTGGACCAGTCCGCGCGCCTTCAGAACCGGTTGGGCCGTACCGGATTCCTTGTCCACCACTGCTTCCTCGTTCATCGCTGGGACCTCTTGCGGGAGATCTGGTCGACGGTCACCGCCAGGATCACCAGGATGCCGGTGATCAGGATCTGGTAGATCGACGGCACTCCCATCAGCTGGAGGCCGTTGCGGATGACCCCGACGAGCAGCGCGCCGATCAGCGTCCCGATGACCAGGCCGCGCCCGCCGAACAGCGAGGTGCCGCCGAGCACGACCGCGGTGATGGAGTCGAGGTTGTCGGTCTGGCCGGCCTTGGGGTCGCCGACACCCGTCCGGGCGATGAGCAGCAGCGCCGCGATCCCGTACACCGCGCCGGCGATCGTGTAGACGGCCAGCAGCCGGCGCCGGACGGGGATGCCGGTGAGGCGTGCGGACTCGGGCGCGTTGCCGACGGCGTAGACGTGCTTGCCCCAGGCCGTCTGGCCGAGGACGTAGGCGAACACCGCGAACAGCACGAGCATCAGCACCGACCCGTACGTGACGTCGGTCCTGCCGAGCGGGAAGGTGTTGCCGAGCGCGGTCAGCTCTGACGGCAGCCCGCTGATCGTCTGCTCGTCGGAGTAGATGTGGGTGAGGGCGAACGCCACGTTCAGCATGCCGAGGGTGACGATGAACGGCGGCAGCGACACCCGCGTGACCAGCAGTCCGTTGATCAGGCCGAACGCGGCGCACACCGTGATCCCCGCGGCGATCGCCAGCAGCGGCGGCATCCCGGTGTCGACGGCCAGCTTGGCCATGACGATCCCGCCGAACGCCATGATCGCGCCGCACGACAGATCGATCCCGGCGGTCAGGATGATCAGGGTCTGGCCGATGGCCAGCGTGCCGACGACCATCACCTGCTGGATCACCAGGGCCAGGTTGCCGCCGGACAGGAACTGCGAGGACTGGGTGGTGAAGAAGACGCAGGCCAGCAGGAAGGCCGCGAGCGGCCCGACGGTGGAGCCGGCGGGGACCGCCAGGCGCGGGGAGACCGCCCGCAGCCGCCCCGCGATCGAATCGGCGTTGGAGGAGGTCACGATGCTCAGCCCCAGCAGTTCTGCAGGCCGAAGGCGGTGTCCTTGGCGTCCACGCCAGCCACCGACTTGTCGGTCACCAGCGTGACGCCGGTGTCGGTGTAGCCGGACGCCTTGGTGCCGTCCTTGGCGAACTTGGCGATGGCGTCGACGCCGAGCGAGGCCATCTTCAGCGGGTACTGCTGCGAGGTCGCGGCGATCTGGCCGTCCTTGACGCCCTTGACGCCGGTACAGCCGCCGTCGACCGAGACGATCAGCACCTTCTTCTCCAGCCCCTTGTTCTTCAGGGCGGTGTAGGCGCCGAGCGCGGCGGGCTCGTTGATCGTGTAGACGATGTTGAGGTCGGGGGCCTTCTGCAGGCAGGTCTCCATGGCGGTCTGCCCCTTGGCCTGGTCGCCGGCGGTGTCGGCGGCGCAGACCACCTGGGGCGCGGTGACGGCCTTGCTCGCCTTGGCGTCGACGGTGGCGGCGCCGAAGCCCTTGAGGAAGCCGTTGTGGCGCAGGATGCCGACGCTGACGCCCGGCGCCAGGTCCAGCATCGCGATCTTCGGGGTGGTGCCGGCGGTCTTGGCCTTGGCGTACTGGCCGATCAGCTCGCCCGCCTTGAAGTTGTCGGTGGCGAAGAGCGCGTCGGTGCCGTCCTGCGGCTCGGTCGGCGTGTCGAGCGCGATGACCAGCACGCCCTTGGCGCGGGCCTTGGCGATCGCCGGGATGATCGCCTTGGTGTCGCTGGGGGTGATCAGGATGCCCTTGACGCCCGCCGCGACCATGTTCTCGATCGCGGTGACCTGGCCCTCGTTGTCGCCGTCGAACTTGCCGGCGGCCGTCATGAGCTGCAGGCCGTCGGCGGACGCCTGCTTCTGCGCGCCCTCGCGCATCTTGACGAAGAACGGGTTGGTCTCGGTCTTGGTGATCAGGCCGACCTTGGCGGTGCCGCCGGAGCTCGACCCCTTCGAGCCTTCACCACAGGCGGCGGCACTGAGCGCGAGCGCTCCGATCACGGCGAAGGCGGCGCCTTTGCGGATCATGGTTTCTCCTCGGGGATGTCTCGGGGGTTTCGCCCCGGTTGCGTTGGCGTTATCTTGCTCACGCGAAAACGTTCGCGCAAACGTTTGCGCAAACGCTTTGATCAAGGGGTGAGCGATGGCGACGATGGCCGATGTCGCACGTCAGGCCGGGGTGTCGATCTCGACGGTGTCCCATGTGCTGAACGGGACCCGGTTCGTGGCCGACCCGACCCGGCAGAAGGTCATGGCGGCGATCGAGTCGACCGGCTACATCCAGAACACCGTCGCCCGCTCCCTGGTCACCTCCAGCACCAAGTCGATCGGGCTGGCGATCTCGGCGATCTCCAACTTCTACTTCGCCGACCTGGTCGCGGCGATGGAGGCGCAGGTACGGCTCGCCGGGTACACGCTGCTGCTCACCGACACCCACGACGACGCCGACGAGGAGCTCAAGGTCGTCCAGGCCCTGCACCAGCGGCGGGTCGACGGCATCCTGCTGGCCACCGAGGCGCACGGCCCGGGATCACCGTCGCTGCGCTACCTGGACGAGCTGAGCATCCCCACGGTGCTGGTCGACCGGTGCGCCTCGCCCCGGTTCGACCAGATCGGCACCGAGAACGTCGAGTCGAGCGCCCACCTGGTGGTGCATCTGGCGCAGCTGGGGCACCACAGGATCGGCATCGTCGCCGGGCGTGAGGGGCTGATGACCTCCACCGAGCGCCTCAAGGGCTACCAGGTGGGCCTGTCCCGTGCCGGGCTGACCTTCGACCCGGAGCTGGTCGGGCATGGGCGGTCCCACGCCTCGGCGGCCGAGACCGCCGCCCAGGAGCTGATGGAGCTGCCCGACCCGCCGACGGCCTTGTTCGTGGCCAACAACCACATGACGATCGGCGTGATGCGGGCGCTCGACCGGCGCGGGATCCGGGTGCCGGACGACGTCGCCCTGACGGTGTTCGACGACTTCGAATGGGCGTCGATCTTCCGCCCCCGGCTGACCGCGATCGCCCAGCCGATCGGGGAGATGGCGACCCGCTCCGTCCAGCTCCTGGCGGAACGGATCGCCGACCCCGACCAGCCGCCGCGCACCATCAGGCTCAAGCCCCGGTTCATGCACCGCGACTCCTGCGGCTGCGTCCGCTGACCGCCGGGCCGCGGCGCGCGTCGGCGCGCGGCAGGGTCAGAGCGTCATGCAGAGGCGGCGTGCGTCGAGGATCGCGGCGTGGACGTTGCGGTGGGCCACCGCGTCCCCGATGCGGAACAGGTGGTACGCGCCGTCCTTGTTGGTGACCAGTTCCTGCGGTCGCCCTGCGAGCAGGGCGTCCAGGTCGGTCTCGCCGAGGTTGCGGGAGCCGGCCTTCAGCTCCTCGTAGAGCTCGTCCACCGGGACGGTGCCGTGCTCGACGACCACGTCGTCCACGGTGCGTTCGACAGGCACGTCGCTGTAGGCGTTGGCCAGGGTGACGACGAGCGCGCCACCCTCCCGCCGGATGGACCTCAGGACGTGGTCCGGGGTCAGCGTCGCGCCCGCCGCGTACAGGGTCCGCAGGTAGTCGGGATAGATCGTGCCGGTGACGTCGGCGCCGACCATGCGGTCGGGGGTCACGATCTCCACCTGGGCACCCGCGGCGGCCAGCCGCTCGGCCGCGGTGAGCGCCTGCTCCCCGCCGTGGTCGTCGAAGATCAGCACGCGGCGGCCCGGCTTCGGGGCCTGGCTCAGCACGTCCCAGGTGGACGTGGCGAGTTCGGCTCCCGACTCCAGCGCCGGGACGTCGGGAAGGCCGCCGGTCGCGACCACGACCACGTCGGGCCCTGACGCCAGGGTGTCCGCGCCGTCGGCGTAGGCGTTCAGCCGCACGGTCACGCCGAGGCGCCGGACCTCCTGGGCCAGCCAGTGGACCATGCCCGCCTTCTCGGACTGGCGCGGAGTGCGGGCGGCGAGCAGCACCTGCCCGCCGAGCCGGTCGGACGCTTCGAGCAGCGTCACCTCGTGCCCGCGTTCGGCGCACACCCGGGCGGCCTCCAGCCCCGCCGGCCCGCCGCCGACGACGGTCACGCGCCTGCCGGCCGGGGCGGCGCCGACCAGCTGCGGGATCTGCGCCTCCCGCCCCGTCGCCGGATTGTGCAGGCAGAACGTCTCGACCCTGGACGCGCAGTACGTGGCGCCGATGCAGGGCCGGATACGGTCCTCGTCGCCGGCCATGAGCTTGGCGACGATGTGCGGGTCGGCGATGTGGGCGCGCGTCATGCCGACCATGTCGGCGTGGCCGCCGTCGATGGCGTGCCGCGCGGTCGGCAGGTCCGCGATCCGGCCGGCGTGGAAGATCGGGATGTCGACCTCCTTGCGGATCGCCCCGGCGACCGAGAGCCCGGCCCCCAGCGGACGGCCGAAGACCGGGATCATCTCCGACAGCTCCCGGTCGGTGTTGCCGGACCCGTAGACGACCGACAGGAAGTCGACCATGCCGGTGCGGGCGACGGCGGCGGCGATGGCGCCGCACTCCTCCGGGCGCAGCCCCTCCCGCACGCCCTCGTCGCCCGGAATGCGCATCCCGACCACGAAGTCGTCGCCGGCCTGCCGCCGGATCTCTTCCAGCACCATCCGGCCGAAGCGCATCCGGTTCTCCAGGACCCCGCCGAACTCGTCCGTCCGCTGGTTGGTACGGGGGGACCAGAACTGGTCGATGAGGTGGCCGGCCATCGCCGCGATCTCGATGCCGTCCAGGCCGCCCTCCCGGGCCCGCCGGGCCGCCGCGCCATAGGCGGTGACGATCCGGTCGATGTCGGACCGTTCGATGACCTTCGGGAAGCTGCGGTGCGCCCGCTCGCGCACGCCCGAGGGGGCGACCGCGGGCAGCCAGCGGTCGATGTCCCAGCGGGAGCGGCGGCCGAGATGGGTCAGCTGGATCATGATCGCGGCGCCGTGCTCGTGCACCCGCCGCGAGATCGAGCGGTAGAACGGCAGGATCGCGTCGCCGCCCGCGTCGATCTGGTCGAACACGCTCGCCGAGTCGGGCGCGACGTTGCTCGACCCGCCGATGATCGTCAGCGCGATGCCGCCCTTGGCCTTCTCCTCGTGGTAGAGCTCGTAGCGCAGGCCGGGCGCGCCGCCGTCCAGATAGCCGGCGGGCGCGTGGCCGGTGCTGTAGACGCGGTTCCGCAGCACGAGGTCGTTGACCTTCAGCGGTCGCAAGACCGGATCGTGCGGGCTCATCTCAAGGCCTCCTCAGGGCGGTGGAACGGATCAGGCGGGCGGATCACACGGTCGAATCAAGCGGGCAGGCGCACGACCTCGCCGGTCGTCGCGCTGGTGCGGGCCGCGTCCAGGACGGTGGCGGTGGCGACCGCGTCCCACGGGTCGACGGGCACCGGCCGGTCACCGCGCACCGCGGCGGCGAACGCCGGATAGAACCGGTCCCAGGCGCCGTGCGCGCTCGGCGCGGGCTCGGCATGGTCACCACGCCGCACCTGTCCCCAGCGCTCCTCCGGTTCGGCGCCCCAGCGGTCGCCTTCCGACGCCGGGGACGCGCCGCCGACCAGGAGCGCCTCCTGCCCGTCCACTCCCTCGACGACGTAGGCGCCAGACGTGCCGCTCACGCGCAGGCGCGGCCCTGGGGCGCCCTGCCGCCAGCTGCCCCACAGATGGGAACGGACGCCGCCGCGATGGCTCAGTGCGACGAACACGTCGTCGTCAAGGCCGTCCTCGCCGTCACGCACGTGCCATTCGGCGTACACCCGTTCGACGGGCCCGGCCAGGACGAGCGCCTGGTCGACCAGGTGGCTGCCGAAGTCCAGCAGCGTGCCGCCCCCGGCCGACGGCGGGCCCGGGTCGGGCTGCAACCGCTCGAACCGTGACTCGAACTGGGTGAGCTCGCCCAGCGCGCCCGAGTCGACCAGCCGCCGCAACGTCAGGAAGTCGGAGTCCCAGCGCCGGTTCTGGTAGACGGTCAGGGGCACCCCGAGCCGCTCGGACAGTTCCACCGTCTCGCGCGCGGTACGGGCGTCGAGGGCGAACGGCTTGTCGCAGACGACCGCGAGACCGAGCCCGAGCGCCTGCTGGACCAGCGGCACATGAGTCGCCGCCGGAGTCGAGATCGCCACCGCCTCGGCTCCGGCGGCGGCCAGCTCCGCCAGCGAGCCGTACGCCGGCCGGTCCAGTTCGCGGGCGACCTGATCGCGCCGCTCGGGGGAGGACGTGACGACTCCCAGGAAGTCGCACTCCGGGGCGGAGGCGAGCAGCGGGGCGTGGAAGTACCTGCCGCCGAAGCCGTAGCCGGCCAGTCCGATGCGTACTGGTTCTGTCATGGAGACTCCTCGTGCCTGTCGTGGACCGGATGTCAGCCGAAACGGCCGGGACGGA
The DNA here is from genome assembly GCF_043198015.1 of Spirillospora sp. NPDC048911. Classification (NCBI taxonomy): domain Bacteria; kingdom Bacillati; phylum Actinomycetota; class Actinomycetes; order Streptosporangiales; family Thermomonosporaceae; genus Spirillospora; species Spirillospora sp. NPDC048911. The sequence continues at coordinate 41,531 of NZ_JBICUD010000003.1, read as the reverse complement.
AGGCCGCCAGCAGCGGGCTGCGGTCGCCCGTGACGATCTCGCCGGCGAGGAGCTCGCCGGCGATCAGGGCGAGCGTGGCGCCGCTGTGGGTGAACGCCACGTGCAGGCCGGACACCTGGTCGAGCTCACCGAACACCGGCTCGCCGTCCCCGGGGATCGGCTTGGGGCCCACCCCGTAGGAGTCGAGGACGAGCTCGGGGTTGCCGGCGAGCACGGCCGACGCCTCGCGCAGCAGCCCGTCGACGGTGGCGTCCTTGACCTCGTAGGTGCCGTCCGGGTGCGCGACGACCTCGGCCGCCGCGGCGTCGGAGTCCATGACCAGCCCGCCGCCCGGCGCCGGGCGGACGGCGACGCGCGGGGTGTTCAGCGTGGCCCGCAGGGCGGTGCCGGCCGGCTTGGCGCGCACGAGCAGCGCCAGGGGCGTCGCGTCCGCGATCCGCGCGCCGAACTCCCGTGCCATCCGGGGGACGTCCGAACCGGTCGCCATCAGCACCGCGTCGGCGTCGATCCGTTCGCCCGCGGCGGTCCTCACCGCGGTCGCCCGGCCGTTCCCGACGACGACGGAGGCGGCTCCCGCGCCGGTCACGACGCGTCCGCCGGCCGCGGTGAGCTCGCCCGCGAGGTGGCGGACGAGGGCGGCGAGGTCGACCCAGCCCTCCCCGGGGTTGAAGATCGCGCCCTCGTCGGGGATCGCGGCGGGGTCGACGCCGGGCGTCCAGCCCGCCACCTCGTCGCGGCTCAGCCAGTGCGCCTCGTACCCGTTGCGGCGCATGTGCTCGAAGTCCGCGCGGTGGGACCCGGCCTCGCCCGGCGCGGCCCAGGTCAGCCCGCCGTCGAACGTCAGGTAGTCCGACGACGGCACGCGCGTGGCGAAGGTGCGGTACCGCTCGACGCCGAGCAGCCGCAGCCGGTGGTAGGCCTCCGAGCGCCGGCCGCCGAAGGAGTTCAGCCAGGACAGCGAGCGGCCCGTCGCCCCGTCGGCCAGCCGGCCGGCGGTGACCAGGACGACGTCGGCGCCGCGGCGGGCCAGCTGGACCGCGGCCGACACCCCGATCACACCGCCGCCCAGGACGGCGACGCGGGGACGGGAACTGGAGGTGGACATGCGAGTGACCTTTCGATGATCGGGTGAGTCTGGGCATGCCGGGCGTGCGGCTCGCCTCAGGGCGAGCCGGATGTGTGGAAGGCGGGAGGCGGAAGGGGAGCGGGGTGTCAGTGCCGGGCGGCGCTCGATCGGACGACGAGCTTCGCCGGCATGACGATCCGCTCGGCGGGCCGATCGTCCCCTCTGATCCGCTGGAACAGCCGCTGCGCCGCCGTTCGGCCCATGTCGAGCGGCGACTGGGCGACCACGGTCAGGGGCGGCTCGACCAGGGCGGTCCAGTCGAGGTCGTCGAAGCCGACCAGCGACAGCTCGCCCGGAATCGCCCTGCGATGGTGGCGCGCCGCCATGAACGCGCCCTGCGTGCTGACGTTGTCGGCGGCGAACACGGCGGTGGGCGGCTCCGGCAGAGACAGCAGCTCGCGGGCCTCCGCCTCGGCGTGCGGGACGGCGTCGAGCGGGCAGAAACGGATCAGCTCGGGAGAGGACTCGGCCTGGTGAGCGTCCAGTGCGGCCAGGTATCCGCGGACGCGGTCGACGGAGGGACGCGGCGCGCCCCTTACTCCCACCCGGCCATCGTCCTCGGTCACCAGCTGCGGCCCCTCCGCCGGGTCGATGGCCGCGAGCAGGCCGATCCGGCGATGCCCCAGGCCGAGCAGGTACGTCACGGCGTCGCGGGCGGCCGCCTCGTTGTCGATCACGACGCTGTCGACGTCCATCATGGGGCTGCCGCGGTCGAGCAGGACGATCGGCACCCCCCGCTCCCGGGCCTGCCGGAGGTGGCCGATGTCCGTCACCGACGTCGGCGACACCACGATGCCGTCGATCTGCTTCTCCAGCAGCACCTTGATCGCGTTGCGCTCGGCGTCGAGCCGGTCGTCGACGTTGAACAGCAGCGGCTCGTACCCCTCCTCCCGGGCGACGTCGCACACGCCCCGCATCGCGGTCGCGAAGTAGGGGTTGGAGATGTCGGCCCCGACGAAGCCGATGCTCCGCGTGCCGCCCGACCGCATGCTGCGGGCCACCACGTTGGGCGAGTAGCCCAGCCGCGCGGCGGCCTCCTGCACGCGCTCGCGCAGATCGTCCCGGACGCGGCCGTAGTTGCCGAGCGCCCGTCCGGCGGTGGCGACCGAGACGTCGGCCTCGCGGGCCACGTCGGCCACGGTCGGGCTCCGCCGCCCGGACTTCGGATGCTCGGCCATCACAGGACCTGGGAGAGGAACTTCTTGAGCCGGGGCGACTCGGGGGCCTCGAAGAGCCGCTCGGGCGGGCCGGCCTCGACGACCACCCCGGCGTCCATGAACACCACCTGGTCGGCGACCTGCCGGGCGAAACCCATCTCGTGCGTCACGACGACCATGGTCATGCCGCCGCCGGCGAGTTCGGCCATGAGCTGCAGCACGCCCTTGACCAGCTCCGGGTCGAGCGCGCTGGTGACCTCGTCGAACAGCATGACCTCCGGCGCCATCGCGAGGGCCCGCGCGATGGCGACACGCTGCTGCTGACCACCGGACAGCTGGGCGGGCCGGTGCCCGCCACGGTCGGCGAGCCCGACGTCGGCGAGGCGCTGCTTGGCGATCGTCGTGGCCTCGTCCCTGGACATCTTCTTCACGTTCGTCAGGGCGAGCGTAACGTTCTGCAGAGCGGTTTTGTGGGGGAAAAGGTTGAAGTGCTGGAACACCATTCCGATCCGCTGCCGCAGCACGTTGATGTCCAGCGTGGCGGTGTCCTCGCCGCCGAGAAGGACCTGGCCGGACGTCCGCGTCTCCAGCCCGTTCAGGCAGCGCAGCAGCGTCGACTTCCCCGAGCCGGATGGACCGACGACGCACACGACGTTGCCCGCCGGCGCCAGGAGATCGGCGCCGCGCAGCACTTCGAGCGAGCCGAACGACATCCGGATGTCGCGGGCCTCCAGCGACGACCCCTGGTAGCGGGGTTCGCCCGTGGCGAGTGGAAGATCCGAGGTGGTCATGCGAGCGCCCCCTCCGCGTTGACGGCCGGCGTCCCGTCGGCCGTCGGCGCCCGCCGCGCGCCTTCGCGCAGCCGGCGGTCGATGAAGTTGACGAGATGGGTGAGCGGGACGGTGAGCAGCAGGTAGCACAGCCCCGTGGCCACCAGCGGGGACAGGTTGCCGGTGGTCACCGAGTCGTCCTGGCCGATGCGGAACAGCTCGCGCTGGTTCATGACCAGGCCCAGGAAGAACACCAGGCTGGAGTCCTTGATGATGGCGATGAACTGGTTGACCATCGCCGGCAGGACCCGCCGCACACCCTGGGGCACCACGACCAGCCGGAGCGACTGGACGTGGGTCATGCCGAGGGCGCGGCACGCCTCGCCCTGGCCCTTCTCCACGCTCTGGATGCCCGAGCGGAAGATCTCGCCGATGTAGGCGCCCGACATCAGGCTCAGCGCCACGATGGCCACCGGGTACGGGGACGCCAGCCAGCTGATCTGCGCGGAGAAGACGCCCTCGCCGACCATCAGGATGGTCAGCGCCGCGGGCAGGCCGCGGAACAGGTCGGTGTAGATCCGGGCCGGGAACCGCAGCCACCAGCGCTGCGACAGGCCCATGATCGCCAGCACCATCCCGATGACGCTGCCGAGCGCCGCGGACGCCACCGAGAGCACGAGGGTGTTGCGGAGCCCGTAGGTGAGCAGGTCCGGCAGCACGTCACGGATCAGCTGCCAGTCGAAGAAGGTGTCGAGGAGGTTACTCATGGCCGGCCTTCGGCTTGTACGGCGGCAGCTGGCTACCGGTGGGCACCGGGTTCTGGGGGAAGTACTTCTTGTAGAGCTTCAGCCAGGTGCCGTCGGTGACGACCTGCTTGAGCGCGCCGTTGAGCTTGGTGATGAGCGTGGTGTTGCCCTTGCGGACCGCCCACCCCGCGGGGAAGTCGGTGGCGGGGATGAGGATCGGCTGGACCAGGTGCAGGTCGGGGTACTTCTTGACGATGCTGAGGTTGGGCTCGAAATCGTTGAAGAACCCGTCGACCCGCTTGTTCTTGAGAGCCAGGTCCGCGGTGTTGTTGTCGGGAAAGCGGACGATCTGCGCCCCGGGAACGAACGTCGCCGTGTTGGTGTCCTGGATGGAGCCCTGCAGCACCGCGAGCCGCTTGCCCTTGACCGAGCCGACGTCGGAGGTGATGCCGCTGTCCGGGCGGGTCAGCACGCCGAAGTAGCCGGCGAGGTAGCCCTCGGAGAAGTCGACCATCTTCTTGCGCGGGGCGGTGATGCCGACGGCCGCGGCGGTCACGTCGAACTGGCGGTTGTTCACGGCCGGCAGCAGCGCCGAGAACTCCAGGGACACGAAGCTCGTCTTGAGCCCGAGCTTCTGGGCGGCGGCCTCGATGAGGTCGACCTCGAAACCGGTGAGCTTGCCGCCCTCCTCGTAGGAGTAGGGCTTGGTGTTGTTGGTGGTGCCGACCTTCAGGACGCCGGCCTTGGCGACCCCGTCGGCGTTCCCCGAACCACCGGAACCGCCGTCCGAGCCGGAGCCGCACCCGGTCGCCGCGAAGAGCGACACCGCCGCCGCGACGATCGCCGTCCGGGCCATAGCGAGCTTTCTCATCTTTCTCCAATGCATTCCAGGGGGGCCGCGCGAAGGCGGACGGGATGGATGAAGGTTCGATTCGAAGAGAGGTCGTGACGTGCCGCCAACGGCCGCGTTACGCTGGACGAACATCTGAGAGAACGTTCTCTCGGCCAACTGGAGAGAACGTTCTCACGGCGATGTTCGACGGGTCAAGACCCAAGTTCCGACTTCGTCGCCGAACGCACCCGATACTCGCGCTTTCAGCTCGCCTCCGACCATTCCGAGCCCGAATAGCGTGTCGCCGACCGCGATCTGCGGTGGTCCATACAGCGACAGTCGAGGGTCTCCGCCGGGATGTGGGGCGGTGCGGCTGACAAGATCGTCCAACCCACCGGTTGTGGGGAATGTCAAGATCGTTTCGGTCGCCCGGGTGGCCGCCCGGGGGTCGGCCGAGAATCGCCGACCTGGGCTTCTTGATCGTTTTCCAAGAAGTCGATCTAGGGGCCTTGTGCCGAAACCCGCCCGTTCCCATGATCGTTTTCGACACGCCACATCGGCCGTAACCCGGCCGGAGAGGAGACGACCATGTCCCGTCTCGCCGACCGCCTGATCTCGCGCCTTGCACCCAAGGCCAGCGCCCAGGCGGGCTGCAGCTACTACCACTACTGCAGTGGGGGTAACAAGTACGTGCGGGTCTGCTGCCTGGACCAGGGCTGCCAGACCGTCAAAGAAGGCAAGTGCTGACCCGGTCTGAGTGACCCTTCGACGGGCGGCGGCGCTCCGGCCGCCGTCCGTCTCCTCACCCGCCCGCAGGGAGTTGCTGATGGCCTACCTGACCGCCGCCGTCGTCCTCGTCGGCGTCCTCTGCGTCCTCAACCTGACGCTCACCCTCGCCGTCATCCGGCGCCTGCGTGAACAGGGACACGGGCACGCCGTCAGCGCGACCCCGCCGGTCGCGCTCAAGCCGGGATCGCGCCCGGCCGCGTTCACCGCCACGACCACCGCGGGCGAGCAGGTCTCGGCCGCGGACCTCACCGGGCTGGTCGGCTTCTTCTCCGCGGGGTGCGAGCCCTGCCACGCGATGCTGCCGCACTTCGCCGAACGCGCCGGCGCGATGGGCCGCGCCGACGTCCTCGCGGTCATCGGCGGAAACGACGAGGAACTGGCCGCCGCGCTGGCACCGGTCGCCCGGGTGGTCGTCGAGGACCACGACGGGCCGGTGGCCGGGGCGTTCCAGAACTCCTGGACTCCCGCCGTCTACCTGCTCGGCCCCGACCACGCGGTCGTCGCGACCGGCGGCCGCCTGGAGGACCTGCCCCTCGGCTCGGCGGTATGAAGCGGAGGCGGGCGCGCACCGCGGTGGGCGCCGGCCTCGCGGTGGCGGGCGGCCTCGCGACGCTCTGGATCCGGCGGCGCTACCTGCTGACGACCGTCTCGGGCCGCAGCATGGAACCCGCCCTCTGCGACGCGGACCGCGTCCTGGTGCGGCGGACCCAGCGAATCCGCACCGGCCAGATCGTCGTCGTGATCGCGCCCGACCCGCCCCTCGTGCACCTGCCACCCGGAACCTTCCCGGCCGAGGACGAGCTCGCGACGACCACCGTGGAAACCCTGCCGCAGCCAGGCGAACGACTGCTCATCAAGCGAGCGATCGCCGTCCCAGGCGACCGTGTGCCTCGGGAACGGATCCCCGCGCTGCGCGAAGCACCCGAGACGGTCGTACCACCTGCCTCCCTCGTCGTCCTAGGCGACAATCCGGGCGCCAGCTGGGACTCGCGCGACTTCGGCTTCATTCGCCCGGGCGAATGCGTCGGAGTGGTCGTCCGCAAACTCTGAGCGCGCCGGTGCTTGAGGTCCGCGAAGTACCGTGGGCAGCCGGACTCGCTGGGGAGGACGTGTGGGTGAGGGCACCTTCGCCGATCGGATGGCGGCACTGATCGAGACGCGGGCCGTGCGGCCCGGGGCGATCGGCGAGGCGGCGCAGCGGAGGGTGCGGCGCGGGAACCTGCTCGGGCCGGGCGGGCGCCTCATGATCGTCGCCGCCGACCATCCGGCCCGGGGGTCGCTCGGCGCGGGCACGCGGTCACTGGCGATGGCCGACCGGCGCGACCTGCTCGAACGGCTGTGCACGGTGCTGGAACGACCCGGCGTGGACGGAGTCCTCGGCACCCCGGACATCATCGAGGACCTCCTGCTGCTCGGCGCGCTGGACGGGAAGGTCGTCATCGGGAGCATGAACCGCGGCGGGCTGGCCGGGGCCGTCTTCGAGATCGACGATCGTTTCACCGCCTACAGCGCGGCGGCGATCGGCGCCGCCGGGCTCGACGGCGGGAAGATGCTGCTGCGGATCGACGAACGTGACCCTGCGACGGTGGCCACCATCGAGTCCTGTGCCGGGGCGGTCTCCGGGCTGGCCGAGCGCGGGCTGATGGCGATGGTGGAGCCGTTCCTGTCGCATCGGGTCGACGGGCGCGTCCGCAACCTGCTCACCCCCGAGGCGATGATCCGTGCGATCGCCATCGCGTCCGGGCTCGGGACGACGTCCGCGTACACCTGGCTCAAGGTGCCGGTGGTCGACGACATGGAACGGGTGATGGCCGCCACCACGATGCCCGCCCTTCTGCTCGGCGGCGAGGTGCCCGCCGACCCGGACGCGGCGCTCGCGGGATGGCAGAAGGCCATGCGGCTGCCGAACGTCCGGGGTCTCGTCGTCGGGCGCAGTCTGCTCTATCCGCCCGACGACGACGTGATCGGCGCAGCCGACGCCGCGGTGGAGGCGCTGTGGTGAAACATCAGCAGAGCGTCGTCTTGTAGCGGCAGGCGACGATCCGTGGGGTCTCCACCGGGCGTCCGGCGTCGATCGAGCGTGCGAGCCGGATGAACTGGGCGTGCGACCAGGCCAGCGGGGTGGCGGAGAAGGTGTTCTCGCCCGGGGTGAAGCGCCCCGCGCCCGCCGGAGGATTGTGGTCCCAGACCTGCTCGGCGATGACCTGGCCACCGGAATCCTGGGCCACCCGGCCCATGGCGTCCAGGTAGCGCCGGGCTGACAGCCGGGCGGCCAGGGCGTACTCGCCGCGCTCGCCGGTCAGCAGCGGCCAGCCCCGGCCGACCGTCTCGCCGGACCCCGCCGGTACCGGCTCCCACTGGGTGCCGTCCCGCCGTTCGCCGTAGCCGTCGAAGCTCGACCGGTGCCAGAACGGGCCGTTCGGCGTCCGGTACATGAGCTTGGCGTCGATCAGCCGCAGGGTCGACAGGATGTCGGGGTCCTTGGCGGACTTGACGCCCAGGCGGACCATCTCCAGGAAGCTCGGGTCGATGACCTGGCGCTGGTCGACCAGCGGGCCGCCGTCGGCGATCTGGATCGGCGCGCCCGAGTTCGCGTCGCCGTTGTCGGTGATGCGCAGGTAGTAGGGCTCGCTGGACAGCGGCCCGTTGGTCGTCAGCGTCCACCGGTCGAGGTCGCGCTGCCACTGGTCCGCTGTGCGCAGATAGCCGGCGGCGAGGCCGGCGGCGTTGTTCCGGCGAGCGATGTCGGCCGCGCCGACCAGGCCGGCGATCTCCGCGGCGATGGTGGCGGGGGAGTAGCCGCCGATGTTCTCCCACCGCTCCTGGTCGGTGCGGGGTCCGCGGGCGACGAGGAAGTCCGCCGACCGGCGCACCCGTGCCCATTCGGCGGATCCGGTCCGGCCGAGCTGGTGGGACAGGACGATCGGGAAGGCCACCTCGTCCATCTGCAGCCCGCCGAAGACCGGCTCGCCGTCGAGCCGCGAGTTCTGCGGGAACGACCCGTCCGGACGCTGCTGCACGGTCCACAGGTAGTCGAGGGCCCGGCCGGCGGCGGCCCTGTCGCCGGCCGCGAGCAGCGCCGTCGCCATCTGGTACTGGTCGCGGGACCACACCGCGATGTAGACCGGCAGGTGTTGCAGCTCGTTCGCCCAGGCCCAGGGCCGGGACGCGGCGGCGACGAAGCCGCCGCGGAACGTCTTGTCCTCGTGCGCGGCCAGGAGCATCACCGAGGCGAGGTAGGCCGGACGCCACGCCTTCGCCGCCTTGGGGACGGGGCTGAGCGAGGAGACGTAGCGGTGCCATTCAGAGGAGTAGGCCGACCGCGCCGAAGAGAAGCCACGGCCCAGTGAGGCGCGGGCTGTCGTGAGCGCCGCGTCGAGCCCGGCGTCAAAGCCCAAGGACAGGGTCAGACGCTGGCTCCCCGGCAGGCCGGTGAGCCGGGTCTGGCCCATCTGCACCACGTTCCCCCGCTGGGGCGCGCTGTAGGACCAGTCCATGCGGCGGTTGTCCTGCAGATCCGTCCAGCCGTCGCTGCGATCGGCATAGCCACTGGAGGTCTTGGTGAAGCCAGGGGACGCCAGCACGGCGCTGCTGATCACGCCGTCGGTGGCCACCAGCCCGCCGCCCTCGGTACGGCCGGTGTCGTCGTTGGCGTTGAGCCCCAGCCCCGCGTCGTGCAGGACGTACACCGCGTACGGCCGGCCGGTGAGCGACTCGAACCGGACGTCCGCCAGCACCGCGGACCGCGCCGGGTCGGTCACGTAGGTCTTGGTGATCCGGTATTTGCCGGACTTGGCCGTGTTGACCTGCTGGTAGATCAGGCTGCGCGAGTCGGTGAGCCGGACGCGGGACACCGTGTCACGGTCCTCCCGGTCGGTGAACGTGGTGCCGTCCGACACCACCAGCTGGGTGTCGCGCGTCGCGGGCGTGTCGACACGCGGAAAGAACACTTCGGTGAGGGCGCCGTCGTTGAGCGTGTACCAGACCTTGCTCTTGGTGTTCTTGGCCGTGCCGAGACCGTCCTTGTCGCCCGCCGCCCAGGTCGCGGCCTTGCCCGGGGCACCGGGCGCAGCGCCGGAGGCAGGGGCCGCCTGCGCGGCACCCGGCAGCGCGACCCCGGCGGACGCCACCCCTGCGGCCGCCAGTGCCAGGATCACCGCCATCACGCTCGGACGGCTGCGGGTGCGGGCGGCAGAGCGACGGCGCATGGCAATTCCCTCTCCTTGAACGGGAATCCGGGAGCACCCACCATCCTCTGCCGCATCACGGGTGACTCAAGACCATGTCCGCTTCCGGCCGTATCGCACCCTTAGTGGTGGAAGGGGTGTTCGTCAGGGCGCGTCGGGCGCCGGAGAGCCGTTGTTCAGCATCGCCTGGGTCGCCTCCTCGACGATGTCGCGCATCGCGCGTTCGGCGGCGGCCGCGTCTCCGGCCTGCACGGCCTGCGCGACCTCGGCGTGCCAGCTGATCGCCTGCGGCTCGGGACGCGTGGGCATCAGGTGGTGATGGGTGCGGCCGGTCAGCACGGCGGCCACCACGTCGCCGAGGGCGCCCAGCATCTCGTTGCCGGAGGCCTCCAGGAGCGTGCGGTGGAAGACGATGTCGGCGTCGAGGTAGGCCTCCAGGTCTCCCGACCTGCCGTGCACCGCCATCCGCATGACCGCGCCGGTGAGGGTGCCGCACTGCTCGGGGGTGGCGCAGCGGGCGGCGAGGGACGCGGCCACCGGCTCGATGCCGCGGCGCAGCTCGCTCAGCGAGCGCAGCTGCTCGTCCCGGCCCTCGCCCTCCAGGCGCCAGCCGATGATCCGGGGATCGAACAGGTTCCACCGCGCGCGGGGGGCGACGGTGATCCCGACCCGGCGGCGGCTGCTGACCATGCCCATGGCCTCCAGGACCCGGATGGCCTCGCGGATCACCGACCGGGACACCCCGAAGCGGGACTCCAGCTGCTCGATCCGCAGCACCCGGCCCGGCAGGAGCTCCCCCGAGGTGATCAGCACGCCGAGCTGGTCCAGGACGCTGCCGTGCAGCCCGGCCTGGTCATTGTCCGTCACAGTCCTCAATCATCACACATTTGAGCAGCAGGAAGGCCATTCGGGACAAAAGATCTGATTAATGAACCACTGTTCTTGATGAGAGCAGATGATTCATGTCACACTCGGCCAAACGTCATCCGAAGGGAGCACACTGATGCCTGCCGCCGCCGATCCCGCGCCGGCCGTTCCCCTGCTCGTCGTCATGGGCGTCTCGGGCTCGGGCAAGACGACCTTCGGAGCCGCGCTCGGCGAGCGGCTGGGGGTGCCGTTCGCCGACGCCGACGACTTCCACGGCCCGGCCAACATCGCCAAGATGTCGGCCGGTGTCCCGCTCGACGACACCGACCGGCTGCCGTGGCTGCGCGCCATCGGCGCCTGGCTCGCCGGCCACGCGCACCGCGGCGGCGTGGTCGGCTGCTCGGCGCTCAAGCGCGCCTACCGCGACCTGCTGCGGGACTGCGCGCCCGGCGTCGGCTTCGTCCACCTGCACGGTGAGCGGGAGGTCGTCCGGCGGCGCGTGGCGGGCCGCCCGGGGCACTTCATGCCCGCCTCGCTGGTGGACTCCCAGTTCCGGGCCCTGGAGCCCCTCGAACCCGACGAGCGCGGGGTCGTCCTCGACCTCGACGCCTCCGTCGGCGACCTCACCGACGCCTACCTCGCCACGACAACCCACGGGACCCCGGAGGCCACCCGATGAACCCCCTGGCCCTAGCGCCACCCCAGCAGCCCGTCGCGGGCGGCGGCCAGCTCGTACTGGCCGCGCTCCTCGGCATCGGCCTGATCGTCGTGCTGATCACCTGGCTCAAGGTGCACCCGTTCCTGAGCCTGACCCTCGGCTCGCTGACCGTCGGCCTCGTCGCGGGGCTGCCCATGGCCGACACCGTCAAGGGGTTCGGCGAGGGGTTCGGCAGTACCGCGGCCAGCGTCGGCGCGCTGATCGCGCTCGGCGCGATGTTCGGCAAGCTGCTGGCCGACAGCGGCGGCGCCGACCAGATCGTCGACACCATCGTGGGCCGCGCCGGCCCGCGCGCGCTCCCCTGGGCGATGGCCCTGGTCGGCGCGCTGATCGGGCTGCCGATGTTCTTCGAGATCGGCCTGGTCCTGCTGATGCCGGTGATCTTCCTGGTCGCCCGGCGCTCGGGGCTGTCGCTGATCCAGGTCGGCATCCCCGCGCTGGCCGGGCTGTCGGCCATGCACGGCCTGGTGCCCCCGCACCCCGGCCCGCTGGTCGCCATCGACGCGCTCAAGGCCGACCTCGGCGTCACGCTGGGGCTGGGCGTGCTCGTCGCGCTGCCCACGATCGCGGTGTCCGGCCCGCTGTTCGCCCGCTACGCCGCCCGCTGGGTGAACGTGCCCGCGCCGGAGCTCTACCGGACCGCGGAGAACGGCTCGGAGAACGGCGCGGAGGCCGACCCGGAGGCCGACCCGGGCAAGGACGAGCCGGAGCGCTCCCGGCCCTCGTTCGGCCTCACGCTCGGCACGGTGCTGCTGCCGGTCGTCCTCATGATGGGCAAGGCGCTGGCCGACATCCTCGCCGACGAGGGCACCAGGGTCCGCACCGTGCTCGACAACCTGGGCACCCCGCTGGTGGCGCTGCTCATCGCCGTCGTCGTCGCGATGTTCACCCTCGGCCTCGGCTCCGGCATGGACCGCGGGCGGATCGCGACGTCGCTGGAACGGTCGCTGCCGCCCATCGCGGGCATCCTGCTCATCGTGGCCGCGGGCGGCGGCTTCAAGCAGACCCTGATCGACACCGGCATCGGCAAGCTCGTCGCCGACTGGGTGGACGGCAGCGGCATGTCGGTGCTGCTGCTGGCCTGGGTCGTCGCCGTCCTGATCCGGCTCGCCACCGGCTCGGCGACGGTCGCCACCGTCACCGCGTCGGGGATCATGGCGCCGCTGGTCACCACCCTGAGCACCGGCGAGACCTCGCTGCTGGTGCTGGCCATCGGCGCCGGCTCGCTGTTCTTCTCCCACGTCAACGACGCCGGCTTCTGGCTGGTCAAGGAGTACTTCGGGCTGAGCGTGGGCCAGAACATCAAGACCTGGTCGCTGATGGAGACGATCATCTCCGTGAGCGGCCTGGTCTTCGTCCTCGCGCTGGGCCTGATCATCTAGCCGGACGGCGGACCGCCGGGCCGCTTCCTCGCGGCCCGGTCGTCCCGCGACCGGCCAGGGTCAGATCAGTTCGGTGGCGGCCAGGTAGACGCCCAGCTCCAGGCGGCTGCGCGCGCCCAGCTGATCCATGGCCTGGCTGACCTGGCGCTGGACGGTGCGCGATGAGATCTTGAGCGCGTTGGCGGTGGCCTGGTCGGTCAGGCCCGTCGCCAGCTGCCGCAGGATGTCCAGCTGGAGCTCGGTGAGCCGGGCGGGGCCCCGCGGGACGGGGAGCGACCGGTCCCAGTGGTCGTCGAAGAGGGCGATCAACCGGTCGAGTTCGGCGGGCTGGACGACCGAGCGGCCGAGGGGCACGTCGCCGTTCTTGGCCAGCGCCCTCTTGCGGTCGACGATCAGAAGGAAGGTCGAGAACCGCCGGCCGAGGCGGACCTCGGAGGCGCCGTCGCGGGAGGGGCACGGGGCGCGGCGGGAACGGGAGACGACGATCCGCGACCGTGTCGGGGTGCGGAAGTAGGCGTCGCACAAGGGCGCCTCGCAAGACGGAACGAGCGAGAGGATCTCGCTTCGCGCCGTGCCGAGAAGCGCGGTTATCTGCTGCTGGTCGTGTGCCGAGAGGTGCATGCATAACCTCGTCTTGGGAGCGTGGCAATCACCGATTCGGCATTGCAGCGGGGAAGTAATGCAATGCCCTTCGACGGTACCGGCACGCCCCTTACTGGGCCCTTACCGGACCTTTCGCGATTTGTCCAGATTACCTACTTTGATAGTAGGGAATCTGCCTCCGCGCGGGCCTCGCGCGCCGCCTCGTCGTTTCCGGCGGCATCGTGCGCATCGGCCAGCGTACGGAGGGTCGCGGCGAGGAACGAGAACCAGCCCCGGGTGCGCCACACCGTGACGGACTTCTCCAGGCAGGCGACGGCCGCCGGGGCGTCGCCCGCCGCCAGGTTCAGCGTGCCGAGGAGGGCGAGGGACTCGGCCAGATGGTGCCCGAAGTTGCCCGCGTGGCTGTAGGCGAGGGCGAGCTCCACGGTCGGCCGGGCCCGCTCGTCGCCCAGCGCGGCGAACAGCTTCCCGAGATAGATCAGCGAGAAGGTCTCCAGATAACGGTCGTCGAGCCGGCGGGCCATGGTGACCGACGTGTTGAGGAGTTCCTCTCCGGTGACGATGTCGCCCGTCAGCGCGTGGGCCGCGCCGAGGAACTGCACGATCGTGGCCTCCAGGCGGGGGTTGCCCAGCAGGTCGGCGAGCTTGTGGGCCTGTTCCAGGCAGGGGAGTGCCTGCTCGGCGTTGCTCTCGCCGTACGCCACGGCCTTCAGCTGCAGCGCCCGGGCCTGCCCGCCCAGGTAGTCGATGCTCTCGGCCAGCCGGACGGCCTCGTCCGCGGTGGCGAGGGCCTGTTCCTCGTCGCCCTGCGCCACCTGGCCCCAGCCGATGGCCGTCATCGCGTCGACCATTCCGCGCGGCTCGCCCAGCTCCTCGAACAGCCGCAGGACCCGTTCCGCCGTGTCGCGCATCGTGGCCATGGCGGGCCCCGACCGCTCCGCCGACGTCCAGGTGGTCACCTCCAGAAGCCCCCGGAGGAGCACGGCCTCGCCGCGCTTGTTCTTGGTCGCCCGGCAGAGCCGCAGCGCGCGCTCGTGCGTCTGCCGCCAGTCGTCGTAGACGCCCCTGACGTCGCAGTACTTCTCCATGCAGGCGGCCAGGTCCCAGGCCAGCTCGTCGAGCCGCAGGTCGCAGGCCTGCCGGGCGGCGGCGACCAGTGCGGGCAGCTCGGCGGTGAACCACCGCATCGGGTCGGCCAGCAACCGCGCGGCGGTCGCCGGCGGCAGCGGCCAGCGCGGCGCGGTGCCGTGCATGGCGGCGTAGGCGGGCCCGGGGACGCGGTCGGCGGCGCGCTCGGCCAGCCACAGCCAGGCGCCGAGGGCCCTGCCGAGGGCCGCGGTGCGCTGCCGCGGCGCGTCCTCGGTGGTCGCGCACATCCGGGCGTAGAGCCGGACCAGGTCGTGCATCCGGTACCGCAGCTCGCCGGCGTCGTCGGGGCCGGCGACGCCGACGAGCTGGGCGTCGATCAGCGTCTCCAGATGCGGGCGCGTCTCGTTCAGCGGGATGCCGAGCAGGGCCGCGACCGTCCAGGCGGCGAAGGACGGCGCGTCCAGCAGCCCGATGATCCGGAACGCCCGCTGGGTCGCGGGCGGCAGCGGCCGGTAGCTCAGCTCGAAACTGGCCCGGACGCCCAGGTCGCCGACGGCCAGCTCGTCCAGCCGCCCCCGCTCGTCGCGGAGCATCTCGGCCAGGTGCGCGAGCGTCCAGTCCGGGCGGCCGACCAGCCGGCCGGCGGCGATCCGCACCGCCAGCGGGACGTACCCGCACAGCCGGGTGAGCTCCACCGCGCTGCCGGGCTCGGCCGCGACGCGCCGCGAGCCGACGACCCGGGCCAGGAGGTCGACCGCCTGCGGCGGCGACAGGACCTCCAGGTCCAGCAGCGTCGCGCCCTCCAGCCCGGTCAGGCGGTTGCGGCCGGTGATGAGCACCGCCGCGTCCGGGGCCCCGGGCAGCAGCGGGCGCACCTGCTCCTCGCTCGCCGCGTCGTCGAGGACGATGAGGACCCTGCGCCCGGCGACGCGGCTGCGGAAGAGCGCGGTGCGCTCGGCGAGCGAGGCGGGAACGCCGGAGCCGCTCATCCCCAACGCGCGCAGGAACCGGTTGAGCACCTCGCCGGGCTCGGCCGGGTCGCCGTCCCCGCCGAGGTCGGCGTAGAGCTGCCCGCCGGGGAACGCGGCGGTCAGCATGTGGGCGACGTGCACGGCGAGCGTGGTCTTGCCGATGCCGCCCATGCCGGCGACCGTCGTGACCGCCACCGACCGCGCCCGCCATCCCCGCTTGTCCGCCGGGTCCACCAGGCTCTCGGCGATCCGCGCCACCTCGTCCGCGCGGCCCGTGAAGTCGGGGACGTCGGGCGGCAGCTGGGCGGGCACGGGCAGGGCCTCGCCGGCCTCCGCCGCGCTCGTGAACGGCCGGGTCCGGGCGAGGATCCGCAGATGCGCGTCCTGGACCTGCCGGTTCGGCTCGACGCCGAGCTCGGTGGTCAGCCGCTCGTTCAGCCGGCGGTAGGCGTCCAGGGCGTCGGCGGGCCGGCCGCCCGCCGCCAGCAGCTCGATGAGGGCGGCGTGCAGCGGCTCGTCGAACGGGAGCTCCCGCGCCAGCGCGCCGACGACGCGGATGACCGGCTCGATCCGTTCCAGGCGCGGCGCGAGGGCCGCCAGGTTCATCACCGCCTCGCGGACGTCCTGGTCGATCGAGCGCACCAGGATGTCGTCGCGGTCGAGGTACTCCATCCCGGCGAGCACGGGCCCGCGGCGCAGGTCGAGCGCGGAGAGCAGCAGCGAGCCGCGCAGGTCGGGATCCTCGGCCGATCGCGCCCGGCCGGCCAGCGCCCGGAACCGGTGCAGGTCGAGATCGGTCGCCGGGACCACGAGCCGGTAGCCGTCCTGGTGATCGATCGACAGCCGGCCGCCGCCGGCCTGCCGGAGCCACTTGCGGAGCCGCGACATCCCGACGTGCACGGACTCCCGGCTGGTCAGCTCGGCCCGGTCGGACCACACCAGCCGGGTGAGCCGCTCGGTGCGCAACGGCTCGCCCTGCGCGAGCAGCAGGACGCCGAGCAGGCCCTGGAGGACCTGGGAGCGCGGCAGCGCCACGGGCTGCCGCCCGGCGCTGATCGAGAGCCGCCCCAGCACCTCGAACGACACGGGCGACGCGGGCGACGCGGGTTGTGGTTCGGTTGAACGTCTTGCCAGCAAAAGCTGCGGCACCTCTCTCGACAGGTCGGCGGCTCCACCGGACCGGCTCAGCGGACCGAGCTGATCGGCTGGATGAGGAGCCCGCCGGCGAACGCCAGCCCGGCGGCGAGGACGAAGAGCAGCGAGTACCCGCCGAGGAGCACCGACTGGGCGGCGAGGAGCGGCGCGAGGGCGACGGCGCTGCTGCCGGCCATGTTGATCAGGCCGAGATCCTTGGCGCGGTCCCGCGCCCTGGGCAGGATCTGGGTGACCAGGGCCTGATCGATGGCGAGGTAGACGCCGTGGCCGGCGCCGAGCACGGCCGCCGACAGCAGGGCCGCAGGCCAGACCGGGAGCAGCGCCATGCAGATCAGCGCGCCGGCCATCAGGGCCGACGAGACGACGACGTACACCTTGCGCCGGCCGGTGCGGTCGGACATGCGTCCCGCCGCCACGCTCGCCGCGACCACGCCCACGGTGTAGAGCAGGCTGAGCACGACGACCCCGCCGTCGGGATCGGCCAGCCGCACCTCGTCGCGCAGGAAGTAGAGCAGGTAGAGCGTGGCGAGCGACGACGCCAGCTGCGAGAAGAACCGGCCGCCCCACGCCCACGCGAAGTCCGGGTTGTGCCGTGGACTGACGTACAGGTCTGTCAGGAGACCGCGGACCGAGCGCCGTCGTCCTTGCTCCCGGCCGCCCTTTTCCCGGCGCCGGTCGCGAGCCGGCGCTGGATCCTCTTTCTGCACGAGGTACGGGACGGCCAGCGTCGCCACGACACCGCCCACGATGACGTACCCGGCCCAGTTGGGCAGGCCCGACACGAGCAGCGTGCCCAGCACCAGCCCGAGCGGCATCGCGAGCGCGGCGACGGCCGAGACCATGCCGCGCTGGTTGACCGGAACGCGGTCGGGAACGGTGGCGCACAGCGCGGCGTGCATCGCGTTCACGCTGCCGTGCACCAGGATCCAGCACGCTCCGATGCCGGCGAGCGACGACTGCAGAGGCAGGGCGAGCAGCGCGCATGAGCAGACCAGGGCGGCGGCGGCCCCCCCGGGCCGCCGCCGCCCCCACCCCGAGGGCGTGCGCTCCGACACCGCCCCCGCGCCGGGGGCGGGGCCGCTCGCGGCGCTGGCGCCCAGGGCGACCCCCCCGCCCCGGT
>NZ_JBICUD010000003.1:0-24009 GCF_043198015.1 Spirillospora sp. NPDC048911 | reverse complement strand
CGCGGCGCGCGCCGCGCCCCCCGGGCGGGCGCGGGGCCCCCCCCCCCCCCCCCCCCCGGGGCGCGCCCCCCCCCCCCCCCCCCCCCCCCCGCCCGAACCGCGAGGTCGTGCGATCCGACAGCGCCCCGGCGACGGGGGAGGAGACGATCGCGGCGATGGCGCCCAGGGCGACCACCAGTCCCAGGTTCCAGACCTTGTGCCGTGGATCCAGGGCGGCGATTTTATCGGGCAGCAGAATTTGCGCGGACCCGAGAAGACCGGCCCACATGCCGAGCGTGACGAGAAAGAAAGTAAAAACCCACAACCGTTGAATTGGCGGGGTCGGAACGTGCGGGGTCGTTGAGGACGTGGCCGTGAGGGAGCTGTCCATTCGTAACCTTGCCACTGGGAGCGCGCAGCTTCAGGCCACCTGGGCGGGCGAACGGGCGCGCACAAGTGGCCCGCATGAGCTGCATGGCCTGACCGAATTACGGCCAGTCTAGGTATTTATTACGAATTCTTACGGCTCGAACCGCCACTCTGTCCGGCTGTGGTCAGGAGTGGCGAACCGGGAACTCCATCCCTTTTGGACGCGGCGTCAGTGCCCCAGGCTCCCGCCGCCGTCGATGGTGATCACCTGGCCGGTCACGGCCGCGGCCGGCCCGGACGCCAGCCAGATCGCCGCCGCCGCGACCTCGTCGAGCGTGGCGGTGCGCCCGAGCGGCACCTCGGCGAGGATGTGGTCCTTGTACTTGGTGACGACCTCGCTCGTCATGTCGGTGTCCAGCAGCCCGGGCGCGATCACGTTCGCGGTGACGCCCCGGGTCGCCACCTCGCGGGCCAGCGACCGGGCGAGGCCGATCAGCCCGGCCTTGCTGGCGGCGTAGTTGGTCTGGCCCGCGTGCCCCTTCAGCCCGGCCACGGACGAGATGAAGATCATCCGGCCCCGGCGCAGCCGGATCATGTCCGGCACGGCGGCCTTGGCCACCCGGTACGCCCCGGTCAGATTGGTGTCGATCACGCGGCTGAACGACTCCTCGCGCATCCGCAGCAGCAGCGCGTCGTCGTTGATACCGGCGTTGGAGACCAGCACCTCGACCGGTCCCTGCGCCTCCTTGATCTCCTTGAACGCCTGCGTGACCTGCTCGGAGTCGGTGACGTCGCAGTTGACGCCGAACAGCCCGTCAGGGGCGCCGGAGCCACGGTGGGTCACCGCGACCGCGTCGCCCGCCGCCGCGAACGCCCGCGCGATCGCGAGGCCGAGGCCGCGGTTGCCTCCGGTGACGAGCACGGAACGGCTCATGAGCTTCCTCCAGGGTGCGGGGCGGACGGGGCGGCGACGGCCGCCGACAGGTCGCCGCCTTCGCCGATCGGGTGGTTCCACCACCAGCGCCCGGTGGCGGCGAAGCCGTACGGGGTGAGCCGGTGCCGGACCCGCTGCCCGGGGTCGTACAGCCGGTCCCAGTCGGGATCGAGACCGTCCCGGTAGAGCGCCGCGATGACCTCGAGGAGACCTTCGAAGGACGGCGACACGCGCAGGCCTCCGGTTCGCTCGCCGACGATCTCGATCACGCGGGCCGGTCTGGTCTCCAGCGCGGCCGCGAGCGCGGCGTCGAACCCGGCGCCGCCGGCCGGGCGCTCCGACCAGAACGCGGCGTTCAGCGGCTCGTCGCCGAGCGGCGCGTCCCGGCGGGCCGAGTAGAGCGGGGTGGACGGCGCGAGGTAGGTGAGGCCGGCGGCGACACTCGCTCTCGCGTCGTCCGGCGCGGCCACGAGGCGGCAGGCGTCGCCGAGTTCGAGGATCCCGGCCAGCGCGGCCGCGGCGTACTCGCCCGCTCCCTCTCCGAGGATCCAGGCCGGGCGGACGCCCACGTCGAGGAGCGTTCGGCCCAGCGCCCACGTGATGGCGAAGACGACCGGATCCGTGGCGGCCGGCACGGCGCCGGGCGGCTCGTCACCGGAGAGCGCCGCGTCCCGCACGGACCAGCCGAGCCGGGGGAGGAGCGCCGCGTCGACCGTGGCGAGCGCCTCCCGGTACACCGCCAGCTGATCGTGCAGGTCACCGGACACGCCCGACTGCCCCGCCGCCCCGGAGAGCACCCATCCGGTCATCGGCTTCGGAACGGCCCGGCCGGAACGCGCGGCGAGCGCGGCGTCGTCCTCGGCGGCCGCCGCCAGCGCCGCCACCGCGCGGTCCCGGTCGAACGCGGGCAGCGCGAACCGCACCGGCCCGGAGGCCTTCACCTGGTTGGTCGTCCAGCTCAGCGCCGCGAGCCGGCCGGCCGGCCGGGACGCGACGTCCTGCGCCAGCCGCCGGACGGCGCCGCGCAGGCTGGTGACGTCCCGCGCGGACACGGTCAGCAGGCCGCCGCCGGGCCGCCCGCCGTCCGGCGGCCGCGGTGCCCGCTCGGGGGCGGTGCCCAGCACGATGTGCGCGTTGGTGCCGCCGAGCCCGAATCCGCTGACACCGGCGAAGACCTCGCCGTCGGGCAGCGGCGTCGGGTCCTTGACCAGCGCGAGCCCGTTCGCCGCCAGCTTGAGCCGCGGGTTCTCGCTGTCGGCGAAGCGGCTCGGCGGGAGGACGCGGTGGTGCAACGCCAGCGCGGTCTTGATCAGGCCCGCGATGCCGGCCGCGCCTTCGGCGTGCCCGATGTTGCCCTTGATCGAGCCGATCGCGCACGGCCGGTCGCGGGGGACGCCGTGCACCTTGCCGAGGGCTCTGGCCTCCAGCCGGTCGCCCAGCAGGGTCCCGGTGCCGTGCGCCTCCACGTAGGCGACGTCCTGCGGCCGGACGCCCGCGCTGCGGTACGCGTCGGCGATCACGGCCCGCTGCGCGTGCGGGTTGGGCGCGGTGACGGTCGTGCTGCGGCCCCCGTGGTTGACCGCGCCGCCCTTGATGACGGCGTAGATCGGCAACCCGTCGGCGACGGCGTCGGCCAGCCGGCGCAGCACGAGCACCGCCACCCCCTCCGCGCGCCCGAACCCGTCGGCCTTGGCGCTGAACGGCTTGCACCGGCCGTCCGGCGAGGCGACCTTGGCCTGCGCGAAGTAGATGCTGGACGACGGTGTGATGAACAGGTTCACCGAGCCCACCAGGGCCTGGTCGCACAGGCCGGTGCGGAGCGCGGCGCACGCCTGCTCGGTCGCGACCAGCGAGGACGAGCAGGCGGTGTCGATCGCCATGCTCGGGCCGCTCAGGTCGAGTTCGTAGGAGATCCGGTTGGCCGCGATCGCGTAGCCGTTGCCCGAGCCGACATGGCCGGTGATGGTCTGGAAGTTGGTCATGAGCAGGCTCATCCACTCCGAGCCCATGATCCCGACGTAGACGCCGGTCTTGCTGCCGGCCAGCGACCGCGGGTCGAGCGTGGCGTCCTCCACGGCACGCCACGCGGTCTGCAGCAGCAGCCGCACCTGCGGGTCGGCGACCTCGGCCTCCTCCGCGGCGAAGCCGAAGAACTCGTGGTCGAAGGCGTCGGCGTCGTCGATGAAGCCGGCGTACCGGGTGTTGACCTTGCCGCGCCCGCCTTCCGGGTCGTAGTAGACGTCGGCGTTCCAGCGGGACTTGGGCACCTCGATCACGCCCTCCCCGCCGCGCATCAGCAGGTCCCACAGCGCGGCGGGGTCCGGCGCCTTGGGAAAGCGGCAGTCGATGCCGACGATCGCGATGTCCGTCATGCTCCTGGTCCTCCTTCGTCTCCGCCGGGGCCGGCGGTCCGCAGCAGGCAGCACATCGCGTGCCCGTCGGGGTCGATCGTGGTGATCAGCGCGAGGTCGCCGCCGCCCGCGGCGATCGCGGCGGCGAGCTGGAACGCCGCCGCCGCGCCGAACGCGTCGCCGACGATCGCGCCGGGGCGGACGGTCCGGGCATGCGCGAGACCGTGCGGGTCGGCGTCCTCGGTCCCGCCGGGCACGATCAGGCCGACGTCCCCGAGGCCGGCCCCGGCGGTGGCCAGCGCCCGGCGCACCGAGGCGGCGAGCACGCCGGCCGCGTCGCGCGGCTCGGCGAACACGCCGCCGTCCACCGCGAGGATCTCCGCGAGGACCGGCCGGCCGCCGGCCCGCGCACGCTCCGCCGGCTCGACGAGGAACGCGCCGCAGCCTTCGGTGACGGTGCCCTTGATGCCGGCCGCCTCGGCGATGGCGACGCGCCGTTCGTTCAGGTCCTCGTAGGCGCCGCACACCACCGCGTCGGCCCGGTCCCGCGCGAGCAGCAGCCCCGCGTACCGGAGCGCCGCCAGCCCGGTGGCCCGGCCCGCCGTCACGGTCGCGTTCGGTCCCTGGAGGTCGTAGGCGATCGCGGCCTGCGCGCTCGCGTAGTTCATCACGCAGGCGGGGACGAGCGCGGGGTTGACGTTGTCGGGCCGGGGACGGGTCAGCGAGTCCCGGGTGAGGGTCATCGACTGGTCGATCCCCGACGCCCCGCTGCCGAGGACGAGCGCCCGCCGGTCCGGCGCCCATCCCGCGAGGACGTCGTCGCCGAGAAGCGTCCCGATCGTGGCGAGCGCCATCGCGGAGGGCCGGTCGATCAGGCGGACGGGGCGGCCCGCCCCCTCGGGCGGCTCGGTGTGGAAGTCCTCGACCCGGCCGCCCGGCACCGGGCGGTCCGCGCGGATCGCCGCGCGGAACGGCTCGACTCCGATGCCCGCCGGCGACATCAGGGACATGGCCGAGATGACGCCCTTCGCCGCGGTCATGCTGCGTCTCCTTCGCTGTCTCCCTCTCGCAGGGAGTCCGGGTGCCGCAGCACGACCGCCGCGTTGTTGCCACCGACTCCGAGCGAATTGACCAGGGCGGTCCGCACGCGGGCGGTCCGTGCCTCGCCGGGCACGCAGTCCACCGGGCATTCGGGGTCGGGCGTGACGAAGTTGACGGTCGGCGGGATGAAGCCGTGCCGCATCCCCAGGATCGCCGCGATGCACGCGTGCGCGCCCGCCGCTCCCTGGGTGTGGCCGATCATCGACTTGAGCGCGGTGACCGGCGGGGGCGCGGCGCCGAAGACGTCGGCCAGCACGGCGGACTCCATCGCGTCGTTGATCTTGGTGCCGGTGCCGTGCGCGAAGACGACGTCCACGTCACCGGGGGTGCTCCCGGCATCGCGCAGGGCCTGTGACAGGCACTGCGCGACGCGTTCCCGCTTCGGCCTGGTGGGGTGCTCGGCGTCGCAGTTGAGCCCGAACCCGGCGACCTCGGCCATGATCTTCGCGCCACGCCGCCGCGCGTGGCCGAGGGTCTCCAGGACGAGCATCCCGGCGCCCTCACCGAACATGAACCCGGTCCGGTCGCGGTCGAACGGGCTGCACTTCTCCGGGGCCCAGGCCCGCAGCCGGTAGAACCCGGCGAAGGCCATCCGGCTCACCGAGTCGGCGCCGCCGCAGACGGCGAACTCGGCCTCCCCGTTCCGCAGCGCGTCCAGCGCGTGGCCGACCGCGTAGTTGCCCGCGGCGCAGACCGTCGGGATGGTCACGGCCGCGACGTTCGACAGGCCCAGCTCCGCGGCCACCGCCACCGGCAGGCGGCCCGGATGGACGCGCCTCGCCAGCGCGGTCGGGAGCCGGTCGAGCCCGCCCGCGACCTCGGCGGCGGCCAGCGCGTCCACGTCGAGCGATTCGCCGCAGGTCGTGCCCACCGCGATGACGCCGCGTTCGTCGCGCACCGACGCCGGATCGAGGCCGGCGTCGGCCATCGCCATCCGCGCGGCGGCCGCGGCCTGCGCGCCGACCTTGCCGAACCCGCCGGGCTCGATCCGGCGCAGCAGCGTCTGCGGATCGAGGCCGGGAACCTCGTAGGCCCGCGCGGTCCGGAAACCCGTGGTGTCGAAGCCGCTGATGGGGGAGGCGCCGCAGGCGCCCGCCCGCAGAGCGGTCAGGAAGTCGTCGCGCCCGACCCCGATGCTGGAGATGACACCGAATCCGGTGACGACGACCCGAGGCTCGTGCATCGTTGTCCCCTCGACGAAATTCGGCGGAGTGGAAACGAGCATCGCCAATTCAGCCGGAATCGGAGAAGGGGCGTCCGCGCGCCCCATCGCGCTGCCCCCATGGGCATGCCTGCCCGGGCATGGCCGGAACGCTGACCTGCGCGGACAAAGGGCCGTCGATAAAACGGTGACCGAAGTCGCACCTTTCGCGCACCCAGCGTGTCTGTTTAAGGTGCCGGGAAAAGTCGGGCGGTGACGCCATTCTCGCGGCTGGAATGAGGCGGTAGATGTGAGCGCGGAGACAGCACACGCGGACCAGGTGTTCGCGCGGCCGGACATCGAGGCGAGGCATCGCCCGGACGGCAGCGTGCTGCTGTCGTCCACCGTGCCGCTGGGTCCCTACGACGCCGACCTGGCGCGCCCGCTGCGCCGGTGGGCCGCGGAACGGCCCGGCGCGGTGCTGGCCGCCGAACGGTGGTGCGGCGAGTGGGAGGAACTGACCTACGGCGAGGCGCTGGCGCGCGCGGAGTCACTGGGCGAGGCCCTCCTCGGCCTCGGGCTGGGGCCGGACCGCCCGCTCATGGTGGTGTCGGGCAACTCGCTGCGCCATCTCCAGCTCACCCTCGCCGGCTACGTCTCGGGGATCCCGGTGGTGTCGCTCAGCACCGCGTACTCGCTGACCGGCGGCCACGAACGGCTGCGGCTGGTCACCGGCATCGCCCGGCCCGGCGCGGTGTACGCCGAGGACGGCCGGCAGTACGGCGCGGCGCTGGCGGCGATCGCCGAGTCGGTTCCGGTCGCGATCGTCGGCAGGGACGACCGGGACCAGCCCGGCCCGCCCCTCGCCGGCCTGGTGCCCTTCGACGAACTGCTGCGGGCCGAGCCGGGCGAGCGCCTCCGCGCCGCGGGCGCGGCGGTCACCCCGGACTCCGTCGCCAAGATCTTCTTCACCAGCGGCTCCACCGGGCGGCCCAAGGCCGTGCCCAACACCCATCGCATGCTCTGCGCGGTGCAGCAGATGATGCGGCAGGTCTGGCCGTTCCTCGCCACCAGCCGGCTCACGCTCGTCGACTGGCTGCCCTGGAGCCACACCTTCGGCGGCAACCACAACCTGCACATGGTCCTGACGAACGGCGGCACCCTCCACATCGACGGCGGCGGGCCGACGCCCGAGCTCTTCGCGCGCAGCCTGCGCAACCTCGCCGACATCTCGCCGAACGTCTACTTCAACGTGCCGGCCGGCTTCGGGCTCCTGGCGGACGAGCTGGAGCGCGACTCGGTGCTCGCCAAGGGCTTCTTCGCCCGGCTCAACCTGCTGTTCAGCGCGGGCGCCCCGCTGCCCGAGGCGCTGCGGGCGCGCATGTTGCGGCTGGCGGCGCAGTTCTGCGACCGCGAGATCCGCTTCACCTCGTCGTGGGGCATGACCGAGACGGCGTCGGCGGTCACCTCGGCCCATCTGGACATCGACGTGCCGGGCGCGATCGGGGTGCCGCTGCCCGGGATCAGGCTCAAGCTGGCCCCGGTCGACGGGCGGCTGGAGCTGCGCGCCGCCGGGCCCACGGTGATGCCCGGCTATCTGGACGATCCCGAGCGGAGCTCCGAGGCCTTCGACGCGGAGGGCTTCTACCGCACGGGCGACGCCGGGCTGCTGGTGGACGACGCGGACCCGGGCCGTGGCCTGGTGTTCGAGGGCCGGCTCGGCGAGGACTTCAAGCTGGCCAACGGGACCTGGGTCCGGGTCGGGTCGCTGCGTGCGGCGCTGCTCGCGGCGATCGGCGACGAGCTCGCCGAGGTGGTCATCACCGGCTCCGGCCGGACCCAGGTCGGGGCGCTGGCGTGGCCCCGGCGCGCGGGCGATCCGGTGCCGCTGCGCCGCCGGCTCGCCGAGGCGCTGGCCCGGTTCAACGCGGGCCGGCGGACCTCGCGGCGGGTCGAGCGGATGGTGCTGCTCGCCGAGCCGCCGGACCGCGAGGCGGGGGAGCTGACCGACAAGGGGGCGGTGAGCCAGCTCGAGGTGCTGCGGCACCGGTCGGCCCAGGTCGAGCTGCTCTACCGCGACCCGCCCCCGGCCGAGGTGATCATGTCGGCCGACCACGCCGACTGACCCGGCCCCGCGCTGTGGCAGGCATGCCCATCCAGGCAGCGCGGGAGCGCGGCGGCTCAGGGATTACCCGCGGCGGGCCCGCTGATCAGACTTCCGGTACCGGCTGCCGCAACCAGAATGGGGTGTGCACATGGCGGACACGCTCTCCGCTCCGTACGCAGAACGGACCGAACCGTCGCCGCTGCTGCTCGACGGCCACCGGCTGACCCTGACCGAGACGGTCACGGTCGCGCGGGGGCCCGACCGGCCGCGGACGGGAATCGCCGACCGGGCCGTCGGGCGGATGCGCGCCACCGCCACGGCCAAGGACGACCTCATCGCGGCGGGAGTGCCGATCTACGGTGTGACGGCGGGCTTCGGCGACAGCAACACCCGGCAGATCCACGGCGTCAAGGGCGCCGCGCTCCAGCAGAACCTGCTGCGCTTCCTCAACTGCGGGACCGGGGACGCGGCCGCGCAGGACGTCACGCGGGCGACGCTGCTGATCCGGGCCAACTGCCTGGCGCGCGGCTACTCCGCGATCCGGCCGCGGGTCGTCGAGCTGCTGCTGGACTGCCTCAACCACGACATCCTGCCGATCATCCCCGAGCGCGGGTCGGTCGGCGCGAGCGGCGACCTGGTCCCGCTCAGCTACGTGGCCCGCATGCTGACCGGCGAGGGCGAGGTGCTGCACGCCGGTGAACGGCGGCCGGCGGCCGCCGCGCTCGCCGCCGCCGGGCTGACCCCGGTGGAGCTCGAGTCCAAGGAGGGGCTGGCGCTCGTCAACGGCACCTCGTTCATGGCGGGGTTCGCCGTCCTCGCCGCGCACGACGCGCTGGAACTGGCGTTCGCCGCGGAGCTGTGCACGGCGCTGGCGAGCCAGGTGCTGCTCGGCAACCCGGCGCACTTCGACGACTTCCTCTTCCGGCAGAAGCCGCACGAGGGCGTGCTCACCAGCGCGCGCAACGTCCGGGTGCTGCTGGACGGAGGGGAGTCCGCGGGCGGCGCGCCGGGCGCGGACGGCGAGTGGGCGGGCGACGGATACCGCCAGCTCGAACGGCCCATCCAGGACCGCTACTCGATCCGGTGCGCGCCCCACGTCGTCGGCGCCCTGCGCGACACGCTGACCTGGGCCGGGCAGATGCTGGAGATCGAGGTCAACTCCTCCAACGACAACCCGCTGTTCCACCCTGAGGGGCGGGTGCTCAACGGAGGCAACTTCTACGGCGGGCACGTCGGCCAGGTGATGGACTCACTGAAGATCGCCGTCGCCAGCGTCGCGGACATGCTCGACCGCCAGCTCGAACTGGTGGTGGACGAGAAGTTCAACAACGGGCTGACCCCCAACCTCATCCCGCGCTACGAGGCCGGGAGCTGGGACTCGGGCCTGCACCACGGCTTCAAGGGGATGCAGATCAGCGCGTCCTCCCTGGTGGCGGAGGCGCTCCGCTGGACGACCCCGGCGACGTCGTTCTCGCGCTCCACCGAGGCCCACAACCAGGACAAGGTGAGCATGGGCACGATCGCGGCGCGGGACGCGCGCTCGATCGTGGAGCTGGCCCAGGAGGTGGTGGCGATCCATCTGATCGCGCTCTGCCAGGCCGCCGACCTGCGCGGGCTGGAGCAGCTGAGCCCGGCCACCGCCGCGGCCCACACGCTCGTCCGCAAGGTGACGCCGTTCCTGGAGGGCGACCGCCCGCTCCAGGACGACATCCAGCGGGTCGCCGAGCTCGTCCGCTCGGGCGAGCTGCGGCGGGCCGTGCCCATCGACGTCGCCGGAATGCCGTCGCAGGACTGAGCGGCTCCACACCCGGCACGGAACAGCGCCCCTCGGCAGCCACTGGCCGCCGAGGGGCGCTGTCGTCCGTTCAGCGCGGCTGGACCCGGAAACGCCGTTGCTGCCACGGCTGGGCGGGCAGCGGAACAGGGAGCTCGGCCTTGGCGACACTGGCCCAGTCGGGATCGCGGCCCGCAGCGTAAACGCTGCCCAGCGCCGCCAGCAGCGTCTCGACCTCCGGCTGCCTGCGCACCAGGGAAGCGACGGCGGTCGCCGCCGAGCCGGCGGTCTCGATCGCGTCGCCGACCGCCGAGACCAGCAGCGGATGCGGGCTGATCTCGACGAACACGGCCGGATCGGCACCGGACAGAACGGACCGGACGGCGGCGGCGAAGCGCACCGGGCGCCGCACGTTCTCCATCCAGTACGAGCCGTCCAGCTCCGCGCCCTCGACCGGCCGGTCCCACACCGTCGAGTGCAACGGGATCCGGGGCGGCCGGGGCGCGATCCCGGCCAGCGCCGCGCCCAGCCGCTCCCGGATCGGCTCGACCTGCGGGCCGTGCGAGGCATAGCCGACGGCGACGCGGCGGCAGAACACGCCCCGTTCGCGCAGCGGCTCGACGATCCGCGCGATGGCCTCCGGGTCCCCCGACAGCACGGTGAAGCGGTCGCTGTTGAGGACGCCGGCGCACACCAGCTCCGCGTCGTCGCCGATCGCCTCCTCGGCCTGCTTCTCGCCGAGCCCGACCGCCCACATGGCGCCGACGGCGCCCAGGTCCTTCAGCAGCAGGCCGCGGCGGCACACGACCGCGGCGGCGCCGGCGACGTCGAGGGCGCCCGCCACGGTCGCGGCGGCGATCTCGCCCATGCTGTGCCCGATGATGAGGTCCGGCTCGATGCCCCAGTCCCGCCAGACCGCGGCGAGCGCCACCTGGAACGCCCACAGCGTCGGCTGGATCTCGTCCACGGCCGACAGCGGCGCGTCGCTCTCCAGGCGCCGGCGCGGCGACCAGCCGAGCTCCGCCTCGACCGCCGCGGCGCATGCGTCCAGGGTCCCGGCGAACACCGGGCTCGACTTCAGCAACTCCCGGCCCATGCCCACCCACTGGGCGCCCTGGCCCGGGAAGACGAACACCAGCCGGGGCGGCGGTCCGTCCAGCCGGCCGGCGATCGCCGGCGTGCCGTCGATCAACGTCATGTCCCTGCCTCCCTCTCCGTTCCAGCTTTTCGCCGGGCACGGAACGGGGACGGCCGGGCCGCTCGCGCGCGGCCCGGCCGTCCCCGTCCCCGGATCCGTCCTGGATCCGCCCGGATCATGTCAGTGCTCGTCGGCCATCCACCGGACGAGCCGCTCCCGGGCGATCTGGTCGGACTCCTGCGCCACCGCGTGCGGCGGAGCCTTGAACAACCACGCCGACGCCCACTCGTCGACGGCCGTGTCACCGCGGTCCATCGCGAGCTTGGCGATCCGGGCGGCGTCGATGACCACGCCCGCCGAGTTCGGCGAGTCGGGCACGGTCAGCTGGATCTCCATCTCGATCGGCGCGCCGCCGAAGCCGCGCCCCTCGCAGCGGATGAAGGCCTTCTTGGTGTCGCCCAGGAACGGCACGAAGTCCGAGGGGCCGATGTGGACGTTGTCGTCGGCCAGGTCACCGGCGTAGGCGTCGGTGACCGCGGAGGTCTTCGACTCCCGCTTGGAGGCCAGCCGCTCCTGCTCCAGCATGTTGTAGAAGTCCATGTTGCCGCCGACGTTCAGCTGGTACGTGCGGTCCAGGCTGATGCCGCGGTCGGAGAAGGCCCGGACCAGCACCCGGTGCAGGTAGGTCGCGCCGAGCTGGGACTTGATGTCGTCGCCGATGAGCGGCAGGCCCGCCGCGCGGAACGCCGTCCGCCAGCGTTCCTTGCGGGCGATGAAGACCGGCACGTTGTTGACGAACCCGACGCCCGCCTCCAGCGCGACCCCCGCCCACCACTCGGTGGCCTCCTGCGAACCCACCGGGAGGTAGTTGAGCAGCACGTCGACCTGGGCGGACCGGATCTGCTCGATGATCGTCGCGCGGTCCTCGTCGGTGTCGGAGGCGGCGAGCGTGATCCGTTCCCGGTACTTGGTCCCGGTGCCGTCCAGGGTGGGGGCCCGTTGCACGCGCACGTCGGCGCCGAGCGGGAGCAGGTCGCCCTGCGGGATGCCGATGTCGAGGTTCTGCCCGGCGGCGCGCGCGGACCAGAGATCCTTGCCGACCTTCTCGACGTCGACGTCCCAGGCGGCGACCGGTTCCAGGGCGCCGGCACCGTACGGGCCGACCGCCGGGAACATCAGCCCGGCGGTGAGGTCGGGCGCGGAGCGGTAGTACGCCGTGCCCTCGAGCAGGGCGCGGGCACAGTTCCCCACGCCGATGATGCCGACTCGAACGAGTGGAGTATCCATGTTCAGCTTCCTGCTGTCGTTTCCAGGATGCGGCAGACCTGCTCTACCTCATCGTCGGTCCAGGTCATGGGGGGAGCGGCCTCCGTGCCGAGGCACAGCGTGCCCGCGGCGGCGGCCTCGGTGACCGGCAGCTGCGCGCCGCCGGCCGGGGTGAAGGCCGGGTGGCGGTGCAGCGGCACCAGCCCCCAGCGGTGCGTCGGCACGCCGGCCTCGGTGAGGGCCCGTTCGAGCGCGGTGGCGCGGTCGCGGTCCCAGCCCGGCGGCCCGAAGCGGATCTTGTGCCAGGCGGGCCGGGCCGCCTGGCCCGGCGCCTGCCGCCACAGCCCGATCACGTCCAGCGTCCGGTGCACGCGATCGGTGACGTCGCGGGCCCGCGCCGCCCACCCGTCGAGCCGGTCCAGGCGATGGGCGACCATCACCATGGACGTCTCGGAGGGGCGCCAGTTGTGCCCGCCCGCCCACACCACGGCCGCGTTGGAGCGTGACTCGCCGGCCGGGACGCCGTAGTCGCGCAGTTCCCGGAGCCGCCCCGCGATCCCGGCGTCGTCGGTGGTGACGGCGCCGCCGTCGGGGGCGGCGATGAGCTTGGCGGAGGAGAACGACCAGGCGTGCGTGCCGGCCGCCCCGACGTGCCGCCCGTCCAGCGTGCTCCCGATGGACTGGCACGCGTCGGTCAGCACGGGCCGTACCGCGCCGCGCTCCCGATCGAGCCCGTGCGGGACGCCGTGCAGGTCGACCGCCACGACGATGTCCGCCGCGGGAACGTCCGCCGCGTGGCGGTCCGCCGGCGGCCCCAGCGTGAGGGTGTCCGGCCGTACGTCCGCGTAGACCAGGTCCGCGCCGATGTGCGCGGCTCCGGTGGCGGTGCCGGCGAACGTCAGCGCGGGCATCGCCACGCGGGTGCCGCGCTCGCAGCCCATCGCGTGCAGGGCCGCGTGCAGCGCCGAGGTGCAGCTGTTGAACGCCACCGCGTGGGGGGCGCCGGTCAGCTTCTCCATGCGGCGTTCGACCTCGGCGGTCCAGGGCCCGTCCGTCCAGATCCGCGAGCGTGCGACCTCGGCGAGGAGCTTCAGCTCGTCCTCGCCCGGTTCGGGCGGCCAGCGCCGCTGCCTGAGCTCCATCGTCACACTGCGGCGGTCTCGATCAGGAAGGCCGCCAGCTCGTCGATGGTCGGGTGGTCCCAGGCCAGGGTGGGTTCCACCACCAGGCCCATCTGGTCCTCGATGTCGTCGCAGAGTGTCAGCGCCGCCATGGAGTCCAGTCCCTGCGCCTCGAAGGTCGCCTCGGCGTCGATCTCGGCCGGGTCCTTCTCCAGGTACTCGGCGATCCGCTGGATCAGCCAGGTCCGCAGCTCGTCGGCGGATGTGGTCAGGGTCGACCCCGTCATACGGGCCTCCTCGCTTGCTCGGTGAGCCGGTCGCCGCCAGTGTCACCGCCGCGCCGAGGCCGCCGTCACCCCTGACCCGCCGCGCTTGTGCGATGCCTGGATGGGCATGCCCGGCGCTACGGTGACCGGATGGCGCTTCCGGATGAACGTGACGGCATTGACGTGGTGGCCCTGGTGGACGCGGCCGCGCGCGCCGCGAGGCGGGCGGGCGAAGAGCTGCTGGGGGTCTTCGAACGGGGCGTGGACGTGCGCGCCAAGGCCGGCACGCACGCGCACGACGTGGTCACCGACGCGGACGCGGCGGCCGAGGCGATGATCAGGGCGGACCTGGCCGCGGCCTGCCCGGGTTCGGTCGTGGTCGGCGAGGAGGCCGGTGCGGACGGGGACGTTCACGGCGGGCCGGACGTCCGCTGGTACGTCGACCCGATCGACGGTACGCACAACTTCGCCAGGGGCGTGCCGCTGTTCTGCGTCTCCGTCGGGCTGACCATCGGCGGGGAGCCGGCCGGAGGCTGCGTCTACGAGCCCGCACGCGACGAGATGTACACGGCGGCGGCCGGCGGCCCGCTGCTGCGCAACGGACGTCCCGTCGAGCAGCCGCCGCCGCGGGCTGTGCCGATGGTGCTGTCCGACGTGCCCCGTCCGGGCACGGCGCCCGAGCCTGCCGAAATGGAACTGCTGGCAGGCCTGGTGGCCGCCGCCGACGTGCGCCGGATCGGCTCGGCGGCCCTCGCCCTCGCCTACGTCGCGACCGGCCGGGTGGACCTGGCCGTCACGCCCGACGCCTTCGCGTGGGACTGCGCGGCCGGCCGTGTGCTGGTCACCGCCTCCGGAGGCACGTTCGTCGCGCTGCCCGACCCGCCGTCGGTCCATCGGCCGGGCGCCTTCGTCGCGTGGCGGCCCGAGCTGGCCGCGCTCGGCGCGCGGGTCGCGGGGTCGATCGCGAGGTTCCAGGATTCCGGCGGATGGCTGGAAGACGACAACCCTCTGGCCTGACCGATCCGCCGTCGCCTTTCATGGCAGAGCCCCGGACAAAAGGGCGTACTACAAGCCATACAAGGAGAGTGCGAGCGCGATGCCGGAAGACACCATGACCGACCGCCTGAACGTCGTCATCTATGTGCGCAACGTGGTCGTCGGGCACGGCCTGGAGGCCGTGCTGCACCTGCTGCCCCGCATCCGGTCGGTGAGCCACTGCACGACCCGGCCCTCGGCCGAGACGGCCGTCGCCGGGGGCGAGGTGGACGTGCTCGTCGTGACCAGCGTGGAGAGCGCGGTGGCCGCCGAGCTCTCCGCGGCATCGGCGCGCACCAAGGTGCTCCTGCTGCTCGACGAGACCGAGGCCGCCTCCGGCTCGTCGTTCGGCGGCGCCGCCGTCGCCGACGGTTTCCTCATCCAGCAGGACCTGACGGCGCCCGCCCTGGGCGAGGCGCTGGACCGGATGATGCTCGGCGAGATGCCGATGCCCGCCCGGGTGGGCCGCGAGCTGCTCGCCCGCGCGGGCTCGCCGGTCCCGTCCGGATCGGTGCGGCCCGCCGTCCTCACCCCGCGCGAGAACGAGACCCTGGTGCTGCTCGCCGAGGGGATGAGCAACAAGCAGATCGCGCGCCGGCTGTCGATCTCCGATCACGGGGCCAAGCGGCTGGTCACCAGCGTCATGCTGAAGCTCGGCGCGCCCAACCGCACCGCCGCCGTGGTGATCGCGATCAAGCAGGGGATGGTCCCGGCCGCCTGACCGGGCCTGGCAATCCGGATATGCACATTCGTCGCGCTGGTCGCGCGGCCATCGGTGGCTTACCCGGACCTTCCCCGACCGGCCACCGTGAGCGGAGCCGGGTGGACAGCCCGCCCGGCTCCGACCGGAGGAAGGCCTCATGCTCGAAGTCATCGGTGCCGGGTTCGGCCGTACCGGCACGTTCTCGCTCAAGGCCGCCCTGGAGACGCTCGGCTTCGGCCCGTGCCACCACATGCTCGGGATGCTGGAGCGCCCCGAGGAGATCCCGATGTGGCGGCGTGCCGCCCAGGGGAGCCCCGTCGACTGGGAGGAGGTGTACCGCGGGTACCGGTCGAGCGTCGACTGGCCCGGCGCCCGCTTCTGGCGGGACCTGGTCGCCCGGTACCCGAAGGCGAAGGTCATCCTCACCGTCCGCGACCCCCAGCGCTGGTACGACAGCGCCGCCGCCACCATCCACCGCGCCGCGGTCGACCCCGCCCCGGCTCCCACGCCGGTGATCCGGGACATGAAGACGATGTCCCGCGAGGTGGTGTGGGACGGCCAGTTCGGCGGGAAGTTCACCGACCCCGAGCACGCGATGCGGGTCTTCCGCGAGCACAACGACGCGGTGCGGCGGGAGGTCGAGCCGGAGCGGCTGCTGGTCTTCGAGATCGCCGACGGCTGGGAGCCGCTGTGCCGGTTCCTGGACGTCCCGGTTCCCGACGTGCCGTTCCCGCGCTCCAACGACAAGGACGAGTTCGACTCCAAGCTGCGCGAGCACGTCACCGGCGCCATGAGCACGGCGACCTGATTGTGTTCATGACACCGCAGCGGCAGCAGCTCGCCCGGCTCGCGGCGCCGATGGCGCTCGCGCAGCTCCTCGCCATCCTGGTCCCGATCGTGATCGTCGCGATGATGGGCTGGATGGGCGAGGAGGCCATCCAGCTCCGCTCGCTCTACTTCCCGCTGGCGTTCCTGTTCTTCGCCGTGCAGATGGCCTTCGACGTGACCGCCCAGACCGTCATCGCGCGGCGGACCGGCCGCGGCGAGCACGACGTGGCCGCCACGCTGCTGACCGTGGGGATCCTCTGGCTCGCCGCGGGCGTCGTGCTCGGAGGCGGCCTCAGCCTGGGGGCGGGCGCCCTCGGCGACGTCCTCGGCGCGACCGCCCAGAGCAAGGACGACTTCGTGGCGTTCCTGCGGGAGATGTCGCTGGCCAACCTCACGCTGGCGTGGCCGGTGCTGTGCTCGGCGGTGCTGCGCGGCAGCGGCCGGGCGGGACCCGCCGCGGTGATCATGGCGGTGAGCACCACGGTGGAGATCGGCGCGCTGGCGGTGCTGGGCTTCGGCCTGGACCTCGGCGCCACCGCGCTGCCACTGGCCACCGCGCTGAACGGCCTGGTCGCCGGGGCGTACGGCACCGTGGCCCTGGCGCGCCGGGGACTGCTGAAGGGCTGGGGCTGGCGGGCCGAGGTACCGGGGTTCCTGCTGCGGGCCGGCGTGCCGGTGAGCCTGGTCAACTTCGTGATGTTCGGGATGAACTTCGCGTTCATCATGATCCTGACGCCGTTCGGGCCGAACGTCATCGCCGGGTTCGCCACCGCGACCACCGTCCAGAACCTGGTCATCATGCCGGGCATGGTGCTGGGGTCGGCGGCGGCGATCCTGATGAACCAGCGCCTCGGCGCGGGCGAGGGGCGGCCGCTGACCCCGGTGCTGACGGCGGCGCTGCAGCTCACGATCTCGGTGTACGCCGTGATCGTCCCGGTCCTGTGGCTGCTGCGCGACGTGATCGGCCACCTCACCGCCGAGAGCGACCGGGTGGCCGGCCAGACGGCGCACTACCTCGCGATCGTCGGGCCGAGCTATCTGGTGCTCGGCCTGGTGCTCACCGCGCTGATGGCGCTGGAGCAGACCGGCGGCGCGATGGTCGCGCTCGCCGGGGCCGTGTTCTACGTCGCCGGCTCGGTCGTCTTCGGCGCGCTGGCCAGTGCCGGCGCGGACGGCCCGACCCCGCTGTACGTGACGATCAGCGTCATGAACGCCACCGGGCTGCTGGCGATGATCGCGGGGGTCGCGTTCACCCGCCGCCAGGACCGGCGCAGGCTCCGGTCCGAGCCGGGGCCGGCCCGCGGCGCCGTCCCCGCGCCCGCTCTGGGGTCGGACTGATCCCGCCGCCCCGATCCGCCCCGCCGCGCCCGCCCGACCCACGATCACCGAGAGGGGCCGTCATGCCCACCGCCCGGATCACCAGCATCGCGTTCGGCTCCCCGCCGCAGGTCAAGATGGAGGAGTTCGCCGACTTCCTCGCCGGCGACGACGGCGCCGGCCATGTGGCGGAGATCGTCCGCAACTCGGCCATCGACGCCAAGGGGATGGCCGTGAACCCGATGGCCGACGACCCCCGCCACTGGAGCACCGCGCGGCGCATGGCGACGAGCCTCGCCCACGCCCGGGTCCTCGGCGCGGAGACGATCGGCCGGGCCCTGGACCGCGACGGGCTGGCCGTCGAGGAGGTCGGCCTGCTGGCCACGGCCACGACCACGACGCACTCCGCCCCGGGGCTGGACATGCTGGTGCACGAGACCGGCATGCGGCCCGGCACCGAGTTCCAGTCGCTCGGCCCGATGGGTTGTTACGCCGCGCTGCCCGCGCTGTCCACGGTCCGCAACTGGGTCGAGGTCCACCGGCGCCCGGCGGTGCTGCTCTGCGTCGACCTGTTCTCGCCGCACCTGCAGCCGCCGCCCTACGACAAGGAGCAGGCGGTGGTGCTCACCCTGTTCGGCGACGCGGCCTGCGCCGTCGTGGTGCGCCCGGGGGAGGAGGGCGTGCCGGGCCTGGACGTCGTCGACACCGAGATGCTCTACGTTCCCGAGTTCGCCGACGACCTGCAGGTCCACCTCGGGGACCACGGCCTGCACATCAGGCTGGCCCCGACCATGCCCGACGTGACGGCGTCGGCCGTGGCCGTTCCCACCGACCGGATGCTCGCCCGGCACGGCCTGCGCCGCGAGGACGTCCGCTGGTGGGCGCTGCATCCCGGCGGGCGGCGCATCATCGACCGGGTCGGCGAGGAACTGGACCTGCCGGCCGACTCCGTGGAGGTCTCCCGGGCGGTGATGCGCGAGTACGGCAACACCGCCGCGCCCGCGGTGCTCGGCGTGCTCGGGCGCCTGCACGACTCCCGCCCGCTCGCCGCGGGGGAGCACGGCGTCGCGCTGGCGTTCGGGCCGGGGGCCACCGTCTGGGCCGTCCTGCTGCGCGGCGCGTGACCATGACCAGCTCATCCAGGACCGACGCGTTCACGACCAGCGGCACCGGATGGTTCCGCCGGTTCCACCCGGCGGCGGCGGACGCGCCCCGGCTGCTCTGCTTTCCGCACGCGGGCGGATCGGCGAACTCCTACCACCGGCTGTCGGAGGCGCTGAGCCCGGACGTCGAGGTCATCGCCGTCCAGTACCCCGGCAGGCAGGACCGCCACCGCGAGCCGGTGCTCACCGACCTGCGGGAGCTGGCCGGCCTGATCCGCGCCGAGCTGCCCGTGCTGGGCCCGGCGCCCGCCTGCTTCGGCCACAGCATGGGCGCCATGGTCGCCTTCGAGGTGGTGCGCGACCTGGCCGGGCAGCCTCCGGTGCTCTTCGCCGCCGGGCGGCGGGCACCGTCGCGCAGCACCCAGTCCTGCGTCCATCCGATGAGCGACGCGGACATCCTCGCGGACGTCGAGCTGCTCGGCGGCATGGACGCCCGGCAGCTGCGGAGCCGGGCGCTCACCCGGCTGGTCCTGCCGGTGCTGCGCGGCGACTACGAGGCGATCGACACCTACCGGTACGAGCCGGGCCCGCCGCTGAGGTGCCCGATCGTCGTCCTGGCGGGCGACGAGGACCCGATGACGCCGGTCGAGGACGCGCTGGCGTGGTCGGACCACGGCGCGGCCGGCGGGGACTCGCACGTCCTGCCCGGCGGCCACTTCTTCGTCGACGCCCACCGGGACCGGATCGCCCAGATCATCCGCGCCCGCCTCGCCGTGACCGGTGGCGGGGCACACCGCCCGGACCTGCCCATTCTCAGCTCAGAGGAGAGTCACGCGTGATCCACACCGACCAGAGCCCCGCCCCGGGCGGGACGGCGACGGCGACCCTCGCGGCCCCGTCCGCCACCGCGCCGCTCCCGGCGGCGCCGGCCTTCGAGATCCTCCAGAACCGGCCGGGGACCGAACCCGGCGTCTACCTCACCACGCCGCAGAGCCCGCACGCCCTCGACGCCCCGCACGGGCCCCTCATCATCGACGGGCAGGGGCGGCCGGTGTGGTTCCACCCCGTGCCGGAGGGCGAGCTGGCCGCCGATCTGCGCGTGCAGCTCTACCGCGGCCGGCCGGTGCTCACCTGGTGGCAGGGCACCTTCCACGACATGAGCCACGGCCGCGGCGTCTGCCACATCGTCGACGAGACCTACCAGGTCATCGCCACGGTCAAGGGCTCCGTGCCGGCCGACCTCCACGAGTTCAGGCTGACCTCGCGCGGAACCGCGCTGCTCATGGCGTACGTGCCGCGCACGATGGACCTGAGGCAGGTGGGCGGCCCCGAGGACGGCCAGGTCCTCGACGGCGTCATCGAGGAGGTGGACATCGCCACCGGCACGGTGGTGTGGCGGTGGAACAGCCTCGACCACATCCCGGTGACCGAGTCCGACCTCCCGTACGGGATGCTGCCGCTGCCCTACGACTACCTCCACCTCAACTCGGTGGACGAGGACGCGAACGGCGACCTGCTCGTCTCGGGCCGCTACACCTCCGCCGTCTACAAGGTCGACCGGCGGACCGGCGAGGTCGTCTGGCGGCTCGGCGGCCGGCAGAGCACCTTCCCGCTCGGCACCGGCGTGCGGTTCGGCTGGCAGCACGACGCGACCTGGGCCGAGCCCGACGTCGTCAAGGTCTTCGACAACGCGACCGTCGACCTGTGGCCGGGCTGGGAGTCGCGGGTCGCCTGGATCCGGGTCGACGCCGCGCGCAACGAGACGACTCTCGTCCGCGACCTGACCCACCCCGACCACCTGTCCACGACGCTCGAGGGCGCCGCTCAGGATCTCCCCGGCGGGGGCACGATCGTCGCGTGGGGGCCGACCGGCCGGATCTCGGAGTTCGCGGCGGACGGGAGTCTGCTGTTCGACGCGCGACTGCCCGAGAAGTGGAGCTCGTACCGGGTCTACAAGTTCGCCTGGGACGGCCGTCCCGCCGACGCGCCGAACGCGGTCGTCCAGGACGGCGCGGTGCACGCGGTGTGGAACGGCGCGACGGACGTCGCCCGCTGGCGCCTGCTCGCCGGGTCCTCCGCGGACGCGCTGGAGCTGGTCGCGCACGCGGACTGGAACGGGCTGGACACGCCGATCGCGCTGCCCGGCACCGCGGGCGACGCGGCCTTCGTCCAGGTGGAGGCCCTCGACGGCGGCGGCGAGCCGATCGGCTCCTCGGCCGTCGTCCCCCTCGCGGAGGTGAGCGGCCGATGAGCGAGATCACCACGCACCGGGTGCCGTTCAAGGGCGAGCGCGCCGCGACCGGCCCGCTCACCTGGGGCCAGCTGGAGATGTGGTCCGAGGCCGTGATCGGCCAGGAGGGCGTCCCCACCTTCGCCAACATGATCAACGGTGGGTTCCTGCCGCCCGGCGCCACGGTCGAGCGGGTCCTCGACGCGCTCGGCCGGCTGATCGAACGGCACGAGTCGCTGCGCACCCGCTACCGGGTCGACGCGGACGGGACCCCCGTCCAGGAGGTGGTGGCCACGGGCGAGGCGGAGTTCCAGGTGGTCGCCATCGAGCCCGGCGCCGGCGCCGCCGAGATCATGGGCAGCTGGTGGCCCTATCTGGACCAGCCGTACGACCTCTCCGGCGGGGTTCCGTTCCGGGCCAGGATCGGCACGGTCGAGGGCGTCCCGGTGTCGATCCTCTACGGCATGTCGCACCTGTCGTCGGACTTCCTGGGCGCGACCGTCCTCTACGGCGAGCTGGTCGAACTGCTGGGCGGGACCGAACCGGCGGGGCCGCCCCTGCACCCGATCGACCTCGCCGAACTGGAGGGCTCCGAGGCCGGGCGGCGCGTGCTGGACAGGGCCCTGGGCCATTGGCACAGCGAGCTGTCCAAGGCTCCGGCCAGGATGTTCGACGGCGCCGGCGTCGCGCCCGCCGAGCCCCGCTACTGGCGTGGGGGGCTCCGCTCGCAGGTCGCCGCGCGCATGCTGGAGAAGGCGGCCGAGCGCACCGGTGCCGGTACCTCCTCCATCCTGCTCGCCGCGATGGCCGTCCTCGTCGGCCGGCTCACCGGCAAGGACCGGTGCGCGGTGCGCACGGTCGTGGGCAACCGCGGCCGCCCCGAGTTCCGCCGCGCGGTCGGCAACCTGAGCCAGGAGGCGCCGCTGGTCGTCGACCTGCGTGCCGGCACCTTCCAGGAGGTGCTGGAGACGGCCCGGCTGGCCTCGCTGCGCGCCGCGCGCAACGGCCGCTACGACCCGCGCCGCATCGCCCCGATCCTCGCCGAGCACGGAGTGGAGCTGGACGTCTGCTTCAACGACCTGTGGACGCCCACCTGGAACGGGGCCGCGCCGCAGGGCGGGGAGCCCGCGCCCTCCTCGTTCGAGTGGGAGGAGAAGGTCGACCGGGCGACCTGCTCCTTCTTCCTCGAGGCGTTCGCCGTCCCGGACGACCCGTCGGCGGTCCGGCTCAGCCTGTTCGCCGACACCGCGCACCTGCCGTCCTACGGCATCCGCGTCTTCCTGGACCGGCTCGAACGGCTCCTGACCACGCTGGCCGAGCGTGACGTCCGGCTGGACGAGATCGTCCTCGGCGACCCGCAGGGCGCCCCGGGCTGGGCCCTGCCCCACCCCGTCGCATGAGGCGCTACCAGGATCCGGCCCTGCCGGTCGCCGAACGCGTCGAGGACCTTCTCGCCCGGATGACCCTGGACGAGAAGATCGGGCAGATGACCCAGGCCGAACGGGTCGAGAGCGACGAGGCCGACGTCACCGCCTACCGGCTGGGGTCGGTGCTGTCGGGCGGCGGGTCGGTGCCGGAGCCGAACGCCCCCAAGACCTGGGCCGACATGTACGACGGCCTCCAGAAGGCCGCGCTGCGCACCCCGCTCGGCATCCCGATCCTGTACGGGGTGGACGCGGTGCACGGCCACGGCAACGTGGTCGGCGCGACGGTCTTCCCGCACA
Organism: Spirillospora sp. NPDC048911; assembly: GCF_043198015.1. Classification (NCBI taxonomy): domain Bacteria; kingdom Bacillati; phylum Actinomycetota; class Actinomycetes; order Streptosporangiales; family Thermomonosporaceae; genus Spirillospora; species Spirillospora sp. NPDC048911. The sequence continues at coordinate 1,522 of NZ_JBICUD010000003.1, read as the reverse complement.
ACATCGGGCTCGGCGCCACCCGCGACCCGGGGCTGGTCCGGGAGATCGGGGCGGCGGTGGCGCGCGAGGTCACCGGCACCGGGATCACCTGGAACTTCGCCCCCTGCCTCGGCGTCGTCCGCAACCCCCGATGGGGGCGGACCTACGAGTCGTTCGGCGAGCTGTCCGAGCTGCCGGTGGCCATGACGTCCTACATCGCCGGGCTGCAGGGCCCGCGCGTCGGCCCGCCGCCGTCGGTGATGGCGACCGCCAAGCACTACGTCGGCGACGGCGGGACCGACGACGGCGACGACCAGGGCGACACGCGGCTGTCCGAGGCCGAGCTGCGCGCCCTGCACCTCCCGCCGTTCCTGGCGGCGCTGCGGCTCGGGGTCGGCTCGATCATGATCTCGCTCAGCGCCTGGAACGGGGCGAAGGTGCACGGGCACCGCTACCTCATCACCGAGGTGCTCAAGGAGGAGCTCGGCTTCACCGGGATCGTGGTGTCCGACTGGAACGGGCTCGACGAGATCTTCGGACGGGAGGAGTTCACGGGCGAGGAGGTGCGCGCCGCGATCAACGCGGGGATCGACATGGTGATGGTCCCCGAGCGGTGGCGGCACTTCATCGACGTGCTCCGGGAGGAGGTCGAGGCGGGGCGGGTGCCCATGTCGCGCGTCGACGACGCCAACCGGCGCATCCTCACCAAGAAGTTCGAGCAGGGCCTGTTCGAGGATCCGCTGACCGACCGCTCCTACCTGGAGACGATCGGCTCGGAGGAGCACCGCGCCCTCGCGCGGCGGGCCGTGGCCGCGAGCCAGGTCGTCCTGAAGAACGAGGGCGGCCTGCTGCCGCTCGCCCCGGGCGCGCGGCGGATCCTCGTCGCCGGCCGCGCGGCCGACGACATCGGCATGCAGTGCGGCGGCTGGACCGTCACCTGGCAGGGGTCACCGGGCCCGATCACGGACGGGACGACGATCCTGGCGGGGATACGCGCCGCCGCGGGCCCCGCCGCCACGGTCGTCCACGATCCCGGGGGAACGGGCGCCGACTCGTCCTTCGACGTCGCGATCGCGGTCGTCGGCGAGGAACCCTACGCCGAGGACGAGGGCGACCTGCCCGGTGACATGGGCCTCGCGGCATGCGATCTCGAGGTCATCGCCAGGCTGCGCGAGGCGGGGGTACCGGTCGTGGTGGTGCTCGTCTCGGGCCGGCAACTGGACCTCGCCGCGGAGCTGCCCGGATGGGACGCGCTCGTGGCGGCGTGGCTGCCCGGCACGGAGGGCGACGGGGTCGCGGACGTCCTGTTCGGCGCCGCGCCCGCGACGGGACGGCTTCCGGTGACCTGGATGCGGTCCGCCGACCAGCTTCCGATCAACGACGGCGACGGGCAGGTCCCGCTCTTCCCGTACGGGTACGGGCTGTCCCTGGACTCGGGGGAGAGCTGATGTTGTCCCAGTTGGACGTGCTTGAGGCCGAGTCGATTCAGATCATTCGGGAGGTGGCCGCTGAGTTCGAGCGGCCGGTCCTGTTGTTCTCGGGT
>NZ_JBICUD010000002.1:1244004-1484613 GCF_043198015.1 Spirillospora sp. NPDC048911 | reverse complement strand
TGGGGTGCGGGGTGGTGGGCGAGTTGGGTGGCGATCACGGTGATCGCTTCCACCATTGTTTCGGTGGAGGCGGTATCGAGGTTCACCGCGATCGAAGTCATGCGCTTATTCTATCGCCGTTCACAGACAGTGGCGAACCGTTTACATGATCGATGTGGCCCTTTGCGGTCATTGATTTCTTGGAACCTCAAGGTGTGTTGTCGTCCAACGGTGGTGGCGTGGTTGCGGGCGGGTGAGTCGGAGATTAAGTCGGCTGATCTGGGCCGCAGGTTGAGCGGTGCCGAAATGACTCATTGCGCGCCTGCCCGGTTTTTTTGGGGGTTGCGGTCACGTTGGTTGCGGTCGCGGGAGTCCAGTCATGCGCGAGGGGGTGAAGGCGGGCTGCTACCTGGGGTGGCACCGAAAATCCGCGCTCCGCGCGGCCAGGGGTACGAACCTCAGCCACCAGACCACCCCCACGCACCCGAGCAAACCCCGGCCCGCTCCCTACTTTCTTGTCGATGCCGCTTTTTAGGTCTTCAGCCCCGCCCCACCTGCCAGCCGGGCGGATTGGTGCTTCAGAGGGGTGACCGACCCCGAAAACCGCGAAGCGGCAAGCAGTAAGCCGCAAATGACAGACCCGCAGAAAGTCATAAAACCCAAGTACCCACGACCTTCTTTCGTCGCTGCCATGTTCGAAGCGACGGCACGCCGATCCGCAGCCGGGTGACCACGCCAGCCAGAGGGGCGACTGTTGCCGTCTCCTATACACCACCAGCGCCATCGCCGCGCTTCTCACGCTCCACCTAGATGCTCAGCGAACAGAACGGAGGAATGCGGCCCACTCAGCACGGGTCAGTTCAAGGATGGGGCCAGCATCCCCTCGCTTGCTGTCACGTACACCGATCATGCCAGAAATGGCACGACTGACTTCGACGCAGTTTCCGTCAGCTTCACTGTGGCGAGACTTGCGCCAGATGGGGTGCTGCGTGCTCATGCCTCGGACTCGATCCTTTTCTGGAGGTCATCGGCTGCATCGGTCAACAGGCCCAGGCTGGCGGTAGCAGAGAGAGCGGCCTGCCGAAGATGCTCATACCGTTGGGTATACCTCATTACCTCGTCGGGTTCGATGTGCACGAGATCAGTGCTCACTGTGTCAACCACCGTCATCGGTGGGTCTTCCGGGCTTGGGAAGGTGTAGAGCGAGAATGCCGACTTGGGCAGCAGCCGCCCGGTGAAGTCCGCCGCGAGCGGTAGGACGTAGATCGTGATGCGAGGATGCCGCAAGACGGTCTCGATCAGGTGCCGAAGCTGGCCCAGCATGATCTGCAGCGGCGCGGCCCGGCGACACACGACGACCTCATCCAGGATGGCCTCGTATTGGCAGCCCTGAATGTCAAGCAGTTGCTCCTGACGGCGTAGCCGGGCCTCGGCCATGCGTTCCGGGAGGAAGCCAACCGCTCCCTCGGCCTTGGCCATCTCAACGATGAACCGGACGAAGTCGGGTGTCTGGAGCAGGCCCGGGATCGTGAACTGGTTGTACTCGCGGATGGTCTTGGCGCCGGACTCGATATCGGCGTAGAGGCGCTGGCGAGAGCCCATGGCGTCGCCGTAGGAGTCCCACCAGCCCTTCTCTGCTGCATCGCGGGCAATGTTGAAGATCTCGTGCCACTTGTCGCCGGTCACCTCCAGCACCTCAAGGATCTTCACGACCTCGGCGAGGTCGGGGCGGATGTGGGCGTTCTCCAATCTGGAGATCTTCATGCGGGACTGGTACATGAGGAGCGACAGGCGCTCGGCGGTCATGCCGCGTTCCTCGCGAAGGGCGCGCAGTTCGGTGGCCAGTCGGCGGCGTCGAACGAACGGGCTGGTCACCGGCATCTCCTGGGGGCGGAGGACAGATCGTGCACTCTGTGTTACCACGCAGATACGGAGGATGCTCGGACTAACACGACCGTTCACAGCCCGCGCGACGCGACGGTGCGTTCGGATTTTGAACGTTCAGGCGCCGCACGTTCGGTCCAGGAACGCATCGCAGCCTGAACGTTCTCAACGAGCGCGTGCCGATCTCCTCCGAGACACAGCAGACAAACACATATGGGTGCCCAGTCAGACACGTGCAGTAACGATTGAAGCCGTTCGAATCGTTCCCGCGTTCCGTGAGGTGGCCGATGTTGCCCGCCGTTTCCGAGCAAGCCGAGTACGTGACCCCCATGTTCTGGCGGCGTGAGTTCCCGGGCACCGCCGACCAAGCCCGCGCCGTGCGGGTCTTCGCCGCGACCCTGCTCCGGGACTCCCCCGTGCTCGACGATGTCCTGCTGGTGCTGAACGAACTCGTGGTGAACGCGATGCGCCACACCCGCTCAGGCCGCGACGCAGGACGCTTCGTCGTGGAGATCTCCCAGAACACCACTGGGATCGCCGTCAGCGTGGCAGACGAAGGTGGCCCGCAGACGCCACGCGTCACCGCCACTGCCACCGCCACCGCCACTGCCACTGCCACTGCCACCGGAGATGATCCTTCTGCGCTGGCGGAGTCAGGGCGCGGGTTGCTCACTGTGGCCGCTTTGTCCACGCAATGGTCATGGACAGGCGACGAGCAGGGCCGGACGCTTCGAGCAACCTTCGCCGCGATGCCCGAATTGGCATGATTTCCGTGCCGTGGGGGCCGGGCACATCAAGTCGTACCGCATCAGCGATGTCGGGAGACATGATGAGATCGCACCTCGCCGTCGTGGCCGCGGCGGCCGCGCTCGCCGGTGCCGCGACCGGCTACCTCCTCTCGCCCTCACCGAGCACTGCCGGGACCGAGACGGTCTCGTTCGCGCCGGTCCGGACCAGGCATGTCGCGCTCAACATGCCCGCAGGCGATCGGGCCAAGGCCGCCGCGCTGGGCTACGACCTGTTCGACGTCGACCCGGACGCGGACGAGATCGCCTCGCTGCCGAAGGGCGCGCAGGCGCTGTTGTGGGTCGGCAACACGACCTGCGGCGGCTTCGGAATGACCGAGGAGGCGTTCGCCGACGCTGTGCGACGGCTGGCTCGCAATCCGCGGGTGTACGGGTGGTATCTCAGCGACGAGCCCAATCCGGCGGAGTGCCCGGACATCGTCGCGCAGATCCGCCGGCGCGCCGACGTCATCCACCGGTACGCGCCGGGGCAGAAGGCGTTCGCGTCGCTGACGGACTGGACGATGACGCCGCTCAAGCCCTCGGCGACGCACCTGGACCTGATCGGCCTGGATCCCTATCCGTGCCGGACAGAGGCACGCGGCTGCGACCTGCGGGCGATCGACCGGATGGTGGGGCAGGCCGTCAAGGCGGGCTTCCCGAAGAGCATGATGGTGCCGGTCTTCCAGACGTTCGGCCAGTCGTGCAACAAGGGCGACAAGAACTGGCGGTTGCCGACCGCGAGCCAGCTCCGCGCAATCCTGGGACGCTGGAACGAGTTGCTGCCCCGGCCCGCGTTCGACATCAGCTACTCGTGGGGCCGCCAATCCGAATGGGCCTGCCCGACGCTCGCAGACGCGCCCGCGTTGCAAGCAATCATGAAGGAGCACAACAACCGGCGCCTAGGACCGGCCCCAAGCGATCCCGACCAGGGAACTCCGCCCAAGGACACCCCGTCCCAAGAGACACCGAGCAAGCCAGCAGAGACACCATCGCCCTGCACCACCATCAAAGGATGAAGGCCCTGCCGACCTGGAGATACCGTCGCCGTCCACCACCCTCAAAGCGTGACCGCCCGGCTCGCCAAGAGACGCCGCCGTCTTTTGCCACCGTCAAAGGCTGAGGGCGCGGCCTGCCGGGGGCGGGGTTCCGGCTGAATCGGGTAGACCTGATTCGGCCCAATGGGCATCGTCCGCCAGCCGCTCTATCTCATCCCAGGTAGGTCATGGCGAACCGTGCGGGCGAGCAGGTCGCGGTAACGCGCATCTGCTCAGGTAGACGTTCCACCACCTGCTCTTCGAAGTACGCGTCGTCCCCAGAGAATCGTCACTCTGCACCACCCTCAAGGGACGCGGGCCAGGCATGCCAGCGGACGCCGCCGCCCTGAACCGCCGTCAGAGCGTGACGACCGGCATCCCTGGAGACGCCGCCGCCATGCCCCACCCTCACACACCCTGAGGCTCAGCCTGACTGGAGCCGCTTCGCTGTGCACGACTGGCAAAGCGGGACGGCCCAGTCGGCCTGCCGGGAGACGCCGTCGCTTTGCACCCATCGTTAGAGGGTGAGGGCTCGGCCTGCTTGGAGGGCGGTTCCTACTGAGTCGCGTAGGCCTGACTCGGCGCGTTGGGCGTCGTCCGCCAGCCGTTCGATCTCGTCGCGGGCGAGGTCGTGGCGGACGGTGCGGGCGAGCAGGTCGCGGTAGCGCGCGTTCTGCTCGGGCAGCCGCTCGACCACCTGCCATTCGTGATACGCGTCGTCGGCGTCGCGAGCGCGGCGGGCGTAGGTCTCCAGGGCCTCGATGCGTTCGGTGATGGCGCGTACGGACAGGTCCATCGCGCGGCGCTGCGGTTCGAGGAGGGCGCGGACGCGGGGGGTGAGGCGCTCCGGACGCTGGGCGCGGCGTTCGCGGCGGAGCTTGGTGTGCTCCGCCAGCGCCCACGCGATCTCCCACTCCTGCCGGGGCAGCACGACGGTGTTGTTGACGTCGTCGAGGAGCCCCGCCCGGTGCGTCTCGGAGCCAAGGACGGCGTCGACGGCCCGCTGTGCGCGCAGGAGCAGCTGGGCGGCCGGCCGGTCGAAGTCGCCGGGCAGCAGGTAACGCCCGTGGTACTCCCGCGACGCCTGCGCGGAGGCCGGTTCGCGCAGGTGCCGGATCGCGCCGATCGTCCAGCCGGTGAAGCTGGCGGCGGCGAGCACGGCCGCCGCCTCGTTCTGGCCGACGAGGACGAGCAGTATCTGCAGAGCCGGGATCGTCATCATGGCGATCAGCGCCGTGCGGCCCCACCGGAACACGCCGTCCAGCAACGTGTCGTCGTCGAGCGAGGCCAGGAAGAACACCCGGAACCAGCCGCCCGGCAGCACCCCGTAGAAGAACGCGAAGATCGGGATCCAGAGGACGCGGGCCACGATGGTCGCGGCGCCGACGCGGGGGGCGGGCGGGGCGGGCAGGCTGGCGGCGACGAGGCGTTCGGGGTCGGCCGCCAGGAAGGCGCGTTCGCGGGTGGGAATGGACGGGTCGAAGACGGGCCGTGGGCGGCTGTCGGTCATTGGCTCTCCCACCGAAGAGGAACCGTTATCTCATAGTGGTCTTTCGGCTCGTCCCGGTCCACCGGGATGGCTTTCCGCGCTGGCAGTCTGTGTGACTCCTGGGAGGGCGACGGCCCGTTCGACCGCGGCGGCGACGTCGTTCGGGCTGGGGTCGGGCAGCATCGCGGCGAGGTGGGCGTCGGGACGGATGAGCCACGCCTCCCCGGGCCGCATGTGGACGGCGGAGCCCAGATCCTTCCGATGGACGACGTTGACGGGCGCGGCGGTGGCCGAACGGGCGGCGTCCGCGAGCCGTTCGTCCGTTCCGTCCATCAGCAGCGTGAAGCCGTCCCGCAGGAGCTGCCTCAGCCGGGTGATCTCAGGACGTCCGGCGAGTTGGACGCGGGCGTCGGGCACGATGACGCCCGGCGCCAGGGATTGCGGCGCACCCTTCGGCGGACGCCCGACGGGCGGCGGCCGGGTCGCCTCGGGGGTGGTGAGCGGCGAGCCGGTGTACCAGTACGGCTCGGCGAAGCGCCCCGAGTCGATCGCCGCGACCGCCGCCGGACTCGCCGCGGTCGTGCTCGCGTCTGCGCTGGCGCGCTCCAGCGCGGCGCGGCGGTGGTCGCGTTCGGTGCCGGTCTGCGGGACGAGGAAGCGCATGGTGGCGGCGGTGACGTCGAGGTTCTCCAAAGCGGCCGCGTGCCGTTCGGTGTGGTAGGTCTCCAGCAGATCATCGGGCGCCCAGCCGTGCGCCACGAACGCGATCTTCCAGGCGGCGTTCTCGGCGTCGGGGACTCCGCTGTTGAGGCCCCGCGCGCCGAACGGGGCGTACAGATGCGCGCAGTCCCCGGCGAGCAGCACCCGGCCCACCCGCATCCGGTCGGCGACGCGCGAATGGAAGCGGTACACCGACACCCACGACGTCTCGTACGGGACGTCCCCGATGATCTGGCGGATCCGGCGGTCCAGGCCCCCGCTCGCGCGTTCCTCCGCCAGCGAGAAGCCGGGCGGCACCTGCCAGTCGATGCGATAGCGCGAGTCCGGGCAGGGATGGATCAGCACCTGGCGGCCCGGGTTCCACGGCGGATCGAAGTAGAAGCGGCGTTCGTGCTCCCATCCGGCCAGGTCCGCCCGCAGGTCCACGATCAGGAACCGGTCGTCGAAGCTCTCGCCCGGAAAGCCGACGCCGAGCGCCTGCCGCAGGACGTCGGAACGCGCGCCCGAGCACGCCACCACGTACGACGCCCGAACCTCCTCCCCCGTCGCGCAGCGAAGGGTCACGCCCTCGGCGTCCTGCGCCAGCCCGCCGACCTCGCACCCGCGCCGGACCTCGACGAGGTCGGCACGCGCCGCGACGCACTCTTCGAGGATCTCTTCCGTCCGGGTCTGGGAGATGTTGACGCACGGCGGCAAGGTCTCCGTCCCGGCGAACCGCCACGAGAACAGCTCCTGTTCGCGGTAGTACGTGCGAGCCGTCGTCCAGGCGAGGCCCTCCGCGGCGACCGCCGTCGCACCGGCGGCCGCCCAGATGTCGAGCACGTCACGCTGCTGGCAGATCGACCGCGAACCTTCGGGGACTCGGACGGGCTCACGTTCGAGGACGACCAGGGGAAGGCCCCAGCGGGCGAGCAGCAGTGCGGCGGTCAGCCCCACCGGTCCGGCACCGATCACGACGACCGGGTCCATCGCGGCCGCCGCGGCCATCTCGGACACCGGGTCAGTCCTGCAGTTCGGACCACACCTGGCGGTCCCGGTCGGCGGTCCAGATGCGGGGCCGCTCGATGCCGTCCAGTTCGTCCCACAGCCGGGAGACGTCGAACGGCAGGCAGTGCTCGAAGATGGGCCAGCCCCCGTATTCGGGCGCCAGGGCTCCGTGCACGGCGTGGAAGGCGTCCTTGAGCGTGCCGCCCCGGTCCCGTACCGCCTGGACCTCGCGGATCATCACCGTGAGGAACGCGCGGGTCTGGTCGATGGCGGCGCGCACCGCCGGGCGGCCGTGTGCGACGAGGCCCCGGCCGCCCACGAGCGTCTCGGCGGGGAATCCGGCGAGGTGGTCGAGGGTGCCGGCCGCCCACTCCCGATGGAAGGCGTCGCCGGTGTAGAGCGCCGCCTGCGTCTCGATCAGGTCGCCGGCGAACAGGACGCGCTGCCGGGGCAGCCAGGCGACGATGTCTCCCTCGGTGTGCCCGCGCCCGCAGTACGCGAGGTCCAGCTCGCCCCGATCGCCGCCGAGGTCGATCGTGAGCGTGCGGGAGAACGTGACGGTCGGCCAGGTGAGTCCCGGGATCGTCTCGGGTTCCTTGAACAGCCGGGGCATCCGGCCGAACTCCGACTCCCAGTCCTGCTTGCCGCGCTCGGCGATGAGCGCGCGCGTGCGGTCGTGCGCCACGATGGACGAGGCGCCGAACGCGCTCGCGCCCAGCGTCCGCACCGCGTGGTAGTGGGACAGCACGAGGTAGCGGATCGGCTTGTCGGTGTACGAGCGGAGCACCGTCAGCCACTCCCGCGCGGCCGCCGGGGTCGCCAGGGCCTCGAAGCAGACGACGAAATCCCCGCCCTCGATCGCCCCCACGTTGGGATCGCCCTCGGCGGTGAGGGCGTACACCCCGTCGGCGAGGACCTCCAGGGTCTGCGTCTTGTCGGAGAGGTCGGCTGAGGACGCGAACGGCTTGGGCATCGTTGCCCCTTCGCTGTGAAGACCTGACGCGCTGTGCGGGCTTGATGCGCGCTGTGTGGGCTTGACGCGCGCTGTGTGGACTTAACGCGCGCTGTGTGGACTTAACGCGCGCTGTGAAACTGACGGGCTGCGTGGACTTGGCGCGCATTGGTTCATTCCACGGCGAAGGGCCCGATAACCGTCAGGTGCCGTGGGCGAGCGTCAGGTGGCGTGTGGGGGTTTGATCCAGGTTTCGTGGAGGTGGCGCCAGCGCAGGTCCGATCCGTCCCGGACGAGGACGACGGTGCTGCGGCGGGCGTTGCGTTCGGACGGGGACGTCTGGTGCTCCTCGTACACGGCCAGAATCAGGCCGTCGCGCTCCTCCAGCACCCGCACGTCCCGGATCTCGATGGCCAGCCCGGGCACCGCGCCGTGCGCGCCTTCGAGCCCGGCCATCAGCGCGTCGCGCGGCGCCGCGTCGCCGCCGGGGCCGTTCAGCACGAAGTCCGGGGTGTGCCGGGCCACGAACTTCTCGTACACCTGCGAGGATCGGTCCGCGTCCCCCCGCAGCCAGGCCTCGATGAATCGGTGCTGATCGACGATCTCTGCCTCGGCCTGACTCCGGGTGTCGCTCACGTGCGGGCCTCTCTCACTGGGAACTCGCTGGGAACTGGCTGCGTAACTCGCTCGGGAAGGGACATCCAGGGTAAGAAGATCTTGGATGGGGAAGGAAATCGAGGGTGAACGTCGTGCTCGGGCTGGTGGCCGTGCTGGTGCTGACCGCCGCCACCGGCTACTTCGTGGCGCAGGAGTTCGCCTACGTCACCGCCGACCGTCTCGCGCTGGACCACCAGGCCAAGGACGGCGACAAGAGCGCGGCCCGTGCCGTGCGGGTGATGGAACGCCTGTCCTTCATGCTGTCGGGCGCGCAGCTGGGCATCACCGTGACGGCCCTGGTCGTCGGGTTCATCGCCAAGCCCGCGCTCGCCGATCTGATCGCGTCGCCGTTGCGCACGTTCGGCGTGCCGGAGGCTGCCGTCGGCGGTGTCGCGGTGGCGGCGGGCTTCGTGCTGGCGACGATCATCCAGATGGTGCTGGGCGAGCTGTTCCCCAAGAACCTCGCGCTGGCGAGGGCCGAGCCGCTCGCCCGCGCGCTGGCCTCCTCCACGCTGATCTACATGATGCTGGCGTCGCCGCTGATCAAGATGTTCGACGCGGCCGCGAACAGGCTGCTGCGCTCCGTCGGCATCGAGCCGGTGGAGGAGCTGCACCACGGCGCCACGCTGGAGGAGCTGGGCCACATCATCGGTGAGTCCGGCGAGCATCTGGAGGAGGCCCACTCCGAGCTGCTCGAACGCGCCCTGGCGTTCTCCGAGCGCACCGCCGACGAGGTCATGGTGCCGCGCGTGGACGTGGTGACCGTCCCGGCGGCGGCCATGGCGGGCGAGCTCAGCGACGTCATCAGCGCGCACGGGCACACGCGCTATCCGGTCGTCGGCGGCAGCGTCGACGACGTGGTCGGCACCGTGGGGCTGGACGAGCTGATCCGGCTCACCCCCGAGGAGTCCGGCCGGACGCCGGTCCGCGAGCTGGCCCGGCCCGCGCTGCTCGTCCCCGGCAAACTGCCGCTGCCCGACGTCGTGACGCAGCTCCGCGCGGACGGCGGCGCGATGGCCTGCGTGGTGGACGAGTACGGCGGCTTCGCGGGCCTGGTCACCTGGGAGGACGTCGCGGAGGAGCTGGTCGGGGAGATCGCCGACGAGAACGACGTCGAGGAGGACCTGGCCATCCGGCGCGGCGAATGGTGGACGACCGACGCCGGGCTGCGCGTGGACGAGGTCGCGCACGAGACCGGCATCGCCCTCCCCGAGGGCGACTACGAGACCGTCGCGGGCCTGATCCTGAAGCGGCTGGGCCGGATCGCCAAGCCCGGCGACCGCGTCACGGTGGACCTGCCGCCGCGGCGGCTGGACGATCCGCCCCGCGAGGCCACGATCGAGGTGCTGAACGTCCACCGGCACGTACCGGAGCTGATCCGCCTCCGATCCGTCGAGCACGACCCCGGCCCGCCGGCGGGCAAGGACCGATCGGAAGGCGGGGATCGATGAGCCTGTCCATCGGCATTCCGCTCACCCTCCTGCTGCTCCTGGGCAACGGGTTCTTCGTGGCCGCGGAGTTCGCGCTGGTGGCCGCCAAGCGGCCGCGGCTGGAACGCGCCGCCGCCGAGGGCAGCCGCGCCGCCGCGTCCGCCGTCGCCGGGATCCGCGAGCTGTCGCTGATGCTCGCGGGGGCCCAGCTGGGCATCACGATGTGCTCGCTGGGGCTGGGCCTGGTCTCCGAGCCGGTGATCGCCGAGACCCTGACGCCGGTGTTCCACAGCGCCGGGCTGCCGGAGACGGGCGCGCACGCGGTGGCGTTCGTGCTGGCCCTGGCCCTGGTGACGTTCCTGCACATGGTGATCGGCGAGATGGCGCCGAAGTCGTGGGCCATCGCCCGGCCCGAACGGTCGGTGCTGATGCTGGCACCGCCGTTCCGCGGCTTCACCACGGTCGTCCGGCCCGTGCTCGCCTCGCTCAACAGCGTCACCAACGTCCTGCTGCGGATGATCGGGGTGCCGCCCCGGGACGCGCTGAGCGTCTCCCGCACCCCGGAGCAGCTGCGCGACCTGGTCGAGGAGTCGCGGCGGCTGGGCCTCATCGAGGAGCCGGACGTCCAACTGCTCAAGGCCGCCCTGGAGGCCCCGGAGTCCCCGCTCGAAGAGCTCATGATCCCGGTCGGCGGGATCGTGTCGGTCCCGCCGTCGGCCACCCCGCAGGAGGTCATCGACACCTCGATCCGCACCGGCCGCACCCGGATCATGCTCCGCGGCCGCGGCCAGGGTCCCGGCGGCCGGCCCGGCCCGCCCCGCATGGTCCACGTCCGCGACGCCTACCTCGCCCGGGCCCGGGGCCGCCGCACACCGGCCGGTCAGCTCGCCCATCCCGTCCCCAGCCTCACGGCCGGCACCCCCGTGACGGAGGCGGTCGCCACCCTCCAGGCCCACCAGAGCCACCTCGGCCTGGTCCTGGGCCACGACGGCACCCCGGTCGGCCTGATCAGCCTCGACGATCTCCTCACCACCCTCCTGACCCCGGACCGCGCCTGATCTCGCCTGATCTCGCCTGATCTTGCCTGCCCTCATCTGCCCGCATCCGACGCGCGTCAACCCTGGTTGACATCGGGCTCATGTCAACCTAGATTGACATCATGAGCGACGGAGTGAAGCTCGCCCAGGAGGCGGGCAGCAAGGATCCGGCGGTCGGACTGCGCGCCGTCCGGGCTCTGCGCGAGCTGGCCGAACGCCTGGAGGCGCTCCAGGTGGCCAACGCCCGCGACCAGGGCTGGTCCTGGCAGGAGATCGCGGTCTGCCTCGGCGTGAGCAGGCAGGCCGTCCACAAGAAGCACGGCGGCGGCCGGCGGATTCTGAAGAAGGAGCGTTGACCGATGTTCGAACGATTCACCCAGGAGGCCCGCAACGCCGTGACCGGGGCCCAGCAGGAGGCCCGCGAGCTCGGTCACGGCCGGATCGGCCCCGAGCATGTGCTGCTGGCCCTGCTCGCCAACGACGGCCCCGCCGCCGCCGCGATGAGGGCCCAGGGGCTGGAGCTGACGGCGATGCGCGCCACGGTGGCGCGGCTCGCGGCGGAGACGAGCGGCGACCCGCTCGATCCGGAGGCGCTGCGGACCCTCGGGATCGACCTGGACGCCGTCCGCGAGGCCACCGAGCAGACGTTCGGCGAGGGCGCCCTGGACGCGCCGCCCGGACGGTTCCGGGGATCCGGCAAACGGCACCTCCCCTTCTCCCCTCCGGCCAAGAAGTCCCTGGAGCTGAGCCTGCGGCAGGCGCTGCGGCTCAAGCACAACCACATCGGCGCCGGCCACGTGCTGCTCGGCATCCTGCAGGACCGCGACTCCCGCGCCGTCCGCGTACTGGTGGAGTCGGGCGCCGACCTCGACGCGCTCCGCACCGAGGTCACGCGGCTCATCACGGCCGAAGCCGCCTGACCGGCCGCCCAGCACCGGCCGCCCGGTTACCGGGTGCTTCGCGGGTCGTGATTACTTGGGGGCATGGCCCCACTGATCGAAGCCCTTCGCGCCCTCATCCCCGCCGAACGCGTCGTCACCGATCCCGGCGTCGTCGCGGCCTACGTCCGGGATGAGGCGCAGTGGGCGCCGTACGGGGCGCCGGTGGCGCTCGTGCGGGCGGGGAGCACCGAGGACGTGCGTGCCGTGGTGGCGGAGTGCGCCGAGCGCGGCGTGCCGGTCGTCCCGCGCGGCGCCGGGACCGGCCTGTCGGGCGGGGCCAACGCGATCGAGGGCTGCGTGGTGCTGTCGCTGGAGGCGATGAACGAGATCGTCGAGATCGACGCGCACGAGCGGCTGGCGGTCGTCCAGCCCGGCGTGGTCAACGACGATCTGCGCGCGGCCTGCGCCGGGCAGGGGCTCTGGTATCCGCCGGACCCGGCGAGCTCACCGTGGTCCACGATCGGCGGCAACGTGGCCACCAACGCGGGCGGGCTGTGCTGCGTGAAGTACGGCGTGACGCGCGACTACGTACTGGGCCTCCAGGCGGTGGTGGGCCGGGGCGAGGTGGTCCGCCTCGGCCGCCGCACCGCCAAGGGCGTGGTGGGGTACGACCTGTGCGGGCTGATGGTCGGCTCGGAGGGCACGCTCGGCGTCATCACCGAGATCACCGTGCGGCTGCGCGGCGCGCGGGCCGCCGAGCGCACGGTCGTCGGCTACTTCGACACCCTGGCGGCGGCCGGGGAGGCGGTCAGCGCCGTCACCGCCGCCGGGATCGTGCCGAGCGCGCTGGAGCTGGTCGACCGGCACTGCCTGCGCGCGGTGGACGAGTGGAAGAACATGGGCCTGTCGGCCGACGCGAACGTGCTGCTCCTCGGCCGCACCGACGCCCCGGGAGAGGCCGGCGACGCCGAGGCCGACACGATGGCCGGCTGCTTCAAGCGCGCCGGGGCCACGTGGAGCACGCGGTCGACCGACCAGGAGGAGGCGGACGCGCTCTTCTCCGCCCGCCGCCTCGCCTATCCCGCGCTGGAACGGCTCGGACCGGTCCTCACCGAGGACGTCTGCGTGCCGCGCGTGCTCGTCCCGGAGATGCTCACCCGCGTCGAACGCGCCGCCCGCGATCACGGCACGCACATCGCCAACGTCGCGCACGCGGGCGACGGCAACCTGCATCCGCTGATCATCGTGCCCGCGGGCGACGAGGACGCGCGGGCCCGCGCCGAGCGCGCGTTCGACCAGATCATCGACGACGCGATCGCGCTCGGCGGCACCGTCACGGGCGAGCACGGCGTCGGCCTCCTCAAGCGCCGCGGCCTGCACGCCGAGCTCGACCCGGCGGTGGTCGCCATGCACCACGCCGTGAAGGACGCGCTGGACCCGGCGGGCATCTTCAACCCCGGCAAGGTCTTCGGCACCCCCGCCTGACGCACCGGCCACAGCCTGAGTCCGGCCACGCGGTCTGAGCCTCGGCGACGCGGTCAGCCGACCGTGGGCGCCAGGTAACCGCGAAGCACCTTCTTGAGCTCCACGATGGCGGCGGCCCGTTCGGCGCCCTCGGCGGAGGTCACGAGCGGGACCATCGCCTGGAAGATCTGGATGAGGACGCGGGCCATGCGCCCGCGTTCCGCCTCGGGCATGCCGGGCGCGCGGGTGGCGAGCATCTCCTCGACACGGCCGAGGAGCGCGGCCTGGATGGGCTGGGCGGCCTCGGCCAGGCCGGGCGGCATGTCCGGGCGGGCGAACAGTGCCTTGAAGCCCGGGTTGGCGATGTTGAACGCGACGATCGGGTCGACCATGCGGTCCAGCAGATCGTCGAGCCCGAGGGCGGCGAAGTCGACGGCGCCGAACGCCTCCTGGTGCGCCGCCCGCATCTGCGTGACGAACCGGTCGGCCAGCGCCTGGGCGATCGCCTCCTTGTTCTTGAAGAACTGGTAGAGCGAGCCCGGTGAGATCCCCGCCGACGAGGCGATCGCGTTGGTGGTGGCCGCCTCGTAGCCGGCCTTCGCGAACACCTCGGCGGCGGCGGTGAGGATCTCCTCCATCCGCCGTTCCCCCCGTGCCTGCCGTCGTCGCGGCGGCCGTTCCTCCACGCGCGTGCCTCCCTGATCGATCAGCCCGGATTGCAAATACGAGTAATCGCTCGTATTGTCCGAACCTAATGCGAGCGGTCGCTCGTAAATGCAGCCTACCCAGGGGGACCTCATGCTCGGAAGGTTCGTCGTCCATAGATCGCGATGGATCGTGGCCGCCGGCACGGTCGTGCTGATCCTCGCCGGAGTGATCGGCGCCGGCACGCTCAACGTGCTCTCGCTCAACCGTTTCGAGGCGCCCGGCTCGGAGTCGATGCACGCCCGGGTGGCGCTCGCGCGGGACTTCGGCACGGGCAGCCCCAACGTCGCGCTTCTGGTGACGGCACGTCAGGGCACCGTGGACGGCCCGGAGGCCGCCGAGGCGGGAAAACGGCTGACGGCCGAGCTCGCCGCCTATCCCGGCGTGGGCGACGCCTGGTCCTACTGGACGCGCGGCGCCCCCGACACGCTTCGCAGCCGCGACGCACGCCAGGCCGTCGTCCTCGCCTGGCTGCCCGGCGACGCCGACCATGTGCGCCGGGAGATCCTGCCCGAGCTGGCTCCCCGCTTCGAGCGGACGCAGGGCGCGGTGACGGTCGAGATCGGCGGCGGGGACGAGGTGTTCCGGCAGGTCATGGAACAGGCGCGCCAAGACTTCCTGCGGGCGGAGCTGGTCATCCTGCCGCTCGTCCTGTTGCTGCTATGGCTGGTCTACCGGCGGTTGTCGGCGGCGCTGGTCACGCTCGGCGTCGGCCTCTTCGCGGTGCTCGGCTCGCTGGCACTGCTCCGGGGCGTCGTCGCGTTCACCGAGATCTCCACGTTCGCGTCCAACATCGCGCTGGTCATGGGGATCGGGCTCGGCGTGGACTACGGGCTCTTCGTCATCTTCCGCTTCAGGGAGGAGCTGCGGCGGGGGCTCGACGTGCCGGCCGCCGTGCGGCGCACGGTCCGCGGCGCCGGACGCACGGTGCTCTTCAGCGGGGTCACGGTGGCGGCCGCGCTGTCGGTGCTGCTGGTCTTCCCGTTCCCGTTCCTGAGCTCGTTCGCGTACGCGGGAGTCGCGGTGGTCATCGCGGCCGTGGCCGGGGCGACCGTCCTCCTGCCCGCCGCCCTCATGCTCCTGGGCCACCGGGTCCAGCGCGACGCGGAGCCGCGCGACGGGCTCTGGTACGGCCTCGCCACGCGGGTGATGCGACGGCCGCTCCTCCTCGGCGGCGCGGCTCTGGGCATCGTGCTCGTGCTCGGCGCCCCGTTCCTCGGGATCCGCTTCGGCCTGCCGGACGACCGGGTGCTGCCCAGTTCGGCGCCGGCCCGGCAGCTGTACGACCAGATCCGCGCGGGCTTCCCCGTGGAGGAGGCCGACGCCTTGCAGGTCGTCGCCCCGGACGCCGACCCGCGGGCGGTCGCGCCCTACGCGGCCCGTCTGTCCCGGATCGACGGCGTGGTCCGCGTCGACACGATCACCTCCAGGAAGGGCACCGGCACGGGCGCCGCGCTCTCGGTCGTCGTCTCGTCCGAACGGCGCGAGGCCGACACCATCGGGCTCGTCCGCGACGTACGGGCCGTACCCGCCCCGTTCGAGGTGCTCGCCGGCGGCGCCCCGGCCGAGCTGGCCGACTACCGCGACGGCGTGACGGCGCGCCTGCCGCTGGTGGCGGGCCTGATCATCATGGTGACCTTCGTCGTGCTCTTCGCGATGACGGGCAGCGTGGTCGCGCCGCTCAAGGCCGCATTTCTCAACATGCTGAGCCTGTCGGTGATGTTCGGCGCGCTGGTGTTCGTCTTCCAGGAGGGCCGCCTGTCGGGGCTGCTCGGCTTCACGCCGACGGGCTCGATCGAGCCGAGCGTCCCGATCCTGATGTTCTGCGTCGCCTACGGGCTGTCGATGGACTACGAGGTCTTCCTGCTGTCGCGGATCAAGGAGGAGTACGACCGGACGGGGGACGCCGTCCGGTCGGTGCCCCTCGGCATCGCCCGGAGCGCCCCCCTGGTCACGGCCGCCGCGCTCATCCTGGCCGTGTCGTTCGCCGCGTACGCGAGCGGACGGGTGGTGTTCCTCCAGCAGCTCGGCATCGGCATGGCGCTGACCGTCCTCGTGGACGCGACGCTCATCCGGGGGGTGCTGCTGCCCGCGTTCATGCGCCTCGCCGGGCCCGCCAACTGGTGGGCGCCGCGGCCGCTGCGCCGCCTGCACGACCTGGGCCGCCTGCACGACCCGGCGAGAAGCGGGTATGCGTCCCCCATGAATGATCGCCAAGAGCCGGGCCACGCGCCCGAGAAGACCCATGACAAGGAGTTCGCGCCGGTCAACGAGGGCGCCGACGCCCGCGGCCGGCAGCGGGGCGCGGCTTCCGAAGGGGCCGGCGGGACGGGCGTACCGGGCGTGGACAAGGCCCATCCCGACACGCTTCCGCCCACCGAGGAGGGGGTCCGCGAGGCCGAAAGCCACGACGACTCCCGCTGAGCGTGGCCCCGGGTGCCCGCGGGCGGGTGGCGCGAGCGGATGGCCGCAGGCGCGTGGGCGCGGGCGGGCGCCACGGGCGACGGTGGAGTGTCAGCCGTAGATGGCGTCGCGGGTCCGGTCCAGGGCGGTCAGGACGGCTCCCTGGAGGATCGCGTTGCCTTCCACAGTGGTCGGGCGGACGGCGGTGGGCGCGGGCGAGCGGGCGCTGAGCCGGTCGGCGACCAGGGCCGCCAACTCGTCCCCGCCCTCGCGGCCCGTCCTGCCACCGAGGACCACCAGGCCGGGGTCGAGGACCGCCACCAGCGTGAGCACACCCTTGACGATGCGGTCGGCCGCCGCCTCCAGGGCCAGCCCCTCCGTGAAGCGCGCCTCCATCAGGTTGCAGAACTCGACGCCGCCGGAGTCCAGGAACCCGACCTCCCCGGCGCCGCCGGAGACGCCGCGCCGGAGGCGGCCGCCCAGCACGACCCCGGCCCCGACGCCGTCGTCCAGCCAGAGGAGGGCGAAGTCCTCGTGGCCGGCCGCCGACCCGACCCGGTGTTCGGCGACGGTGGCGAGGTTGACCTCGTTCTCCAGCACCAGGTCCTGGACGGTGAGGCGGTCGGCGAGGGCCTCCCGGACGGCGGCGGCGAGGTCGGGCCGCCAGCCCGGCAGGCCGCTGTCGGTCGTGAGCCCGGTGCGGGGATCGACCAGCCCGGGCGCGCCGAGCACGACGGTGTGCAGCTCACGGCCCGCCGCCGCTTCGGCCACGGTGGCGGCGATGAACGACGCCAGGTCGTCCGGCTCGGCGACCTTCGTGGCGCTGCCGGCGACGCCGCCGATGATGTCTGCGACGGTGACGTGCAGGGATCCCCGGCGCACGTCCACCCCGGCGACGTGGGCCCGGCCGGCCACCAGGCCGTAGAGGCGCGCGTTGGGGCCGCGCCGGTCTTCGCCGTACTCGCCGGTGACCTGGATCAGCCCGTCGGCCTGGAGGCGCTCCAGGAGGTCCGACACCGTCGGCCGTGACAGTCCCGTGAGCGTCCGGAGCTGAGGGGCGGTCAGCGGCCCCTCGGCGAGCAGCAGGTCCAGGGCCAGCCGGTCGTTGATCGCGCGGGCCATGGCGGGGGTGGCGGTCTTCACCCGCCACATATTAGTCAGGGAGCCTGCCTGATATCTCTTTTCATCAGGAAGCCTGCCTGTTAATTTGTTGGATCATGAGCCATCAGCGCGCGATCACCCTCGTCTTCGCCGTCCACGGCGCGGTGGCGGGCAGCTTCGCCACCCGCATCCCCTGGATCCAGGACCAGCTGAGCCTGAGCCCGGCCCTGCTCGGCGGCGCGCTCCTGTGCCCGTCGATCGGCGCCATCGTCGGCATGCCGATGGCCGGCCGCCTGGCGCACCGTCTCGGCGAACGCCCGGCCATCCAGGTGCTGCTGGCGATGTGGTGCGCGCAACTGGTGCTGCCGGCGCTCGCGCCGGCCCCGGTCTGGCTGTTCGGTGCGATGGTGCTGTTCGGCGTGGCGGCGGGCATGTCCGACGTCGTCATGAACGCGCACGCGGTACGGCTCGAACGGCACCTCGGCCGTTCGATCATGACGGGCCTGCACGGGATGTGGTGCGTCGGCAGCCTGGCGGGCGGCGGGGCCGGCATGGTGGCCGCTCACCTGCACATCGACGCGCGGGCCCACTTCGCGGCGGTCGCGGTCGTCCTGCTCGGCGTGGGCCTGGTGAACGGACGCTCGTTGTTCGCCGGCCAGGCGGCGGCAGCGGAACCCGCGCCGCGCCGGTTCGTCCTGCCGTCCAAGGCGATCGCCGCCATCGGCGTCGTGGGTTTCTGCGGGACGTTCGCGGAGGGCGCCACCGCCGACTGGGCCGCCGTCTACCTGACCAGGGTGACCGACGCCGGGCCCGGGGTCGCCGCCGCCGGATACACGATCTTCATGCTGGCCATGGCGTCCGCCCGGCTGGTCGCCGACCGGTTCGTCCGGCGCTTCGGGCCCGTCGCCGTCGTGCGCTGCGGCGGCACCGTGGCCGCCGCGGGAGGGGTGCTCGTCGTGATCGCCCGGACGCCCGCCGCCGGCATCGCGGGCTTCGCCCTCCTCGGGCTGGGCGTCGCCGCGATCGTGCCACTGGTCTTCACGGCCGCGGGCAACGCCGCCCGGACCCCGGCCGAGGGCGTCGCGGGCGTCGCCACGATCACCTATCTGTCCGTGCTGACCGCGCCGGCCGTCACGGGCTGGGCCGCGGACGCCGCGTCCTACCCGGTGGCCTTCGCGCTGATCACCGGGGTGATCGTGGTGATGACGCTGCTGGCGGGCGTCCTCACCGTGCGCGGCGAACCCCCGGCGCCCACGTCCGCCGGCCAGGAGAAGCCCGTTCCACCAGAGAAGCAGCCCGACCCCGCCTCGGCCTGAGCCCCGCAACCATGATCGGCTCTTTACCCCGTTAGCTCCGATGATGATCGGGCAGGGGCCCGCCGATGGGATTCGCTGGTCGGATGAGCCGGTCGCGGGGGCGTTTCGAGCAGACCCGGCGATCGTTGCGCCGTGCCCTGCGCGGGCAGGACGGGAACGGGACCTGCTCGTCCAGTCCATGAAGGCGGCCGTGGCGGCCGTGCTCGCGTGGGTGATCGCGGACGAGTGGCTCGGCGCCCCGATGTCGTTCCTGGCGCCCTAGGTGGCGCTGGTCATGGTCCACGCGACCGTGTACCAGTCGGTGATCAAGGGCGGGCAGCAGGTGCTCACCGTCCTCGCCGGGCTGCTCGCGGCGGCCGGCGGGCAGCTGGTGACCGGCTACCGCACGCTGGCGCTGGCCCTGGTGCTGGTGGTCACCGCGCCGCTCGCCAACTGGCATGTCCTCGGCGACCCGGGACGTCGCGGACGGGCTGCGCGGCGCGGTTCGTCGCCTACTACACCGATCTCCTCGACCACGCGGCCGCCGTGGTCGGGGCGTACCGCCACTCCAGGCTCGGCGAGGCGGAGGTGCCCGCCGGGCCCGATCTCGCCGCCGAGATCGACGCCGCCCGGGACCGCCGCCGGGGCCTTCAGGAGCACCTGCGCTCGGACGAGTTCGAGGGCGACGGCTGGCTGATCTACGGGGCCCTGCTGCTGGAGGTCGACCGGCTGCTGTCCGGCCTGACCCCCGACTGACCTGCATGGTTCCGGAGTGGCTCACGAGGGTAGGCGTGCGGTGTGTGCGACGAGGAGCTGCCTACGATCACCACGCTGGACGAGCTCGCCGGCCTGGTGGAGGGAACGCACGCCCTCTTCGTCCGGTGGTCCCGCGGTCCGGACGCGGACGCCGCCGGATCCAGCAAGGACGCCCTGACCGGTGTGGACATGCCGGGCCTGTCGGCGAACCCGCTGATCGTGGAGGACTGGTGGCGGCCCCGGCCCACCTGGATCTGGGTGGCGCGCCGGCTCTACGACTACTCCCATCTCGAGCACGAGAAGGCCCCCGGCATCCGGCCCTGGGTGCTGGAGGGCGAGGAGCTGGCGCGCGGCCCGGACAACGAGCCGCTCGTCCGCGTGCACCGGCCGGTCGCCTGGGTGGCCGAGTCCGTCCTGGCGGAGGTCAGAAAGGTGATGACGGAGCAGAACGGCCGATGGGGGCCGCTGCGGCGACCGTGACGCAGACCTCAGCCGACCGTGACGCACACCTCGGGTTGGACGCCGCCGTGGGGGTAGGGCAGGCGGTCCAAGCGCCCTGAGCGAGGGGCGCGCGGAGTTGGGAGCCTTCATGACCCGGCAGAGTGACGACACGGTGGTGGGCCTGCTGTTGCGGCAGCACACCGAGATCCGCGACCTGTTCGCCCAGGTCGAGAAGAGCAGCGGGAAGTCCCGCGACGAGGCGTTCGGGCGGCTGCGCCATCTGCTGGCCGTGCACGAGACGGCCGAAGAGGAGATCGTGCACCCGTTCGCCCGCCGGACCATCGGCAACGGCGAGCGCATCATCGACGCGCGGCTGAAGGAGGAGAAGGGCGCCAAGGAGATCCTGCAGGAGCTGGAGAAGTCCGGCACCGGCTCGGACGAGTTCGACGCGCTCTTCGAGCGGCTGCACAAGGCGGTCGAGTCCCATGCCGAGCAGGAGGAGCGCCTGGAGTTCCCCGAGCTCGCCGAAAAGGCCACGCCGCAGCAGCTCAAGGGGATGCGGGCGGCGGTGAAGGCGGCCGAGGCCGTCGCGCCGACCCATCCCCATCCCGGTACCGAGTCGGCGACCAAGAACGCCGCGCTCGGCCCGATGGCCGCGGTGATGGACCGGACCCGTGACGCCATCCGCAAGGCGATGAGCTGAGGCGGGCGGCGGGCCGCCACCGCACAGCCGAGTGAGTCGCGCAGCCGAGTGACCGGTACGGGAACCCCAGGGGATCTGTGGCCCGTGCCGGTCACTCGGCGATCAACACGGCGATGTGACGGCCGCGTGGTCTTCATGTACCCCCGAGGTGAGCACTAAACGGGCGTCCGAATCCCCCCTTGGCGGATAGCCCCGGCGAGCGGCGGGCACGACGCCGCCATGCGAACCGCGATTCTGGACGTGGGCTCGAACTCCGCCCATCTGAAGATTGTCGACCTCGTGGCCGGTGAGCCGATCCGCACCGTCCTGTCCGTGAAGCGGCCGACGCGGCTCGCCGAGGCGATCCAGCCGGACGGCCGGATCTCCCGCACCGCGGTGGAACGGCTGGTGTCGGCGGTGTCGGAGGCGCACCGCGCCGCCCGCGCCGAGGGCTCGGCCGAGCTGATCGCCTTCGCCACCTCGGCGGTCCGCGACGCCGTCAACCGCAGCGACATCGTCGACCAGGTCACCGGCCGGACCGGCGTGGACCTGTGCTTCCTGTCGGGCCGGGACGAGGCCCGCCTCACCTTCCTCGCCGCCCGCGCCTGGTACGGCTGGTCGGCCGGGCCGCTGCTGATGGCCGACATCGGCGGCGGCTCGCTGGAGATCGCCACCGGCACCGGGGCGGAGGCGGCCACCGCGCTCTCGCTGCCGCTGGGGGCCGGCCGGCTCACCCGCGACCACCTGCCCGGCGACCCGCCCGCGCGCAAGCACGTCCGGCGGCTGCGCCGCTTTCTCACCACCCAGCTCGCCGAGCATCTGAGCCCCGGCGACCACGGGCAGCCGAAGGCGTACCCGATCGCCACGTCCAAGACCTTCACCCAGCTCGCCAAGCTCACCGGCGACCGCAATCCCAACGGATATCGCGTGCTGCGCCTCAAAGAGCTCGACAGGCAGATCACCCGGCTGGCCAAGCGCACCGCCGAAGAACGCGCCGAACTCCGGGGAATCTCCCGGTCGCGGTCGCGGCAGATCCTCGCCGGCGCGTTGATCGCGGAGTCCGTCATGACCGTCCTCGCCCTGACCCGTATCGAAATCTGCCCCTGGGCATTGCGCGAGGGCATCGCGCTGCGCCGCCTCCAGCAACTGCATGCGGGCACAGCGCATCACATCGACGACATCGGGCATCTTCTGCAGCCGCTCCGGGATGTTCCGACCCCGATCCGCGCGCTGAGTCCGGTCAGCGCATAGCGGCACGCCGCCCAAAACAGCCACAAAACAACTCAGCCAAGGCCCCGAACGCTTGGCTGAGTGGAGAACTCCGCTGCGAAGCCGGAACGCGTCAGTGCGCCGCTTCGTACTTGTCGATGACGTTGGCCGGAATACGGCCGCGGGCGTTGACCTCGATGCCGCTCTTGCGGGCCCATTCGCGGATCGCGGCGGACCGCTCCCGGCTGCCGGCGGCGGACGAGGCCGCGCCGCGGCGGCGCGCCTTGGCCGGCTTGCGGGCGCCGGCCAGGAACGGCTCGATGCTCTTGCGCAGCTTCGCCGCGTTCTTCTTGCTCAGGTCGATTTCGTACGCGGTGCCGTCGAGCGAGAACCGGACGGTCTCGTCGGCCTTCCCGCCGTCCAGATCATCGACCAGCAGAACTTCGATCTTCTGTGCCATACGAGCCCCCCAATTCGATTACTTCCCGACTATGCGTCCGGCTTGGCATCCGGATGATCGTCAATGAACGCCGCATAGACCTCGTCGGAAATCTTACCGCGTTCCGGCACTTCTACGCCCTTGCGCCTGGCCCATTCTCGGACTTCGGCATTGGTGTAGCCCTTCACCTTTGCCTGGCTCGGGGCTTTGCGCCCCTTACCGGCGCGCTTCACCTCCACGGACTTGCCGATGTACAACGCGACGGTCTCCAGCGCCTCGTTGAGGCGCTTGTGGTTGTCATCGCCCAAGTCGATGGTGAACATCCGGTCCAGGATTTCGAAGTCGCGCTTGGCGACATCGCCCCCTTCGGAACCGTCGATGTCATCTACGCGAATGACCTTCTCGGCCATATGTGTCCGTCTTCCTTCCTCTTGCCGGTGCGGCGCCCATGACCTTAGCGGATTGCGCGCCCCGTCCCCGACCTGACCGGCGGCGCCGCGCCCGGACGCCCCGCCGGATCGCCGCGACCCTTGATCATCGCACCGGAATGTTAGAGTTCGGCCATCATGTCGAGAGCCCGACGATTTCTGTGCCCCCGGCCGGCAACACCGGTCGCCGGGGCGAATCGGCGTGCTCTGACCTGACGCATGAGGATCTGACGAGTGCGGCCGTATCGGTGCCGGCGCGGCCCGGCCGGGGGGATCTCCCGCCCACCCGGACACCACGCACCGATCGGAGCACCTCCATGCGTTCCCCCTTGCTCAGCCCTGACGAGCTCGCACGCGCGCTGAGCGTCCGAGATCTGACCGACCCGTCCCAGGGCCCGCACGCCGCGCAACTCGCCGCGGGTCTCCTCGCCGAAGCCCTCCAGGCCCGCTGGCGGAACGAGCTACTCCTCGTCCGCGCCCATCCCCTCGTCCCCGTCGAGGACAACTACGAGCGGCTGGGCTATCCGGCCGGCGCCGTGACCCGCGACGCCCGCTACACGCGCTATGCCAGCGAGACCTGCATGCTGCGCAGCCACACCAGCGCCATGATCCCGCCCGCCCTCCGCGACCTCGCCCGCGCGCCGGACCGGCACGACGTCCTGCTGGCCTGCGCGGGCGTGGTGTACCGGCGGGACGTGGTCGATCGGATCCACACCGGTACCCCGCACCAGCTGGACCTGTGGCGCATCGTGCGCGGCCGCCCGATGGGGCCGGACGACCTCGACGAGATGATCGACGCCGTCGTGCGCGCGATCCTGCCGGACGCCCCCTACCGCACCGTTCCGGCCGTGCACCCGTACACCACCGGCGGGCTCCAGATCGACGTCCGGACGGGCGGCGAGTGGGTCGAGCTCGCCGAGTGCGGGCTCGCCGCCCCGCACGTCCTGGGCCGCGCCGACCTCGGGCCGGAGACCACCGGCCTGGCCCTCGGCCTCGGCCTGGACAGGCTCCTGATGCTCCGCAAGGGGATTGCCGACATCAGGCTCCTGTCGGCCGCCGACCCGCGCGTCTCCGGCCAGATGCTCGACCTCGATCCCTACCGGCCGGTGTCGGCGCACCCGCCGATCTCGCGTGACCTCTCGGTCGCCGTGCCGGCCGAGGCCGACGCGGAGACTCTCGGCGGCACGGTGCGCGACGCGCTCGGTGACGGCGCGGCCGGAGCCGTCGAGGAGGTCCGCGTCCTCTCCGAGACCCCCGTCGAGGACCTGCCCCCGGCCGCGGTCGCACGCCTGGGCGCGAGCCCCGGCCAGAAGAACGTGCTGCTCCGCGTCGTTCTCCGGGACCCCGTTCGCACCCTGTCCGACGACGAGGCCAACGTCCTGCGCGATCGCGTCTACGCGGCCGTCCACCAGGGCACCGCTCACCAGTGGGCGACCGCGGGCGGTCCGCGGACATGACGACGAGGCGAGGGCGGATCGCGGGATCCGCCCTCGCCCTCTGTCGTGCGCGGGTCAGTGGACGGGTTCCGGTTCGGGGGTCGCCGCCTCGGCCAAGGCCACGCGGTCGTGGACGCGGCGGAACGGGCGGGGCAGCCACCAGTTGCGGTGGCCCAGGAGCGTCATGGTCGCGGGGACCAGCAACATCCGCACGATCGTCGCGTCCAGGGCGATCGCGAGGACCAGGCCCAGCCCGATCGCCTTGATCGGGGCGAAGCCGCCGAACACGAAGCCGGCGAAGACGACGCCGATCAGGAGGGCGGCGGCGGTGACGATGCCGCCGGTGCGCTGCAGGCCTTCGGCGACCGAGTCCCGGGGCCCGGCGCCGGCGAGCCAGCGTTCGCGGATCCGCGACAGCAGGAACACCTCGTAGTCCACCGACAGCCCGAACGCGATCGCGCCGACGAGCACCGGGACGGTGAGGTTGATGTAGCCGAGTCCCTGGGTGCCGAGGAGCCCGGCGAAGTGGCCGTCCTGCAACACCCAGACGACGATGCCGAGGGCGGCGCCGATGCTGAGGACGTTGGTGAGGACGGCCTTGACCGGCAGGACGATCGAGCCGGTGAAGGCGAAGAGGAGCACCAGGGTGCCGAGGACCATGAGCGCCGCGGCCCACGGGATCCGGCCGGCCAGCATCGCCCGGTAGTCGACCATCCGGGCCGAGTCACCGGTCACCTCGACCTTGAACGGCACCGGCAGGTCGCGGATCGCCTTCACCGCGTCCTCGGCGGGCTTCTCGCCCGGCCCCTGAGGGGTCGCCAGGAGCACGGTCTGCGTCGCGTTCAGCTTCACCTCGTCCACGTCGGCGGCCCCGGGCATGGCCTCGATGGCCCTGCGCATCCGGGCCAGGTCGGGGTTCCCGGCGGGGGCGTCGGCGAGCACCTGGATCCGGCCGGCCCACTGCGCGCGCTCGGGGTAGTGAACGGCCAGCTTGTCCCACAGCTGCCGGGTCGAGGTCGACTCGGGCAGCATCCTCGGGTCGCCCTGCGAGATGTGCATGCCGAGCACGGGCCCGGCGAGCGTGGCCATCACGCCGAGCGTGGCGACCATGGTCAGGACGGGGCGGCGCTGCACGCCGTGGGCGATGCGGGCGAAGACGCCGCGTCCCTGGCGCTCCTTGGCCGGGGAGATCCGGTGGCCGAAGCGGGCCAGCAGGGCGGGCAGGAGGGTCAGCGCGGCGGCCATGTCGGCGAGGACGACCGCGCCGCCCGCCATGCCCATCGAGCGGAGGAACGGGTCGGGGAAGACCAGCAGGGCGGCGAACGCGACCATGACGGTCAGGCCGGAGAACACGATCGTGCGTCCGGCGGTGGCGGTCGTGCGGGCCACGGCCGCTGCGACGTCGGGTGCGGTACGGCGTTCTTCCTTGAACCGGCTGACCATGAGCAGCGCGTAGTCGACGCCGAGCCCGACGGCGAGCATGGTGGTGACCTGGATCGAGTACACCGAGACGTCGGTGACGGTGCTGAACGCGTAGAGGATGCCGAAGGTCGAGCCGATGCCGACCACCGCGATCAGCAGCGGCAGCCCCGCCGCGAGCAGTCCGCCGAAGACGACCAGCAGGAGGATCAGCACGACCGGCATGCTCAGCATCTCGGCGCGCGCCACGTCCTTCTGTGCCTGGTCGTCGAACTCCGCGTCCGACAGCGGTCCGCCGGCGATGGTCACGTCCGCGCCCGCGACGCCGTGCAGTTTCGCCGCGGCGGCCTCCGCCGCGCCCTTCGCGGTGTCGCCCGGCGCGACCATGACCTCGATCAGCAACGCGGCGCCCCGCCCCGATGACGCTGTGGACGGCACCGGTTCGGTGAGCCCTGCGATGCCCGGCACGGCGCGCACGGCGGCCAACGCCGAGCCCAGCGCGGGGTCCCCGGCCCGCTTGCCGGTGATGACGGCGGTCAGCCGTTCGGGCCGGGGCGCGGCCTGATCCAGCCGCTTCTCGGCGCTGGCGGACTCGCTGCCCGAGACTTTGCCGACTTCAGGCGTCAGCCGTTCGAAGACGCCGGTGCCGATTCCGAAGCCGCCGGCCAGCACGGCGACCCAGACCACGATGACGAGGAACGGCCGGCGGACCGAGAATCCGGTGACGGTGCGGACCATGACAGCCTCCGTAGATTGAGAGCTGTCC
This sequence comes from Spirillospora sp. NPDC048911, assembly GCF_043198015.1. Classification (NCBI taxonomy): domain Bacteria; kingdom Bacillati; phylum Actinomycetota; class Actinomycetes; order Streptosporangiales; family Thermomonosporaceae; genus Spirillospora; species Spirillospora sp. NPDC048911. The sequence continues at coordinate 1,458,231 of NZ_JBICUD010000002.1, read as the reverse complement.
TGATACTCCGCCCCGGACCTGCGGTGACGCCTCGCCGTGAGGAGCGGATCGGCATCCCGCTCTCAGGAGCGGGGCCCTCACTCCGAAGACGGAGTCTCGCCGGGCTTCACCAGTCCCGACTCGTACGCCAGGACCACCGCCTGCACCCGGTCGCGCAGGGCGAGCTTGCTCAGCATGCTGCTGACGTGGGTCTTGACGGTGTGCTCGGTGACGAAGAGCTCCCGCGCGATCTCGGCGTTCGACAGTCCCCTGGCGACCTGGCGCAGCGTGTCGGTCTCGCGGGCGGTGAGCGCCTCCAGGCGGGCGTCCGGACGCGACACCGGCGCGTGGCCGCCGCGCCCGACCACGTCGGCGATGAGCCGCCGGGTCACGGTGGGCGCGAGCAGTGCCTCGCCCCGCGCCACCACGCGCACCGCCTCGACCAGCTCGGCGCGGCGCATGTCCTTCAGCAGGAAACCGCTCGCCCCGGCGCGCAGCGCGTCGTACACGTACTCGTCGAGGTCGAACGTGGTGAGGACGAGCACCCTGGCGGACGTGTCGCGGCAGATCGCCGCGGTCGCCTCGATGCCGTCCACGTTGGGCATGCGCACGTCCATGAGCACCACGTCGGGGGCCAGCTCGCGCGCCGCGCGGATCGCCTCGGCCCCGTCCGCGGCCTCCCCCACGAGGACGAGGTCGGGTTCCTCGGAGAGGATCATTCCGAAGCCGTCGCGGACCAGTGCCTGATCGTCGGCGATGAGGACACGGATCGTCTCGTTGGCTGGCACGCCCCCAATTCAAGGGCACCCGCTAATTCAAGGGCAACCGGGCCGCCACGCGGAAGCCCGATCCGTCCGCCGCCGGTCCGAAGCTCAGGTCTCCCCCGGCCGCCGCGACGCGTTCGCGCATCCCGGTCAGACCGTGCCCGCCGCCTGCAGCGCCGCCTGCCACACCGCCCGACGCGCCGCCGCCCGTGCCGTCCCGCCGGTGACCGTCGTCGCGGATCTCCAGCCGCAGCATGCCGCGTTCCCATCCCACTTCGACCCGCACGCTGCCCGCCTCCGCGTGCTTGACGGCGTTCGTCAGCGATTCCTGGACGATCCGGTAGGCGGTGGTCCCCAGGTCCGGCGGCACCGGCCGTGGTTCGCCCGTCTCCTCCAACGTGACGGTCAGCCCGGCCTTCCGTACGCCCTCGACCAGTGCGGGCAGTGCCGCCAGGTCCGGCTGCGGAGCCCGCGCCGCGCCCTCCGACCGCAGGACGCCGAGCGCCCGCCGCAACTGGGCCAGCGCCTCCCGGGACGTGACGGAGATGGTCTCGAAGACCTGCTCGGCCTTGGCCGGATCGCGGTGCGCCACGGCCGACCCGCCCTCCGCCTGGATGGCGATCATGCTCATGGAATGGGCGATGATGTCGTGCATCTCCCGGGCGATCCGTTCGCGCTCGCGGGTCGCGGCGGCCTCCTGCTCCTCGGCGAGCCGCCGCGCGCGTTCCTCCAGCATCGCGATCCGGTCGCGCCGCGCCCGCGCGCCCGTGCCGAGCGCGTACGCCACCGCGAACCCGATGCCGACGACGCCGATGTTGAGGGTCTCGTCCTTGGGGATCACGATCGAGGTGGTGATGCCGATGACGGTGCCCACCACGGACAGCAGCCTCTTCACCGGCGGGCACAGCTCGGCGAAGGTGTAGGTGGCGACCAGCTGGACCGACGGGAACTGGCCCAGCAGATGCGTCGGCGCGATCAGCGACGTGCCGACCCCGCAGACGAACGTCACCGCGAACGGGTACCGCCGCCGCCACATCAGCGGCAGCGCGTACGCCGACACCATGAGCGGCACCCACCACTCGAGCCGCTGGTCCACCCCGGCCTGGAGCAGGATCTGGACGGAGCACACGATGGCGATCACCGCGTCCACCGCCGGCTGCGGCAGCGCCCGTGCCCGCTCGATGATCGACACGTGATCGCCTCCCGCCCGGCCGGCCGATCACCAGTATCGAGCCCGGACGCGGCGCCGTCCTCACTCCCAAGAGGGAGGCCGCCCGAGGGCTAGCGGACGGCGTGGGCCAGGAGGGCGCAGGCGGGAAGGGCCACCCGGCCGTCGGGGGTGGCGTACCCGGCGACGATCCGGTCGTACTCGGCCCTGATCCGGTCGATGGTGGCGGGACCCTGGCGGGCGATGACCGTGCCGGTGAGGGCCGTGCCGGCCAGGACGTCGGCCCACCAGACGCCGGGATCGACGCGGTGCGTCCAGCGCAGGGTGTCGGCCGCCGCGCCCTCGAAGCCCGCCTCGGCCAGGAGGCGGGCGAACGGCGTCGGCTCGGCGTAAGCGGAGAAGGGCGACTCGGTGGGCACGTCCGCGGGGTGGTCGGCGCCCGCCGAGCGGAGGGCCTCGGAGAACACCGCGCCCGCCCGGTGTTCCGGGTATTTCCAGCAGGTGAGCGCGATCGTGCCGCCGGGCCGCAGGACGCGGTGGAGCTCCCGGGCGGCGGCCGCCGGGTCGCCGGTGTGGTTGACGACGAAGTTGCCGATCACGGCGTCGAACGACTCGTCCGGGAACGGGAGGTCCGGCAGGACCGCGACGCGCACCTCGGTGTGCGGGTGACGGCGGGCGACGAGCTCGGCCATGTCGAGGTCGGCGTCGACCGAGGTGACCCGGGCGCCGAGGGCGAGGGCGGCCGCCGTGACCGGGCCGGGGCCGCAGCCGACGTCGAGCAGGCGCGTGCGGGGGCCGACCGCGGCGCTGTTGAGAAGGGGCTCGACCAGGTGGGCGGTCATCAGGGCGAAGCCGCGCTCGTACGCTTCGGCGCGGCCCTCCCAGCTCGAACGCTCGAACGCGTCGAAGTCCACGCTCAGCCCCCCAGGCGGTCGACCGCGGTCACCCGGAGGACGGCCTCGCCCGCCTCGTCGGACCCGGCCAGGTCGACCTCGGCGCTGATGCCCCAGTCGCGGTCGCCCGCCGGGTCGTCGAAGACCTGGCGCACCCGCCACAGCGAGTCGTCGGGCACCTCCTCGATCTGCAGGAGCTTGGGGCCGCGCGCGTCGGGCCCGGTGAGCAGCTCGTCGTGCTCCTCGAAGTAGGCGTTCATGGCCTCGGACCAGGCGGCGGCGCCGAACTCGGGGTCGAGCTCGCCGAGCTCGCCGTACCGTTCGAGCGCCGCGAGCTCGACCCGCCGGAACAGCGCGTTGCGCACCAGCACCCGGAAGGCGCGGGCGTTGGCGGTGACCTTGGTGACGCGCTCCTCCAGGTCTTCGGCGAGGGTCTCGTCGCCCGGGTTGGCCAGCTGCTCCCACTCGTTCAGGAGGCTGGAGTCGACCTGGCGGACCAGCTCGCCGAGCCACTCGATGAGGTCGATCAGGTCATCGTTCTTGATCGACTCCGGCACGGTCTGCTGGAGGGCCTTGTAGGCGCCGGACAGGTAGCGCAGCACCAGGCCCTCGCCGCGGGCGAGCTCGTAGTAGCCGATGTACTCGGTGAACGTCATCGCCCGCTCGTACATGTCGCGCACGACGGTCTTGGGACGCAGCGGATGGTCGCCGACCCAGGGATGGCCGCGCCGGTAGATCTCGTACGCGGCCTCCAGCTCCTCCTCCATCGGCTTGGGATAGTCGATGTCCTGGAGCGCCTCCATGCGCTCCTCGTACTCCATGCCCTCGGCCTTCATCTCCGCGACCGCCTCGCCGCGGGCCTTGTTGAGCTGGGCGGCGAGGATCTGGCGCGGATCGTCCAGGGTGGATTCGATCACCGACAGGACGTCCAGCGCGTACGTCGGGGAGGCGGGGTCCAGGAGCTCGAAGGCGGCCAGCGCGAACGTCGACAGCGGCTGGTTGAGCGCGAAGTCCTGCTGGAGGTCCACGGTGATCCGCGCCCAGCGGCCCTGCTCGTCGGGGACCTCCAGCTGCTCGACCACTCCCCCGGCCAGCAGCGACCGGTAGATGGCGATCGCCTGGGAGATGTGGCGGCGCTGCTGGGGCCCCTCCTCGTGGTTGTCGGTGAGGAGCTTGCGCATCGCCTGGAACGCGTTGCCCGGCCGGGCGATCACCGACAGCAGCATGGCGTGGCTGACCTGGAAGCGGGACCTCAGCGGCTCGGGCTCGGCGGTCTGCAGCTTGGCGAACGTCTCCTCGTCCCAGCCGATGAAGCCCTCCGGGGGCTTCTTCCGCTGCACCTTGCGCCGCTTCTTGGGGTCGTCGCCCGCCTTGGCGAGGGCCTTCTCGTTCTCGACGACGTGCTCGGGCGCCTGCGCGACGACATATCCGATCACGTCGAAACCGGCCCGCCCCGCCCGGCCCGCGATCTGGTGGAACTCCCGCGCCCGCAGCCGCCGCACCCGGTGCCCGTCGTACTTCGACAGCGCCGTGAACACCACCGTCCGGATCGGCACGTTGACGCCGACGCCCAGCGTGTCGGTCCCGCAGATCACCTTGAGCAGCCCGGCCTGCGCCAGCCGCTCGACGAGCCGCCGGTACTTCGGCAGCATCCCCGCGTGGTGCACGCCGATCCCGTGCCGGACGAAGCGCGACAGATTGCGCCCGAACTTCGTCGTGAAGCGGAAGTTGCCGATCAGATCGGCGATCTGGACCTTCTCCTCCTTGCTGCACACGTTGATGCTCATCAGCGACTGCGCCCGCTCGATCGCGGCCGCCTGCGTGAAGTGCACCAGGTAGATCGGGGCCTTCTGGTCGGTCAGCAGGTCCTCGATGGTCTCGTGCAGCGGCGTGACCCGGTACTCGTACTTCAGCGGGACGGGCCGTTCGGCCGACGTCACCACCGCGGTCGGCCGTCCCGTCCGCCGCTTCAAGTCCGTCTCGAACCGCGCGACGTCGCCCAGCGTCGCGGACATCAGCACGAACTGCGCCTGCGGCAGCTCCAGCAGCGGGATCTGCCACGCCCATCCCCGCTCCGGCTCGGAGTAGAAGTGGAACTCGTCCATCACCACGAGCCCGATGTCGGCGTCGGCCCCGTCCCGCAGCGCGATGTTGGCCAGCACCTCCGCCGTGCAGCAGATGATCGGCGCGTCCGCGTTGACGCTCGCGTCGCCGGTCATCATCCCGACGTTCTCGCTGCCGAACATCGCGATCAGGTCGAAGAACTTCTCCGACACCAGCGCCTTGATCGGCGCGGTGTAGAAGCTGACCTCGTCCCGGCCCAGCGCCGCGAACTGCGCCCCCGCCGCCACCAGGCTCTTGCCCGACCCCGTCGGCGTCGCCAGGATCACGTTCGACCCGGAGACCGCCTCGATCAGCGCCTCCTCCTGCGCCGGATACAGCGTGATCCCGCGCTCGGACACCCACCCCTCGAACGCTTCGAAGAGGGCGTCGGGGTCGGCGGACTCGGCAGGCAGGCGGTCGATGAGGGTCACCCCACCATCCTGCCCTTGATCACCGCCTGCTCGTGCCATCCCCCGGTGGGTGCCGCGCGTCCAATGATCAGAAACCGCCACACGAGCGGCAATCTGCGCAGGGTCGCCGTTCACGGGACGAGAGGTGTTCATGAGCGACGATCAGCAGCCGCCTCCGGACTGGGTCGCCCCAGGGTCCGACCCGGGCTCGCAGGCGACCCCGCCGCCCGGCCCCCCGCCGCCCGGTCCGCCGCCCCCGGCCGCGCCGCAGTGGCCGCCGCCGGCCCCCACCCAGCCCGGAGTCTGGGGTCCGCCGGCCCCGCCGGCGGCGAAGCGGCCGATCGGCCTGATCATCGGTGCGGCCGTCGCGGTGGCGGTGCTGGCCATCGGCGGCGCGATCGTCGGCGCCGTGGCCCTGTCCGGCGACGAGTCGGCGCCGCGGGCGACCCAGAGCGCGGAGGCACCGGCCGCGAACGGCCAGACTTCGGCCGCCCCGGTGCCCGAGACTCCGACGGCCTCGACGCCCTCCTCGCCTCCGCCCGCGCGCTCACTGAGCCTTCCCAAGTCGGTGGCCGGTTTCGACCGGCAGACCGGGAACGTGGCACGCCGCGTCATCGGCGAGATGCGCAAGGCGATGGCGAACAGCGATCCCATGTTCAAGGCCAATGGGGACAAGATGAAGACCGGGCTCTACGCGAAGGACGGCGAGCAGGTCATCTTCATGGGCTTCTCCTACACCGAGATGTTCGGGCAGGGCCTGCCTCCGGATGAGTCGCCGTCCACCGCGGTCGACACCATGTTCGTCGGCATGGGCGTCCCCGATACCAAGGACTACCCCGAGGGCCGGCTCGGGGGTGAGCTGCGATGCGGTCAAGCCAAGTCACAGGGGATCTCCATGCAGGTCTGCGCCTGGGCGGACGCCTCGGTGCTGGGCATCGTCATCGGGCCCACCACCCCGCAGAAGGAGCTGTCGTCGGTCACGCTGAAGTTCCGCGAGGCCGCGGAGCGCTGACCGCCGGGTGCCGCATGCATCTGGGAACGTTCCGGTTCAATCCAGGCCGCTCCCGGCCGCAGCGCTGGTCGACCGCCCCGGCCGGATGGACGATTTGTCCTGACTGATCCTGTTCATCGAGGACAAGGGGGCCGGTCAATGAGGCGCTATGTGACCGAGTTCATCGGGACGTTCTTCCTGGTCTTCACGGTGGGGTGCACCGTGCTGGCCAAGTCGCCGCTGGCACCGCTGGCCATCGGGGCGGTGCTCATGGTGATGGTGTACGCGGGCGGCCACATCTCGGGGGCCCACTACAACCCGGCCGTCACCCTGGGGGTGCTGGTCCGCGGCAAGATCGAGCCGATCGAGGCCGCCTTCTACTGGGCCGCCCAGCTGGTGGCGGCGGTGCTGGCCGCCGTCCTGGCCGACTACGTGGTCGACCCGCCGGCGGTGTCCGCGCTGTCGCCGTCGGGCCGGGACCTCGGCGCCGCGCTGGTCGCCGAGGCGCTCTTCACCTTCGCGCTGGTGTACGTGGTCCTCAACGTGGCCACGAGCCGGGACCACCCGGACAACTCCTTCTACGGGCTGGCCATCGGGTTCACCGTGGCGGCCGGGGCGTTCGCCGTCGGCGGCGTCTCGGGCGCGGCGTTCAACCCGGCGGTGGCGCTCGGCGCGTCGGTCATGGACCTGTTCGCCTGGTCGAAGATCTGGCTCTGGCTGGTCGCCGACCTGGCGGGCGGCGCCGCCGCCGGAGCCGCGTTCCTGACACTGAACCCCGACGACCGGGTCGCCGCAACACCAGCCGAGCACGCCCCAGCGCGGAGCTGAGCCACGGCGCGGAGCTGAGCCACGGCGCGAGGCTGAGCCGCGGCGCGGGCCCGAGCCCCGGCGCGAGGTTGAACCCCGGCGCGGGCGTGAGCGCCCCGGCGCGAAGTTGAGCCCGGCGCGAAGCCGAGCGGCCCGGCACGGGGCTGAGCGGCCCGGCACGGGGCTGAGCGGCCCGGCACGGGGCTGAGGGCGGCCGAGGCCCGCCAGGACGGCGCGCCCGTCCTGGCGGGCCCGGGGCTCAGGCGCCGACCTCGGCGCGGTCGCCGCCCCAGAGGGTGTGGAACGAACCGTCGCGGTCGGTGCGGCGGTAGGTGTGGGCGCCGAAGAAGTCGCGCTGGCCCTGGGTGAGCGCGGCGGGCAGCCGGTCGGCGCGCAGCGAGTCGTAGTAGGCGAGCGCGGCGGAGAAGCCGGGCGTCGGGATGCCCAGCCGCACGCCGGTGGTGATCACGTCGCGCCAGGCGTCCTGCGCCGCGCCGACGGCGTCGGCGAAGTGCTCGGCCTTGAGGAGGGTCGGCAGGGCCGGGTCGGCGTCGTAGGCCTCGCGGATCTTGTCGAGGAAGCGGGCGCGGATGATGCAGCCGCCGCGCCAGATCGTGGCCATGGCGCCGGGGTCGATGCCCCAGCCGTACTCGGCGCTGCCCGCCTGGATCTCGTGGAAGCCCTGCGCGTACGCGACGATCTTGGAGGCGTAGAGGGCCTGCTCCACCGCGTCGGCGAAGCCCGGCTCCTCGACCTTGGCGCGGGCCGGGCCGGGGAGGTTCCGGGACGCCTCCCGCAGGTCGGCGTGGCCGGAGACGGCGCGGGCGAAGACGGCCTCGGCGATGCCGCCCACCGGGACGCCCAGGTCGAGGGCCGTCTGCACGGTCCAGCGGCCGGTGCCCTTCTGCTCGGCCTGGTCGAGGACGACGTCCACGAACGGCTCGCCGGTGGCGGCGTCGGTGTGCGCGAGCACCTCGGCGGTGATCTCGATGAGGTACGACTCCAGCCGGCCGGTGTTCCAGGTGCGGAAGACCTCGGCGATCTCGGCCGGGGCGAGCCCGGCGGCGTGCCGGAGCAGGTCGTAGGCCTCGGCGATGAGCTGCATGTCGGCGTACTCGATGCCGTTGTGCACCATCTTCACGAAGTGCCCGGCGCCGTCCGGGCCGACATGAGCAGCACAGGGCACACCGTCGACCTTGGCCGAGATGTCTTCGAGGAGTGGCCCGAGCGCCTCGTACGACTCGGCCGAGCCGCCCGGCATGATGCTCGGGCCGTTCAGCGCGCCCTCCTCGCCGCCGGAGATGCCGGCGCCGACGAAGTGGATGCCTCGCTCGCGCAGCGCCGCCTCACGGCGGCGCGTGTCGGCGAAGTGCGCGTTGCCGCCGTCCACGATCATGTCGCCCGGCTCCAGCAGCGGCGCGAACTCGTCGATCACCGCGTCCGTCGGCTTGCCCGCCTTGACCATGATGACCAGCCGGCGGGGCCGCTCCAGCGCGGCGACGAACTCCTCGGCGGTCTCGGCGGGGACGAACGTGCCCTCGTGGCCGAACTCCTCCACGAGCGCCTTGGTCTTGGTCGAGGTGCGGTTGTGCACCGCCACCGGATGCCCGTGCCGGGCCAGGTTCCGTGCCAGGTTGCGGCCCATGACCGCGAGTCCGGTGACACCGATGCGCGCCTGCTGTGCCATGGCGATGTTCCCTCTCCGTTGTGGCTCCCACGCCGTACCCCAACGTACGCGCGCCGCGGGGCCGCCGTTCGACCGGGCCCGAAATTGATCAACCCCCGTGCATGGCCTTGTCTTCCCTGGGGACAAGTCAAACGGTGGGGCGGAAATCTGAACGCGGAGGGAACGGCGTGCTGGGACTGCCGGAGCAGGTCGAGGCCTGCCTGTTCGACCTGGACGGAGTGCTCACCCGGACGGCCTCGGTGCACGCGGCCGCCTGGAAGGAGATGTTCGACGACTTCCTGCGCGGACGTGCCGCCTCGACAGGCGAGCCGTTCGTACCGTTCGACCCCGTCAAGGACTACGGCGCGTACGTGGACGGCAAGCGCCGCGAGGACGGCACGCGCTCGTTCCTTGAGGCGCGGGGCGTCACGCTTCCCGAGGGAACGCCGGACGACCCGCCCGAGGCCGACACCGTCCACGGCCTCGGACGGCGCAAGAACGCGCTCGTGCTGAAGCTGATCGAGGAGCAGGGCGTCGAGGTGTTCGAGGGCTCGATCGACTACGTGCGGGCCGTGCGCGACGCGGGCCTGCGCGCCGCCGTCGTCTCGTCCAGCGCCAACACCGTCCAGGTGCTGAAGTCCGTCGGGATCACCGACCTGTTCGACGCCCGCGTCGACGGCGTCGTCGCGCAGGAACGCAACCTGCCGGGCAAGCCGGCGCCCGACATGTTCCTGGCGGGCGCGGAGGCGGTGGGCGTCCCGGCGGACCGGGCGGCCGTGTTCGAGGACGCGCTGGCCGGCGTCGAGGCGGGCCGCGCCGGCCACTTCGCCGTGGTGGTCGGGGTCGACCGGGTCGGGCCCGACCACGCGGCGGCCCTGGCCGAGCACGGCGCGGACATCGTCGTTTCGGACCTGTCCGAACTGCTGGAATCCGGCACGTCCGAGGGGGGCCGATGAGCGACCGAAACGAGGCGGACATCCCGGCCACCGACCGGCCGGTCTTCACGGTCGAGCCGTGGTGCGTGCGGGAGCCCGAGCTGAGACTCGACCGACTCGCGCAGACGGAGTCGGTCTTCGCCCTGTCCAACGGCCACGTCGGGCTGCGCGGCAACCTCGACGAAGGCGAGCCGCACGGCCTCCCCGGCAGTTACCTCAACTCGTTCTTCGAGCAGCGGCCCCTGCCCTATGCGGAGGCGGGCTACGGCTTCCCCGACTCCGGCCAGACCGTCATCAACGTCACCAATGGCAAGCTCATCCGGCTCCTCGTCGACGACGAGCCGTTCGACGTGCGCTACGGCCGCCTGCGCTCGCACGAGCGCAATCTCGACATGCGCGCCGGGACCCTCACCCGCACCGTCGAGTGGACCTCCCCCGCCGACCGGACCGTCCGCATCAGCTCGGTGCGGATGGTCTCGCTCACGCAGCGGGCGGTCGCGGCGATCTGCTACGAGGTCGAGCCCGTCGGCCACGCCGTCCGCATCGTGGTCCAGTCGGAGCTGGTCGCCAACGAGTCGCTGCCCGACATGGGCAAGGACCCCCGCGTGGCGGCGGCGCTGGAGTCGCCGCTGGTGAGCGAGGAGCACCAGACCAACGGCACCAAGGCGATCCTCGTGCACCGGACCCGGACCAGCGGGCTGCGGATGGCCGCCGGGATGGCCCACCACATCCAGGGGCCCGACCGGATCGCGGTCGACTGCGAGAGCTTCCCCGACGTCGGCCGCATGACGATCGCGACGCGGCTGGAGCCCGGCGAGCGGCTGCGGATCGTCAAGTTCCTGGCGTACGGGTGGTCCAGCCAGCGGTCCCGGCCGGCGCTGCACGACCAGGTGGTCGCGGCGCTCGCGGGCGCCCGGCACGCCGGCTGGGACGGGCTGCTGGCCGAGCAGCGCGCCTACCTCGACGAGTTCTGGCGCGGCGCGGACGTCGAGGTCGACGGCGACGCCGAGGTGCAGCAGGCGGTGCGGTTCGCGCTGTTCCACATCCTGCAGGCCGGCGCGCGCGCCGAACGCCGGATGATCCCGGCGAAGGGCCTGACCGGGCCCGGATACGACGGGCACACGTTCTGGGACACCGAGACGTTCGTGCTGCCGGTGCTCACCTACACCCATCCGTCCGCCGCCGCCGACGCGCTGGCCTGGCGGCACATGACGCTGCCGCTGGCGCGCGAGCACGCCGAGAAGCTCGGCCTGGCGGGCGCCGCGTTCCCCTGGCGGACGATCCGGGGCCAGGAGTGCTCGGGCTACTGGCCCGCGGGCACCGCCGCCTTCCACATCAACGCCGACATCGCCGACGCCGTGGTCCGGTACGTGGACGCCACGCAGGACGAGGCGTTCGAACGCGAGGTCGGCCTGGAGCTGCTGGTGGAGACCGCGCGGCTCTGGCGGCGCCTCGGCCACCACGACGTGGAGGGCGTGTTCCGGATCGACGGCGTCACCGGCCCGGACGAGTACAGCGCGGTCGTCGACAACAACGTCTACACCAACCTCATGGCCCGCCGTAACCTGCGGGAGGCGGCGGCGATGGCGATGCGCCATCCCGACCTCGCCGAAGAGCTCGGGGTGTCGACCGAGGAGGCGGCGTCCTGGCGGGACGCGGCGGGGTCCATGCTGATCCCGTTCGACGAGCGCCTGGACGTGCACCCCCAGAGCGAGGGCTTCACCAACCACGCCCGCTGGGACTTCGCCGGCACCGCGCCCGAGCACTACCCGCTGCTGCTCAACTACCCCTACTTCGATCTCTACCGCAAGCAGGTCATCAAGCAGGCCGACCTGGTGCTGGCGATGCACCTGTGCAGCGACGCGTTCACCGTCGAGGAGAAGGCCCGCAACTTCGCCTACTACGAGGCGCTGACCGTGCGCGACTCCTCACTGTCGGCCCAGACGCAGGCGGTCATCGCGGCCGAGGTCGGGCATCTGGACCTCGCGCACGACTACCTGGCCGAGACCGCGCTCATGGACCTGCACGACCTCGCGCGCAACACCCGCGACGGCCTGCACGTCGCCTCGATGGCGGGGGCCTGGAGCGGGCTGGTCGCCGGGTTCGGCGGGATGCGCGCCTGCGCGGGCGAGCTGCGCTTCGCGCCCCGGCTGCCCGGCGGGATCAGCCGGCTGGCGTTCCGGCTGCGGTACCGGGGCAGCCGTCTGCGCGTGACGGTGAGCGCGACCACCGCCTCGTACGAGCTGCTCGAAGGCCCCGAGCTCCCCCTGGTCCACCACGGCGAGCACTTCACGCTCGGCGAGAAGCCCGTCGAGCTGGACGTGCCGACGACGCCGACGCCGCCCCGTCCCACCCAGCCGCACGGCCGCGAGCCCCATCCCCGCCGCACCGACCCCTCCTCGTTCCAGGGCCCACGCCACTAAGACTTCGCTAGCAGCAGGGCCCGCCGTCACCGGCGGAACCAGCGTTGGCATCGGAGGTGCGGTCGCAGGCGCCGCCCTGGTGGCGGTCCTGCGTGACATCGCCGTTGCCGCCGGCGGGCCGGGCCCGGTCGGAGGCGTCGGAGTGCCGGACGAGCAGGCGGCGCGGCCCGGGGCCCTCGTCGCCGAGCTGGTCGTACGGGTTGGCCAGGGCGCACTTCTTGATCGACAGGCATCCGCAGCCGATGCACTCGGTGAGGCTGTCGCGAAGGTTCAGCAGCTGGGTGATGCGCTCGTCGAGCTCCTCGCGCCAGGTCTCCGACAGCCGCGCCCAGTCGTCGACGGTCGGGGTCCGCTCCTCGGGGAGCGTCGCCAGGGCCTCCTTGATCTGGCTCAGCGGGATGCCGACCCGCTGCGAGACCCGGATGAACGAGACCCTGCGCAGCGTGTCGCGGGAGAACCGGCGCTGGTTGCCGGCCGTCCGGCGGCTGCTGATCAGCCCTTTGGACTCGTAGAAGTGCAGCGCCGAGACGGCGACACCGCTCCGTTCGGCCAGCTGGCCGACGGTCAGCTCGTGCACCCTGTGTTCCAGCCGCGTCATGCCGTGCATGGTATTCGGCCGAGGCGCCCGGTTGATCGCGGCACGCACCCTCAGGCCCGTCCTCGGACGCGCGCTCTTAGAGGGGTGCCGCCGACGCGCCGCCGCCCGCGGCCATCCCGCCGCGCCGCTCGACCTCGCGGGCCAGCCTGCGGAGCCGGAACGCCGCACCGATCATGAAGGCGCCGAACAGGATCGAGAAGAAGCCGATCATCCAGACCACCGCGAGCGCGCCCGAGACGGGCCAGCCGAACAGCAGCACGCCGAACAGCACCGACACGGCGCCGGTGAGCATGTACAGCCACTCGTTCTCGATCCGGTCGCGCAGGCTGAACGCGGTGAAGATCTCGAAGACGCCGGTGACGACGGCCCAGGCGGCGATCAGCATCAGCAGCGCGAAGCCGGTGATGGCGGGCCAGGCCATCGCGACGACGCCCAGGACGATCCCGCTGATTCCGGTCAGCGCCAGCCAGCCGCGCGGCTGCCCGGCCCCGCCGCGGACGGCCCCGGCGAGCGCGATCGCCCCGTCCACCAGCGCGTACGCGCCGAACAGGACGACCAGCGCCCAGAGCGTGATGCCCGGCCAGATCCAGGCGACCACGCCGAACAGGACGGCGAACGCGCCGCGCAGCGCCAGCACCCACCAGTTGCGGGCCATGAAGTCGAACATCGTTGCCTCCCGCGGATCGACGGCTCCTCGTCCGCCCTTACAGATCGCGGGGCCGTATTCCACTGGTAGCCCCAAGTGGCCACCGCGAACACCAAGGCCGCCCCCCAGTTGGGCAAAGTCACCTTTTTCGGAGACCTCCCGGACACACCGAAGGGACCGCGCCCGGCCGGCGCGGCCCCTTCGATCTCCTCAGCTCCTGCGAACTAGCCGAGGCGGTTGACCAGCGCGTTGTACTCGTCCCACAGCTCCTTGGGCAGGTGGTCGCCGAAGGTCTCGAAGTGGTCGGGGACCAGGGCGGCCTCCTCCTTCCAGATCTCGTTGTCGACCGACAGCAGCGTGTCGAGGTCGGCCTCGTCGATCGTCAGCCCGTCGGTGTCGAGGGCCTCCTTGGTCGGCAGGTGCCCGATCGCGGTCTTGACCGCGTCGGCCTGGCCGTTGAGGCGCTCGACGATCCACTTGAGCACGCGGCTGTTCTCGCCGAAGCCCGGCCAGATGAACTTGCCGTCCGCGTTCTTGCGGAACCAGTTGACGTAGTAGATCCGGGGCAGCTTCTCGGCGTCCGTGGACTTGCCGATCTTCAGCCAGTGGCCGAAGTAGTCGCCCATGTTGTAGCCGCAGAACGGCAGCATCGCGAAGGGGTCGCGGCGCAGCTCGCCGACCTTGCCCTCGGCCGCGGCGGTCTTCTCCGACGCCACGTTGGCGCCGAGGAAGACGCCCTGCTGCCAGTCGAACGACTCGGTGACCAGCGGCACCGCGGTGGCGCGGCGGCCGCCGAACAGGATCGCCGAGATCGGCACGCCCTTGGGGTCCTCCCACTCCGGCGCGATGATCGGGCACTGCCCGGCCGGGGTGGTGAAGCGGGCGTTGGGGTGGGCCGCCGGGGTCTGCGACTCCGGCGTCCAGTCGTTGCCCTTCCAGTCGGTGAGGTGGGCGGGCGGCTCGTCGGTGAGGCCCTCCCACCAGATGTCGCCGTCGTCGGTGAGGGCGACGTTGGTGAAGATGCTGTTGCCCCACAGCGTCTTCACGGCGTTGGCGTTGGTGGAATCGCCGGTGCCCGGCGCCACGCCGAAGAAGCCGGCCTCGGGGTTGATCGCGTAGAGGCGGCCGTCCTCGCCGAACCGCATCCAGGCGATGTCGTCGCCGATGGTCTCGACCTTCCAGCCCGGGATGGTCGGCTGGAGCATGGCGAGGTTGGTCTTGCCGCAGGCCGACGGGAACGCGGCGGCCACGTAGCGGGTCTCGCCGGTGGGCGGGGTGAGCTTGAGGACGAGCATGTGCTCGGCCATCCAGCCCTCGTCCCGCGCCATCGTCGAGGCGATGCGCAGCGCGTAGCACTTCTTGCCCAGCAGGGCGTTGCCGCCGTAGCCGGACCCGTAGGACCAGATCTCGCGGGTCTCGGGGAAATGCGAGATGTACTTCTCGGAGTTGCACGGCCACGGCACGTCGGCCTGGCCGGGCTCCAGCGGGGCGCCGACCGAGTGCACCGCCTTGACGAACTGGCCGCGCTCCTCGATGAGGCGCAGCGCGCCCTCGCCCATCCGGGTCATGATCTTCATTGACACCGCGACATAGGGCGAATCGGTGATCTCCACGCCCAGCTGCGAGATGTTGCCGCCGAGCGGGCCCATGCAGAACGGCACCACGTACATGGTGCGGCCCTTCATACAACCTTCGAAGAGTCCGTCGAAGGTCTTGCGCATCTCCGCCGGGGCGATCCAGTTGTTGGTCGGACCGGCGTCCTCTTCCTTTTCGGAGCAGATGAACGTGCGGTCTTCTACTCGCGCGACATCACTGGGATCAGAGGCGGCGTAGAAGCTGTTGGGCCGCTTTTCGGGATTGAGGCGTTTGAAAGTGCCCTGCTCGACGAGGAGGCCGGTCAGGCGCTCCCACTCGGCTTGCGAGCCATCGCACCACTCGACTCGCTCAGGCTGGGTCAGTTCGGCGATCTCCCGCACCCAGTCAATCAGTTCGGCGTGACTGGTCGGGGCCTGGTCGAGGCCGGGGACGACCTGGTTGGACACGGGCAACTCCTTCAGCTGTTCGCAGGATCCCTGCATCATGAACAAGGACCCGCGTTTTTGCCATTTGGTCTGGACCACTCAGTGCCCTCTATTGGGCGATGCATGGCCCTTTTGTGAGGGAAATCACCCGGCGTCTCCCCCGGTTCTCCCCACCGCGCCCCGACCTCGCCATACAGTCGGTCAAGCCGGGTAGACCCGCGTTTCCGTGGCCTTGACGGCGGCCCATACGACGCTGCCCTCGACCAGCCCCAACTCGGCCACGGCCCCGGGTGTCACGTCCGCGGCGGCGGCCAGCGGCGGGCCTTCCAGCCGCACCCGGACGCGGTCGCCCTGCCTTTCGATCGCCTCGACGCGGGCCTGCCAGAGATTGCGCGGGCTGCCGTCCGGACGGCTCCGGTACAGCGCCACCGCTGATGGCGCGAAGGCCAGGAAGACCTGGCCTTCGAGCCGGTCGACTGTATCCAGCTTGATAGCCCCATCATCGATCAGGACGCTTCCGGCGGCGGCATGACCTCGGTAAAGATTCAGTCCGACCAGCCGCGCCACATAGTCCGTCCGGGGATGCCGTGCGATCTCGGCGGGCGGCCCCTCCTGCACCAGCCGCCCGTTCTCCACCACGACCAGCCGGTCGGCGAGGACCATGGCGTCCAGCGGATCGTGGGTCACGAGCACCGCGGCGCCGTCGAATCCGGCCAGATGGCGGCGCAGTGCGGCCCTGATCTCCAGCCGGGTGTGGGCGTCCAGCGCCGACAGCGGCTCGTCGAGCAGCAGCAGCCGGGGCCGCACCGCCAGGGCCCGGGCCAGCGCGACCCGCTGCGCCTGCCCGCCCGACAGCGCCCTGGGCTTGGCGGAGGCGTACTCGGCCAGCCCGACGTGCGCGAGCCACTCGGCGGCGCGCTGGTGCGCCTCCCGCTTGCGCGTCCCCTGGCTGCGCGGGCCGAACGCCACGTTCTCCAGGGCACTCAGATGCGGGAACAGCAGGTAGTCCTGGAAAACCATCCCGATCCCGCGCCGTTCAGGCGGCAGCGGGCGCAGGTCCTCGCCGTCCACGCGCAGGTGCCCGCCGTGCAACGGCACCAGGCCCGCCAGAGCGCGGAGCGTCGTCGACTTCCCGGCCCCGTTGGGCCCGAGGAGCGCCACGACCTCGCCCGGCTCCGCCGACAGCTCCAGATCCAGGTCGAACGTCCCGCGCCGGACGACCAGGCGCGCGTCGAGCCCCGCCGCCCCGCTCACGAGCCGCCCATGCTCACGTGGGGTCCCGCGCTCATGAGGCGTTCACCCACCGGTCCCGCAGGGCGGCGAGGACGAGGACGGAGACGGCCAGCAGCACCAGGCTGAGGACGATCGCGGCCTGGGGATCGGTCTCCAGGGCCAGGTAGACGGCCAGCGGCATGGTCTGGGTGCGGCCCGGGAAGTTGCCCGCGAACGTGATCGTCGCCCCGAACTCGCCCAGCGCCCGCGCCCAGCAGAGGATCGCTCCAGCCGCGATGCCCGGCGCCACCAGCGGCAGCGTGACCCGGCGGAAGATCGTCCAGCGGGTGGCGCCCAGCGTGGCGGCCGCCTCCTCGTAGCGGAGGTCGGCCGCCCGCAGGGCCCCCTCGACGCTGATCACCAGGAACGGCATGGCCACGAACGTCTCGGCGAGCACGACCCCCGCCGTCGTGAACGGCAGCGAGATCCCGAACGTGTCGTACAGCCAGCCGCCGACCAGGCCGCGGCGGCCCAGCACCAGCAGCAGCGCCACACCGCCCACCACCGGCGGCAGCACGAGCGGCACCGTCACCAGCGCCCGCACCAGCCGCGACCCGGGAAAAGGCACCCGCGCCAGGAGCCAGGCGAGCGGCACCCCCAGCAGCAGGCACAGGCCGGTGGCGAGAGTCGCGGTCACCAGCGAGAGCCGCAGGGCCTCCAGAACCTGTGGCTCCCCCAGGCGGGTGCCGATCGTCGACCAGGGCGCGCGGATCAGCAGCCCCGCCAAAGGCAGGACCAGGAAGGCGAGCCCCACCAGAGCCGGAAGGACCAGCATCCACGGTGGACGCCCCGGAAGCTTGTCGGCCTCCCGGCCCGGCTTGGCGCCGGGCTCGGCCCGCCGCCCGGTACCCGGCCCGGCGCCGCTCAGCATGCGGTGCTCACCATGCGATCAGCTGGGACTCGCGGGCTCGAACCCGGCCCGCGTCAGGACCGCCTGCCCCTGCGCGGACAGCACGAGCTGGACGAGCTCCTTGGCCAGCGCGGACTGCGGAGCCTTGGGCAGGGCCACGATCGGATAGTCGTTGATCGCCTTGGCCGACTCGGGGAACTCGATCCCCCGCACCTGCCCGGCGGCGGCCTTGGCGTCGGTGCGGTAGACCAGGCCGGCGTCGGCCTCGCCGAGCCGCACCTTGGTCAGCACGGCCTTGACGTCCTGCTCCTGCGAGGCGGCCTTCACCCGCACCCCGGCCGCCGCGAAGGCCTTGACCGCGGCGGCACCGCAGGGCACCTGCTCCGCGCAGACCACGACCTTCAGCTTCGGCGCCGCCAGGTCGGCGAGCTTGGTCACCGTGCCCGGGGCCTTCGCGGGCACGGCGATCACCAGCCGGTTCCTGGCGAACACCTGGGAGCTCGCGCTGACCTGCTTCATGGTGGCGGGACTGGCGGACGCGAAGACGTCGGCCGGGGCGCCCTGCCCGATCTGCTGCGCCA
Organism: Spirillospora sp. NPDC048911; assembly: GCF_043198015.1. Lineage (NCBI taxonomy): Bacteria > Bacillati > Actinomycetota > Actinomycetes > Streptosporangiales > Thermomonosporaceae > Spirillospora > Spirillospora sp. NPDC048911. The sequence continues at coordinate 1,440,124 of NZ_JBICUD010000002.1, read as the reverse complement.
GCCCCGAGCTGCCGCCGAAGTTGAACCGGACCTTCACCCCCTGGTGCGAGGCCTCGAACGTCTTGCCGAGCGAGGTGAACGACTCGGTCAGGGACGCGGCCGCGAACACCGTCACGGTCTTCCCGCCGCCCGAAGACCCGCCGCCGTCTCCGGTGTCTCCACAGCCTGCGATCAGCAGCATCAACCCGGCGGCGATGGCGACGCGCTTCATGGACGGCTCCCAGGGGATCGGTCGGCGAGCTCGACGACGACGTTGGTGGACTTCACGACGGCCTCGGCGATGACCCCGACCTCGAGCCCGAGCTCGTCGGCCGCCTCCCGGCTCATGAGCGAGACGACCCGGAACGGCCCGGCCTGGATCTCCACCTGGGCCATGACGCCGTCACGGAGGACGTCGGTGACGATGCCGCGCATCCGGTTGCGGGCGGACGAGGCGCGGTGCTCCCCGGGTTCGTTCTGGAAGGCCTGGGATCGCGCGAAGGCGGCCAGCTCGGGGCCGGGCACGAGCCGGTGCCCGTGCTCGTCGCGGACGGCCGCCAGGCGCCCGCCGTCCACCCAGCGGCGGACGGTGTCGGCGCTGACGCCGAGCAGCGTCGCCGCCTCACTGATCCGGAACGTCGTCACACGCAAAGACTACACATCGCACATGCCAGGCACATCCGGCAGATACCCCAGAAGATACGAGCCAGAAAGGCAGCAGGCCCTGGCAAATGTTCCACACCGGCCAGGCTCGCCGGGCGGTGCCGCCGCGCGGGGCACGCCCCCGCCCGTGGCGGAGCGGGCCTGCGCACGTAGTTCGGCCGCAGGTCGGAATCGTCGTACAGCCGATGGAACACCGGGGTCGCCGACCCCGAGATGGGCGGCACGATCCAGCTCCAGTCGGCCGGGCACGTCCGCCCGGCCGCCTCCTCCTTCGCCAGATGGGCGAGGAACCGCCGCGACTCGGTGTGGTGGTCGGTGATGGTCACCCCCGCCTCGCGGAAGGAGTGCAGGACGGCGACGTTCAGCTCCACGAGCGCCCGGTCGCGCCACAGCGTCGTCTCGTCCGAGGTGTCCAGGCCGAGCCGCCCGGCCACCTCGGGCAGCAGGTCGTAGCGGCTCTCGTCGCCGAGGTCGCGCGCGCCGATCTCGGTGCCCATGTACCAGCCGTTGAAGGGCGCGGCCGGATAGGTGATGCCGCCGATCTCCAGTTCCATGTCCGAGACGGCCGGGACGGCGTGCCAGCGGAGCCCCAATCCGGCGAACCAGCCGAATTCGGGATGCGTGAGCCCGACCTCCAGCACGGCCTCGGGCGGCACGTCGAAGAAGCCGATCGGCTCGCCGGGCGCCTCGATCACCAGGGGCAGCACGTCGAACGGCGTGCCGCGCCCGCCCTTCCAGCCGAGCGCGCGGGCGGTCCGGGTCAGCGCCACGTTCTGCGGGTCGCCCATGACGGTCAGGTCGTGCCGGTGGTATCCGGCATACCGGATCAGCTGGTCGTTGCGGATGCGCGGCCCGGGTTCGCCGGGCCTGTCGGGCGCGAAGACCGTCACGATCGGCCGGATCCGCCCGCCGGCGGTCGCCTCCTTGAGGTGCTCGAAGCACTCGGACGCGACGGTGCGGGCGGCGCGCACGTCGCGCCGGTCACGGACCCGCAGGCTGCGCCAGTAGAGGCGGCCGATGCAGCGGCTGCTGTTGCGCCAGGCGACCCGCGCGCCGAAGGCGAGCTCCGCCTCGGTGTGCCGGTACGTCCCGGTGCGATGGATCTCCGTCCGGACCCGCCTCAGCCGCGCCGCCAGGCTGCCCGCCGATGGGTTCTCCGCGTGGAAACCCCGCAGGAACTCCGCGGCGGCGCGTTCGAGCTCCGTGGGTCGAGATCTGAAAAGTCCCATTGATACGTCCGTGACCGTTCGTGAGTAGTTGATCACTCGACGTCACATGATGTCACGACGAACCAGGACCGGCCGGGCTTAGCGGGGATTCCTTAGACCTCGGCACTGTCCGTCAAGACCTGGGCGATCATGCCGAGCGTCCCCCAGTCGACCAGCCGCTCCCGCAGGATCTCCCCGAAGGTCGCGATCTCGACGTAGGTGCGCTCGCTGTCGGCCGCCACTCCGCCGGGCCCGGCCGCACGCAGCAGTGCGATCTCCTCGTCGGTGACCTCGGCGGCGAACAGGTGCGCGCGGTGCGCGGACATCGTGGCATTGACCTGGCGGTCGCCGTGCGGCCGCAACCGCCCGGCGGCCAGGCGCAGCCCCGTCTCCTCGGCGACCTCAGCCACCGCGCGCTCCAGCGGATCGGCGGGCCCCGCGCCGCCGGGCAGTTCGTGCACGAACCCGTCGGCGGTGGTCGCGGGGCTCCGGAACTCCCGGACGAGCACCACGAGCGTGTCGTCGAGCGCCGGAGCGGGCTTGTAGAGGACGACGGTGCTGATGTCGGGCCGCGCGATGACGATCTCGTTGCTCTTCACCCGGTCCTCGGCCGCCACGTACACCTGGACGTGCAGCCCCCAGTGCAGGCCCATGCGCCAGTGCACGCGCGCCCCGCGCAGGGAGTTGCCCGCTCCGCGCTGCGCCGCGTACCAGCGCTGGAACGCGCCGGTGCGCCAGATCAGCAGCGGCACCTCACGTTCGCCGTCCGCGCGCGGGTCTCCGGCCCCGATCCGGTCCAGCGCCGCCGCGACCGTCCCGGGCAGGTCCGTCGCCGTCGGAACGCCGAGCTTGACGGCGTAGTGCCGCAGGTACTCGTTCTTGGGCGCGTCCGGAGGGGCGCCGAAGACCGCGCGGCCGCTGTCGTGCCACACGCCCCACTCGACGTTCGTCGTGAACGCGGGCATCGTCGCCAGCTCGCGCGGCACGTAGAAGAGCACCTCGTCGGCGAGATGGAGGCAGCGTTCCTCCCACTCGATCTGGCCGATGTAGTCGCCGTAGACGCCGTGCCGGTGCTCGGGCACGAAGACCACGAGCCGGCCGTCACCGCGCCATCGCTCGCGCAGTTCCGCCAGGGCGGCGGGCCGCCACGACTCCACGTCCGGCGAACGGGGCGTCGGCCCGGCGAGGAACACCGCCGCGTGCCAGCTCCCGGGCGGCTCCTCCTGCGCGTGAACGACGCTGACCTCGTGTCCCACTGTGCCTCCGCTCAGGCGTGCTTGGACCGTCCCCTTCGGGGTAAACGCCACCCAAAACAATCACATAAGCCCGGTCAGGAGGACCGATCATGGCTGGGACGATGCACGTACCGCGCACCCGTGGCGTTCTGAGCGGCACGCTGCTGGTGCTCCTCGGACTATGGGGCGGGCTGCTCCCGTTCGTCGGCCCGTACGCCGACTTCGGCTTCGCCCCCGACGACACCTGGGTCTACGACACCGACCGCCTGCAGCTGAGCATCGCGCCCGCGATCGCCGTGACCCTAGGCGGCCTGATCGTTCTGTTCAGCGCCAACCGCGCGCTCGCCATGTTCGGCGCGTGGATCGCCGTCCTGGGCGGCGCCTGGTTCGCCGTGGGCGGGCTGGTCGCCACACTCTGGGACGTGGAGGGCGTCGGCGCGCCCCTGGGCACCGACGAGGGCCGGCAGGTCGCCGAACAGCTGGCCGGCTTCACCGGGCTCGGCGTCCTCGCGGTGTTCTTCGCCGCCCTGGCCCTCGGCCGCTTCGCCGTGGTCGGGGTGAAGGACGCCAAGCTGAACGACGTCGGCGAAGAACGGACAGGCGACGGCTGGGACAGGACCACCGGCGACCACGACGAGGCTGACCACAAGAAGACGCAGCCCATCGTGCGGAGTTCGTACGGCCGCTACGGACGCGACTCGGCGAACCCCACACCCCCGCCCGCACCGCTGCCGCAGCGCCCGCCGGACACCGCGCCGGAGGACCAGCGGGTCGCGGGCGAGCGGTTCGCGAGCGAACGGGGAGCCGGGCGCCGCTAAGGGCGCGTCCAGCGCCGGCAGCAGACCGAAGGAGCAGGCATCGCTGATCAGCGGTGCCTGCTCCTCATGTTGCGGACGGACTTCTCGGTCTCGTAGCTGCGCTTCTCGTCCACGCGCACATCGTCACGGTCGGTGAACATGGCGACGAACGCGACGAGCAGGCCGACGCCGCCGATCCACGGCTCCCGCCACAGGAAGCTGAGGACCACGCACCCGACCGCCACGGACATGAGCAGCAGAAGCTTCACGTTCGCACTCCCCGACCCGCGCCAGACGTCAGCCAGTTCTCGTTGTGCGGTCAACGAGTAAGAGGGAGCTTACATCCGGGAGCGGCGCGGCGGGAAGGTCACTTCTTCTTGCCGCGCTTCTCCCGGATCTTCATGGTGATGTCGAGCGGTGTGCCCTCGAACCCGAACTCCTCGCGCAGCCGCCGCTCGATGTAGCGGCGGTAGCCCTCCTCCAGGAAGCCGGAGGTGAAGAGCACGAAGCGGGGCGGCCGCACCCCCGCCTGGGTCGCGAACAGGATCTTGGGCTGCTTGCCGCCGCGGATCGGGTGCGGGTGCGAGTTGACCAGGTCGGCGAAGAACTGGTTGAGCTTGGACGTCGGCACGCGGGTGCCCCAGCCGTCCAGCGCCGTCTCGATCGCGGGGACGAACTTCTCCATGTGCCGCCCGGTCTTGGCCGAGACGTTGACCCGGGGGGCCCAGCGCGCGTTGTGGAGCTGCCGGTCGATCTCGCGCTCCAGGTAGTGGCGGCGCTCCTCGTCCAGCAGGTCCCACTTGTTGTAGGCGACGACCAGGGCGCGGCCCGACTCGACCACCATGGAGATGATCCGCAGGTCCTGCTCGGTCAGGGTCTCGCTCGCGTCGACCAGCACGACCGCGACCTCGGCCCGCTCCAGCGCGGACTGGGTGCGCAGCGTGGCGTAGAAGTCGGCGCCCTGGTTCTCGCGGTGGCGGCGGCGGATGCCGGCGGTGTCGATGAACCGCCAGGTCTTGCCGCCCAGGTCGATCAGCTCGTCGACCGGGTCGCGGGTGGTGCCGGCGACCGAGTCGACGACCGCCCGCTTCTCCCCCGCCACCTTGTTGAGGAGGCTGGACTTGCCGACGTTGGGCCGGCCGAGCAGGGCGATCCGGCGCGGCCCGCCGACCTCGCCGAACGTCTCGGCGGGGGCCTCCTCGGGCAGCGCCTCCAGCACCGCGTCGAGCAGGTCGCCGCTGCCGCGCCCGTGCAGGGCGCTGACCGGGTGCGGCTCGCCGATGCCGAGCGACCACAGGCCCGCCGCGTCGGCCTCGGCGGCCACGTCGTCGACCTTGTTGGCCACCAGCACGACCGGCTTGCCGGACCGGCGCAGGATCTCGACCACGGCCTCGTCGACGTCGGTGGCGCCCACGGTCGCGTCGACCACGAACATCACCACGTCGGCCAGGTCGACCGCGAGCCGGGCCTGCTCGGCGATCGCGGCGGCCAGGCCCTGGGCGTCCGGCAGCCAGCCGCCGGTGTCGACCACGGTGAACCTGCGGCCGCTCCAGGTCGCGTCGTAGGCGACCCGGTCGCGGGTCACGCCGGGCACGTCCTCGACGACCGCCTCGCGGCGGCCGAGGATCCGGTTGACCAGGGTCGACTTGCCGACGTTGGGCCGGCCGACCACCGCCACCACCGGGGCGGGCGGCGCGTCCGGCGCCAGGCCGTCCTCGTCGACGGTCACTGTCTCAAGTTCGTATTCGCTCACTGTGTTCTCCGCATACCGGCGGAGGCGCCTTCCGGCGCCGCCTTCCCTCGTCGCTCTGGTCGCAAGCTCCCGCCGCTCCTCAGTCCAGGCGACACCGCGCCTCCTCCAGCATGCTCACTGTGTTCTCCGCATACCGGCGGAGGCGCCTTCCGGCGCCGCCTCCGGCATGCTCAGTTGTGGTCTTTCGCGAGGCGGAGGACCGCCTCGATGACCTCGCCGAGGCTCAGCTCGGTCGAGTCGATCTCGTGTGCGCCCGTCGCCTTGGCCAGCGGGGACGCCTTGCGGGTGGAGTCGAGCCGGTCGCGGCGGGCCTGCTCGGCCTGCGTCACCGTCACGGTGGCGCCGGGGTCGGCGGTCAGGTCCTTGGCCCGCCGTGCCGCCCGTGCCTCCTCGCTGGCGGTGAGGTAGACCTTGACCTGAGCGTCCGGCATGACGACCGTGCCGATGTCGCGGCCCTCCACCACGATGTCCCCGGTTCCGATGATCTCACGCTGGAGGGCCACCAGGCGCGTCCGGACCTCCGGAACGGCGCTCACGGCGCTGACGGCGTTGGTCACCTCGCGGGTGCGGATCGGGCCGGACACGTCGGCGCCGTCCACGCTGATCGTCGGGGCGTCCGGGTCGGTGCCGCTCTCCAGCACGGGCTCGCCGGCCCTGGCGGCCACCGCGGCTGCGTCCTGCACCGGGACGCCCTGCTCCAGCATCCACCACGTCATGGCGCGGTACATGGCGCCGGTGTCGAGGTAGCGGAGCCCGAGGGCGCGCGCCACGCCCTTGGAGGCGCTGGACTTGCCGGACCCGGAGGGGCCGTCCATGGCGATGACGAGCGACACGATCGCTGCCTTTCGGTCAAAATTCGGAACGGGTTCAAGATCGGAACATGTGTTCAGGATCGGAACACGAACTCGGAACACGAAAATGGGCAGCGAGCACGCGTCGCGCCGCCCGCTGCTCCCCGCGGAGGCCCCGGCCCCTCAGGCTACCGGGCTCAGGGCTCAGCCCGGGACGGACCAGCCGCGCGCCCGCAGCTCCTCGGCGAGCTTGTCGGCGGCCTCGGGCTTGACCGAGATCTCCAGGACGCCCAGCGGGCGGCCCGGCGAGTGCTCGATCGTCACGTCCTCGATGTTGACCCCGGCGATCCCGGCCGCCTGGAAGATCATCGCGAGCTCGCCCGGCCGGTCGGGGATCACCACCGGCACCACGGCGTAGGTCTTCTGGTCGCCGCCGTGCTTGCCGGGGATGCGGGCCCGGCCCGCGTTGCCGCGCAGAAGCAGGTCGGCGACGTGCGCGGCGGCGCCCTCGCTGCCGTCGCGCAGCAGCGAGGCCGCGACGGCCAGGTCGGTGGCGACGGCCTCCAGTACCTCGGCGACCGGCTCGGAGTTGGCGGACAGGATGCCGATCCACAGCCGGGGGTCGCTGGCGGCGATGCGGGTGACGTCGCGGACGCCCTGCCCGGACAGGCCGAGGGCGACGTCGTCGGCGCCGGTAAGGCGGGCGGCGACGGCCGCCGACACCACGTGCGGGCCGTGCGAGACCAGCGCGACGGCGCGGTCGTGCTCCTCGGCCTCCACGGCCACCGGCTGGGCGCCGCAGGCCTCGGCGAGCGCGGTGACGGCCGCGACCGCCGCCGGCGTGGCCTCGGGGGGCGCGCACAGCGCCCACGGCCGGCCGAGGAAGAGATCGTCCTGCGCGGCGGCGGGCCCGGACCGTTCGCGCCCGGCCAGCGGGTGCCCGGCCACGAACACGCTCAGATCGCAGCCCAGCTGGGCGGCCTGGGCCAGCGGCAGGGCCTTCACGCTGGCGACATCGGTGTAGACCTTGGCCAGCCCGCGCTTCTGCGCGTCCAGCAGGGTGACCGCCACGGCGGCGGGCGGCACCGCGAGCACCGCGAGGTCGGCGGGCTCCTCGGCGGCCCCGTCCGGAAGCGCCTGGCCCGCGCCCAGCTCCACCGCCAGCAGAAGCGAGCTCTCGTCCCGGTCGGTCAGCAGCACCTCGGCGCCGCGCTTGCGCATGGCCAGCGCGATCGAGGTACCGATCAGCCCGGTACCGACGACGACGATGCGCCCTGGAATGCCCTCTTCAGCCACCGGAACAGCCTAGCGGCCCCACCGCGCCCGGCTGACGTACGCGCACCGTCTGCCAGGGCTCCGGCTACTGGGCGATGTCCAGGCGGAGCGCGGTGGCGCCGCGCAGGTAGACGTGCTGGATCTCCGACCGGGGACGGTCGACGTCGACATGCGCCATCAGCCGGATGACGCGGGGCAGCGCGTGCGGCACCGCGAGCTCGCTCGCGCACAGCAGCGGCACCTCGTGGAAGCCGAGCTTGCGGGCCGCGAGCGCCGGGAACTCCGCGGTCAGGTCGGGGGTCGCGGTGAAGATCACGCTGATGACGTCGTCGGTGGTCAGCTCGTTGCGGGTCATGACCTCGGTGACGAGCTCGGTGGTCGCCTCCAGGATCTGGTCCCGGTCGTCGGCGTCGACCTGCGTCGCCCCCCGGATCGCGCGTACCGCCACTTGCGTCCCCCTCCTGCCGATCCACGGCCCTGCAGATTCACACCGGCAGATCCACGCCTACAGATCCACGGCCTTGTAGAGCTCGCCGACCTCTTTGACGTTCAGCGCCCGCATGTTGCCCGGCTTGAGCAGGCCGAGCTTGATCGGTCCGAACTCTATGCGCGCCAGCTGCTGGACGGGGAACCCGACCTCCTTGAGCAGCCGCCGCACGATGTGCTTGCGGCCCTCGTGCAGCGTGATCTCCACCAGCACCCGGCGGCCGACCTGGTCGAAGATCCGGAACTTGTCGGCCTTGGCCGGGCCGTCCTCCAGCTTCACGCCCGCCTTGAGCCGGCGGCCGAGGTCGCGCGGGATCGGGCCGTGGATCTCGGCCAGATAGGTCTTCTCCACGCCGTAGCTGGGGTGGGTCAGCCGGTGCGCCAGCTCGCCGTCGTTGGTGAGCAGGATGAGGCCCTCGGTGTCGGTGTCGAGGCGGCCGACGTGGAACAGGCGCTCGGGCACCTCCACGTAGTCGGCCAGCGACTTGCGGCCGCGCTCGTCGCTCATCGTGCTGACCACGCCGCGCGGCTTGTTGATCATGTAGTAGCGCATCTCGGCGCGGGTCTCCACCCGGCGCCCGTCGACGTGGATGACGGCCCGCTGGGGGTCGACCCGCTCGCCGAACCGGAACACCACCTTGCCGTCGACGGTGACCCGGCCCTCGCCGATCAGTTCCTCGCAGTGGCGGCGGCTGCCGATCCCGGCCTCGGCCAGGACCTTCTGCAGGCGTACCTCGTTGGCGCGCCCCTCGTTCTCTTTCAATGTCCCTCGATGATCTCGTCAGGTAGGTCGTCGGGCAGGTAGGGGGCCAGGTCGGGGAGGTCCTCGACGCTGCGCAACCCCAGCCTCTCCAGGAAGTACCCCGTCGTGCGGTAGAGGTGCGCCTGGGTCTCGGGATCCTGTCCCGCGTCCTCGATCAGCCCGCGCAGCGTCAGGGTCCGGATGACCCCGTCGCTGTTGACGCCGCGGATCGCCGACACCCGGGCCCGGCTCACCGGCTGGCGGTAGGCCACCACGGCGAGCGTCTCCAGGGCGGCCTGCGTCAGCCGGGCCTGCTGGCCGTCGGTGACGAAGCGCTCGACCACCGGGGCGCACACGTCCCGGGTGTAGAAGCGCCAGCCGCCGGCGATCTCCCTCAGATCGAACCCCCGGCCCTGCTCGGTATATTCCGCGGCCAGCTCCCGCAGGGTGGCCACCACCTCGCCGCGCGGCCGCTCCAGGATCTGCGCCAGCGTGATCTCGGTGACCGGCTCGTCCACCACCAGCAGGATCGCCTCGACCGAGGCGCGCAGCCCCGGCAGGCCGGCCGCGGCCGCCTCCCCGGCGGAGTCCTCGGCGGAGGCCCCGGTGAGGTCCTCGTGGGCCTGCTCAGTCATCGTCGTCGTCTTTCCCGTCCTTGGCGGGCTCGGGCGAGCCCTCGTACTCGTCGACCTCGACATCGCCGTCGTCGGTGCCGGTCCAGGTGATGTGCAGCTCGCCCAGCGGCTCGGCCTGCTCGAACGAGACGGACAGCTCACGATAGAGCTCCAGCAGCGCCAGGAAGCGGGCCACGACCTGGTAGGTGCCGTCCACGTCCTCGGTGAGCTCGCGGAAGGTCGTCGTCCGCAGCCGCCGCAGGCGTTCGACCACGATCGCGGCCTGCTCCCTGATGCTGGCCTTGGGCTGGTACATGTGCTGGACGGAGACCGACGGCGGCTCCTTGGGCGCGAAGACCTTGCCCGCCAGCCGGGCGAACTCGGCCGGGCCGAGCCCGAGCAGCACCTCCGGGAGGAGGTTGGCGAACCGGGGCTCCATCGGGACGATGCGCGGGAACCGCTTGGCCTCCTCGGCCATCCGCCCGGTGAAGACCTTGGCGACCTCCTTGTACGCGCGGTACTGCAGCAGCCGCGCGAACAGCAGGTCGCGGGCCTCCAGCAGCGCGAGGTCCTCCTCGTCGTCCACCTCGCCCGAGGGCAGCAGGCGGGCGGCCTTCAGGTCGAGCAGGGTCGCCGCGACCAGCAGGAAGTGGCTGGCCTGGTCGAGGTCCCAGTCCTTGCCGTGCGACCGGATGAACGCGATGAAGTCGTCGGTGACCTTGTGCAGCGACACCTCGGTGATGTCGAGCTTGTGCTTGGAGATGAGCCCCAGCAGCAGGTCGAACGGGCCCTCGAAGTTGTCGAGGTGGACCTGGAAGCCGCGGGCCTGCTCGGAACCGGGCTCGGTATCCGGCTCCGCACCCGGTTCGACCGGAGTCTCGTCCACGTCGTTCATGCTCGCGGAGGCCAATCAGCCCTCGCCGTCGCGCAGGCGGCGGACCAGGGTGCTGCCCTCGCCCCGCGCCTCGAAGTCGGCGAGGATCGCGGCGACCGCCTCGCGGACGATCCGGCCGCGGTCGACGCTCAGCGCGTGCTCGGCGCGCAGCGTGAGGCGCAGGCGTTCGAGGTCGAGCAGCTCGGCCGCGGAGACATAGACCGTGATCTTGGAGTCATGGCGCTGGCGGCCGGTGGAGCGGCGCCGGGCGGCCGCGCGGGCGGGCGGCGGCACGGCGGCAGGGACGGCGGGTGGCGGGCCGCCTGCCGCGGCGAGCGGCACGGTGGCCTTGCCGGGAGGTTTCGGGGCGGTGGGACGGAAGATCTCATCCGCTCCGGGCAGCCTTACCCGACGTGACGCCACCTTTCGAGCACCTCCCGCGCGAGACCACGATATGCGTTCGCCCCCATCGAGTTGGGGTCGAAGTACGTGATCGGCTCCCCGGCGACGGTCGCGTCAGGAAACCGTACCGTGCGATTGATGACAGTGTGGAAGACCTGGTCACCAAACGCCTCGACGATTCTGCCGAGGACCTCGCGGGTGTGCAGCGTGCGGGAGTCGTACATGGTGCCGAGAACGCCGTCGATCTCCAGGCCCGGGTTGATCCGGCCCTGCACCTTCTCGATGGTCTCCATCAGCAGCGCGACCCCCCGCATGGCGAAGTACTCGCACTCCAGCGGGATGAGCACGCCCTCGCTGGCGGCCAGCGCGTTGACCGTGAGCAGGCCGAGCGACGGCTGGCAGTCGATGAGGATGTAGTCGTAGTGCGGCACGGCCGGCTTGAGCACGCCGGCGAGGATGTACTCACGGCCGACCTCGTGCACGAGCTGGACCTCGGCGCCCGACAGGTCGATGTTGCTCGGCAGCAGGTCGAGCCCGTCGACGCCGGTGTCGATGACGACGTCCTCCCACTCGGTGTCGCGTTCGAGCAGCAGGTTGTGGACCGTGACGTCGAGCTGGCGCGGGTCGCCCTTGCCCAGGCCGACCGAGAGCGCGCCCTGCGGGTCGAAGTCCACCAGCAGCACACGGCGGCCGTACTCGGCGAGCGCCGCGCCCAGGTTGATGGTGGTGGTGGTCTTGCCGACCCCGCCCTTCTGGTTGCAGATCGCCACGATCCGCGCCGGGCCGTGCTCGGCCAGGGGCTCCGGATCCGGGAACGTCGGCACGGGGCGTTGAGTCGGCCCGAGGGCACGACTCGGATCGGTCTCTATGGTGGCGGAGGACAGTACGCCCTCCGCAGCGTGTGTGCTGGTCACCAGATCCCTCCCGGGCGGCCCGAAAATGCCATCCAGAACGGGGACTCTAGGGCTTGACACCGTGCGTCTCAAGCCGACGCGCGCCGATAGTCGGGATTCGTCGCCCGCCGGCACGCGGGCGAACCGCCGTGTGCGCGGGGCTGTCAGGCGCCCGATCGGCCGCATACGCGGGGCTGGCGGGCGCCCAATCGGCTGCGTGCGCGGGGGCGGCGGAGGCCTGCCCGGCCGTGCGCGCGGGTGTCAGGCGCCCGATCGGCCGCGTGCGCGGGCTGTTCAGCCTCTCGCGCGGGGGTGGGAGGTCGCGTAGACCTCGCGCAGCAGCTGGACCGTCACCAGCGTGTAGACCTGGGTCGTGGTCACGGAGGCGTGGCCGAGCAACTCCTGGACGACGCGTACGTCCGCTCCCCCGTCGAGCAGGTGCGTGGCGAACGAATGGCGCAGGGTGTGCGGCGAGACGTCCGACAGCCCGGCCCGTTCGGCGGCGGCGCGCAGGACCATCCAGGCGCCCTGCCGCGACAGCCGGCCGCCCCGGGCGTTGAGGAAGAGCGCGGGGCCGCCGCGGCCGGCCCTGGCGAGCTCGGGCCTGGCCCGGACGAGGTAGGCCTCGACGGCCCGCCGGGCGTAGTCGCCGATCGGCACCACGCGCGTCTTGCCGCCCTTGCCGGACACGCGGGCGAACCCCTCGTCCAGGTCGAGGTCGTCGACGTCCAGGCCGACCGCCTCGGAGATCCGGGCGCCCGACCCGTACAGCAGCTCCAGCAGGGCACGGTCACGGAGCCCGCGCGCGGCCTCGGCGGACCCGCCGGGCTCGCCCGCGGCCGCGCCCGCGCCCGCCGCCGCCAGTAGCCGCTCGACGGCGTCGAGCGAGATGGCCTTGGGCAGCCTGCGGGGCGGTGTCGGCGGCTTGACGTCCCGGGCAGGGTCGCCGGGCGCGAGGCCCTCGCGGAGCGCGAACCGGTGCAGGCCGCGGACGGCGACGACCGCTCGTGCCGCCGAACCCGCCGACAGGGGCGGGTGCTCCTCGTCGCCCTCGCGCAGGCCCACCAGGAACGCGCGCACGTCGTCCTCGGTGATCTGGTCGATGCCGTCGCGCCCCCTGCCGGACACCACGGTGACGTACCGGCGCAGGTCGCGCCGGTAGGAGCTGAGCGTGTTGGCGGCCAGACCCCGTTCCACCGCCAGGTGGCCGAGGTAGGTGCGCACGGCGGAGGCCAGCCCGGTCTCCGGACCGGCGGGGGTTCGCTCGGCGTACCGGCCGGTCGTGCTCGGTGACAGTTGCGGCACCTCTTCCGGGCGGGGCGGCGGACGGCGGCGGACAGCGGACGTGCCCATCATGCCCGCCCATCATGCCGTCTCCCGCCGCCGGGAGGGACGCTGACGCCCCGGCGGCCGATCGGGCCGCCGGGGCGCCCGGCGTCGTGGGCGGTCCCGGTCACCCCTCCGGGGCGTCGGCCGGGCGCAGGTCGCGGAAGCCGCGCGCGTGCGCGGCCCGCACCGCGAGGATGCCGGTCGCGGCGATCATGTTGTGGATCTCGCCGGCGAGCACCTTGCCGACCGCCTCGTCCAGCGGGACCCAGACGACCGGCATGTCGGCCTCCTCGTGCACCCGCTCGAAGTCGATCTCGTCGGCGGGGACCTCGGTCAGGTCGCGCGCCAGGAAGATCCGGGTGCGCTCGTCCGACATGCCCGAGGACGGGAAGACGTCGACGAGCGTGTGCCACCGCTCGGCGCGGTAGCCCGCCTCCTCCAGCAGCTCGCGCTCGGCGAGCCCCCGGAGGGGCTCACCGTCCTTGTCGCGCAGCCCCGCGGGCGCCTCCCACAGCAGGTAGCCGACGGGATGCCGGTACTGCCGGACGAGGAGCACCCGGTCGTGCGCGTCGAGCGCGAGGATGCCGACCGAGCCGAGGTGCTCGATGACGTCCCGCTTGACGATCTCGCTGCCGTCGCCCTTGGGCATCCGCACCGAGTCGCGGCGGACCTTGAAGACGGGCCCGTCGAACTCCTCGCCGCTGCCGGTGACCTCCCAGCGCTCGGGCCGGTCGCGGACGTCGCCCGGCCCGAGGCCGTGCCCGGTCGCCGGCCCGTCCGCGGACCCGTCCGCCGGGCCGGTCGCCGGGCCGGTCGCCGGGCCGGTCGCCGGGCCGCTCACTGGGCCGCGCCGGTGCGGCTGTCGGCGTAGTCGAGCGCGGCCGAGATCAGGCCGGTGAACAGCGGGTGCGGGCGGGTCGGCCGGGACCGGAACTCCGGGTGGGCCTGGGTGCCGACGAAGAACGGGTGCGCCTCGCGCGGCAGCTCCACGTACTCCACCAGCCGGCCGTCGGGCGACAGGCCGCTGAAGCGCAGGCCCGCCTTCTCGATCTCGTCGCGGTAGGCGTTGTTGACCTCGTAGCGGTGCCGGTGCCGCTCGGACGCCTTGGCCTCCCCGTACAGCTCCCGGACGATCGAGCCCTCGGCCAGGTCGGCCGGGTAGAGGCCGAGCCGCATGGTGCCGCCCATGTCGCGTTCGCCGGCCACCACGTCGATCTGGTCGGCCATCGTGGCCACCACCGGGTGGGTGGTGGCGGGGTCGAACTCGGTGCTGCCCGCGTCGGCGAGCCCGGCCAGCGTGCGGGCCGACTCGATCACCATGCACTGCAGGCCGAGGCAGATGCCCAGCAGCGGAATGCGGTTCTCGCGGGCGTGCCGGATCGCGCCGAGCTTGCCCTCGATGCCGCGCACCCCGAAGCCGCCCGGGATGAGCAGGCCGTCGACGCCGTCGAGCTCGCGCTTGGCGCCCTCGGGCGTCTGGCAGTCATCGCTCTTGACCCAGCGGATGTGGACCTTGGAGTCGTTGCCGAACCCGCCGTGGCGCAGCGCCTCGGTGACCGACAGGTAGGCGTCGGGCAGGTCGATGTACTTGCCGACCAGCGCGATCGTGACCTCGCGGGCGGGCCGGTGGACGCGGCGCAGCAGCTCGTCCCAGGCGCCCCAGTCGACGTCGCGGAACGGCAGGCCGAGGCGCCGCACCACGTAGGCGTCCAGGCCCTCGGAGTGCAGCACCTTGGGGATGTCGTAGATGCTGGCGGCGTCGACGGCCGAGACGACGGCCTCGCGGTCGACGTCGCACATCAGGCTGATCTTGTGCTTGAGCCCGTCGGTGATCGGCCGGTCCGAGCGGCACACGATCGCGTCGGGCTGGATGCCGATGGAGCGCAGCGCGGCCACCGAGTGCTGCGTGGGCTTGGTCTTGAGCTCGCCGGACGGCCCGATGTAGGGCAGCAGCGAGACGTGCAGGAAGAAGCAGTTGTCGCGGCCGATCTCGTGCCGGATCTGCCGGACCGACTCGAGGAAGGGCAGGGACTCGATGTCGCCGACCGTGCCGCCCACCTCGGTGATCACCAGATCGACGTCACCCTCGGCCATGCCGCTGATGCGGTCCTTGATCTCGTTGGTGATGTGCGGGATGACCTGGACGGTGTCGCCGAGGTACTCGCCGCGGCGCTCCTTGGCGATCACGTTGGAGTAGACCTGGCCGGTGGTGACGTTGGCCGAGCCGTGCAGCTCGGTGTCGAGGAACCGCTCGTAGTGGCCGATGTCGAGGTCGGTCTCGGCCCCGTCGTCGGTGACGAAGACCTCACCGTGCTGGAACGGGTTCATGGTGCCGGGGTCGACGTTGAGGTAGGGGTCCAGCTTCTGCATGGTGACGCGGAGGCCGCGGAGGGCGAGAAGCCGCCCCAGGCTGGACGCCGTCAGTCCCTTGCCGAGGCTGGAGGCGACGCCGCCGGTGACGAAGAGGTGCTTGGTAGGACGTGACCTACCAGTGGCTGCCGAAGGCAAGAAGACGCTCCCGTGGTCGTTGCGAGGCGGACGTTAACCGCACTGTCCACGGGCCACCAGAATAACAGCCGCCTGGACCTGCGGCGTCCGGGAGGTGTCCTCCCGGGTGTGTCGCGCCCCTGGTCAGGGGCCGCGACGCCGCGCCCGCGACCGGATTCGCCGCGGGCGGAGGGCCGTCGCGCCGCCTTCACCGGGCGGCGCGACGGGGCTCGAAGGTGCCGGGCTCCGGGGTCTCGGAGCTCGGAAGCGTCGGATTGCGAGCGTTCGGAGTCGGGAGCGTCGAGGTCGGGACTGCGCGGTCGCGAACGTCGGTGTCGCGAACGTCGGGATCGAGAGCGGCGGGGCTTCGGGTGCCCCGCGCTCTGGGGGCGCGGGGTCTCGAGGGGACTTGCCTAGAGGCGGGGGGCCGCCGTCGGCATGATCGTGCGCAGCTGGCGGGTGAGCTCGTCGATCAGTGAGCGGGCCTGGTCGGCGGAGGTGCGGGCCTGGTCGCGTTCCTGGGAGAGCTCGGCGATGGCGGCGCGCTGCTCGGTGACGGCCTGGGCGAGCTGGTCGACCCACTGGTCGCGCTCGGCGAGCTTCTCGGCGATCGCGTCGCGTTCGGCGAGCAGCTCGCGCAGACCGGCGGTGGCCTTGTCGAGCTCGCGGGTCGCCTTGTCCGCACGGCCGCGGTCGAGCGTGCGCTCGGACTCGACACGCGCCTGGGCCTGGACGGCGGCCTCGCGGGCGCGCTCGGCGACGTCCCTGGCCAGCTCGGCCTTCTTGGCGGCCTCCAGCGACTGCGCGGCGGTGTCGAGGGCCTGCTGCCGCTCGGCCTCGGCCTCGGCGGCGCGGCGCCGGGCGTCCTCGGCGTCCTTGGCGGCGGCCGCCGCCGTGTGCTGGAAGTTCTGGGCGGTCATCTCGGCGTCGGTGGCCTTGGCGCGCAGCGCCGACAGCTCACTGTGCGCCTTCTCCAGCGCCCGGGACAGCTCGCCGCCCTGCTCGGCGACCCGGTCGCGCTCGGCCTCGGCCGAGCGGCGGGCGCTGACGGCGTCCTCGAGCGCGCGGTTGGCGTCGTCGCGGGCCTCGCTCATCGCGTCGCGCTGCGTGACGGCCTGGCGGACGGTGGCCTCGGCCTCGGCGATCCTGCGTTCGGCCTGCTCGACCTGCGCCTGGGCCTGCTCCAGCTGGGCGCGCGCGTGATCGGCCTGGGCCCGCGCCTGCTCTGCCTGGGCCCTGGCCTGCTCTGCCTGGCCGCGGGCCTGGTCGGCCTGGACACGGCCCTGCTGGGCCTGGTTCCACGCGGCGGCGGCGTCGCGCTGGGCCGACTCCTTCTCCGCCTGGAGCGCGGCGACCTGCGCGGCGGCCTCGTTCTGCACCTCGGCGGCATGGTGCTCGATCTCGGCCACCCGCTGCTCGGCCTCGGCGAGACGGCGCTCGGCGTCGATGGCGCGGCGCTCGGCCTGCTCGGCCTGACCGCGGGCGCGCTGGACCTCGCCCCAGGCGGCGGCCGCGTCACGCTGCGCGGAGTCTTTCTCGGCCTGGACGGCGGCGAGCGCCGCGGTGGACTCCTGCTGGGCTTCGGCGAGGCGGCGCTCGGCCTCCATCGCCCGGCGGTCGGCCTGCTCGGCCTGACCGCGGGCGCGCTGGACCTCGCCCCAGGCGGCGGCCGCGTCACGCTGGGCCGCCTCCTTCTCCGTCTGCACCGTGGCCACCTGGGAGGCGGCGTCGGTCTGCGCCTCGGAGACCTTGCGCTCGCCCGCGGCCAGCGCGTCGCCGATGAGATCGGCCATCTGGCGCAGGCGCTCGACGATGTCCCAGGGCTGCGCCTCGGGAGGCTGGGACTCGGCGACCTGCCGGACGTCGCCGCCGGATCGCTCCGCCTTGTGGGTGGCTTTGATGGGCACGTCGGGCTGCGGCCCCGGATCACGTCCCGGGATCGGCCAGGGCGAGCCGGCGTCCGGGACGGGACGCGAACCACCCGATCCGTTGAGATCGCTCACGGAAAGCACTCTAGTGGGGACCCGGACGACGTTTGCCCAGTTTGGGGTTTAGTTTCTTGATCCTCGGGCTCTCTTCGGCCAGGTCCGGCCGCGAGTGGACGGGCGGGCGGGCGTGAAAGAATCACAGCTCATGGAGCCTCGCACCCTTTACCCGCCGATCGAGCCGTACGACTCCGGGCTGCTCGATGTAGGCGACGGCAATCACATTTATTGGGAGGCCTGCGGAAATCCCGCCGGGAAGCCCCTGGTGATGTTGCACGGCGGCCCCGGTGCGGGCTGCGACGCCGACCATCGCCGCCAGTTCGACCCGGCCGCGTACCGGATCGTCCTCTTCGACCAGCGCAACTGCGGCCGCAGCACACCGCACGCGAGCGATCCGGAGGTCTCGCTCGAGAACAACACCACCTGGCACCTGGTCGCCGACATGGAGCTGCTGCGCGAGCACCTCGGCATCGACCGCTGGCTGGTGTACGGCGGCTCCTGGGGCAGCGCCCTCGCGCTCGCCTACGCCCAGACGAACCCGGACAGGGTGACCGAGCTGGTGCTGCGCGGGATCTTCACGCTGCGGCCGTTCGAGCTCTACTGGTTCTACCAGGAGGGCGCCTCGCTGATCTATCCCGACCTGTGGGAGAAGTACCTGGAGCCGATCCCCGAGGACGAGCGCGAGGACCTCATGAGCGCCTACGAGGAGCGGCTCAACTCCCCCGACCCCGCCGTCCGGATCCCCGCCGCCAAGGCGTGGGCGCAGTGGGAGGCCGGGACCATCCGGCTGGTCCCCGACGCCGCCTCGGTCGCCGAGGCGGGCGAGGAGCGGAGCGCCGTGGCGTTCGCCCGCATCGAGAACCACTACTTCGTCAACGAGGGCTTCTTCGAGGACGAGCAGCTGATCGAGGGCGTGGACAAGATCAGGCACATCCCGGCCGTCATCGTGCAGGGCCGCTATGACGTCTGCACGCCGCCCGCCACGGCCTGGGACCTGCACCGCGCCTGGCCGGAGGCGGAGTTCCACATGGTCGACGACGCCGGTCACGCGTTCACGGAGCCGGGCATCACGCACCGCCTCATCGAGGCGACCGACCGCTTCGCCAAGACCTCCTGACACACGCCTCCAGGTCCGGCGGGCGGCACGACGCGCCCGCCGGGCTTTCGGCGTTCGCGGAGGCTTCGCGGAGGCTTCATCGTGCGGGTGTGCCGTGCGGAGGTGCAGCGTGCCACCAGACGCCCGGGAGCGATATCCCGTTGACATAAAATCTCAGTGATTCAGCTCACACAAATGTAATGTGACGCCGGGACCTGCGTTGTCACCTTTAACGCTCTGTCATCACCGTGGGGTGGCCGTCGATCACCCTCGGACACTCCCCGGAAAGTCCCAGGTGACAGCGGCGCGCCCTACTTTCGAAGCGGCGCGGTAGCGCGAATGCGGCACCCGGAATCGAGTAATCGACCCCTCCTACCCGCGCTTCCAGCGGCCAAACATCCTCTTGATAACAATCGCGGTCGGGGTGTTCGCGAAGTTCGCTAAGTTGCCTGGGCATGGCACCGCAACCCCTGCAATCACGCCCACGACGAACTGACGAAGACTCGAAGGTACGACTCTCGGAGCCGAGCCTGGAGGACGGCCGGGAGTTGTGGCGGATGGCACGGGAGTCGCAGGTTCTCGACGTCAACTCGCCCTACAGTTACACGCTCTGGTGCCGCGACTTCGCCGGCACTTCGGTGGTCGCCAGATCCGGGGACGAGGCCTGCGGGTTCATCACCGGATATGTGCGTCCCCAGCAGCCCGACACGTTCTTCGTGTGGCAGGTGGCCGTCGACCGCGCGCACCGCGGGCGGGGCCTGGCCCGGCGCATGCTGGACGAGCTCGGCGACCGGATGGCCGCCCGCGGCTGCCGGTACCTGGAGGCCACGGTGACCCCCGCCAACACCGCGTCCACCGCGATGTTCGAGTCGTTCGCGCGCGACCAGGGCTGCGCCCTGGCCCGCCGCCCCCTCTTCGGCTCCGAGCACTTCCCGCCCGGCCACGGCCACGACCCCGAGGTGCTGTTCCGCATCGGCCCGCTGGCCGCCGCACGCACCTGAGCGCCCCGGCCCTGTCCAGCGGTTCCACCCGTTCCGAGGTCCCGGGGTTCCGCCCTGTCCAGCGGCTCCATCCTGTTCCGCTCCCATCCGTTCCGCTCCCCATCCTGTTCGCTCCCACCCTGTTTCGCTCCCACACAGCCCGGAGGAAAGATGGACGTTTTCGCACGTCTTGAATCGGAAGTTCGCGGCTACTGCAGGGGCTGGCCCACGGTGTTCACCACCGCGCGGGGCAGCCATATCACCGATGAGAACGGCAAGACCTATCTCGACTTCTTCGCCGGCGCCGGCACGCTCAACTACGGGCACAACAACCCGGAGCTGAAACGCCCGCTGATGGACTACCTCGCCGGTGACTCCATCGTCCATAGCCTGGACATGTACACCGACGCCAAACGCGCCTTTCTGGAACGTTTCAACGAGGTCGTGCTCGCCCCTCGCGGCCTCGACTACAAGGTGCAGTTCCCCGGCCCGGCGGGCAACCACTCGGTGGAGGCCGCGCTCAAGCTCGCCCGCAAATACACCGGCCGCGAGACCGTCGTCAGCTTCACCAACGCCTTCCATGGCATGACCCTCGGCGCGCTCGCGGTGACGGGCAACTCGATGAAGCGCACCGGCGCGGGCGTGCCGCTCGGTCACGGCGTGGCGATGCCCTACGACAACTACCTCGACGGCCGCACGCCCGACTTCCTGCTCTTCGACACGATGCTCGACGACAGCGGCAGCGGCCTGGACAAACCCGCCGCGGTGATCGTCGAGACCGTGCAGGGCGAGGGC
The DNA here is from genome assembly GCF_043198015.1 of Spirillospora sp. NPDC048911. Taxonomy (NCBI): domain Bacteria; kingdom Bacillati; phylum Actinomycetota; class Actinomycetes; order Streptosporangiales; family Thermomonosporaceae; genus Spirillospora; species Spirillospora sp. NPDC048911. The sequence goes on along the minus strand of NZ_JBICUD010000002.1, from coordinate 1,419,740 downwards.
GGGATCAACGTGGCGAGCCCGGAGTGGCTGCGCGGCCTGGCGGACCTGTGCAAGCGCCACGACATCCTGCTGATCGTCGACGACGTGCAGATGGGCTGCGGGCGGACGGGCCCGTTCTTCAGCTTCGAGGAGGCCGGCATCACGCCGGACATCGTCTGCCTGTCCAAGTCGCTGAGCGGGTACGGCCTGCCGTTCGCGGTGACGCTCATGCGTCCCGAGCTGGACGTGTGGGAGCCCGGCGAGCACAACGGAACGTTCCGGGGCTTCAACCCCGCCTTCGTCACCGCGACCGCCGCGCTTGAAGAGTTCTGGTCCGGCGAGGGCCTGGAGAAGCAGACCCTCGCCAAGGGCGAGCAGATCGAGCGGGCCCTCAACGAGATCGCCATCGAGCACGCCGGGGCCGTCGACACCGTCCGGGGCCGCGGGCTCGTCTGGGGCATGGTCATGAAGGACGCGGAGCTGGCGCCCAAGGTCTGCGCCGAGGCGTTCGAGCGCGGCCTGCTGATGGAGACCTCCGGTCCCGAGGGCGAGGTCGTCAAGCTGCTGCCGCCGCTCACGGCCACCGAGGCCGAGCTCGCCCAGGGCCTGCAGATCATCGCCGAGTCGGTGCGCGCCGTCCGCGCCGCCGTCGCCGTCTGACCTGTTCACGCTGAGGAGTTCATCAATGATCGTTCGATCGCTGAACGAGATCGTCGGCACCGAGCGCGACGTCCAGGCCGAGACCTGGTGCAGCCGCCGCCTGGTGCTGGCCAAGGAGAGGGTCGGTTTCTCGCTGCACGACACCGTCCTGTACGCGGGCACGGAGACGCGGATGTGGTACGCCAACCACATCGAGGCGGTCTACTGCATCGAGGGCGAGGGCGAGCTGATCAACGACGAGACCGGGGAGAAGCACCGGATCGAGCCGGGCGTCATGTACCTGCTCGACGGCCACGAGCACCACACGCTGCGCGCCCACACCGACGTGCGCACGGTCTGCGTCTTCAACCCGCCCTGCACCGGCAGGGAGGTCCACGACGAGAACGGCGTCTACCCGCTGCTGACCGAGCCGACCGAGCCCGCCGAGTTGCCCGCCGAGTTGCCCGCCGAGAAGGAGGACGCATGAGTCTCATCGAGTCCCACCCCACGATCAACGACGCGTACCCGACCCGGGTGTCCACCGAGCCCACGCTGCTCTACCGGCAGGACCCCGTCGTCTACGGCGGCCCGGCCGACGGGCCCATCGACGCCGAGACGCTCGACTCGTTCGAGGCCAACGGCTACCTGAGCGTCGAGCAGCTGATCGGCCCCGAGGAGGTCGAGACCTACCGGGCCGAGCTGCGTCGCATGGTCGCCGACCCGGAGATCCTCGCGAACGAGCGGACGATCACCGAACGCGACTCCGACGAGGTGCGCTCGATCTTCGAGGTCCACAAGATCAGCGACGTTTTCGCGGAGCTCGTGCGCGACCCGCGCGTGGTCGGCCGGGCCAGGCAGATCCTGGGCTCCGATGTTTACGTCCACCAGAGCCGGGTCAATTACAAGCCAGGATTCACTGGCAAGGACTTCTACTGGCACTCGGACTTCGAGACCTGGCACGCGGAGGACGGCATGCCTCGCATGCGCGCGGTGAGCATCTCCATCGCGCTGACCGAGAACTTCGTGCACAACGGAGGTCTCATGATCATGCCCGGCTCGCACAAGACGTTCGTCGCGTGCGTCGGCGAGACCCCCGCCGACCACTACAAGGCCTCGCTGAAGGCCCAGGAGGTCGGCACCCCCGACCCCGGCAGCCTGTCGATCCTCGCCGACAAGCACGGCATCGAGCTGTTCACCGGACCGGCGGGCTCGGCGACGATGTTCGACTGCAACTGCATGCACGGCTCCAACGGCAACATCACCCCGTTCCCGCGCTCGAACGTCTTCATCGTCTTCAACAGCGTCGAGAACACCTGCGCGGAGCCGTTCTCCGCTCCCACCCCGCGCCCGTCGTTCATCGGCGCGCGCGACTTCACGCCCATCACCGACTGATCCCGCACGACTGATCCGCCCGACTGATCCCGTCCGCCCGGGGACCGGACGCTCCCCCCGCTCCCAGCCCCCGGCCCATCGCCGCTGACCGCACACCATCCCCGAGTCCCCGTCCCCGATTCCCGCTCCCAACCCCATGTCCCGCGCCCGCCGGAGGCCCCGGAGCCCCCGGCGGGCGCGGCGGCACACCCACAGGAGTTCAAAGATGACTTCCTCCCGTCGCGATTTCCTCCGCAACGGCGTCCTGCTCGCCGGCGCCGTCCCGATCCTCGGCGCGGCCGGCTGTTCCACCACCGACCCCGAGAAGGAGAAGGCCGGCGGCGGCACCCTGGAGCGTGCCAAGAAGCAGGGCTACATCCAGGTCGGCTACGCCAACGAGGCGCCCTACGGCTTCACCACCAGCGACGGCAAGCTCACCGGCGAGGCCCCCGAGCTCGCCAAGGTGATCTTCAAGGAGCTCGGCATCAACGAGGTCCGGGGCGTCCAGGTGGCGTTCGACGGGCTCATCCCGGGCGTCCAGGCACGCCGGTTCGACGCCATCGCGGCGGGCATGTTCATCAATCCCAAGCGCTGCGCCCAGATCTCCTTCGCCGACCCCGAGTACATCGCCAAGACCGCCTTCATGGTGCCCAAGGGCAACCCCAAGGGCCTCAAGACCTTCGACGACGCCATCAAGCAGAAGGTCAAGGTCGGCGTGATGAAGGGCGCGGCCGAGGCCGACTACGCCGAGAAGCTCGGCGTGGCGAAGGGCGATATCAAGTCGTTCCCGGACGGGCCGGGCGCCTTCGACGGCCTGAAGGCCGGGCGCTGCGACTGCATCGCGCTCACCCGCATCTCGCTGGTCGACCTGCTGTCCAAGCACAAGAACGACCCGTTCGAGGTCACGCCGGCGTTCGACGTGATGATCGACGGCAAGGAGCAGTCCGGCGCGGGCGGCTTCGGCTTCCGCACGGCCGACACCGATCTCGTCCAGGCGTTCAACGGCGAGCTCACCGAGCTCAAGAAGAACGGCCGCCTGCTGCAGATCCTCCAGCCGTTCGGGTTCACCCAGGCCGAGATGCCCGGCGACCGTAAGGCCGCCGAGTTCTGCAAGGCCTGATCCCCGTGTCGGAAATCCTCAAGAGCCCGCTCCTGTGGGACGGGGCCCTGAAGACCTTGCAGCTCACGCTGTATTCGGCGGTGGTCGCGCTGGTCCTGGCCTTCGTCTTCGGGGTGATGGGCACGTCGGCGCACCGCTGGGCGCGCGCGGCCGGCCGGACGTACGTGGAGTTCTTCCGCGGCCTTCCGGCGCTGGTCCTGCTGTTCTGGTTCTTCTACTCGCTCCCCCTCGTCGGTTTCAGGATCGAGACGCTGTTCTGCGGCGTGCTCGCGCTGGCGCTGAACTACGGGGCGTACGGGGCCGAGGTGGTGCGGGGCTCCATCAACGCCGTGCCCAAGGCCCAGTTCGAGGCGACCGTCGCGCTCAACATGCGGCCGGCGCAGCGCATGTGGCGGGTGCTGCTGCCGCAGGCGGTGCCGCTCATGCTGCCCCCGTTCGGCAACCTGCTGATCGAGTTGCTCAAGGCCACCGCCATCGTCTCGCTGATCAGCATCAGCGACCTGATGTTCGGGGCCGAGAAGCTGCGCGCCTCCACCGGCAAGAGCGTCACCGTGTACCTGATCGTGCTGGTCGTCTACTTCGTGATCGCGCAGGTGCTCCAGGTGCTCGTCCGCCTCCTGGAACGCCGCAGCCAGCGCATCCTCGGCCGCCGCCCGCAACGGCGCGCGGCCACGGCCATCGCCGGCACCGCGGGATCCGCGGGCGCCGGCAGCCTGAGCGGCGCGGGGAGGGCGGGCTCATGACCTGGAACTGGACCTACGCGGGCGACCTGGTGTCCCCGCTCTTGCAGGGCCTGCGCTACACCCTGGGGGCCACCGCGCTGGGCTACGTCCTGGCGCTGCTGCTCGGCCTGGTCTGGGCCATCCTCCGCCGGTCGTCCAACCTCCTGGTCAACCAGGTGGTGCGCTGGGTGGTCGAGTTCATCCGCAGCACGCCGCTGCTGGTGCAGCTCGTCTTCCTTTTCTACGCGCTGCCGCAGGCGGGCGTGCAGTTCAGCCCGTTCTGGACGGGCGTGATCGGGCTCGGCGTGCACTACTCCACCTACGTCTCGGAGGTCTACCGCGCGGGCATCGAGGACGTGCCGCGCGGGCAGTGGGAGGCGTGCACCGCCCTCAACCTGCCGCGCAGCCGGGTCTGGTTCGGCGTGGTGCTGCCGCAGGCGGTGCGCAAGGTGATCCCGACGCTGGGCAACTACCTGATCGCGCTGTTCAAGGACTCGCCGCTGATGCTGGTGATCACCGTCCCGGAGATGATGTCCGTGGCGACCACCGAGGGCGGGAAGACCGCCAGCTATCTCGAACCGCTCACCATCGCCGCCGCGATCTTCGTGATCGTCAGCATCCTGTCCTCTGTACTGATCCGACGCATGGAGGGCCGTTATGCCGCCATCTAACGCCACACCCGAGGCCCCCACGCCAGAGGACGCCCAGGAGGTGCCCATGGACAAGCCGGCCGCCACCGCCGCCACGACTGCCGCCACCGCCTCCGGCGGCGACGCGCTGCCGCACGGCGCCACGCCGGGCATCCGGTTCGAGAAGGTCGTCAAGCGGTTCGGCGACAACGTCGTGCTCCGCGAGCTGGACTTCACCGTCGCGCCCGGCGAACGCGTGACGCTGATCGGCCCGAGCGGGTCGGGCAAGACGACGATCCTGCGGCTGCTGATGACGCTGGAGAAGGCCGACGGCGGTGTCATCTGGGTCGGCGACGAGTCGCTGACGCACATGGACCGCGGCGGCAAGCGGGTACCGGCCAACGAGAAGCACCTGCACGAGATGCGCAAGCAGATCGGCATGGTGTTCCAGCAGTTCAACCTGTTCCCGAACATGAACGTGCTGCGCAACCTCATCGAGGGGCCGGTCCGGGTGCTCGGGCTGTCCAAGGACGAGGCCGTGGAACGCGCCCGCGGGCTGCTGGACATGGTCGGGCTGTCGGACAAGATCGACGCGCACCCGTCCCAGCTCTCGGGCGGCCAGCAGCAGCGTGTGGCGATCGCCCGCGCGCTGGCCATGCAGCCCAAGGTGCTGCTGCTGGACGAGGTCACCTCGGCGCTCGACCCCGAGCTGGTCGTCGGCGTGCAGGACCTGCTGCGCGACATCGCCCGCGAGAGCGACCTGACCCTGCTCTGCGTGACCCACGAGATGCACTTCGCCAAGGACATCTCCGACCGGGTCCTGATGTTCGACAGGGGGCAGATCGTCGAGGAGGGCCCGCCGGACCAGATCTTCGGCGAGCCCACCGAGCAGCGCACCCGGGACTTCCTCCAGGCGGTCCTGGCGACCTGATCCCCCGGGCCCGGGCCCCGCGCGTCCCTGTCGCCCCAGGGACGCGCGGGGCCCGATGTCTTCGGTTTCTGGCCCGCTTCCGTCTCGTCCGGGCCGAGCCGTTCTTGCAGCCTGAACCGCATGTCCCTCATCGATCGACCGGTCGCCGCGCCGGTCCGGCGGCCGCACGACCACCGGGCCTGGTGGATCGTCGCCGTGGCCGCGACAGCGATCATGGCCGCCGGCGCCTTCGGTACCCTGCCCGGCCTGCTCGTCGCCCCGCTCCACCACGAGTTCGGGTGGTCGCACGGCACGACCGGCCTCGCCATGTGGGTGAACATGGCGCTCAACGGCCTGATCGCCCCGTTCGCCGCGGCCCTGATGGAACGGTTCGGCCCGCGCCGGATCGCCGCCGCCGCCCTGCTCACCATCGCGGCGGGCGCCGCGCTGACCACGGTGATGACCGCGGCCTGGCAGTTCACCCTGTACTGGGGCGTGCTGATCGGGCTCGGCACCGGAGCGATGGGCGGGACGTTCGCCACGGTCGTCACCAACCGTTGGTTCGTGCGGCGGCGGGGGCTGGCCACGGGAATCCTCACGGCGTCGGGCGTCTTCGGCCAGTTCGTGTTCCTGCCCCCGCTGGCTTGGGTGGTCGAGCACCTGCAGTGGCGTGCCGGGACTGTCACGTTGGCGATGGCCGCGCTGGTAGTGGTCCCCCTCGCCTGGTTCTGGCTACGCGACCACCCGAGCGAAACCGGAACGACCGCCGGGCCGTCCGCTTCCCCGTCCGCTCCGCCACGCGCCCGGCCGTTCCAGGTGCTGCGCGGGGCGGCACGGACGCGGACGTTCTGGTTGCTGGCGGGCACGTTCGCGATCTGCGGCATCTCGACCAACGGGCTGATGTGGACGCACTTCGTGCCCGCCGCGGGCGACCACGGCATGGCCCCGACCACCGCGGCCTCGATGCTGACGCTCATCGGGATCTTCAACGTGGCGGGGACGGTCGCGTCGGGCTGGCTCACCGACCGCTACGACGCCCGGCTGTTGCTGGCCGTCTACTACACGCTGCGGGCGGGGACGCTGTTCGTGCTTCCCCAGCTGCTGGGGCCGTCCGTGCATCCCCCGCTGATCGCGTTCATCATCCTGTTCGGACTGCTCGACGTCGCGACGATCCCGCCGACGATCGCGCTGAGCGCGATCCGGGACCGCTTCGGCACCGAGGAGAGCGCCGTGGTCTTCGGCTGGACGCTCGCCGCCCACCAGCTCGGGGCCGGGCTGATGGCGCTGGCGGGCGGCCTCCTGCGGGACGCGCTCGGCACGTACACCATGGTGTGGATCTTCGCGGGCCTGCTCTGCCTCGTCGCCGCGCTCATGTCGGCGCTCGTGCCGGCGCCCGCGCCGGGGGCGGAGCCGCGCGCACGCTGAGCATCGGTGAAGATCGAAGGCATGGTGATCCATGGCTCCCATCTGGTCGCGGTCCTGGTCCGGCATGGCGTGATGCCGCTCGAACTCGGCATCGTGCACCAGCTGTTCGGCAGCGCGGAGTCCCCTGACGGCACGCCGCTGTACGACGTCGTCACCTGCGCGCCCGAGCCCGGGGACATCCGCACCGACGCCGACTTCACCGTCCGCGTGCCGCAGGGTCCCGACGTGCTGGCGCGGGCGGCCACGGTGATCGTCCCGGCCGCGCACGTGCCCGACGAGACCGAGACGCAGGGGCGCCTGGGCCCGGCGCTCGCCGCCGCGCTCGCCCGGATCCGGCCGGGCACCCGCGTCGCGTCCATCTGCACGGGCTCGTTCGTCCTCGCCGCAGCCGGGCTCCTGGACGGGCGGCGGGCGACGACCCACTGGCGGTCCGCCGCGCACTTCCGCGAGCTCTATCCGCGGGTGCGCCTCGACCCGGACGTCCTCTACACCGACGAGGGCGACATCCTCACCTCCGCCGGAGAGGCCGCGGGCATCGACCTCTGCCTCCACATGATCCGGAACGATCACGGCGCGGCCGTCGCCAACGATGTCGCGCGCCGCACGATCGTCCCGCCGTACCGGGACGGCGGGCAGGCGCAGTACATCCCGCAGCCCGTCGCCGAACCCGCCTCGCCCTCCACCAAGACCGCGCGGGCCTGGGCGCTCCGACACCTCGGCGAGCCCATCTCGCTGCCCGACCTCGCGGCGCTCGAATCGGTGAGCGTGCGGACGTTCACCCGCCGGTTCCGCGAGGAGGTCGGCGTCTCGCCCGCGCAGTGGCTGACCCGGCAACGAGTCGACCGGGCCCGGCAACTGCTGGAGACGACAGATCTCCCGATCGAACGAATCGCGTCCGACGTCGGCTTCGGAACCGCCGTCTCGCTCCGCCAGCACCTGCACGCGGCGGTCGGTGTGTCGCCGCGCGCCTACCGCCGCACCTTCCGCGGCCCAGGCAAGGCAGCGTCCTGAACGCCACTGTGCGCTAGATTCTGGCCATGCATGTCGTCGCCGTCCTCGCTCTCGAGGGCGCCGTCGCCTTCGAGGTGACGGTGCCGTGCCAGGTCTTCGGGTCGTCCATCGGCGACGACGGCGCCCCGCTGTACGAGACGCGGGTCTGCACGGTTCCGGGCTCGGCGATCACCACGGGCGTCTTCGGGCAGATGACGCTCTCGACGCCGTGGGGCCTGGAGACGCTGGCCACCGCCGACACCATCGTGATCCCCGCGCACGACACCTTCCTGGCCGAGCCGCCGGCGGAGGTGCTCAAGGCGTTGCGCGAGGCCGCCGAGCGCGGGGCGCGGATCGCCTCGATCTGTGTCGGGGCGTTCATCCTGGCCGCGACCGGGATGCTGGACGGCCTGCGCGCGACCACGCACTGGATGCAGGCGGCGGAGCTGAAACGCCGCCATCCGCGCGTCGAGGTCGATCCGGCGGTGCTGTTCGTGGACAACGGCTCGCTGCTGACGGCGGCGGGCGTCGCGGCGGGCATCGACCTGTGCCTGCATCTCGTCCGCCGCGACCACGGATCCGCCGTGGCCGCGCGGACCGCGCGCGGCATCGTCATGCCGTTGCAGCGGGACGGCGGGCAGGCGCAGTTCATCCAGCACGAGGACCCGCAGGACACCGGGACGGCCCTGCAGCCGACGATGGCGTGGATGGAGGCGAACCTGCACCGGCCGCTCACGCTGGACGAGATCGCCCAGGAAGCCGCGGTGAGCGTCCGCACGCTGACGCGGCGGTTCCGCGCGCAGGCCGGAACGACGCCGCTGCAATGGCTCCTGCGGGCACGGATCCATCGTGCGCAGCAACTCCTGGAAAGCACCGATCTGCCGGTCGAACGCATCGCGGCGGAGTCGGGCTTCGGGTCGCCGGTGACGCTGCGGGCACACTTCGCCCGCACGGTGGGCGCCTCGCCGCTCGCCTACCGCAACGCCTTCCGCGCCCGCCCCGGGCCCACCACGCCGAATCGCATTCGGTAAAGTAAGCGGTCACCTACTGGCGGAGTGTGACGGCGGTGATCCATGGTTGACGGAGCCGGCATCGTGGGGCTCGGCATGACCGAGCTCGGCCGGGTGTACGGGCGCAGCCCGCGCAGGCTGGCCGCCGACGCGGCCCGGCTCGCGGTCGCCGACGCGGGCCTGTCCCTCGGCGACGTGGACGGCCTGCTGGTCAGCCACGGCATGGGCGGCTCCCCCGGCATCGAGCTCGCCGACACCCTGGGGCTGCGCGACCTCCGGCTGCTCACCAAGATCGACTCTTTCGGCGCGACGGCGGGCGCGATGGTCTCGTACGCGGCGATGTCGGTGCTCAGCGGTGCCGCGTCCACCGTGGTGTGCGTGTTCGCGGACGCGCCGCTCAAGCCCGAGCAGTCGGCGGGCTCCGCCTACCACCGCGACGCGCCCGCGGGATCCGCCGCCGGGAAAGCCGAGTGGTACGGCTTCGGCGGCATGACGGCCGCGCTGGGCTTCCGCAGCGTCAACGCGTTCTACGCGCTCGCGGCGCAGCGGCACATGGCGCACTACGGCACCACGAGCGAGCAGCTCGGCGCGATCGCGGTCAGCACGCGCGAGTGGGCGACCCGCAATCCGCTCGCCCAGATGCGCGAACCCATCACCCTCGCCGACCACCAGAGCTCGCGGTGGGTCGCCGAGCCGCTGCACCTGCTCGACTGCTGCCTCGTCTCGAACGGCGCCATCGCCGTCGTCGTCACCACCGCCGAACGCGCCCGCGACCTCGCCCAGCCGCCCGTGCACGTGTGGGGCTGGGGCCAGGGACATCCGGGCCATCGCAAGGAACGCGGCAGCGAGTTCGGCCTGACGACGGGCGCGGCGACGTCCGGGCCGATCGCGATGAAGATGGCGGGCGTGACCGTCGACGACATCGACGTGTGCCAGCTCTACGACTGCTACACCTACACGGTCCTGGTGTCGCTGGAGGACTACGGCTTCTGCGCCAAGGGCGAGGGAGGCGCGTTCGCCGCGTCCGGCGCGCTGGGCCCCGGCGGGACGCTGCCGACCAACACCGGCGGCGGGCAACTGTCGGCGTACTACATGTGGGGCATGACGCCGCTGTCCGAGGCCGTGATCCAGGCCCGCGGACAGGGCGGCGAACGCCAGGCGGACCGCAACGACGTGATCCTCGTCAGCGGCAACGGCGGCATCCTCGACCACCACTCGACACTGATCGTCAGCCCGCACCCGAAGGGAGCCTGACCGATGGAGACGGGCACGGAAGCGGGTGGGGAGACGGGCATGGAGATCGGCGTCCTGCGGCGCGACGGCCGCACCGACCCGTTCTTCGACGGCACCGCCGCCGGCCGGCTGATGATCAAGCGCTGCGAGTCCTGCGACCTGTGGTTCGGGCCGGACGCGGGCAGCTGCCCCGGCTGCGGCGAGGAGGAGCTGACCTGGTCCGAGGCCGCCGGCGACGCGACGCTGGTCACCTGGACGGTCACGCATGGCCGTCCCGACGCGGACGGGAACACGCCACCGCCCGCCTACCTGGCACTGGTCGAGCTCACCGAGGGGCCATGGCTGCACGCGCGGCTGACCGGCGTGGACTCCGCCGTCCTGCGCGAGGGCCTGCCGTTGCGAGCAACCTTCGGGCATCCGGAGGAGGGAGAGTCATACGTCCTGTTCCAGCCCGCGTAATCGAACAAGAGCTATGGACCGAATGACGTTCGGCCCACTAGCGTCGGGGCATGCGTACCGAGGTGTGTGAGAGGTTCGGGATCGAGTTCCCGCTGTTCGCCTTCAGCCACTGCCGCGACGTCGTCGCCGCCGTCACCAACGCCGGCGGGCTCGGCGTGCTCGGAGCCGTCGCCTACACCCCCGACCGGCTCGAAGAGGAACTGAGCTGGATCGACGACCAGGTGGGCGGCCGTCCGTACGGCGTGGACGTACTCGTCCCCAGCAAGATCGACGAGTCGGCGGAGAAGGCCGGGCGCGGCGAGGCCGGCCTCGACGCCATGCTCGCCGCCGTCCCACAGGAGCACTGGACGTTCCTCTTCCAGCTGTTCGAGAAGTACGGGGTGCCGCTGCCCGACTTCGAGATGGCCAAGAGCACCCGGGACGCCAAGGGCGCGGGCACGCAGGTCACCAAGGAGGGCGCGACCGCGCTCATCGACGTGTCGCTCGCGCACCCCATCGGCCTCATCGCCAGCGCGCTCGGCACGCCGCCGCCCATCATGGTCGAGAAGGCCAAGACCGCCGGGATTCCCGTCACGGCGCTCGTCGGCACCGCCGAACACGCCCGGCGGCAGGTCGCCGCGGGCGTGGACCTCATCGTCGCCCAGGGCGGCGAGGCCGGCGGCCATACCGGCGAAATCTCCACCATGGTCCTGGTGCCCGAGGTCGTGGACACCGTCGCCCCGATCCCCGTCCTGGCCGCGGGCGGCATCGCGACCGGCCGCCAGATGGCCGCCTCGATGGCGCTCGGCGCCGCCGGCGTCTGGTGCGGGTCGGTCTGGCTGACCACCGAGGAGGCCGAGACGCCGCCGCACGTGAGGGCCAAGATGATCGCCGCCGGCTCCCGCGACACCATCCGTTCGCGATCCCGTACCGGCAAGCCCGCCCGCCAGCTGAAGTCGGCCTGGACCGACGAGTGGGAGGGCCCCGCGAGCCCCGGCGCCCTCGGCATGCCGCTCCAGATGATCGTCGCCGAGGGCGCGATGCGGCAGATCAACAAGGTCGCCGAGAGCGGCAACGAGGGCGCCCGCGAGCTGGCCAACTACTTCGTCGGCCAGTGCGTCGGCCTCATGAACACGGTCAAGCCCGCCCGCCAGGTCGTCTACGACATGATCGAGGAGTTCGCCGACGCCGTGGAACGCCTGAACACCATCACCGAGGCGGATTGAGGGGACGCCCCGGCCCCCGGTTGACCTGGTCGATGAAAAGACGGGCGAGCGCCTTATAGCCATTCGCCGTCGGGTGATAACTGCGCTTCTCGGCCGTCAGCGCCGAAAGATCGACCGCCAGCCCGTTCATGTACGGGTCGGCGGTGCCCACCTCATGCCCGGCGAACGCGCTGTAGGCGTCGACGAACTCCACGCTCCCCGGCGCCCGCGCGGCCACGATGCGGGCGTCGGCCTCGATGACCGCCTGCCGGAGGAGCTCGTTGAGATCGCGGGCGCGCCCGTTCAGCCACTGCTGGTCGGAGACGCTGATGTTGTCGCCGTCGGTGCCGGAGGTCTCCTTGAACGCGCGCGGGTAGCCGAGCACGATCACCCGCGCCTGCGGCGCCCGCGCGCGGATCACCTTCAGCACCCCGGGCAGTTCCTGCCGCAACGTGGCCATCCGATCGGCGATGTCGCGGCCCTGCTCCTCGCAGCCCTTGCCCCACGGCAGCTTGATCACGCAACCGGCGAGCACCTTGGAGAAGCCGACGTCGTTGCCGCCGATGCTGATCGTGACGAGGCTGGTGTTCTGGTCGATCCGACCGATCTGCGGCGGCTCACCCGACTTGCCCTGCATCACGTCACTCGTCGTCGCGCCGGAGCAGGCCCAGAACGCGCTCCCCCTGGCGAACCGGAACGCCTTGGCAACCGCGTGATAGTAAGCCTGCCCAGTCCGATGACACCGGTTGAGCGGATTCAGATCGGCCGCGAGATCAGCGCCCACCCCCGCCGAGTACGAATCGCCCAGCGCCACGTACGACCCCTGCACGGCGACCTGGGCGGGAGCGACCTGAGCGACACCCCGCACCGGCTCGGCCCGCGGCTCCTCGAACCGCGCCCGGCAGCCGTTGCCGTCCCCGAACGCCTCGCACCGGACGGCCGGCAACGCCACCAAGGGGACGATCATCGCCACCATCAGACCGACGAGCAGAGCGACCGCGAGCCCCCGATCGCCGAACCGCTCACGCGCCCGCCCGGGAAGCCCCGTCACCAGATCGCGCACGCTCGCCCGGCCGGACACTTCCTCAGGCGCCAGAGTGGAATCGTCCTCCGTCATCGCCCGCCTTCCGTCACCCGATTGTGCAGACGTCCGTTCACCACCCCAGGTTCCCGCCTTTACTTTGTAGATCAATGACTGGGGGAACACCGGCGGGGAATCTCACGTCCAAGGAGAACACGATACTTCGGGGGGATCATGCTGGCGGTTCTGACCGCTCTCGGACTGTCCGCGGCGGCCGGCCTCAACGCCTACATCCCGATCCTGGTGATCGGGCTGCTCGACCGCTACTCCGACGTCGTACACCTGCCCGCCGAGTTCGGCTGGCTCACCAACGGCTGGGTACTGTCGCTCCTCGGCATCCTTCTCGCCGCCGAGGTCATCCTGGACAAGGTCGCCATCGTCGACAGCCTCAACGACGCGGTCCAGACGTTCGTCCGCCCGGCCGCCGGCGGCGCCGTCTTCGCCGCCACCGACGCCGCAAACCAGCTCGACGCCTCCTTCATGGCGGACCACCCGTGGATCGGCTGGATCCTCGGCATCCTGGTCGCCTTCCTCGTCCACCTCACCAAGTCGTCCATCCGCCCGGTCGTCAACGCGGGCACGCTCGGCACCGGCGCCCCCGTCGTCAGCACGGTCGAGGACACCGTCTCCCTCGGCATGAGCGTCCTCGCGGTCCTGGCCCCGATCGTCGCCCTGATCTCCGTCGTCCTGCTGGCGTTCGTCGCCTTCCGCCTGCTCAAACGCGTCCGCCGCCGAACTCAGCCGAAGGTCACATAGGTACGCCAGAAGTCGAGCAACCGCCGATCCCCGAGGACCTCAACACCTTCACTCGGCTTGCGCTGATAAAGCACCAGCAACAGCTCCGTCAGCGGCCCCCGCACCGTCACGGCCGCCTGCCCCTTACCCCGCCGCCATGCAATGACATCGCCGGTGAGATCAACGAACCACGAAGCCTCGGGCGCCTCGAACGCCAGCGTGCGCCCCGGCCCAAGGAGCTCGCGCTTCCGGGGCGTGATCTCGAAGTGCAGCGGATGGGAGTCGAGCTCCATCCATTCGTCGAACGCGTCCACCAGAACATCCGACTCCGCCACGAACTCCACCCCCGCAGCCAGGGCGGCGTCGGCACGGTGAATGAGCGTCTCGTGGGCGAAACGACGGGCCCAGAACGAGGTGGTGCCCTGCCCGAACGGAACCCACAACTCAGCGTCCGGACCAGCAGCACGCAAAGCTTCGGCGAACCGCATGGCCCCCTCCACCAGCCACGCGGCGAGCAGTTCCCCCGAGTCGTCTCCGTCGACCTTGCGCACCTGGTCGTCCGGCAGCCACTCCATCGCCCGCTTACGAACGACTTCTTCGGCCCACCGGTGACCGCCCCCGATGTGCCGCACCAGATTGCCGAGACTCCAGCCAGGGCAGGAGGGCACAGGAGCCCTTAGATCAGCGCCAGCAACCCCGGCGACGAGCAACTCGGTCTGCGTGACGATCTCGGTGCAGTGACGGTAGTAGTCCACGGACCCTCCCAGCGCGATGCGGCCCAGCCACGGCGGCCGGACTCCGCCACACAACAGTCGGAGCCAAAACCGAGATCTCGACACCCCACACCGACCTTCTCCGGCCACCGCCCTCAGGTAGGTAGCGAATCCTCCGGACGGACGTCTGCAAGCTGGAGGCATGCGCCCGCCGCGGCCTGCCTGCGATCCGTAGCGCGCCCGTGGCCTGGGTGGACGGCCGGGGATGGGATTGTCTGAGTGCAGATGCTGGCGTTGCCGTGGCGCAGGTTTGCTCTGGAAGCTTGAACGATCGAGCCCGTTGAGCAGTTGTGGCTGTAGGCGTGCCTATAGGCCCGGTGCGTCGGTTGCGCCGGGCTACAGGCTGGATCTATGGGGTGGGGTCAGGCCGCGTGGTGATCGCCGCGCCACGGATTATCAGCCTGATCAACCAGTCTTCGTCTAGACCGTGCGGCCTTCCCCTTAGGCGGCAACACCCGATAGACGAAGAGCCCGTCCACACCCTCGCTGATCTCTATCTGCTCAGGGTTGGCGTGCTTCCACCGGTTATGCCACCCGCAGCACAACGCCAGCTTGTCGATATCAGTGGGGCTGTGACCCAACGCCCACCCATCGACATGATCGATCTCGCACAAGAACCCTGGCACTTCACAGCCGCGCACCGCACACGTGTCGTACAGGGTCTCCAGCACCTGGCGTTGACCAGGGTTCGCGATCCGAGCGGTGCGGCCCAGATACAGCGGCACCCCCTTCGACCCCAGGATCAGCGTGGAGATACCGGCGTTGAGCGCCAACCGCCGCACCTGCGCCGCCGGAATCGGTGTCCCGTCGCGCAACCGTCCCGGAGTGTCATCGCCGGTCAAGGTCTCCAGGCGGGCGATCACGGTGACGCGACTGTCCTTGTGCCCCTGCGACAACACAGCGGTCAACGCCGCAGCGGTACGTTCGGCCCGGTCCCGCAGATCGTCGCCCCCAGCCGGTTTGGCCAACGGCGCCAGCTTGCCATCGACGATGGCGGAGTCTTCGGGATTGAACCAGCCTTTGACATAACAGCCGCCGTCCAGCGACCGGGTCGCGACCAGCCACGACCGGTCGTACCCGCGCTTGATGTCCTCGGGTGGGGTTTCGGTGCCGTTGGCCTGGTTGATCTGGTCATGGATGGTGGCGGTCAGGTGCGCGAAGTGCCGCGCCGACACACCCCCGTCAGCCGCAGTCAACAAGATCTCTTCACCGTCGGCGCAGTCCTGGTCGCTGTCCAGCCGCTGGACCGCATCAGCGATCGCGGCGGCATACCCATACGACAGCGTCCCGGCTCCCAGCCGCTCCCGCACCCGGTGCAGGCGGTGCAGTTGGCGGGCCAGGGTGAGGCGTTCTTGGGCGCGGCCCTCACGCATCCCCATGTGGCACCGCAACCACGCTCGCGTGGACGCCAGCCCCCACTCTTTCATTTGCCCGGTCCGATCGACCACACCGATCAACTCAGCCAACGGCAATTCGGCGACATCCATGACCGCGGCGAGTGTTTCGGCGAGTTCCATGGCTTCGGCGCCGGTCTGGGTGCGGGGCCGGTGGGCGAGTGCAGTAATGATCGTGGCGGCGGATTCGACCAGTTGCTGGTCGGAAGCGGCCTCCAGGTTGCGGTCTGCCACGATCGAATGCATGCGTTCATTGTATCGCCATTAACGGTGTGTGACAAACCGTTTACATGATCGGTGTGGCTCTTTCTGGCCATTGATTTTTTGGAACCTTGAGGTGGGTTGTCGTCCCACGGTTGTGGCGTGGTTGAGGGCGGGTGGGTCAGAAATTAAGTCGGCTGATCTAGGCCGCTGGTTGAGCGGTGCCGAAATGACCGTTTGCGCACTTGTCTGGCTATTTGGGGGCTGCGGTCACGTTGGTTGCGGTCGCGGGAGTTTTGGCCATGCACAGAGGGGAGAGGCAGGCCGCTACCTGGGGTTGCGCGGAACCCCGCGCTCCGCGCGGCAACGGTTCGAACCTCAGCCACCAGGGCGCCCCACCGTCCGAACGCGCCCCGGCCGCCCCCTCCTTTCTTGTCGATGCCGCTTTTAGATCTCCAGCCCCATCCCACCCGCCAGCCGGGCGGATTGGTGCTTCAGAGGGGTGACCGACGCCGAAAACCCGCAGAGCGGAAAAGTATGTAGCAGTAACAGGAGATGCGCTGACCTGCAGGCAGACACAGACCCCAGGCCCGCAATCTTCTTTCGTCGCCGCCAAGTTCGAACCGAAGGCGCACCAATCCGCAGACGGGTGGCCGCCCCAGCCAAGCCACCCCCCCACGCATCCACGCATCCACCCATCCACCCATCCACCCATCCACCCACCGAAGGGTGAGGCAGACACGGTGCGGGCGCGGCGAAACGGGCAGGGTGAAAGTTTCCCGCCGGTGGCGAAAGTTTCCCGCCGGTGAAGGTACGTCCCTCGCGACTACCGTTTCCTGAGTTCCGCAGTCTCCAGTATCTCGGCCAGCTTTTCGCGGCCGAGCTGCCAGCCGACCAGATCCCAATGCGACCCTTCTGAGAAGACAGCCACTGGGACGCCTGGAGCATGAGCCGTCAAAGCGCTACGCAATCCATCGGCCCAGTACTGCCAGCCCCGCGCCTCCACATGCCAACTGACGGCCATCTCCAACTGCCCATGGGCGAGCTTATCGATAAGTCTCCGAACATCCGCCCGCTCGGAATCCTCAAGGTCTTGACGTTCAAGAGCCCTGTACAGCTTTTCGAGGTAGCGTTCAGGAGATTCCGGCGAGTACGGATGGAGACGCAACCCGACACATCTCACCATCCCCTGCAAGATGAAGGTGCGCCTCGCGAAGAGAACAACCGCGCTAACCTGATCCCACGGACAGAAACGAGGCCCGCTGTCTCCATTCGCGCCAAAATAAACGCCGGCTTCATCAACCCTCAGTGCGATGCCCCCACTTTTCCGCGACCGACGCACATGGATGATCGCCATGATAATAAGAGTCGGCGTCATGGAAACCAAGAGAAACAAGGACACGACAAACTGGCCGCCGTGATCACGTTCGTCCATCACCAGAAAGAGCAACCAGAAGAGAGGTGCCAGGCCAAAGAGGATCAGCAAGACCGCATGACTTCGCTGAAACCTGGCCACATAGTCCATCGAAGATCGCTCCCCCTCCCCGTGCGAGGACCGAGGTGCGAGGTGCAAGACACCAAGCCCTGTTGAGAGGCTCACCTGAGCACCGAGCGCATTAGAAGCACGAGTGTGCGTCAGAACGCTACAACATTCCTCAATTCAAGAACACCACTAACTGCAACCCCGGACATTCGCGAAGTTCACAAAGCCCGAGGCCGGCCACCATGCCTATCGCGCCGCCGAGAGCCCGCTGATCACGGGAGGTTGATGCGGATCTCGCCGCCGAGGCGGGCGCCCATTTCCAGGTCCAGGTCGTCGCCGCTCCAGAAGCGGCCCGGGTCGAACCAGTTGGGGCGGCGCCCCTTGGGCAGCAGACCCATGGACTGGTAGGTCACGGCCACGATCTCCGCGCAGAACGCGGTCTCCAGGTTGGGATCGCGTTCGGATGGACGGCGGAACGGGATCCGGCCGCGCACCCAGCGGGACGCCATCCGTGACGTGGACGGGAACGGCGTGCCGTCGAGCCTCGCGACCGCCCGCAACGCCGCGTTCTCCATCTCACGCGAGGCCGGCGGATCAAGCTGCCGCAGCCACGCGCGCTGACCGTACCGTTGAGCCCACACCATCACCGCGTCGCGCAGGTCATGCAACTGCGCGCCCCTGTGATGACCGCCGGACCACATGTCGGGCAGGGACTTGCCCAGCTCCGCATGCCACATCAGCGGCGGCAGATCATCGACCACGATGGCCATGCCGACATGGTTGACGGGGCTGTTGGTCATCGTCTGGATCGCCCGGTCGGCGACGGAGTGGCCCCGGAAGAGCCAGACGTCGCCGGTACGGGTCAGGTCGACCGCCTTGGCCAGCGGGATGCTCGTGCCGCTCATGGTCGCTAGCCTAGGCATATGCGTTGGTGGAAGGTGCTGGGTGTGGCCGGACTGGCCGGAGTCGCCGCGACCGGAGTCGTGATCGCGCGCAATGAACGCCGCCGTCGCGCCTACACCCCGGACGAGATCAGGCAACGACTGCACGCCAGAGTGAACGAGCCGCCAGAGTCACACTGATCATCGAAGCCCCAAGCACCCGAGCTGCGCCGCTCACCGAGATCCGACATCGCTCACCCGAGGTCCGAGAGCCAGAGCCAGAGAGCTACCGCTCACCCGAGCGCCATTGATCACCGAACCTCCACCCACCAGAAAAGCCCTGATCACCAGAGCGCCGCTGATCACCAGAGCAGAGCGACACCGCGCCGCTCACCCGAGGTCCGGTAACCAGAGCGACGCCACTCACCCGAGCGCCACTGATCACCAGAGCAAGGTTGCGCCGCCCACCCGAGGTCCGATAGCCAGCGCTACACCACTCACCCGAGCGCCACTGATCACCGAAGCTCCGCTCACCAAGGCGGCCCTGGCCACCAAAGCGGCCGTATCACCAGAGCTGCCCAGATCACTCACCAGAACGGCCCTGATTACCAGAGCAGAGCTCCGCCGATCACCCGATTCCGGGGAAGCGCATCCAAACGGTCGTACGGTCGCCGTCCGCCCGCAGACCCCAGCCGAGAGCGAGCGCGTCGATGATGCGCATGCCGCGCCCGTTCTCCGCGAGCGGCTCGTCCCGAAGATGCGGCCGGTGACCACCGGCTCCGTCATCGGTCACCTCGGCCACAAGCTCGCCCCGTTCAGCCGCGAACGTCACGGTGACCTTGCCGCCGCGTCCCGACTCGGTGTGCTCGATGCCGTTGGTGAACGCCTCGTTCACGCATGTCTGGACATCGTCCAACGCGGGATGCCGCTCCCCCAGTGCGTTCCGCGCGAAGCTCCGCACATGCCTCGCCGACCGTTCCAAGCCCGGCAGCGTCAACGTGGCGATGACCATCCGTTCGCTCATACCGCCCAGACTCATCGCGCAAGGCCGCTCCGGTCACACCTTTCGGAGGCCGCGTGACGACCAGTTTCTGGATTTTGAGTGGACGCCCTTTCGCCGACGAGTCCACTCCGGAGCGTGACAATCTGACCACATGTCGGAAGCGCCCCCATCCACCGTGCGCCTTCGCAAGATCGGGAAGGTGCTCCGCCAGCTACGAGAGGAGAACGGCCACACCCTCAAAACCGCCGGTCGCCGGCTTGAACGTTCCGGTTCGTCGCTCAGCCTCATCGAGAACGGCCAGCAGTCCCTACGCGCTCGCGACCTGGCCTTCATCCTCGACGCGTACGGAGTCACCGACCCCCTACGCCAAGGCCTGCTGACCCTCGCCGAACAACAGACACAAACACAGACCGGCTGGTGGAATGCCTTTAAGGACGTCGCGCCGCCACAAGCACTGGACCACGCATCTGTGGAGAGCGCCGCTTGTTACCTCCGCACAGTCGACACTCACTATGTTCCGGGACTCCTGCAGACTGCGGGCTATGCACGCTCGGTCATGCAGGCAGGCATGGTGGATACAGATTCGCACGTCACGGAAAGATTGATCTCGTTCCGCCTTGCACGACAACAGATCTTGCGCGCCGATGACCCTCCTCACCTCCACGTCCTCATAGACGAGGCGGTCGTGTGCCGCAGGTGGTCTGGAGCCCAGGTAATGCGCGCGCAGCTATGGCACCTCTACCGCGCGTCGTTGCAGGAACACATCACCGTTCAACTATTGCCGTTCTCCAGCACTGGCGATCCTGGAATCGACGGAACGTTCAACACGCTCCAGATTGGCAGTCCGGTCATCCTCAGTACGGTGTTGATCGACCATATCGGCGGACGTATGAGCCTGGAGAACGATGCTGACGTCCAGCGCCATCTGGCAGCCTTCGCACGTACCTGCGAGGTGGCGCTTTCACCGGACGATTCCCGAGCCGAGATCGAGAGAATAGCCTCACGTCTATGACCCAACTACACCTGGCTGGCGCCTATTGGCGTAAGAACAGCCACAGCGACAGCGGCGCGGGCACCTGCCTGGAAGCCGCCGCCGTTTGGCGGAAGAGCAGCCACAGCGGCAGCGGCAGCGGCACCTGCGTCGAGGTTGCGGCGGCCGATCGCGTCGTGGCGGTGCGGGATTCGACGGATCCGGACGGGCCGGTGCTGGCGTTGAGTCCGGTGGCGTGGCGGGCGTTCCTGGCCGAGGTTCGCGCGATCTAGCCCTTCTTGGCGTTCCGGATCATGTCGCGGACCTGGTCCATCATGGCCATGGGCGGGCCGGCGAGCATGTTCTTCGTGGCCGACTCGGTGCCGGGGTGCGGGCGCGTGGGCGCCATCGCCTCCGCCGCCCTGACGGCCGCGGCGAGTGAGCGGCGCTCGGCTTCGCTGAATTCGGCCTGGAGCTTCTCGAACTCGTAGCGTTCCTCGGCACGGGCGTGGGTGAGGACGTCCGTGCGCAGCTTGTCGAACTTGGGCATGAACTGCGGGTCGCCGGTGTCCATGCCGTCCAGTTCGGAGAGCAGTTCCTTCGCCGAGCGCTCCTCTTCGAGCCGGTCGGCCACGATCCCGTCGCCGCCGGGAAGGGTACGCCGCGCGGCCGGGTGCACGATCTCCTCTTCGGCGGTCTCGTGGACGGCGAGCAGCCGGACGAGACGTTCGAACGCCTCGCGCCGTTCGCCGGGCGCGCAGGTCCGGACCAGATCGAAGAGGTCGCGGATCTCCCCGTGCTGCTGCCGCAGCACGTCGATGACGTCCTGCTCCATCGCAGTGCTCATGTTTCCCCCGGTGGCTGAGACACACCGGGCCTACCCATGCCATACAACGGCCAATCTCTCGGCCAGGAATGTGCATATTTCTTGAGCTGCACGTGAATGAGCACGCGCGTCGGGTACGCGAGGGAGCAGTCATGCAAGTCATGCAAGTCATGCATGCGGAGAAGGGCCGGGGGAGCAATGTCTTTCAATCCGCTCGAACACAGGGGCATTCCGCTGGAACGCCAGGTGCGCAACTGGCGGGAGCTCGACGTCGAGCCGGTCGATCCGGATCGGAGCGATCCGTACACCAAGTGCCGGATCATCACGATGAACGGCATCGAGGTGGAGGCGATCATGTTCAGCCACCACTTCAACCGGATCTGCCCCGACCCTGAGATCAAGCGGCAGATGGCCGAGGTGCGCTACATCGAGCAGCAACAGCAGAAGGTCGTGAACTGGCTGCTGCCCGGCCAGGCCTCCGTCCTGGAGACGACGATCTCCTACGAGCAGGTCGCCGTCGACCTCACCGCGTGGATCGCGCGGATGGAACCCGACGCCTACCTGAAGCAGGCGTACGAGTTCGGCGTCCTCGAAGACTTCGACCACCTCTACCGGTACGCCAACCTGTACGAGATGATCGAGCACCGCAAGGCGGAGAAGATCGTCGGTGAGCTCACCGAGATCATGCCCGGCCGGCCGACCGTCGTGGAGCACCGGCATCCGGCCGACAACCTACGCGATCCGTATGACAAGAACACCGCCGAGCCGCTGTCCAAGCTGCATGCCTTGACCGTCATGTCGGCCGAGCAGCAGACGATGAACTTCTACATGAACGTCGGCCCGATGTACATGGAGCCGATCGCCCGTCAGCTCTACCAGGAGATCGGGCTCATCGAGGAAGAGCACGTCACGCATTACGAGTCGCTGGTCGATCCGGGTGAGACCTGGTGGGAACGACTGGTCAACCACGAATACAACGAGTGCTACCTCTACCACTCGTTCATGGAGACCGAGACCGACCCCAAGGTGAAGGCCATCTGGGAACTCCACCTCAACATGGAACTCGAACACCTCCGCCTGGCCTGCGACCTCATGCGCCGCCACGACGGCCGCGACCCCGAGAGCATCCTCGCTCCGCATCTGCCGCCGCCCGTGAAGTTCGAGCCCAACAAGGATTACCTGCGGGAGCTTTTGGCCACTCAGATCGACATAACGACTCTCGGCGCCGGTTATGTGCGCGAGGCCCACGAGCGGTTCGAAAAGATGCAGCAGGAGCTCATGGGCGGGGAGAAGCCGCCGAGCGAACGAGTCATCGACGACCACCGCCAGATGTTCGGCCACGAATACCGTTCCGAGCCCGAAGGCCCGCACCCGGTAAAGAGCCTGCGCGAGACCGCAAGCGTCTAACGCGCGTCACGTCCGGCCGCCGCTCCGAGCGTACGCGTTCGCGACCGGCCGTCCCTCGCCGCTACCGGCCGAAGAGCACGCTCGCCGACGTGTCGTTCGGAATGCCTGCCACTCCCACGTCGGCCGTCGAGTACTTCTGCCTGCTGAGGGCTGCGGTCGCCGTCCACCCAGGCCCCATACACAACGAAGACGCCGCCGCCGACTTTCCGGGCACACCCCGACGGCGTGGTCACCCCAAACCCTCGACGATCGGATCAAGGGTGGGCCCGAACGGGACGCGCGCCGTGCTCGGCCAGCTCGTCGCTCGCCTCACATAACCATCGGTTATGACGACAACTCTTGGACGCCACCGGCGACCGGTACCGATACTTCCCGCAGACGAAGGGAAGCGGAATGAAGATCGCAGTGCTGGGCACCGGCGAGGTCGGGCGACGGCTGGCCGGGAAGCTCATCGAGGCGGGCCATGAGGTGACCCTCGGGTCGCGGACCGCCGGCAACACGGCGGCGGTGGCGTGGGCCGCCGAGACGGGCGGGCGGCACGACGCGTTCGAGGGCGCCGCCGCGTCCGCCGAACTGATCGTCAACGCCACGCCCGGCCAGGTGTCGGTCGAGGCCCTGACGGCCGCGGGTGCAGCCAATCTGGCGGGCAAGGTACTGCTGGACGTGGCCAACCCGCTCGACTTCTCTGACGGGCCGCGTGCCGTTACGTTCGAGAACGGGATCAGCCTCGCCGAGCACATCCAGCGGACGTTCCCCAGCGCGCGGGTGGTCAAGTCGCTGTGCACCGTGAACAACGCCGTGATGGCCGATCCGTCGCGTGTCCCAAGCCCCCATCACATCTTCGTGAGCGGCGATGACGACGAGGCCAAGGACGTGACGAAGCGCCTGCTCGGCGACCTCGGCTGGGGCCCGGATCAGATCCTCGACCTCGGGCCGCTCACCACGGCGCGTCCGATCGAGCAGTACGTTGTGCTCTGGGTGGCGCTCGCTCAGGCCCTCGGCACCCAGGACTTCAACATCGCCGTCCAGCGCGCAGCCGGATGAGCTAGGACGCCGGGCAGCCGCCCAGGCGAGCGGTGATCTTCTGAGCGGCGGTGGTGAGGGCGGGAAGCCAGGTGGTGAGGTCGCCGTCCCGGCTCACCGGGACCACGACGCTGAGGGCGGCCTCGACTCCGGCGGGTGAGAAGACGGGGGCGGCGACGCCGCTGACACCGGCGCGGAGCTCGTCATGGGAGTGGTCGTGGCCGGTGCGGCGGATCTCGGTGAGCCGGGCGGGGTCGTCGGCCGGGACGGGGGGCGGGTCGAGATGGGCCAGGATGGCGCGTCCGGCGGCCCCGGCGGTGAGGGGACGGCGATGGCCGGGCTGGTAGTCGACCTTGACGAGGTGGCGGGTGCCGAGGACGCGGTCGGCGACGACGATCTCGTCGCCCTCGCGGACGTGGAGCGTGATCGTCTCGCCGGTCGTGGTGCTGAGCTCCGCCATGATCGGGCGGGCGGCGGCCAGGAGGTCGTTCTCCACGGAGTCGGCCAGGTGCCGCAGAACCATGCCGAGGCCGTAGCCGCGGGCATGGCGGCGGACGAAGCCGCGACCTTCGAGGGTGGCGAGGAGGCGGTGCGTCACCGTGCGATGCATGCCGAGGCGCTCGGCCAGCTCGGCGGCCGTGCCGGGGCCGTGCTCCGCCACGTTCAGCAGGAGCGCCAGCGCCTGGTCGGCGGTCTTGGATATCTCCGGCATCCGTTCCCCTCATTGACGTGACCGGCGTTGACGTGCCTGGGCCCAAGCCCGTGCACCGTGCCCCGAGCCCGCGTGCCCGAGCCCGAACACGAGCCCGCGTACCCGAGCCCGCGTACCCGAGCCCGTGCACCGTGCCCGCGTACCCGAGCCCGCGCACCGGGGCCCGCGCACCGTGCCCTGAGTCCGCGTACCCGGTCCACGTCGCCGACTTTGGCGCGGCGGGCGTTGATGCGCCCGGCCTCTCGTACCCGGCATTGACGTGAGCGGGCCCACCTTCGTAGGCTATCCGATAATCGGGTAGCCGAATCCGATTATCGGACTTCTGAGTCGAACGCCAAGAAGTCGGACACAGAGGAGGTCGGGTCGTGGCCTACTACCGGCGGGTCGGGAACGTACCGCCCAAGCGCCACACGCAGCACCGCACCCCGGAGGGGGGCCTGTACTTCGAGGAGCTCATGGGCGAGGAGGGCTTCTCGTCCGACTCGTCGTTGCTCTACCACCGGCACATCCCGTCCGCGATCGTGGACGCGCAGCCGTGGGAGCCACCGAGCCTGGAGGTCACCCCCAACCATCCGCTGCGCCCCCGGCACCTGAAGACGCACGACCTCACGCAGGACTGGAAGGCTCAGGACGCGGTCACCGGCCGGCAGTTGCTGCTCGGCAACGACGACGTGCGCCTGTCGTACGTGGCGGCTGGGGAGTCCTCGCCGCTCTACCGCAACGCGCTCGGCGACGAGTGCGTCTACGTCGAGTCGGGCGCGGGGACGGTGGAGACCGTCTTCGGCGCGCTGCCGGTGGGTCGGGGCGACTATGTCGTCCTGCCGCGCGCGACGACCCACCGATGGGTGCCGGAAGGCAACGAGCCGCTGCGGCTCTACTGCATCGAGGCGAGCAGCCACATCACGCCCGCGCGGCGATACCTGTCGAAGTTCGGGCAGCTCCTGGAGCACGCCCCTTACTGCGAACGCGACCTGCACGGGCCCGAGGGGTTGCTGGAGGTCGACGGCGAGGACGTCGAGGTGCTGGTCAAGCACCGCGGCGCGCGAGGCGGGATCACCGGGACGCGGTACGTCTACCCGCGGCACCCGTTCGACGTCGTCGGCTGGGACGGCTGCCTCTACCCCTACACGTTCAACATCGCCGACTTCGAGCCGATCACCGGCCGCGTGCATCAGCCGCCGCCCGTCCACCAGGTCTTCGAGGGCAACAACTTCGTCATCTGCAACTTCGTGCCGCGCAAGGTGGACTACCACCCGCTGTCGATTCCGGTGCCCTACTACCACTCGAACGTCGACTCCGACGAAGTGATGTTCTACTGCGGCGGCAACTACGAGGCGCGCAAGGGCTCCGGCATCGGCCAGGGCTCCATCTCGCTGCACCCCGGAGGGCACGCGCACGGGCCGCAGCCCGGCGCGTACGAACGCAGCATCGGCGCCGAGTTCTTCGACGAGCTGGCCGTCATGGTCGACACGTTCAGGCCGCTGCAGGTCGGTGAGGGCGGGCTGGCCTGCGAGGACGAGGCGTACGCCTGGACGTGGGCAGGCGGCCGCCGTTGACGCCATCGAAGACACAGGCAACGCCGCAGCCTGGCGGGTTGCTGGACGCGCTGGTGGACGACGCGGGGCTGTTCCCGCCCACCGCGCTCGACATGGCCGATGCCGTGCGGCGGCACATCGACGACCAGGCCGGGCGGCATCCCATGCTCAGCCACCGGTTCCTGTGCCCGGCGAGCCGGCTGGGCGAGCTGCGCAGCCGCTTGAACGGGGGCCATCGGCTCCGGGTGGGGCTCATCGCCGATACCGGGACCGACGGCCTCGCCGACGCGCTCGCCGAGATCGACATCGACCCCCGCCTGGAGATCGCCCTCCTGGAGGTGCCGCTCGCCGCGATCCTCGGACACAGACCGACGGACCACGCGACAAACAGGGCGCTGGCCGACGCGACGGACGCAGCATTGCGCGACACGGCTGACGTAGCGATGCGCGACGCGGCGAACACAGCGATGCGCCACGCAACGATCAGGGCGGAGACGGACGGGGCGGCGGCGGACGGAGCGATGCGCGACGCGGCGGATGATGCGGCAGCGGACGACGCGGCAGCGGACGATGCGATAGACGACGCAGCGGCCGGGCCAATGGGCGGCGCGACGAACGCGGCGGACGACGCGATAGATGACGCAGCCGGCAGGGCGACCGACGGGGCGGCGGACGTCGCACCGGCCGGAGCTGCGGCGGACGACTCGGCCAGGGCGACGGTGCCCAGGGCGGCGGCAGGGACAACGGCGGTCGGGATGACGGTCGGAGCGACGGCGGACGGGACGGCGACGGCCGGGGCTGCGGCGGACGACTCGGCCGGGACGACGGCGGTCGGAACAGCGGTTGGGGCGGCGGTGGTCGGGGGGATCGAGGACGCCATGGCGATCGTGCGGAAGGTCGCTCGGGGCTCGGTTCCGATCTTCTTCGAGCCCGCCTCGTACGAGCGGGTTCCCGAGACCGTCCGTGCCCTCCAGGAGAACGAAGGGTTGAAGCTGCGCTGCGGCGGTCTCCGGGCCGAGCTCTTCCCGAGTCCGTCAACGCTGGCCGGCGCGCTGGTCACGGCGGTGGCGGCCGGGGTGCCGGTCAAGGCGACGGCGGGACTGCACGAGGCTGTGCGGCACCGCGACCCGACGACCGGCTTCACCCATCACGGCTACCTCAATCTCCTGCTGGCCACGGCCGAGGCGGTCGCCGGTGCCGAGACGTACGACGTGCGGACGGCGTTGGAGATCACCGATCCGGCCGAGCTGACCGGCTGGCTCAAGGCACTGGACGAGCGGGCCGTCGACCGGCTGCGGCGAACGTTCGTCAGCTACGGCTCGTGCAGCACGCGCACACCCATCGACCAGGCCCGGGACCTCGGCCTCGGCCTTGAGGAAGGACGGCAATGACCGACGGCTTCGGGCTCGGCAACCTCCCGTACGGCGTGTTCTCCATCGCCGGTGACGCGCCCCGCGTCGGCGTCCGGTTCGGCGACGAGGTGCTCGACCTCGCCGCCACGCTCGGCGACCCCATCTTCGCCACGCCGTCCCTCAACCCGTTCATGGCCCAGGGACGCGCCCGCTGGACCGAGGTCCGCGAGCGGATCACCGACATCCTGGGCAACGGCCACCAGGCGACGCTCCATCCCCTCGGCGCCGTACGTCTGCACATGCCGTTCGAGGTCGCCGACTACGTCGACTTCTACGCGTCCGAGGAGCACGCGACCAACCTCGGACGGATGTTCCGTCCCGACTCCGCGCCGCTCCTGCCCAACTGGAAGCACCTTCCCGTCGGCTACCACGGCCGTTCCGGCACCGTCGTGCCGTCCGGCACCGGCATCGTCCGGCCCACCGGCCAGCGCAAACCGCCCGACCAGGAGACTCCCGGCTTCGGCCCCTCCCGGCGCCTGGACGTCGAGGTGGAGGTGGGCTTCGTCGTCGGCGCGCCGTCCCCCCTCGGCGAGCCCGTGCCGACCAGTGCGTTCGCCGATCACGTCTTCGGCGTGTGCCTGGTGAACGACTGGTCCGCCCGCGACATCCAGGCCTGGGAGTACGTGCCGCTCGGCCCGTTCCTGGGCAAGTCGTTCGCCACCTCCATCTCCCCCTGGATCGTCCCCCTGGACGCCCTGGCCGGTGCCCGCGTACCCACACCCGCCCAGGATCCGCAGCCCCTCCCCTACCTGCGGGAGGAGGAGCCATGGGGCCTGGATCTCTCCCTGGCCCTTCGGTTGAACGGCCACACCGTCTCCCGGCCCCCGTACGCCGCGATGTACTGGTCACCGGCCCAGATGCTCGCCCACATGACCGCCAACGGCGCGTCCCTCCGCACCGGCGACCTCTACGCCTCGGGCACGGTCTCCGGCCCCTCCCCCGACCAGCGCGGCTCGTTCATCGAGCTCGCCTGGGGCGGCCAGGACCCGCTCAAGCTCCCCGACGGCAGCACCCGCACCTTCCTGGAGGACGGCGACGAGGTCACCATCAGCGGCTCCTGGGGCGACGTCTCTCTGGGCGAGGTGACCGGCCGCGTCCTCCCACCCAGGCGATGACCTTCGGCGAGGCAGCGGCTCACAGTCAAGCGGTCATGAGCGGCATTCCAGGGCGATGATGGGCTCGATCGACGTCAGGGCGTAGCCACGACAGCTGTCGAAGATCTGCACAGACGGCGGCTGGTCACCCGCCCGCCGCGCCCCCGAGCCCCGCCGTGTGCCTGAGCAGATGGTGCACGGTGTGGAACGGCAGGACGTCGTGAATTGCTCTTCGTGCGGGTGGGAAGCCAAACGAGAAATGAGTCATCGCGACTAAGTGGTTCGGCGCAGTTTCAGCTAGGCCCGTGGCACTGTTTCGAGATTAGTGCCACGGGCCCTATTTGAAGCTTCTTGAAAGATCACATAATCGCCAACCATGACCCAAACCCCCCGAATTGCGGCGCTCATCGGCGCGGCCGTCCTGGCTCCACCTCTGCTCGGCGTCGTCGCCGCTCCGGCGCACGCCGCACCGGCCCATCCCGTCATTTCGACGGCGCCCGCGCCGCCCGCGTCCGTCCTGGCGACCAAGAAGGTCTCCATCAAGGTCCAGAAGCAGCAGCGCAGCTACTGGTGCGCCCCGGCGGCCGGACGGGCGCTGCTCTCCCGCCTGATCAGCAGTGGCCTGCCCAGCCAGAGCAAGATCGCCGGGTACATGGGCACCAAGTCGAGCGGCACCACGGGCGCCGGGCTGCGCAATGGCTTGCGCAAGGCCCTCAGCACCTATGGAAGCGGTCAGTACGACGTGGTCGCGCTGCGTCCGGGCTCGCAGAACGCGTTCCTCACCAACATCAAGGCCGGTGTCGGCTCCAAGAAGGTGGCCCTGATCTACCGGGTCTACTTCGGCTACAAGCCGTGGGGCGGCCAGGTCAACGACAAGACGGGCCACTTCATGGTCGTCCGCGGTTACACCACCGGATCGAGCCCGAAGGTTCTCTGGTGGGACCCGTGGGACAACACCTACCACACCGCGTCCCTGGCC
Organism: Spirillospora sp. NPDC048911; assembly: GCF_043198015.1. Taxonomy (NCBI): domain Bacteria; kingdom Bacillati; phylum Actinomycetota; class Actinomycetes; order Streptosporangiales; family Thermomonosporaceae; genus Spirillospora; species Spirillospora sp. NPDC048911. Next base: position 1,390,560 of record NZ_JBICUD010000002.1, on the reverse strand, counting down.
AAGTCCTGGGCGAGCGTCAAGAAGGCCGGCCGTCACGGCCACGTGGCCTCCAAGGCCTGATCGGCGCGCACCCCTGGCACTACGGCAAGTTGGTGCCAGGGGCCCTGATGCCCGGCCGCCGAAAGATCACATAATTCCCGAGTATGACGCGAACCCCCCGAATGACGGCGCTCATCGGTGCCGCCATCCTGGCACCGCCGCTGCTGGCCGCTGCCACCGTCGCTCCGGCCCACGCAGCGCAGACCGCGCCGCGGGCCGCGGTCGTCGCCCCGGCGCCCTCCGCCGAAGTCGCGGCGACCAAATCAGTCAGCATCAAGGTCCAGAAGCAGCAGCGCGACTACTGGTGCGCCCCGGCGGCCGGACGGGCCCTGCTCTCCCGCCTGATCAGCAGTGGCCTGCCCAGCCAGAGCAAGCTGGCCGGGTACATGGGCACCAAGTCGAGCGGCACGAGCAACCCCGGTTTCCGCAACGGGCTGCGCAAGGCCCTCAGCACCTACGGGAGCGGCCAGTACGACGTGGTCGCGCTGCGTCCGGGCTCGCAGAGCGCGTTCCTCACCAATGTCAAGGCCGGTGTCGGCTCGAAGAAGGTCGCGCTGGCGTACCGGGTCCTCTTCGGCTACAAGCCGTGGGGCAGCCAGGTCAACAACAAGACCGGCCATCTGATGGTCGTCCGCGGCTACACGACGGGCTCCGGCACCAAGATTCTCTGGTGGGACCCGTGGGACAACACCTACCACACCGCGTCCCTGGCCAAGTCCTGGGCGAGCGTCAAGAAGGGCGGCCGCTACGGCACCGTCGCCGCCAAGAGCTGACCCCAAGCGCTGACCCCAAGCGCTGACGCCGCGCGCGAAAGACCGGCCCCGCCATTGGCCCCTCGATGGCGGGGCCTTTCGCGTGCGAGCAAGGCCTGCCCGGTGCCCGGCAGGACGTCGCCGGACGAGCGCCAGAGACCAACTCATTGTGCGGGAGTGGCCCGTTCCCTGGCCGGACAGCGAGGCGAGCCGGATCCTGGAGTGAAATCCCTCCATATCGCAGGGGCTCGGCGCAAACGGGAGCGGCCACGCAAGATCCCGGAGCCGGGCAGGTGTTCGAGCCGGGCGACCGCGGTGCCGCGCACGTCCTCGGCGAGCGTCATCTGCTCCCAGGCCTGCCGTCAGGCGCCGAGGCCGTCGGCGGGAAGGCCGCAGGCTGGACGAACGTCAGCAGGACGACCTGGCTGGGTATGCGCTTGCCGGACAACATGTCGGCGGCGGTGGAGCGGGCCAGATGGTGTCCGCCGCGGTCGGCCGCGCGTTTCTCCATAGATACGCCATGTGCGTCCGTGGGGACGGAAGCGAAGGACCGCCGGTTACTTGACGCCGGCCTCCTTCATGTCGCGCAGCTCACGCTTGAGCTCCTTGATCTCGTCGCGGAGGCGGGCGGCGAGCTCGAACTGCAGGTCGGTGGCGGCCTGGTGCATCTGGGCGGTCATCTGCTCGATGAGCGACTCCATCTCCTCGCGGGGGCGCTCGCCGACGAGGTCGGCGGCGTGGCGGCCGGCCTCCTTGCGGCGGGACGCCAGGCCCGGGACGGGGGCCTTGCCGCGGCTCTGCTGGCGGCCGGCGCCGCCGATGAGGGTCTCGGTGTCGGCGTCCTCGCGGGCGAGCGAGTCGAGGATGTCGGCGATCTTCTTGCGGAGCGCGGTGGGCTCGATGCCGTTCTCTTCGTTGTAGGCCTGCTGCTTGGCGCGGCGGCGGCTGGTCTCGTCGATCGCGCGGGCCATCGACGGGGTGACCGTGTCGGCGTACATGTGGACCTGGCCGGAGACGTTACGGGCGGCGCGGCCGATGGTCTGGATGAGGCTCGTCTCGGAGCGGAGGAAGCCCTCCTTGTCGGCGTCCAGGATCGAGACGAGGGAGACCTCGGGCAGGTCGAGGCCCTCGCGCAGGAGGTTGATGCCCACGAGGACGTCGAACTCGCCGGCGCGCAGCTCGCGGAGCAGCTCGATGCGGCGCAGCGTGTCGACCTCGCTGTGCAGGTAGCGGACCTGGATGCCGAGCTCGAGGAGGTAGTCGGTGAGGTCCTCGGACATCTTCTTGGTGAGGGTGGTCACCAGGACGCGCTCGTCCTTCTCGGTGCGCAGCCGGATCTCGTGGATCAGGTCGTCGATCTGGCCCTTGGTGGGCTTGACGACGATCTCGGGGTCGATCAGGCCGGTGGGGCGGATGACCTGCTCGACGACGTCGCCCTTGACCCGGTTCATCTCGTAGGAGCCGGGCGTCGCCGACAGGTAGACGGTCTGGCCGATGCGCTCCAGGAACTCCTCCCACTTGAGGGGCCGGTTGTCCATCGCGGAGGGTAGGCGGAAGCCGTGCTCGACCAGCATGCGCTTGCGGGACGCGTCGCCCTCGTACATCGCGCCGATCTGCGGGACGGTCTGATGGGACTCGTCGATCACGAGGAGGAAGTCTTCAGGGAAGAAGTCGAGCAGGGTGTTGGGCGCGGTGCCCGCCGAGCGGCCGTCGATGTGGCGGGAGTAGTTCTCGATGCCGGAGCAGGTGCCGACCTGGCGCATCATCTCGATGTCGTAGGTGGTGCGCATGCGCAGGCGCTGGGCCTCGAGCATCTTGTTCTGGCGCTCCATGGTGGCCAGCGTCTCTTCGAGCTCGGCCTCGATGCCGCCGATCGCGCGCTCCATGCGCTCGGGCCCGGCGACGTAGTGGGACGCGGGGAAGACGTAGAGCTCGTCGTCCTCGGTGATCACCTCGCCGGTGAGCGGGTGCAGGGTGGCGAGCTTCTCGATCTCGTCGCCGAACATCTCGATGCGGACGGCGAGCTCCTCGTACTGCGGGATGATCTCGACCGTGTCGCCGCGGACCCGGAACGTGCCGCGGGTGAACGCCAGGTCGTTGCGCGTGTACTGCATGCCGACGAGCTGGCGGAGGAGGTCGTCGCGCTCGATCTGCTGGCCGACGCGGAGCTGGACCATGCGGTCGACGTACTCCTGCGGGGTGCCGAGGCCGTAGATGCAGGAGACGGAGGCGACCACGACGGTGTCGCGGCGGGTGAGAAGCGAGTTGGTCGCCGAGTGCCGCAGCCGGTCGACCTCGTCGTTGATCGAGGAGTCCTTCTCGATGTAGGTGTCGGTCTGCGGGATGTAAGCCTCAGGCTGGTAGTAGTCGTAGTACGAGACGAAGTACTCGACCGCGTTGCGCGGCATCATCTCGCGCAGCTCGTTGGCGAACTGGGCGGCCAGCGTCTTGTTGGGCTGCATGACCAGGACGGGCCGCTGGAGCTTCTCGGTGAGCCAGGCGATCGTGGCGGTCTTGCCGGTACCGGTGGCGCCCAGCAGCACCGCGTCCTTGTCGCCCCGCCCGATGCGCTCGGCCAGCTCGGCGATCGCCTGCGGCTGGTCGCCGGACGGCGTCATCTCCGTGACGACCTCGAACGGCGCCACCTTGCGCTGCAGGTCAGTGATCGGCCGCATGCCTTCAATCTCCCTGATCAAACCCCGGCGGGCCAGGTCGACCCGCTTCCCCCAACTCTATGCAGGGGCTACGACAATCTGCCGCCTCGCGGTATTTCCGGGTCAGGAGGCGGGGTCCGCGGGCGGCCCGGCCGCGGACATCCGCCGGTCAGGCCGCGGACATCCGCTGGGCGGGCGGCCAGGCCGCCGAGATCCGCCGGTCAGCCGCCGAAACCCGCGGGTCGAGCGCCAGGATCCGTCGGTCAGTCCGCCGGGTCCCGGCTCGGCTCAAGCGGCGGGCAGGGGGAGGCGCGCCCGGACGGAGTAGCCGCCGTTCGGGCAGGGGCCCGCCTCGAACGTCCCGCCCAGCGCCAAGACCCGTTCGCGGAGGCCCACGAGGCCGTTGCCGCCGCTGGGGAGGCCGTGCTGGGGCACGCTCTCCGCGGCGGCGTTCTCGATCTCCACCTCGACCGCCTCCGGCAGCATCAGCAGGCCGATCCGTGTGTCGGCGTCGCCGGCGTGCTTGTGGACGTTCGTGAGGCCCTCCTGGATCAGCCGGTAGACCGTCCTGCCGACCGCTGGGGGGATGGCACGTTCCTCTCCGTGGACGCGCAGATCGGCGCGGAGCCCGGCGGACGTGGACTGGCCGACCAGGGCACGGAGATCGTCCAGCGTCGGCGAACTCTGCGGCAGCGCCTGCTCGCCCTGCCGCAGGACCCCGATGACCTGCCGCAGCTCGTCCAGCGCCTGGCGGCCCATGTCGCCGATCACCGCGGCCGTCTCGGCGGCCCGCTCGGGATCGCGTTTGGCCACGGCCTTGAGCGCCCCGGCGTGGACGACCATCACGCTCACCCGGTTGGCGACGACGTCGTGCATCTCGCGGGCGATACGGGTGCGTTCCTCGGCCTTGGCCTTGTCGGCGAGCAGGTGCACCTCGCGCTCCAGCCGCCGGGTCCGCTCCTGGAGGGTGGCGATCAGCTGCTTGCGGGCGCCCATGTAGAGGCCCAGGACCACCGGCAGCGCCGTGAACGCCACGCCGAACGTCGCCCGCGCGAGGAAGGGGTCGTCGGTCGCGGTCGGGCCGGGAAGGATCAGGAACGAGGCGCAGCCGGCCAGCGCGATCATGATCCCGGTACGCCGCGACGCCGCGTACGCCCCCAGCGAGTACAAGATGATCAAGGGGCTGACGATGCCGGCGCCCATCACCGTGCCGAACGCCACCATGAACACCGAGAGCCCGACGGGATGGCGGCGCCGGACCACCAGGCCGAGGGCCATGATCACGCTGCAGATCGAGACCACCTGGTGCGGCAGCCAGAACTCCTGCGGCGCAAACCACAGCACGACCCCGTCGAAAACCGCCGTACCGGCGGCCAGGGAGAGGTCGAGCGCACGAGACCGACGTGTCGGCCACAGCGCCGACCACCAGTTCCGAAAGCGCATAAGACGAGCCTATAGCGCGGCATTGCCCGACCAGGCCAGGTGCATACCGCTGCGTATCCCTTTCCGCCGGCCCGTCACCGGCCGTCGCCGCCACGCCGCCGACCCGCCGCCGCCACGCTGCCGCCGCGCTGCCACCCCTACTGCCGCCACGCCGCCCCCCTGCTGCCGCGACGCCACCGCCACGCCGCCAACCCCGCCGCCGCCACCTCCCGCGACGTGTATCGAGTGGCCTGCCACCGGCACTCTGGTTACGATGACGGCGCCGCCAAGGGAACGGGGAATTAGCCCACGATGACCCGATTCGCCATCTGGCTCGGGAAGAACCTCGACGCCGTCATCGCGCTCACGATCGCCATCGTCGTCGCCGTGATCAGCCTCGGCCTGAAGATCCCCGACGAGAGCCAGGTGGTCAACAGCGCCATCCTGGCGGTGATCGGACTGCTGGCGTCCTCGATCCTGCGCGACCGCGGGCGGCGGATCCCGGTCGAGGCCGAGGTCCGCGACACGCTGCGGGCGTCCTCGGCCACGCTGGACGGGCTCGGCGAGCGACTGGAGCGCATCGAGCGCTTCGAGGGTGTGATCTCCGACACCAAGCGGGCGCTCGACGAGACCGCCGTCGTCCGGGTGATCAGCGGCGCGCAGGTGGGCCAGGTCCTCGCCGAGGCGCGGCGCGACACCGACCGCTGGTTCTTCAAGGGCGGCACCGGCACCTACATCCGCGCGCGGACGCTCCCCGAGTGCGTGGCGGCGGCCCGGCGCGAGCGGCGCACCCTGCTGTTCCGGGTGGAGATCCTCGACCCGACCAACGTCGAGGTCTGCGAGGCCTACGCGCGGCACCGCCGGTCGGTCTCCGAAGAGCCCGACGGCACCGGCGAGCAGTGGACCACCGAGCGCACCCGCAAGGAGGCGTACGCGACGATCCTGGCGGCGTGCTGGCACAAGCAGCGGTTCGGCATGCTCGACATCGACATGGGCCTGTCCCAGACGATGACGACCCTGCGTTACGACCTGTCCAAGTCGTGGGTGGTGGTGACGCGCGACGACCCGCGCGGCGAGGCGCTCGTGATCGCCGCCGACAAGTTCTACTACGGCTGGTACAGCGCCGAGCTCCAGGTCAGCCTGGACCAGGCGCGCCGCGTCCCGATCGAGCAGGCCCGGCTGGCGCCGCTCGACGACGAGCCGACCGTCGAGGAGGCGCGCAAGCTCTTCGAGGTCCTCGGCATCGAGCTGGCGCGGGGCTACACCGACCGGGACGTCGTCGAGATCATCCGCAAGGCCCTCCGGGCCAAGGATCCCTTCGAATGATGCGGCACGACTGATGCGGTACGACGACATCCACAGAGCCCTGGTGGCGGGCACGGCGGCGGAGGTGCTCCCGGCGTGGGCGCACCGGCTGCTCGACGACGTCGCCGCCGGCCGGCTGGCGGTCGCGGCGGTGCGGCACCCGCTGGGCTTCCTGTGCCTGCCGGTGGAACGCAGCGGCGACCTCGGCGTCTGCCTGCACATCTGGTCCCCGGAGGTACCGGCGGCCCCGGCGACCACCTCGCCGGTGCACTGCCACAGCTGGGATCTGATCAGCTTCGTCCTGTACGGGACGGTGCGCAACGCCCGCGCCGACGTCACCGAGCCACCGGAACCCACCGCGCCCCAGCACACCGTCCCCGGGCACACCACGTCCGAGCACACCACTCTTGAGCAGCGAACAGACCAGCACGGCACGGCCCAGCAGCGTATCTTCCAGGTCGTCAGCCGGGACGGGATCGACGAACTGCAGGCCACGCCCCGCACGGTCAGCTGCACCCCCGGCGACTCGTCCATCCACCGGACGGGCGACACCTATACGCTCCCCGCGGGCGTCTTCCACAGCACGTTCGTCGAGGGCGGCCCGGACGCGGCGACGGTCGCGCTGGGACGCCGGACTCCCGGCGGCGGCGATCTCTCCCTCGGGCCCCTCGACGTCCCCACTCACCGCACCCATCGCGAACCCTGCGCGCCCGACGAGGCGACCCGGGCGGCCCGCCGGGCCGCACGGCTCCTGGCACGCGCTCACACCGGCACGGCTCACCCTGACACGGCACCCGACGACGTCCATCCTTCGGCACGACTCTGACCGCACGTACGGAGAAGGCCCGATGAGCTCATCGCACCCCGCCCCGGCCCCTCTGGTCGATCTCCGCCGAGCAGGACGCGTCGCCGCCGAGGCGGCCGAGGCCGCCGGAGACCTTCTGCGGTCCCGGATGACCGGCCCGCTGGAAATACGCCTCAAGGACGCGGACGTCGACGTCGTCACCGATCTCGACCTGGCCTGCGAGGAACTGATCCTGGAACGGATCGGCGCGGCCTTCCCCGAGCACCGGATCATCTCCGAGGAGGCCGGCACCGTCGGCGCGGGCGGCGGCGACTTCACCTGGTTGGTCGACCCGCTCGACGGGACCAACAACGTCGCGATCGGCATGCCCGTGTGCGCCGTCGGCCTGGCGCTCTGCGCGGGGTCGCTGCCGGTGCTGGGCGTCGTGCACGAGCCGGTCAGCCGCCGGACGTGGCGGGCCGTCCGGGACGAGGGCGCGGTCGGCCCGGACGGGGCGCGGCTGCGGCTCCCCGCCGGGCCTCGTCCGGGCCGCGCCGACAAGCCGGTGCTCGCCTGGATCCAGGGGCATGACGTGGGCCGCGACGACGCGGTGGCGGTGCCGCTGAAGGCGATGCTGGAGCTGCGCGGCGGCCGCCTGCTCCAACTGTGGGCGCCGCTGGTCGCGTGGGTGATGCTGGCCCGCGGCGACATCGACGGCATCGTGGGCTACCGGCCCGAGCTCGTCGACCTGCCCGCGGGGGCCCTCCTCGCCCGGGAGGCGGGCGCCGAGCTCCGCGCGCTCGACGGCGGCCCGTACCGGCCGAGCATCGACCTCCCCCCGGAAGAGCGCGGTTTCGTGGCGGCGCGTCCCGAGCTGCTCGACCGCCTGCTCCACACGACCGGCACCATCCTCGGCGCAGCCGCAGGCATCCCCGTCCCCCGGTAACGACCAACCACTCAGCCGGTCACGAGCAGGGCGGCCACGGACGCTGCGCATCCCAGCACTGCCAGGGCCGTGCCGGTCAGCGCGAACTTGCGCATCGGGACGCGGACGTCCCAGCGCCTGCACCACTCGAACCACAGCAGGGTCGCCAGCGAACCCCACGGCGTGATCACCGGGCCGACGTTCGTCCCGATGAGCAGCGACAGCAGCTGATCCTGGTTGCCCTCGGGGACTGCCGACTCGCCCGCCACGTACGCGGGCAGGTTGTTGAGCACGTTGGACAGGCCGCCCCCCGCGAACGCGGCGCGCATCGCCCCGGCCAGCCCGTCGTCGTCGCCGACGAGCGCCCGCATGACCTCGTCCAGCCCGTACCGCTCCAGCGTCGGCACCACCAGGAACAGCCCGGTGACGAAGATCATCAGCTGCCAGGGGATCAGTGCTGGCCCCAGCGAGTCACGGTCCCGCACCGCGAACGCGGCCACCGCCACCACCGCCGCCACGGTCGCCGCGATGCCCAGCTGGATCCCGGTGTGGACGCCCGCGAGGATCGCCGCGATGAACAGCAGGCAGGCCAGCCCGGTCGCCCCGAACAGCACCCGGTCCCGCACCGGCTCGGGCGCGGGCGGCTCGTACCGGTCCGCGTCCGCGCCCCGCATCGAACGGCGCCAGAAGAAGACCCACAACAGCACCATCGTCACGGCGAGGGCCGCCAGTTGCGGCGCCCACATCCGCTCGGCGAACGCGGGTGTCTCCAGGCCCACGCGGTCCGCCGCGAGCAGGTTGGTCAGGTTGGAGACGGGCAGCAGCAGGCTCGCCGTGTTGGCCAGCCACACCGTCGTCATCGCCAGTGGCAGCGCCGCGATGCCCGCCCGTGCCGCCAGCGCGAGCATGACGGGGGTGAGCAGTACGGCCGTGGTGTCGAGGTTGAGGAAGACGGTGTTGACCGAGGCGAACGCCACGCACAGCAGGAACAGCGCGAAGTAGTCGCCGCGTCCCCACCGGGCGAGCCGCTGCGCGATCGCGTCGAAGACCCCGGCCTCTTTGGTCAGCTCGGCCAGCACGATGACGCTGAAGAGGAACAGCAGCAGCGGGGCGATGCGTTCGATGCTCGCCTTGGCCTCCGCGCGCGGCAGCAGGCCGGTGGCCACGAAGAACAGCCCGAGCGCCAGGACGCCGACGCGGATCCAGTCGAGCACGCCCATGCCGCCCGCGGCACGGCGGAGGACCTGTCCGGGACCTGACACGGCGAACATGATCCCATATACGTCATGCCGTGCTGCGCCCGCTGTGCGGGCCACGCGATAATCCAGACATGACACCCCCCGGTCCGTCTCGCCAGGAACGCCCGACCGATTTCTTCATCAGCTACTCCCCCGCGGACGAGCGATGGGCGTCCTGGATCGCCTGGCAGCTGGAGGCCGCCGGGCACCGGACGATGATGCAGGCCTGGGACTTCGTGCCGGGGACGAACTTCATCGACTTCATGGACCGGGGCCTGTCGGAGGCGAAGGTCGTGGTGGCGGTGCTGTCGCGCAACTACCTGCGTTCGCGATACGGCCGGTGGGAGTGGATGACGGCGCTGCGCGCCGACCCGGACAACCCGGCCAACAAGCTGGTGACGGTGCGGATCGAGGACTGCCCGATCGACGGGCTGCTGTCCACCATCACCTACGTCGACCTCGTCGGAATCGACGACCCGGACGAGGCGCGCGGCCTGCTGATGCGCCGCATCGAGGAGGCGCTCGCGGGCCACGCCATGCCGATGGCCGGCCCCGGCTTCCCCGGCGGTCCGGGTGGCTCCACCGGTTTCAGCGGCCCCGGCGGTCCGGGCAGCTCAGGCGGCCCCGGCCCCGGCTCCGCCGGTCGTGGCTCCGGCTCCGGCGGGTCTGGCGGTTCCGGTGGTTTCGCCCGCACGCCGCTCACCGGTCAGGTCGAACGCGACGACACCGGGCATCACCACACCGGCCTCAGCAACGGCGACACCGGCGCTGGACGTCCAGGCGGTTCTCGGTTGCCTGAGCAGACCGGTGAACGCCAGGCCAGGCGCGCGCCCGTCGCCGCGCCGTTGTTCCCTGCCATGTCCAGCGCGGACCGGGAACCGCGCGAGCACATCGGCATCCTGCACGTCGCGGGGCCGCGGTTCGGCCGTACGCTCGCCGACCCGGACGAACCCACCACCGCGACCGAACTCCAGGACCGCATCTGGAGCGATGTCACGCGGCTTACGGACGCGGAGGTCCCACGACCGGACCTACTAGTCGTCACCGGCAACCTCACCCATTCCGGGAGCCGCAAGGAGTTCGCCGAGGCCCTCTCGTTCCTCACCAGCCTCCGCGCCCTGCTCGGCCTGGAGGCGCAGCGCGTGGTGATCGTGCCGGGCACCCATGACGTCAACCGCGCGGCCTCGCAGGCCTACTTCTCCAGCTGCGAGGCCGACGACATCGACCCGCAGCCCCCGTACTGGCCCAAGTGGCGGCATTTCGCCGGGCTCTTCAAGGAGCTCTACCAGGGGCTCGACAGCCTGGTCTTCGACAGCGCCCAGCCGTGGACGCTCTTCCCGGTGCCCGATCTCAAGGTCGTGGTGGCGGGACTCAACTCCACGCTTCCGCAGACCCATCGCCAGGACGACCGGTACGGGCAGGTCGGCCAGGCGCAGGCGGCGTGGTTCACCGAGCGGCTGCGCCATTTCGAGGACGAGGGCTGGCTGCGCCTCGGCGCGGTCGAGCACACCCCCATCGCCGGTGAGCCGGGCGCGCTGCGCGATCCCGACCCCGCCACCGTCGACACGCTCCTCGGCGGCCACGTGAACCTCTTCTTCCAGGGCACCGAGCCCGACTTCGGCGGCGGCATCCCGCAGCTCCCGTCCGGGCCGCCGTGCGTCCCGGCGCTCGGTCCCGGCCGCCACCAGGTCGTGGTCGTGCGGCGTGACGGCCTGGAGCGCTGGATCCCGGCGGAGGCGACGCGGCGCGGCCCCGACCGGCTCGCCCGCGAGTGGCTCCGGGTCGGCGGAACGTTCCCGGCGCCGCGGGCGGAGGCTCCCGCCGAGATCCCGGCCGGGCCGACGCCGGAGCTCGGGCCCCGCCGGCCGGAGGTCGAACCGGCGCCCGACCCCACCGCCGAGTTGCTGGACCGCATCGCCGAGGCGTGCGAGACGCGTTTCGAACGCGCGACGATCCGGCGCATCGACGCCGACCCCCCGCACCTGCTGCTGACGCACCTGGAGGACGGGTTCGTCCGGCAGTACCGCATCGGCGCGCACGTCGGCGCGCTCTCGGCGGAGGACGTCGACGCGTTCGTCCGGCACGTCCACGCCGACGGCGCCGACCACGGCTCCGAGCTGGTCTACCTGGGCACGCCGCCGCCGCGTTCGCTGCGCGAGGACGCGCTGCGCCGCGGCATCAGGGTGCGCAGCCTCACCGAGTTCCAGGGGCTGCTCGACCTGTCGGAGTACGTGAGCGGGCAGTCGCGGCGGCTGGCCTCGGGCGGCCTCTACCCGCCCTCGCTCTACGTGCCGCAGCGCTACCGCGACCTCGACCGTCCGGCGGCGGCCCCGGAGGTCCACGAGGACCTGGTCGGCGAGATGCTCCGGCTGCTGGCGGCCGACCACGGCCGGTTCCTGCTGCTGCTCGGCGACTTCGGGCGCGGCAAGACGTTCGCGCTGCGGGAGCTGGCCCGGCGCATTCCGGCCGAGCTGCCGCACGTGATCCCGATCCTCATCGAGCTGCGGGCGCTCGACAAGGCGCACTCGGTCGACGGCCTGGTGGCCGCGCATCTCGCCAACCACGGCGAGGAGCTGATCGATCTGAAGGCGTTCCACTACATGTTGCGGCAGGGCCGCATCGTGCTGCTCTTCGACGGCTTCGACGAGCTCGTCACGCGCGTGACGTACGACCAGGCCGCCGACCATCTCGACACGCTGCTGCAGGCCGCGCAGGACAAGGCCAAGATCGTGGTGGCCAGCCGGACGCAGCACTTCAAGTCGCAGGCGCAGGTGCTGACCGCGCTCGGCGAGAAGGTCGGCGTGCTCCCGCACCGGCGGGTGCTCGGCATCGAGGACTTCACGCCCGCGCAAGTCCGCTCGTACCTCGTGCACCGGTACGGGGACGAGGAGGTCGCCGAGGCACGGCTGCGGCTCCTGTCGGGCATCGAGGAACTGCTCGGCCTGACCAGCAACCCGCGCATGCTGAGCTTCATCGCCGACCTGCCCGAGGAACGCCTGCGGGCGGTGGCGCAGGCACGGCACACCGTCAGCCCGGCGGACCTCTACCGCGAGATCCTCACCTCCTGGCTCACCCACGAGGCCGACCGCGTGCGCGGCTCCGGCGGACCGTCCGGGCTGGAGAGCTCGGACATGTGGCAGGCGGTCGGCACGCTCGCGCTGCGGCTGTGGGAGACGAACGAGTCGTTCCTGCGGCTGAATGAACTCTCGGACGTGGCCGACACGCTCACCGACCTCACCGAAGGACGGATGTCGCCGCACCAGGTGACGCACGCGGTGGGGGCGGGCAGCCTCCTCGTCCGGACGGCGGAAGGACTCTTCGGGTTCATCCACAGTTCGGTGATGGAGTGGCTCGTCGCGCGGCACATCGCCGACGAGTTCGCGCGCGGCGCCGGATCCACGAACGGCACCGGATCCACCCACGACACCGGGGCCGCCCACGGCGCCGGATCCACCCAGGGCGCCGGGCCGCGCGCACTGTCGCTGCGGGCGCTGTCGCAGCTGACCGTCGACTTCCTGTGCGACCTCGCCGACAGCCGCGCCCTCCAGGACTGGGCCGCGAACGTGCTCGCCGACCCCGACCACCACGATGTCGCCCGCGCCAACGCCATCAAGGTCACCACGCGCCTGCGCACGCCCGCCCGGGCCGACCTGCGCGGCGCGAACCTCCAGGGCGAGGACCTGTCGTACCGCGACCTCCAGGAGGTCGACCTCACCGGCGCCGACCTCACCGACGCGCAACTCGTCGGGGCCAACCTCTCGCGGGCGATCCTGCGGGACGCCTCGCTGGTGGGCGCGCGCCTCGACGACGCCCGGCTGACAGGTGCCGACCTGCGCGGCGCCGACCTCAACCGGGCGCGCCTGGCCAACGCCGATCTGCGGGACGTGGCCGTCGAGGGCAGCCGCTGGACGCGCGCCGCGCTCATCAGCGCGTCGGTGCCGGACCGGATCGCGCAGGCGCCCGAGCTCCGCGAGGCCGCCATCGCGCCGGGCCGTCCCATCGACGTCCAGGTCGCCCCGGCGGCGGTGGGCGTGCCGTACGGCTTCCACTTCCAGACCAGCCGCCTTCCGCAGCCGCTCGCGTACAGCCCCGGCGGCTCGGTCCTCGCCGTCGGCAGCGAGGACGGCGGCGTGCTCATCGTCGACGCCGTCACCGGCACCCCGCTGCGCACCCTGGAGGGGCACCGCGACCGGGCCTACGCGGTCACGTTCGACGCCGACGGCAACCTCCTGGCCACCGGATCGGCCGACGGGACCGTCCGGCTCTGGGACCTGGCGACCGGGCGGTGCGCGCACTCGCTGACCGTCCATCCCGAGGGCGTCTGGCCGGTCGTCGTCGGGCCCCGCGACAGCGCCCTGGTGGCGGCGAGCGCGGCCGACGGCACCATCCGCGTCTGGGACACCCGGACCGGCGATCTCAAGCACGAACTGCCCGGCCACACCGCGCCCGTCTACACGGCGGTCTTCGACCCGAACGCGCCCCACATGGTGACCGGCGACGCCGGCGGGACGCTCCGCGTGTGGGATCTGGAGACCGGCGAGCTGCGGCGGACCCTCACCGGCCACCGGGGCGCGGTCTACCGGGCGGTCTTCCACCCGGACGGCTCGCTGCTGGCCGCGGGCGACGAGGCCGGTGTCGTCCGGCTCTGGGACATCCGCACGGGCGAGATCCGCCAGGAGCTCCTCGGCCACACCGGGCGCGTCTACGCCATCGCGTTCCACCCGGACGGCGAGCTGCTGGTCACCGGCGACACCGACGGCTCCGTGCGGGTCTGGGCCGACGGTCGGCACACGCTGACCCTCTCCGGCCACGGCGGGGCCATCTACCAGGTGACGTTCAGCCCTGACGGCGGCCGCCTCGCGACGGCCGACAGCGCGGGCTCGGTGCGCCTGTGGGACCCCGCGACCGGACGCCAGCGGCTCGAACTCGCCGGGCACCGCGGCGCGGTCTGGCCGTTCGCCTTCCGGCCCGACGGCGCCCAGCTCGCCACCAGCAGCAACGACGGCACCGCCCGCGTGTGGGACGCCGAGACGGGCCACTGCCGGGTGGTGCTGCGCGGCCACGGGCGGCGCGTCACCACCGTGGCGTTCAGCCCCGAAGGCGGGCTGCTGGCGAGCGCGGGCAACGACGGCCTCGTCCGGCTGTGGGAGCCGCGCACGGGACGCCTCGTCCGCGAGCTGCGCGGCACCGCCGACAACCTCACGTCCGCCGCGTTCAACCCCCGCGGTTCGCAGCTGGCGACCGCCACCAACGACGGCGGCGTGCACCTGTGGCAGGCGGGCACCGGGACGTTCGAACGCGAGCTCAACGTCGAGACCGACCACGTCTGGGCGCAGGCGTTCAGCCCCGACGGCGACGTGCTGGCCACCGCCAACGACGACGACAGCGTCCGGCTCTGGTACTGGACGACGGGCCGCGAGACCGTCAACCTCGCCGACCACCGGGGCCGCGTCCGGTCGATCGACTTCAGCCCCGGCGGCGAGCTGGTGGCCACCGGCTGCGACGACGGCGTCGTCCGGATCTGGGGAACCCACAGCGGCGAGATCGTACGCGAGCTGCGCGGCCACACCGACCGCGTCTACCGGGTGGTCTTCCACCCCAATGGCGAGATGCTGGCCAGCGCGAGCAACGACGGCACCGCCCGCGTCTGGGACCACCGGACCGGCGAGGGACGCCACGTCCTGACCCGCCACACCGGCCGGCTCTGGACCGCGGCGTTCCATCCCGCGGGCACGCTGCTGGCGACCGCGGGCGACGACCTCGTGATCCGCCTCTGGGACCCGTCCACCGGACGCCACCTGCACACCCTCACCGGGCACACCCGCCGCGTCTGGTCGCTGGCCTTCGCGCCGGACGACGGCACGCTCGCGAGCGCGGGCGACGACGGCGCGGTCATCCTGTGGGACGTGAGCGACCCGGCGGCACCGGCACGGAAGGCCACCCTGCTGGGGCTGGCGGAGGGCTGGGCGGCGCTCACCCCGGACGGGCGCTACAAGTGGGAGGGCAACGCGACCGCCGAGTTCTGGTACGGCATCGGAATGTGCCGGTTCGAGCCCGGAGAGCTCGACCCGTACCTGCCGGAAGTCCGCCGCCTAGCCCTAGACGCAGACCTCTGAGGACCCTTCGGGCGAAGCCCCGGCGGCTTCGGGGCCCACCCCCAGGGGAGGCTCTGAGGTCCCTTCAGGCGAAGCCCCGGGCGCCTGGGAGCCCACTCCGGGAGGAGACTCTGACAGCCCACAAAGGCCGGACACGCTGGTTCGGCCACCGGACGCGGCCTCCTCGGGAGTGAGGACGCGGCCCCGGGCGAACTCGGCCTCGAACGTGTCGTCGTCCAGTGCGGCGCGTACGGCGGCCGTGACCCGAGCGTTCTCGTCCAGGCCCGTACGGCTGGGGCCTTCGGCGGGGACGCAGCTCCGGTGGGGGTCTCCAGGGTCGGCCGCCTCGCGGAGAGCGGCGGCCGAGCCGAGCAGCCGGGCCGCCTCGCGGGCCTGTCCCTCGATGAGCCGGATGCCCGCGAGCCCTTCAAGAAGAAAGGCACGCCTGCGAGCGTCCTGATCGCCCAGATCGCCGTTGTCGTCATGGCCGCCGTGGCCGTTCTGAAGGGCGGCGCGATGCTGGGATTCAGCCTGGACCAGCGCCCCGGACAGGGAGCGGCACGCCTCGTCCAGGCTGCCGGTCTGGATCCAGTACCAGGCGAGCGCGCCGGTGAGGCGGACGGCAAGCTCGGTGTCGCGGCGGCTCAGGACGCTTTCGAGCGAGGCGCGCAGGTTGGCGGTCTCGGCGGCGAGCCGCTCGGTCCACCGGATCCGGGCAGGGCCGAGGCGATAGACCTCCGCGCACTCGGCGAGCATCGTGTAGTAGAGGTCGCGGCGCCGCAGCGTCCGGTCGAGCTCGCCGGACTCGCGCAGGCGTTCCAGGCCGTAGGCCGCGATCGACTCCAGGAGCAGGTAGCGGCCGGTCTTGCCGCGCATGACCAGCGAACGGTCGACGAGGCCAGCCATGAGAGCGGGCACTTCCTCCTCGTCCACCCCGGCGCCCGCGCAGACCTCCTCGGCCGCCTCAAGAGTGATACCGCCGGGATGGGCGGCGAGACGGCGGAGAAGGACACGTTCGGGCTCGGTCAGCAGTTCCCAGCTCCACTCGATCGTCGCGCGCAGCGTGCGCTGGCGGTCGGGAGCAACTCGGCGGCCCGCGGAGAGGAGCCGGAAACGGTCGTCCAGACGCGCGGCCAGCTCCGCCACGCCGAGACCGTTGACGCGGGCGGCGGCGAGTTCGAGGGCGAGCGGCAACCCGTCCAGCCGCCGGCAGATCGTGGCGACGGCGGCCTCGGTGGCTGGCCCTGGAGCAAAGTCCGGTGCGGCGGCCGACGCCCTGGACACGAACAGGCGGACGGCGTCGGCCTCCGCCAGCGGCGGAACCATGCGGACGACCTCGCCGGAGACGCCGACGGGCTCCTGGCTGGTGGCGAGGACATGGAGGCCGGGCACGGACTTCAGGAGGCGGTCGGCGAGCTTGGCGACCGCCTCGATGACGTGTTCGCAGTTGTCCAGGAGGAGCAGCGCGCGGGCGCCGGAGAGGGCCTCTGCCGGATCGGTGTCGCCGAGGCCCAAGGCGGTGGCGACGGTCTCGGTCACCTTGTCCTCAGCGGCGCCGGGGGTAAGCGGGGCGAGCTCGACGAGGTGCGCGCCGCCCGGGAACGGGGCGGCGGCTTCAAGGGCAAGGCGGGTCTTTCCCACTCCCCCAGGGCCGGTGAGCGTGACCAGCCGTTCCTGTGTGATCAGCAGGCGCAACTCCGCGACAAGATCCGCACGCCCGACCAGCTCAGTGAACGGAACAGGCAGCCGAGCGCCAGGCAACCCCACCGGCCCAGGCGGGCCCAACCGGCTGGGCGAGCCCAGCGGACCACCCGGCGAACTCAGCGGACTTACGGAGCCGGGCGGACTCAGCGGGCCGGGCATGCCCACCGGGCCAGTCGAACCCAGCGTGCCGAACTGGGCCACCGGACTGGGCTGGTCGGGTGGGCTCAGGGAGGCGGGCGGGCTGAGTTGGCTTAGGGGATGGGGCGGGGTCAGCGGGCGGGGACGGGGGCGGGGTGGGGCTAGGGCGGGGTCTTGGGTGAGGATCGCCTGGTGTAGGGCGGTGATCTCGGGGCCGGGGGTGAGGCCTAGGTCGTCGGCGAGGCGGTCGCGGAGGGCTCGGTGGACGTCGAGGGCCTCGTTCTGCCTGCCCGACCGGTAGAGCGCCAGCATGAGAGCGGCGTGGAAACGTTCCCGCAGCGGATGCCGGTCGACGTGGTCGGCGAGTTCGCCGATGAGCGCGCTGTGCTCGCCGAGCTCCAGGCGGGCCTCCGCGAGATCTTCCTGGGCGGTCAGCCGCTGTTCGTCCAGGCGGGTGATGGTGCTCCGCGTGAACGCCTCGTCCGCGAAATCGGCGAACGCGGGACCGCGCCAGAGCCGGAGCGCCTCGGTCAGGAGGTGCGCCTTGGCGGCGGGCCCGTCGGCCGCACGCGCCGTGGCGGTGAGCTCCTCGAAGTGGCGGGAGTCCACGGCGCCGGAGGCGAGGAGGTAGCCCGGCGGCCGGGAGAGCACGAGGTCCGGCCCGTCCGGCTCGGCCTCGCGCAGGACGCGGCGCAGCTGGGACACCTTGGCGCGCAGGGCGGCCAGCGGCTTGCCGGGCAGGTCGCGCGGCCACAGGTCCGCGATGAGCCGGTCGGGTGAGACCGGACGCCCCTCGTTCACCAGCAGATCCGCGAGCAGGGCGCGGACCTTCAGCTCAGGTACCCGGACCGGGCTTCCGTCGTCCGCCCGGACCTCCAGCGGACCGAGCACCCCAAAACGCATGGGTCCCACGCTAACCGGTCCATAACCCGACCCGAATCTCTCCATAACGCGCTCGGCACATGGTGGAGGCCCTGAAAGGCCGCTGGTCGGCCGTTCGCGAACGTTCGAGAAGGGCTCTGTCATGTCATCGACCGCACCCCGCGCCGGGGCCAGAGAGTGGGCCGGGCTCGCCGTCCTGGCACTGCCGGTCCTGCTGCTGGCGCTGGACAACAGCGTGCTGTTCCTCGCTGCCCCGCATCTGGGCGCCGATCTGCGCCCGTCCGCCACCCAGCTGTTGTGGATCATGGACGTCTACGGCTTCATGGTCGCCGGTTTCATGATCACAATGGGCACGCTGGGCGACCGGATCGGCCGCCGGCGGCTGCTGCTGACCGGCGCGGCGGCGTTCGCCGGCGCCTCCGTGCTGGCCGCGTACGCCGCGAGCCCCGAGATGATGATCGTCGCCCGGATGCTGCTGGGCGTCACCGGCGCGACGCTGGGCCCGTCGGCGCTCGCGCTGATCGGCATGATGTTCGCCGACCCGCGCCAGCGGGCCATGGCGTTCGGCATCTTCACCGCGTGCTTCATGGGCGGCGCCGCGCTGGGGCCGGTCGTCGGCGGCGTCCTGCTGGAGTCGTTCTGGTGGGGGTCGGTGTTCCTGCTGGGCGTTCCGGTGATGGCGATCCTGCTGGTGGCCGGGCCGCTGGTCCTCCCCGAGTACCGGGACACCGCGGCGGGCCGGGTGGATCTCGCGAGCGTCGGCCTGTCGCTCGCCGCGATCATGCCGGTCATCTACGGGCTCAAGGAGATCGCGGACGAGCCCGCACGGGCGGTGCCGTACGCGGCGGTCGTGGTCGGCCTGGCGTTCGGCCTGTGGTTCGTGCGGCGGCAGCGGTCCCTGGAGACACCGCTGCTGGATCTGGCGCTCTTCAAGGGACGTGGCTTCGCCGCCGCGCTGGCGATCCTGCTGCTCACGGGAATCGTGCAGAGCGGCCTCTACCTCTTCGTCAGTCAGTACCTGCAACTGGTCGAGGGGATGGCGCCCCTCAAGGCGGGCCTGTGGCTAGTTCCGCCGACCCTGGCGCTGGGAGTCGGATCGGTGCTGGCACCGGTCGTCGCCCGCCGGTTCCGTTCCTCGCACGTCATGGGCGCGGGCCTCGGGCTGGCGGGAGCCGGGCTCCTCGCCATGGCGGCGGCCGACGGCCTGGGGCTGCTCATGACCGGCGTCGTCATCGGGTTCTTCGGCACCGCGCCGGTGAGCGTCTTCGTCTTCGACCTGATCGTGGGGGCGGCACCGGTCGAGAAGGCGGGCTCCGCGTCGGCCATCGCGCAGACCTCCGGGGAGTTCGGGATCGCGCTCGGCGTCGCGACGCTCGGCAGCCTCGGGACCGCCGTCTACGGCAGCCGGATCGACGTCCCCGGCCAGGTGCCCGCAGGTGCCCGGGAAACCGCCGCCGACTCGCTGAGCGGGGCCGTGGAGGCCGCCGCGGACCTTCCCGCCGCCGTCGCCGCCGATCTCCTGCGCGCCGCGCACGCCGCGTTCAGCGACGCTCTCGCCGCCGTCTCGGTCACGAGCGCGGCCCTGGTCCTCGCCCTCGCCGCCGTCTCGCTCGTCGCCCTGCGCTCGGTGGCCCTGGCCGGGGAGGACGCGGGTAAGAAGGCGAGAGGGGACGCGGGTGAGACGGCGGAAGGGGACGCGGGTGAGAAGTCGGGAGAGGACGTCCCTCAGCCCGCCGCTGAGGCCCATCCCGAGAAACTCGCCATCCCCGACGCGTGACCACCGCACCGCCGAACGGCGAGACCAGACGGCCGGGCGGCGAGACCGGGCCGCCGGGCGGCGGGATCAGGACGGTGGGCGGGTCATAGGGTGACGGTGACCACGGTCGCGTCATCGTGGATCTTGTTGCGGGGCCAGCGGGCGCCGTCCGGGTCGGTGCGTTCGGCGTCGCGGGTGCGTCCGATCAGCCCGGCGGGGCCATGCTCGTCGATCATGCCGATGAGCCCGGGCCAGTCGGTGCGGCCGAACCCGTCGACCAGCCGGGTGGCGCCGTCGGTGAGCAGGAAGGCGCGCCGCAGGTCGCGCCGCGGCATCGTGCCGGTGATGGCGTGCTCGGCCGCGGCGGGGTCGGCCGCGGCGTAGACGTGGCCGCCGGTGATCTCCTGGAGGATGTCCGGGCCGTCGAGCAGCAGGGTCGAGTCGGCGAGGACCAGGTAGTCGACCACGTCCCCCCGCACGCGCAGGGCCAGGACGGTGGCGGCGGGCGTCGTGGCGCGGCGCAGGTCGCAGGTGGAGCGGTGCGAGGCCGCGACGTCGGAGATGGCCCCGGCGAGCCTGGCCGCGAGGGGACGCCGGGACGGCCGGTGGGCTCCCTCGGGCGGCCCGACGGGCGGGCCCGCCTGCGGCGCCTCGCCCAGGCCGTCGGTCAGCCGCGCCAGCAGCCGGGTGCCGAGGGAACGGGCATACCAGGCGGTGCCGTGGACGCAGCCGAGATCGGTGCCGAGCGGGAGCCCGCACCCGTCGAGGACCACCACGGCGCCGAGCGCGGCGGCCACGAAGTCCTCGTTGCGCCGTTCGGGCGAGCCCTGGTCGGTCGCCCACGCCACCTGCATCATGCGTCCTCCAGCGGGGCTCAGGCGCCGTGGCTGCGCTCCGCGGCGGCCTGGGCGCGGCGGGTCAGGTCTTCCCAGAGCTCGTCGACCTGGACCTTCAGGTCGTCGAGCGAACCGGAGTTGTCGATCACGTGGCCGGCGATGGCGCGGCGGGCCTCGCGGGTGGCCTGGGCGGCGATCCGGGCCCGCGCGGCCTCCTCGGTCATGCCGCGCCGGGTGGTGAGGCGGTCGAGCTGGATCTCCACGGGGGCGTCGACGACCACGACGACGTCGTAGAACCCGGCGAGGTCGTTCTCGGTGAGGAGCGGGACGTCGTAGACGACGATCGCGTCGTCCGGGGCGGCGTCCATCAGCTCCTGCATGCGGTCCCCGACGAGGGGATGCACGATGGCGTTGAGCGCCTTGAGCCGGTCGGCGTCGCCGAACACGATCGTGCCGACCTTCTCGCGGTCGAGCCCGCCGTCCGGAAGCAGGACGTCCTCGCCGAACTCCGCCACGACCGCGGCCAGGCCGGGCGTGCCCGGCTCGACCACCTCGCGGGCGATCTTGTCGGCGTCGATGACGACCGCGCCGTGCCCGGACAGGCGCCTGGAGACCTCGCTCTTGCCCGAGCCGATCCCGCCCGTCAGTCCCACTCTCAGCACTGCGTCCCCACTCTCAGCAACATGTCGGGATCAGGCCTCCTGGGCGGCGGGCACGAGCGGCTTGCGCATGTGCACGAGGGTGAGGTGCGCGGCGACCCGTTCACGGTGGGTCTCGGCGTAGCCCAGCCGGCGGTAGAGCCGCAGGTTGCCGTCGCTGAGGTGCCCGGTGAACAGCACGCACGCGTCGGCGCGGGCGATGACCTCGCGTTCGAGCGCCTCCATGAGCCGCCGGCCGATGCCGCGGCCCTGCATGTCGGGCACCACCACGAGCCGGCCGATCAGGCACGTGTGGTCGCTGAACTGGGCGCGCACGGCTCCGACCAGCCGCTGTCCCGCCACGGCCTTGAGCACCACCGAGTCGGCGCCCAGCATCTTGCGGAGCTGCTCCTGCGACTCGACCAGCGGCGGGATGAAGGGGTCGCCGTACAGCTGCGCCTCGCTGACGTACGCGGCCCGCTGCACGGTCAGGATCTCGCCGGCGTCGGCGGGCTCCGCAGGCTCGATCCTGACGTCCTCTGCGTTCATGAGGCGACCTTACCGGGGCTCCCGCCGCCGGTCTGCTCAGCGCCCGATCCGGACGGTCACTCCGACGGGATAGTGATCGGACGCGTCGGAACGGCCCACCGAGTAGTCGTCGAACACCAGGTCGTCGGTGCCGATGATCCAGTCGATCCGCTCGCCGTCGGCCGTCGTCGCCGTGGAGTCGCCCATCGCGGCGCTGCGCAGCTCGGCGCTGCCGCCGTTGCCCTCCAGCAGCCGGCTGATCTCCGGGCTGCCCGGCTGGGCGTTCATGTCGCCGCCGATGATCGTCCGGGGCGCGCCACCCCAGCTCCGCAGCAGCGCGCTCACCTCGCGGATGCGCTCGTCGCTCTGGTCGGCGCCGCCCTCCAGATGCGTCGACCAGACGTCGATCGAGGTGTCGCCGACGCCGAGGCGCGCCCACACGAACCCGCGGATCTGCGACCAGTCGCCCTTGGACATCCGGCCGGTGCCGGACTTCTTCACGGGCAGCGAGGTGAGGATCGCGTTGCCGAACTGGCCGTCGGCGGCCGGGCCCCACAGCAGCTTCATGCCGAGCCGGCGCGACAGCCAGACGCCCACGTCGGTGGTGCCCGACAGCAGGGAGCCCCGGCTGGCCTCCTGGAGCAGGACGACGTCGGCCTTCTGCGCCTCGATGGTCGTGGCGATGCCCTCGGGGTCGAGCCGGCCCTTCTGGCTGACGGCGTCGTGGATGTTGTAGGTGACGACGCGGACCTGGCCGGGAGTGGCCGCGCGGGCCTCCTTCTTCGGCGTGGCGACCGCGAAGATCGCGGTGCCCAGCAGCAGGCCGAGCGAGGCGGCGCCGGCGGTGACCGCCCGCAGCGGCGCGCGGGCGGGCAGCGGGCCGCCGCGCGCGGCGGCGATCGCGGCGAGCGCCCCCAGCAGGATCCCGGCCAGACCGGGCATCACGTTGTTGGGCAGCGGCAGCGGCGTGACGGCGCTGACCTGGTACGGAATGAGGATCAGCGCGATGAGGAGGCCGCCGATGGCCGCGCCGGCGTCGATCCGCCACACCGGCCCGCCGGCGCCCGCGCGGCGCAGCGGGGCCCGGCAGGCGACCGCGAGCAGCCACGCCGCCAGCACCTGGCCGACGATCACAACGGGGACGATCTCGATGCCGGCGACCGCGTACGTGCCGGCGATCGCCCCGGCGCCCACCCCGAGCAGCGTGCCGCCGAGCACGCAGACGCCGCCCGGGACGGCACGTACCGCGAGACCGGAAGCCAGGAACGCCAGCGCCAGCCCCTGGCCGGCGACGATCACGGCGTGCGCGCCGACGAGCGACTGCCAGCCGGAGGACGCGACGAACGCCGGGCTCGACAAAATAAGGATCTGCAGCGCCAGGAACGGGCCGAGCGCCGCCGCGCCCATCGCGTCCCGCCAGGAGATGCCGGGCGCCGCCACTGGGCCGGACGACATCTCGCGGTAGAGCGCGAGGGCGCCCAGGCCGACGTAGAGCACGCAGGCCAGCCATGGCCAGACGCCCGAGCGCCAGGCCGGATCCCAGGTCGCGAACGCCATCCGGACGGCGGAGTCGACCGCGAGGCCCGCGACCGCCGCCGTGGCGAAGCCGACGCCCGACAGCCCCCGGGCGCCCTCGTACAGCGCCGCCATCGCGATCATGCCGATGGCCGTGCCGAGGAACGCCAGCCACAACTGCGGCGTCAGGGCCTGGGCGAGCAGCCGTACGGCGAACAGCCCGCCGACACCCACCAGCAGCAGGCCCTGCGGCCCGGCCGCCCGCCGGATCAGCGGGCTGAGGAAGCCCGCCAGATAGACCAGCACCACGACCGCGGCGGCCGCGCCGGTGCCCGCGGTGTCGGCGAACCGGTCGAGCTGGGGAAGCGAGAAGCGCAGGGTCTGGGCGAGCACGGCGACCGTGATCGCGATCAGCGCGAGCCGCGCCGGGCCCTGCGGAACGATCGAGGGACCGGCCGGCTGCGTGGGGCCACCGGTCTTGGTTCCAACGTCTGTACTGGCCAAGGGAAACAGCTGCTCCGGACGACGGGCGGGTACGAGGGGCCGGGCCCCGGGATCGGCCCCGGGATCGGGGGCCGCGGATCACGAGACCGGAACCCGAGGGTATCGGCAACCACCACGACGGGTCGAAAAGCGCGCCGACCAGCCCGCCAGGACAAGCCCCAAAACAGCCACCCCGACAAGCAGCACGCAACAAACCACCCCGCGCCAGACCGGCACGCAACAAAAGCAGTGCGCCAGAGCAGCTCACAGCAAAGCAACGCGCAGCAAGGCGGCGCCTGTGGCCAGCAGCACACAGCAGGACAGCGCGCAAAGGGCGGCGCGCGGCAAAGCACCACATAGCAGGCGGCATGTGGCAGAGCAACGCGCAGCACGACGGCGCCCCTGGCGAGCGGTACACAGCAGAGCTCCGCGCAAAGGGCGGCAGAACAGGGCGCATCAGAGTGGCGCCCATGGCGCGCGGCGCGCAACAGGGCGCCGCGCGGCAAGCAACGCGCAGCACAGCGGCGCCCGAGGCGAGCGGCACACTGCAAGGGCGGCGGCCATGGCGAGCGGCGCGCAAAGGGCGGCACGTAGCAGAGCGGCACACTGCAGGGCAGCGTGCAAAGGGCGGCGTGTGGCAGAGGGGCGAGTGGGGCGGGGCGGCTTGGGGCGGAAACGCGTCACGGCCGGAGGGGGATCCTGGGGATCTCCCTCCGGCCGTGATTTCAAGTCACCGACCGGCGCTTGGCCGGGTGGGGGTTTGGGCCCCCGCCCGGCTTACTGGCCGCCGGAGAGCTTCTCGCGCAGTGCCGCGAGGGCCTCGTCGGTGGCGAGGGCGCCACCGGCGGTGTCGGCGTCGTCGCCGCCACCGGAGTACGAGGTCTCGCCGCCGCCGCCGACCGTGGTCGTCCCGCCGGTGGCCTCGGCCTCAGCCTCGGCCTTGCGGGCGTCCTCGATCTGCTTGCGGTGCGCGTCGAACCGCGAGCGGGCCTCGGCGTACTGCCGCTCCCAGGTCTCGCGCTGCTCGTCGAAGCCCTCGAGCCACTCGCCGGTGTCGGCGTCGAAGCCCTCGGGGTACTTGTAGTTGCCCTGGTCGTCGTACTCGGCGGGCATGCCGTACAGGGTCGGGTCGAACTCCTCTTCCTCGACGACGACGCCCTCGTTGGCCTGCTTGAGCGACAGGCTGATGCGGCGCCGGTCGAGGTCGATGTCGATGATCTTCACGAAGATCTCGTCGCCGACCTGGACGACCTGCTCGGGGATCTCCACGTGGCGCTCGGCCAGCTCGGAGATGTGCACCAGGCCCTCGATGCCCTCCTCGACGCGGACGAACGCGCCGAACGGCACCAGCTTGGTGACGCGGCCGGGCACGACCTGGCCGATCTGGTGGGTCCGGGCGAACTGCTGCCACGGGTCTTCCTGGGTCGCCTTGAGCGACAGGGAGACGCGCTCGCGCTCCATGTCGACGTCCAGGACCTCGACCGTGACCTCCTGGCCCACCTCGACGACCTCGGACGGGTGGTCGATGTGCTTCCAGGACAGCTCGGAGACGTGCACCAGTCCGTCGACGCCGCCCAGGTCCACGAACGCACCGAAGTTGACGATCGAGGAGACCACGCCCTTGCGGACCTGGCCCTTCTGGAGGGTGTTGAGGAAGGTCTGGCGGACCTCGCTCTGGGTCTGCTCCAGCCAGGCGCGGCGGGACAGGACCACGTTGTTGCGGTTCTTGTCCAGCTCGATGATCTTGGCTTCGAGCTCGCGGCCGACGTAGGGCTGCAGGTCGCGGACCCGGCGCATCTCCACGAGGGAGGCGGGCAGGAAGCCGCGCAGGCCGATGTCGAGGATGAGGCCGCCCTTGACGACCTCGATGACGGTCCCGGTGACGATGCCGTCCTCGTCCTTGATCTTTTCGATCGTGCCCCAGGCCCGCTCGTACTGAGCGCGCTTCTTGGACAGGATCAGACGGCCTTCCTTGTCCTCCTTCTGGAGGACGAGGGCCTCGACGTGGTCTCCGACGGTGACGACCTCGTTGGGGTCGACATCGTGCTTGATGGAGAGCTCGCGAGAGGGAATGACACCCTCGGTCTTGTAGCCGATGTCGAGGAGGACCTCGTCACGATCGACCTTGACGACGGTGCCTTCGACGATGTCGCCGTCGTTGAAGTACTTGATGGTCTCATCGATCGCTGCGAGGAATGCTTCCTCGGAACCGATGTCGTTGACCGCTACCTGCGGGGTGGTCGAGGTGGCCTCGGTGCTGCTCGTCATGTGTCGGCTGACTCCGGATACGGACATGCGTAGGTGTCATGATGCGCGGAGGGCCTTATATCCGCCCTGCCGAGGACCGGGAAGGGACGCAGCCTGAGCTACGCCGGTGAACCGAACCGAAGTCAACGACCTGACCGAGCGCGAGCCTGCTCTGTCTGAAGCACGTGCAAGCCCACAGCGCAGCGATCAGGATATGGGACGAGACACGTGGGGTCAATCGGAGGGGGCGGGGTCAGGCCCCGCAGCCACCCGAAACTCAGTAGGAACGCCCATAAATCCGGTATTCCTTGGCGAGCGACCTCTCGTCCGACGCCGGGAACGAAATGGTATTCGGATCGCCGTCCGATGTGTACCGCGTGTCAGGATCTTTGTCGAGCCGGTCCAGCCAGGCGGTCGAGCAGTACTCCCGGCAGTCATTCTCCTTGATCTTGCCCTCCGAGCGCACCCTCAAGATCGCGAACCGGTCGAAGTCCTTGTCGAACGGCGAGTCCGAGGGCTTCCAGCCGGCCAGGAGGACGCCCTTGAAGTCGTACTCCCCGTCCTGCTTCTGCGCCCAGGACCGCTTCTCGGGCACCGCGCCGAACGGGTAGGCGAAGGTCGTCGTGTGCGTCCCCGTCAACGAGAGGATCGTGCTCTCCATCCCGCCGATCTCCTTCTGGACCTCCTTCTTGGAGAGCTGCGAGAGATCCGGATGGCTCACCGTGTGGTTGCCGAGCTCGAATCCGTGCTGCTGGAGCCACTTGAGCCCCGCGCCCGCCTGGTCCCCCATCTGGAAGAGGTCCTCGTTCAGATAGAACGTCGCGACCGGCCGGAACCCAGGGAACTTCGCCGCGACCTCCAGCAGGATGGCCACCGCCGTGTCGGGCTTGGGATTGCCCCGCTCGTCCAGCCCGAAGTGACCGGGCGTGCTGTCGTCGAACGTCAGCACCACCGGATGCTTGCCCAGCGGCACGTCGATCCGCCCGCTCACCAGCTCGGCCGCCGTGATGGGGACGTAGCCCTCCTCGGCGAGCCGGGTCAGCTCGTCCCGCAGCTCCTTGGTCGACCGGTCCAGCGACAGCTCGGCCTTCTTCATGATCCGGTGGTACATGAGCACCGGGATCTCGCCCAGCTCGTTGGCCTTGGCCGACACCGCCGCCGGACTCGCCGCCCCGATCTTGACCGGCCCCGTGGCCGTCGGCGAGGGAGACGGAGACGCACTCCGTGTCCCCGCGGGCGCCGCACTGGCCGTGGCGGTGGCCGTGACCGTGGCGCCTTGCGAGGCCTTGGCCCGCTGCGCCGCCTGCGTAGCATCCGCCCGGGGTCTCTCGTCCCGCTCGGGGAGAGTGAGCCCGAGGACCACCGCACAAACGATCAGAAAACCGGCGAGCTTGTGGAGGGTTGGCACGAGCCTCCCGTCGATCGGCACGGACACGACCAGAACCAGCCTAGGCCCGCAGAACCCCCCACGCACAAGGGGCCCGGGGCCGCAACCCGACAGCCGCCGCCTGCCCCTCACTCACCACCGCCAGGGCACCGTGGCAGCCCGCTCAGCCGTCACGCGAATGCGTTAACGGGTCGTGAAGCCAGCCGAAGGCGAAGCTTCACGAGAGATCGCGAAGCGATGCGCATTCCCTCCCACTGCACCCCCCGCCCAGCCGCCCTTTCAAGGGACAAGCCTCGCTTGGCCGCAGCTTTTGCGGTTTGGCCCCCGAGCCGCCAGGCTCGGGGGCCAAGGCCGTAAAAGAATTAATTAATGTGCAGCGTCTTGCCAGGTGCGGCCGGTGCCGGTGGAGATCTCCAGGGGGGCCTTGAGCTCGTAGGCGCCGGTCATCTGCTCGCGGACGAGGGCCTGGAGCTCGTCCTGCTCGCCCGCGGCGACCTCGAAGACGAGCTCGTCGTGGACCTGGAGGAGCATGCGGGACGCGAGGCCGTGGGCGCGCAGGGCGCGGTCGACGTTGAGGCTCGCGACCTTGACGATGTCGGCCGCGGAGCCCTGGATGGGAGCGTTGAGGGCCATGCGTTCGGCCATCTCGCGGCGCTGGCGGTTGTCGGAGTTGAGGTCGGGCAGGTAGCGGCGGCGGCCGAGGATGGTCTCGGTGTAGCCGTCCTGGCGGGCCTTGGCGACGACGTTCTGCAGGTAGTCGCGGACGCCGCCGAACTGCTGGAAGTACTCCTCCATGAGGCCGCGCGCCTCGTCGGGCGAGATGCGCAGCTGCTGCGACAGGCCGAAGGCGGAGAGGCCGTAGGCGAGGCCGTAGTTCATCGCCTTGATGCGGGCGCGCAGCTCGGAGTCGATCTGGTCGGCGGGCAGGTCGAACACCCGGGACGCGGTGATGGTGTGGAAGTCGGCACCGGAGGAGAAGGCGTCGAGGAGCGCCTGGTCCTCGGAGAGGTGCGCCATGATCCGCAGCTCGATCTGGCTGTAGTCGGCGGTCATGAGCGACTCGTGGCCGGCGCCGACGACGAACGCCTCGCGGATCTGGCGGCCCTCGGCGGTGCGGATCGGGATGTTCTGCAGGTTGGGGTCGGTGGAGGACAGCCGGCCGGTGGCGGCGACCATCTGGTTGAACGTGGTGTGGATGCGCCCGGCGTCGTCGGCCATCGGGATGAGCGAGTCGACGATGCTCTTGAGCTTGGCCACCTCGCGCCAGCGCAGGATGTGCTCCAGGACGGGGTGACCGTCCTTGGCGAGCAGGTTGGTCAGCGCCTCGGAGTCGGTGGTGTAGCCGGTCTTGGTGCGCTTGGTCTTGGGGAGCGACAGCTCTTCGAACAGCACCTGCTGGACCTGCTTGGGCGAGCCGAGGTTGAACTCGTGGCCGACCGCGTCGTGGGCCTGCTGCTCGGTCTCCTTGACCTGGCCGCCGAGGGAGGCGGAGAGGTTCGCCAGGTGGTCGGCGTCGACGGCGATGCCCGCTCGCTCCATGTCGGCCAGGACGCGGACGAGGGGCAGCTCGACCTCGTGCAGGAGGCGGGTGGCGCCGCGCTTCTCGAGGTCCTTGTCGAAGACGTCGGCCAGCTCCGCCACGGCGCGGGCGCGCACGGCCAGGTCGTTGGCGGCCTCTTCCTCGCCGGAGCCGTCGAGGGTCAGCTGGCCGGAATCCTCGGTCTCGCTGCGCAGCTCGCGGTGGAGGTAGCGCAGGGCGAGGTCGGCCAGGTCGAACGTGCGCTGGCCGGGCAGCGCCAGGTAGGCGGCGAGCGCGGTGTCGCTGGTGAGGCCCTCGAGGGTGAGGCCACGGGCGTGGAAGGCCAGCATGGGGCCCTTGGCCTCGTGCATGGCCTTGGGACGGGACGGGTCGGCCAGCCAGCCGGCGAGCGCGCGCTCGTCGTCCTCGATCAGCTCGGCCGGGTCGAGCGAGACCGCCGGGCCCTTCTTGGAGGCGAGCGCCAGGGCCGTCAGCTCGCCGGTGCCGCGGCCCCAGGTGCCGGTGACGGCGATGCCGAGGCGGTCGGCGGTCGTCGCGTTGTCGTGCAGCCAGGAGCCGAGGGCGCCGGGCTCCAGCTGGGCGAGCTCGATCTCGAAGCCCTCGTCGGCCTCCGGCTCGGGCGCCGAGAGGGAGGAGTAGAGGCGCTCGCGCAGCACCCGGAACTGCAGCGAGTCGAAGAGGGCGTGGATCTCGTCGCGGTCCCACTGGCCCATCGACAGCTGCGGCGGGGTGAGTTCGAGCCCGACCTCGCAGTCGAGCTTGTTGAGCTGCTGGTTGCGCAGCACGTCACCGAGGTGCTCGCGCAGGTTCTCGCCCGCCTTGCCCTTGATCTCGTCGACGTGCGCGACGAGCTCGTCCAGGCCGCCGTACTTGGCCAGCCACTTGGCGGCGGTCTTGGGCCCGACGCCGGGCACGCCCGGCAGGTTGTCGCTGCTCTCGCCGACGAGCGCGGCCAGCTCACGGTAACGCTCGGGCGGGACGCCGTACTTGGCCTCGACCGCGGCCGGGTCGTAACGGCCCAGCTCCGACACGCCCCGGATCGGGTAGAGGATCGTGACGTCGTCGTTGACCAGCTGGAACGCGTCGCGGTCACCGGTGACGATGAGCGTCTTCATGCCAGCCGCGGTGGACTGGGTGGCGAGCGTGGCTATGACGTCGTCGGCCTCGAACCCCGCCACCGACAGGCGCGGGATGCGCAGCGCGTCCAGCACCTCGTGG
The DNA here is from genome assembly GCF_043198015.1 of Spirillospora sp. NPDC048911. Classification (NCBI taxonomy): domain Bacteria; kingdom Bacillati; phylum Actinomycetota; class Actinomycetes; order Streptosporangiales; family Thermomonosporaceae; genus Spirillospora; species Spirillospora sp. NPDC048911. The sequence continues at coordinate 1,360,474 of NZ_JBICUD010000002.1, read as the reverse complement.
ATGAGGCTGATCTGGCTGCGGAACTCGTCGGGGGTCTTCTGCCGGCCGGCCTTGTACTCGACGTACTGCTCGTGCCGGAACGTCGGCTCCGACCGGTCGAACGCCACCGCGATGTGCGTCGGCTGCTCGTCGCGCAGCACGTTGATCAGCATCGAGGTGAAGCCGTAGACCGCGTTGGTCGGCTGCCCGTCGGTCGTCGAGAAGTTCTCGACGGGGAGCGCGAAGAACGCCCGGTAGGCCAGGGAATGCCCGTCGAGAAGGAGGAGCCGCTTGTCAGGGGTCGATGGTTCGTTCGCCACACCAGGACTCTAGTCTGCCCGTACGACAGTTTGAGGGAGGCATACGTGACTGACACCGGCGATCAGCGGGCGAAGTTCCTGAACGAACGCGGGATCGACGCCCACGGCGATCTGGCGCAGGCGATGGGGGTCGAGTACCTCGAAGCCACGCCGGAGCGCGTCGTCGGCCGCATGCCGGTCAAGGGCAACACCCAGCCCTACGGCCTCCTGCACGGCGGGGCCTCCTGCGTCCTGGCCGAGTCGGTCGGCTCGGTCGGCGCCGCGCTCAGCGCGGGCGAGGGCCGGATCGCCGTCGGCATCGAGATCAACGCCACCCACCACCGCGGCGCCACCGAGGGCTTCGTCACCGCCGTCGCCACCCGGGTCCACGTCGGCCGCACCCTCGCCACGTTCGACATCGCGATCAGCGACGAGCAGGACCGCCGGGTCTGCACCGCACGCCTCACATGCATGCTCCGGGACGCCCCCGCGTCCTGACAGCCGATCTTTCCCGGGTCAAGTCCGCACTTCCTTTGCGGTCGGCCCTGAACCGTCGGTAGCGTGGATTGGAACGGCCCGGGATCACTGAGTAGACAACGTGCGCGTCCGGGGAAGACCCGTACGGCCCCAAAGGTGATCCCGGGCCCGAACCATGTTCGGCCCGGGGTGGCTCCACTGTTCAGCCCGGGTGGCGGCACGTTGAGCCGGAGTGGCGGCATGTTCAGCCCGGGAGACACCGTGGGTCGCCGTCCGGATAGCAGGTGGGCAGCGGGTCGAGGTCCCGCCCGCTCGGCGGAGTCTCCAAGGTGACCGTGTCGCTGCTGTCCGACAGCGGCCCGCTCGACTCGAAGACGCCCAGGCGCAGCGCGCGGGGCCGCCGCGGCCCCCCGTCCATCGCCTCCTCCGGAGTCGGCATGGCGCTGTCGGGGACGGTGGCCCATGTCTCCAGGAGCACCGTCGTTCCGCGAGGCACAGGAAGCAAGGCCTCCGTGTCCTGCCCCTTCCCTCCCAGGCAGGGCAGCATGCGGTGGTACGGGCCCGTGTTCTCCCCCTCGACCGAGATGTTGAGATCGGCGAACGCCTCCTGGTAGTTGTTGCATGCCAGGCGCAACCTGAGCGGCTCGTCCACGCGGCGCACCCGCATGGACGAGGTCCCGCCCCGCGGCCAGGTGATGATCGCCGAGGCCAGCAGGCGGCCCGGCCCCGCCCCGAACGCGGGCGCCGCCGCCGCGGTCGAACGATCGGCCGCGTCCCGCTGCGTGAGCGGCAGCACGACCGCGCCCGCCACTCCGAGCAGCGCGAGCGAACCGGCGACGCCGGCGGCGGCCCGACGCCGGCGTGCGCGCCGGATGCGCCCCCGCACTTGGAGCACCCGGTCCGCGTTCGGCGCGGGCGCGTCGCCGCGGCGATCCTCGAACGCCCTGCGCAGCAGTTCCTCCTCGGTCGTCGCCATCCGGCTCAGGCCCCCTCGATGACGGGAACGGGAACGATCGAGTCGTCCGCCCGGAGCTTGGCCAGGGCCTTGCTCGTCTGGCTCTTGACGGTCCCCTCCGTACAGCCCAGGATCTCCGCCGCCTCCGCGCACGTGAGGCCCTCGTAGTAGCGGAGCACCAGGACCGCGCGCTGCCGGCGCGGCAGCCTGCCCACCGCCCGCCAGATCGCGTCGCGGTCGTCGTAGCCGCGGTACGCGTCGAGGCCGTCCATCCGTTCGGGCAGGTCGTCGGAGGGACGCTCGCCGCCCCACCGGCGCCACCAGGAGATGTACGTGGTCACCACCACCTTGCGCACGTACGCGTCGGGCGACTCCGTCAGCCTCGGCCAGGCCCGCCACGTCTTCACCAGCGCCTCCTGGAGCAGGTCCTCGGCGGTCGCCCAGTCGCGCGTCAGCAGGTAGGCGGTCAGCAGGAGGGCCTCCCCGCGCGAGGCAACGAACTCCGGATAGTCAGACCGGTCCGCCACGTCCCGCCCTCCCCGTCCGCCGGTTCTCGGGATCTATTACGCCGACCGGCGCCCGGGGGTTGCCCGGCGGGTGCCGCTTTTTTCACTGTGACCGGCTATGGACGGTCACCGGTTGCGGTTCGGTTGCAAAAGGGTCTCCGGTGTTCCTGCCTGAACCGGACGCTGCCTACCGTCGCGTCATGCGCTTGATCGCTGCTGCGGCGGCCCTCGGAATCGTGCTGGCCTCGACCGCGGGATGCTCCGGGGACGACGACTCCCCCGAGTCGGCTCCCACGTACGAGCTGTCACCGCGGCCGGTGCGGCCCGACGAGAAGGCGCTGAAGCTCGCCCCGGTGTCGGACGGGGACACCTCGTTCAGCGTGATCGGGTTCACCGTCATGCCGGAGATCACCGGCAGTCACGCCAACGTGAAGGCCCGGGGCAAGTTCGTGCGGGTCCGGCTCGTGATGGTCAACAACGGCCGCACCACGACGCTCGTGGACGTGAACAAGCAGCGGCTGCTCTCCTCGGACGGGGCGAGCAGCAAGCCGGACTACGACGCGATGATCGTCAAGCGGCAGCCGTTCAAGTTCGACCTGGGCGCCGCGATGCGCGTGGAGTTCGACCTCTGGTACGACATCCCGGCCGCCGCCAAGCCCACGGCGCTGCGTCTCTACGGCGGCTCCACGCTCACCGACATGAAGGACGAGGAAGGCACCGACCTCCGCCTCCCCTGACCGGCCTCCACCTGCCCCGCTGAGAGCTTCGCCCTGCCTGACGGGACCTTCGCGTGCCCTGGCGGAAGGACTGTCTGGTATGACGAAAGCCGTGACCTCGCAGAGGAGCTTCTCCTCCGCGCGACCACGGCTTCCGGTCGAGCTGCTACTCCTGGCCGTTCCGTGGGGTCGAGTCGACGGCGGTATCGTCCGCGGCCTCGTCCACGGCCAGGTCGCCACCGAGGTAGGCGGCCCGGACCTCGGGGTCGGTCAGCAGGTCCGCGGCGGGCGCGGACTTGACGACCTTGCCGGTCTCGATCACGTACGCGCGGTGGGCCAGCGAGAGCGCCTGCTGGGCGTTCTGCTCGACCACCAGCACGGTGGTGCCACGCCGGTTGATCTCCTCGATGATCTTGAAGATCTGCTGGATCAGCATGGGCGCCAGGCCCATCGAGGGCTCGTCGAGCAGCAGCACCTTGGGCTTGGTCATCAGCGCGCGGCCGATGGCCAGCATCTGCTGCTCGCCGCCGGACATGGTGCCGCCCGCCTGCTTCTTGCGCTCGCCGAGCCGCGGGAACAGGTCGTACACCTCGGCCAGGTCCTTGGTGAGGTCCCCCTTGCGGGCGTAGGCGCCCATGTGGAGGTTCTCCTCGACCGTCATGCCGGGGAAGATGCCCCGGCCTTCCGGCGACTGGCCGATGCCCAGCAGCACCCGCTTGTGGCCCGGGACCTTGCTGATGTCCTTGCCGTCGAAGGTGACCCGGCCGGACGTCAGCGGGCGCAGCCCGGAGATCGTCTTCAGCGTGGTGCTCTTGCCCGCGCCGTTGGCGCCGATGAGGGTGACGATCTCACCCTCATCGACCTGCAGCGACACGCCCTTGAGCGCTTCGATCTTGCCGTAGTGGACGTAGATGTCCTCGATCTCAAGAAGCATCGGCGGGAGCCCCCAAATACGCTTCGATCACCTTCGGGTTGCTCTGGACCTCCGAGGGCAGCCCCTCGGCGATCTTCTCGCCGAAGTCCAGGACCGCGAGCCGGTCGGCGATGTTCATCACCAGGCCCATGTCGTGCTCGATGAGCAGGACGGTGCGGCCGGAGTCGCGGATCTTGCGGATGAGCCCCTGCAGCGCGACCTTCTCGGCGGGGTTCATGCCCGCCGCGGGCTCGTCGAGCAGCAGCAGCTTCGGGTCGGTCGCCAGCGCGCGGGCGATCTCCAGCCGCCGCTGGTCGCCGTACGGCAGGTTCTTGGCCGTCTCCTCGGACCGGTGGCCGATGCCCACGAACTCCAGCAGCTCGCGGGCGAGCTCGCGGCCCTGGCGTTCCTCCTTGTAGTGCCAGGGCAGGCCGAGGATCGCCCCGATCGCGCCGGTCTTGTGGTTGGCGTCGGCGCCGACCATCACGTTCTCGAGCGCCGACATGTTGTGGAACAGCCGGATGTTCTGGAACGTACGGGCGACACCGCGCTTGGTGACCTTGAACCGCTTCATGCCGCTGATGCGCTGGCCGTCGAAGACGATCGCGCCCTCGGTCGGCTTGTAGACGCCGGTGGTCACGTTGAACACCGTGGTCTTGCCGGCGCCGTTCGGGCCGATCAGCGCGAAGATCTCGCCCTTGTTGACGTTGAAGGCGACCTTCTTGAGCGCCACGACGCCGCCGAACCGCATCGTGACGTCGCGCAGCTCCAGCAGCGGGGCCGCCGCGCCCTGGGCGGGCGCCCCGGGCGCGCTCTCGGTGCTCACGTCGCTCACTTGCCCACCTCCGGAGCCGCGGTCGTCGGCGTGGCCACCTCGGCGCCCATGGAGCCCATGCCGCCGGAGCCCTCCTGCATCTCGGCCTTGCGCTGCCGGGACGGCAGCAGGCCCTCGGGCCGGACGATCATCATGATCACCAGCACGGCGCCGAACAGCATGTAGCGGTAGTCGTCCAGGAACCGGAACCGCTCCGGCAGCCAGGCGATGATGAACGCGCCCAGGATCACACCCGGGATGTTGCCCGAACCACCGAAGACCACACAGACCAGGATGGTCGCCGACAGGATGAACGGGAAGTTCTCCGGCTGGATGTAGCCCTGCGGGCCGCCCATCTGCCCGGTGCCCGCCAGGCCGCCGACCATGGCGCCGACGAAGAACGCGAGCAGCTTGAACTTGAACGTCGGCACGCCCATCAGCTCGGCGGCGTCCTCGTCCTCGCGGATCGCGGCCCACGACCGGCCGACCCGGCTGTTGTTGAGCCGGATCGAGACGATGATGACCACGACGATCATCGCCACGATGAGGTAGTAGAACGGCTTGACGTCCAGCACGTCGTTGAAGTCGAGGCCGAACATCGTCGGCGGCCGGGGCAGGTCGGAGATGCCGCGCGAGTCGCCGATCGCGGTGGTGTTCCGCGCGACGATGCGGATGATCTCACCGAAGCCCAGCGTCACGATCGCGAGATAGTCGCCGCGCAGCCGCAGCGTCGGCGCGCCGAGGATGATCCCGGAGGCCGCGGCGATGACGAGCGCGGCCACGACCGTGCCCCAGAACGGCCAGCCGTGCTTGCCGCCGAGCACGCCCACGCTGTAGGCACCGATGGCGAAGAACGCCACGTAGCCGAGGTCGAGCAGGCCGGCCTGGCCGACCACGATGTTGAGGCCGAGCGCCAGCAGGATGTAGATGCCGATCGGGTCCCACAGCGTGGTGATCCAGTCGGTCTCCGGCGACATGATGTTCGCGACGCCCTCGGTGGGCAGGACGAAGAGCACGAAGAGGAGCAGCAGCAGGTAGACCAGCCATCGCACGTAGTGGGGCGCGTCGGCCCACCAGTCGCGGATCCGGTCGGACAGGCCGCTCCTTGCACTGAAAGTCTGCTTGAGGTTCATGCGCGCGCCTGCTGGAGAGATTCACCGAGAAGACCGGTGGGACGGAACATGAGGATGACCACGAGAACGGTGAAGGCGATGACGTCCTTCCAATCGGAGCCGAAGAAGATCGCGCCCCAGTTCTCGATCAGTCCCAGCGCGAACCCGCCGAGCAGCGCGCCGCGCAGGTTTCCGATGCCGCCGAGCACGGCGGCGGTGAACGCCTTGACGCCCAGCACGAAGCCGACGTTGTAGACCGTCAGCTCGAACTCGACGACGTACAGCACCGCGGCGACACCGGCCATGGCGCCGCCCAGCAGGAACGTGGTGCGCACGATCGTGTCGATGTTGACGCCCATCAGGACCGCCGTCTCGGGGTCCTGCGCCGTCGCCCGGATGCCGCGTCCGACCTTGGTCCGGCTCACGAACTGGTCGAGCGCGATCATCATGACCACCGAGGCGACGATGACGATCACGTGGTCCAGCCGCACGGTGGCGCCGAAGATCTCAAAGAGCTTGTCGCGCTCGACGATCCGGGGCACGCCGACCTGGTTGCGGCCCTCGGGCCGGTCGAAGAGCTTGGGGATGACCTGCAGGGCGAACAGCTCCTGCAGGAAGAAGGAGGCGCCGATCGCGGAGATCAGCGCGGCCAGCCGCGAGGCGCCCTTTCTCCGGAGCGGACGATAGGCGACGACCTCCAGGAGGACCGCCGCGCCGCCGGAGGCCGCCATCGCGACGACCATGAGCAGCAGCAGCACGCCGAGCAGCGCGAAACCGCTGTAGGGAGAGGTGACGTTCAGGAGCTCCGTCACCGTGAACAGCGCACCGATCGTGCCGATCATGAAGATCTCGGAGTGCGCGAAGTTGATCAGGCGCAGCACGCCGTAGACCATCGTGTAGCCGAGCGCGATCAGCGCGTAGATGGCCCCGACGGTCAGGCCGCCCACTGTGGACGGCCAGAACTGATTGATGAAGTCGTTGAGCAATGGATCGCCTTCAAGACGGGGACGGCGGTCAGCCGTCCGACTGACAGAGGCGGGAGCGCGGTAGCGCTCCCGCCTCGGCGCCGTCACATGCGTGGCAACTGGGCCGAATCAGCCCTTCGGCTTGGCCTCGTCGGTCTTGCCGAGCCACTTGATGGCTCCGCCCTGAACCTGGTACAGGTGGATCGTGGTCTCGGCCAGCTCGCCGTCCGGACCCCACTTGACCTGCTTGGAGACACCCTTCGCCGTGTAGGTCGACAGGAAGGTGTTGATCTTCTCACCGGTCTCGTTGCCGGCCTTGATCGCCGCGGTGAAGGCCGTCGCGGCGTCGTAGCCCTCGGTCGAGTAGATCGCCGGGGTGGTGTTCACCTTCGCCTTGTAGTCCGCCACGAACTTCACCAGCGTCGGGTCGGTCTGCTCGCCGAACGGGATGAAGCAGGGGCAGCCCAGCAGGGCGTTCTCGGCCTGCTTGGCACCGGCCGCCTCGACCAGCTTGGCGTCCAGCGAACCGTCACCGGAGGCGAAGAGCGCGGTCACACCGCCGTCGCGCAGCTGCTTGAGGAGCTTGCCGCCCTCGGAGTAGTAGCCGCCGTAGAAGATGACGTCCGGATTGGCCGCCTTGACCTTGGTGACGGTCGAGGAGAAGTCCGACGCCGTCTCGTCGATCTGGTCGCGCTCGGTGGGAATGCCCTTGGCCTTGAACGCCTGGAAGGCGAAGTCGCCGATGCCGACGCTGTAGGCCTTCTTGCCGTTGATGACGTAGGCCTTCTTCGGCGACTTGGCCTTGATCAGGGCCTCGGCGATGCCGGTGCCCTGGGCCTGGTCGGTGGCGACCAGGCGGTGCCAGTACTTGTGACCCGCCTTGGACAGGTCGGGGTTGGTCGCCGACGGCGTGATGCTCGGGACCTTGCCCTTGTCCAGGATGCCGTTGGCGGCCTTGGACTCACCGGAGAACGCCGGGCCGATCATGGCGACGATCTTGTCGTCCTTGATCGCCTTGGGAGCCAGGGCCGCGGCCTGGTTCTCCTTGCCCTGCGTGTCATAACGGATCAGCTTGACTTTTTTCTTCGGGTTCGTCGCGTTGTACTGGTCGATCGCCAGCTGCGCGCCGTTGAACGGCGGGATGACGATCGCCGAGTCCGGACCCGAAAGGTCACCCATGAAACCGATGTTCAGGGTGTCGCCGCCGCCACCACCGTCGTCGCCGCCGCAGGCGCTCGCACCGAGCGCCAGCACCGCGCTCATCGCCACCGCTCCGGTGACTCTCATCATGTTGCGCCGCAAGGTGCCCAACCTTTCCATCCGGATCCTCAATGGATCGGGTACGAGTGTTGACCCCGCGACTTCGCCCTCAGCGGGTGAAAGCGGTCACTCGGGGACCTGTCCGTAGTACACCGATGTGACATCACAGATCAGCACCCAAGAGCAGAAGGGTTACCCCTTCGTTACGCCTCCGTGCCCATGTGACACCGGCCCGTACATGGGCTGATTACAGAAAGTTATCACCCGACACAGACATCCCATGAATGCGCGCCGAACATTCGCCGACAAACTGCCGACCGTCCATCAGGACGTGGGAGGTTCCTCGGCGGGCTTGCCCAGAGCACCGGCGACGACGGCGTCGGCGACGGCCCGCATGGTCAGGCGGCGGTCCATGGACGTCTTCTGGATCCACCGGAAGGCCTCGGGCTCGCTCCATCCGTTGGCCTCCTGGAGCAGGCCCTTGGCGCGGTCGACGACCTTGCGGGTCTCCAGCCGGTCCTGGAGGCCGGCGACCTCGGCCTCGAGCGCGCGCAGCTCGGTGTAGCGGCTGACGGCCATCTCGATGGCCGGCGCGAGGTCGGTCTTGGTGAAGGGCTTGACGAGGTAGGCCATGGCCCCCGCCTCGGTGGCCCGCTGCACCAGCTCGCGCTGGGAGAACGCGGTGAGGATGACCACCGGCGCGATCCGGTCGGCGGAGATCCGCTCGGCCGCCGAGATGCCGTCCAGCACGGGCATCTTGACGTCGAGTATCACCAGGTCCGGCTTCAGCTCGCCGGCCAGCCGCACGGCGGTCTCGCCGTCCCCGGCCTCGCCGACGACCTCGTAGCCGTCCTCCTGCAACATCTCCTTGAGGTCCAGGCGGATCAGTGCCTCGTCCTCAGCGATCACCACACGCAGCGCGCTCTCCGTCACGAGCACGAGACTACCGGGAGGCGCTACTCTGGTCAGCGGCAGGTAGGGCGATCACCCACCGCACTTTTAGCTTCAGAAGAATGTCCAACATAAGCCCCGATATCCCAATGGCAGAGGAAGCGGTCTCAAACACCGTTTAGTGTGGGTTCGAATCCCACTCGGGGCACCCGTCACGAATGATGCCGTCGTCGAGGCGCAGAGTGCGGTCACATTGGGCCGCCACCTCGGGGTCGTGGGTCGCGATGATCAATGCCGCGCCGCGTTCGGTCTCGGCCAGAAGGCGCTTGAGCACCAGGTCGCGGTGGCCGGGGTCCTGCTCGGCCGTGGGCTCGTCCGCCAGCAGGAGCGCGGGACGGCGGGCCAGGGCGAGCGCGACGGCCGTGCGCTGTTGCTGGCCGCCGGAGAGTTCTTCGATCAGGTGATCGGCATAGGGGGTCATGCCGAGGGTCTCCAGGGCGTCTGCGGCCAGCTCGCGTGCTTTCGCCGGAGGCCGGCCTGCGGCGCGGAGGGCGATTTCCACGTTCTCAGCGGCGGTGAGCAGGGACATCAGGCCGTAGCCCTGGAAGACGTAGGAGATCTCCTGGCGTGCCGATTCGCCGATGGGGGCTCCCCGGAATCTCACCTGTCCGTGCGTGGGGGTGATGACTCCGGCGAGGAGCGTCAGGAGGGTTGATTTGCCTGAGCCCGATGGGCCGATCACGGCGATGCGTTCGCCCGCTGTCGCTTCCAGGTCGATGCCGGTGAGGATGGCACGGCCGTCGATCGTGTGCGACAGGCCCTCGGCGCGCAACATCACTCGGCCTCCCGGCGCAGCTCGACGCCGTCGGGCAGGGCGCGGGCGACGGCCCTGGTGCCCGGCGGCAGGATCTCCTGGAGCGCCGGCGGCAGCTGGACGGAGCCGTCCCGGCCCACGACCAGGTACTCGGCGCCGTCGCGTTCCTCGGAGCCGACGCGTCCGTCACGGATGGTGAGGCTCCGGTCGAACGCGGCGCTCACGGCGGGGTCGTGGGTGACCACGACGACGGTGGTCCCGTTCTCACCTGCGGCGCGCAGCAGATCGATCACCACGGTGGCCGACTCGCGGTCCAGCTGGCTGGTGGGCTCGTCGGCGAGGAGCAGGCGCGGGCGGTGCGCCATGGCGATCGCCGCGGCGAGGCGTTGCTGCTCACCACCGGACAGGCGTCCGGCGGGGCCCGGCACGTTCTCCAGGCCCACCTGTTCGAGGAGGCCGGCGATCACGCGGCGGCCGCGGGCGATGCGCTGGGCCTGCGCGATGTTCTGGGCGGCGGTCGCGTGCGGCAGGACGTTGCGAGCGGGGTTCTGGAGGACGATGCCGATCTCCCGGGCGCGCAGCCGGGACAGGGCTCCCGGACCGAGCGTCTCGACGTCGCGGCCGAGGACGCTGAGCTTGCCCGCGCTGGGCTTCAGCAGGCCCGCGAGCAGCCAGAGGAGCGTCGTCTTGCCCGCGCCCGAGGGCCCGATGAGGGCGAGGGACTCACCCTGGCCGACCTCCAGATCCACCCCTCGGAGGGCGATGACGTCGTCCTCCTCGGCCCGGTAGATGTGCAGGACGTTGTCACAGCGAACGGCGGTCACGGCGGGGCCTCCCTGAGCTGGTCGGCGCGGACGCGGGTCATGAAGGCGCCCGACATCAGCCAGGCCCCGGCGAACGTGAGGGCCGTGGCGGTGGCGATCACACCGGCGAGGAGCCACGGGTCCGGCGCGCGGGTCAGGTCCGGGACGGCGGGCGGGTGCACGAACTGCGGGATGGACGGGAGCGCGAGCCAGACGGTGAGGAGCCCGGCGATCACGCCGACGGACGTGCCGAAGCCGAGGACCACGAGTTGTTCGGCCAGGAGGCCGCGGCGCAGAACGCGGCGGCGGGCTCCCGCGACGCGGAGGGCGGCGAGTTCGTACGTGCGGCGGCGACCCGACGCGTACAGGCTGAGCATCGCCCCGGCGGCGGCGAGCAGGGCCGCCGCGGCGGAGGTGACGAGCAGGAGCATGAGGGCCAGCCCCGGGCCGTCCTGCCCGAGCGCCTCGGTCTCGGCCTTGACCGTGCGCTCGGAGAGCACGGTCATGCCCGCGGCGTGGATCGCGGTCTTGATCCGGGGCGCGGCCTCGGGGGTGCTCCAGATCTGGTGGTCGACGGTCCCGGTGGCGACGGTGCCCGCGACTCGGCGGGCCTCGGCCTCGTCGATGACGGCGCCGGCCTCGCCGGCGGCGGGCAGCGCGAGGACGGTGGAGGTCACCTCCGCCTCCAGCGGGCGGCCGTCGAGCCCCAGCGCCGCGGACTTCCGTTCGGAGGCCTCAGGGATCACGCCGGGAGTCGTGACGGCCGCGATCCTCCCTCCGGGGCCGACGTAGCCGAAGCCCTGCCAGAGCGAGAGCGGCGCGTGGAACGAGGCCCGTATGCCGCCGGGGACTTCGTGGCCGCCGGCCTTGAAGACGCCGAATTCCTGGTCTTCGACCAGGAGGACGCGCCATTGCCTTTCGGAGATCACGGGCTCCACGCGGTTCCATCGTCCCGCGGCCCGCTCCTGGAGGTTCCGGACGATCAGGTCTCCGTCGACGGCGGACGGGCTCTTGCTGGGCGGGACGTGGAGGAAGACGCGCAGGATCTCGCAGCCTCGGGAACATCCGGGCAGCGTGCCGGCGAGGGTGCGCCGGCCGGGTCCGGAGATGGTCCCGAGATCGACCTCGGTGGAGCGCAGGCGGCCCGGCTGGAGGATCTCGACGCGGATCTCGGCGCTGACAGGCTCCTTGGTGGCCGAGTCCCGGAGCGTTCTGACGTCCAGCTCGGCCCGGAGCCGCTCGCCGTGGACGAGCGGCGGCGTCCCCGACAGCCGCGACAGCTTCTCCATCATCGAGGCCAGTGACTGTTTCCCGAAGTCCGGCCGCCAGTACGCCACGGCCGCGAACCGCTTCGGGTCGACGGCGAGCGTGACGGGCGCACCCGGCTCGGTGCGGCGGGTGGCCAGGACCGGCGCGGCGGACCGGCCGGCCGGGTCGGCCTGGCGGACGAAGTCGGCGAGCGTCCTGTCCGCGGGCGGGCTGACGGTCAGGACGACGGGGGCGCCGATCCGGACGCGCGCGACCTCGCGGTGGTTGGTACGGGTGACCGACCACGCGGCGGTGGCGAAGACGACCAGGGCGAGCGAGGTCGCGAGCGAGATCGTGAGGCGGTTGCCGCCGGGTCTGCGGGCGATCTGGCGGAGGGCCAGGAAGGCCCCGAGGCCGCCCTGCCGCCGCGTCCGGCCGAACAGGGCACGGCAGGCCGGCGGGAGCGCCCGCGCCGCGATCAGGGCCGCGCCCAGGGCGAGCAGCCCGGGGACCACGAGCGAGACCGCGTTCTGGCGTCCCGCCGTGGACAGCGCGCCGGAGCCGACGATCTGCGCGAGGCCACCGGCGACCAGGGTCAGCAGCACCGCCTCCGGGACCCACCCCCGGCCGGGGCGGCGGCGTCCGGCCGTCCGGCGCCACTGCTCGGTGACGGGCCGCGACAGGGCGGTGCGCGACGCGATGACCACCGCCACGAGGCCGCCGGCGGTGGTGCCGGCGGCCGCCAGCCAGACCGCCACGGGCATGCCCATGGTCACCGTCTCGCCCAGGAACGCCGCGGCCATCGATCGGGCGGCGACCCGCCCGAGCCCGATGCCGAGCGGCAGCGCGATGAGCAGGAGCAGCACGGGCTCGGCGAGGCCGAAGGCCAGCAGCCGCACGCCGGTGAGCCCGCGGAGCTTGACCAGGGCGATGTCGGGGGCGCGGGCCTGGGCGACCTCGGTCATGAGGAGGAAGAGCAGCAGCCAGCAGAGCACGACCAGCTGCAGCGTCACCACGATCACCGGGACCTGGAGGGTGCCCAGGGTCGCGTCGATCTCTTCGAGTGTGGTGGCGAGTTCGGAGTGGAACGACGTCCACGTGCGCAGCTGGCCGAACGCGGCGGCGTCCCGTACCGCCGTGCCCAGCTCGCGCCGGTCACCGGGCCGCAGCGCGTCGACCCGCACGGGCAGCAGGATCCGGCCGATGAAGCCCACCTCGTCGGGGACCTTGCCCAGCTGAAGGGGTTCGGCGACGAAGAACGCGCCGTCGCCGCCCCGCCCCGGCGGGCTGCCGTACCAGTAGGGCGAGTCGGCGTCACGGATCGTGTAGACGCCGGTGATGAGGAGCGTCACCTGCCTGCCCCCGGTGTCGCGAAGCCGCGTCCGCACCCTGCTGCCGGCCTTCCAGCCCCGGGCCGCGGCCGTCTCCCGGTCGACGGCGGCCCGCGTGAACGGCGCGTCCCACATCTCCGGCGTGGAGTCGGGGCAGCGTCCCGACTCGAAGGTCAGATGAGCGCACGCGCCTTGCCGCCAGGTGATGCCGGCCGCTCTGCCGGTCCCGAAGTCGCCGGTGCCCTTGATCTCCATGATGGGGCTCTGGAACAGCCGATCGTGCCCGTGGAGCGCACCGGTCGCGTACGACTCCAAGGGGCTTCGGTCCAGCGCCTGCCCGGCGGGCGAGAGCGCGGTGAGGTGCAGGGCCTGCCCGGCGGGCGGCGCCTTGGTGATCGTACGGCGCAGCGCGAACGTGGCGGCGGCGTCGTGGTAGGACGGGCCGATCGAGGCGGCGGCGACGGCGACGACCGCCATGAGCAGGAGCCCGGCGGACATGCCCCGCCGGAACCACAGGCCGCGCCAGAGGGTGGCCGCCCGTCCCGTTCCCCGCATGATCGTCGCTCCCGCCGGCCGTCGTCCCTGGTGGGATCAACGTGCCACGGGGAGGATCATGGCGGTGGGTTTCGGCCGGTGACGGTCGGCCGGGCAACCTCTGAACACCTGTGCAGATGTGCGGACGAGCTCTGGCGGGGGTTCGGCGCGGCTCAGCCGGGGTAGCGGGTGGCCTCGTCCAGCTTCACATTGCCCGGCTCGGCGATGACCTGCGGCTTGGGCGGGACCTCCTGGGAGGCCAGGGTGTCGGCCGGCGGCGTGCGCGGTGGCAGGGACCGCCACCGCGTGGCCGTGCCCGGCTCGCGGCCGTCGTCATCGCGCGGGTGATCGCTCATATCGGAATCATGCGATCACCGGCGCCGGAATGTCCAGCTTTCGGGCGGACCGGCGCCGGCTTCCGAGCCGGGTCAGTCGCGGACGGCGATGGCGTCGCCGATGCGGTGGACGCGGAGCGCGTTGGTCGAGCCGGCGGTGCCGGGGGGCGAGCCGGCCACGATCACCACGCGGTCGCCCTTCTGGACCTGCCCGGTCTCCAGCAGGCCCTGCTCGACCTGGCGGACCATGTCGTCGGTGTGGTGGGCGTGCGGGACGATGAACGTCTCGGTGCCCCACACGTGGGCGAGCTTGCCGCGCACGGCCGGCACCGACGTGAACGCCAGCAGCGGGATCGGCGAGCGGTAGCGCGACAGCCGGCGGGCCGTCTCGCCCGACATCGTGAACGCGACGAGGGCCTCGGCGCCGATGATGGCGCCGACCTCGGCGGCGGCCCGGGCGATCGCGCCGCCGACGGTCTCGGGGATGCGGTCGAGGGCGTGCGTGGCCTGCAGCGACGCCTTCTCGGCCGTGGTGACGATGCGGCTCATCGTCTCGACCGACTCGATCGGGTACTGCCCGACGCTGGTCTCGCCGGAGAGCATCACCGCGTCGGCGCCCTCGAAGACGGCGTTGGCGACGTCGGAGGTCTCGGCGCGGGTGGGCCGGGGCGCGGAGATCATGGATTCGAGCATCTGGGTGGCGACGATCACCGGGCGGGCCTTCTCGCGGCACAGCTCGATGGCGCGCTTCTGGACGATCGGCACCTCTTCCAGGGGGAGCTCGACGCCGAGGTCGCCGCGGGCGACCATGATGCCGTCGAACGCGGCGACGATCTCGGGCAGCGCGGCCACGGCCTGCGGCTTCTCGATCTTGCCGATGAGGGGGACGCGGACGCCCTCCTCCTCCATGATCCGGTAGCAGATGTCGGCGTCCTCGGGCGTGCGGACGAACGAGAGCGCGACCATGTCGACGCCGAGCCGCAGCGCCCAGCGCAGGTCTTCCTCGTCCTTGTCGGTGAGCGCGGGCACGCTCACCGGAACGCCGGGCAGGTTGAGGCCCTTGTTGTCGGACACCATGCCGCCGACCATCACGCGGGTGTGCACGCGGGGGCCGTCGACCTCGACGACCTCGAGGGCGACCCGGCCGTCGTCGATGAGGACGGTGTCGCCGGGGCTGACGTCCCCGGGCAGGCCCTGGTAGGTGGTGGACACCTCGCGGCGGCTGCCCGGGACGTCCTCGATCGTGATCGTGAACTCGTCGCCGAGCGTCAGCCGTACCGGCCCGTCCGGGAACCGCCCGATGCGGATCTTGGGGCCCTGGAGGTCGGCCAGGATGCCGACGCCGCGGCCGGTCGCCTCGGCGGCGGCCCGCAGCCGGTGGAACACCTGCTCGTGGACGGCGTGCTCGCCGTGGCTCATGTTGAGCCGGGCGACATCGATGCCGGCCTCCACGAGGGCGTGGATCTGCTCGGGGCTCGAGCAGGCGGGGCCGATGGTGCTGACAATCTTCGCTCGACGGGTCACGTGCACAACGCTACTTAGTTACCGGCGGGTACGGATATTCGTGCAGGATGCGGTCGCCGAAGATTCACGTACTGGTCTAGGTCAGAGGTCTAGACCATAGGGGGAAATGTGACCTGAATCACCATCGGCCCGGCCCGCGGTCACCGCTTGAAGGCCTCGACGGCGGCCTGGCAGAACGCCTTCAGGTCGTCGGGCTTGCGGCTCGTCACGAGGACGTTCGGGCCGCCCTCGCAGACCTTGACCTCTTCGTCGACCCACGTCGCGCCGGCGTTGCGCAGGTCGGTCTGGAGGCTCGGCCATGACGTCAGCGTGCGGCCGCGGACGACGTCGGCCTCGATGAGCGTCCAGGGCGCGTGGCAGATCGCCGCGACCGGCTTGCCGGTGTCGAAGAACGCCTTGGCGAACGCGACGGCGTTCGGCTGCGTCCGCAGGAAGTCCGGATTGGCGACGCCCCCGGGCAGCACGAGCGCGTCGAACTCCTCCGGCGGCGAGACGTCCACGGTCGTGTCGACCGCGAAGGTGTCGCCCTTGTCGAGGTGCTCGAACGCCTGGATACGGCCCGACTGCGTCGAGACCAGCCGGGGCTGCCCGCCCGCCTGCTCGACGGCCTTCCAGGGCTCGGTCAGCTCGACCTGCTCGACGCCCTCGGGCGCGCAGAGGAAGGCGATGGTCTTGCCCTGAAGATCGGTGGCCATGGCGGAATTCTCCCCTTCTCGTCGGTTTGGGCTGTCCTCGTTGCCCCTGCCCACGACGGGCAGTGGTATGCAGGAAGGGTGAAGGCCAGCCGCTATCTTGAACTTCCCGCGCCGGCGGGAGCCGGGCTGGCCTGCGTCTGGCGCCACGAACTCGCGGCGGGCGCCGGCGAGCCGTACGAGCAGCGCGTCGTCCCGGACGGCTGCGTCGACCTGATCTGGTGGAGCCGGGACGCGCGGATCCAGGTCGCCGGGCCCGACACCGGCCCGATGCTCGCGAGGCTGGACCCCGGTGACCGGCTGATCGGCGTGCGCTTCCGGCCGGGCATGGCCGCGCCGATCCTGGGCGTGCCCGCCGACGCCGTCCGGGACGCGCGGCCTCCGCTCCGCGATCTGTGGGGGCCCGAGGCGGACCGGCTGGGCGAGGCGCTGGCCTCGGCCGGCGACCCCGCGCAGGTCCTGACCAGGGCGGTGCTGCGGCGGAGCACCGAGTCCGAGCCCGCCGACCCGATCGTCCAGCCCCTCCTGCGCGACCTGGCCGGCCGCCCCGTCAGCGAGGCCGCTGACGCACTGGGCCTCGGCGAGCGGCAACTGCGACGGCGGGTCCTGGCGGCCTTCGGGTACGGGCCGAAAACGGTCCAGCGGGTGCTGCGCTTCCAGAAGGCGCTCGGGCTGGCGTACGCGGGCCGGCCGCTCGCGGACGTCGCGTACGCCACGGGATATTCCGATCAGGCACATCTGGCCCATGAGGTGCGCGAACTGGCGGGCGCCCCGCTGACCGCCCTGCTGGAGAAGGCCGCTTCGCTGGAGAGGGCCGCGGACCTCACCCCCGTCTGACCGAGCCCGCTCACGACGCGCGACCGTCGGGCTGTCCGGCCTCGCCGCCGACGGGCCGGGCCGCCTGCGCGGCGGTCAGATGGCCTCGCCATGCCTGCGCGCGGGCGCCTCGGGCACGGGCGGGACGAACCCCGGGCGGAGCCGGCGGGGCAGGGTGGCGACCACCGTGTCGTACGCCTGGTCGACGAGCGCGCGCACCTCGTCGCCGTCCAGGTCGCCCTCCAGCACCACCGTCACCCAGTGCCGCTTGTTGAGGTGGTAGCCGGGAAGCACCGTGCCCGGATACTGAGCCTGGAGCGCCCGCACCTCGTCCGGCGGCAGCTTGAGGCTCACCCTCGGCGGGTCGGCGTCCTCGCTGAGCAGCGCGAAGATCTTGCCCGCGATCCGGTAGACCGCGGGCTGCGGGCCGAAGGGGAAGTCCTCCTTCGCCTGCTCCAGGCCGAGGCAGTGCCGGGTGACGTCGTCGGGGGTGAGACCGCTCATGCCGACAGTCTTCCGTATGCCCGCAATGTCCGGAGGCGTTCCACGGTGACGAAGCCGCCCCACTCCGGTCCGGTCTGGGGCGTCCAGATGAGGAAGTTGACCGTCCAGCCTCCGTCGTCCTGCTGCGCCTCCACCAGCGCGTCGAGATGGGCCTCGATGACGTCGTCGTCGAAGAGGCGGCGGCCGAAGCCGTCCGGCGAGGGCGCGAAGTCGAGCGGGAAGTGGGCGTCGCCGCCCGTGCGCGGGTCGAGGGCGACGTGGGCGAGCATCGGCTTGCGCAGCCGCTCGAACGCCGCCTCCGCGCGGTCCCGGTCGGGCACGTGGTCGAGGAACGTCAGGATCGCGTAGATCTCGTACGGCTGCGGGTCGGCCGCCTCGTCCAGCCAGGCCCAGCAGAAGCCGGTCGCGGGCTCCAGCCACGGGTGGCCGACGCCGATCCGGTGCAGCTGCCCCGCCAGCGTCCCGGTGGGGACGATGTGGCCGGGCGGGTCGTCGGGCGACCGCCACCAGGGGCCGGCCGGCGTCCCGCGCACGGTCGGCAGCACGAACGGGACTCCCCCGTCCGGCCGGGCGATGGACGTCAGGTAGTCGCAGATCCTTCCCACCGCGGGGTCGACGCCGGCACCCGCCTCGTGCAGGAACTCCAGGGCGTGCTGGGCGGGGACGGGCTGGCTGGCCTCGCCGCGCAGATCGGGTTCGAGGCCGTGGCCGTAGCCGCCGTCGGGGTTCTCGTACGGCCGCAGCGCCGCCGTGATCGCGGCGGCCGGGCCGCCCCGGAAGTGGAACGCGAACCGGTGCCGGTCGATGAGGCGCGCGTTGCGGCGCATGAAGTCCTCGGCGCGCGCCAGCCGCTCGGTGTCGATCGTCTTCATGGCCCCACCGTAGGAGCGCGGGCCGGCGGGGGTCTTGTAGGTATCGGACACGCGGGCGGCCCGGTCACCCCAGCGGTGGATGACCGGGCCCCGAGTCCCGCGAAACGGGGAAGCCGAGCCCCTGTCGCGGACCGGAAGATTCGCGAACGATGGGCTCGAAGGCACGCACGCGAGGTGTGCGCCGGTGCCGAAATTCAACCGGCCCGGGACGCGGAGCACAACATGATCAGCAAGGGATGGCAAGGTGTGGCCATGACCGAACGCCCCAGATGGGACATCGACGAGCGGTTCACCGGCATCGCCTCGGGGGCGGCCGCCACTCCCCACGTCCGCGATCTCCTCCGGCACACCGAACGGGACGGATGGGTGGCCGAGGAGCCCGAGGCCCATCTCCTGCCGCATCTCCGCCGCGCCGACGCGCCGTTCCGGATCGTCTCCGAACGGCTCCTTCCGGACGGCGTCTACGAGCTCACCGTCGTCTCCACCGGACCCGCCAAGAAGATCCATCTCCTGCGCGAGGCGATCCGGTTCCTCGCGGCGATCGCCGAGCCGGCGTTCCTCGTCCGGCAGGTGGACGCGACCACGATCGACTGCGCCACCGGCATGCTGGACGGTGATTCGCCGGTATTCGCCGCGCATGGCCACCTCGTCCGCCTCATCGTCCAGGACGAATGATCATTTACTCGGCGGAAGCGCCCTGCTTCACTGACGTCATGAGTGACCCCATCCACGAACATGACACCGCGGCCGCCGGTCTCGAACTGGTCGCGAACGCCGCCGCCCCCTACCTCGCGAGCCTGGCCACGCGGCCCGTCCACGACCGGACCCGCGACGTCCTCCTCAAAGACCTGGAGGGCCCGCTACCGGAACGCGGCGAGGGCGGGCCGGCCGCCGTGGCGGAGCTCCTGCGCATCGGCACCGAGGCCGCCACCCACCTCTCCGGCCCCCGTTTCTTCCATCTCGTGACGGGCGGCTCCACGCCCGCGGCCATGGCCGGGGACTGGATCACGTCGCTCCTCGACCAGGCAGCCGGGCTCTGGGTCGCCTCCCCGTTCGCCACCCAGGTCGAGACGGTCGTCCTCGGATGGCTCAAGGACCTGTTCGGCATCCCCGCCTCCTACGGCGGCGTCCTCACCCCGAGCGCCACGTTCGCGCACGTCACCGGCCTGTCCGCGGCCCGCTGCTGGTGGGCCGAGAAGCACGGCGTCGACGTGACCTCCCAGGGTCTGGCCGGGCTCCCCCAGATGCCCGTCTTCAGCAGCGGCCTGGTGCACGTCAGCACACGCAAGGCCCTGCAGATCCTCGGCTGCGGCCGCGACACGCTGCGCACCTTCGCCCGCGACGACTCCGGCGCGATCGACCTGCCCGCGATGGAGGAGGCCCTCGCCGCCCTGGACGGCGCCCCCGCCGTCATCGTCGGCAACCTCGGCGAGGTCAACACCGGCGGCTCCGACCCGCTCGACGATCTCGCCGACCTGGCCGAACGTCACGGGGCCTGGCTCCACGTCGACGGGGCGTTCGGCATGTTCGCCGCGCTGTCGCCCCGGACGGCCCACCTGGCCCGGGGCGCCGCCCGCGCCGACTCCATCACCGCCGATGGCCACAAGTGGCTGAACGTCCCGTACGAGAGCGGGTTCTCGTTCATCCGCGACGGGGCGTACCTCTCCAAGGCCTTCGGCGCCTGGGGCGCCGCCTACCTCCCGCAGCCCGGCGAGGGGCCCAACTACAACATGCTCGGCCCCGAGTCGTCCCGGCGGGCCCGCGCGCTCCCCATCTGGGCGACGCTCCGCGCGTACGGCCGGGAGGGCTACCGCGCGATGGTCGAACGCCATCTGGACGCGGCCGCCCACCTCGGCAAGCTCGTCGAGAACGCCCCCGACCTCGAACTGCTCGCCCCCGTCCAGCTGTCCATCGTCTGCTTCCGCTACCGCCCGCCCGGCGTCCCCGAAGAGGACCTCGACGCCCTCAACGCCCGGCTCGGCGCCGAACTCCTCGCCGACGGCCGCGTCTACGCCGGGACGAGCACCTACCGCGGCATGACCGTCTTCCGCCCCGCCATGGTCAACTGGCGCATCACCGCCGCCGAGGCCGAGCAGCTGATCATCGTCCTCCGCGAGCTCGCCGCCCGCTGATCAGACCTTCTCCTCCGACAGGCCGAACCGGGACCCGAGGAGCGCCGCCAGCGTCCGGCGCGCCTCCTCCGGGTCCAAGCAGCGGTCACCCTGTCGCCGTGGCGGTTGCCGATCCCATCGAGGTCTCCCTCACCTGGGAGTATCTCGGCATGGGGCTCGACTAGCAGTTGTTCCAGTCGGCGGTCTCGTCCAGTTTCTCGAAGGGCTGGGTGAGGCTGTACCAGTTGCCGGAGTCGTCGCGGAAGATGGCCTCGATGCCGTAGGGGCGTTTCTCGGGCTGCTGGATGAAGGTGACGCCGGCGGCGGACAGGCGCTCGTACTCCGCCTGGCAGTCGTCGGTGGAGAACGCGCCGGCGCCGAGGACGCCCTTGGCGATCAGGCCCTTCAGCTGCTCGGCGGACTCGGGGTCGAGGGACGGCGGGCCGGGGACCATGAGGGTGAGCTGGAGCTCGGGCTGGTCCCTGGCGCCGACGGTGACCCAGCGCATGCCGCCCTCCCCCAGGGTCATGTCGGTGCGCTCCTCCAGGCCGAGCTTGGCGGTGAAGAATTCTTTGGCGGAGTCCTGGTCGAGTACCCAGATGGTGGCCAGGCCGAGTCCGGTGATCATGAGGTTTCCCTTCGTGGTGTGGGGTCCACGTTAGGAGGCGGAGCTCCGTTGCGGCTTCTTGAAAATTGCTGGTCCGCACGGAAGCCGCCCGCCCAGAAGAGGACGAAGCAACCGGGGACGGGGGGTGTTCCGGAGCGCCGGGCCGCGCGGCGGAACTCGGTCGGCGTGACGCCCACCTGTCTCTTGAACTTGGTGGAGAACGTGCCGAGGCTCGTGAAGCCGACCAGGAGGCAGATCTCGGTGACCGTGAGGTTCGCCGAGCGGAGGAGCTCCTGGGCCCGTTCGATGCGGCGGCGGCTCAAGTACTGGCCCGGCGTCTCCCCGTAGACCTCGCGGAACAGCCGTACGAAGTGGTACTGGGAGTAGCCCGCCTCGGCCGCGACGGTGGGCAGGTCGAGGGGGCGGGCCCAGTCGCGATCCATGGCGTCCTTGGCCAGGCGTACCTGTCTCAGCTGGCCGGTGTCCATGCCTTCAGTGGGCGCCGGGCCAGGGGCCGGGCGGGGTGTGGTCGCGGAGTTCGGTGGCGGAGCGGACGTCGAAGACGCGGAAGCCGCGGGCCTGGTAGTTGCGGAGGGCGTGCGGGCCGTCGTTGGAACAGGTGTGCAGCCAGACGCGTTCGGTGGGCTTGCGGTCGGCCCAGCGGGTGGCGAGATCCCAGGCGCGGGTGGCGCCGACGGTGAGCAGGTGGCCGCCGAGGCCCTGGCCGGTGAACGCGCGGAGCAGGCCGAAGCTGGTGATCTCGACCTGGCCGTCGGGTTGCGGGTCGAGCTCGACGTAGCCCGCGGGCGTGCCCTGGACGTAGGCGACCCAGGTCTCCACGCCGGGGCGCTCCAGCCAGTTGCGCCACTGCTCGTGCGACCACGGGAGGCGGTCGGTCCAGTACCAGTCGCCGCCGACGGCGGTGTAGAGGAAGCGGCTCAGCTCGGGGCTGGGTATCTCGGCGCGGACGATCCGCGGGGGTGTCCCGGGGACGCGGGCGGGGCGCAGCTCGTCCGCCGCGCACTGCTCCAGGTACCACGTGGTCACGTCCATCTGGCGAGTCGGCATATAGGTCCCCCTGGACACGACTCCGCCGTGCCCCGGGCGTCCGGGACACGGCGGGATTTGCCGGATCAGGCTATCGGACGCGCGGTGGGCACGATCGGGTAGGGCAGGGACGTTTCGCCCATCAGGTGCTTGTCCACTCCGTGCGCGGCGGCACGGCCCTCGGCGATCGCCCACACGATCAGGGACTGGCCGCGGCCCATGTCGCCCGCGGCGAAGACATCGCCGACGGTGGTCCTGTAGTCCTTGTCGCGGACGACGTTGCCGCGCTGGTCCAGCTCGACGCCGAGCTGGTCGAGGAGCCCTTCCTTCTGCGGCCCGAGGAAGCCCATGGCGAGCGTGACCAGCTGGGCCTCGATCTCGCGCTCGGTGCCCGGGATCGGCTTGAAGCCGGTCTGCGGGCCCTCGACCTCGACCAGGCGCAGGGCCCGGAGGTCGCCGTCGGCGTCGCCCACGAACGCGGTGGTGGAGACCGCGTAGACCCGGTCGCCGCCCTGGTCGCGGAGCTCCTCGTGGGCGCTCTCCATCTTGAACAGCATCGGGTAGGTCGGCCACGGCTGCGCGTCGGGGCGGGCGGCGGGCGGCTGCGGCATGATCTCCAGCTGGGTGACCGAGGCGGCCCCCTGCCGGATCGCGGTGCCGATGCAGTCGGCGCCGGTGTCACCGCCGCCGATCACCACGACGTGCTTGCCCTTGGCCGAGATCGGGGACTCCTCGAAGTCGCCCTCCTGCACCTTGTTGGCCGGCGGCAGGTACTCCATGGCCTGGTAGACCCCCTTGAGCTCGCGGCCCGGGACGGGCAGGTCGCGCCAGGCGGTGGCCCCGCCCGCGAGGACGACCGCGTCGTGGCCTGCCCGCAGCTCGTCGGCGGTGATGTCCACGCCCACGTTCACCGAGGTCTTGAACTCGGTGCCCTCCGCGCGCATCTGCTCGACGCGCCGGTCGACGTGCCGCTTCTCCATCTTGAACTCGGGGATGCCGTAACGGAGCAGCCCGCCGACGCGGTCGGCCCGCTCGTACACCGTGACGTCGTGGCCGGCTCGGGTGAGCTGCTGAGCGGCGGCGAGCCCGGCCGGGCCGGAGCCGACGACCGCGACGCTCTTGCCGGTCTTGACCGCGGGCGGCTGCGGGCGCACCCAGCCCTCGGCCCAGGCCCGGTCGATGATCTCGGCCTCGACCCGCTTGATCGTCACCGGATCCTGGTTGATGCCGAGGACGCACGCCGCCTCGCACGGGGCGGGGCACAGCTTCCCGGTGAACTCCGGGAAGTTGTTGGTGGCGTGCAGCCGCTCGATCGCCTCGTGCCAGTCCTTGCGGTAGACGAGGTCGTTCCACTCGGGGATGAGGTTGCCCAGCGGGCAGCCCTGGTGGCAGAACGGGATGCCGCAGTCCATGCAGCGGCTCGCCTGCTTCTCGAGCCTGTCGTTGCCGAAGCTCTCGTAGACCTCGGACCAGCTCTTGATGCGCACGTCGACCGGGCGGCGCTTCGGGAGCTCCCGCTGGACGGTCAGAAAACCCTTCGGGTCAGCCATGGTGGGGTCCCCCTCTCACTTCTGCGCCGCGGCCATGATGGCCTCGTCGACGTCCTTGCCCTGCTGGCGCGCTTCCTCGGCGGCTCTGAGGACGCGCTTGTAGTCGCGCGGCATGATCTTGGTGATGCGCGCGAGGGCGCCCTCCCAGTCGGCGAGCAGCCCGTCCGCGACCGTCGAGCCGGTCTCGGCGCGATGGCGTTCGACGATGTCGCGCAGGAACGCGCGGTCCTCGTCGGTGAGCGCCTCCAGCTCGACCATCTCGGGGTTGACCCGCTCGGTGACCAGGTCGAGCACGTAGGCGATGCCGCCCGACATGCCCGCCGCCAGGTTGCGCCCGGTGCCGCCGAGGATCACCGCGCGGCCGCCGGTCATGTACTCCAGCCCGTGGTCGCCGACGCCCTCGACGACGGCGGTCGCGCCGGAGTTGCGCACGCAGAACCGCTCGCCGACCACGCCCCGGGCGAACAGCTCGCCCGAGGTGGCGCCGTAGAGGATCACGTTGCCGCCGATGATCTGGGTCTCGGCCGCGAACGTCGCGTCCAGCGGGGGCCGGACGGTGAGGCGCCCGCCGGACAGGCCCTTGCCGACGTAGTCGTTGGCGTCGCCGATCAGCCGCAGCGTGATGCCGCGGGGCACGAACGCGCCGAACGAGTTGCCGGCCGACCCGGTGAACGTGACGTCGATGGTGTCGTCGGGCAGCCCCTCGCCACCCCACTTCTTGGTCACCTGGTGGCCGAGCATGGTGCCGACCGTCCGGTTGACGTTGCGGATCGGCAGGTCGAGCGCGACCTTGTCGCCGAACGCGATGGCGCCCTCGGCGAGCTGGATCAGCGTGTTGTCCAGCGCCTTCTCCAGCCCGTGGTCCTGCCCGGTGACCTGGCGCATGGCCGCGCCGTCGGCCAGCTCCGGCTGGTGCAGGACGGGGGTCAGGTCGAGCCCGCTCGCCTTCCAGTGGTCGACGGCCTTGCGGGTGTCGAGCATCTCGACGTGCCCGATGGCCTCGTCCAGGGAGCGGAAGCCCAGCGCGGCCAGGTACTCGCGTACCTCCTGCGCCACGAACTCGAAGAAGTTGACCACGAACTCGGGCTTGCCGCTGAAGCGCTCGCGGAGCACAGGGTTCTGCGTGGCGACGCCGACCGGGCAGGTGTCGAGGTGGCAGACCCGCATCATGATGCAGCCGGAGACGACCAGCGGCGCGGTGGCGAAGCCGTACTCCTCCGCGCCCAGCAGCGCCGCGATGATGACGTCGCGGCCGGTCTTCATCTGCCCGTCGGTCTGCACGACGATGCGGTCGCGCAGGCCGTTGAGCAGCAGCGTCTGCTGGGTCTCGGCGAGGCCGAGCTCCCAGGGCGCGCCGGCGTGCTTGAGCGAGGTCAGCGGCGAGGCGCCGGTGCCGCCGTCGTGCCCGGAGATGAGCACCACGTCGGCGTGCGCCTTGGACACGCCCGCCGCGACCGTGCCGACCCCGACCTCGGCGACGAGCTTGACGTGCACGCGCGCCGCGGGGTTGGCGTTCTTGAGGTCGTGGATGAGCTGCGCCAGGTCCTCGATCGAGTAGATGTCGTGGTGCGGCGGCGGCGAGATCAGGCCCACGCCCGGGGTGGAGTGCCGGGTCTTGGCGATCCACGGGTAGACCTTGTGGCCGGGCAGCTGCCCGCCCTCGCCCGGCTTGGCGCCCTGCGCCATCTTGATCTGGATGTCGTCGGCGTTGGTGAGGTATTCGGACGTCACGCCGAAGCGGCCGGAGGCCACCTGCTTGATGGCGCTGCGCCGCAGGTCGCCGTTGGCGTCCGGGGCGAACCGCCGCGGGTCCTCGCCGCCCTCGCCGGTGTTGGACTTGCCGCCGAGGCGGTTCATCGCGATGGCGAGGGTCTCGTGCGCCTCGGCCGAGATGGAGCCGTACGACATGGCGCCGGTGGAGAACCGCTTGACGATCGACTCGACGGACTCGACCTCGTCGATCGGCACCGGCGGGCGCTCGCCCTCCTTGAGCTGGAAGAGCCCGCGGAGGGTCATCAGCTCCTCGGCCTGCGAGTCGACCTTGCCGGTGTACTCCTTGAAGATCTCGTACCGGCGGGTGCGGGTGGCGTGCTGCAGCTTGAACACCGTGTCCGGGTTGAACAGGTGCAACTCGCCCTCGCGGCGCCACTGGTACTCGCCGCCGACGTCGAGGGTGCGGTGCGCCGCCTCGTTGCCGCCGGGCGGGTAGGCCTTCTTGTGACGCTGCGCCACCTCGGCCGCGAGGACGTCGAAGCCGACGCCGCCGAGCCGGGAGGTGGTGCCGGTGAACGCGCGGTCGACGACCTCGCGGCCGAGACCGATGGCCTCGAAGATCTGGGCGCCGGTGTACGAGGCGACCGTGGACACGCCGATCTTCGACATGACCTTGAGG
Organism: Spirillospora sp. NPDC048911; assembly: GCF_043198015.1. Classification (NCBI taxonomy): domain Bacteria; kingdom Bacillati; phylum Actinomycetota; class Actinomycetes; order Streptosporangiales; family Thermomonosporaceae; genus Spirillospora; species Spirillospora sp. NPDC048911. The sequence continues at coordinate 1,334,407 of NZ_JBICUD010000002.1, read as the reverse complement.
ACGCCCTTACCGTACGCCTTGACCAGATTGCGGACGCCCTTGGCGGGCTCGACGCCGTCGATGACCCCGGTCTTGATGAGGTCCTCGACGGTCTCGATGGCGAGGTACGGGTTGATCGCGGACGCGCCGTACCCGATGAGCAGCGCCATGTGGTGGCACTCGCGGGCCTCGGCGGTCTCGATGACCAGGCCCACCTGGGTACGGGTCTTCTCCCGGATCAGGTGGTGGTGCACCGCGCCGGTCAGCAGCAGCGACGGGATGGCGGCCTTGGCCGAGTCCGAGCCGCGGTCGGACAGCACGATGATCCGCGCGCCCGCCGCGATGGCCCGCGACACCTCGGAGCAGATCTCCTCGAGCCGCTGCTCAAGGGCCGCGCCGCCGCCCTCGACGTCGTACAGGCCGTGCACGACGTGGGCTTCCAGATGCGGCAGCGAGCCCTCGTCGTTGATGTGGATGATCTTGGACAGCTCGTCGTTGTCCAGGATCGGGGTGGGCAGCACGAGGCGCCGGCAGGACTCCGGCCCCGGCTCCAGGAGGTTGCCCTCGGGGCCGAGCGTGGACTGCAGCGAGGTGATCATTTCCTCGCGGATGGCGTCCAGCGGCGGGTTGGTCACCTGCGCGAAGAGCTGCTTGAAGTAGTCGAACAGCAGGCGCGGACGCTCCGACAGCACGGCGATCGGAGTGTCGGTGCCCATCGAGCCGATCGGCTCGGCGCCCGTCCTGACCATCGGAGTCAGGATGATCCGCTGCTCTTCGAGCGTGTAGCCGAACGTCTGCTGGCGCTTGACGAGCGTCTCGTGGGTCGGTACCTCGCGCTCGCGCTGCGGCAGCTCCTCGAACCGGACGAGGCCGTCGTGCAGCCACTCGCCGTACGGGTGCTGCGCCGCCAGCTCGGCCTTGACCTCGTCGTCCTCGACGATCCGGCCGGCCTCGGTGTCGACCACGAAGATCTTGCCGGGCTGCAGCCGGCCCTTGCGGACGACCTTGTCGGCGGGGATGTCGAGCACGCCGGCCTCGGAGGCCAGCACGACGAAGCCCTCGTCGGTCACCCAGTAACGGCCGGGGCGCAGGCCGTTGCGGTCGAGCACGGCGCCGACGACGGTGCCGTCGGTGAACGTGACGGACGCGGGGCCGTCCCAGGCCTCCATCAGCGTGGAGTGGAACTCGTAGAAGGCCCGGCGGGCCGGGTCCATCTCGGTGTGGTTCTCCCACGCCTCGGGGATCATCATCAGCACCGCGTGCGGCAGCGACCGGCCGCCCAGGTGCAGCAGCTCCAGGCACTCGTCGAACGAGGCGGTGTCGCTGGCCTCGATGTCGATCACCGGGTAGATGCGGGAGAGGTCGCCGGGGATCAGGTCGGACTTCAGCAGCGCCTCGCGCGCGCGCATCCAGTTCCGGTTGCCCTTGACCGTGTTGATCTCGCCGTTGTGGGCGATGAACCGGTACGGGTGGGCGAGCTCCCAGGCGGGGAACGTGTTGGTCGAGAACCGCGAGTGCACCAGCGCGATGGCGCTGCCGAAGCGGCGGTCCGACAGGTCGGGGAAGAAGGGCTCCAGCTGCGGGGTCGTCAGCATGCCCTTGTAGACGATCGTCCGGCTGGACAGGCTCGGGAAGTAGACGCGCACGTCCTGCTCGGCGCGCTCGCGCATGCAGAACACGACGCGGTCCAGCTCAAGGCCGGTCTTGCCGGCGTGCGGGCCGTGCTCGGCGGCGGTCAGGAACAGCTGCGCGAAGTGCGGCATGGCCTTGCGGGCCGCCGGACCGGCGAAGGTCGGATCGTGCGGGAGCTCGCGCCAGCCGAGGACGGTGAGTCCCTCCTCGACGCAGAGGGTCTCGATGTGGGCGACCGCGGCGGCGCGCTCGTCGCCGCCGGTGGGCAGGAAGGCCAGGCCGGCGGCGTACGAGCCGGCCTCGGGCAGCGCGAAGTCGCAGACCTCGCGGAAGAAGGAGTCCGGGACCTGGACGAGGATGCCCACGCCGTCGCCATCGTCGGGCTCGGCGCCCACGGCGCCGCGATGGTCGAGGTTCTTCAGGACGGTCAGGGCGTTCTGAACGATGTCGTGGCTCTTGCGACCGTGCAGGTCGGCCACCATGCCGACGCCGCAGGCGTCGTGCTCGTTGGCCGGGTCGTACAGTCCCTGGTGAGGAGGCAGGCCCGGAGTGAGGGCAGCAGCAGCCATCAACCCTCCCGTCGTCTTCGTCGTGTCACTGGCTTCGATGTCAGTGCAGTCCGGGACGACGTTGGCCCTGCTGCGGTGTGATGACATTACATCACTGCCGGGATCATGCCCGACTCGACCGGATCGCGAAACTCCTGCGCACCGATCGCCTGTAGGTCATCGGTGAGTGGTTTAGACCAGGATACCGGGCAAGTTTCCTACGAAAACGTCCTGACCTCGGTGAGCATCATCACCGGGCCCGGATGTTTAGCGGGTTACGCCGTATACCCGCAAGTAACGTGCCGTACACACGCGGGTCCTGATGTGGTCTCGATGATCAAGGATCAGCCGGCCTTGGCGGCGCGCCCGAGCACCGCCGGGGCCTTGCCGCCCTCGATCAGCAGCGACAGCAGGTCCTCGTCCTGCTCGTCGCCCGAACCGTCCAGGTGCTGGGCCCAGGAGACGACGACGAAGTGGCCCATGGCCAGCCCGCGCGCCATCCCGAAGCCCTGCCCGAACTTGTCCAGCGGGGACGCCGCGGTCAGCGGGCGCACGAAGCCCCCGCCGCGCCCGTCCCCGAGCCGTTTGACGATCCGGTCGGAGTCGTCGGCGCTCGCCAGGTTGAACACCGTGACGGCCAGCGCGTATTTCTTCTTGGTGTCGGCGTACAGCGTGCGCGCCGCCTGCGTGCACCCGCCCTCGGCGAGGGCCGCCCCGACGGACTTGCCCCAGACCGCGGGGGCGCAGTCGCCGTCGAGCCGTTTGCCCTTCAGCGTCAGCTTGGCCTTGCCGGACGGCAGCGAGATCGTGGACGCGGACGAGGGGAACAGCTCCGCCGCCGTGAGCGGCTTGGCGTCCGCCGACCGCTGGGCGATGCCGGTGTAGGCGTCAGCAGAGGGCGAGCTGGAGTACGAGGCGGGCGCCGGACCACTCGCCGCCACCCGACCGATCTTGGGAGCGGCCGGACCAGGCGCGGGCTTGTCGTCCCCACCCCCGATCACCACCATCACCACGGCCGCGAGAACCACGACAAGGCCGAGCGCGCCCGCCGCGACAAAGAACCAGCGAGGATCCACCCCAGCCTTGCCACCCGCCCCCTCGGAGTTGCGCTTGCCCTCGGCGCCCTTGGCCTGTGCAGGCCTGGACTTGGCGGCCTTGGATTTGGCCCCACGCCTGGCAGGCCGACCGGACCGGCCCGGACCAGGCGACTCGTCCGCCTGTCCATCAAAGGGCTCGTCCGGAACCGACTGCCCCTGCATCGACTGCCCGTAGGACGGCTGGCCCTGAGGTGACTGCCCGTAGAACGACTCACCCTGAGATGGCTGACCATGGGGCAGCTCACCCTGGGACGCCTGGCCATAGGGCGACTCGCCCCGGAGTGGCTGGCCATAGGGCGGCTCGCCCTGCGGCGGCTGACCGTGGGGTGGCTGGCCCTGCGTTGGCTGACCGTAGGGCGACTCGCCCTGGGAGGGCTGACCGTACGGCTCACCCTGGGATGGCTGGACATAGGGCGGCGGCTGGCCCGGGAGTGGCTGGCCGTAGGACGGCCCGTCCTGCGGCGGCTGGCCGTGGGACGACTCGCCCTGGGACGGCTGGCCGTAAGGCGGCTGGCCGTGGAGTGGCTGGCCATAGCGCGGCTCGCCCTGCGGCGGCTGGCCGTAAGGCGGCCCGCCCTGGGACGGCTGACCATGGGGCGACTCGCCCTGAGATAGCTGGCCGAGGGACGGCTGGCCCTGCGGCGGCTCGCCCTGCGGGGGCTGGCCGTAGGGCAGCTCGCCTTGAGACGGCTGGGCGTGGGGTGGCTGGGGTTGCGGCGACTCGCTTTGCGGCGGGGGGGCCGGGGGGCGCTCCGTCTGGCGGGGTGGACGCGCGGCGCCACGTCCGGAGCCCAGCCTGCGGGGCGCGGATCGGCGCGCGGAGCCGCGGGACGGCTGCTGCCGGGCGCCGGGCCGCGCCCGCTGCTCCCCGGGGCGGGGGCGGCCGGAACGCCGGCCGGGCTCATCGTGGTCCACGAGGGCGCAGACTACTGCCGGTGACGCGGTGACACGGCCGTTCCCGCCCGGATCACTGCGTCTTCTTGGCCGGGACCAGCTCGAGCCGGCCCCACACGAAGTCGGCGGGCTTCTCGATGGCGAGGCTCGCGTCGATCATCTCGTTGAGCGAGGCGGGCTGGGCGCCACCGGCGCGCTGTACCCAGGTCACGATCACGTAGTGGCCGTAGACCTGCGAGTACGCGGCGCTGAAGCCCTTGCCGAACGCCGGCTGGCCATCGGCGTTGAGCGGCAGCACGAACCCGGCGTTGGTGGCGGGGTCGAGGGTGCGGACGATCTGCTCGGCGCCGTCCTGGCTGACCATGTTGAGGACCGCGATCTGGCCGACGTGCCGCTTGTCCTGGCTGACGTACGAGCCGCGGGCGACCTGGGTGCACTGGAACTTGGCGAGTTCGCCCTGCAGGCGCTCCCCCCACGTCACGGACTTGCAGTCGGCGGACACCTGGGAGGCCGCCAGCGTGAACGCGTAGGTGCGGTACTTGACGGTCTTGGTGTCGGCGGGGAAGGCCTCGCCCGCGGTGACCGGCCGCGGGTCGGCGGTCCGCGCGGCCAGCTTGACCAGGGCCTTGTCGGCCATCTGCGGCGTGTAGGCGACCGGCAGCACACCGGGACCGTTGGTCGTCCCGGCGGAGCCCTTTCCGCCCTTGTCGTCGTCGCCGCCGGTCAGGACGACGGCGGCCACCACCGCGAGCACGACCACGACCAGCACGGCCGCGGCGCCGAGCAACAGCTTGGGCCTGGAGTTGCGGGGGCCGGGCTGGTCGTCGGGCCAGAAGTCCCGCCCGCCGGTCCCGCCCTTCGCCTCGGTGTCACGAGCCTCGATCACAGTCCGGGACTCTATCGGTACACGCGCCCGTCGCGTGCCCAAAAGGGTGTTTCCGGTGGGTTCCGATCAGAGCCCGTTCGCTCCGATGAGGGCGCCCAGGCCGTAGGTGAGCGCGGCGGCCGCGGCGCCCAGCGCGAGCTGCCGCAGCCCGCTGAACCACCAGGTCCGGGTGGTCACGCGCGACACCAGCGCTCCGGCGCTGAACAACCCCAGCGCCGCGATCACGGCGGCGGGCCAGAGGCTGGAGCCGCCGAGCAGGTACGGGAGCACCGGCAGCAGCGCCCCCACCGCGAACGACAGGAAGGACGAGCCCGCCGCCAGGTACGGCGAGGGGAGCTCGCCCGGGGCCACGCCCAGCTCCTCCCGGGCGTGCACCTCCAAGGCCTCCTCGGGGTCGCGCGACAGCTGCCGCGCGACCTCGGCGGCCACGTCGGGATCCACGCCGCGCGACTCGAAGACCTCGGCGAGCTCGTGCATCTCGGCCTGCGGGTGCCGGAGCAGTTCCAGCCGCTCGACCTCGATCTCCGCCTCGGCCAGCTCGGACTGCGAGGCCACGGAGATGTACTCCCCCGCCGCCATGGAGAACGCGCCGGCCGCCAGGCCCGCGAGCCCGGCCAGCAGGACGACCTGCCGGTTCGCCTGGCCGCCCGCGACACCGGCGATCAGGGCGAAGTTGGAGACGAGGCCGTCCATCGCGCCGAACACCGCCGGGCGCAGCCAGCCACCGGTGACGTCGCGGTGCTTGTGATGGTTCTCCGCGGCCACCCCGGTCCCTTCGCCGCCTATTTGGCGTCCTTCACAGGAGCGCCCTTGGCGTCTCCATTGTCCTCGGCGGCCGGAGCGGGCTCCTCCCCGGGCACCGACTCGGCCCCACCAGCAGGCTCGGCCACGCCTGCGGGCTCCGCCTCGGCAGCGGGCTCGCCCGTGGCCGCGGGCTCGGCCACCTCGTTGGACGGCTCGGTCGCGGGAGTGGGCTCGTCCGCAGTGGCAGGCTCGACCTTGGCAGCGGGCTCGGCCACGGCGGTGGACTCGGCCTTGGTCGGCTCGGCTCCAGCGGGGTCGACCACCTCGTCGGACGGTTCGGCCACGGCGGCGGGCTCGACCTTGGTGGGTTCGGCTACGTCGTCGGACGCCTCAGACTCCTCGGCCATGGGGATGGGCTCATCCGCGACGGTGGGCTCGACCTTGGCGGCGGGCTCGGCTCCGGCTGGCTCGGCCACCTCGGCGGACGGCTCGGCCTCGTCAGACGGCTCAGCCACGGCGGCAGGCTCGACCTTGGCAGGCTCGGGTTCGACGGGGGCGGCCACCTCGTCGGACGCGTCGGCAGCAGGGGTGGGCTTGTCCGCAGCGGCAGGCTCGGCCTTGGCAGCGGGCTCGGCCACGGCGGTGGACTCGGCCTTGGTCGGTTCGGCTCCGGCGGGGACGGCCATCCCGTCGGATGCCTCGGCCTCGTCGGACACCTCGGCCAGCGGGGTGGGCTCGTCCGCGACGGTCGGCTCGGTCTTGGTGGCCTCAGGGTCGGGGGCGAGTTCCAGGTCTCTGCGGGTCTCGGAGGCTGGCTCTGGCGCGGGCTTCAGGTCTCGGCGGGTCTCGGATGCGGGGTCCGGGGTTACTTCCAGGTCTCGGCGGGTCTCGGACGCGGGTTCGTCCACTTCGGGCAGTTGGTCGGCGGGCTCGTCGGGGGCCGTCTCTTCCGAGGGCGGCTCTTCGGCCTCCCGGGCTTCGGCCACCGGTTCTTCCACGGCCTCTTCCTCGGCGACGGTGTCCGGCTCCTGGGTGGTGGCGACGGCGCCGACGTTCTCGGGGCCGGTCTTGTTGCGGGCCCAGTAGAGGTAGCCCACGGCGCCCAGGAAGACGACCAGCGACGTCCAGTCGTTCAAGCGCAGGCCGAGGAAGTGGTGGGCGTCGTCGATGCGCAGGGCCTCGATCCAGAACCGGCCCACGGTGTAGGCGGCCACGTAGAGGGCGAACGCCCGGCCGTGGGTGAGCTTGAAGCGGCGGTCGGCCCAGATGACGAGGATCGCGATGCCGACGCACCAGAGCGACTCGTACAGGAATGTGGGGTGGTACGTGGCGACGTCGGCGTACTTGGGGTCGACGCTGGTGTCGGGCAGCTTCGGGCGGTTGCCGTAGTCGATCTTGAGTGCCCAGAAGGTGTCGAGCGGCCGCCCGTACAGTTCCTGGTTCCACCAGTTGCCCCAGCGGCCGATCGCCTGGCCGAGGGCGATGCCGGGCGCGATCGCGTCGCCCAGGGCCAGCACCGAGACGCCGTGGCGGCGGCAGCCGATGACCGCGCCGAGCGCGCCCAGCACGACGGCGCCCCAGATGCCGAGGCCGCCCTCCCAGATCTTCAGCGCGTCGACCGGCTCGCGGCCGTCGCCGAAGTACCGCTGGTAGTCGGTGATGACGTGGTAGAGACGGCCGCCGATGAGGCCGAACGGCACGGCCCAGACCGCGACGTCGATGATGACGCCGGGGGTGCCCCCCTTGGCGGCCCAGCGGCGCTCGCCCAGCCAGACCGCGACGACGATGCCGATAATGATCATCAGCGCGTAGGCGCGGATCGGGATGGGCCCGAGGTGCCAGACACCTTCGGAGGGGCTCGGAATGTAGGCGACCGACTGCATGAGCATGGACGTTACCGCTTCCAGGCCCTTCCGTGCCCCAAGATCGGCATCGTCGGCCGGACGGGCCGCCGGTGCGGCGGGCCGGGCGGGCGGGCTACCTTCCGGCCGCCTCGATCGCCTTCTTCAAGCCGTCCGGTGTGAGGGCGCTTGCGGCGGCCTTCTTCCCGTCGAGCATGAGGGTCGGCGTCGACGTCACCCCGGCCCGGGCCGCGTGCGCGGTGGCCTGGTCGACCAGCGCGTTCTTCTCGCCGCCGTTCACGCACGCGGTGAACGCGCCGCCGGGGATGCCGGCCTCGGCCCCCCACTTGATCAGGTCGGCGTTCTCGAAGCCGACGTCGCCCTCGTCGGGCTGCTCGGCGTACAGCCGGTCGTGGTAGCGGACCCAGTTGCCCGCGGGCGCGCACTCCGCGGCGTTGGCGGCGCGCTGGGAGTTGGACTTCAGGGGCTCCTGCTGGAACAGCCGGAACGGCCGGTAGACGACCTTGACCTTGCCCGCCGCCGCCTGCTCCTTGATCGTCGTGCCCAGGCTCTCCTCCACGCTCTTGCACGCGGGGCACTGGAAGTCCTCGTACAGCTCCAGGACCGGCTTGGCGACGCCCGCCTCGGCCATCACGACCGACCCGTCCGCCTGCCGGGTGGCCGGGGCGAGCGCGCCCTTGTAGCCGGAGCCGGGCGCGGAGTCGTCGTCCGTCGAGCCGCGCACGAGCACGACGGCGACCACGACGACCGCCACGGCCACCACCGTGCCCAGCACGACGAACAGCAGCCGCCGCTGCTTGTCCCGCGCCGCCTGCCTGGAGCGTTCCTCGGCCAGCCGCTGCCGCGCCGAGCGCTCCCTGTCCACCATGCTCATCAGTCCCCCGACTTGTGCGCCGACCTGCGGTTTCGCGGGTCGACCCTAGCGGCGGGACGCGGCGCGGCAGGGCGGCGCGACCCTTCCGAGGGAGAGAAAACACCGAGCCGTGGCCCGCTCGGGGGCCACGGCTCGGCGAAAAGGCGACGGCCGGAAGCGGCCGGGGCCGGACTACTTGTTGGTCTTGGCGGCGTCGCTGACGGCCTTCTCCAGGCCCTGGGGGCTGCCGATCTCGTCGTTCTCCAGCTTGCGGCCGTTGAGGAAGACGGTCGGCGTGCCGGTGACCTTGCGGGTCTGCAGCGCGAACGTGGTCATCGTGTCGACCTGCGCCTTCTTCTGCTGGTCGGTGACGCACTTGTCGAAGCCCGCGTCGGTCACGCCGACGTCCTTGCCCCAGTTGATCAGCTCCTTGGTGGCGAAGCCCTTGGTGCCCTCCTCGGGCTGGAACTTGAAGAGCGCGTCGTGGTAGGAGAGCCACTTGTCGGCCGGGACGCACAGCGCCGCGGCGGCGGACCGCAGTGAGTTCTCCTTGACGGGGTTCTCCGACTGGCCGAACAGGTGGAACGGCCGATAGACGACCTTGACCTTGCCCGCCGCGGCCAGCTCCTTGACCGTCTTGCCGGTGCTCTCCTCGAACGCCTTGCAGGCCGGGCACTGGAAGTCCTCGAAGACCTCGAGCGTGGGGGCGGTGACGCCCGCCTTGGCCATCACGATCGAGCCGTCGGCGTCGCGGGTGAGCGGGGCCTGCGCGCCGGTGTAGGCGGTCGCCTTCTGGTCGCTCTTGCCCTTCTGGTCGAGAACGATCACGGTGACCACCACGACCGCCGCGACGGCGACCACCGCGCCGAGGACGATCGCGAGCAGCCTGCGCTGCTTGTCGCGTGCCTCCTGGCGCTTGCGCTCGACGGCCAGCCGCTCCCGTGCGGACCGCTCACGTGCGGCCTTGCTCATTGTGGATCTCCTAATCGGGGGCCGCGCGGCGGGTGGCCGCGCGGGCTCGGCGGTGGGGTCCTAGTCGACCTGGCCGATCCGCCGGAACTCGTCGGACAGGACAAGGACGAACAGCAGGATAGTGATGGCGTGGACGCCGGTGCACCACAGGCAGATCTTGTGCAGCAGGGCCAGCTCGACGGTCACCAGGTAGATGACGAAGACCAGCCCGATGCCGGTGGCGGCCAGCCGGCCCCAGCGGAACAGCGGCCGCTCCGAGCGCAGCGCGAACGGCAGGATCAGCGCCGCGAACGCGACGAAGAAGCCCAGCCCGAGCAGCGGCAGCGGGACGCCGGCCAGCTCCGAGTACTTGCTGGTGGTGACCGCGTGGCAGTCGATCTGGCCGGACGCCGAGCAGACCAGCGCCTTCTCGTCGTAGTGACTGATCGTCAGGTAGATCGAGATGCCGAGCCCGGCGAGCGTGAGCACCCACGCGGTGAGCATGAACCAGAGCGGCCGGGCGGGCGCCGGCGCCGCGCTCGTGTCCCGTCCCTCGACCTGCTGAGCCATCATGATCCTTCTCCCACTCGGCACCCGTCGGCACCCGCCGGACAGCCCTGCGCCCGGGCGCGGCGGCACGCCACCACTCCCGGGCTCGGGAACACCTTAGGGGACCGCGCATAAGCTCGCCGTACGAACCGCGGGCGACCGCGGCCCCCGGGGACCGACCCTATTTGATCTTGCGTACGCCCTCGGCCAGTTCGGTGGTGAGGGCGCGCAACCCGGCGAGCCCGGCGGCGGCGTCCGGGGCGTCCAGGATGCGCCGGACGAACGCCGAGCCGACGATGACGCCGTCGGCGAAGCCCGCCACGTCCGCGGCCTGGGCGCCGTTGGAGACACCGAGCCCGAGCCCGACCGGCAGGTCGAGCCCCTGCCGCTCGATGGCCGCGCGGGTCCGCTCGACCAGGCGCGGCGCGCCGGTGTCGACGGCGTTGCGCGCGCCGGTGACGCCCATCAGCGACGCGGCGTAGACGAACCCGCGAGACGCCTTGGTGATCTTCTCGATGCGCTCGTCGGTCGAGCTGAGCGCGACGAGGAACACCTTGTCGAGGTCGTGCGCGTCCGCCGCCTCCAGCCAGGAACCGGCCTCCTCGGGCGAGAGGTCGGGCGTGATGAGCCCGCTGCCGCCGGCCGACTTCAGGTCGCGCGCGAACGACTCCACGCCGTAGCGGTCGACCGGGTTCCAGTAGGTCATGACCAGGGTCGGCACGCCGGTCGCCGCCACCGCCTCGACGGTGCGGAAGACGTCGGCGACCTTGAAGCCGCCGACCAGCGCCTGGTGCACGGCGTCCTGGATGACCGGGCCGTCCATCATCGGGTCGCTGTAGGGCAGGCCGATCTCGATGACGTCGCAGCCCGCCTCGACCATGACGCGCAGCGCCTCGAGGGAGCCCTCGTAGGAGGGGAACCCGGCGGGCAGATAGCCGACGAGGGCGGCGCGCCCCTCGGCCTTGGCCTTGGCGTAGGCGACCTGGGCGCTCATCGGGCCTCTCCTTCCGGCATCAGGCCGAAGAAGCTGGCCGCCGTGTGCATGTCCTTGTCGCCGCGGCCGGAGAGGCACACCACGATCGTGCTGTCCGGGCCGAGCTCGCGGCCGACCTTGAGCGCGCCCGCGAGGGCGTGCGCCGACTCGATGGCCGGGATGATGCCCTCCGTGCGGCAGAGCAGCGCGAACGCCTCCATCGCCTCCGCGTCGGTGATCTCGCGGTATTCGGCGCGGCCGCTGTCGTGCAGCCAGGAGTGCTCGGGGCCGACGCCGGGATAGTCGAGGCCCGCGGAGATCGAGTGCGTCTCCATGGTCTGCCCGTCCTCGTCCTGGAGCAGGTAGGTGCGCATGCCGTGGATGACGCCGAGCGAGCCGCCGACCAGGGTGGCGGCGTGCTTGCCGGTCGTGACGCCTTCGCCGCCGGCCTCGAAGCCGTAGAGCCGCACGCCCTCGTCGGGGATGAACGCGTGGAAGGTGCCGATGGCGTTGGAGCCGCCGCCCACGCAGGCGATCACCGCGTCCGGCAGCTTCCCGGTGAGGTCGAGGACCTGCTGCCGGGCCTCGACGCCGATGACGCGCTGGAAGTCGCGGACCATCATCGGGAACGGGTGCGGGCCCATGACCGACCCGATGCAGTAGTGCGTGTGGCCGACGGTGGCGACCCAGTCGCGGAACGCCTCGTTGCAAGCGTCCTTGAGCGTCCGGCTGCCGGTCTTGACCGGGATCACCTCGGCGCCCAGCATCCGCATGCGGGCGACGTTGAGGGCCTGGCGCTCGGTGTCGACCTCGCCCATGTAGACGGTGCAGTCGAGCCCGAGGAGGGCGGCGGCGGTGGCGGTGGCCACGCCGTGCTGGCCCGCGCCCGTCTCGGCGAGGATGCGCTTCTTGCCCATGCGCCGGGTGAGCAGCGCCTGCCCGAGCACGTTGTTGATCTTGTGTGAGCCGGTGTGGTTGAGGTCCTCGCGCTTGAGGAGGACGCGGGCGCCGCCCGCCTCCGCGCCGAAGCGCTTGGCCTCGGTCAGCAGGCTGGGCCGGCCGGCGTAGTTGGCGAGCAGGTCGTCGAGCTCGGCGACGAACTCCGGATCTTTCTTCGCGGTCTCGAACTCGCGGTCGAGCTCGTCGAGGGCGGCCATGAGGGCCTCGGGCGCGAACCGCCCGCCGAAGGCACCGAAGTGGCCGTCCGCGTCGGGCACGGGCGAAGCAGCGCCGCGCGCGGCGTCGATGGTCATCTGAAGTCTCGTCCTGTCGTACGGAGAAGGGCTTACCTGATTAGTGAGATGTCAGGTAAGCGCGCCATCGTTCGCGCAGCGGTTCCATCGGCATGACCTAAATCTACCCGGCCTCAGCCGCCCTGCCGGAGGGCGGGGTGCGCCCCGGCCGCGACCAGGTCGGCGACGGCGGAACGCGGGTCCTTGCCGGTCACCAGGCTCTCGCCCACGAGCACGGCGTCGGCGCCGGACGAGGCGTAGGCCAGGAGGTCGTGCGGCCCCCGCACCCCCGACTCGGCGATCTTGACGACGTCCTTGGGGATCAGCGGTGCCAGCCGGGCGAACACGTCCCGGTCGACCTTGAGGGTCTTCAGGTCGCGGGCGTTGACCCCGATGACCTTGGCACCCGCGTCGACCGCGCGGGTGACCTCGTCCTCGGTGTGCACCTCGACCAGCGGGAGCAGCCCGATCGACTCGGCCCGCTCGACCAGCGACACCAGGGCGTCCTGTTCCAGCCCGGCGACGATCAGCAGGGCGACGTCCGCGCCGTACGCGCGCGCCTCCCACAGCTGGTAGGAGGTGACGATGAAGTCCTTGCGGAGGACGGCGATGTCGACGTTGGCGCGGACGGCGGCCAGGTCGTCCAGGCTGCCGCCGAACCGGCGCCGCTCGGTCAGGACGCTGATCACCTTGGCGCCGCCGGCCTCGTAGTCGGCGGCCAGCGCGGCCGGGTCGGCGATCGCGGCGAGCGCGCCCTTGGACGGGCTGCTGCGCTTGACCTCGGCGATCACCCCGACGCCGGGGCCGCGGAGCGCGGCCAGCGCGTCCTTCGGCGCGGCCGCCCGCTCGGCCTTCGCCTTGAGATCGTCGAGTGAGACCTCTCGCTGCCTTTCGGCGAGATCGGCCCGGACGCCGTCGATGATCTCGTCGAGAACACTCACGCGCTGGGCCCCCTATTTTCCGGTCGATCCGTGCACCGATCGTAGCCGCAGACGGCCGTGCCCCTCGAACCCGGCCCCGCTCCCAGGCCCGGCCGAAGCACCTTTAAGGGGCCAGAGCATGCGCAAACGGAAGATTGCGGACAATCCAGTACGCCACCATCACCACCAGGAACACCCCGACCGGCCATGGCCGGAACAGGACCGAGTCCATCGGCTCACCCCGGGCCGCGCGGACCGTCCACCTGACCCACAGGTAGCCGAGCACCGGCAGCAGCAGGAAAAGCAGCGGGTTCAGGCCGAACGCGGCGCCGACGTCCCCGTGCGAGAGCGAGTTGACCATGCGCATCGCGCCGCAGCCGGGACAGTAAAGCCCGGTCAGGGCCAGGAACGGGCAGGTCGGGTAGTGGCCCGGCTCATGCGGGTCGCGCAGGGACACCAGTGTCACTCCCGCGGCGACGGCCGCGAGAGTCCCGAACGGCCCGATCAACGCCGGCCGGCGCCCCCGGCGCGGTCCGGGGCTCGGGCCAGGCCCGGGTCCGGGTCCGTCAGGAACGGACGGGACAGGCTGGGCAGGAACGCGGGTCACGCGTCCAGGGTAGGCGTGCTCGGAACACACCTCGAAGTCGCCGCCCCTGACGGGTGCAAAGCGCCCGTGGCGAGAGCGAGGCGCCCGTGGCGAGAGCCAGGCGCCCGTGGCGAGAGCCAGGCGCCCGTGGCGAGAGCCAGGCGCCTGTGCGGGCGTGAGGCGTCCATGGCGGGCGTGAGGCGTCCATGGCGAGGGCCAGGCGGCCGTGGTGGGTGCTAGGCGTTCGGAGCTGTTAGGCGTCTAGGACGTAGCCGACGCCTCGTACGGTCCGGATCGGGTTCTCTTCGCCCAGTTTGGCGCGCAGCTGGGCGATGTGGACGTCGACCGTGCGGTTGCCCGCGCCCGCGCCGGGGCCCCAGGCGGCGTCGAGCAGCTGCTCCCGGGTGAAGACCCGGCCGGGGTTGCCCATCAGGAACTCCAGCAGGTCGAACTCGGTCACCGTGAGCGCGACGCCGCGGTCGCCGACCGCCACCGCGCGCCCGCGAGGGTCCAGCATCACCGGCCCGGCGCGCAGGACGCCCGGCGTCTCGACCGGCGTGCTCCGGCGCAGCGCCTCGGCGACCGCGCCCACCAGCAGGCGCGGGCCGAACGGCCGGGTGACCCGGTGCTCGCCGAGGCCCGGCGCGGTGACCTGGTCGAGCGGGCCGGTCACCGCGATGACCGGGGCCGGCCGGGCCGCGTCGGCGACCCGCCGGTAGAGCTCGGCGGGCAGGGCGGCCGTGGACACGTCGAGCACGACCACATCCGGCCGCGTGCGGGCGGCGGTGGCGGCCGCGCGCGCCGGATCGGTCTCCACCTCGACCTCGAAGCCCTCGCGGACCAGGTAACGGCGTTCGAGCTCGGCGACGGCGGCCTCGTGTTCGATCACCAGGACGCGGCCGCCCCCGCCCTCGCCGGTCACGGCCGGCGCTCTTCGGCAGTGGGGTCCTCACCGCGGTCCAGGGACTTCCAGAGGCTGGACGAGTCGTCCGGGGCCTTGCCGGGCGCGCTCGGCCGGGCGGCCCCCTGCCGTTCGTACCGCGCCGACATGCCGGGCCAGCGCGCGCCCCGCACGAGCGTGAGCAGGCCGGCGGCGACGAGCAGCACGGCTCCGGCCACGGAGATCGTCCACCACGCGCCCACGTCCACCGCGGGATGCGCGGACAGGCCCTGCAGCAGGGCCCGCCTGTCGCCCGCCGCGGTGAGGACGTGGGAGCGCCGGACCGCCGCGACGGAGGCGTAGCCGATTCCGGCACCGAAGATCACCAGCAGCGCGCCGACACCGGCGCGCACCCGGCCGCGGGTCGCGAAGAGGGCCGCCAGCGCGGCCAGCCCCGCCCAGGCGAGCGCGCTCGCGGCGCCGCCCAGGTCACGGCCGGTCAGGTCCTGGACGAACGGCGTGATCGAGTCGCGGGCGCGGACCGTCGCCCACGGCCGCCCGGCGGCCAGCAGCACGAGCCCGGCGCCGGCCGCGCACAGCAGCGCGGCCAGCCCGCGCTCACGGCCCGCGGTCATCCCTCGGCGGTCGGACGTTCTCCGACCACCGCGTCGAGCACGTCGGCGTCGAAGCACGTGCGATCGCCGGTGTGGCAGGCGGCGCCGATCTGGTCGACCTTCACCAGGATGACGTCCTTGTCGCAGTCGAGGGCGACGGACTTGACCCACTGCTGGTGGCCGGAGCTCTCGCCCTTCACCCAGTACTCGCCGCGGCTGCGGGACCAGTAGGTGGCACGGCCGGTGGTGAGGGTGCGGTGCAGGGCCTCGTCGTCCATCCAGGCGAGCATCAGCACCTCCCCGGTGTCGTACTGCTGGGCGATGGCGGGGACGAGGCCGTCCTCGGTGCGCTTGAGACGGTCTGCGATCTTGGGGTCCAGGTTGGACGGGCTAGCCGACATGGCATCCATTGTGCCGGGTCATGCCCGCGCCGCCGCATCGCCCCGCCGCCCTCCGGGTGTGCGCCCGGGTGCGGCCTCGAACGCGGCCCGGGAAACAACAAGGCCCGCATCCTGGTGGGATGCGGGCCTTGCCGTACGGCTATCGGGTGTTACAGGGGGACGACCTGGTCGGCCTGCGGACCCCGGTTACCCTGCGTCACCTCGAACTGGACGCGCTGGTTCTCATCGAGGGTGCGGTACCCGGAGGACTGGATCGCCGAGTAGTGCACGAAAACGTCCGGCCCACCGCCGTCGACGGCGATGAAGCCGAAGCCCTTTTCGGCGTTGAACCACTTCACGGTGCCCTGCTGGGGCATGTCTTTCTCCTTGCGGCAAAACGTGGGCCCACACCTCGCGAGCCCAGCGCGGTCGCGTGCGGAACGCTCTCGCCCCCGGCTCGTCCCGGAAAAGCCAAAACGCCCGCTGCCATCAGTCCGCGGGCGTCCGTACAAACGATCGAGAACCACGACTGCAACCGACGAGCCCCACCGTATCACCGGTTCCACGTAAAGCGGAGGAGCCGCAAGCCCCGCGATTCTCCTGACGGCGAACGTCCGCGTTACCGACCCGTTAAAGGCTTCAACTTGCTTCGGCCAGGGTCTTGACAGCCTCCCACCGAACCGGCGCCGGAGGCGCTACGGGACGCGCCGCGCGAGGTGTCCGGGACCGCCTCGAGGCAGGCGATGCGCGACCGCCGAGTCTCGATGAGACGCACTTGTGCACACAAATTCTTTTGGACAAATCAACCAATTGTTGGCACGAAGCGCACAGTTCCCTCGAAGGCACGTCCCGCCACGGACGGTAAGCCCCGCCTCCCCACGCGGGAATAAGTGACGCATGCGGATGGTAGGGATGTGCAGACCTGAAACCCCCACGATCCGGAGATAAGCCGTGCCAGCAGCCTCGACGCGCGTCAGTCCCCACATCCTGCGAGACGGCATGCGGGTGCTCTGGGTCGCGATCCGGGCGGAGCCGAGGGTCTTCACCGTCTCGGTCCTCGGCAGCGCCCTGTACGCGGCGATGACGGTGGCCACGGCCACCGTCCTGGGCCAGGTGACGGAGAGAGTCGTCCTGCCGGCGTTCCGGACCGGCGACACCACGGCCGGCGCGCTGGCGGGCGCCGCCGCCGCGATCGTGGGCGTGGCCCTGTTCAAGGCGCTCGGGGTCGCGGCCCGCAGGTTCTACGCCGGCCTGATGCAGTACCGCATGCAGGCGCGGTACCGCCGGGCCGTCACCCGCCAGTACCTGCGGCTGCCCCTCGCCTGGCACCACCGGCACCCGACCGGCCAGCTGCTGTCCAACGCCAACGCCGACGTGGAGGCCGCCTGGGCGCCGCTCGCGCCGCTGCCGATGGCCGTCGGCGTGGTCTTCATGCTCGTGATCGCCGCCGTGTCGATCGTCCTGACCGATCCGACGGTGGCGATCGTGGGCTTCCTCGTCTTCCCGGCGATCGCGCTGCTGAACGTGCTCTACCAGCGCCGGCTGGCCCCCGTGGCGACCCGCGCCCAGCAGCTGCGCGCCGAGGTCAGCGAGGTCGCGCACGAGAGCTTCGAGGGCGGCCTGGTGGTCAAGACCCTCGGCCGCGAGCAGGCCGAGACCGAACGGTTCGCCGAGCGCGCCGACGCCCTGCGCGACGCCAACGTGGCGGTGGGGCGGGTGCGCGGGCTCTTCGACCCGATCCTGGAGGCGCTGCCCAACCTGGGCGTGCTCGCCGTCCTGCTGATCGGTTCGGTCCGGCTGGAGGCCGGTGCCATGACGGCGGGCGACCTGGTGAACGTGGCGTACCTGTTCACCCTGCTGGCCTGGCCGATCCGGGCGCTGGGCTGGGTGCTGGCCGAGGTGCCGCGCAGCGTCGTCGGCTGGACCCGGGTCCGGTCGGTGCTCGACGCCACCGGCGATCTCCCGTACGGGCCGCACTCCTTGAACGGCCAGAGGACGGCGGCCGAACTGGAGGTCCGCGAGCTGCGCTTCGCCTACGAGGGCGAGGAAGACGACGAAGACGGCGACGACGCCGACACCAAGACCGGCGGCAACGGCGGTAAGCGGTACGTCCTGCACGACGTCTCGTTCGCGACCGAGCCGGGGCGGACGGTCGCCGTGGTCGGACCGACCGGCTCGGGCAAGTCCACCCTCACCTCCCTCCTGGTACGGCTGGTCGACCCCGCGGACGGGTCGGTCCTGCTGGACGGGATGGACGTACGGGACATACGCCAGGGCGGGGTGGCCGAGACGGCTGCGCTCGTCCCCCAGCAGACGTTCCTCTTCGACGACACCGTGCGCGGCAACGTGCTGCTCGGACTGGACATCCCAGACGAACGTGTCTGGGAGGCCCTGCGGCTGGCCCAGGCCGACGGCTTCGTAGCGGCGCTGGCGGACGGGCTCGACACCAAGGTCGGTGAGCGCGGGGCCACCCTGTCCGGTGGGCAGCGGCAGCGGCTCGCCCTCGCCAGGGCGCTCGTGCGGCGCCCCCGCCTGCTCGTCCTCGACGACGCCACGTCAAGCGTCGACGCGCAGGTCGAGGCCCGCATCCTGGCAGGCCTGCGCGAGGCCCAAGCGTCGGAGGACGGGCCGGGGGCCACCGTCGTCGTGGTGGCGTACCGCAAGGCCACCATCGCGCTGGCCGACGAGGTCGTCTACATCGAGCACGGACGCGTCCTCGACCGCGGCCCCCACGCCGACCTGCTGCTCCGGTCGGAGGGTTACCGCAACCTCGTCAACGCCTACGAGCGCGCCGAGGAGGAGCACGAGGCCATCGAGGGCCATGGAACAGAGGAAGACAGTGACATCGAAGGCAGCGAGGAGGCCCTCAGGTGACGGCGCTCAGTGACGTCTCGGTCCAGGAAGGCGCGCTCAGCACGCTGCGGCGCGGGCTGAGGCTGAGCCCGGAGTTCCGCGCGGGACTGGCCGGGACCCTGGCGCTCGCGCTGGTCGCGACCGCCGGCCGGATCGTCGTGCCGATCGCGGTGCAGCAGACGATCGACAAGGGGCTGAGCGCCGCCGGCGGCCCGGACGTCGGCTACATCCGCACCGCCGTGCTCCTGTGCGCCGTCGCCGTCCTGATCACGGCGGTGAGCGCGTACGCGATGAACGTGCGGCTCTACAAGAGCAGCGAGACCGGCCTGGCCGCCCTGCGGGTGCGGGCGTTCCGCCACGTCCACGACCTGTCGATGCTCACCCAGAGCGGGGAGCGGCGCGGCGCGCTGGTGTCGCGGGTGACCGGCGACGTCGACCAGATCAGCCAGTTCATGCAGTTCGGCGGGCTGATGATCATCATCTCGCTGGGCCAGCTGCTGGTCGCCAGCGTGCTGATGGCGGTCTACTCGTGGCCGCTGGCCCTCATGGTCTGGCTCGCCTTCGTGCCGCTGGCGCTCGCGCTGCGCCGGTTCCAGCGGCTGGTCTCCGCCGCGTACACCCGGGTGCGCGAGCGCACCGGCGACCTGCTGGCGGCGGTCAGCGAGTCCGTCGTCGGCGCGTCGGTGATCCGCGCGTACGGCTCGGAGGAGCGCACGGCGCGGCGGGTCGACGAGACCGTCGACGCCACCCGGACCGCCCAGACCCGCGCGCAGGGCCTGGTCGCGCTCACCTTCCCCACCAGCGAGCTCACCGCCGCGATCGCGACCGCGGCGGTCGTCGTCGCCGGGGTGCTGCTCGGCGTCGACGGCAACCTCACCGCGGGCGAGCTCGTCGCGTTCCTCTTCCTCGTGACGCTGTTCGTCAGCCCGATGCAGGCCGCCACCGAGCTCCTGAACGAGGCGCAGAACGCGATCGCCGGGTGGCGGCGGGTGCTGGGAGTCCTCGACACGGTCCCGGACGTCGCCGATCCCGGCGCGGACGGCGCGGTCCTGCCGCGCGGGCCCATCCAGGTGACGTTCGAGGACGTCGGGTTCGCCTATCCGGGCGGGCCGCCCGTCCTGCACGGCGTCAACGCCGCCATCCAGCCGCGCGGCCGGGTCGCGATCGTGGGCGAGACGGGGTCGGGCAAGACGACGTTCGCCAAGCTCCTTACCCGCCTCATGGACCCGACGTCCGGCCAGGTGCGCGTGGACGGCGTGCCGCTCGACGAGGTGAGGTTCTCCTCGCTGCGGGAGCGGATCGTGATGGTGCCGCAGGACGGCTTCCTCTTCGACGCCTCGCTCGCCGACAACATCCGGTACGGCAGGCCGGACGCTACCGACGCCGACCTCCTCCTGGCCCTCACCGAGCTCGGGCTCGCCGACTGGCTGGAGGGCCTGCCGCGCGGCCTGGCGACCCCGGTCGGCCAGCGGGGCGAGTCGCTGTCGGCCGGGGAGCGCCAGCTGGTCGCGCTGGCCCGCGCCTACATCGCCGACCCCGACCTGCTCGTCCTGGACGAGGCCACTTCGGCGGTCGACCCGGCCACGGAGGTGCGGATCCAGCGCGCCCTCGACGGGGTCACCCGGGGCCGGACCGCGATCTCCATCGCGCACCGGCTGTCGACCGCGGAGGCCGCCGACGAGATCCTGGTGTTCGATTCCGGCCGGATCGTCCAGCGCGGCCCGCACGCCGAGCTGGTGGCCGTGCCCGGCGTCTACGCCGATCTGCACGCGAGCTGGATCGCCCAGCGCCAGATCTGACGGTCCGGCGCTGACGGTCTGGCGCTGGGGAGCCCGATCTGACCAGCCCGTTCGGAGTAAAGGACTTGCCCGATATCGACTCTGGTGCGCATTCTGGCGTGGTGAACAACGAGGTCGTCTTGGAATCAGCGGGCACGCTGCACGGGCAACTGCAGCGGGGTCTGGGCAGGGCCGCGCGCAGGGCGGCCGACACGTCGGGCGCGGGCGAGTACGTCTTCGACTGCATACGGCGCGATCCACGCTGGGACTTCCAATGCGAGACCAGGAGCCTCTATTACGCCCGCCTGGTGGTCGACCTCGAGCTCCCGGTGGGGCCGATCGCCGACCATCTGCTCGATCCGTCCGATCACACCGACGAGGACGAGCAGCGGGTGATCCTCGCGTTGCGGGTGCTGGGGGACCTCGTCCGGCTGAGCCGGCGCGAGGCCGCCGTGCTGCTGCGCGAGTACGCCGAGGAGGGCAACCACTGGTTCGACGCCCTCGACGAGCTGATCGAGCTGCGCGACCCGGCGCTGACGCTCGGGCTGGACGAGCTGGTGGCCGCGCGCTGTGACGACGCCACCCTCACCGACCTGGTCGCCGGCCCGCCCAATCCGGTGATCGAGAGCTGGGCCGCCCGGGAGCCGCGCGTCGCGGCCGCGCTCGCCGCGCACCGGAAGGCGAGCCCGGCCGCCCGCCGCACCGGCGGCCCCGGCGGGGGCGGCCGCTCCGAACGCACCGAATCCGAACTCCTCGAAATGGCCCGGCAGCGCGACGACGGCGCGGTCGCGGCCATTTTCGAGCTGGGGCGCAGACGCGCACCCGCGCTGCTCGACCTCGCCGAGGAGCTCCTGCCGCAGCGACCCAGCAGATGGGGCGGCGCGGTGTGCCGGGCGCTGCGGGAGTACGGGCCGGAGGTCCTCCCCCGGGCCCGCGCGTGGGCCGCCGCCCACAACGGCTGCGAGGACATGGCGCTGCGCATCCTGGCCAGCCACGGCACCCGCCAGGACATCCCGCTGCTGATGAGCGAGCTCCGCGACGCCCTGTCCAGGGGCGACTGGAGCGACGCCGCCGGCCCCATCGAAGGGCTCGGCAGGCTCCGCGCGGGCGAGGCCGTGCCGCTGCTGAAGAGCGCGTGGACCGAGTCGACCTACGCCTTCCTGAGGCCTCGTGTCCTGACCGCGCTGACCCGCACCGCCCCGCACACGGCCGAGGCCTACACCGTCGAAGGGCTGTGGGACTGCGAGGAGGGCGTCCGCGAGATCGCCGCGCAGTCGGCCCCGCTCACCCGCGACACCCGGATCCGCCTCCAGCGGCTGCACCACGACCCGGCCGAAGAGCCCGAGGTCCGCGCGGCCGCGGCCGCCCGGCTCATGTGATCCGTTTTCAGATCGCCACCGGCTGAACCCTCGTCCCGTCCGGCGCGTACCACTCCCCGGAATCGCATCTCCCCGGAAGGACGCACCATGGGTTTGCCGCACCTCCTCAAGGTCGCGCTAGTGGCCGTACCGGCCGTGGCGTTGATGGCCGGCTGCTCCGAGAAGATGAACAACGGGGCGCACGCCGGGCACGACGGGCCGGAGGCCAAGGCCGCCACGATCGAGCAGATCGCCTCGCAGACGGGCTGCACGCTCTCCGGGCGGCGGAACGCCGAAGAGCTGCGGCAGGGCGCGTGCCAGACCGGCACCGGACGCTACACCGTGGTCGACTTCACCACCGAGCAGGGGCAGAAGAGCTGGCTCGACGAGGCCAAGCCCTGGGGCGGCACCTACCTGGTCGGCAAGCGCTGGGTGATCGTCAGCACCGTGCCCACCCTGGAGACGCTGCGCCAGCAGCTGGGCGGCGACATCGTCAACGGCAGCAGCCACCACGGCGGCTGATCACCGCTCCTCCGCCGTCCCGGGGAGCCGGTGTCACCGCCGGGTACTACTTCCGTCCCGCCTGGTTCCTCCCCGGGAAGGGCGAGGCGGCGGGAGGCCGCCTCATAGACTCGCGGGCATGACCTCCCCTTTGAAGCGCAGGCTCGCCGTGCTCCCCCTCGTCCTGCTGCCACTCGCGACGGTGGCGGCGTGCGGCGGGGAGAACACCAAGACCGACTGCAACCTGAACGCCTGCACGGTCACCTTCGACCGCGGTGTGGACGCCAACGCGTCGATCCTCGGCGTCAAGGCCGAGCTGGTCAGCGTCCAGGGCAACAACGTCACGCTCAAGGTCGGCGGCCAGCAGATCACCGTGCCGGTCGGCGAGAACGAGCAGTCCGAAGGGTTCAACGTCCAGGTGCAGTCCGTCACGAAGGACAACGTGGTCGTCAAGATCTCCAATAGTGGCTGATTCGCGGGCATAGTATTCGTCCATGCGTTCGATCACTGTGGCGGAACGGCGTGCCCGGCTGGCGGTCCGGCACCGGCTGGCCCCGCCGGCCCGGACCGACGACGTCGTCGAGATCGCCCGGTCGCTCGTGGCGTTGCACGCCACCGACCCCGCCACCGTCTTCCTGTCGGTGGCGGCGCGCAGCAAGGCCGCCACCCCCGCCCTGGTCGAGAAGGCCCTCTACGACGACCGGACGCTGCTGCGGATGCTCGCCATGCGGCGGACCATGTTCGTCGTCCCGGTCGAGCTCGTCCCCGTCCTGCAGGCCTCCTGCGGCGACGCCCTCGCGATCAAGCAGCGCCGTACGTACGGCAGGTACCTGGAGCAGGCCGGGGTGATCGACGGCGATGTCGCCGGATGGTGGCGTGACGTCGAGGACGCCACCCACGCGGCGCTGCTGGCCCGCGGCGAGGCGACCGGGGCGCAGCTCAGCGCCGACGAGCCGCGGCTGCGCACCCAGATCGACGCCGCTCCGGGCAAGGCCTACTCCAAGCCGACCAGCATCACCACCTGGGTGCTGGTCACCCTCGGCGCCGAGGGCCGCATCGTGCGCGGCCGCCCCAACGGCTCCTGGGTCAGCAGCCAGTACAGGTGGGCGCCCATCGAGGCGTGGCTGCCGGACGGCGTCCCCGCGATGCCCGCCGACGAGGCCCGGGCCGCACTGCTCCGCGACTGGCTCTGGTCGTTCGGCCCGGCGCCGGTGTCCGACCTGAAGTGGTGGACGGGCTGGACGATGGGCGACGTCAAGAAGGGCCTCGCCCTCCTCGACGTGACCGAGGTCGATCTCGGCGGCACGACCGGCCTGCTGCTCTCCGACGATCTCGAGCCGGTGACCCCGCCCGATCCCTGGGCGGCCCTCCTGCCCGCGCTCGACCCGACCCCGATGGGCTGGCAGGCGCGGTCGTGGTATCTCGGCGACCACGGACCCATCCTGTTCGACAAGACCGGTAACATCGGCCCGGCCATCTGGTGGGACGGCCGTATCGTCGGCGGCTGGGCCCAGCGCAAGGACGGCGAGATCGCCGTGCGCCTGCTGGAGGACGTGGGCGCCGAGGCGACGGCCGCGATCGAGGCCGAGGCCGCCCGTTTGCCCGGCTGGTACGGGGATGTCCGCGCGACTCCGCGGTTCCGCACGCCCCTGGAGCGCGAACTCACGAGCTAATCCGGGAAGATAAGCAGCATGCCCGCAGAACGCATGCTTCCCACCCCCGAAGCCGAAGACCTCATCGCGCTGACCCGCGAGCTCTGCCGCAAGGAACTGGCGCCCCGCGCGGCCCCGGCGGAGGAGTCCGGCACGTTCCCCCGCGACATCTTCCGGCTGCTCGGCCGCAGCGGCCTGCTCGGCCTCCCCTACCCCGAGGAGCAGGGCGGCGGCGGGCAGCCGTACGAGATCTACCTGCAGGTGCTGGAGGAGATCGCGTCGGTCTGGGCCTCGGTCGCGGTCGGCGTGAGCGTGCACTCCCTGTCCTGCTTCCCGCTGGCCAACTACGGCACCGACGAGCAGCGCAAGCAGTTGCCCGAGCTGCTCGGCGGCGAGCTGCTGGGCGGGTACGCGCTGTCGGAGGCGCACGCGGGCTCCGACGCCGGGGCGCTCAGCACCCGGGCGCTCGCCGTGGACGACCACTACCTGGTCAGCGGCACCAAGACCTGGATCACCCACGGCGGCGAGGCCGACTTCTACGTGCTGTTCGCCCGCACGTCCGACGAGGGCGGGCGCGGCATCAGCTGCTTCCTCACCGAGGGGCGGATGCCCG
This sequence comes from Spirillospora sp. NPDC048911, assembly GCF_043198015.1. Classification (NCBI taxonomy): domain Bacteria; kingdom Bacillati; phylum Actinomycetota; class Actinomycetes; order Streptosporangiales; family Thermomonosporaceae; genus Spirillospora; species Spirillospora sp. NPDC048911. The sequence goes on along the minus strand of NZ_JBICUD010000002.1, from coordinate 1,310,072 downwards.
GCCTCACCTTCGGGCCGCCGGAGCGCAAGATGGGTCTCACCGGCTCCACGACGGCGCAGCTGCACTTCGACAACGTGCGCGTCCCGTCCGAATGGCGGCTCGGCGACGAGGGCCAGGGCTTCCCGATCGCGCTGGCCGCCCTCGACTCCGGCCGGCTCGGCATCGCCGCCTGCGCGGTGGGGCTGGCGCAGGGCGCGCTCGACCGCGCGGTCGTCTACGCCACCGAGCGCGAGCAGTTCGGCCGTCCGATCATCGCCAACCAGGGCCTGGCGTTCCTGCTGGCCGACATGGCGGCAGCCGTGGAGTCGGCCCGCGCCACCTACCTCGACGCCGCCCGGCGCAAGGACCGCGGGCTCCCGTTCGGCCGCCAGGCCTCCATCGCCAAGCTGGTCGCCACCGACGCCGCGATGAAGGTGACGATCGACGCGGTCCAGGTGCTCGGCGGCTACGGCTATACCCGCGACTTCCCGGTGGAGCGTTACATGCGCGAGGCCAAGGTCATGCAGATCTTCGAGGGCACCAACCAGATCCAGCGCATGGTCATAGGCCGCCACTTGGCCAAAGCCGCCGCCCTGTAACCCGTGGGGGCCACCCCCACACCCCCGACGCCGGGCCGGGCAGGGGCCAGCCCCTACGACCCCGGCAGGGGGCCGGCCCCCTGCACCCCCGGCGTGGGGTCGGCTTCCTGCACCCCGGGCACGGGTTCAACCCGCGTAGGGGCCCGGCGGCGGCATTTGCGGATAGGCGCCGCCCGGCATCGGCGGTCCGGGGGTCGGGGGGCGCTGGGCGCGGATGCGGCGCTTGGAGTTGCGGCGGCGCAGGGGGATCACGATGGCGGAGATGACTCCGAGGCCGCCCAGGAAGAGCCCGGCGAGGAGGGCGAAGCCCAGGTAGCCGTCGACCGTGTCGTCGGGCGCCACCAGCAGCTCGCCGGTGGCCCCGCGGCACGTGACCTTCGCCATTCCGCTCAGCGGGGCCTCGAAGGTCGCCACGTAGCGGTAGGAGGGGTAGTCCGTCGCGCTCCAGGAGTTCTTCTTGGTGAGCGCGACCGGGTCCGCGGTGCCGCCGTTGGCGGGGGCGATCGAGCAGGTCGTCGGCCCGGCCGCGTTGCCCCGGACGTAGACGAAGTACGGGTGGCCCTGGTGAAGCTCGACCGTCAGGCCGTTCACCGGGTCACCGGCCACCTTGGGCCCCGAGGCGTACTGGGTCTCCTCCCACTGGCCGACGAGCAGGGCGGTGAAGCCCAGCACCGAGCCCAGGATCAGCACGATCGGCAGCAGGTACCACGCCGCGTGCGGCCGGACGCGCTCCGCGGGCGCCCAGGACTGCCCGTGCTGGGGCTGCATCATCGGCGCGTTCGGTCCGGCCCACATCGTCGTCTCCCCCGCTGCTCAACTCCCTGAGCGCCACGATGTCAAAGAAAACGGCCCACCGCCATGGACGGGGACCACCGGGCCGTTCATGGCGGCCCGGTGGCCCAGGATCAGCGCAGGCGGCCCAGCTTGTAGTCCTTGCCGTCGCTCCACAGCAGCCAGTCGCCCGCCACGTGGACGACGCCCCGCCACGACACCGCGCGGTCGGTCGCCGGGTCGAAGAGGACGGCCTGCCGGTGGCCGTCGGCGCCCGTCACCGAGTACGCGACGTACCTCGACCCGGCCGTCATGGTCGCCTCGGCGCCCTTTTTGCCGGGATGCAGCCACTCGGGAAGCGGAACGGCGTCCTGCGCGCCGCTCTGCCGGTCGGCCGCCCGCAGCTTGCCGTCCGCGACCCAGGCGAAGACCCTCTTGTTGGCGGCGGCGTACCAGATCTGGTCCTGGTCGGCCATGGTGTGCCTGCGTACCCCCGCCGGCAGCGGGCCCTTGACGGAGTGCCCGGTCCTCACGTCCACCTGCCTCAGGACGAAGTCGTTCGTGGGATCCACGACCCAGAGGTGAGGAGCGGAGAAGGCCACGGCATCGCCGACGTTGCCGGGGACGAGCTTTCCAGGGCGGGCGCAGCCCTTCGCCGTGAACGGCTGGCGCATGATGTCGCTCCAGGCCACGAAGCCGCCGTCCGCCCACACGGGCCGTTCGGCCTCCGCGCTCTGCGGGCTGATGACCCTGGTCGTCCCGGTGGCGTCGCGGCACTCCAGGTCGAACCCGCCCGGCTTGATCCAGGTGAACGCGCCCGAGCCGGTCGACAGGCCGCCCCGAGCGCGGACTCCGGTCGATTCCGGAGTGCCCTTGCCGGGCCCGGCCCGCCACACCTTCATGTCGGGGGTGCGGCCCAGCACGCTGCCGTCCGTCCCCAGCGCCTCGGCGCGGAAGCCCGGCACCCCGGAGACGCGCACGAGACTCGCCGGATCCACCAGTTTCGCCGGGTCGTCGAGCACGCGCGGCGCGAGCCGCGAGGAGGCCGCGTCCTGTTCGCCGCCGTCGCGCAGCGTGTTCGCCAGCATGAAGGGGGCCGCGACCGCCGCGGCGGTCGCCGCGACCATGATCGGGACGGCGACGCGCCGCCGGGTCCGGTCCCGGCGCAGCCTCCTCCGGTTCTCGGCGTACGCGCCGGTATGGGTCCGCACGGACCCGGCGTCCTGCTCGAACGCGGCCTTGAGACGTTCCTCGATGCCGTTGCTCATGTCCGCTCCTTCAGTCGGTCCCTGATGGCCGCGACCGCCCGCCCGCAGTGCCCCTTGACGGTGCCGACGGCGATGCCCAGCGTCTCCGCCGTCTCCCGTTCGCTCAGGTCGAGCCAGTAGCGCAGGACGAGCACCTCACGCTGCCGCCGTGGGAGACCCGTGACGACGTCCAGCAGTGCGCGGATGTCCTCGCGGTGGACGGCCTGGTGCTCGGCCGAGACCACGTCGCCGGGCGCCGCCAGCTGGACGTGGCGGCGCCTGGCCATGCGCAGATGCCGGAGCCTGCTGCGGCTCGCGTTGCACACCGTGGAACGCAGGTACGCCAGGGCGGCGTTCTGGTCGCGCAGCGTGCCGCGCTTGCCGTGCAGGCGGACGAACGCGTTCTGGACCACGTCCTCGGGGTCGTCGGCGCCGAGGAGATGGGCCAGCCGTACCAGCCCCCAGAAATGCCCGTGGAACAAGGCCGCGTACGCTTCGTCGCCGCCCGGGGGCGAGGCGGCGACGATCTCGGCCGGCGGTGGTTCGGTCACGGGCAAGAGACGAACGTGCGGACCAAAGGTTTGCCGACAATTCCGAACATTCTTCGCGGCTCCTCGGGGTGCCGTCCGGGAAAGGACCGGCTACCGTTACCAGTTAGTAGCACCCGACCTGGCCGACGGAGACCCGATCAACCCCCCGCCGGGCTCGTACGGCGCTCTGGAGACAGCATGGCCCTGAGGGACCGCCTCCCCGCCTCGCCGATCAGACTCCCCCGCCCGCGTGGTCTGCCCCGCTACACCGTCCACCGCGACCTCCCCGTCGTCATGCCCGACGGCGCGACCCTGCTCACCGACCGCTACGTGCCCACCGGCGTGCGGCGGCCGCCGCCGACGATCCTCGTCCGCACGCCGTACGGGCGGCGCGGCCCGGCCTCGGTCGTCAACGGCCTGCCGCTCGTGCCGTTCGGCTTCCAGCTGGTCGTGCAGAGCGTGCGCGGCACGTTCGGGTCCGAGGGCGAGTTCGACCCGCTCACCCACGAGCGGGAGGACGGCCTCGCCACGGTGCGGTGGCTGAAGGAGCAGGACTGGTTCAACGGCTCGTTCGGCACGTACGGGCCGAGCTACCTCGGCTACACGGCCTGGGCGTCGGCGGCCGACTCCGGCCCCGAGCTGAAGGCGATGGCGCTGCAGATCACCACCTCGTCGATCCTGGCCGCGGCGTACGTCGGCGGCTCGTTCGCGCTGGAGTCCGCGCTCACCTGGAGCGACCTCACCGCGCGGCAGCAGACGCCGCTCGGCATGATCACCGCCCCGCTGACCGCACGGCGGCGCGTGGTGCGGGCGGCGCGCAGCGGCCGGGCGCCGGTGGAGCTGGACCTGCTGACGGGCGGCTCGCCGCTGCGGTTCTACCGCGACCTGCTGGACGGGCACGGCCACGAGCCGGGTTCGGACTTCTGGCGCAAGCGCGACTTCAGCGGCACGGTCGGCGAGGTCACCGCGCCGGTGTCGCTCATGGGCGGGTGGTACGACATCTTCCTGCCCTGGGAGGTCAAGGACTACCTCGCGCTGCGGGCGGCCGGGCACCGGCCGTACCTCACCATCGGACCCTGGTGGCACGCCGACGCCCGCCATGGGATCGTCGCGTTCCGCGAGGCGCTGGCATGGTTCCGGGCGCATCTGCGAGGCGACTTCTCCGGCCTGCGCGCCAACCCGGTCCGGGTGTACGTCACGGGCGCGCGCGAGTGGCGCGACTACGGTGACTGGCCGCCGCCAGGGATGACGCAACGGCGCTGGCACCTGCATTCCGGCGGCGGCCTCGGCGAGGACGGCCCGCAGGCGCGGCCCGGCAGCACCTACCGCTTCGACCCGGCGCGGCCGACGCCCGCGCTCGGCGGCCCCACGCTGCTGGGCAGTTCCAGGCCGGTCGACAACCGGCCGCTGGAACGGCGTCCCGACGTCCTGCTCTTCACCTCCCCCGAGCTGACCGAGGACCTGGACGTGATCGGCCCGGTGGGCGCCGACCTGTTCGTCCGGTCGAGCCGCGAGCACACCGACTTCATCGTGCGGTTGTGCGACGTCGCGCCCGACGGAGCCTCGCTGAACGTGTGCGAGGGCGGGCTGCGGATCGATCCCGGCAGGCCGGTGGCCGACAAGCCGGTCGGGACGGAGGGGGTGCGGCGGATCGCGGTGGACCTGTGGCCGACCGGGCACCGCTTCCGGCGCGGCCACCGCGTCCGCGTGCACGTGACCAGCGGCGCCTACCCCAAGGTCGCCGCCAACCCGGGCACCGGCGGCCCGCTGAACGCGGTCGGCGCGTTCCTGCCCGCCGACCAGGAGGTCTTCCACGATCCCGACCATCCGTCGGCGATCCTGCTGCCCGTTGTCGAGCGCTCGCCCGAGCGGGCCGTCCCCGATGTCGCCGCCGAGGGCTCCGTGTACTGAGGCGCCGAATAATTGGGATGCCGTCCCCGGCCGCCCCGCCTACGATCGGCGGTCGAGGGAGGCCATGGGACACATCGACGTGAGCGGGCTGACGTTCGTCCTGCCGGACGGGCGGCTGCTGCTCAACGAGGTGTCGTTCCGGGTCGGCGAGGGCGTCAAGGCCGCCCTGGTCGGCCCGAACGGCGCAGGGAAGACCACCTTGCTGCGCCTGATCGCCGGAGAGCTCGCGGCCGTCGAGGGCGGCGTGGCCTCGTCCGGTGGGCTGGGCGTGCTGCGGCAGTTCGTCGCGGGCGACCGGACGCTCCGGGAGCTGCTCCTCGCCGTCGCGCCCGAGCGGGTACGGGCGGCCGCCGGCGCGCTCGACCGGGCGGAGACGGCGCTGGGCGAGGACGAGGCGAGCCAGCTCGCATACGCGCAGGCCATCACCGATTTCACCGACGCGGGCGGCTACGAGCTCGAAGTCGTCTGGGACGCCTGCGCCACGTCGGCGCTGGGCCTGCCGTACGACGCCATCCGGGATCGCAAGGCGGGCACGCTGTCGGGCGGCGAGCAGAAGCGGCTGATGCTGGAGGCGCTGCTGCGCGGCCCCGACCAGGTGCTCCTCCTGGACGAGCCCGACAACTATCTGGACGTGCCAGGCAAGGAGTGGCTGGAAGAGCAGCTCAAGGCCACGTCCAAGACCGTTCTGCTGATCTCGCACGACCGCTGGCTCCTCGCCAACGCCGCGGACCGCGTCATCACCGTGGAGGACCGTACGGTCTGGGTGCACGGCGGCGGCTTCGCCACGTACGCGCAGGCCCGGCAAGACCGCGCCGACCGGCTCGACGAGCTGAGGCGCCGGTGGGACGAGGAGCACGCCAGGCTCAAACGGCTCGTCAGCTCGCTCCGACAGAGGGCCAGCACCAACGACGCCCTCTCCTCCGCCTACCAGGCCGCGGTGTCGCGGCTGGCCCGCTTCGAGGACGCCGGCCCGCCGGCGACCCCGCCACGGGAGCAGAACATCCGGATGCGCCTGCGCGGCGGCCGCACCGGCAAGCGCGCGGTGATCTGCGAGGGGCTGGAGCTGACCGGGCTGATGCGGCCGTTCGACCTGGAGGTCTGGTACGGCGAGCGCGTCGCGGTGCTGGGCTCCAACGGGTCGGGCAAGTCGCAGTTCCTGAAGCTCCTGGCCGGGCAGGCCGTCGCGCACACGGGCGTCGCGCGGCTCGGCGCCCGCGTCGCCGCCGGGCACTTCGTCCAGACGCACACCCGCCCGGACCTGCACGGCCGCACGCCGGACGAGATCGTCATGACCGAGAACGCGCTGCCCCTCAACGAGGCCATGCGGGCGCTCGCGCGCTACGAGCTCGCGCCCACCCGCCGCCAGCCGTTCGAGACCCTGTCGGGAGGCCAGCAGGCGCGGCTGCAGATCCTCCTGCTGGAGCTGTCCGGCCGCACGCTGCTCCTGCTGGACGAGCCGACCGACAACCTCGACCTGGCCAGCGCCGAGGCCCTCCAGGAGGGCTTGAACGGCTTCGCGGGGACCGTCCTGGCCGTGACGCACGACCGCTGGTTCGCCGCGGACTTCGACCGCTACCTGGTCTTCCGCGGCGACGGCCGGGTCCACGAATCGGCCGAGCCGAGCTGGCACGAGCCCCGGGTCGACCGTCCCCGCACGTGATCGTTCCCGGGAGCTTGACCTCAACCGCGGTTGAGGAAACAGGATGAGCCGCATGAGCCTGACTGACAACGAACGCGCCTATTTGAAGAGCCAGCCGCTGGCGCGGCTGGCCACCGTCGGCCCCAAAGGCGACCCGCAGAACAACCCCGTCGGCGTCAGCTACAACGCCGAGACCGGGACGATCGACATCTATGGCCACGCCATGGGCAAGTCACGCAAGTTCCGCAACGTCCAGGGGAACGACCAGGTCGCGCTGGTCGTGGACGACCTCGTCTCGACCAGCCCCTGGAAGGTGCGGGGGATGGAGATCCGCGGCAGGGCCGAGGCGATCAGCGGGATCACCCCGCCCGCCCCCTACCTCAGCGGCGAGGTCATCCGGATCCACCCGCGGAGGGTGTTCACGTGGGGCGTCGAGCCGGACGCCGAGGGCATGGTCAAGCGGACGATCGGCTGACCCTGCGCATGATCGCGCGGGCGAAGCGGGCAGCCGAGCCCGCCGCGTGCTCCAGGAAGAGGTTGGGCTCGGCCAGCTCCAACTCCAGGACGACGGGCGTGCCGTCCGGGCCGGGAACGAGGTCCACGCGGGCGTAGAGCAGTTCGCCGGGAACGGCGGCGAGCGCCTGGGCCGCCACCGCGAGCTGCTCGGGCGTCGCCTCGGCGGCGGTGATCTCACCGCCGTGCGGGGCGTCCAGCAGCCCGGCGCCGGCCTTGAGGATCGGCGCCTTGCGGGCGGCGTGGCTGAACTCGCGGTCACAGTAGAGCAGCGCGGTCTCGCCCTCGCTGTCGATGGCCGACAGATAGGGCTGGATCATGACCGTGCGGCCCGCCTCGCGCAGCGCCCGCAGATGGGCCCGCGCCTTGTCCTCCTCGCCCGCGCGCCACCGGGCGGTGTCGCGCGAGCCCGCCGAGACGGCCGGCTTGATGACGTACTCGGGCCAGTCGGCGGGGACGTCGTCCAGGTCCCAGCGGGTGGGGACGACCGGCACGCCCGCGTCCTGGAGATCCCGGAGGTAGCGCTTGTCGGTGTTCCAGCGCAGCACCTCGGCGGGGTTGAGGAGGCGCGGCACCCGGCCGGCCCATGCGAGGAACTCGTCGAGACGGGCGGTGTAGTCCCAGGTCGAACGGACGACGACGAGGGCGAAGGAGTCCCAGTCGGCGCCGGGATCGTCCCAGCTCACCACCTCGGGCCGGAGGCCCTGGGCGAGGAGCGCCTCGGCCAGCTCACGGACGTCGTCGTTGCCGTCGGGCATGCCGGAAAAGGTCGCCAAAGCGACACTGGGGGGCTGAGTCATGCGGTGAAACCTCGGGAGTCGTTCAGCGGACGGGGTGACCGGACGCGCGGAGGGCGTCTTTGACCTGGGAAATCTTGAGATCGCCGAAGTGGAAGACGCTCGCGGCCAGGACGGCGTCCGCGCCGGCGTCGACGGCGGGGGCGAAGTGCTCCAGCGCGCCCGCGCCGCCACTGGCGATCACCGGCACCGAGACGGCCTCCCGGACCTGGCGCAACATCTCCAGGTCGAAGCCGTTCTTGGTGCCGTCGGCGTCCATGGAGTTGAGGAGGATCTCGCCGACCCCCAGTTCTTCGCCGCGCCGGGCCCACTCGATGGCGTCGATGCCGGTGCCCTTGCGTCCGCCATGGGTGGTGACCTCGTAGCCAGACGGGGTCGTGGTGTCGCCGGTCACCCGGCGCGCGTCGACCGACAGCACGATGCACTGGGAGCCGAAACGGTGCGCGGCCTCTTTGAGGAACTCCGGGCGCGCGATCGCGGCCGTGTTGACCGACACCTTGTCGGCCCCGGCGCGCAGCAGCCTGTCGACGTCGTCGACGGCGCGGATGCCGCCGCCGACCGTGAGCGGGATGAACACCTGCTCGGCGGTGCGCCGCACCACGTCGTAGGTGGTCTCGCGGTCGCCGCTGGAGGCGGTGATGTCGAGGAACGTGAGCTCGTCGGCGCCCTCGGCGTCGTAGCGGCGCGCCAGCTCCACCGGGTCGCCCGCGTCGCGCAGGTTCTGGAAGTTGACCCCCTTGACGACGCGCCCGGCGTCGACGTCCAGGCAGGGGATCACGCGCACGGCGACGGTCATGGGGCCTCCTGGCCTGGACTGAGGAGCGTAGGGAGCGCAGCGACCGGAGTGACGAGGGAAGGCCAGGAGAACAAAGCCCCATGACCCGCCGCGCGCCAGCGCGGCAACGAGCACGTCATGGGGCCTCCTGACCTGGACTGAGGAGCGTAGGGAGCGCAGCGACCGGAGTGACGAGGGAAGGCCAGGAGAACAAAGCCCCATGACCCGCCGCGCGCCAGCGCGGCAATGAGCACGTCACGGGGCCTCCTTGACGGCCTCCAGGGCCTCTTCGAGCGTGAAGGCCTGGGCGTAGAGCGCCTTGCCGACGATCGCGCCCTCCACGCCCACGGGCGCCAGGGTCGCGAGCTCGCGCAGGTCGTCGAGCGAGGAGACGCCGCCGGAGGCGATGACGGGCTTGTCGGTGCGGGAGCACACTTCGCGCAGCAGCTCGGTGTTGGGGCCGCGCAGCGTGCCGTCCTTGGTCACGTCGGTGACGACGTAGCGCGGGCAGCCGTCCTCCTCCAGGCGGGCGAGCACCTCCCAGAGGTCGCCGCCCTCGCGCGTCCAGCCGCGGGCGGCCAGCGTCGTGCCGCGCACGTCCAGCCCCACGGCGATCTTGTCGCCGAACTCGGAGATGATCTTGTGGCACCAGGCCGGGTCCTCCAGCGCGGCGGTGCCGATGTTGACCCGGGTGCAGCCGGTCGCCAGGGCCGCCTCCAGCGACGCGTCGTCGCGAATGCCGCCGGACAGCTCGACCTTGACGTCAAGCCGCCCGGTGACCTCGGCGAGCAGCTCGCGGTTGGAGCCGCGCCCGAACGCGGCGTCCAGGTCGACCAGATGGATCCACTCCGCTCCCGCGTCCTGCCAGGCCAGCGCGGCGTCGAGCGGCGCGCCGTAGGAGGTCTCGGTGCCGGCCTCGCCCTGCACCAGGCGGACGGCCCGGCCGTCGGCGACGTCGACCGCCGGAAGGAGTTCGAGAGTCATGGACAAACCTTATCTGCGCAGTTGGACGGCTTATCGGCGGCGATCGAAGGCGAGGGTCGCGAAGACCGGGACGAGGAAGATCGACAGAGCGAGGAGGGCGAGCCGGGCACCCCAGGTGGTCAGCAGGAACCAGCCGGCGATCTGGACCGCGAGGAAGAACCCGAGGACGACGCGGTTCTGCACCCGGCGTTTGCGGGCCAGCTCCCCGCCCTGCCGCCGGACGCGTACCGGACGCGGGATCACCGCCGTGAGACGGCGCCGCCGCTCACGCCATCTGGCCGCCTTGGCCTGCCGTTCGGCGTGCTCAGCGGCGGCCCTGGCCGCCGCTGCCTCACGCTCGGCCCGTCGCTTGGCCCGCTCTCTACTCATGGCTCGCTCCGCTCGCGGCCGCGGGCGCCCGTCGCACGCTCACTCGACCGTGGAGAGCCAGTTCTTGAGGAGCTCGGCTCCCGCGTCGCCGGACTTCTCCGGGTGGAACTGGGTGGCGCAAAGCGCCCCGTTCTCCACGGCGGCGACGAACCGGTCACCATGCTCGGCCCACGTGACGAGCGGCGGCTTGAGGTGGCCCATGGGGTCGGGCTGCAACTCCCAGCGGCGGACGCCGTAGGAGTGCACGAAGTAGAACCGCGTGCCGGCGTCGAGCCCCCTGAAGAGCACCGTCTCGTTGACATTCTGGGGGGGCGACCCCCCAGACCCCCCGGCAAGCGCCACACCGCCACCACTCGCTTCGCTCCCGCTGGCGGCGGGCGCGTCCACCGTGTTCCAGCCCATGTGGGGCACGACGGGCGCCTCCAGGCGCTCCACCGTGCCGGGCCACTCGGCGCAGCCCTCGGTGGTCACGCCGTGCTCGACGCCCTTGGCGAAGAGGATCTGCATGCCGACGCAGATGCCGAGGACCGGACGGCCGCCGGCGAGGCGGCGGCCGATGATCTGGTCGCCGCGGACGGACGTCAGGCCGGTCATGCACGCGGAGAACGCGCCCACGCCAGGAACGATGAGGCCGTCGGCCTCGACCGCGGCGTCCCAGTCCGGCGTGACGGTGACGTCCACGCCGAGCCGGGCGACGGCGCGCTCGGCCGACCGCAGGTTGCCCGAGCCGTAGTCCAGAATGACGATCTTCTTGCTCACGACCACATCACTCCCCCGGCCGTCGCGAGCGCCGCCAGTCCCAGGACGATCAAGGCGGCGATCTTCAAGCCCTGCCGGATGAAGCTGATCACGCCCATCAGCAGGAAGACCGCGAGCCCGAACAGCAGGACGTTGGCGTAGCTGAGCTCCATGCCGCCGATCTCCACGGCTACAGGGCCCCCTTGGTCGAGGGGATGCCGTGCACCTTGGGGTCGAACGCCACGGCGTCGCGCAGCGCCCGGGCCAGCGCCTTGAACTGGCACTCGACGATGTGGTGCGCGTTGCGGCCGTACGGGACGTGGACGTGCAGGCAGATCTGCGCGTTGGCCACGAACGACTCGAAGATGTGCCGGGTCATCGTGGTGTCGTACTCCGGGCCGATCATCGGGGCCATGCCCTCGGGCTCGGTGTGCACCAGATAGGGACGGCCGGCGATGTCGACGGTCACCTGGGCGAGCGACTCGTCCAGCGGCACCGAGGCGTTGGCGAAACGGCGGATGCCCGCCTTGTCGCCGAGCGCCTGGCGGAACGCCTGCCCGAGCGCGATCGAGGTGTCCTCGATGGTGTGGTGGCTGTCGATGTAGAGGTCGCCGGTGGTCTTCACGGTCAGGTCGAACGACCCGTGCTTGCCGAGCTGGGCCAGCATGTGGTCGTAGAAGCCGACGCCGGTGGCGACGTCGACCTCACCGGTCCCGTCCAGGTCGATCTCGACGAGGACCTCGGTCTCCTTGGTCCCGCGCTGAACACGGCCCTTGCGGCTCATGCACTCTCCTCGCCTGGCGGCTCGTCGGCGCATGAGCCGCAAGGCGGCTGCTGTGCCCATTGGCTCGCTGCGCTCACGTACTCTCCTTCAAAGCGGTTCGGAAGGCCGCCATCTCCTCGGGTGTGCCGACGCTCACGCGCAGCCACTCGGGCGGCCCGACCTCGCGGATCAGCACGCCCCGGCCGAGCATCGACTCCCAGACCTTCCGCCGGTCCGCGAACCGGCCGAACAGGACGAAGTTGGCATCGGAATCGGCCACCTGATGGCCCTCGGCGCGCAGCCACGCGACCACGTCGTCACGGTCGCGGCGGAGCGCGTCGACCGAGCCGAGCAGCTCGGCCTCGTGCGCGAGGGCGGTGCGCGCCACGGCCTGCGTGACGGCCGACAGGTGGTACGGCAGCCGGACCAGCAGCAGGGCGTCGATCACGGCCGGATCGGCGGCCAGGTAGCCCAGCCGGGCGCCCGCCATGGCGAACGCCTTGGACATGGTCCGGGTGACGATGAGCCGCGGGTCGCGCGGCAGCAACGTCAGCGCCGAAGGGGTCCCTTCCCGGCGGAACTCGGCATATGCCTCGTCCACCACGACCATGCCGGGCGCCGCGCCCAGCACGGCCTCGATGGTGGCGAGGGGCAGGGCGGTGCCGGTCGGGTTGTTGGGCGAGGTCAGGAACACCACGTCGGGCCGGTGCTCCTCGACCGCCGCGACGGCGCGCTCGGCCTCCAGGCCGAAGTCCTCGTCCCGGTGCGCGTTGATCCACCGCGTGCCGGACACGCTCGTGATGATCGGGTGCATCGAGTACGAGGGCTCGAAGCCCAGCGCCGTGCGGCCGGAGCCGCCGAACGCCTGCAGGATCTGCTGGATGATCTCGTTGGACCCGTTGGCCGCCCAGACCCGGCGCTCGGTGAGATCCGCCCCCGGGGTGTCGCGGTTGAGGAAGCCGGCCAGGTCGGACCGCAGTGCCACGGCGTCGCGGTCGGGGTAGCGGTTGAGCGACCCGGCCACGCCGGTGACGGCCGCGCCGATGGCCTTCACCAGGGCCTCGGACGGCGGGTAGGGGTTCTCGTTGGTGTTGAGCGCGTACGGGACGTCGAGCTGGGGTGCCCCGTAGGGCTCCCGGCCCCTCAGATCGTCGCGGATCGGGAGATCGTTCAATGAAGTCACGGACGCGTGCCCTCCTGCGTCGGGCCCGCGGTGGCGCCAGGGATCTCCCAGGAGAAGCGCGCCTTCATCGCGGCGCCGTGCGCGGGCAGGTCCTCGGCCTCGGCGAGCGCGACCACCCGGGCCGTGGCCTCGGCGAGGGCGGGCTCGTCGTACTCGACGACGTGGATGCCGCGCAGGAAGGACTGCACGGACAGGCCGGACGAGTGGCAGGCGCAGCCGCCGGTGGGCAGCACGTGGTTGGACCCCGCCAGGTAGTCGCCGAGCGACACCGGGGCGTGCGCGCCGATGAAGATCGCACCGGCGTTGCGCACCCGGGCCGCCACCGCGCGGGCGTCGGCGGTCTGGATCTCCAGGTGCTCGGCCGCGTACGCGTCGACGACCGCCAGCCCGGCGTCGAGATCGTCGACCAGGACGATGCCGGACTGCCGCCCGGCCAGGGCCTCGGTGATCCGCTCGACGTGCTTGGTGCGGGCCACCTGGACGGCCAGCTCGGCCTCGACCGCGGCGGCCAGCTCGGCGGAGTCGGTGACCAGCACGGCGGCGGCGAGCGGGTCGTGCTCGGCCTGGCTGATCAGGTCGGCGGCGACGTGCACCGGGTCGGCGGTGGCGTCGGCGAGGACGGCGATCTCGGTCGGGCCGGCCTCGGAGTCGATGCCGATCACGCCCTTGAGCAGGCGCTTGGCGGCGGCCACGAAGATGTTGCCGGGCCCTGTCACCAGGTCGGCACGCGGGCACTCCTCGGTGCCGTAGGCGAACATCGCGATCGCCTGGGCGCCGCCGGCCGCGTACACCTCGTCCACCCCGAGCAGCGCGCAGGCCGCCAGGATCGCCGGGTGGGGCAGGCCGCCGAACTCCTTCTGGCCGGGCGAGGTGACCGCGAGGGAGCGCACCCCGGCCTCCTGCGCCGGGACGACGTTCATGACCACGCTGGACGGGTAGACGGCGCGGCCGCCCGGCACGTACAGGCCGACGCGGCCGACCGGCACCCAGCGCTCGGTGACGGTGCCGCCCGGCACGACCCGCGTGGTGGTGTCGGTGCGGCGCTGGTCGCGGTGGACGATCCGGGTGCGGCGGATGGCCTCTTCGAGCGCGTCGCGCACGGCCGGGTCGAGACCGGCGAGGGCCTCGTCGATCTTGCCGGCCGGGACGCGGGTGCTCTCCTGCTCGACGCCGTCGAAGGTCTTGTTGTACTCCCGTACCGCCTCGGCTCCCCTATGGCGCACGTCCTCGCAGATCGGCCGCACCTTCGCCAGGGCGGCCTCGACGTCGAAGTCGGCGCGGGGCAGCACGGAGCGCGGGTCCTCGGGGAGGGCCCCGCGCAGGTCAATACGGGAAATCACCGGTCCAGTCTACGTAGTGTCCACTGTCGCCCGCGCAATGTCTCACTACCCGAGACGCCAGGCATGACCTGAAGATCATCAGGCCTTGAAGTCGCCGTCCAGGATCGTCACCGCGCGGCCGGCCAGCTCGACCCGGTCGCCGTGCAGCGTGATGCCGACCTGCCCGCCGCGCTCGGAGGCCTGGAAGCCGGCGAGGCGGTCACGGCCGAGCTCGGCGCCCCAGTACGGGCCGAGCGCGCAGTGCGCGGAGCCCGTCACGGGGTCCTCGCCGTCGCCGAGCAGGACCCCGGCGCCGAAGAACCGGGATACGAAGGCGTACTCCCGTCCCGGATCGGCCTTGGCGGTGACGATGATCCCGCGGGCGTCCATCCGCCCGAGCGCCGCGACGTCCGGGGCCAGCTTGCGGACCGCCTCCTCGTCGGCGACGAGCACGAGCAGGTCGTTCTGCGAGTTGCGGCCCACCCAGAACGGCGTCGTGCCGAGCGCCTCACCGAGGTCGCCGGGCGCCTCGGTCTCGGCGGGCGGGCACGCGGGGAAGTCCATCAGCAGCCCGCCGTCCTCCGCGCGGGACACCGTGAGGACGCCCGAGCGCAGCGTCTGGAAGCGGATGGGCCGGTCCGCGGGCGCCACGCCCGTCTCGTACAGGGCGTGGGCACTGGCCAGCGTCGCGTGGCCGCACAGGGCGACCTCGACCACCGGCGTGAACCAGCGCAGCTCGAAGTCGGCGTCGGCGGCGTCGACCGGCCGGACGAACGCGGTCTCGGAGTGCTTCATCTCGGCCGCGACCCGCTGCATCCAGTCCGCGTCGGCGGCGCGGTCGAGCAGGCAGACGCCCGCGGGGTTCCCGGCGAACGGGCGGTCGGTGAAGGAGTCGACGACGAGCATTCTCATGCCTTCGACGCTAACCGGCACCCCTTCGCCAGGAGAACGGCCAATCCGGCAGGATTGGCCTTGAACGCGCCGCTATCGGATGCGACGGGCCTTGGGTGCAACGGGACTTGACCCGCGACGGGTCTCAGACGCCGCCGGTGACCCGGCCGAAGGACGGCAGGTCGTCGCGCGGTACGGCGGGGGGCTCGGAGAAGTGGGCGTCCCAGCGGCGCGGGCAGGCGACGATCCAGCCGATGGCGAAGCCGACGACCAGGCTCGCCGCGCTCATGATGATCAAGTTGGGCCACATGTGGCGGTCTCCAGGGTCTTTCCGGAAGGCGCACCTTCCCGGGGGAGGGCCGACGCTAGCGGCGCGAGGGGATCAGCATGCGGCGGTCAGGCCCATCTGACCCAGGGTGATCAGGCGCCCTGCCCCATTCGGGTCACTCACCTGGGCACGCGTGACCATTGCCGGTGAACCGCCGCCGCGTTTCGGTTTAACAGCTTCAGACTGTGATAAATCCGGCATACAACACTCGTTGAATCCGGAAGTACCCTGGCGCCGTGGGCGAACTCCCCGGCCGCCCCAGAAGTGAGTGAGGGGAGACCGTGACCGAACGGCTTCCGTTGTTCCCCCTCGGCACAGTGCTGTTCCCCGGCCTCGTGCTGCCCCTGCATCTGTTCGAGGACCGCTACCGCCTGCTCGTCCGCGACCTGCTCGAACGGCCCGAGCCGCGCTACTTCGGCATCGTCGGGATCGAGCTGGGCCACGAGGTGGGCGAGGACGCGGCGCACCGGCTGGCCGGGGTGGGCTGCGCGGCCGAGCTGCACACCGTGACCCCGCACGAGGACGGCCGCTTCGACATCGTGACGGTCGGCAGCCGCAGGTTCCTGCTCAAGGAGGTCGACCGCTCGCGTCCCTACCTGCGCGGGGACGTGGAGTTCCTGCCGGAGGAGGCGGGCGCCGAGCCCGAGCCGGTCGCCCGCCGCGTCCGCCTGCTGTTCCAGCTGTACCGGCACCGCCTGGCCAGCGCGGGCGCCGAGATGGCCGAGCCGCTCGACCTGCCCGTGGACGCCGTGCGCCTCTCGTACCTGATCGCCGCCGCGGTGGTCCTGGACGGGCACGAGAAGCAGCGCCTCCTGCAGGCCGAGGACGCCACGGTGCGCCTCCAGCTGGAACGCGATCTCCTCCAGCGGGAGAACCGCCTGCTCAACGCGCTGCCCACCGTCCCGGCGGGCCAGTTCCTGGACGGCGCGTTCAACCCGAACTAGCGGCCGGCGCCCGCCGTGGCCCATCCGGGTGCGAGCCGGTGATCGTCTTCGGCACACTGGACGGCATGACCTCAGCGAAGGCCAAGGGCGCGAGCAAGGGCGGCGGCAAGGGCACGCCCGCGACGGTGGCGGCGACCAAGGCGAAGGTCGACTTCAGCCTGCACACCTACGAGGTCGCCCCGAACACCGGCGTGTCGTACGGCGAGGCGGCGGCCGACGCGCTGGGCGTCCCGCGCGGGCGGCTGTTCAAGACCCTCGTGGCCGAGGTCGACGGCACGCTCACCGTCGGCGTGGTCCCGGTGTCGGCCACCCTCGACCTGAAGGCGCTCGCCGCGGCGGCCGGGGGCAAGAAGGCCCGGCTGGCGGACGCGCCGGACGCCGAGCGCGCCACCGGCTACGTGGTGGGCGGGATCAGCCCGCTGGGGCAGCGCCGGCGGCTGCCGACCGTGATCGACGAGACGGTCTCAGGGTTCGCGACGGTCTACGTCTCCGCCGGGCGCCGTGGCCTGCAGATCGAGCTGGCCCCGGCCGACCTCGTCCGGCTCACCGGTGCCCGGCTCGCCGCGATCGCCCGCGGGTAGGCGCCGCACGAACAGCTCCAGGACGCCGTACGTGCCGACGGCCAGGATCGGCCAGAAGGTCACGATGCCGGTGGCGCGGAGCTGGGCGACGCCGTCGACGGACGCGCCCTCCTTGGCCGTGCGCACCGCGTGCTCGTAGTCGGCGAGGCCGATCTGGTGGCCGACCTTCCAGGCGAGGAAGCCGGCGGCGAGGCCGCCCGCAGCGAGCCCCAGCACGAGCGCGAGGTCGTTGTCGCGGCCACCGGCGAGATAGGCCAAACCACCGCAGCCGATACCGGCCAGGACGACGATGAGCGCGAAGCGGCCGTCCATGCCGACCGGGCCCTGGCCCTCGGGGTCGGCGAGCAGCGGCTTGCCCTGGATGACCACGTATTCCACCGTCGGAACGATCTTCGACCAGAGCAGCCCGGCGAGCACTCCGAGGAGCGTCACCACGACGGTCGTGACCGCCCAGGTTCGCAAGGCCTTCCCGGTCGGTCCCCGCACCTCGTACGCTCCTAGGTGAACACCATCGCCCATGTCCTCTGACAGCGAAAGCCTAACGCCCTTCCCTCAGCCATCCATCTGGCCGCCCTCTGCCGCACGCGAGCTCATCGACGGCCGCGTGCTGTCAGATTCTCGCCCCCGTCCCTCTCATTCCCTGGGATAATGTCCCCGATATGTCCGGATTCAGCCCCGCGTTCGAACGCCTCGGCGCCGCCCTCGCCGCGGTCGTCCTGCAACAGCAGGAGACCCTCGCGGAGTTCCTGCCGCGCGAGGACTGGAGCGCCGACCTGACCGCGCGCACCTACTCCAGCGGCGGCGTCACCGTCCAGGTGTCGCTGCTCGGCAGCTACGCCGCCAACGAGCGCACCTGGCTCTGGGGCTGGGCCAATCCGCAGTTCGGCGACCGCCATCCGGCGGTGGCCCCCACCCTGGCCATCCGCGCCCTCGGCGAGCGCCTCGGCATCCCCGAGTTCACGACCCCCGAGATCGACCTCAGCTGGTACGAGGGCCCCGCGGGCCACGGCGGCGAGCTGATCGCGATGGCGGCGGGGGGCGTCCTGCGCGGCGGCGGCTACATCGGCGCCGGATACGACGGCGGCTCCGCCTACCTGCACGTGGACGACCCGCAGGCACCGCCCGCGAGCTGGGATCCCGTGCCGGTCCCCCGGCTGATCAGCAACGCGGTCAGCCTCTTCCCCCGCGAGCCCCGGCTGACGCTCGCCCGGCTGCTGAGCCACCACACGATCCCCTACCGCGAGACCGAGGGGCAGACCGAGGTGCTGCTGCCCGGCGGCGGCAAGGCCCACGCGCAGTTCGACGGCCTCGGCCGCTTCGTCCACTGGGACGCCGAACTGAGCCCCGCCAGTCTCTGACCCAGTAGATCTACCGATCCGGCGCGTGCCGGCCGCTGGCTAGCGTTGCCCCATGAACGTTCGATTCGGCATCCAGCTGGCCCCCGACACCACCGCGCTCCAGGACCTCCGGTCCCTGGCCCGCCTCGCCGACCGCGAGGGCCTCGACCTGCTGGGCATCCAAGATCACCCGTATGCCCCGCAACAGGTCGACACGTTCGCCGTCATCGCCACCGTGCTCGCGGAGACCACCGGCCTGCGCGTCTTCCCGGACGTGGCCAGCCTGCCCCTGCGCGGCCCCGCCATGATCGGCAAGCAGGCCGCCACCCTCGACCTCCTCAGCGGCGGCCGGTTCGAGCTCGCCCTCGGGGCCGGCGGCTTCTGGCCCGCGATCGCCGCGATGGGCGGACCGGACCGCACCGCCCGGGAGGCTCTCCAAGCCCTCGAGGAGGCCACCGAGATCATCCGCGCCATGTGGCGCCCCGGCACCCGGGTCAAGGTGCACGGCGAGCACTACGCGGTCGACGGCGTCCGGCCGGGTCCGGCGCCCGCCCATCCGGTCGGCATCTGGTTCGGCAGCGTCGGCCCCCGCGCCAACGCCCTCACCGGCCGCATCGCCGACGGCTGGGCCGCCCCGATCCCGCACTACCTCCCGTACGAGAAGTGGCGCGAGACGCAGGACATCATCTCCACCGCCGCCACCGAGGCCGGCCGCGACCCCGCAGCCATCACCCGCATGGCCCAGCTCGTCGGCCACATCACCGACTCCCCCGCCGCGGTCACGCTCGAAGGCGAGACGCCCATCCGCACCGACGCCGCCGGCTGGGCCCGCGTCCTGGCCGGCCTCGCCACCGAGACCGGCTTCGACACCTTCGTCTACTGGCCCGAGAACCCCGACGAGACCCAGTTGCTCCGCTGGGCGAACGAGGTCGCTCCGGCCACGCGCGCCCTTCTCACGGGCTGATACCGTTGACGGCATGCGGATGAACGGCTCACGCCTCGGCTGGTGGCGCCCCTGACGGGCGGCACCCTTCCTCCGCGTACTCATGACACCGCGGCCGCCCAGTCGGGCGGCCGTTTCTCATGTACGGCGCCGTCTCCGGCTGGCCGGCCCTCCCTCCAAGGAGTCAGCCATGCCACGACGGCTCACGGGATTCACCCCGTCCGGTGACCTGCACCTCGGCAACCACATCGGTGCGATCGGCCCGATCGTCTCCGGCCAGGCCACGGCCGACACGGTCGTGTTCATCTCCGACCTGCACGCGCTGACGATGGAACACGAACCGGCCGAGGTACGGCGGCGGACCCTGGAGTTCGCCGGCGTCCTCCTCGCCGCGGGCGCCGACCCCGACGCGTGCCTGTTCCTGGTCCAGTCCCACGTCCCCGAGCACACCGAACTGCACTACCTCCTCGAATGCGCCACGGGCCACGGCGAGGCCCAGCGGATGATCCAGTTCAAGGAGAAGTCCCGCCGCCGGGAGCACGTCCGGCTCTCGCTGCTCACCTACCCGGTCCTGATGGCGGCCGACATCCTGCTCTACGACACCGCCGAAGTGCCCGTCGGCGAGGACCAGAGCCAGCATGTGGAGCTCGCACGCGACGTGGCGCAGCGGTTCAACGCCCGCTACGGCCCGACGTTCACTCTGCCGAAGGCAGTGAATCCGCCCGTCGCGGCCAGGCTCATGGACCTGGCCGCGCCCGGCTCCAAGATGAGCAAGTCGGCCGCCTCGCCTGCGGGCACGCTGCGGCTGCTGGACGAGCCGGACGTGTTGCGCCGCAAGGTGATGCGCGCGGTCACCGACGCCGGCACCGACGTGACACACGACCCGGAGCACCGGCCCGGGGTGTCCAACCTGCTGACGATCCTGGCCTCGTGCACGGGTGACCGGCCCGAGCGGCTGGCCCCCGGCTTCACCCGCTACAGCGACCTCAAGGAGGCCGTGGCCGACGCGGTCATCACCACGCTCACGCCCATACGCGAGCGCTACCTGGAGCTCGACCCGCAGCACGTCCGCTCCGTCCTGCGGACGGGCGCCGAACGCGCCCGCGACCTGGCGGGCCCGAAGGTCAGGCAGGCGAAGGAAGCGATCGGCCTCCTGCCCGTCGGCACCTGACGGCGCCCGCCGAGTCGAGGTGGGCCAGGGGGGTCTGAAGGCGCCCTAGAGATTGAAGCAGGACGGGCCCAGGAGTTGCTTGAGGTCGCCCATGAGAGCGGGTGAGGGCGCCACCCGGAGTTTGTCGTCCAGGCGGACGACGGTGGTGCGCGGGCCGTTCTGAAGGTGCAGATGGACCTCGGACGTGCCGGGGTGGGCGGTCAGCACCTCCTTGAGGCTCGCGACGATCGGCGGGGTGCAGCGGCCGATGGGGAGGGTGACCGAGAGGGGGCCGTGGGCGTCGGCGATGGTGAGGTCGGGCTGGGTGACCTCCATCGCGATGATCTTGGCGACGTCCTCGCGGCGGTCGATGCGGCCCTTGACCACCAGGACCGCGTCCTCGCCGAGGAGGGTCGAGCACAGCTGGTAGCTGGACGGGAAGCACATGACCTCGATCGAGCCGCCCAGGTCCTCCAGCTGGAACATGGCCCACGAGTTGCCCTGCTTGGTCACCTTGCGCTGGAGCCCGGAGAGCAGGCCCGCGACGGTCACGACGTGGCCGTCGGCGCCGTCGCCCTCGTTGATGACGGCGATCGAGCGGTCGGCCTCGCGCTCCAGGATGTGCTCGATGCCCAGCAGCGGGTGGTCGGAGACGTAGAGGCCGAGCATCTCGCGTTCGAAGGCGAGCAGGGTGGTCTTGTCCCACTCCTCGGCCTCGGGGATGGTGACGGCGAACGCGTCCTGGCCGTCGTCCTCCTCCAGGGCGCCGAAGAGGGAGTCTTGCCCGATGGCTTCCTTGCGCTTGATGTCGATGACCGAGTCGATGGCCGGCTCGTGCACCATCAGCAGCGCCTTGCGCTGGTGGCCGAGCTCGTCGTAGGCGCCGGCCTTGATGAGCGACTCGACGACGCGCTTGTTGCAGACGATCGGCGGGACCTTGTTGAGGAAGTCGTTGAAGTCGGTGTAGGCGCCCTTCTCCTTGCGGGCGGCCACGATGCCCTCGACGACGTTGGTGCCGACGTTGCGGACGGCGGACAGGCCGAAGCGGATCTCGGTGTCGCCCATCGGGGTGAAGTCGGCGTCGGAGGTGTTGACGTCCGGCGGCAGCACCTTGATGCCCATGCGGCGGCACTCGTTGAGGTAGAGCGCGCTCTTGTCCTTGTCGTCGCCGACCGAGGTGAGCAGGGCGGCCATGTACTCGGCCGGGTAGTTGGCCTTGAGGTAGGCGGTCCAGTACGAGACCAGGCCGTAGCCCGCGGTGTGCGCCTTGTTGAACGCGTAGTCGGAGAACGGCAGCAGGATGTCCCACAGGGCCTTGATGGCGGCGGCCGAGAAGCCGTTGTCGAGCATGCCCTTCTCGAAGAACTCGAACTGCTTGTCCAGCTCGGACTTCTTCTTCTTGCCCATCGCGCGGCGGAGCAGGTCGGCGCCGCCGAGGGAGTAGCCGGCGACCTTCTGCGCGATCGCCATGACCTGCTCCTGATAGATGATCAGGCCGTGGGTCGTGCTGAGGATCTCCTCGAGCGGCTCCTCCAGCTCGGGGTGGATCGGGGTGATCTCCTGCTGGCCGTTCTTGCGGAGCGCGTAGTTGGTGTGGGAGTTGGCGCCCATCGGGCCGGGCCGGTAGAGCGCGAGCGCGGCGGAGATGTCCTCGAAGTTGTCGGGCTTCATCAGCCGCAGCAGCGAGCGCATGCCGCCGCCGTCCAGCTGGAAGATGCCGAGCGTGTCGCCGCGGGCCAGCAGCTCGTAGGCCTTGCGGTTGTCGAGCGGGAGCTTGAGCAGGTCGAGCTTCTCGCCCTTGTTGGCCTCGATGTAGCGCAGCGCGTCCTGCATGATCGTCAGGTTGCGCAGGCCCAGGAAGTCCATCTTGAGCAGGCCGAGCGTCTCGCAGGTCGGGTAGTCGAACTGCGTGATGATCGCGCCGTCGGCGTCGCGGCGCATGATCGGGATGTGGTCGGTGAGCGGCTCGGACGACATGATGACGCCGGCCGCGTGCACGCCCGTCTGGCGGATCAGGCCCTCCAGGCCCTGCGCCAGGTCCATGATCTGCTTGACGTCGGGCTCTTCGTCGTACAGCTTGCGCAGCTCGCCGGCCTCGCCGTAGCGCGGGTGCTTGTCGTCGAAGATGCCCGAGAGCGGGATGTCCTTGCCCATGACGGCGGGCGGGAACGCCTTGGAGATGCGGTCGCCGAGCGCGTAGGGGAAGCCGAGGACGCGGCCGGCGTCCTTCACTGCGGCCTTCGCCTTGATGGTGCCGAACGTCGCGATCATCGCGACCTTGTCGGCGCCCCACTTCTCGGTCGTGTAGCGGATGGCCTCCGCCCGGCCGACTTCGTCGAAGTCGACGTCGATGTCGGGCATGGAGACGCGGTCGGGGTTGAGGAACCGCTCGAAGATCAGCCCGTGCGGGATGGGGTCGAGGTCGGTGATGCCCATCGCGTACGCGACCAGCGACCCGGCCGCCGAACCGCGGCCCGGCCCCACCGCGATGCCGTTCTGCTTGGACCACATGATGAAGTCGGCGACGACCAGGAAGTAGGAGGGGAACCCCATCTTGCAGATGATGTCCATCTCGTACTCGGCCTGCTTCTTGTGCTCCTCGTCGTAGCCCTCGGGGAAGCGCCAGTCCATCCCCTTCCAGACTTCCTTGCGGAACCAGGTCTCCTCGGTCTCGCCCTCGGGGACCGGGAACTTGGGCATGAGGTTGTGGTACTCGAACATGCCCTCGGGATTGACCCGCTCCGCGATGAGCAGCGTGTTCTTACAGCCCTCG
This sequence comes from Spirillospora sp. NPDC048911, assembly GCF_043198015.1. Classification (NCBI taxonomy): domain Bacteria; kingdom Bacillati; phylum Actinomycetota; class Actinomycetes; order Streptosporangiales; family Thermomonosporaceae; genus Spirillospora; species Spirillospora sp. NPDC048911. The sequence continues at coordinate 1,287,008 of NZ_JBICUD010000002.1, read as the reverse complement.
GACCAGATGTCGGACGAGTCGATGGACCGCATCTCGTCGGCGGTCTTGATGTAGTAGCCGCTGCCGTCGAACCGGAACCTGTCGGGGTCGGCCAGCTGCTTGCCGACCTGGACGCACAGGAGCGCGTCGTGCGCGGTGGCCTCGGACTCGTGGGTGTAGTGCGAGTCGTTGGTCACCACCGGCGGGATGCCGAGCTTCTTGCCGATGTCGATGAGGCCCTGGCGGACGCGGCGCTCGATCTCCAGCCCGTGGTCCATCAGCTCCAGGAAGTAGTTCTCCTTGCCGAAGATGTCCTGGAACGTGGCGGCGGCCTTGAGCGCCTCGTCGAACTGCCCGAGCCGCAGCCGCGTCTGGATCTTGCCGGACGGGCAGCCCGTCGTCGCCATGACGCCCTCGGCGTGCTCGGCGAGCAGCTCCTCGTCCATGCGGGCGTACTTGAAGACGAACCCCTCGGTGAAGCCGCGGCTGGACAGCTTGAAGAGGTTGTGCAGGCCCTTCTTGTCACGCGCCCAGAGCGTCTTGTGGTTGATCAGGCCGCCACCGGAGACGTCGTCGCGCTTCTGGCTCGGCTCGCCCCACTGGACCTTCTTCTTGTGGAAGCGCGACTCGGGCGCCAGATAGGCCTCGATGCCGATGATCGGCGTCACCCCGGCGGCGGTGGCCTGCCGGTGGAAGTCGTAGGCGCCGTGCATGTTGCCGTGGTCGGTCATCGCGATCGCGGGCATGCCCTGGCGGCTGACCTCCTCGAACATCTGCTTGAGCCGGGCGGCACCGTCCAGCATGGAGTACTCGGTGTGTACGTGAAGGTGTACGAACGAGTCCGCCATGCTCTGCGCGCCTCCTAGTCGGGCATGGCGGCCAAGCCATGCCATCAAGCCATGCGACCGCCCACGTGCGGTCGGCACGTGGTTGCGACATCCGGTCCGGGGGAAGATCGCCACCCCGGAACGGGCCCGGGACGACGCGGCTCTGAGAGCCTAACCCTCCCCACCGACAGCCCGCGCCCCGACACTCCGGATGCCCGGTGAGCCCGGTCTCGCCCGTTACGTTCGGCGCCCGGCCGCATGCCCGGAGTGTTCTCAGGCGGCGGCGCGGGCCCGCTGGTAGGCGCCCGGCGGAACCCCGATCGTACGCTTGAAGTGGCGCGTCAGGTGCGCTTGGTCCGCGAAACCCGTGTGGGTGGCGACGTCCGCCGCCCGGCCGCCCGCATCCAGCAGCCTGCGGGCCTCCCTCACGCGAATCTGGTTGAGGTAGGCGTGCGGCGGCAGGCCCGTGGCCGTACGGAACGCACGCAGCAGGGGGAACGGGCGCGCCCCGACGACCTCGGCCAGTTCCTCCAGGGTCGGCGGATCCACCAGGCGCTCGTGCAGGATCTCCCTGGCGGCGCGGACGGAATCCGGCATCGCCGGGGCCACCTCTCCCGTGCCCGAGAACTGGGCATGGCGCTGCAACATCCCGGCCACGGCGGACCGCAACAATGACGTGGCCGCGAGGGCATCGCCATGTTCCCCCGCCCGGTGGGCGGCGCACAGCAACTGAGCCGCGGCGGGGTCGTGCAGGACCGTCTCCGGGAAGTACGGGGTGCCGGGCGGCAGGCCCAGCTCGGCGGCGACGTCGGTGACGAGCTCCACCGACGGGTACATGCCGCGGTAGACCCAGCCCTCCGGCCGGCCGGCATGGCCGGTGTGGACGGTGTCGGGATTGACCATGACGATCGAGCCGGGACCGGCGCGCAGCAGCGTGCCCCGATGCTCGAACTCCTCGATCCCCTGCTCGATCACGCTGAAGTTGTAGTTCTCGTGGACGTGCCGTCCGAACCGGTGGGTGATGAAGCGGGCACGCAGCAGGTCGAGGTCCGGGAGTGCCGGATGCCGCCAGTAGTGCGCCCGTTCTTGACTCATGACCCGAATCGTACCGTCTCAATAACTGAGACGGCCGTTCCGGGACTTGGCGCACCCTGCCAACGCCCCCTACGATCGGGGACATGGATCGTCGCTATTTCGGGTTTACGCAGCCGGCTCTGGTCGAGCCGGTCGGCGCGACCTGAGCGACGACCCCGGAGCCGGCACAAGGCAGCGCCCACCAGGGCCTGCCTTTTCTTATTTTCCAGAACGCGGCTCCGGGCACGACGGCACCACGTGCGGGCACCTTGCGCGGAGGCCGCCGCGAGAGAGGGAACTCCCGCCATGCAAGAACTGGCCGACACCACCGTGAACGACGCCGCCGAACCGGCCATCGGCTCGCTGGCCGAGGCGCGCGCCGCCATCGACGAGATCGACGGCGCTCTGGCCGTGTTGCTGGAACGCCGGACGGCCGTGGCCGGGGCGGTGCAGCGCCTCAAGCCCGTGGGCGGCTTCGCGGGCCGCAATCCCGAGCGCGAGCGTCAGATCGTCGCGGCGATGGCGCGGAAGGCGCCCTCCCTCGGCCCCGACCGGCTGGCGAAGATCATGAACGCGGTCATCGAGGCGGGCCTGGAGGTCGCCGAGCAGGACCGCGGCGCCCCCTGACGGCCCGTCCCGCGCGCAAGAACGTTCAAGACCGGGCGTCACCCGCCCGAATACGGTCACCGGCATGATTTCGACGGACTCCGCGACAAGCGGGAGAACGCCGGACCGCCCGGCCGATCAGGCCACCGCCTCCGCCGCCCCCGAACCCGCTCCGGCGGCTTCCGCGGCACGGTCCGCGGCCGTGCGCGACGGGCTCGGGGTGGGCCTGGCGGTGGGCGTCTCCGGGCTGGCCTTCGGCGCGGCCGCGGTCACCGCCGGGCTCTCGGTGGCCCAGGCGTGCGTGCTCAGCCTGCTGGCGTTCACCGGCGCCTCCCAGTTCGCCCTGGCGGGAGTGATCGGCGGCGGTGGCGGCCTGGTGGCCGGAACGCTCGGTGCCGTCCTGCTGGGCGGCCGGAACGCCCTGTACGGCCTGCGCCTGGCCGAGCTGCTGCGCGTCCGGGGCTGGCGGCGGCTCCTCACGGCGCAGGGCGTCATCGACGAGTCGACGGCGGTCGCCACCGCCCAGCGCGAGCCCGCGGCGGCCCGCACCGGCTTCTACGTCACCGCGATCAGCCTCTATCTCACCTGGAATCTCTGCACGCTGGCGGGCGCGGCGGGGGCGTCCAAGCTGGGCGATCCGGACGCCTTCGGGCTCGACGCCCTGGGGCCCGCGGTCTTCCTCGCGCTGCTCTGGCCTCGGCTGACGGCGGGACGCACGGAGGTCAAGGTCGCGGCCGCCGCCGCGGTGATCGCGATCGCCGCCACTCCCCTGCTGCCGCCGGGCGTCCCGGTGATGCTGGCGGCCACGGCGGCGCTGCTGGGATTCCTGCCCGGACGCGGCGGTCAAGGGGCCCCGCACGCCGCCGCGAAGCAAGGCGTGATGGGGAGACCGCGGGGGTCTGGGGGTCGCCCCCCAGAGGAAGGAGCCCCGCACGCCGCCGCGAAGCAAGGCGTGATGGGGAGACCCCGGGGGTCTGGGGGTCGCCCCCCAGAGGAAGGGCCCGCGACGTGAACGTGTGGATCGCTGTGATCTCGACCGGATTGGGGTGCTACGCCCTCAAGCTGAGCGGGCTGGTCACGCCGCAACGGGTCCTCGACGACCCGCGGGTGCGCAGGTTCACCGATCTGGTGCCGGTGGCGCTGCTGACGGCCCTGATCGCGGTCCAGGCCCTGGCCGACGGCCGGGACCTGGAGTTCGACGGCCCCCGGATGGCGGGCCTGGGCGCGGCGGTCGTGGCCCTGGTGCTGCGCGCCCCGTTCCTCGTGGTGCTCGCGGTCGCGGCGGGGGTGGCGGCCGGAGTGCGCCTGCTGCTGTGACCGGGGGGCAGGACGGGGTCAGGATTCGGCGGCGACGATCTCCAGGGCGCGGGCGAGGTCATCGGGGTACGGGCTCTCGAACTCGACCCAGTCGCCGCCGGTCGGGTGCTCGAATCCGAGCCGCATGGCGTGGAGCCACTGGCGGGTGAGCCCCAGCCGGGCCGCCAGCGTCGGATCGGCCCCGTAGGCCATATCCCCCACGCAGGGGTGCTTGATGGCGGACATGTGCACGCGGATCTGGTGCGTGCGCCCGGTCTCCAGGTTGATGTCCAGCAGCGTGGCGGCGCGGTAGGCCTCCACCGTGTCGTAGTGCGTCACGGACGGCTTGCCGCCCGCCACCACGGCGAACCGGCCGTCCCCGGACGGATGCCGGTCGATCGGCGCGTCCACCGTGCCGCGGAAGGGGTCCGGGTGGCCCTGCACCAGCGCCTGGTAGCGCTTGTCGACGGTGCGTTCCTTGAACGCGCGCTTGAGCCGCGAATAGGCGACCTCGCTCTTGGCCACGACCATCGCGCCGGTGGTGTTGGCGTCGAGACGGTGCACGATGCCCTGGCGCTCGGCCGCGCCGCTGGTGGCGATGGTGTGCCCGGCGCCGAGCAGCCCGCCCAGGACGGTGGGGCCGGTCCAGCCGGTGGTCGGATGTGCGGCGACGCCGATGGGCTTGTCGACCACGACGATGTCGTCGTCCTCGTACAGGATCCCCATGCCCGGGACGGGCTCGGCCACCGGAGCGGGCGCCGCGGGCGGCGGCGGGAGGGTCACCTCCAGCCAGGCCCCGCCGTGGAGCCGGTCGGACTTGGCGACCTCCTTGCCGTCGACGAGGACGTCACCGGCGGAGATGATGTCGGCGGCCCGGGCCCGGGAGAGGCCGAACAACCGCGCCAGCGCGGCGTCCACCCGTTCCCCCTCCAGCCCGTCGGGGACCGGGAGGCTGCGAACGTCGGCCATCAGGACTTCTCTTCCGGCGCAGCCTCGGCACCGGCCTCCCGCTCGACCTGACCGTCGATCTTGCCGTTCGGCGCGCCACCATCGGCAGGGCGCCCTGCCTCTGCGCCAGACTCCGCAGCGGCAGTCCCGGGCGTGGCGGGCCCTGCGGCGGCCGGTCCGGCGGTCGCCTTGGCGGGCCCGGGATCGGCCTCGGCGGCAGGCGCGGCCTCGGCGGCGGCTGGCTCGGGCGTGGCGGGCTCGGCGGCGGTCGCCTCCGCGTCAGGCTCAGACTTGGCCGCGGGCTCGGGCTTCGCCGCAGGCTCAGGCTTGGTGTCGGCCTCGGCGGCGGGCTCGGGCTTGGCCGTGGGCTCGGGCTTGGCGGTGGGTTTGTCCTTTTCGTTCGTCAGGCGGGTGCCGTCCAGCTGGAGGCCGCGGGCGGCCAGCAGAACGGCGAGCACGCCGCCGCAGACGATCGCCGAGTCGGCGAGGTTGAAGACCGGCCAGTGCGGCAGCTCGATCCAGTCGACGACGTGGCCCTTGAGCGGCGCGGGCTCGCGCAGCATCCGGTCGATCAGGTTGCCGACCGCGCCGCCGAGCAGCAGGCCCAGGCAGATCGCCCAGGGCAGGCTGCGCAGGTTGCGCGCCGTGCGGAGGATGGCGACGACCACCCCGCACGCGATCACGGTGAAGATGATCGTGTAGCCGGTCCCGATGGAGAACGCGGCGCCGCTGTTGCGCGTCTCGCGCAGCGTCAGCAGGCCGCCCAGCAGCTCGATCGGCTCCTCGTCCTGCAGGGTCGCCACGACGATGATCTTGGAGACCACGTCGAGGGCCAGCGCGGCCAGCGCGACCACGATCAGGACGCCGATACGGCGCGGCCGGGGGGATCGCGGCGATCCCCCGGCGGCGTCCGCGGTGTCTGTGTCCTCGCCCCTGCTACTCAGTGACGTTCCTCGCGTTTCGGGCGGGGTGGCTTGCGTCATTCAGCGACGTTCCTCGCGTTGTTTGCATGTCACACATAGGGTCGCACGAGGAAAGGCCTGCAAACGCCCTTTGCCGATCGGCTTCCCGCACGATTCGCAGACACCGTACGTGCCGGCGTCCATCCGCTCGATCGCCCGCTCGTTCTGGGCGAGCAGGTCGCGCGAGTTGTTGGCGAGGGCCATCCCGTGCTCGCGCTCGTAGGTCTTGGCGCCCGCGTCGGCCTGGTCGTCGCCCGCGCCGTCGGTGACGTCACCCGCGGCGATCTGTGTCTCGGCGGCGTCGATCTCGCCGCGCAGCGCGGCGACCTCGGCTCCCAGGGCCGACCGGACCTCGGCGAGCTCGTGCTCGGTCCAGCGGTCCTCGCCCTCGCGGACCGGCAGCTCGGCGGCCTGGGCCGGCGCCGTCTCGGCGGGCGCCCCCGCGGCCCCGTTCCCCGCGCCGGCCATGTCGGCCCCCCTCGCGCTGATCTCCTCGACAGGCAGTGCGGGCAGCATAAGTCCCCTTTCGTGGCACGGCAAACACGACCGGCGGTCACTGAAATGACCTTGGTCGACTACACGCCGCAATATGCCCCGTGGCGGCCGGACGAGAACCCATGAACAGGTCGATCTCTGGAGTGACCTGCGCCACATCGACCCCCTCGATCCCCGGCCGGCGGGTAATGGGAAGAGTTTCCCCCGCCGGTGCGTTAAGGTCGCAGCGAGCAGTCTCATCGGCGCGGCCCTGATGGGGACACCTGCCGCCGCAAGCAGCCATGAGCGATCCGGGGACGGTGCGAGCCCGGAGGCGGGCCCGGCGGTGTGATCACCCCTGAGCCGCCGGAAGAACCGCCCCTGCGCCCCTCGCGGCGATCGCGGGCGAAGTAGACCCGGCAGCCCGAGACTCGAACGAAGTGGGCCGGATCGGCCGGGCAGCCCGGCTCGGCACGGCCAAGGAGGGTGGTACCGCGGGGCCCCGCCAGGGCGTCTCGTCCCTCCGGATTACCGCACGCACACGCTCATGCGCCGATCCGGAGGTAGAACCCACGTGAGCCGTCAGTTCCGGCCCCTGCCCGCGCAGGTGGACCTGCCCGCCCTGGAGCGGGACATGCTGCGCCGCTGGCAGGAGAACAAGGTCTTCGAGCGGTCGCTCGAGCGCACCGGGTCCGGGCCGCGCTGGGGCTACTACGAGGGCCCTCCGACCGCCAACGGCATGCCCGGCGTCCACCACGTCGAGGCCCGCGTCTTCAAGGACGTCTTCCCGCGCTTCAAGACCATGAAGGGCTTCCACGTCCCCCGCAAGGCCGGCTGGGACTGCCACGGCCTGCCGGTCGAGGTCGCCGTGGAGAAGGAGCTCGGCCTCACCGGCAAGAAGGACATCGAGGCCTACGGCGTCGCCGAGTTCAACGCGCGCTGCCGCGAGTCGGTGCTCCGGCACGTCGACGCGTTCGAGGAGATGACCGAGCGGATGGGGTTCTGGACCGACACGTCCCAGGCCTACCGCACCATGGACCCGGAGTACGTCGAGTCCGTCTGGTGGTCGCTCAAGACCGTCTTCGACAAGGGCCTGCTGTTCCGCGACTTCCGCATCACCCCGTACTGCCCGCGCTGCGGCACCGGCCTCTCCGACCACGAGCTGGGCCAGCCGGGCGGCTACGAGACGATCTCCAGCCCGTCGGTGTACGTGCGGATGCCGATCACCTCCGGCCCGCTCGCCGAGCTGGGCGCGTCGCTGCTCATCTGGACCACGACGCCGTGGACGCTGGTCTCCAACACCGCCGTCGCGGTGCATCCCGACGTCACCTACGTGGCCGCCCGCGCCGCCGGGTCGGACGAGGTGCTCGTCCTCGCCGAGCCGCTGGTGGAACAGGTGCTGGGCGACGATGCCGAGCGCCTCGCCAGCTACCAGGGCCGCGAGCTCGAACGCACGTCCTACACGCGCCCGTTCGATCTCGTCGACATCCCCGACTCGCACTACGTGGTGCTCGGCGACTACGTCACCGTCGAGGACGGCACCGGCCTCGTCCACCAGGCGCCCGCGTTCGGCGCGGACGACATGACCGTCTGCAAGGCCTACGGCATGCCGGTCGTCAACCCGATCGGCCCGGACGGCAAGTTCCTGCCCGACGTGCCGCTCGTCGGCGGCATGTTCTTCAAGGACGCCGACGAGACGCTCAGCGCCGACCTCAAGGCGCGCGGCCTGCTGTTCCGCGGCGGCCACTTCGAGCACAGCTACCCGCACTGCTGGCGCTGCCACACGGCGCTGCTCTACTACGCCCTCCCGGCCTGGTACATCCGGACCACCCAGATCAAGGACCGCCTGCTCCAGGAGAACGAGCGGACCGGCTGGTACCCCGAGACGGTGAAGGAGGGCCGCTACGGGGAGTGGCTTCGCAACAACGTCGACTGGTCGCTGTCGCGCAGCCGCTACTGGGGCACGCCGCTCCCGCTCTGGGTGTGCGGCGAGGACGACGACCACATCACGGCGGTCGGCTCCCTCAAGGAGCTGGGCGAGCTCGCCGGGCGAGACCTCGACAAGCTCGACCCGCACCGCCCCTACGTCGACGACGTGACCATCCCCTGCGGCCAGTGCGGCGCCGAGGCCAGGCGCGTGCCGGACGTCATCGACGTCTGGTACGACTCGGGCTCGATGCCGTTCGCCCAGTGGGGCGCGCCGCACCGCAACAACGAGATCTTCGAGGAGTCCTACCCGGCCCAGTTCATCTGCGAGGCGATCGACCAGACCCGCGGCTGGTTCTACTCGATGATGGCGGTCGGCACGCTCGTCTTCGACCGGTCGTCGTACGACAACGTCCTGTGCCTGGGGCTGATCCTCGCCGAGGACGGCCGCAAGATGAGCAAGCACCTCGGCAACGTGCTGCGGCCCATCCCGCTGATGGACGAGCACGGCGCCGACGCGCTGCGCTGGTACATGCTCGCCAGCGGCCTGCCGTGGGCCAACCGCAAGATCGGTCACAACGCGCTGGAGGAGGTCGTCCGCAAGGTCCTGCTCACGTACTGGAACACGGCCTCGTTCTTCGTCCTCTACGCCAACGCCGCGGCCGCGCAGGGCCGGGCCTGGACGCCGGACCGCCGCGCAGAGGCCCCGGCGCCGGCCGACCGGCCGCTCCTGGACCGCTGGGCCCTGGCCGAGCTGCACCGCACGGTCGGCGAGGTCGACGCCGCCCTGGAGGAGTTCGACACGACCCGCGCCGGGCGCCGCCTGGCCGAGTTCGTCGACGACCTGTCCAACTGGTACGTGCGGCGCTCGCGCCGCCGCTTCTGGGAGGGCGACGACGCCGCGTTCGCCACGCTCTACGAGTGCCTGGAGACCCTGACCCGCCTGATGGCGCCCATGGTGCCCTTCATCACCGACCAGGTGTGGGACGTGATCCGTCCCGAGGACGGGCCCGAGTCGGTCCATCTCGCCGACTGGCCCACCGTGGACGAGGGGCTGCTCGACCCCGAGCTCACCACCCGGATGGCCCTCGTCCGGCGCCTGGTGGAGCTCGGCCGCTCGGCCCGCGCCGCCAGCGGCGTGCGCACGCGCCAGCCGCTCGGCCGCGCCCTGGTGGGCGCTCCGGCGTGGAGCGGCCTGCCCCCGGAGCTCCGCGCCCAGATCTCCGAGGAGCTCAACGTGCTGGCGTTCGAGGACCTCTCCTCGATCGGCGGCGACCTCGTCGAGTACGAGGTCAAGCCGAACTTCCGCGAGCTCGGCAAGCGCTACGCCAAGGACACCCCGAAGGTCGCCAAGGCCGTCACCGGCGCCGACCCGACGCGGCTCGTCACCGATCTGCGCGCCGACGGCACGGTCACCCTGGACACCGAGATCGGCGCCCAGACCCTCGCGCCCGGCGACGTGATCGTCACCGAGCGGCCCCGCAGCGGCTGGGCCGTGGAGAGCGCCGGGGGCGAGACCGTCGCGCTGGACCTGGAGATCACGCCCGAGCTCCGCCGGGCGGGCCTGGTCCGCGAGGTGATCCGGCTGATCCAGGAGGGCCGCAAGTCGAGCGGCCTGGACGTCACCGACCGCATCGAGCTGTGGTGGCGGGCCGCGGGCGACGACCTCGCCGAGGCCGTCCGCGCCCACACCGCCGAGATCGGCGCCGAGGTCCTGGCCGAGTCCGTCCAGGAGGGCCACAAGGACGACGGCGCCGGCCTCACCGCGCACCGCGACGACGAGCTGGGCCTGACCTTCTGGCTCCGCAAGGCCTAGCCCGTCCGGGCAGAGCAGAACACCCGGAACTCCGCGGAACATCCGGGACACCGCATCCGGGTCAGGCGCCCCGCCTGACCCGGATGTGACATTTCCGCCGTGGGGCTTTTTCGAGACACATCGCGTTTGAGATGATGGCTCGCGTGAACGAGTCCGAGAACCTCCGCGCGTCCGACGCCGACCGCGACCGGGTCGCCGACCGGCTGCGCGAGGCCCTCGCCGAGGGCCGCATCACGCCGGACGAGCACGCCGAGCGCATCGACGTGGTCTACCAGGCGAAGACCTATGCCGACCTGGAGCCGGTCCTGCGGGACCTGCCCGGCGAGGACGGCCCGCCGGTCCGCCTCACCAAGGAGCCGGTCGCGCCGCCGCCCGCCGCCCAGTCCGCGAACATCGTGGCGATCTTCGCCGGCGCCGACCGCCGCGGCCGCTGGCTCGTCGAAGCGCAGACCAACGTCAGCTGCATCTTCGGCGGCGTTGAACTCGACTTCCGCCAGGCCGTGCTCTCCCAGCGCGAGGTCACCGTCAACATCAGCTGCGTCTTCGGCGGGGTCGAGATCACCGTCCCGCCGGGCGTGCGCGTCATCAACTCCAACTCCGCCGTCTTCGGCGGCGTGGACGTCCCCGAGGACGACGCGCTCGCCCACGACACCCCGACCATCCGCCTGACCGGCTTCACCCTCTTCGGCGGCATCAACGTCCGCCGGCGCGAGCCCGGCGAGAAGGGCCGCCGCGAGCTGGCCCGCGAATACCACCGCGAGCTCCACGACCATCACCGCGAGTTGCACGACCGCCGTCGCGAACACCATCACGACCGGCGCGACCGGCTCCGCGAGCTACGGGAGGCCCGCCGCTCCACCCGCCGCGAAGGCCGCTGACCCGCACGCCCCGCAGGCGGCCCGGACCGCCTAGGCCCGGACATGCGACGCGGCCGTGACTCCCTGAGGCAGGGGCCACGGCCGCGCTCGGACGGGTCAGTCGCGGGCGTGCTCCTTGTCGGGCTGGCAGACCAGGCACGGCGTGCAGCCGCGGGCCTTGGCCTCCGCGCGGGACAGCGCCTCGAGGTCGTCGGCCTCGTCGCCGATGTCCTCGATGAGGGCGCAGTCGGTGCGGTGGTAGCGCTTGGTGCCGCTGAGGATCCGGACCTGCGGGCCGTCGCCGGACTCGGCCGGGGCCGCGGATGACTTCGCGGCGGCGGACACCGTGGAGGTCTCGGGCCGGTCGGCCCCGGCGGCCTCGCGCGGCTTGGGCGTGGCGCTCTCCGCGGGCTCGTCCTTGGGCGGGCTCGCCGGCGGAGCGGGAGCGGGCCAGGCGGACGGGAGGCTCGAACCGGAACCGGCGGGTTTCTCCGCGGGGCTGGACGGGGCGGGGCTGGACGGAGCGGGCTTCGCCGCGGCCTGTGCGATGTCGCCCACCGGGGCGGCCGCCGGAGGGGCCGCCGAGGAGGCCGCAGACGCGGCGGGCTTGGGCTCCGGAGCGGGCACCGGGCCCTTGGACGGCGTCGCGGGCGCCTTGGCGGGGCTCGTCGTGGCCGAGGTGCGGGGAAGCTCCGCCGTCTTGGCCTTCGTCTTGGCCTTCGCCCCTGCGGCGGCCGTGGGGACCGACACCGCGGCGCGCGCCGCCAGTGCGGTGTCGGGCATGCAGGCCGTGCAGGGGCTGAAGCCCTCTTCCTTGGCCTCGACGTAGGTCAGCTCTTCCTTGTCGCGCCCGGCGAGCTGACGGCAGGTGCCGAGGTGATACCGCTTGCGGCCGCGTACGACGAAGACCACGGCGTCGTCCGGGACGTCGGCCGGGGGCGCGGGGATGGTGACCGCGTCGTCGGCGGGCTCGTCCTTGGCGGGGGCCGCCTTGCCGCGAGCCGGGGCGGCCTTCTTGCCCTTGCTCTTCCTGGTCTTCTTGCTCTTGGCCGCGGAGGGCGCGGCGCCGGCGCCGAACAGCTCCTTGCGCCGCAGGAACACTCCGAGGGCGAGGCACAGCGCGGACACGATGCTGACGGCGATCGAAATATAGATCACCACCAGCGCGTCCAGCCCGAAGACCTGTGCACTCTCTCCGTTGCCGGCCACGATGCCCGCGACCAGCAGGGCGATGGCGACGACGACGAGGACGCCACTCAGGATGATCAAGGGTCTCTCCCCCTCTAGCGGGCGCGCGCTCCGAGCCGCCTGCCGCTGTCGGGCAGGCCCGGAGGCGACCACAGACGGTCCGGACGCCGAACGCCGCCGGGATGGCTACGGCACCATCCGCGGCGCGGCGATCGGGACGACACTATCGCCTGCGCGACGCGCCTCAACGCCTCTCGTGCGGCGGGTTGTCGCCGCCCGAGTGGAACGCGCCGGTGGCCGAGTGCTGCACCTGCTGGGCGTGCTGCGCGGGCTCCGCGGGCGGCGGGAACGGCGACGGGCCGGACGCGGCCGAGCCGGTGGTGCCGTTGCGGTCGCCGGCGTGCGGGATGGCGCTCTGCGGGCCGGTCTGGGTGCCCGCCTGGACGCTCTGGCCCGGGGCGGGCGGGAAACCGCCGACCTCGGCGCTGCCCGCCTCGAGGTCGCGCAGCTGGCCCTCCAGGTAGACCTTCAGGCGGCTGCGGTACTCGCGTTCGAAGGCGCGCAGGTTGTCGACCTCGCGCTCGAGCTCCTCGCGCTGCTGCACGAGGGAGCCCATGACCTGGCGGTGCCGCTCCTGGGCGTCGCGGTCGAGGGCCTCCGCGCGCGAGCGGGCCTCGCTGACGATCTGGTCGGCCTGCCGGCGGGCCTTGCCGAGGATCTCCTCGGCCTCGCGGCGAGCGCGGCCCAGCGTCTCGTCGGCCTCGCGGCGGGCGTCGGCGATCGCCTGGTCGGCCGTCTGCTGCGCCAGCGCGAGCACGCGCGCCGCGGTGTCCATGTTGTCCTCGCCGGAAGGGGCGGCCATGCCGAGGCCCCCCATGACCGGCTCGGGCTCGGGCTGCGGCATCGGCTCGGGCCGGGGCGGCTCGGGGATCTTCGCGACGTCCGGCTTGGGCTCCACGATCGGGGCGGCCATCGCGGGGACCTTGCCGCGCAGGCACTCGGCCAGCTTCGCGCGCAGCTCCTCGTTCTCCTGGATGAGGCGGTCGAGCTCGGCCTCGACCTCGTCGAGGAAGGCGTCCACCTCCTCCTCGTCGTACCCCGGCCTCAGCCTGGTGGTACTGAACTGCTTGTTCCGCACATCGGCGGGTGTCAGCGGCATGTTCGTCTCCTTGGCGCGCTTGGAGTCTGTCCCAAAGGACGGTATCCGATCAGAGCTCCTGCACGAAGATGATCATGACCCAGACCACAAGGATGAGGACCGTGAAGCTGAGGTCGAGTGCCACGTTACCCAGACGTATGGGTGGGATGAAACGCCTCAGGAGCTTCAGTGGCGGATCGGTGACGGTGTAGGTCGCCTCAGCGATCACCAGCACCAGCCCCTTGGGACGCCATGAACGCGCGAACGACTGCAGGACTTCGAGGATCAACCTCCCGATGAGGAAGAGGAGGAAGATGTAGAGCAGTGCGCTCAGCACGGTTCCAACGATTGTCACGGACACTCTCGCATGTGGCTGTCAGCTTTGGTTGAAGAATCCTCGTTCTGCCATCCGGGCCTTGTCCTCGGCCGTCACCTCCACGTTGGCGGGTGACAGAAGGAACACCTTGTTCGTAACACGCTCGATGCTCCCATGCAGGCCGAATACGAGACCTGCCGCGAAGTCGACGAGACGCTTGGCGTCGCTGTCGACCATCTCGGTCAGGTTCATGATCACCGGCGTTCCCTCACGGAAATGCTCCCCGATGGTCCTTGCCTCGTTGTAGGTCCTTGGATGCAGCGTAGTGATACGAGCAAGGTCTGTGGTACCCGACTCGTACAGCGCTACCGACCGCTGACCGGAGCTCGACGGAGCGTGATGATCACGATCCCGGTCCGCGCCGTCCTCCGCTCGGGTAAGCTGCCCCGCGGACTCGTCGTCGCGCAGCCGGCCCTGCCGCCCGGCGCCCGGGCCGGCCTCGTCGTCGTACACCTCGTACTCGTCATCGTCGTCGTACTTGGCGTACTGGTCGTACTTGTCGTCGTAACGGTCGTCCTCCACAAGGCCGAGGTAGACCGCCATCTTGCGCATCGCGCTGGCCATATGCCCTCCGTCGTCCTGTGGGCCCCGGCGCTCCGGCACCGCGATCGGACCGATCCGACCGGCCCGAGGGCGACCCCCGGGCCGGTGTGGCCTGCCGTTTCGGCAGGTACCACTGGGGGGACATTACCTGACGATTGCCCGTCGGCCGCCGAGCAACGCCGTACCGACACGTACGTGTGTCGCGCCACATGTGATCGCGGTCTCCAGATCACCGCTCATCCCCGCCGAGACGACATCGGCCGCCGGGTGGGATTCCCGGACCTTCGCCGCGATCCGGGCCAGCTTCGCGAAAGCCTCAGCCGGGTCACCGCCCAGGGGCGCGACCGCCATCACGCCGCCCAGTTCCAGGCCTTCGGCTCCGGCGATCTCGTCGGCCAGCGCGAGCGCCTCGTCCGGCGCGGCCCCGCCCCGGCCTTCCCGCTCGTCCAGCGACACCTGGACGAGGCAGCGCAGCCGCCGTCCGGTCCGATCGACCGCGCGGCCCAGCGCCGTCACCAGCTTGGAGCGATCCACCGACTGCACGACATCGGCGTAGGACGCCACCGAACGGACCTTGTTGGTCTGCAACTGGCCCACGAAGTGCCAGGTCAGCGGGAGGCCCTGGCAGGCGGCGGCCTTGGGGGCGGCGTCCTGGTCGCGATTCTCGGCGACGTCGGCGAGGCCGAGCTCCGACAGCAGCCGGACGTCCGACGCGGGGAAGGTCTTGGTCACCGCGACCAGTGTGATCTCATCCGCGCCGCGGCCGGCGGCGGCGCAGGCGGCCTCGATCCGCTTGCGGACCTCGGCGAGATTCGCCGCCAGCTCGTCCCGGCGCTCGGCCGTGCCCGCGCCGCCCTCTTCGGTGAGCTCGCGGCGCTCGTCAGCCATCCCCGCCGCCCCTGAGCCAGACATATCCGGCGAAGCGTCCGGTTCGGCCGTCGCGGCGGTAGGAGAAGAGCTCGTCGCTCTCGATCGTGCACCGGAGGTCGATCCGCACGTCGGTGACCCCGGCGGCGGCCAGCTGCGCGGCGATGCCGGCGCGGATGTCGAGCCCCGGCGTGCCGGCCCTCGTGGTGGCGTACGCCTCGGGCACGGCCTCGGCCACCTTGTCGCGCATCTCGGCGGGCACCTCGTAGCAGCCGCCGCAGGCCGCCGGGCCGATGGCCGCGCGGATCCGCGCGGGGTCGGCGCCCTCGCCGCACATCCGCTCGACCAGCGCCGGAACCACCCCGGCGGCCGTTCCGGGCCGGCCCGAGTGCGCGGCGCCGACGACGCCCGCGTCGGGGTCTGCCAGCAGGACGGGCGCGCAGTCGGCGACGAGGACCGCCAGGGCCAGGCCCGGCTCCGTCGTCACGATCGCGTCGACCGGCGGGAGCTCGTCGCGGCCGGCGCCGGCGGAGGCGGGGGCCGTGACGAACGCGACGTCCGCGCCGTGCACCTGGCGCATCCAGACGGTGCGTTCGAGGTCGATACCGAGGGCGGCGGCGGCGCGGCGGCGGTTGTCACGCACCAGGGCGGCATCGTCACCGACGGCGCCGCCCAGGTTGAGAGAGTCGTAAGGGGCCCGGCTCGCGCCGCCCGCGCGCGCCGTGAACGCCGCGCCGACACCCGCGCCGAGCCCGACGTTCGTGATCACTTCAGGAAGTCGGGGACGTCGAGATCGTCGTCCTCGTCGAACACGACCGGGCGCCGGCGCTGGCCGGTCGAGGCCGAGCCGCTCTCGCTGTCGCCGGCGTGCACCCGCGCCGGGGCCGGCTCGGCCGACGGGCGCGGAGCGGGCGGGCGGGGGGCCGGCTCGGAGTCGTCGTCGGCCGGGGCGGCGGCTCCGCCCGAGGCGCGCGACTCGTCCCGCGGCGGCCGTCCGTCGCCGTCCTGCTGCGGCCGCTCGGGCTCGGCCCGCGGCGGGGCCGCGGCCGGCGACGCGGGCGGGGCGGGGGCCGGGACGGGCGCCGCCGCGGCCTGGGCGACGGTCTGCTGCTGCCCGGCCGGCTGGGGCGCGGGCTCCGAACGGCCCACCCTGCTCGGGATCGGATTGGCCGGGGCCGCCGGCGGCACCGGTGGCGGGGGCGCCGGGCGCGGCGGCGGAGGCACTCGCTTGGCCTCCGGTTCCGGTGCCGGCTTGGCCGGGCGCCCCTCGTCAAAACCCGCCGCGATCACCGTCACCCGGACCTCGTCGCCGAGCGCGTCGTCGATGACCGCGCCGAAGATGATGTTCGCGTCCGGCGCGGCCGCGTTCGACACCAGCTGCGCCGCCTCGTTGATCTCGAACAGGCCCAGATCGGACCCGCCGGAGATCGACAGCAGCACGCCGTGGGCGCCGTCGATGCTCGCCTCCAGCAGCGGGCTGGAGATCGCCATCTCGGCGGCGGCCACGCTGCGGTCGTCGCCGCGGGCCGAGCCGATGCCCATCAGCGCCGAGCCCGCACCGGACATGACCGACTTGACGTCGGCGAAGTCGAGGTTGATCAGACCCGGTGTGGTGATGAGGTCGGTGATGCCCTGGACACCGGACAGGAGCACCTGGTCCGCGGCCTTGAACGCGTCCAGCACGCTGACCTGCCGGTCGGAGATCGACAGCAGCCGGTCGTTGGGGATCACGATGAGGGTGTCGACCTCGTCGCGCAGTGTCTCTATGCCGGCCTCGGCCTGCATGGCCCGCCGCTTGCCCTCGAAGCTGAACGGGCGGGTGACCACGCCGATGGTGAGGGCGCCCAGCGACCGCGCGATGTTGGCCACCACGGGCGCGCCGCCGGTACCGGTGCCGCCGCCCTCGCCCGCCGTCACGAACACCATGTCGGCGCCCTTGAGGACCTCTTCGATCTCCTCGCGGTGATCTTCGGCGGCCTTGCGGCCCACGTCCGGGTTGGCCCCGGCTCCCAGGCCGCGGGTGAGCTCACGCCCCACGTCCAGCTTCACGTCGGCGTCACTCATCAGCAGCGCCTGGGCGTCAGTGTTGATCGCGATGAACTCGACGCCCTTGAGTCCCTCCTCGATCATCCGGTTGACGGCGTTGACGCCGCCGCCGCCGATACCGACGACTTTGATGACCGCGAGGTAATTCTGCGGTGCTGCCACGACGAGGGGCCTTTCCGCTCGCTCTATCCAACCGGCCGGCCCGGATTCCGTGCCGCTGCCATGTTCCTGACCTGGTCTTGCTCTGGTACGGATCGGGGTGGTTTCGGACCCCCCAACCCTCACCCTCAACTTGAGGCTTACAGTTATGTCAACCTGAGGACTGATACGGACAGTAGGGCGGGCTTACCGCCAGGGTCAACTAACCTCCCGCCAACGGAACCGGCGTGTCGCAGTGCGCGCCAGTTGCCCTGGTTAGCGAACCGAGGGCGACCGGCAGCGGTTGGCCTTACCCACGACACCGCACCTCATCCTCTCCTGCAGGCAAGTGATCCTCTCCCGTAAGCAAGCGATCCTCTCCTGCAAGCAAGCGTGCCGCATCGAGCGGCCGGAATCGCCTCGACACACGCACGGGATCGGACTCGCCGGACCGAACTCGTCCGAGATCGGCGCCGGCGGGCCGGGCTTCAGCGGGTGGTCACCACTTCGGGAGAGCTGACGTCGATGGTGCGGGCGGCCCGGCCGGCGGCGGTGCGCTGGAGCGCGTCGAAGAGCCGGAGCTTCTCGCCGAAGCGCTCGCCGGACCCCCAGACGAGGGTGAGGCCGCCGGTCAGGCGCAGGGTGACCGACTCGGGGGTGGGCGCCTCGACCTCGGCCAGGCGCTTGCCGAGCCGGGCCGGGAGGGCGTCCACCACGCCCAGCGCGGCCAGCGTGGCCGGGTCGGTCGGGCCCGGGGCGGTCGCGGTCAGGGTGGGCATCCGGCCGGGCCGGACGGGGGTGTCGGTGACGATCACGCCATGCCTGTCGAGCTGGTAGAAGCGGCCGGCGCGTTCGACCGAGACGAGGGGCACCCGCTCGCGCACGATGATCCGTACCGTGCCGGGCCAGCGCCGGATGACCTGCGCCGACTCGACCTCGCGCAGCTTCTCCACGCGGGCGCGGACGGAACCGGTGCCGAGCCGCACCATGGGCCCGCCGAGACGGATCCCCGCGGCGGCCACCACCCGGTCGCGTGGGGCGATCTCGGTGCCGGTCACCTCGACATGGCGGACGACCAGCAGGCGCGATCCGAGCAGGACCCAGGTGGCCGCGCCGAGCAGCGCGACCACGAGCAGGGTGACGAAGAGCACCTTCCAGCGGCTGGGCCGCGGGGGCGCGCCCTCGCCCGCCGGCCCGCCCGTCTCCGGCTGCCCGTCCGCCGGAGGAGAGGCCCCCGGATGACTCGTCTCCGTCTCGGTCATGACCCCAGCATGACCGTGTCGCCGGCGTCAGGCGGGGAGCCCACGCCGTGCGATCCGGTCAAGGATCATCGGGCCGAGTCGGGTGACGTCGCCCGCGCCGAGGGTGATGACGACATCGCCGGGCCGGGCGAGCCCGGTGACGGTCTCGGCGACCTCGTCCCAGACCGGCGCATAGACGGTCTCGGTGCCCGTGGGAACAGCGTCGGCCACCAGCTCGCCGGTCACGCCGGGCTCGGGATCCTCGCGGGCGCCGTAGACGTCGAGCACGACGGCGACGTCGGCGAGGCCCAGCGCCGCGCCGAACTCGGCGGCGAAGAAGCGGGTGCGGCTGTAGAGGTGCGGCTGGAAGACCGCGACGATGCGGGCGGCGCCGACCTGGTCGACGTAGTCGCGGGTGGCCTCGAGATCGGCCCTGACCTCGGTCGGGTGGTGGGCGTAGCTGTCGAAGACCTCGACCTCGCCGGCCGTGCCCTTGGGCTCCAGGCGGCGCATCGCCCCGCCGAAGGCGGCCAGGCCGCCGAGCACGTCGCCCAGGTCGTGGCCGAGCGCCCGTGCCACCGCGACCACGGCGGTTGCGTTGAGCGCGTTGTGGCGGCCGGGGACGCCGAGGGTGACCTCGCCCAGCCCCTCGATCTCGAACCGGGAGCCGAGCCCGCGCGGCGTGAAACCGGTCACGCGCAGGTCGGCGCCGGCCGCCTCGCCGTAGGTGACGACGGTGAGGCCGCGCTCGCGCGCTCGCCCGGCCAGCTCCATCGCGACGGGATCGTCGGCGCCCGCGACGAGGGTGCCACCGGGCTCGATCCGATCGACGAAGCGGGCGAAGTTCTCCTTGACCTTCTCGAAGCCGCCGTAGTTGTCGAGATGGTCGGCCTCGACATTGGTGATGATCGCGATGTGCGGCGTGTACATGAGGAACGAGCCGTCGCTCTCGTCGGCCTCGGCCACGAAGACGTCGCCGGAGCCCTCGTCGGCGCCGAGGCCGGTGGTGACCAGCTGGCCGCCGATGCAGTAGGCGGGGTCGGCCCCCGCGTGCTGCAGCGCGACGGTCAGCATCGACGTCGTCGTGGTCTTGCCGTGCGTGCCCGCCACCGCGACCGCGCGGCGGCCGACCATGAGGGAGGCCAGCGCCGCGGACCGGTGCAGGACGCGCAGGCCGCGCTCGCGGGCGGCCACGAGCTCGGGATTGGTGTCCCGGATCGCGGTGGAGACGACCACGGTGTCGGCCTCGCCGACGTACGCGGCGTCGTGGCCCACGAAGACCTTGGCGCCGAGGTCGCCGAGCTGCCCCAGCAGCTCGGAGTCGCGCGCGTCGCTGCCGGAGACGGCGATACCGCGCTTGATCATGATGCGGGCGATGCCGGACATGCCGGCCCCGCCGATCGCGATGAAGTGGACCGCCCCCAGCTCACCGGCCGGCACGATCTCACCAGGACTGATCAGACTCATCCGATACCGCTCGTCCCCTCGTTTCGCGCGTACGTCGCGATGGTCGATACCCGCGCCGGCGCGGCTGGTGCCGCTAGTGCTGCCGTCCCGACGCGCGCACCACGTCGTAGACCATCTTGGCCAGCGCCACGTCGGCGTCGCGCCGCCCCATCCGCCCGGCGGCCTCCGACATGTGGGCCACCCGGCCCGGGTCGGCCAGCACCGGCAGCAGGCTGCGGGCGATCCAGTCCGGCGTGAGCTCGGCGTCGTCGACGAGCAGCCCGCCGCCCGCCGCCACGATCGGCTCGGCGTTGAGCCGCTGCTCGCCGTTGCCGATCGGCAGCGGCACGTAGACCGCGGGCAGCCCGACGGCGGTCAGCTCGGCGCAGGTCATCGCGCCCGCCCGGCACATGGCCATGTCGGCCGCCGCGTAGGCCAGGTCCATCCGGTCACAGTACGGGATGGTGACGTACTGGGGGCCGCCGGCGACCGGCTCGGGCTCCTCGGTGTTCTTGGGCCCGACGATGTGCAGCACCTGGATGCCGGCCTGCCGGAACGCGGGGGCGGCGGCGACCGCGGCGCGGTTGAGCGACCGGGCGCCCTGCGAGCCGCCGAAGATCAGCAGCGTCGGCAGGTCGGGCAGCAGCCCGAAGTAGGACCGGGCCTTGTCGCCCATCGCCAGCCGGTCGAGCGTGGCGATCTCGCGGCGCAGCGGGATGCCGACGAACGTGGCGCCCGGCAGCGGGGAGTCGGCGTGCGAGACCGCGACGTGGTCGGTGAAGCGGGCGCCGAGCTTGTTGGCCAGGCCCGGCTTGGGGTTGGCCTCGTGCACGATGATCGGCACCTTGCGCTTGCGCGCGGCCAGGTAGCCGGGGGTGGCGACGTAGCCGCCGAAGCCGACGAGGATGTCGGCCCGCGCCTGGTCGAGGACGTTCGCGGCCGCGTTGATCGCGCCGCGCAGCCGGCCGGGGACCGACAGCAGCTGCGGGGTCAGCGTGCGCGGCAGCGGCACCGGCGGGATCAGGGCGAGCTCGTAGCCGCGCTGCGGGACGAGCCGGGTCTCCAGGCCCCGCTCCGTGCCCAGGCAGGTGACCCCCACGTTCGGATCGTTGCGGCGCAGCGCGTCGGCGAGGGCCAGGGCGGGCTCGATGTGTCCGGCGGTGCCGCCGCCGGCCAGGACAACCCTCATGCTCGTTGACAACTCCTCAAAGTGTCGATCAGGGGATTCAACGCCGTGCCAGGCCCAGCCAGCTTAGGGCCCGTGAGACCGGGCCGGGACCCCGCGCCGCCAGTGCCTGGCGCGCGCCCGGCTCCCGTTTGGCGAACGCCAGCAGGACGCCCAGCACGATCAGGGTCGGGATGAGCGCCGAACCGCCGTAGGAGACCAGCGGGAGCGGGATGCCCGTGATGGGTAGCACACCGATCACCGCCCCGATGTTGACGATCGCCTGCACCACCAGCCACGCGGTCGCCCCGGCCGCGGCGAGGCGGGTGAACGGATCCTTCACCCTCCTGGCGATCCGGAGCCCAGCGTACGCCAGCAGCCCGAACAGGCCCAGCACGACGAGGGTACCGACGAGCCCGAACTCCTCTCCGACGATCGCGAAGATGAAGTCGGTCTCGGCGTGGGGCAGGTAGTCCCATTTGGCGCGCCCCTCTCCCAGCCCGGTGCCGAACCAGCCGCCGGAGGCGACCGCGAACAGCCCCTGCCGGCCCTGGTAGTTGCTGGTCAGCTGGTTGCCCGAGGGGTCGAGGAAGCCGGTGAGCCGCTGCATGCGGTACGGCTCGACGACGATGAGGATCGACACCAGCAGGCAGACCAGCCCGGCGATGCCGATGAACAGCCGGCCGGGCGCCCCGACGACCCACAGCAGCGCCAGGAAGATCGTGAGGAGCACCAGCGTCGTGCCGAGGTCGTTGCCCAGCATCACCAGGAGCACCAGCAGCCCCGCGCCGGGCAGCAGCGGCACGAGCAGCGGCCGCCACTCGGTGAGCTGGCCGAGCCGTTCCTTGCGGGCCAGCAGGTCGGCGCCCCAGAGCACCAGGCCGAGCTTGGCGGGTTCGGACGGCTGGATCTGGATCGGGCCGAGGCTGATCCAGCGGGTGGCGCCGCCCGCCGTCCGGCCGAGGCCCGGCACCAGCACCAGCACCAGCGCGACGATCGACAGCAGCAGCAGGGGGTAGGCCAGCGAGCGGATCGTCTTGACGGGCATGCGGGACGCGAACCACATGCCGGGCAGGCCGATCGCCACCCAGATCGCCTGCTTCTGGAACAGGGTGTAGGCCGACCCGGTCTCCTGCAGCTGCTTCACGCTGGACGCCGACAGCACCATCGTGAGCCCCAGCGTCAGGAGCAGCATGGAGCAGCCCAGCACCAGGTAGTAGGAGGTGAGCGGGCGGTCCAGCAGCCCGACGGCGGCGACGACCTGCTCGCGCGGCCCCGAGCGCCCGGGCCTCTCCTCTTCGGCCGGTACGGCGGTCATGGGAGCTACCGGCGCTCGGCCAACCGCAGGACGGACGCCGCGAAGGCGTCGCCGCGCGCTCCATAGCTGGCGAACATGTCGAACGAGGCTCCGGCGGGGGCCAGGAGCACGGTGTCCCCGGGCTGTGCCAGGGCGGAGGCTTCAGTGACGACGCGGTCCATCGCCCCAGTGTCGGTGTCGGGGACGTCGACGACCGGGACCTTCGGCGCGTGTCGCGCGAGTGCGGCGGCGATTTGTGCCCGATCGGCCCCCAGGAGCACGACGGCGCGCAGCCGGCCGGCGCAGGAGCGCACCAGCTCGTCGACGTCGGCGCCCTTCAGCAGCCCGCCGGCGATCCAGACCGCCGACTCGCAGGCGGCCAGCGAGGACGCGGCGGCGTGCGGGTTGGTCGCCTTGGAGTCGTCGACGTAGTCCACGCCGTCGAGCGTGGCGACGTGGGCGATGCGGTGGGGGTCGGGCACGAACGCCCGCAGCCCGGCCCGGACTGCCTCGGCGGGGACGCCGAAGGCCCGGGCCAGGGCGGCCGCGGCGAGCGCGTTGGCGACGTTGTGGGGGGCGAACGGGCGCACGTCGGCCAGCGCGGCGAGCTCGGCCGCCTCGCTCTGCGGGTCGGGCACCAGCGCCCGGTCGACGAGAAGGTCCTCGACGACGCCGAGCTGGCCGGGCCGCGGGACACCGAGCGTGAAGCCGATGGCGTTCGCGCCGCCGAGCCGCACGGAGACGGGGTCGTCGGCGTTGACCACCGCGATGGTGCCGGGCGCGTAGATCTTGCCCTTGTCGGCCGTGTAGGCCTCCAGGGAGCCATGCCAGTCGAGGTGGTCGGGCGCGACGTTCAGCACGGCGGCGGCGAACGGGACGACGGAGCTCGACCAGTGGAGCTGGTAGCTCGACAGCTCCACCGCCAGGACGTCGTGCTTCTCAAGGACGGCGTCGACGATGGGGGTGCCGACGTTGCCGACCGCGAGGGTGCGGTGACCGGCGGCTTCGAGGATGCACGCGAGCATCCGCACCGCCGTGGTCTTGCCGTTGGTGCCGGTCAGCGCCAGCCACGGCGCCGCGCCGGCGCTCTGTTCCGTGGGGGGGCGACCCCCCGCACCCCCCGCGGCCTCCGTTGCTTCGCTGCGGGTGCCGTGGGCGAGCCGCCACGCCAGCTCCACCTCGCCGATGATCTCGATCCCGGCGCGGGCCGCCGCGGCCGGCAGCGGCGCGTCCGGACGCCAGCCCGGCGAGGTGACGACGAGGTCGATGTCGCTCGGAAGGGTGTCGCCGTCGCCGAGCCGCACGCGCACCCCGCGCGCCTCCAGCTCGGCGGCGTGACCGCGGAGCGCCGCGTCGTCGCGGCCCTCGACCGCCGTCACGCGCGCGCCGCGTTCGGCGAGCACGCGGGCGGCGGCCCGGCCGGAGACCCCGAGGCCCGCCACGCAGACCCGCAGCCCGTCCCAATCATTCTGGGGGGACGACCCCCCAGGCCCCCCGGCGACTGCTTTCATCACCGCTTGGGCATCCATTCCAGGTAGAACAGGCCGAGGCCGGTCGCCGCGAACAGCGCCGACATCAGCCAGAACCGGACGACGATCGTGGTCTCGGCCCAGCCCGACAGTTCGAAGTGGTGCTGGAGCGGCGCCATCTTGAACACCCGTTTGCCGGTCAGCTTGAAGCTGCCGACCTGGATGATCACCGACATCGTGATCATCACGATCAGGCCGCACAGGATGGCGAGCAGGAACTGGGTGTGGGTGAGGATCGCCAGGCCGACCAGCACGCCGCCCAGGGCCAGCGACCCGGTGTCGCCCATGAAGATCTTGGCGGGCGGGGCGTTCCACCACAGGAAGCCGAACACGCCGCCGAGCACCGCCGCCGCGACGACCGCGAGGTCGAGGGGGTCGCGCACGCTGTAGCAGCCGGGCGCGAGGCCGTAGTCGTAGCAGCTGTTGCGCAGCTGCCAGTTGCCGATGATGACGTACGCGGCGAGCACCATGCCGGCCGGGCCGGCGGCCAGGCCGTCCAGCCCGTCGGTGAGGTTGACGCCGTTGGACATCGCGGCGATCAGCAGCAGCGCCCAGACCACGAAGAGGTACGGGCCGATCGAGGGCCCGAAGTCGCGCAGGAACGACAGGTGCGGGGACGCCGGGGTGATGTCGTACCCGTTGGGGAAGTTGAGGGAGGCGATCGCGAAGACGACGCCGACCACGACGATGCCGACCATCTTGGCGCCGCTGCGCAGGCCGAGGCTGCGCTGCTTGAACACCTTGATGTAGTCGTCGACGAAGCCGACCAGCCCGAGGCCGGTCATCAGGAACAGCACCAGGAAGCCCGAGACGGTCGGGATCGACCGGGTGGCCAGGTGCGCGGCCGAGTAGCCGACCAGCGAGCCGACGATGAACACCGTGCCGCCCATGGTGGGCGTGCCGCGCTTGTTGAGGTGGGCCTCGGGGCCCTCCTCGCGGATCATCTGCCCGTAGCCCAGCCGGTTGACGATGCGGATCCACACCGGCGTGCCGACCATGACGAACACCAGGGCCACCCCGGCGGCGATGATGATGTTGGTCATGGCGTCGCCTTGTCTGGACTGAGGAGGGAGGAACGACCGACGAGGGAAGACACGGCGTCAAAACGCCATGACCCGGAGCGGCGCAGCCGCGACCATGAGCCCGTCATGGCGTCGCCTTGTCTGGACTGAGGAGGGAGGAACGACCGACGAGGGAAGACACGGCGTCAAAACGCCATGACCCGGAGCGGCGCAGCCGCGACCATGAACTCGTCATTCGCCCGCCTCCCCGAGCAGGCCGGCGGCGACCCGTTCCATCCCGGCGACGCGAGAGCCCTTCACCAGCACGACGTCCCGCGGCCGGAGCCGCTCCCTGAGCGCGGTCAGCGCCGCGCCGACGTCATCCACCTGTACGCACTCTCCCGTCCATGACCCCACCTGCCCGGCCCCTTCGGCCATCGGCGCGGCGTTCGCGCCGACGACGACGAGGCCGGCGAAACCACTGCGCGCGACATGCTGCCCGATCTTGGCATGTTCTGCCATAGCGGCGGCGCCCAGCTCCGCCATCTCGCCCAGCACCGCGAACGCGCGCCGTCCCCGGGCCATGTGGCCCACGGTGTCGAGCGCCGCGCGCACCGACTCGGGGTTGGCGTTGTAGGCGTCGTTGACGACCGTGACGCCGTCCGGGCTCTCGCCGACCTCCATCCGCCAGCGGCTGGCGGGCTCGGCGGCGCCGAGCGCGCCGGCGACGGCGGCCGGCTCCATGCCCGTCTCCCGGGCCACGGCGGCGGCGGCCAGCGCGTTGGCGACCGCGTGGGCGCCGTGCAGGCGCAGCGCGACCGGCGCCGTGCCCTCGGGGGTGACGAGGGTGAAGCGGGCCCGTCCCGCGTCGTCCAGGGACTCGTCGACGGCCCGGACGGCCGCGTCCGGCGCCCGGCCGAACAGCACCACCTTGGCGGCGGTGCGGGCGGCCATGGCCCGCACGAGCGGGTCGTCGGCGTTGAGCACGGCCGTGCCCTGCGCGGGCACCGCCTCGACGAGCTCGCCCTTGGCGCGGGCCACCATCTCCTGGCTGCCGAACTCGCCGATGTGCGCGCTGCCCACGTTGAGCACGACGCCGATGCGCGGCCGGGCGATGTGGGCGAGGTAGGCGATGTGCCCGACCCCGCGCGCGCCCATCTCCAGCACCAGGTGCCGGGTGCCCTCGTCGGCGCGCAACGCGGTGAGCGGCAGCCCGATCTCGTTGTTGAACGAGCCGACCGGCGCGATCGTCTCGCCGGCGTGGCGGACGAGCTGCGCGATGAGGTCCTTGGTGGAGGTCTTGCCCGCCGAGCCGGTGACACCGATGACGGTGGTGCCCGGCAGCCTGGTCAGCACGCCCCTGGCGAGCAGGCCCAGGGCCTTCTGCACGTCGTCGACGATGACGGCCGGCCCGGAGGGCTCGCCGGGCGCGCCGAACGGGCGCTGCGCCAGCACCGCGGCGGCACCCGCGGCGAGCGCCGCGGCGGCGAAGTCGTGCCCGTCCGCGCGTTCGCCCTTGAACGCGGCGAACAGCGCTCCGGGCTCCACCGCGCGCGAGTCGATGACGACGGGGCCGCCGACAACGGTCTCGGGCCGCCCCGTGTGGAGCACCCCCCCGGTCAGCTCCGCGATCGTCGACAGCGGAAGCGGAATCACGCCTGCGTCCCGTCCCCTCTCAGATTCTTCAGGCCGCGCAGGGCGCCCCGGACGACCTCGCGGTCGTCGAACGGGAACACCTCGCCGGCCACGTACTGCCCCTGTTCGTGGCCCTTGCCCGCGACGACGACGACGTCGCCGCGCCGGGCCCGGCCGACCGCCAGCTCGATGGCGGCCTTCCGGTCGGGCTCCATGACCAGGTGCGCGCGCTGGGGCCGCGGCACCCTGAGCCCGCCCTCGACCATAGCGGCGAGGATCGCCAGCGGATCCTCGGATCGGGGGTTGTCGTCGGTGAAATACGCCATGTCGGCCAGCCGGGCCGCGGCCTCGCCCATCAGGGGCCGCTTGCCGCGGTCGCGGTCGCCGCCGCAGCCGAGCACGATGATCAGGCGGCCCTCGGTCACCGGCCGCAGCGAGGTCAGCACCGCCTCGACGGCGCCGGGCTTGTGGGAGTAGTCGACCAGGGCGACGAACTCCTGCCCCTCGTCGACCCGTTCGAGCCGGCCCGGAACGCCGGGGAGCGAGCCGACGCCGGTCACCGCGGTCTGGAGCGGGATGCCCGCCTCGACCAGGGCGACGATCGCGGCGAGCGCGTTGGCCACGTTGAACGGGCCCGCGAGCTGGACGGCCGCGTCGGCCTCGATGCCGCCGGGGCCCACGACGCGGAAGACGCTGCCGTCGGCGCCCAGGCGCACGTCCTCGGCCCACCAGTCGGCGGCCTGGTCGCCGGTGGCCGAGAACGTGGTGACGGGCACGCCCGCCTCGTCGACCAGGCGGCGGCCGTAGTGGTCGTCGAAGTTGACCACGCCGACGCGGCTGTAGGCCGGGGTGAACAGCCTCGCCTTGGCGGCGAAGTAGTCCTCCATCGTCGGGTGGTAGTCGAGGTGGTCCTGGGAGAGGTTGGTGAAGACCGCCACCTCGTAGGCGGCGCCGCCGACCCGGCCCTGCTCCAGGGCGTGGCTGGAGACCTCCATGGCGGCGGCCCCGACGCCCTCTTCGCGCATCATCGCGAACAGGGCGTGCAGGTCGGTCGCCTCCGGCGTGGTCAGCGCGCTGGGCACCCTGCGGTCGCCGATCCGCATCTCCACGGTCCCGACCACCCCGGTCTCCACCCCGGCCGCGCGCAACCCGGCCTCGACGAGGTAGACGGTCGTGGTCTTGCCGCTGGTTCCGGTGACGCCGATGACGGTCAGGTCGTGTACGGGCTCCCCGTACACCCACGCGGCGGCGTCGCCGAGCCGCGTCCGCACCTCGTCCACCACGAGCACCGGCAGGCCGGTCCGGGCGGCGCGGTCGCGTCCGGCGGGATCGGTGAGGATCGCGGCGGCCCCGGCCTCCGCGGCCCGGGCGGCGAACTCCGCGCCGTGCGTCCGCGTGCCCGGCAGCGCCGCGTACAGGTCGCCGCGCAGCACCGCCCGCGAGTCGTGGGTGATCCCGGTCACCACGGTCTCGGCCGGATCCGCCACCGGGCCGGCGGTCAGCAGATCCGCGACCGTCTCGGCGCCCAGCAGCGCGGCCAGTCCGGAGAGCGGACGGGCCGGGTTGGTCGTCGGGCGCATGGCGTGTCTTTCGGTACGTGGCGTTGAGCCGGGTCGGGACAGCTGGACGGGCGGTGGTGAAGACGGCGACATTGCTGGACTCACGGCGAGAGAGCGTACTCGCTGCGGTCAGTCGCGGGCGTAGATCCTGATGGTCGGCGCTTTGCTCCCCGTCGGCGGAACCTTGCGAGTCTGCAGGGCGAAACTCATCACGTCCTTGAAGACGGGGGCCGCGACATCGCCACCATAGTGGCTCCCCCGCTTCGGGGCCTGCAGGACGACCTGGACGACCAACTGCGGGTCGTCGGCCGGCGCGAACCCGGCGAAGGACGCGGTGAAGCCACCGCCGGTGTAGCAGCCGCAGTTCGGGTTGACGATCTCGGCGGTGCCGGTCTTGCCCGCGACCCGGTAGCCCGGGATCCGGGCCTTGGGGGCGGTGCCCTCGGCGGTCGTGACGCCCTCCAGCATGTCCCTGATCTGCCGGGCGGTCTCCGCGCTGATCACTCGCTTCTGCCGGGGCGCCGGGGCGGCGGTGAAGGACTTGTCCTCGCCGATGGTGCCCGCGATCAGCTGCGGGGTGACGCGGACGCCGCCGTTGGCCAGGGTGGCGTAGACGCTGGCCATCTGCAGGGCGTTGACCGAGACGGTCTGCCCGAACGCGATCGGGTAGCGGTCGGTGCCGGACCACTTGGCGGGCGGGTTGAGCTGGCCCGCCGTCTCGGCGGGCAGGCCGACCCCGGTCTTCTCGCCGAAGCCGAAGGCGCGCAGGTAGCGGTAGAGCGTGTCCTGCGTGATGCGCTCGCTGGCCTGGATGGTGCCGACGTTGCTCGACGTGGCGAGCACGCCCGCGAAGGTCAGCCGCCGGGTGGGGTGCGGGTGCGAGTCGTGGAAGACCCGGTCCGACCGCCGGATCGAGTAGGGCACGACGAACTCGGTCTCGGGCCGGACCCCGCCCTGCTCCATCGCCGCCGCGGCCGTGACGACCTTGCCGGTGCTGCCGGGCTCGAACGCCTCCTGCACGATCGGGTTGCCCCACGTCCCGGGCGGCGACTTGGCGTAGTTGTTGGGGTCGAAGCCCGGGGCCGAGGCCATCGCGAGGATCTCGCCGGTGCGCGGATCCATGACGATCACGCTGCCGTTGCGGGCCTGCGTCGCCCGCACCTGCGCCTCGATCTCCTGCTGCGCCTTGGACTGCAGGTCGCGCAGCAGCGTCAGGCGCAGGCCCCGGCCGGGCACGGAGGGGCGCTTCTGGTCCTCGCCCATCGGGATGTGCTGGCCGTCGGGGCTGATCTCGACCTTCTGCGCGCCGTTGCGCCCGGCGAGCTGCTTGTTCAGGGCCGACTCGAGACCGGCGGCGCCGTTGCCCGCGCGGTTGACGAAGCCGATGACGTCGGCGGCCAGCGCGTCGTTCGGGTAGTCGCGGCGGTACTCGGGCAGCGTGCCGATGCCGAGGAACTTCAGCGCCGTCACCAGCCGCGCCTTGTCGGGGGGCACGCCGTGCGCCAGGTAGACGAACCGGCTCTTGGGCTTGCTGATGCCCCGCATCACCTCGGCCGGCGGCAGCCCGAGGATGGGCGCGAGCGCGGTGACGATCGCCTGCCGCTTCTCCGGCTTGATGACGTACGGGTCGGCGAAGATCGCGCGCGCCTCCACCGTCATGGCGAGCGGGTTGCCCTGCGCGTCGGTGATGTCGCCGCGGACGGCGGGCAGGACGATGTCCTGGAGCCGCTGCTCCATGGCGAGCTCGGTGTACTTGCCCGACTCGATCGTCTGCAGCTGGACGAGCCGCCCGGCGAACAGCGACAGCACGAACGCGACGACGAGCAGCCCCACGTTGAGCCGCTTCATCGGGTCGCGGCGGTGGAACGGGACGCGCTGGCGCGCCGGGCGCCGCGGCGGCGGCCGCCTGCCGCCCGCCCCCGCCCCGGGGCCCGGGCGGCGGGCGCGGCGGCCGTCGGCGGGCCTGGTGCCGTTCTTGCTCCCCTTGGGGCTCTTGGCGCTCTCGCCGCCCTTCGGCCCCGCCGCCTTCTTGGGCGCCGGAGCGGTCCGGCCGGTCTTCGCGGGGGCCGTCGCCTTGCTCTCGGGCTGCTTGCCGGCGCCGGTCTTGCGCGGCGGCGGGACGGTGCCGCCCCGGCCCGTCCGTCGGGACCCGCCGCGGTCTTTGCCCGACCTCGGCGGGGTGGACGGGCGCGGGGGGTTACCGGTGTGACGCCCGGACGCGCGCGCCGCGCCCGGGCCGCTCTTCTCGTCACGGCCAGGGGCGCCCTTGGGGCCGCGCCCACGGCCCGGGGGCGACCCCGCCGCCCCGCGGCCCGGCCGTGTCATCGTGCGCTCCGCTCGTACCGTCCGATCACGGCGTACCGGCCCCCATGCGGGGTGTCTGCCGCGGGGTCGCCGGCGGCGTGGTCGACGACGGCGGCGTGGCGCCCTGCGTGGCCCCGCCGCCGGGAGCGGTGGGGACGCCCTGGCCCGGGACGACGACGCCGGGCACGGCTGCGGCCCCGGCGGCCGCCGCGGCCGCGGCCGCGGCGTTGGGCACCGGCCGGACGTCGCCGCCGACCTCGGTCACCTGGCCCGTCATCGGGTCGATGTAACTCGCGCGGTCAGGCACCTCCAGGCCGAGGGCCTCGGCCTTCTGGCGCAGGCGTTCGGGCGACTCCTCGCGTGCGATCTCCCGTTCGAGCGCCTGCCGCTGCTGGTCGAGCAGCTTGTTGCTGCTCTGCAGCTCGGTGAGGCGGAAGGAGTCCTGCGCGAGGACGGTGTTGAGCAGCAGGAGGCTGACCAGCGCGCCGCCCAGCAGCCCGACGATGAGCAGCACGAACGGCGCCCGCGGCGGAGCCACCTGGCGGACCGCGGCCGGACGGGCCTTCGACGTCGCTTTGGACGTGGCTTTGGACGCCGCTTTCGGCGGCGCCTCGGCCCTGGACGAAGACTTGGCGGCCGGTTTGGCCGCGGGCTTCGCCGGGGACCTGGGCTTGGCGGGCTTGGTGCCGGACTTGGACGCGGGCTTCGCCGCGTCCTTGGCTCTGGCCGCGGTCGTGTCCTCCGGGTCGGGCCGGGATGCCGCGCCGGACCTGCGGCCGCCGGCCCGGGACCTGCCCGTGCCGCCGCCCCCCGGCGCGCGTGTGCTCGTCGTGGTCATGTCGCCTCCCGGACCCGTACCGCGGCGCGCATGCGCACCGACCCGGCCCGTGGGTTGGTCGTGGTCTCCTCGTCGGACGGCAGCTCGGCGCCGCGGGTCAGCAGCGCGAAGCGCGGCTGGTGCTCGGGCAGCGGCACGGGCAGGTCCGGTGGGGTCGTGTCGGCGGCCTGCGCGGCGAGGACCTGCTTGGTGATGCGGTCCTCGAGCGAGTGGTAGCTGAGCACGACGATCCGGCCGCCGACCGGCAGGGCGTCGAGCGCGACGGGCAGGGCCCGCCGCCAGGTGTCGAGCTCACCGTTCACCTCGATGCGCAGCGCCTGGAAGGTGCGCTTGGCCGGGTTGCCGCCGGTGCGGCGGGTCGCGGCCGGGATGGACGTGCGCACGAGGTCGGCCAGGCGCCGGGTCGAGTCGAGCGGCGCCTTGTCACGCTCGCGCACGATGGCGGCGGCGATGCGCTGGGAGAACCGCTCCTCCCCGTACTCGCGCAGGATCCGGGCGAGCTCCGCGGGCGGGTAGCCGTTGACCACCTCGGCCGCCGTGAGGCTCTGCGTGCGGTCCATCCGCATGTCGAGCGGGGCGTCATGGGAATAGGCGAAGCCGCGGTCGGCCTCGTCCAGTTGCGGGGACGAGACCCCGAGATCGAACAGGACGGCGTCCACCACGGGCACGCCCAGCCTGCCGAGGACCTCCGGAAGCTCGTCGTAGACGGCGTGCTCGAGGGTCACCCTGTCGCCGAAACGTTCCAGGCGCCTGCCCGAACGTTCCAGCGCGGTGGTGTCGCGGTCGAGGCCGATGAGACGGAGCCCCGGGTGGGCCGTCAGCATGGCCTCGGCGTGGCCCCCCATGCCGAGGGTGCCGTCGACGTAGACCGGCGCCCGGCCGCTGACCTGCAGCGCGGGCGCGAGAATCGCCAGAACGCGGTCGAGCATGACCGGTACGTGACCGGCCTCGGCCGCGTGGTCCCCCACGTCCATGGTCCACCCCCTTGTGCTGCCACCTCGCTCGCGGACTGTGTGGCATCGCCGGTCCCCGCGTCGCCCGCCTCCCCGTCGGGCGCCTGTCGCGGCGCCTTTCAGGCGGGTCGTGGTGTCTTCCGGCGGCCTCGCCCGGCCAGGTCCCCATCCGCTGCCCTGAGGAAGTTTCACCGCGTTACCGCGGGGGGTCGCCGTCTGGCACCGGGGAAGCTGCGCCAGCTGACTGGAGAGCGGCTGGAGACCTGGCCGAACGTGGGCCATGCCGGTCAACGGACCGACGAGTCGAATCTCAGAGGACCCCGGGCAACACCTCCCCCGAGATCTCGGAGAAGGCTTGCTCCTCCTGCTCCAGGTAGGTCTCCCAGGCCTGGGTGTCCCAGATCTCCAGGCGGGTGTTGGCCCCGATGACGGTGCAGTCGCGCGCCAGCCCCGCGTAGGTGCGCAGTGGCGGCGGGATGGTGATGCGGCCCTGCTTGTCCGGGGTCTCGTCGGAGGCGCTGGCGAAGAAGACGCGGCTGTAGGCCCGTACCGCCTTCTCGGTGACCGGCGCGGCACGCAAGGCCTCGGTGATGCGCTGGAACTCCGCCATGGGGAAGACGTACAGGCAGCGTTCCTGGCCCTTCGTGATCACCAATCCCCCCGACAGCTCCTCGCGGTACTTCGCCGGCAGGAACAGCCGTCCCTTGTCGTCGAGGCGCGGTGAATGGGTGCCGAGGAACATCGGCCCCACCTCCCGCGCCGCGTGGGTCGCTACTGCCCCCCACGGCGCCCCACTCTACTCCACTCTTCCCCACCGTCAACCGCGTAAACGCTCCCCGTGAACGACTTTCCCGCGAGAAGACGCAGGTCAGCGGGGGTGGTGCGGAGTGGGGCGCCCGGCGGGCACTCGCGTGGCGACAAGCCGCGGCGGCTCGCGAAAACTCTCCGGAATCCCGTGCCGAGGCGTCTCCCGGGGCAAGGTGGAGCGAAGTGGAGTGCTCCATGAGGCTGTGACGGAGATCCAGGTGGAGCACAATGGGCACCCCGCCCGCATCGACATCGGGGCGGGCACGGCGGGAATGACGAAATATCGCGGCGAACGGCTTGACGACGTACTGTCGTTCACGTACGGCCGTTCGGCTGAGGAGGGTGTTGGTGGCAGTAGGCACGCACGGCGAGTCGTACATAGAGACCGACCCCCCGGGCTCCCCCGGCCGGCACCCGCACGGGGGTTCCGGGCACGGGCTCGACGGGCTGGCGCAGGTCGCCACCAAGATCCGGGATGCGATCGAGTCGGTCATCGAGGGAAAGCCGGGCGTGGTGCGCCTGGCCTTGACGGTGCTGCTGGCGGAGGGGCACCTGCTGATCGAGGACGTGCCCGGGGTCGGCAAGACGATGCTCGCCAAGGCGCTCGCGCGTTCGATCGACTGCTCGGTGCGGCGCGTCCAGTTCACGCCCGACCTGTTGCCCAGCGACATCACGGGGGTCAGCGCCTACAACCAGGAGCGGCGCGAGTTCGAGTTCAAGCCGGGCCCGGTCTTCGCGCACATCGTGGTCGGCGACGAGATCAACCGCGCGTCGCCCAAGACGCAGTCCGCGTTGCTGGAGTGCATGGAGGAGCGCCAGGTCACCGTCGACGGCACCACCTATTCCCTCGAGCAGCCGTTCATGGTGATCGCCACGCAGAACCCGGTGGAGATGGAGGGCACCTATCCTCTCCCCGAGGCGCAGCGCGACCGCTTCACCGCCCGCATCTCGATGGGCTACCCGGACCCGGTCGCCGAGCTGGAGATGCTCGACGTGCACGGGCACAGCGCGCCGCTCGAACGGCTGAGCCCGGTCGCGCACGCCACCGACGTCCGCGAGATCATCAACGTGGTGCGGCACCAGCACGTCGCGCCGGCGGTCAAGCAGTACGCGATCGAGCTCGTCACGGCCACCCGCAAGCACCCCGAGCTGCGGCTGGGCGCCTCACCCCGGGCCACCCTGCACCTCGTGCGAGCGGCCCGGGCGTACGCGGCGCTCGACGACCGCGACTACGTGCTCCCCGACGACATCCAGGACCTCGCCGTCCCGGTCCTCGCGCACCGGCTGCTGCCGACGGCGGAGGCCCAGGTGGAGCGCCGCCGTCCCGAGCAGGTCGTGGCCGAGCTGGTCAACCGCCTGCCGGTGCCGTCCCCCCGCAAGTGACCCGCCCGATGAGCTCCGCCCGTCCCACGAGCTCCGCCTGGCGAACCCGCCTTTTTACCGGGAAGTGAACGTTGAGAAGAGCGCTGGCCGGACTGACCACCCGAGGGCGGTCCTTCGTGGCCGCGGGGGCCACCGCCATCGTGTGCGCGTTCGTCCTGGGTGAGCGCGACCTGCTGCGCGCCGGGGTGCTCGTCCTGGCCCTGCCGCTGCTGTGCACGCTGGCGGTGTCGCGGACCCGCTACCGGCTGGCCTGCGCGCGCCGGCTCGACCCGTCCCGGCTGCCCGTCGGCCACGAGGCCCGGGTCGACCTGCGGATGGAGAACGTGTCGCGCCTGCCCAGCGGGCTGCTGCTGGTGGAGGACCAGGTCCCCTACACGCTCGGCGGGCGGGCCCGGTTCGTGCTGGACCGGATCGAGCCGCACGGCGCCCGCGAGCTGACGTACCGGATCCGATCCGACGTGCGCGGCCGCTACCGCGTCGGGCCGCTGGTCGTGCGGCTGGCCGACCCGTTCGGCATGGTCGAGCTGGTCCGCTCGTTCAGCCTGTCGGACACGCTGACGGTCACCCCGACGATCGTGCCGCTCCCGCCGGGGCGGCTGACGGGCGCCTGGACGGGCGGCGGCGACAGCCTGGCCCGCACGGTCTCCAGCGCGGGCGAGGACGACGTGGCGCCGCGCGAGTACCGGCACGGCGACGACCTGCGGCGGGTCCACTGGCGGTCCACCGCGCGGCGCGGCGAGCTCATGGTGCGGCGCGAGGAGCAGCACTGGCAGAGCAGCGGCGCGCTCTTCCTCGACACCCGGCGGATCGCGCACCGCGGCGACGGGCCCGGCGCCTCGTTCGAGCAGGCGGTGTCGATCACCGCGTCGGTGGGGGTGTACCTGGGCCGGGCCGGGATGGGCCTGCGGTTCGTCACCGACGGCGGTGAGGCGCTGCCGCACTCGGTCGCGTTCGAGGGCGCCTTCGAGGGGACGCTCCTGGACGCGCTGGCGGTCGTCCGCACGTCCGACGGCCGGTCGCTGACGCCGGGCCTGGCCGCGCTGCGCGGCACGATGGGCCACGGCCGCGAGGGCGACGGCCTGGTCGTCGCGGTCTTCGGCGCGCTGGACGCCGAGGAGGCCCGTAGCGTCGCGGCCGTCCGGCGCGGCACCGCCACCTGCGTCGCCATCCTGGTCGACGACGACACCGCGACCGGCGACTCCGCGAACGGCGGGCCGGCGAAGGACGGGCCGGCGAGCAGGCCCGCGGCACGGCTGCTGCGCGCGGCCGGCTGGCGGGTCGTGACCGTGCGGTCCGCGACGGACCTGGCCGGCGCCTGGGCGGTGGCCGACCAGGCCACCGAGGATCTCGCCAGGGACGGCGCCAGGGGCCCATGGGAAGCGGGCAGGCGCTGGGAAGGCGCGAGCGAGGCTCCTCCCGTCAAGGACAGCGCGGGGCTGTGGGGAGGCGGGAGCGAAGCTCCTCCATCAGAGGGTGGCGGGAGGGGGCTGCGGAAGAGCGGGAGCGAAGCTCCTCCATCAGAGGGTGGCGGGAGGGGGCTGCGGAAGAGCGGGAGCGAAGCTCCTCCGTCAGAGGGCGGTGGGAGGGGGCTGTGGGAAGGCGTATGAGACTCAAGATGACGGTCATGGCCGCGCTGGCGACGCTGGCCAGCTCGGTGGGGCTCTATCCGCTGTTCGCGAGCGGCACGTGGTTCTGGTCCGGGCTGGGCGCGGTCATCGTGGTCGCGGGCGCGGGGCTGATCATGCGGCGCCTGCGCGCGCCCGCGCTGCTCGGCGCCCTCGGCGGGCTGGGCGCGCTGCACCTCTATCTGAACGTGCGGTTCGCCTCCAGCCAGGCGCTGCTGGGGATCATCCCCACTCCCGGCTCGCTCCGGCGGCTGGGCGAGCTCATGGGCGACGGCTGGAACGCGGCCAACCAGTACGCGGCCCCCGTCCCCCTCGTCCCGGGCATCGAGCTGCTGGCGGCGACGGGCATCGGCCTCGTCGCCGTCGTGGTGGACCTCCTCGCGGTCCGGCTGCGCCGGTCCGCGCCCGCCGGGCTGCCGCTCCTCGCGATGTACAGCGTGCCCGCCGCGGTGCGCGAGGACAGCGTGAGCTGGCTCGCGTTCGGCCTCGGCGCCCTCGGCTTCCTGATGCTGCTGATGGCCGACGCGCGCGAGCAGGTCGGCGGCTGGGGCCGCGCGGTCTTCACCCGCCGCTGGTCGGAGAGCACGGCCGAGCCGGTGGCCGAACGCCCCGACTCCAGCGGCATGGCCGCCAGCGGGCGCCGCATCGGCGTCGCCGCCGTGGCGGTCGCCGTCCTGCTCCCGACGATCGTTCCCGGCATCCATCCGCGCGGCCTGTTCGGCATGGGCGGCGACGGGGCGGGCGGCTCCCAGACCGTCACCACGGTCGAGCCGCTCGCGCAGCTCAAGCGCAAGCTGAACGGCGAGAACCGCGACGCGGTGATCCTCACCTACCGGACCGACGACGCCGACCGGCCCGACTACCTGCGGATGTACGCGCTCGACAAGTTCGAGGGCGACCGGTGGACCTACAGCGGGATGCCGAGCTCGGCCGCGGACCGGGTGTCCGGCCGCGATCTGCCCTTCCCGCCCGGCCTGGGCAACGCCGGGTTCCACGGGGTCACGACCCGCGTCAGGATCCGGAGCGCGGTGGACAAGGTCGACTTCCTGCCCGTGCCCTACCCTCCCCGCCGGGTCCAGATCAAGGGCGACTGGCGGGCGCACCCGCAGTCGCTGATGGTCTACTCGCTCCGCGACTCCGCGAGCGGCCGCTCATACACCGTCTCCAGCCTGCGCGTGCAGCCGACCGCCGCCGAGCTGACGCGGGCCAGCAAGTACCCGTCGGACATCGTGACCCAGTTCACCAAGCTGCCCCGGTCCATCCCGGCCGCGGTCCGCAGGACGGCCGAGGAGGTGACCAAGGGCGCCCCCACGGCCTACGACCAGGCGGTGCGCCTGCAGCGCTGGTTCACCGAGGGCGACTTCGTCTACGACCTCAACCCGCCGCCGCCCTCGTCGGCCAACGACCTGGCCGAGTTCGTGCTGACCAGCAAGCGCGGCTACTGCGAGCAGTTCGCCGCCTCGATGGCCGTGATGGCCCGCATGCTCAACATCCCGGCGCGCGTGGCCATCGGCTACACCGCCGGCACCCAGATCCGCCCGGGCGAGTGGGAGGTCCGTTCCAAGGACGCCCACGCCTGGCCCGAGCTCTACTTCGAGGGGGCCGGCTGGGTGCGCTTCGAGCCCACCCCCGCCGGGTTCGGCGGCCAGGGCACCGCCGCCACCCCGACCTACACCCAGCAGCAGGCCGAGCAACCCGCCCAGCAGCAGACCGAGGCCCCCGACCCGGCGGCCACGTCCTCGACGGCGCAGAGCCCCAGCGCCACCGAGGGCCCCAACCAGCGCCCCGACGACGGCGGCGCGGACGTCGGCACCGCCGACGAGGAGAAGGGCGGCTTCCCGATCCCCGTCGGCTGGCTGGCGGGCGGCCTTCTGGTCGTCATGCTGCTGGCGGCGCCCATGGTCGTCCGCCTGCTGACCCGCCGCCGCCGCTGGTCGGCCGCGCCCCCGCCCACCACCTCGGCCCCGCCGTCGAGCGCCACCGCCCACGCGGCCTGGCGCGAGGTCCACGCCGACGCCCTGGACCACGGCCTCAGCTGGCGTCCCAGTGACAGCCCCCGCGCCGCCGCCCGCCGCCTGGGCGAGCTCCTGGAGCTCAACCCCACGGCCTCCGAGGCCCTCGGCCGCATCGCCCGCGCCGAGGAGGTGGCCCGCTACGCCCGGTCCCGCCCGCCCGCCGCGGACCTGCGCGCCGACGTCCGCACCGTCCGCACCGCCATGTCGGCGGCCGTGGGCCGCAGCGCCCGCCTGCGCGCCCGCCTGCTCCCCCCGTCCACCATGTCCGACTTCCGCCACGCCGGCACCCGCGCTCTGGAAACGGCAGGCCGCCTGAACGCCACTCTCCGCCTCCCCCGCAACAAGTAACGGCCCCCACCCGTATGCGCCGGGAGCGGCGGCGCCGGTTGGGGGCTGCGGGACGGTCAGGGGACGGCGTTGCCAAGAGGCGGGCGCGGGTCACTGAGGCGGCTGCCCACACGCGAGCCGGAAAGCTGACCACACGTGGCTAGAGAGCAGTGACACCGCGTGCGGGGCGGGAGCGGTGCGTTCGTCGGCTGGGGGCCGGCCGACGGGCGTGGTCGGGCCGCGAGGGTGGCGGCCGCTGGTAGCGGCCGCCGGTCGGCCTCGGGTCACTCGCCCTCGGTGCGTTTGCGCCAGCGCTCTTCCATGCGGTCCATGAAGCCGGACTTGGCGGGGCGGGACTGGGTGCCCCGTTCCGGTTCGGTGCCGACTCCGGTCATGCGCTTCCAGCTGGACAGGGCCCAGACGCAGCAGACCACCATGAGGACGAAGCCGGCCACGCTGATCCCGATGGTGACCGGGCCCGCGTTCACGACCAGTCCCGCCATCAGTGCGCAGACGCCCACCACGAAGCCGAGAGCGGCCTTCACGATCCGGCGCTTGTAGTGCACCTGGGGATTGGTCGAGCGGACCGCGTGAGCGAACTTCGGATCCTCGGTGTACAACGCCTGCTCGATCTGGTCGAGCATGCGTTGCTCGTGCTCAGAGAGCGGCACGGCGCCTCCCAACGACAGCCCCGCGACGGGGTATCCGATGCAGGACAGGAACCTCAACGGTGATATGCCCAGAATACGAGCCCCGACGAGCGTACGAAAGCAAACGGCCAACCGAGGACCACATGCCGGTCATCTCACCGCCCTCAATCATCGCCTACCGTCACTTGGGCCACCAGCGTCTCCCTGTTCCGCGGGGCGTACCAGAGCGGCGGGACGGACCGTTCCGCTGCCGAACCGGTGCGCCGCCTGGTCCACAGCTCGCTCGGCCTCACGCCAGCCGCTTTCGGGCTCGTCGAAGGCCAGCTGGCGGGGGGCCTGGTCAGCGGGGCCCAGGTTCTCCACCCGGACGCCCACCAGCCTGAGTCGTACCCGCTCCAGGCCCGCCGCCTCATAGAGCTCGCGCGCTGTGATGTAGATCACACGAGAAAGATCCGTGGGCTCGCGCAGAGTCCGGGAGCGGGTGATCGTCCTGAAATCCGCCATGCGTAGTTTGACGCTTACCGTACGGCCAGAGTTTCCGGAGGCGCGGAGACGGGCGCCGACCTTCTCCGCGAGGCGGAGCAGTTCGCGGTGGATGACGTCGGGGTCGTCGATGTCGGTGTCGAAGGTCTCCTCGGCGCCGATGCTCTTGTCGGGGTTCTCGGGGACGACCTCGCGGGGGTCGCGGCCCCAGGAGAGTTCGTGGAGGTGGCTGCCGAGGGCGTTGCCCAGTTCGCGCTGGAGCGTTGTGAGAGGCGTCTGGGCGAGCTGCCCCACAGTGCGCAGACCCAGGCGAAGGAGGCTCTCCTCCGTGCGCTCTCCGACGCCCCAGAGGGCCGCCACGGGGAGGGGGTGGAGGAACGCGTGGACGTCGGCGGCGGGGATCACCAGCAGGCCGTCGGGCTTGCAGTGGGTGGACGCCAGCTTGGCGACGAACTTCGTGCTCGCCACACCCACGGAACAGGTGATGCCCTGCTGGGCGTGGACCTGGTCGCGGATCTGCTGGGCGATCACGGCCGGGCGGCCGAGGCGCCGCAGGGCCCCGGCGACGTCGAGGAACGCCTCGTCCAGGGAGAGGCCCTCGACCAGGGGCGTGACGCTCTGGAAGATCTCGAAGACGGCCGCGGAGACGCGGCTGTACTTGGCGTGGTCGGGCGGGATGATCACTGCCCGGGGGCAGAGGCGGCGGGCCCGGGTCATCGGCATGGCGGAGTGCACGCCGAAACGGCGGGCCTCGTAGGAGGCCGCGGCGACCACGCCGCGGGGACCCGCGCCGCCGACGACCACCGGCCGGCCGCGCAGCTCGGGCCGGTCGAGGAGCTCGACGCTGACGAAGAACGCGTCCATGTCGACGTGCAGGATCGAGCAGCCGGTGTCGTCGGCCGGCGGCCCCGGTTGCGGGCCGGGCCGGTGCAGCTGCTGTTTGCGGCTCATTTGTGGGCGAGCAGGTGAAGCTGGGTGGCGAGCTCTCGCAGGATCGGATGGACGGCCGCGGCCGACTCGAGGGCGATGAGCGCGTCGGCGGCGTCCTGCTCGGCGTCGACGAGGCCGCTCGGGACGAGGTCGGCGAAGATCCGGACGCCGTGCAGCTCGCCGACGGTGAGCCCGGACGCGGCGACGAGGCCGGTCAGCGTGGCCCGGGTGAAGCGCCGGGGCATACGGTCGTGGTCGCCCCAGCGGCCGTCGGGGTCGGTGAGCACCTGGCAGGCGTCGTCGAAATGCCCCGCCACGGCGCGGTGCAGGGCGGCGGCCACCTGCCCGGCGACCAGCACGCTGGCCGAGCCGCCGGGACGGAGCGTCGCGGTGAGCGCCCGGACGGCCGCGGCGGGATCGTCCACGTACTCCAGGACGCTGTGGCACAGGACGAGGTCGGCGGCGTCGGGGCCGAGGAGGTCCGGGAGATCGACGGCGTCGCCCTGCACGGCCCGGACCGTGACGCCGGACTCGTCGGCGCGGCGCTCCAGGGCCGCCAGCGCGTCGGGGCTGGCGTCGACGACCGTGACCCGGTGGCCCAGCTCGGCGAGCGGTACCGCGAAGCCGCCGGTGCCGCCGCCCACGTCCACGACGTCGCTGGGCCCCTCGGGCGCGATGCGGTCGAGAACGGTGCGCAGCGCGTCCCACAGCACCGCGCTCCGGACCCGGCTGCTCCCCCGTGGCCGCCGCTCGCCACGCCTTCCCACAGCCCCCGCCCGCCGCCCATCAGAGGAGTCGCTTCGCTCGGCACCCCTGTCTTGGGCTGCCACGGCCGCCCCCTCCATGTCCGTCATCCGCCCCAGCCTAGTTGGCTACAGCGACAGGGAGGGCTTGAGCTGCTGCAGACGCGACAGCAGGCCGTTGACGAAGCGCGGGGACTCGTCGGTGGACAGCTCGGTCGCCAGCCCGACCGCCTCGCTGACGGCGACCCCGTCGGGGACGTCGTCGACCCAGAGCAGCTCGAACGCGCCCATCCGCAGGACGTTGCGGTCGACCACCGGCATGCGCTCCAGCGTCCAGCCGGTGGCGTACGTGGTGATCAGCTCGTCGATGCGCTCCTGGTGCTCCTGGACGCCCTCGATCAGCCGGACGGCGTGGTCGTATTCGGCCAGCTCGTCCTGGTTGGGCCGGCCGCGCTGGGTCAGCACCTCGGTCGGCCGCTCCTCGCGGAGCTCGGCCGCGAAGAGGATGTCGAGAGCGAGCTTGCGCGCCTTGGTCCTTGCTGCCATTACCTCGCTCCGCTCGGCGGCTCGCAGCCCTCTTCGCGCGACGGCTTCCCTCGTCGCTCCAGTCGCAAGCTCCCCATGCTCCTCAGTCCAGCCGACGCGCGGCTGCTCGCGGCAGCCATCTCAGCCGCGGCCGAGGTACTCGCCGGAGCGGGTGTCGACCTTGACCTTCTCGCCGGTGGTGATGAACAGCGGGACCTGGATCTGCGCGCCGGTCTCCAGGGTGGCGGGCTTGCTGCCGCCGGTGGAGCGGTCGCCCTGCAGGCCCGGCTCGGTCTCGGTGATCTGCAGGACCACGGCGGCGGGCAGCTCGACGTACAGCGGGTTCTCGTTGTTGAACGCGATCACCGCGCTGCCCTCGGGCAGCAGGTAGTCGGCGGCACCGCCGACGGTGGCTGCCGGGATGTGCGGCTGGTCGTAGGTCTCGGTGTCCATGAAGACGAAGTCCTCGCCCTCGCGGTAGAGGTACTGCATCTCGCGCTTGTCGACGCTGGCGACCTCGACCTTGGTGCCGGCGTTGAAGGTCTTGTCGACGGTCTTGCCGGAGAGCACGTTCTTGATCTTGGTGCGGACGAAGGCCGGGCCCTTGCCGGGCTTGACGTGCTGGAACTCGATGACGGTCCAGAGCTGGCCGTCGATGTTCAGCGTCATGCCGTTCTTCAGGTCGTTCGTCGTCGCCACGTGTTTCTCCTGGTCGCGGTCCCGCCCGTGCGGATCCCGTGGGGGATCAGAGTACGAGCAGTTCCTTGGTCGTCTTGGTGAGGAGCTCCGGCCCGTCCGCGCGGACCACCAGCGTGTCCTCGATCCGGACACCGCCCCGGCCCGCGAGATAGACCCCGGGTTCGGCGGTGACGGGAACTCGATCCCTCAGCTTACCGGTCCTGTCGTACCCCATGAGCGGAGCCTCGTGGATCTCCAGGCCGACGCCGTGCCCGAGGCCGTGCGGGAAGTCGTCGCCATGGCCGGCCGCCTTGATCAGATCGCGGGCGGCGGCGTCGACGGCCTTGGTCTCGGCGCCGGGCCGCGCGGCGTCGACGGCGGCCTGCTGGGCCCGCTTGACCAGCTCGTACACCTCGCGCTGCCAGCCGGCGACCGCGCCGACGGCCACGGTGCGGGTCATGTCGGCGTGGTAGCCGCCGTAGCGGGCGCCGAAGTCCATCGTCACCAGGTCGCCGGACGCGATCTCGCGGTCGCCGGGACGGTGGTGCGGCACCGCGCCGTTCGGCCCGGACGCGATGATCGAGTCGAACGCGGGCGCCTCGGCCCCGAGGTCGATCAGCTGCCGCTCCAGCGCGATGGCGACCTCGCGTTCGGTCACGCCGGGCCGGACCATCGGCAGGATGCGCTCGAACGCGCGGTCGGTGATCGCGCACGCCTCCCGCAGCAGCGCCAGCTCCTCCTCGTCCTTGACGAACCGGAGCCCCTCCACCGGCCTGCTCAGCGCCGACAGCTCGAGTGCGTCGTCACGC
>NZ_JBICUD010000002.1:903496-1243911 GCF_043198015.1 Spirillospora sp. NPDC048911 | reverse complement strand
CGTACGCTCCGCGCGACGGCGAGCCGACGCTTCCTGGCGGCGTCTTCCCTCGTCACTCGTTCCTCGCTCCTCAGTCCAGACACCGCCCGTCGGCTCGAGTGCACTGTCACGCTCCGCGCGACGGCGAGCCGACGCTTCCTGGCGGCGTCTTCCCTCGTCACTCGTTCCTCGCTCCTCAGTCCAGACACCGCCCGTCGGCTCGACGCCCCGGTCGAGGGCGGCCAGCTCGGCGTGCTTCTCGACGGTGACGTCGTGCGCCTCGAACCCCAGGCGGCGTGCGCCGGAGTCGGCGGCCAGCGTGGTGAGCACCTGTGCGGTCTGCCGTTCGACGAGGAGCTCCAGGTCAGGACAGACGGCGGCGGCCGTGCCCGCGTAGCGCGCGTCCGTCGCCAGCACCGCCGGCCCCTCCGCGCGGACGAGCAGCGCCGCGTTCGAGCTGGCCAGGCCGGTCAGGTAGCGGACGTTGACCAGCCGCGTGACCAGCAGGGCGTCGACGTCGTTCGCGGCGAGCAGGGCCGTGAGCCGCCCGCGCCTTGTCTCGTGGAGCTCCCCCATGGTCAGGACTCTAGTTGGTCACAGAACATGAAACATACTCGTCTTCCCCTTGTCCGCAGGGCACGGCTGCCCTACGTTGACGCCTCGAGTGATCGTTCCCATGCGGCCGGCGCTCCCCCGGCCTTCCCCCGAGGAGGACCCCCCTGTGACCGGAGTAAGCCGTCGAAGACTGCTCGGCACCGGCGCCCTGACGGCCGCCGCGGGCGCCGCGATGTCCGCACTCCCCGCCTCGCCCGCCCGCGCCGCCGCGGCCGCCAGCGCCGACGTGGTGATCGTCGGAGCGGGGCTGTCCGGCCTGACCGCCGCCCGCGACCTGGTCGCCGCCGGCCGCTCGGTGATCGTGCTGGAGGCCAGGGAACGTCCCGGCGGACGCGTGTACGGCCTGCCGCTCGGCGACGGCACGACGAGCGAGGGCGGCGCCGAGTTCATCGGGCCCACCCAGGACCGCATCGCCGCCCTCACCAGGGACATGGGCGTCGAGACGTTCCCCACGTAC
Source organism: Spirillospora sp. NPDC048911 (assembly GCF_043198015.1). Taxonomy (NCBI): domain Bacteria; kingdom Bacillati; phylum Actinomycetota; class Actinomycetes; order Streptosporangiales; family Thermomonosporaceae; genus Spirillospora; species Spirillospora sp. NPDC048911. The sequence goes on along the minus strand of NZ_JBICUD010000002.1, from coordinate 1,242,860 downwards.
AACACCGGCAAGAACGTCTACTACCGCAACGGCAAGCGTTCCCTCTACGCCACCGACGGCATCCTCGGCGCGGTGCCGCCGGACTGGGGCGTCGTCGACCTGCAGCTGGCCCTCGTTTCCCTCGGCAACATGGCCAAGGAGATCCCTGTGGGCGAGCCGTGGAGGGCGCCCAAGGCAGAGGAATGGGACAGCCAGACGTTCTACACCTGGTCGCGGTCCAACTCTCTGAGCAGCGGCGCACGCTTCCTGATGGACGCGTTCATCAGCTCGACCCTGTCGGTGCGGTCGCGCGACGTGTCCCTGCTGTACGTCCTGAACTACATCGCCTCGTCGGGCAACGAGACCAACCCCGGGACCGTGGACCGGCTGATCAACACCAAGAACGGCGCCCAGGAGACGCGCTTCGCCGGCGGCTCCGAGCAGGTGCCGATCCGGCTCGCGGCCACCCTCGGCGACCGGATCCGCTACAACGCGCCGGTGCGGAGCATCGCGACCTCGGGGAACGAGGTCACGGTCACGGCCGACGGCGTCACGGTCACCGCCAAGCGCGTGATCGTCGCGATGTCGCCCGCCATCGCGGGGAAGATCGACTTCACGCCGACGCTGCCCGCGAGCCGGCTGCAGCTGATGCAGCGCTACCCGATGGGCTCGATCGCCAAGTTCGTCGCGGTGTACGAGACGCCGTTCTGGCGGGCGGACGGGCTGACCGGGCAGGCGGTGGCCGACAGCGGGGCCATCGACGCGACGTTCGACAACAGCCCGGCGGACGGCTCGCGCGGCATCCTGATGGGCTTCATCAACCAGACCAACATCCGGCGCCTGGACGCGGCCTCGCCCGAGCAGGTGAGGGCCGCCGGGATGGAGTCGTTCGTCAAGCTCTTCGGCGACAAGGCCAAGACGCCGGTGCGGACGGCCATGCAGCGCTGGGACAACGAGACGTGGAGCGGCGGCGGCCCGGTCGGCATCGCCCCGCCCGGCGTGCTCACCGACTTCGGCGCGGCGCTCCGCACCCCCTGCGGGCTCGTGCACTGGGCGGGCACCGAGACGTCCGGCTACTGGACCGGCTACATGGACGGCGCGGTCCGTTCCGGCGAGCGCGTCGCCAGGGAGGTCTCCGCCGCCCTGTGAGGCGGCGATCCGAAGCCCCGCTCCTGAGGGGAGCACTCTGAGGGGGGTGCTCTCCCCTGAACGTTCGCGTGGCGGCGTGCCGAGGGGGCGCGCCGCCACGCGGACAACCAGATCAGGACGAGCCGGGACGCGCGGGCGCGCCCCCCGGACACGCCCTGGCAGACGTGCCCTGGCGGACGCGCGCTCTAGAGGCCGGCGGCCATCTCCTTGACCTTCTCGATCAGGGCGAGCCGGGCCTTGTGGTCACCGGCGATCGGGCTGACGTTCAGCGTGGTGATGCCGGACTCCTTCATGGCGGCGAGGCGCTCGCGCACGTGCCCCTCGGAACCGATGAGGGACATCTTCTCCAGCAGCTCGTAGGGGACCTTGGCGGCGGCCTCGTCCTTCTTGCCGTCCAGGTAGAGGTCCTGGATCTCCTCGGCCTCCTTCTCCCAGCCGTAGCGGCGGCAGAGGTCGTTGTAGAAGTTCTTGCCCTTGGCGCCCATGCCGCCGATGTAGAGGGCGGCCATCGGGCGGCCGAACTCCAGGAAGCCCTGGACGTCGTCGCCGATGGCCAGCGGAGCCTGGCCGACGACGTCCAGCTCGCCGAGGGCGGCGTCGCGCTTGGCGCGGCCGGCCGCCAGCGAGGGGCCCCAGACGTCGGCGGCCTTCTCCGGCAGGTAGAAGATCGGCTGCCAGCCGTTGGCGATCTCGGCGGTCAGCTCGACGTTCTTGGGGCCGATCGCGGCGATCTCGATGGGGATGTCGGCCCGCACCGGGTGGTTGATCAGCTTGAGCGGCTTGCCGAGCCCGGTGCCCCGCTCGGCCGGGAGCGGCAGCGTGTAGTACTTGCCCTCGTGCTGGAGCCGCTCACGGCGCCAGACCTTGCGGCAGATCTCGACGACCTCGCGCTGGCGGCCGACCGGCGCCTGGTAGGGCACGCCGTGGAAGCCCTCGATCACCTGCGGGCCGGACGCGCCGATGCCGAGGGTGAAGCGGCCGTCGCTCACGTAGTCGAGGCCGGCCGCGGTCATCGCGAGCACGGTGGGGGTCCGGGAGTAGATGTTGAGGATGCCCGAGGCGATCTGCATGCGGTCGGTCTTGGCCGCGATGTAGCCCATCTGGCTCACGCCGTCGAAGCTGTAGGCCTCGGCCACATAGACGATGTCGAGACCGGCCTTCTCGAAGTCGGCCAGCTCGTCGGCGGCCTCCTTGAAGCCGCCTGAGTAGCTGAGCGGCATACCGATGCGCATCCCGGACTCCCTTTCCTAAAACCGAATCTGATTCAGTCGAACGTAACGTACCGCGATCCAGGCGACCGCCCCGCCACCTGGAGGAAACCGGTCTGGGGACCAGCCTGCGAACCGGTCCAGGGACCGGCCAGGCCGGTTCTAGGAGAACACCGGTCCGAGGAGGGCCGCCAGGGTCCCGCGGTACATGTCGGTACGGATCTTGGCGACGGTCGTGCCGTTCTTGGGCGCGAGGGAGGCGGCCAGCTCGACCGCGGCGGGCAGCACGTCCGCCTCGGCCGCGGTGCGCTGCACGATCCCGGCGGCCTGCGCCTGCTCGGCGGTGTAGCGGCGGCCGGTCAGCATCGCCTCGTGCGCGGCGCCCGGGGTGAGACGGGACTGGATCAGCGCGCTCATGCCGGGCGTGAAGCTCATGCCGAGGTCGACCTCGGGCAGGCAGAAGTAGCCGCGGCCGGTGCGCATGACCGCGAAGTCGTGGGCGAGCATCAGCATGCCGCCGCCGGCGAACGCGTGGCCGTTGACCGCGGCGACCGTGGGCAGCGGCAGCGAGAGGAAGCGGGCGTACACGGCGTTGACGCGCTTGAGGTAGTCCTCGAACTGGTCCTGGTTGGCGCCGAGCCACTCCAGGTCGAGCCCGTTCGAGTAGAACTTCCCGGTGCCGGTGGTCACCAGGGCGCCCGGCCCGTCGTTCTTCTCGACCGTGTCGAGGGCGTCGCCCAATGCGTCGAGGAAACCGGGGCTGAAGCGGTTCTCGTTGTCGTCGAACCGCAGGACGAACACGTCGCCGTCACGCTGGAGGTCGATCACGCCAGGACTCCTTCTTCTCCGATGCCGATCCCGACCTTACTCACCAGTAGCAGTGACGGCTAGGTATGACGTCCGTCATATCCCAGATTTTCTATGACGTCCATCATAGTCAAGGCGAGAAGCTTATGATGGATGTCATAATCAATGGTCATGGGGACCGACAGCCGGGAACGCATGGTGCGGAGCGCCGCCTATCTCTTCCGCGAGCGCGGGTACAGCGGCACGGCGTTCCGCGACGTCATCGCGCACAGCGGCGCCCCCCGGGGATCGATCTACCACCACTTCCCCGGCGGCAAGGTCGAGCTCGCCGAGGAGGCGGTCCGCTACGCGGGCGAGTTCCTCAACGCGGGCATCCAGACCGCCGCCGAGGGCGGCGACCCGGCGGCGGCGGTGGACGCCTTCGTGGGCTGGTGGCGCCAGGTCCTGGTCAAGAGCGAGTTCCGGGCGGGCTGCCCGGTCGTCGCGGTCACCGTCGAGTCCCATGACGACGCGCCCCAGCTGGCCCGCGCCGCGGCCGCCGCGTTCGACCGCTGGGAGGACACCCTCGCCACCTGCCTGGGCAACGCCGGCGTCCCCGACGAGCGCTCCGGCCGGCTGGCCCGCATGATCGTCGCCGCCGTCGAGGGGGCCACCATCCTCTGCCGCGCGCATCGCGACGTCCGCCCCCTCGACGACGTCGTGGCCGAGCTCAAGACCATGACCACCGCCGCCACCACCGACTGATCAGCAGGTCACCCAGTAGCCGGGCGAGGTCTGCTTGAGCGTGCTGTTGGTGAAGGTGTTCCAGAGGCCGAGCGGCTGGTTCGAGCCCTTCGCGTACGTCTGGCCCAGGCTGGCGTAGGCCCGTCCAGCGGTGGTGTGGCTGTAGTTGCTCGCGGTGATGCACTCAGGCGTAGGAGTCGGAGTGGGGCCGGGGCCCGTTCCGCCTCCGGCGCCGCCGAGTGCCTTCACCATGGCCAGGACAGAGACCATCTGCGGGCCGCTCTTGAGCGGATAGGCGGCGGACTGATACCCCCACCAATCCCAGCACCCGCGCGGATTCCCGGCCATGGTGGTGGCCTGCGGATAGAGCACGATCATGTTGTTGGTGTCGGCGTACTCGTTCAGGTAGCCCTTGTCCATGAGGGCGTTCCCGACGAGCCCGTAGTACTGGTAGCAACCGTGCAGCGTGACCATCAGCTTGCAGGAGGCGTTCTCGCACGCCGCCGGAACGTAGGCGAAGCCCTCGTTGCCCATGCTCACCGAGGCCGGGTTACCGCCGGGAACGTAGGCGCTCTGATCGAACTGGACGAGCTTGCCCGTCAGCGGCGACGTGGTGGCCGGCGCCACGGTGCCGAACAGATGGGTCAGCATCTGTTTCACCGGATCGGCGGTGCCGCACTTGTTGACGTAGGGGGACGTGGTCGAGCCGCAAGCGTTCGGGCCGATCGGGCTAACCCAGGCATGCCCAGCGCCAGACGTCTTGTCGTAGGCGACGTTGGCGCCGAGGTCCCGGTAGTAGGTGGCGAGATCGTCGTTGACGGCCGTCTTGACGGTCGCGTCGGCGGTGCCGTGGAAGAGCCAGACCGGGGCGCCCGACAGGCCCTGGACCGGGTCGAGACTTCCCGCCGCCGCCCGGTCCCGCGTCAGCTGTTCGAGCTGGGCGGGGGTCTTGCGCGGCAGCGTGGTCTCCATGCACGCGTACAGGGCGGTGCTCAGGTTGTTCTGGGCGCAGTCGTACGCGCCGGCGGAGAAGATGCCGGCGCCCTTGAAGACACTGGAATAGGCGACGTGGAGCTGGTTGGCCATGAAGCCGCCGGACGACAGTCCGCTGACGTAGGTGGCCGAGATGTCGTGCTCGGTGAGCGTGCTCCGGGTCGGTGGCGGCACCGACGCCCTCGCGACGGATAGGGATGCCATCAAGCTCAGAGCCGTCAGAACGACCAGGAGCACGGGCCTGATCCGCATGATCGCGCCTCCTCACGAACGGGATCCCGTCAGTGTGAAAGCCCGATGTGACCCAGGCCACGTCGCCCGAGCACATACTTGCCGCGCCTCGTGTGTGGCGGAGGCGCGGCGAGTGCGGCGTGCGGCGCAGGGTCGCGGGGTCGCAGGAGGCGCCGGCGTGACGCCTAGACCTTCTTCTCCGCTAGGAGCTCGGCTATGGCTTGGAGGGCCAGGACGTAGGACATGAGGCCGAAGCCTGCGATCGTTCCGGTGGCGACGCCCGCTACGACGGAGTTGTGGCGGAACTCCTCGCGCGTGGCGGGGTTGGAGATGTGCACCTCGACCAGGGGCGCCGTGCGCTGGGCGAGCGCGTCGCGCAGCGCGTACGAGTAGTGGGTGAACGCGGCGGGATTGAGGACGATCGGAAGCCGTTCGTCGGCGGCCTCGTGCACCCAGCGGACCATCTCCGCCTCGTCGTCGGTCTGCCGGACCTCGGCGTGCAGGTCGAGGTGGCGGGCGGTGTCCCGGCACAGCGCGACCAGGTCGTCGAACGTGGCGGCCCCGTACACGTCGGGCTCGCGCGTGCCCAGACGGCGCAGGTTGGGCCCGTTCAGGACGAGGACTCTGTTCATCGGTTCGCTCCGCTCCGGGCGTTCATCGGCCGACCTCCTGGTAAGCGGCGGCGAGCAGGTCTTCGCCCGGGCCCTCCAGCCGGCCGGGAGAGGCGACGGCGTCGAGCACGACGAAGCGGAGCGTGGCGCCGCGCGACTTCTTGTCGATGGTCATGGTGGCGCGGAGCTCCTTCCACGCCTCCGCCCCGTACGAGACGGGCAGGCCGACGGAGGAGATCACCTCGCGGTGCCGGTCGACGACGTCCGGCGCGAGGCGCCCGGCGAGGCGGGACAGCTCGGCGGCGTAGACCATGCCGATGGCGACCGCGTGGCCGTGCCGGAACCGGTAGTCCTCGGCCTTCTCGATCGCGTGGGCGAGCGTGTGGCCGTAGTTGAGGATCTCCCGGAGCCCGCTCTCCTTGAGGTCGGCGGACACCACGTCGGCCTTGACCTGGACGGCGCGTTCGACCAGCTCGCGGGTGTGCGGCCCGGTGGGCGACGCGGCGCCCGCCGGGTCGGCCTCGACCAGGTCGAGGATCACGGGGTCGGCGATGAAGCCCGCCTTGATCACCTCGGCGAGGCCGCTGATGTAGTCGTCGGGCGGCATGGTGACCAGCGTGGTGAGGTCGCACAGCACCCCGGCCGGCGGGTGGAAGGCGCCGACGAGGTTCTTGCCCTCGGGGATGTTGATGCCGGTCTTGCCGCCGACTGCGGCGTCGACCATGCCCAGCAGGGTCGTCGGGACGAGCACCGCCTTGACCCCGCGCAGCCAGGAGGCGGCGGCGAAGCCCGCCAGGTCGGTGGTGGCGCCGCCGCCCACGCCGACGACCGCGTCCGTGCGGGTCATGCCGAGCTGGGCGAACCGCGACCAGAGCCCGGCGAGCACGCCCACCTCCTTGGCCGCCTCTCCGTCCGGCACCGGCAGGGCGTGCACGGTGTAACCGGCCTGTTCGAGCGCGCCGCACACGGGCCGCGCGATCTCCGGCAGGCCTTCGGCGTGGACGACGGCCACGGCCTGCACGCGGTCGCCGAGCAGGCCCGGCAGCTCGCCGAGTACGCCGGCGCCGATGACCACGTCGTACGGCTCGGCGCCGCCGACGTGCACCCGGGACTCGGTCACGAGCGCTCCAGTTCCTTGACGATCTCCTCGACGAGCTCGGCGGGGTCGCGGCCGTCGGTGGCGACCGTGATCGCGGCGAGCCGCTCGTAGATCGGCAGCCGTTCCTCCAGCAGCTTGCGCAGCTGGCTGCGGGGGTTCATGACCAGCAGCGGCCGGGCCGAGGCGAGCCCGACCCGCTTGACCGCCTCCGACAGCCCTACCTGGAGGTAGACGACCGTGTGCCCGGCGAGCAGTTCTTGGGTCTCAGGGGCCAGGACGGCGCCGCCGCCGAGAGCCAGGACGCCGTCGTGCTCGGCCAGCGCGGCCCGCACCGCGGCGTGTTCGAGGGCGCGGAAGTGGTCCTCGCCGTCGTCGATGAAGATCTCGCCGATCGGCTTGCCGGCCGCGGTCTCGGTGTCGGCGTCGGTGTCGCGCAGGGCGACGCCCAGGCGCTCGGCCAGGGCCGCACCGACGGTGGACTTGCCCGAGCCGGGGGGCCCGATGAGGACTGCCTTGGGCCGCGTCATGTGAGTTCCAGCGTCATTTGATTTCCAGGGAGGACAGGTATCCCCGCACGTTGCGGGCGGTCTCCTCGATCGAGTCGCCGCCGAACTTCTCCAGCACGGCGTCGGCCAGCACGAGCGCCACCATCGCCTCGGCCACCACCCCGGCGGCGGGCACCGCGGTCACGTCGCTGCGCTGGTTGATGGCCTTGGCGGGCTCGCCGGTCCGGACGTCGATGGTGTCGAGGCGCCGGGGCACGGTGGAGATCGGCTTCATCGCGGCCCGGACGCGCAGCACGTCGCCCGTGGTCATGCCGCCCTCGACGCCGCCCGCGCGGTTGGTCCGGCGCCGGATGCCCCCGTCCGTCATGTCGATCTCGTCGTGGGCGCGCGACCCGGGCCGGCGCGCCGTGGTGAAGCCGTCGCCGACCTCGACGCCCTTGATCGCCTGAATGCCCATGAGGACCCCGGCGAGCCGGGAGTCCAGGCGCCGGTCCCAGTGCACGTGGCTGCCCAGGCCCGGCGGCAGCCCGTAGGCGAGGACCTCCACGACGCCGCCGAGGGTGTCGCCCGCCATCTTGAGCTCGTCGATGTGCGCGACCATCTCGGCCGACGTCCCGGCGTCGAAGCAGCGCACCGGGCTCTCGTCGACCGCCGCGAGATCGTCCGGGGCGGGCAGGGCGGCGTCCTCGGGCACGGCCACCTCGCCCAGCGCCACCACGTGGCTGAACACCTCGGCGCCGAGCGCCTGCCGCAGGAAGGCCTTGGCCACCTCGCCCAGCGCCACCCGCGCCGCGGTCTCCCGCGCGCTGGCCCGCTCCAAGATCGGCCGCGCGTCGTCGAAGCCGTACTTCTGCATCCCCACCAGGTCGGCGTGGCCGGGCCGCGGCTGCGACAGCGGGGCGTTCCGCGCCTGCGCCGCCAGGACGTCGGGATCGACCGGATCGGCCGACATCACCGTCTCCCACTTGGGCCACTCGGTGTTGCCGACCTCGATCGCGACCGGTCCGCCCTGCGTGAGCCCGTGCCGGACCCCGCCGAGGATCGTGACCTCGTCCTGCTCGAACTTCATGCGGGCGCCCCGCCCATGCCCGAGCCGCCGGCGGCGCAGCGCCTCGGCGATATCGCCTGAGGTCACGCGCACACCGGCCGGAAGGCCCTCCACGATCGCGGTGAGGGCCGGGCCATGGGACTCCCCCGCGGTCAACCAGCGCAGCATGCCGTCGATCCTAGTGACTCGGCGCCGGTGGGCGGAGCCGCGTCCGGCTGATGAGAACCACCGGAACGCCCCACCGCCGCCCTGCCGACGGGTAGCGTGATCACAACGAGACGTCCGAGACGGAGGTGGCGCGCCATGACGGACGAGGACTGGAAGCCGGTCGGCATCGACACCACCACCCCGAACGCCGCCCGGATGTACGACTTCTTTCTCGGCGGCAAGGACAATTTCCCCGCCGACCGCGCCGCGGCGGAGAAGATCCTGGAGTTCGTGCCGGAGGTGCACCACGTCGTCCGGCAGAACCGCGCGTTCCTCGCCCGCGCCGTCCGCCACCTCGCCGAGAACGGGATCCGCCAGTTCATCGACGTCGGCACCGGCCTGCCCACGCAGAACAATGTGCACGAGGTGGCCCAGGCCTTCGCGCCGGACTCCAGGGTCGTGTACGTCGACAACGACCCGGTCGTCCTGGCCCACGCCCGCGCGCTCCTGACCGGCGAGGGCACCGGGGAGGTCGCCGTCGTCGAGGGCGACCTGCGCGACCCCGAGAAGATCATGTCGGACCCCACGGTCCACTCCATGATCGACTTCGACGAGCCGGTCGCCGTCCTGCTCCTCGCCGTCCTGCACTTCATCCCGACGGAGCCCGCCGACCTGGTGCGCCGCCTCTGCGAACCGCTGGGGCCGGGCTCCTACCTGGTGATCACCCACGCGACGCCCCAGGACAGCCGGCTGGAGGACGTGCCCAAGGTGATGGACGTCTACAACTCCTCCACGGCCCCGGTGACCCTGCGCGACCACGACGAGATCCTGCCGTTCTTCGATGATTTCGACCTGGTCGACCCTGGCCTGGTCTACGTCTCCCAGTGGCACACCGACCCCGACCGCGTCCCGTCCGGCCCCGACCGTTCCCGCGCCTACGGAGGCGTGGCCCGCCGCCCCGTCTAGTCTCGAGGCATGTCCCCGGAGCAGGCGGCGCTGGCGCTCATGCGCCACGTCGCCGACACCGTCCCGGCGTACGCCGCGTTCCTGGCCGATCACGACATCGATCCAGCGGCCGTCACCGCCCTGCACGACGTACCGGTGACGACCAAGGACACCTACGTCCGCCGCCGCTACCCCCTCGCCGAGCGCTGCCGCGACGGAACGATCGGCGACATGATCGCCGTCTCCTCGGGCTCCACCGGCGAGCCGACGTTCTGGCCCCGCTCATCCACCTGCGCCCGTTCGCCGACCCCGAGTACTTCCCACCAGGCGTACAACACCGCTACACCCGTAGCTCCTTGCCGTAACAGCGGCTGGTTGGGGAGTCTCGGTAGTGGCCGAATTTGAGGACGAAGTGGCCTAGGGGGCCTCGAATTCGGCGGGGTCCGTGGGGGTCTCGTCCTCGCTTCCGTAGCGCAGGACGTACTCCTGCTGGACCTCGGCGATCAGCTTCGCCGCGATCGGGTCGTCGTAGGCGCAGGGCACTAGCTCCATGATCGAGAGCGTAGGCGTTTCAGGCGATTTGGGGCCAGTCGAGGATTGCTGCCAGGTCGCGGATGTCGGCCAGGAAGCCCAGGCGGTTGGCGCGGATGGTGGGGTTTTTGTCCATCACCATGACGTCGTCGAAGTAGGCGTCGATGGGCTCGGCTAGGGGGAGGGTGGCGGCGGTGAATTCGGGGAGGGTCGCGTAGTGCGGGAGCTCCGTGCGGACGCGGACGAAGGTGTCGTAGAGGCGTTGTTCGGCTTGTTCGGTGAAGAGGGCGGGGTCGTATTCGGGGTTTGTGTTTTGGGGGACGATGCGGAGCACTCTTTGGAGCGCGGTTGTCAGGCGTTGGAAGTGGGAGTCGTTCAGGAGTTTGCTTAGGTCACCGGCGGCTCGTTCGGCGTAGGCGGGTGAGCCGGCGTGGGGCATGACCGCGCGGACTACCTGGATCGGGTGGCCTTCGTCTATGAGGGACTGTTCCAGGCGGCGGGCTACGAATTGGGTGGCTTCTGTGAGGGCCTCTGGGGGGACGTCGACGGGCTGGTTGCGGGCCGCGATCGCCAGGCCCTCGTCCACGGTGACCGCCGCCAGGCGGGGGTTCGTCCGCAGGATCGCGGTGAGCGCGAGGGCGGCGCGGCGCAGGCCGAACGGGTCGGATCCGCCTGTGGGCGCGGAGCCCACGGCGAAGAGGCCGGCGAGGAGGTCGAGGCGGTCGGCGGCGGCGAGCAATGACCCGGCGATGCCGGTGGGGAGCACGTCACCGGCCGAGCGGGGCAGCTCCATCTCGTAGAGCGCCTGCGCGACGTCTTCGGTTTCGCCGGCACGGCGCGCGTACTCGCGGGCCATCGTCCCGGCGAGGCTGGACAGCTCGATCACCATGGACGTGGCCAGGTCGAACTTCGCCAGCTTTCCTGCGCGGCGGACGACCTCGAACTCCTCATTGGCCAGGTCGACATGGCTCGAAAGCTCGTTGGCGATCGCACGGATGCGGGCGGCGCGGTCGGCCATCGAGCCGAGACCTTCGGCGAAGGTCAGCTTCTCCAGGCCGCTCTTGAGTGCCTCGGGCTTGCTGCGCAGGTCGTGCTGGAAGAAGAACGCGGCGTCCTCGTAGCGGGCGCGCAGGACGGCGGCGTTGCCCGTGGCAACCGCAGTGGTGTCGCAGGCGCCGTTGGCGACGGTGACGAAGTACGGCAGGAGGTTGTTCGTGGACGAACGCACCGGCAGGTAGCGCTGGTGCTTCTTCATGACCGTGGTGAGGATCTCTTCGGGCAGCGTGAGGTAGGACTCGTCGAATGCGCCCAAGACGGCTGTGGGCTTTTCGATGAGGTTGACGATCTCTTCGACGAGGGCCTGCTCGGCGGGGAAGTCGATGGTGCCGCCCGAGGAGCGAGCGAGTTCTCCGGCGGTCTCGATGATCTCGGTGCGGCGGCGGTCGATGGCGGGCTCGATGCCGTTCGCCCGGAGGGTCTCCAGAAGGGCGGCGGCGGCCGGGACGGAGACCAGGGGCTCGGCGGCGGTTCGGTGCACGCGGGTGATTCGGTCGGTCCTGAGGCCGGCGATGCTTGCGGGGACTACGTGCTCGTCCAGCAGCGCCACGAGCCAGCGGATGGGGCGGCTGAACGAGAGGCCTGGAGTGTTCCACCGCATGTTGCGGTCGGCGCGCAGGCTCTTGACCAGGCGGGGAATGAGGTCTGCCAGCACCTCGGCGGCGGGGCGGCCGGTGACGGCGCGGGTGAGCCCGGCGTACTCGACGTCGCCGATCATGACCGTGCCGACGTCGGCGGGGTCGACTCCCTGGCCGCGCGCGAAGCCCTGCAACGCCTTGGTCGGGTTGCCGTCGGTGTCGTACGCGGCCGAGAGACGCGGGCCCTTGACGACCTTCCGGGTGTCGGGCTCCCGGGGCTGGAGGTCGGTGACCAGCACGATGATCCGGCGGGGCGTGGCGGCCGTCTCGATCTCGGACGCGTCGGTGATGAGCCCGCTCTCCTCCAGGCTCTGGCGGAGGGCATCGGAGACATGGGCGGTGGTCGGGGCCACCTCGTGCGGCGGGAGCTCCTCGACTCCGATCTCGAACGCGAAGGTGCCGGGCTCGGAGATCTCCGGAAGGGCGGCGGGCGTGTTCTCAGGTGGCCGCTGGATCGTGGCGTTGCCCAGGGGGTGGTCCAGTTCGGCCCGGCGTTCGACCCATAGTTCTGCCACCTCGTGCGCCAGGCCGCGCATGCGGGCGAACGCGCGGGCGCGCTCGGTCGTGCCGATCGCGCCGCGCGAGTCGAGGACGTTGAAGGCGTGCGAGCACTTCAGGACGTAGGAGTGCGCGGGGACGGGCAGCCGGGCGTCCAGCATCCGGCGCGCCTCGCCGGCGTACGAGTCGAAGAGGCTCCGGTTGGTCTCGATGTCGGCGTCGTCGAGGTAGTAGCGGCTCATCTCGTACTCGGACTGCCCGAACGCCTCGCCGTAGGAGATGCCCGGCGCGTACGCGATGTCCTTGAAGTGGGAGACGCCCTGGAGCGCCATGATGATGCGCTCCATCCCGTAGGTGATCTCGACCGAGACCGGGTCGAGCGTCAGCCCGCCGGACTGCTGGAAGTACGTGAACTGCGTGATCTCCAGCCCGTCCAGCCACACCTCCCAGCCGAGGCCCCACGCGCCGAGCGCCGGGGACGCCCAGTTGTCCTCGACGAACCGCACGTCGTGGGCGTCGAGGTCGATCCCGAGGGCCCGCAGGCTGCCCAGGTAGAGCTCCTGCGCGTCGCCGGGCTCCGGCTTGAGGATCACCTGGAACTGCGTGTGCGTCTGCAGCCGGTTGGGGTTGTCGCCGTACCGCGAGTCGTCGGGGCGGACGCTGGGCTCGACGTACGCGACGCGCCAGGGCTCGGGGCCGAGCACGCGCAGCGCGGTCGCCGGGTTGAGGGTGCCCGCGCCGACCTCGGTGTTCATCGGCTGGGTGACGAGGCAGCCGTGCCCCGCCCAGTAGCCGGTCAGCCTGATCAGCGCGTCCTGCATGGTCAGCACGGGGGTCCTCCGGAGGGCGACGGGTTCTCAGCGTACGGCGGTCACCACCCGGCGGGGGGTCACCGCCCGAGACCTCGCCTGATCGCCACCTCGACGGGCGAGTACGCCCCGTCGGCGCGCTCGATGTCGAGCTCGCGCCCGGCCGCCGGGAGGAGCGGCGGCTGTGCCATGAACCGCGGCTCGGTGCCATGGTGCGGCTGGGCCGCGTGCACGACGAACGGGTGGCAGAGGTACACGTCACCGGCCTGGCCCGTCGCGTATGCGACGGGACGATGGTCGCTGGCGGACACGGCCTTGCCCGCGAGCTCCATGAACGGCAGGCCCCTGTCCCCCGCCGGTTCGAGGATCGGCGGGACGTCCAGGTGCGAGCCCACGCGGATACGTGTGGGGGCGTCGTCCTCGCTCACGTCGGAGAAGAGGAAGAGCATCAGCAGCACCCGCCCCTTGGAGAAGACGTTCGTCCGCCAGGTCATGAAATTGGCGGGGTCGTCACCTTGGAGGCTGGCCTCGACGTGCCAGCCGTCGTCGCCGGGCTCCTCGTCGCTGGGAAAACGGACCGGGAAGGTGCCGAGACCGCCCTGCGGCTGCCAGCGGCCCTCGCCCACCAGCGCGTCGAACGCGGCGTGCAGGCGCGGCGTGTTGGCGGCCCGCCGGAAGGGCTCCTGCGCGTAGTGGCCGAGCCGCACGACGGGCGTGGTCCAGGTGGAGCAGTCGTTCGGATCGGCTCCGGTGTCCCGCCAGAGGATCTCGCGGCACTCCGCGACGAGGTCCTGCGGGACCGCTTCGGCCAGCCGTACGAAGCCGTCCCGGATAAAGGTCTCTGTCTGCGCGCCATCGGGCATGATCCTCAGCATGCCCGCCGGTGGCCGCATCCGGCCAACCATTTTTCAGGCGTGGACGAGAACGGCGAGCAGGGCCCCGAGCAGGAGGAACGGCCCGTACGGCAGCTCGGACTTGCGCCCGGTGCGGCGCGCGGCCAGCAGCCCGGCCGCGACGAGCCCGCCGATCACGAACGTGGCGACGACGCCGAGCAGCCAGGCGTCCAGGCCGAGCCAGCCGAGATAGAGGCCGAGGACTCCGGCGAGCTTCACGTCACCGAGGCCGATCGCGCTCGGCATCAGGAACCACTGGACCGCGAACAGCGCCCAGAGCGCCGCGAGCCCTATCAGCGCGTGCAGGAAGCGGCCGCTGCCGCCGTCGGTGAACGGCGCCGCCGCCCCCAGCAGCGCCGCGCCGACGCCGTACGAGGGAAGCGTGAGCGGGTCGGGCAGCCGTTTGATCGCCACGTCGACGAAGCCGAGCGCCGTCCCGACCGTCCCGAGGCAGAGGAACGCGGGCAGGGCGGGTTCGACGCCGACGCGCCAGGTCAGGAGGGCGAGAACGGCCGCGCAGACGAGTGCGGCCGGGACGGGCCGTGCGCGCAGCGGTTCGGTCCAGTCGGCCCGAAGCGACCAGACCCGGGGGGGTGCCTCCACGGAAAGCGACCCTAGCGGGCGCCGCCGCGCAGCACGGTGAGCTCGACGCCGCCGACGATGCGGCCGCGCAGCAGCTCGGCGAGGCGGTCGGAGACGCGCTGGACGGTCTGCCGCTCGTCGTGGCCGGGCACGACGGCGAAGCGGATCGCCAGCTCGGCGGCCTCGCCCTTGCCGATCTTCACCCCGCTGACGGCCGGCTCGGAGCCGAACGCGGCCTCGATCGCGGCGAGCATCTCGGGGTCCTCGTGCGGCGGCGGGATCGGCCGGCCCTCGGCCAGCAGGTGCAGGCGCAGCCCGTCGACGGCGAACGGCACCGGGCCCGCGACGTCGACCACGAGCGCGTGGGCGCCCTCGTCGAGCGCGGCCAGGCAGGCCTGCCGCGCGTGCACCGCGACCGGCCGGGCGTCGGGCCGCCACGCCTGCAGCGTCTCGGTGGAGGTGAACCCGAGCACGCCGCGCCGGCCGTCCTCGCCGACGAGCGTGGGCAAGGCCATGTCGCTGGACTTCTCGCGGCGGAGCTCGCCCGGGGCGACCGCCTCCTCCTCGGTGAGCACGGCCACGACGGGCACGAGCAGGCGCGAGTCGTAGAGCTCCGCGAGCACCGCGTGCTCGCCGACGCGCCCGCCCGCGTATCCGGCGAGGGCCTCGGCCAGCCGCGGGTCGGCGCTGCCGTCGTCCGCGGGGAACTGGGGTTCGGGAATGGTCTTACCTGACACGGCAGAGAGGCTATAGCCTCCCGTGACCGCACCGGGTACCTACTTCAATACTCTCCGATATCGATCGGTTCGTCATCCCAGGTCGGCGATGGCGGCGACCGTGCCGCCGCCGGACGGCCCCTGGTGCACGGCGGCGACCGACACGAACACCGCCGGGTCGCCCGTGACCGAGGCCGCGACGCCGCCGACGCACGCCTTGATCTGGCGGTGCCAGTGCACGTCGGAGTCGTCGAGCATGATGTTGCGGCGGCCCCGGACCGAGCCGCTCGGGTCGGCCTCGCACTTGATGAAGACGTTGACGAGCCGGTCGCCGAGATCACTCAGGTGCGGCCGGTCGGGCAGGTCCAGGCCGGTCGAGCGGATCGCGTCCCAGACGCCGTCGGCGTCGAGCGCGTCCTTCATCACACCGTGCCCGGCGCGGTAGCGGCCGCCGATGCCGCGCACGTTGCCGACGACGACGATCTGCGCCCGGTCGAGCTCCACGCCCGACGAGCAGGACGCCACCGACGAGTAGAGCGACAGGTCGCGGTGGATCTGCTCGGCGGCGGGCGGCTCGATCTCGCCGAGCACCACGGCGATGCCGAGGGCGGTGGTCGAGTTGGAGATGTCCATCGACTTGAGCGTGTCCTCGGTGACGACGCCCTGGCCGCGGCGCTTGGCGTCGTTGATGGTGTCGAGGGTCAGCAGCGGCGTCTTGGTCTGGACGTAGTGCACGTCGGCCGCGTCGTCGATCCCGGCGATCTTCATGGCCGCGCGGACGCCGGCGGCGACCTTGTCGACCATCGCGGGCCGCCCGATGTCCTCGGGCAGGATGACGTCGCTCATCGCGACGCCCACCGACAGCCGCGGCTCATCAGAGGCGGGCACCGACGCGGGGTCGACCGTGGCGAAGACGGTCGCGTGCG
Source organism: Spirillospora sp. NPDC048911 (assembly GCF_043198015.1). Taxonomy (NCBI): domain Bacteria; kingdom Bacillati; phylum Actinomycetota; class Actinomycetes; order Streptosporangiales; family Thermomonosporaceae; genus Spirillospora; species Spirillospora sp. NPDC048911. The sequence continues at coordinate 1,226,765 of NZ_JBICUD010000002.1, read as the reverse complement.
GGCTGAGCACGCCGTCCGTGCCGCCCGACCACACCAGCGGGACGCCGCGCACCTCGTCCTCGGAGCGGGTGCCCTTCGCGAGCAGCACCTCGCGGAACGCCCGGTCGGCGAGGATGCGCGTGTAGTCGTTCACGCCTCCGTTGCCCTCGGTCTTGCCCACCACCGCCAGCACCCGGTCCGCCTCGATGACGCCGTCGTCGATGAGACGGGCCAGCCCGGCGGCGTCGGTCACGCTCTCGATGGGGATCTTGCGGACTTCGATCGGATCGGGCACGTCGCGTCACTCCTCGCGTTCGATGATCGTCCCGGCCTTGCCCTCGACCGCGTCGGTGATCCGGTCGAGCGAGGTGATCGCCGCGCGCCGGCCGCCGCCGGCCATGAAGCGCAGCAGCGCCTCCACCTTCGGCCCCATGCTGCCACCAGCGAAGTGCCCGGCGGCGGCCAGCGTGCGCAGTTCGGCGGCGGTCGTCCGGTGGAGCGGGCGGGCGCGCGGCGTGCCGAACCCCACCATCACGTGCTCGACGTCGGTGGCGATGACCAGGGTCCCGGCGCCGAGCCGCCGGGCGAGCAGCTGCGCCGCCAGATCCTTGTCGACGACGGCCTCGACGCCGGCGAACGCCCCGTCCGCGCGGACGACCGGCACTCCCCCGCCGCCCGCCGCCACCACGATGTGCCCCGCCGCCAGCAGCACCTGCGCGGCGTCCGCGTCGAGGATCTCCAGCGGGTCGGGCGAGGCCACCACGCGCCGCCAGCCGCGCTCGCCGAACGACTTCCAGGACTGGCCGATCGCCATGAACCGCTCGGCCTCCGCCGCCGGGAAGTACCGCCCGACCGGCTTGACAGGGTCGGTGAACCCGCGGTCGGCGGCGTCCACCAGCGTGCGCGTGACGACCGTGGCGACGGGCCGGGACACGCCGCGGGCCGCCAGCGCCCGGTCCAGCGCGTTCATGATCAGCACGCCGATCGTGGCCTGGGTCTGCGCCCCGCACCAGTCCAGCGGCACGGGCGGCACCACATGCGCGGCGAGCTGGTTCTTGATCAGCAGATTGCCGACCTGGGGGCCGTTCCCGTGCGCCAGCGCCACCTGCGCGCCGGCCGCGACGAGGTCGGCGACATGCTCCATCGCCGCCGCGACCGCCGCCGCCTGCGCGGCCGGGGTGGCGCTGCCGTCCGGCGCGGTCATGGCGTTGCCGCCGAGGGCGATCAGGACCCGCTCACCGTCGAGCCGGTTGGTGTTCACGCAGTGAAGTTATCCACGAAACGGCCGGTGCTCATGGGCGGAATCCGCCCAAGGAGCACCGGCCGTTCGGCAACTCTGGCCCGATTGACAGGACGGCGTCAGGGCCGGGCCCCGAGCGCGTTCACCCAGCCCATGGCCTCGTAGGTGATCGTGAGCGACGGGCGCCCCGCCGAACGGCGCGCCTCGTACGACAGGAGCCGTCCGGTCTCCGGCGAGACGATCAGCCGGTACTCGGTGATGGCGTCGCCGCTGACGTGGGTCTGCTTCCCCTCCGGGGGCATCGCCACCGCGACGCCGCGACGGCCCTTCTCGTCCGTGACCCCGCCGACCAGACGCAGGCCGGGCTGCTTCGCCAGCACCTTGAACATGGCCGCGCGAGTCCCCGGCTTGATCGGCCCCGCCAGGAGATCCTGCGCGGTGCTCCACACGTACTGCGGGAAGCTGTCCTGAAGCGGGTACTTCGGGTCGTTGACATCCGCCTCGTACCGGCGGCGGAGCTCGGCCGTCAGGGCGCCCGCCTCGGTGGGCAGCTTCGACAGCTCGGCGAACGTCAAGGTCCGCTGGCCGATGGTCAGCCGCATCGGCTCGTGGTAGTCGTTGACGTGCCGCTTGGCCGACCACGGTTCGAGCTCGGGCGAGCCCATCTTCTTCCACTTCGCCTCGTCGGCGGGCGACGCGAAGGTGGTCGTACGGTCGATGCCGACGATCGCCCTGGTGACATCGCCCTTGTCGCGGGCGAGCCAGTCCTCCTGGGTGTGCGAGACGTACGCGAGGAACTGCGCCTTCTGCTTGGTCTTCCTGGGCCGTCCAGTGCTCTTGTCCATCCGGAGCATGAGGTCTCCGGCACGTGACGTCGTGCGCTCCCGGTGGTACCAGTAGCGGGCGGGCTTGGCCGGTTCGCGCTCGGCCGCCTGGGCGGCGGCGAGGAGGACGCTGCGCGCGTCGCTGTACGGGGCCGCCTGCTCGCGGCCCGGCGGCTTCGTCGAGGAGCCGTCGCCCTGGTCGGTCACGACGATGACACCGGCGGCGGCGCAGGCCGCCGCGGCGACCCCCGCGATCAGGAGCACCGGCCGCCGCCGCGACCGGCCCGGCACGACGCCGTCCCGCGCGTCGGTGACCGTGTCGGCCCGCATGGCACGCGCGAGGTCGCTGTCGCGGCGCCGGTGGTAGGCGTGCTCGGCGTCGTCGTCCAAGGCCGCGGGCCGCAGGGCCTGGAAGATCTTGTCGGGGTCGGTCGTGGGAGGCATGGTCGCTCCGGAGTTCATCGGGCCGCCTCCTTGGCGACCGGTGTGGATACGGGACGCCGGGCGCCCGCGGGACCGGCCGCGGGGCCGTTCTCCAGGGCCTTGGCGAGGCGTTTGCGGGCGCGGTGCAGCCGGACGAAGAACGCGGCGCTCGAACAGCCCACGACCTTCGCCGCCTGCCGTGGATCCAGCCCGTGCCAGTTGACGAGCGAGAGCACTTCGAGGTCGCGTTCGGACAGGCCCGCGATGGCGGCGAGGGCGGTCTCGCGTTCGACGACGTGCTCGGCGACGTCCCACGCGGCCAGGTCGGCGGGGCCCGTCAGCTCCGCGATCCGCTCGGCCAGCACCCGCCGCCGGTGGTGGTGGCTGCGCTGCTTGTGCAGCAGGTTGCGGGCCACGCCGAGCAGCCACGGCAGCGGCGGCTCGGCGATATCGCCCAGCCTGCGCCACGCGACGAGGAACGTCTCGCTCGCGATGTCCTCGGCGGTGTGCGGCTCGGCATGGGTGAGCGCGTACGCGAGGACGCGCCGGTAGTTCTGGTCGTACAGCCTCGTGAACCGTGATTCGGGGTCACCCACAAGGCCCTCCGCTCCAGGGGGTCGGGATCATTGACATGAGGTAGTCCCTCGGGGACGCCTCCGTTTACATCCCGGCCGCGAAAAAGATCAGCCCGCGGAGATCAGTGGAGCGCGCGGAGCCGCTCCACCGCCTCGTCGATGACCTCGTCCTTCTTGCAGAACGCGAACCGCACGAAGGGCGCGCCGGCCTCGGCGTGGTCGTAGAAGACCTGGGTCGGGATCGCGACGACCCCCGCCTTCTCCGGCAGCGCCCGGGCGAGCTCCATGCCGTCGGTGAAGCCCAGCGGCCGGATGTCGGCCTGCACGAAATAGGTGCCCTGCGGCCGGTAGGTCGCGAACCCGGCCGCCTCCAGCCCGGTGATCAGGCGGTCCCGCTTGGCCTGCAACGACGTGCGGAGGTCTTCCACCCAGGGCAGCTCGTTCCGCAGCGCGTAGGCCGTCGCCCGCTGCCACGGGCCGCCCGTCGCGTAGGTCACGAACTGCTTGACCGTCTGCACGGCCCTGATGAGGGGGGCGGGCGCGGTCACCCAGCCGGTCTTCCAGCCCGTGACGGAGAACGTCTTGCCCGCCGAGGAGATCGAGACGGTGCGTTCCCGCATGCCGTCGAAGGTGGCCAGCGGGATGTGCGGGGCGTCGTCGAACGTCAGGTACTCGTACACCTCGTCGGTGATCGCGATCAGGTCGTGCTCGCGGCACACCGCCGCGATCACTTCGAGCTCCTCCCGCGTGAACACCGTGCCCGCGGGATTGTGCGGCGAGTTGACGAGGACGACCCGCGTGCGCGGCCCCACCGCCGCCCGCAGCTCGTCCGGGTCGAACGTGAAGCGCCCCTCGACCGGCCGCAGCGTGACCGGGCGCCTGGTCGCCCCCGCCAGCGCGATCGTGGCCGCGTACGAGTCGTAGTAGGGCTCGAAGACGATGACCTCGTCACCGGGACCGGCCAGCGCGAGCACCGACGCCGCGACGCCCTCGGTGGCGCCCACGGTCACGAAGACCTCGGTCGCCGGGTCGAACTCCAGCCCGTACCGCTCCAGCCGCTGCGCCGCGACGGCCTCGCGCAGCTCGGGCAGGCCGGGGCCGGGCGGGTACTGGTTGCCGCCGGACCGGATCGCCTCGACGGCGGTCTCCAGCATCTTGGGCGGCCCGTCGGTGTCCGGGAACCCCTGGCCGAGGTTGATCGATCCCGTGGCCACGGCCAGCGCGGACATCTCCGCGAAGATCGTGGTTCCGAATCCCTGCATGCGCGGTACGAGCGGCTCTCCCACGCCGTCCACCTTAGGGTGTGCCCTCGAGCGAGACGGCCTCGAAGTCTCCGTACCGCCGCCGCAGGCCTCGGCGGCCGCCGCCGGCGCGATCAACGTACGCTGGAGGACATGCGCGTAGCCCTGTGTCAGATCGTCGTCGGCGACGACCCCAAGGACAACCTGCGGACGGCGCTGGACGCCATCGCCGAGGCCGCGGCCACACCGGGCGGCGCCGACCTGGCGGTGCTGCCCGAGGCCACCGTGGTGCGCTTCGGCAACGACCTCGCGGCCGCCGCGGAGCCCCTCGACGGGCCGTTCGTCACCGCCCTGCGCGAGGCCGCGCGCGAGCACGGCACCGCCGTCGTCGCGGGCGTCTTCGAGCCCGCACCCGAGGGCCGCGTGTACAACACGGTCGTCGGTATCGACGCCACAGGTGCCCTCGCCGGCGCGTACCGCAAGATCCACCTCTTCGACGCATTCGGCGACCGCGAGTCGGACGACGTCGCGCCCGGCGGCGAGCCGGTGGTCCTCGACCTGGCGGGCACGCGGATCGGCATCATCACCTGCTACGACGTCCGCTTCCCCGAGCTCGCCCGCGCCCTGGTCGATCGGGGCGCGGAGATGCTGGTCGTCCCCGCCGCGTGGGCGCAGGGCGTCTTCAAGGAGGAGCACTGGACAACCCTCGTCCGGGCCCGCGCGATCGAGAACACGGCCTGGGTGGTCGCCGTGGACAAGGCCCCCGACCGGACGCGCCCGCCGCGCGGCGCCCCCGGCGGCGTGGGCCGCAGCCAGCTCATCGACCCGATGGGCACGGTGGTCGCGGACCTCGGTCCCTTCCCCGCCGTCCGCGTCGCCGACCTGGACCCCGCCGTCACGGCCCAGGTCCGCAAGTTCCTCCCCGCCCTCTCCCACCGCCGCCCCGACCTCTTCTGACGGTCAGCCCGCGACGGAGATGACGCGGCCGACGGAGGCCGGGTCGTCCAGCGCGTCCAGCAGGGCCGTCGCGAGGTCGGCCCTGCTGATCGAGAAGCCGCCGGGGACGTTGCGGTCGACGGCTTTGCGGTAGGAGCCCTTCGCGGGCTTGTCGGTCAGCCGCGGCGGGCGCACGATCGTCCACTCCAGGGCGGCGGCGCGGAGCTGCCGCTCGGCCACGCGCATGTCGTCGAACGCGTGCTTGAGCAGCCGCTGCAGGATCAGCGGCTTGACCACGTACCGGGTGAACGGGTCGTCGCCGGGGCCCGCGGCCGGCCCGCTCGCGCTGACCATGATCAGCCGCCCGCCGCCGGCGGCGTCCATGGCGGCGATGACGCTCCGGGAACTGTCCGCGCAGACGGTGGTCGGGGCACGGCCCGCACGCGTGCCGACGGCGGTGATGGCGGCGTCGCACTCCTTGACGACGGCCGCGATCGACAGGGGGTCCATGACGTCGGCCTCGACGACCTCCGCCCGTTCCCGCAGCTCGGCGGGCAGCCGGGACGCGTCGCGCACCACCGCGATGACCTCGTGGCCGGCGCCCGCCGCCCGCCGCACCACCTCGACGCCCGTCCCGCCCGTCGCTCCGAAGACAGCGATCCGCATGCCGACCCCTCCTGGTTAGTGAACATTCACTCACCCCTTATCCTGGGTAAGTATTCACTCACCTGTCAAGCGGGGGGCCGATGAGCGCGCGGGAACGGATCCTGGACGCGGCCGCGGAGATCATGCGGACGCGCGGGGTCGCGAGCACCACCACCAAGGAGATCGCGCGTGCCGCGGGCTGCTCGGAGGCGCTGCTCTACAAGCACTTCCGCGACAAGGAGGAGCTCCTGACGTACGTGCTGAGGGAGCGCATGCCCGCGTTCGCCGGGATCCGGCGGCCGGGCGAGGCCACCGTCGAGGAGAACCTGGTGGCGATCGCGCACGGGGCGCTCCGGTTCTACACGCGCTCGTTCCCGATGATGGCGTCGATGGCGGCGCAGCCGGTCCTCATGGCCGCGACCCGCGAGTCCATGAAGAAGTACGACGCCGGGCCGCAGCACGCCGTCGAGTGGCTGGCGGGGTATCTGGCCGGCGAGCAGCGGCTCGGCCGCGTCTCACCGGACGCCGACATCGAGACGATGGCCGCCCTGCTGATGGGAGCCTGCTTCCAGCAAGGTTTCCTGCATTACGTCCGCGAGGGCGTGGACGGCGACGAGGTCCCCCGGTCGCTCGCCGAGAGCCTGGTCGGCGGCGTCCTCCCCGTCCTCACCCCCGGTCACGGTTCCTGACGAAGTCGATGTCCTCGGGCTCGCGCCCGGGCCAGGTGAGACGGGTGACCGCCGGAGGCGTCTCGGCGATGACGCGGCCGCGCGACACGACGTGGCTCGGCCGGGTCTGGCGGCGGACGGCGTCGTAGGGGGACGTGGCGGGCAGCACGACCAGGTCGGCGGGACGGCCCGGCTCGATGCCGTACGCGTCGCCGAGGTGGAGGACGCGGGCCGCGCGCTCGGTCACCATGGCGAACGCCTCGTCGATCTCGGCCGCGCCCGTGAGCTGCGCGGCGGCGATCCCTACGAGCGCGACCTGCAGCGGTGAGGCCGTGCCGAGGGGGAACCACGGGTCCATCACGTCGTCGTGCCCGAACGCGACGTTCACCCCTGCACCGAGCATCTCCTTCACCTGCGTGAGGCCGCGCCGCTTCGGGTAACCGTCGAAACGGCCTTGCAGGCAGAGGTTGGCGAGCGGATTGCAGACGAGGTTGATGCCCGAGCGGGCGAGGATCCGCTGGAGCTTGTAGGAGTAGGCGCCGTTGTACGAGCCCATCGCGGTGGTGTGCGACGCCGTGGCCCCGCCGCGGAGCCCGCCGCGGCGGGCGAGCGTGGCCAGCACCTCCACGAACCTCGACTGCTCGTCGTCGATCTCGTCGCAGTGCGCGTCGACCAGCAGCCCGTGCCGCTCGGCGAGGCCGAAGGCGATCTCCAGCGACCGGACGCCGTCCTCGCGCGTGTCCTCGAAGTGCGGGATGGCGCCGATGACGTCGACACCGCGCCGCGCCGCCTCCTCCAGCAACTCGGCCCCGTTCTCGAACGAGCAGATGCCCTCCTGCGGGAACGCCACGAGTTGCAGGGTGAGAACGTCACGGACCTGGTCGCGCACTTCGAGCATGGCGTCCAGCGCGACCAAACCGGGATCGGTGACGTCGACATGGCTGCGGACGTGCAGGACACCGTTCGCCGCGTACCACCGCAGCACCTCGGTGGCCCGGGAGATCACGTCCTCGCGGGTGAGCGTCCGCTTGCGTTCGCTCCAGACCGCGATGCCCTCCCACAGCGAGCCGGAGGCGTTCCAGCGAGGTTCGCCCGCGGTCAACGTCGTGTCGAGGTGAACGTGCGGCTCCACGAACGGCGGGCTGACCAGCGCGCCGCCCGCGTCCAGCAAATGCTGCCCGGCCCCCTCCCCCGCCGGTACGACACGCCCGAACCTGTCTCCCTCGATCTCGATGTCGCAGAGGTCGTCTCGGCCCTTGAGACGCGCGTTGCGAACGACGTGAGTCATGAGGCGTCCCCGAGGGTCTCGCGGAGGCGGGTTTTCACTACCTTGCCCATGGCGTTGCGGGGCAGGGTCTCCACGAGGTGGACGACGCGAGGGCGCTTGTGGGCGGAGAGACGTTCGGCGACGAAGTCGATCAGCTGCTTCCCCGCCACGCCTTCGGCGACGACGAAGGCGGTCACCTGCTCGCCCAGGTCGGCGTGCGGAGTGCCGATGACGGCGGCTTCCCGTACGGACGGGTGTGCCAGCAGCGCGTTCTCCACCTCTCCGGCACCGATCCGGTAGCCGCCGCTCTTGATGAGATCGGTCGAGGCCCTGCCGACGATCCGGTGCCAGCCGTCGGGCCCGATGGTGGCGATGTCGCCTGTACGGAACCAGCCGTCCGCTCCCAGCGCCTCCGCGGTCGCCTCAGGGCGATGGAGATATCCGCTGAAAACCATCGGCGCGCGCACATAGAGCTCGCCAGGCGTCTCGCCATCGGAGGGGCCGGGCACACCGCCCTCGCCTACGAGTTTCGTCTCCACGCCAGTGAGGGGCATGCCCACGTAACCGGGCCGCCTTTCGCCGTCAGCGCGCGCGCTCACGGTGATGAGGGTCTCGGTCATTCCATAGCGCTCCACTGGACGGTGACCCGTCAGCGCCTCCAGACGTTCGAACACAGGGACCGGCAGGGGCGCGCTACCCGAGACCAGGAGTCGCGCGCCGCGCAGTTCCTCTGCTGCGGCCGGGGCGTCACAGACCCGCGACCAGACGGTCGGCACTCCGAAGTAGAGCGACCCGCCGCGCGAGCGCGCCGCCGCGTAGGCCTCGGCACGCGGACGTCCGGTGTGCACGAGCGGCGAGCCGACCCGCAGCGCCCCCAGAACTCCCAGGACCAGCCCATGGACGTGGAAGAGCGGGAGGCCGTGCACGACCACGTCCTCGGGCGTCCACGCCCATGCCTCGGCGAGCGCGTCGAGACCGGCGGCGATGGCGGCCCGGGAGACGAGCACGCCCTTGGGCGCGCCCGTCGTGCCGCTGGTGTAGAGGATCAGCGCCGGCCCGTCGGCCGGGGGGAAGAGCTCGGGGCCGGCGGCGGCGACCCGGTCCACCGGGACGACGGGCGGCGCCTCCCCCTCGTAGGCGCCGCGCGCCGCCAGCACGAGCCGGGCGCCCGAGTCCCGGAGGATGTGGTCGCGTTCGGCGGGGCCGGAGTCGGGCGGCAGCGGCACCACCGGGACGCCCGCCAGCAGCCCGCCCACGACGGCCGCGATCGTCTCCAGCGTCGGCGTGGCGTGGACCGCGACGACGTCCGCGCCCCGGATCTCTGCCGCCACGCCCGACGCCCGGCCGAACAGCTCCTCCCGCGACACCGCCCGGTCACCGACCCGTACGGCCTCGCCGTGGCCGGCCCCTTCGCCGCCGAGCAGATCCATCATTCGTCCCTCCGGAGTCCCGTGCGCCCGAACCCATCAGTATCTGGTTCTGCGAGTATTCCGTCCCGTGGTCGACTATCGGGGGCTGGCCGCGCGGCTCCTCAGGCTGCCGCCGTCGTGCGGGCCGGTGCGGGTGGTGGCGATCGACGGGCCGAGCGGGGCGGGCAAGTCGACGCTGGCGGACGGGCTGGCCGGGGCGCTCGGCGGCGCGCCCGTGGTCCGGTCCGACGACTTCCGCGTGCCGTGGGACGCCGATCCCCTCACCTGGTGGGAGCCGCTGCGCGCGGCGGTGCTCGACCCGCTGTGCGCGGGACGCCCCGCCCGGCTGCGGCGGTACGACTGGCGGCGGGACTCCTACGGCGCCGAGGAGGAGATCCCGCCGGCACCGGTGCTGATCGTGGAGGGCGTGGGGGCGGCGTGGCGGGAGTCGCCCGCCGCGTTCCGCATCTGGATCGACGCGCCGAGAGACGTCCGGCGGGCGCGCGCCCTGGCGCGCGACGGCGCCGAATGGGCGACGGCATGGGACACCTGGGCCGCCCGTGAAGAACGACATTTCGCCAAGGACGCGACACACCGGCGCGTCGACCTGACGGTGGACGGGGCCGACGAAGATCAATGATCGCTACCGGGCCGACCTCCCGGTTTCGCAATGATGGAACGCCCTTCGTCCCGCCATCGAACAGGCTACGGTGAGACCATTCACGCATCCGCCCTGCCCCCTGCGGATCGTCGGGCGGCGGAGGACTCTGAGGTGCCGCGCAACAGCACGGACTGCCGCAGGGCGTTGATCACCGACGTGCTCGCGGCGACGCTGGCGACCACGGCGGACGCCGCGGACGTCGAGGGATCCGGGCTCATCCTGGTCGGGGGCGGGCAACCGCGCGCGGTCGGCGGCAGCGACGCCACGTGCCTGTCCCTGGCCCACGCCCAGGTGACCATGGGTTCCGGCCCGGCCTTCCGGTGCATGGTGTCCGGGCATCCGGTGGGCATCAAGGACCTGATGACCGACTACCCGTTCGGTCATCCCGAGCTCGCCCCGTACTCGGGCCAGGTCCACGCCGTGCTCTCGGTGCCGATCCGCGTCGGGCGGGTCGTCGCCGGTGCCCTGGACCTGTACGACCGGACGCCGCACTCCTGGCCCGCCCGGCAGGTGACTGTGGCACACGAGCTCGCGCAGGTCATGGCGGCGATTCTCTACCTGCTCTCCGCTGACCCGCGCGGCCCCTCGGTGTTGAGCCCCCGTTCAGGGGTACCCCAATGATCCGTGAACGTCAGGTAGAAGGAAGGCCACGATGCATCTCGATCCGGAGGCCCTGGATGCCAGCCTCCGCATGTTGTCCCACCCGCCCCGGGAGGCGGATCTGCAACGTGCGCTGGCCAAGGTCGTCACGGCGGTCCACCGGTTGTTCGACTGCGACGGGGCCGGACTCATGTTCACCGACGGGAACGGGGCGCTCCGCTACGTGACGGCCACCGACGAGCACGGCCGGCGGCTGGAGGTCGCGCAGGCCGAGCTCGGCGAGGGCCCGTGCGTCGACGCCTACGTGCACGGCCGGGTGACCTCGTGCCCGGATCTGCTGGGCGACCGGCGCTGGCCCGCCCTGGCCGCGGCGCTCGCCCGTGATCCGCAGGGGGTGCGCGGCGTGGTCGGCGCGCCCGTCCGGCTCACCGGCACCCCGGTCGGCTGCCTCAACCTGCACGCGCACTCGCCCCGGGACTGGGACGAGGTCGACCTGCACGGCCTTCCCGCGTACGCCGACCTGATCGAGGAGACCATCTCGGCCGCCCTCGCCGCCGAGCACACCAGCACCCTGGCGCGGCAGCTCGAGTACGCCCTGCGCAACCGCGTGATGATCGAACGCGCGATCGGCTTCCTGATGGCCGACCGCGGGCTCGACTCCGGCGAGGCGTTCGACCAGCTCCGCAACCGTGCCCGCAGCAGCCGCCGCCGCACCATCCACGTGGCCGCCGAGCTGCTCGGCGAGGAGATCCCGAGCGAGCCCGAGCGCCCTCCGGTCAACTGAGGAGCTTGCCCAGGACGGCGACGCCGTCCCGGATATCGGACGGGCTGGTGGCGGCGTAGCCGAGGACGAGGCCCTGTAGGGCCCTCCGCTGGCTGTGCCAGGAGAGGGGCTGGACCTTGACGCCGTGCTCCAGCGCGGCGGCGGCAAGGTCCAGGTCCGCCTGGCAACCGTCGAACGTGATCATCAAATGCAGTCCGGCGGCGGCGCCGTGCACCGTCGCCTGCGGCAGATGCGTCCGGATCGCGTCGATCATCATGTCCCTCCGCTGGCGGTGGCGTCGCCGCAGAGAACGGAGATGGCGCTCCAGCTGGCCCGACTCCATGAGCCGGGCCAGCACCAGCTGCGGCAGCACGGCGTTGCCCAGGTCCGCGAACCGCTTGGCGGCCACGAGCGCGTCGAGGTACCGGGGCGGTACGAGCACCCAGCCCATCCGCAACGCCGGGGCCAGGAGCTTGGACACGCTGCCCGCGTAACAGACGTGCTCGGCGAGCATCGACTTCAGGGCGGGCACCGGCGTCCGGTCGTACCGGTGCTCCGCGTCGTAGTCGTCCTCGATGATCAGGCCGCCCCAGCGCATCAGCCCGCGCCGCCGCTCGCCGCTGAGCACCACGCCGGTCGGGAACTGGTGGGCGGGGGTGAGCAGGATGGCCGGAGCCCCGCTGTCGTGGAGCTCGTCCACCCGGACGCCGTCGGAGTCGACCGCCACCCCCGGCGTCTCCATGCCGGAGTCGCGCAGATGCTGCCGTACGCCGAGCGAGCCGGGATCCTCCACCGCCACGGTGCCGATGCCGTCCGCGCGCAGTATCCCGGCCAGCAGGCCGAGCGCCTGCGCCGTCCCGGCGACGATGACCACCTCGTCCGGATCCGCCCGGATCCCGCGGTTGCGCGCCAGCCAGTCGGCGACGGCCCGCCGCAACACCGGGACGCCGCGCGGGTCGCCGTAACCGAGGTCGGCGGCGGCCAGCTCGGCGAGCGCCGAACGTTCCGCCCGCAGCCAGGCGGCGCGCGGGAACGCGGCCAGATCGGGCACGCCCGGCGACAGATCGATCCGGGCGGGCGCGCCCCGCAACCGGTCGAAGACATCCGCCCCAGGCTCGGAGTCGAAGACCCCCGAACGCGCCCCGCCGCCGCTCCCGGCCGCGCCCGGCCCGCCGCCGAAGGCGCCACTTCCCGGGCTGCCGCCGAGAGCGACCGCGCCTGAGCTACTTCCGGCGACACCGCCGGTCGATGGAGGGGCTGTCACGGGGGCGGCCACGACGATCGTGCCCGCCCGGCCGCGGCCCACGACCTGGCCGACCTCGGCCAGCCGCTGGTAGGCCTCGGTGACGACGCCGCGCGAGACCTCCAGCTCCGCCGCCAGCACGCGGGTGGCGGGCAGCCTGGCGCCGACCGGGAGACGGCCGTCGGCGATCGCGCCGCGGAGCCGCGCGGCCAGCCACTCCGACAGCCCGCCGGCCGGTGCGTCCGCCACGTCCAGCTGGAGGAAGTCCGATCCTATGGACCTGCCGGAAGCATCGTCATTGGACCTGTTCACCGTGCCATAGTGCCAGCAGGCTGGCACGGGTGAGCATCGCGTTCCTGCTGACCACGCTCGTCGTGGTCGCCACGCCGGGCACCGGCGTCATCTACACCCTCGCGGCGGGCCTCTCCCACGGCCGCCGCGCCGGCGTCGTGGCGGCGTTCGGCTGCACGCTCGGCATCGTCCCGCACATGCTGGCGACGATCACCGGCATCGCCGCCGTGCTGCACACGAGCGCCGTGGCCTTCCAGACCCTGAAGTACCTGGGCGTGCTCTATCTGGTCTACATGGCCTGGGCGACCCTGCGGGACAAGGACGCGCTCGTCGTGGAGGACGAGCGGGCGCCGCGCTCGGCGGCCCGGACGATCGTCTCCGGCGTGCTGATCAACATCCTCAACCCGAAGCTGACGATGTTCTTCTTCGCGTTCCTGCCGCAGTTCGTGGACGCCGGCGAGCCCGGCTCCGTCGCCTCGATGCTGGAGCTGAGCGGCGTCTTCATGCTGCTCACGTTCGTCGTCTTCGCCGCGTACGGCGTCCTGGCCGCCTCGGTGCGCTCGCACGTGACGTCCAGGCCGCGCGTCCTGACGTGGATGCGCCGGATCTTCGCCGGCTCGTTCGTGTCCCTCGGCGCCAAGCTCGCCTTCGCCTCCCGGTAAGGAAGTCATGCAGTTCCAGCATTCGTCCCGCCTCCGGTCGGAGCACCCCGGGCTCGTCGCAAGCGTCCTGGCCGCCTCGGGCATCGACGCCTCCCCCGTCCCCGATCTCTCGCCCTACTTCGCCGCGGCGAAGGACCGGCTGGGTTCGGGCACGGAGAGCGATCTTCCCGAGATCCAGGCCTGGCGCCGCGCGTTCGCCTCGATGGGGCTCAAGCCGACGCAGTACCGCTGCGCCTCGGAGGCGCTGCTGCGCCGCTTCCGCAAGGAGGGCACGCTGCCCCGGCTCCATCCGCTGGTCGACCTCTGCAACGCGATCTCGCTGGCGTTCGCCGTCCCGGTCGCCGCCCTCGACCTGTCCAAGATCACGGGAGATCTGGAGGTGCGCCATGCCGCCGGCGGCGAGAGCTACCTGACGTTCGGGGGCGAGACCGAGCACCCCGCGCCGGACGAGGTGATCTTCGCGGACGGCGCCGGCCGGGCTCATGCGCGGCGCTGGACCAACCGCCAGAGCGGGCTGTCCGCTGTGCGCGACACCACCATGGACGTCCTGATCGTCGCGGAGGGCCTGCACGACACCGCCGCCGCCGATCTTCCCCGGCTCATCGAGACGGTGGCCGCCGAGCTCGCCGCCCACTGGCACATCTCACCCCGGACGGCGATCCTCGACCAGGCTCAGCCCGGCTTCGACGTTCGCTCCTGACGGCGGCGGGCGTCGAGGACGGCCTCGAAGACCTGGGCGAGCTCGGCCGCGTCCTCACCGGCGTGGTGGGTGTGCGGGAGACCGGTCAGCTCCAGCTCTCTCTTGATGCTCGTCTTGCGGGAGTCACTCCACTCGCCGCCGGTCATGCCCATCCAGTAGCTGCGCAGGTCGATGCCCGCGCCGGAGTTGCTGAACGGGCTCCGGCCGAGGAAACGCTGGAAGTACCAGTGCACGAACATGCCGTCGAAGACGGCGGGCCCGGCCAGGAAGACCGGGCGGCCGATCCGGCGGAGGCCGTTGATCCAGCGCGCGGCCTCCGCCATCGCCGCCGCGGGGGCGGGCGCCTCGCGCAGGAGCCGGTCGCGGTCCAGGCCCGAGACCGCCAGCGCGGCGGGGACGAAGTCGTCCGAGATGGGCCGGAGCTCGGTGTAGAACGTCAGCTCGGGGCGCCCGACGACGGCGATGCCGAGCGAGATCATGCTGTACGGGCCGGGAATGGGGCCGTCCGCCTCGACGTCCACCGCCAGGTAGAGCTCCGGAAGTTTCGCCATGGCGGCCAAGCTAGGCCCGGCGGACCGCTGTGATCAACGAGATTTAGTCGACGTCCGCGCCGGGACGGCCGCCGGAGAGGCGGGGGTAGCCCGGGCCCCGGTCGAAGAAGGGCGCCGGTCCCCGGGCGGCCCGTAGACGGGCCCGGAGCTCGGCCGTGGCGGCGGCGTCCACCTCGTCGCCGGTGAGGACGACGCCGTAGTCGTCGCGGGCCCCCGTGCGGGTGACCTTGCCGTCGCGGACGTCGGCGGCGACGGCGGACGGGTCGCGGTCGAACGGGTCGCCCCAGCCGCCGCCTCCGGTCGTGCGGACACGGATGACCTGACCCGCGCGCACCGGCTGGTCGTCGACCAGGCCGTCCATCTCGGCGCCGTCGATGTCCACGCGGAACGGGCTGCCGGCCCGGCCGCCGTTGACGCCCCAGCACGACAGGATCGAACGGTCCGCGATCGACATGTAGTGGGCGTCGCGGAGCATGCGGATGTGCTTGTCGTAGCCGAGGCCGCCCCGGTGCTCGCCGGGGCCGCCGGAGTCGGCGGCGAGGCCGAGCCGCTCGACTAGGAACGGCCAGCGCGCCTCGGCGAACTCGGCGGGGATGTTGCGGGAGTCGGGCACGACGTGGATGGTGTCCTCGCCGTCGGCGTAGTAGCGGCCGCCGGAGCCGCCGCCGAGCACCTCGCGCATGAGGTACGGGCCGCGGTCGTCGTCGCCGTAGACGCCGGTGTAGCGGATCGTCTCCTGGTCGGCGGGCATGCGGCCGTTCGTGGCCTTCGCCAGGACGCCGGACAGCACGCCGAGAAGACGGAGGATGACGAACGTGCGGGCGTTGGTCGGCGCCGGGAAGACGGGCGTGAGCAGGGTGCCCTTCTCGGGGAAGCGCATCTCGATCAGCGGGACGACGCCCTCGTTGACGTCCAGCTCGGCCGCGCGTTCGGGCGTGTCGGCCAGGTTGCGCAGGATCGGCGCCAGCCATTTCTTGAGGAAGACGCCGTCGGCGTAGTCGCCCGCGTGGTTGATCGGACCCTTGGCCTGCGGGGACGTGCCGGTGAAGTCGATGACCAAGGGGACGGCGGCGGCGTTGTCGACGGTGAGGGTGATCCGCTGGGCGTGCAGGCGGGGCGGGTCGACGCCGTCGTGCTCGGCGTAGTCCTCCCAGACGTAGGTGCCGTCGGGGATCTTGGCGAGGAGCTCGCGGCGGAACGTCTCGGTGGTCTTGTCGATGATCGCGTCGAAGCAGGTCTCGACGGCGGCGCGGCCGTAGCGGTCGAAGAGCTCGCCCAGGCGGCGGGCACCCATCAGGCAGGCCGAGCATTCGGCGTCGAGGTCCCCGGCGAGCGAGTCGGGCATGCGCGAGTTGCGGGTCATGATGCGCAGTGCCGCCTCGTTGGGCACGCCCTGGTCCCAGAGCTTGATCGGGGGGACCATCAGGCCCTCCTCGAAGGCGCTCCGGGCGTGGCTGGGCATCGACCCGGGCACCGCGCCGCCGATGTCGTCGTGGTGGCCGAACGCCTGGACGAACGCCACCACCTCGCCGCCGTGGAAGACCGGGACCGTCACGCAGAGGTCGGGCAGGTGACCGATGCCGCCCTCGGACAGGTAGACGTCGTTGTGGAAGAAGACGTCGCCGGGCCGCATCGTGGCCAGCGGGAAGTCGCGTGCGATCGGCTGCACGAGCGCGGAGTACGAACGGCCCGTCAGCTTGCGCAGGCGGCGGTCGTGGATGCCCGCGCGGAAGTCGTGCGCGTCGCGGATCATGGGTGACCGGGCGGTCCGGGCGATCGCGGTCTCGACCTCGCGTTCCACGGAGGAGAGGGTGCCCTCCACGATTTCGAGCAGGATCGGGTCGACGTCGCTCATCGGGTCTTTCTCGCTTATCGGGTCTTTGTCGCTCACCGCGTCACCACCAGGTTGCCGTGGCCGTCCACGCGGGCCTGGAAGCCCGGGTGCAGCGGCAGAGTCGAGCCGAACTCCTCGATGACCGCGGGCCCCTCGACGACCGTTCCGGGTCCGAGCTTCGAGCGCTGGTAGATGGGCGCGTCCGCCCAGTCGTCGTAGAAGACGGGCCGCGTTCCCGTTGGTTCGGCGTCCCCTCCCGGGGCGCGTTCGCGCAGGACGGGACGCGTGATCGGGCCGATGCCCGAGACGCGGAGGTTGACCCATTCGACGGGATGGCGGCCGGGATCGTCGCGGTAGCAGTAGCCGTAGAGCCCTTCGTGGGCGTCGTGGAAGCGCCGCACGACCTCGTTCCGGAACGCGTCGTCCAGCGGCCCGTCCGGAGCGGCCACGCGCACTTCGAACGCCTGGCCGTAGTAACGAAGGTCTGCCGAACGCACGAACTGCTGCCGGTCGGGCGGAAAGCCTTCACGTTCCAGCGCGGTGGCGGCCTGGCGTTCGAGCTCCGCGTAGACGCCGGAGACCGCGGCGAGGTCGAGGGCGGTGTCACGTTCCACCCGGGTCCGGACGTAGTCGTTCTTCACGTCCACCGTGAGCAGGCCGAACGCCGACAGGTTGCCGGGGTTCTCCGGGATGACGGCGGCGGGCAGGCCGAGGATGTCGAGCAGGCGGCAGGCCAGCAGCGGCCCCGAGCCGCCGAACGCCACGAGCGGGTAGTCGCGGACGTCCAGGCCGCGCTTGACGGTGATCTGCCGGATGGCGTTGGCCTGGTTCCAGGCGGAGATCTCCAGGATGCCGGTGGCGGCGCGTTCGAGGGACAGCCCGAGCTTGGCGGCCAGCGCCTCGACGCCGGTGCGCGCGGCCTCGACGTCGAGGGGGATCTCGCCGCCGAGCAGGTGCGGCGGGATGCGGCCGAGGGCGGCGTGGGCGTCGGTCACCGTGACCTCAGTGCCGCCGCGGCCGTAGCAGAGCGGCCCGGGGTCGGCTCCGGCGCTGCGCGGGCCGACCTTCATCGTGCCCTCCGGGGAGAGCCAGGCGACCGACCCGCCGCCCGCACCCACCGTGACGATGTCGATCATCGGGATCTTGACGGGATGGCGGCCGATCGTCCCCTCGGTGGTCAGCGTCGGCTCGCCGCCCAGCACGACCGCGACGTCCGTGGAGGTGCCGCCGCCGTCCAGGGTGATGACCGAGCCCCGCCCCGCGGCCTGCGTGACGAACGCGGCGCCGAGGGCCCCGGCGGCCGGGCCGGACAGGACGGTCGTGATCGGCTGGTGGACGACCTCCTCCCCCGACAGGACGCCGCCGTTGCTCTTCATCACGTGCAGCCGCCCGCCCGCCGCCTCACCCTCGGTGCCCATGGTCGCGCTCGCCTGCTCACTCGTTCCTCGCTCCGCCGCTCGCCGCTCGGTGAGGCGCCCGATGTAGCTCGTCATCGCGGGTTTGACGGCCGCGTCGACGAGCGTCGTCACGGCGCGTTCGTACTCCCGGTACTCGCGCAGCACCTCGCACGACAGCGACACGACCGCGTCCGGGTGCTCGCGGCGCAGCACCTCGCGCATGCGCAGCTCATGCACCGGGTCGGCGTAAGAGTGGAGAAGGCAGACGCCGATCGCCGCTATCCCGCGGTCCCGGAACCAGCGGGCCGCCGCGACGGCCGACTCCTCGTCGAACGGGCGCAGCTCCGCGCCCGTGTGGTCGAGCCTGCCGCCGACCGTCCGGACGCGGTGAACGGGCACGATGCGGGGCGGCTTGACCCAGAAGTAGGAGTTGCCGTAGCCGTCGGGCACGCTCTGCCGGGCGATCTCCAGCATGAACTCGAAGCCCTCGGTGGTGATGAGGCCGAGGTCGTCGAGCCGGTCCTCCAGGAGCTGGTTGGTCGCCACGGTCGTGCCGTGCGCCAGGGCCCCGATGTCCGGCCGGGACGCGCCGAGCAGCTCCAGCACCTTCGCGACGCCCGCCTCGAAGCCCCGCGCCGGGTCGCCCGGGGTCGAGGGGGTCTTGGTCGTGGTGACCTCTCCGGTGTCCTCGTCCAGCGCCACGACGTCGGTGAACGTCCCGCCGGTGTCGATGCCGATGCGCAGCCGCCGTCGCGTTCGCCCTGTCATGACTCCTTCTCTACCGGGGCCGTGCCGCCCGCCACACCGTCGCTTCCTGCCCAACGGGGCGGCGGTTCTTTGGCGAGTCGGGCTGCGGCTACGCTGAACGGCATCCGAAAAGACCCGTCGACCCATGATGGAGCACGGCAATGGCGCTTGAACGCCCCGAGATCGACTTCCCCGAGGGCACCCCGCCCGACATGCTCGACATCACCGACATCACCGTCGGTGATGGTGCCGAGGCCACCACCGGCTCCACGGTGTCCGTGCAGTACGTGGGCGTCTCGTTCTCGACCGGCGAGGAGTTCGACGCCTCCTGGAACCGCGGCCAGGCCTTCGAGTTCCCGCTCGGCGGCGGCCGCGTGATCAAGGGCTGGGACATGGGGGTCAAGGGCATGAAGGTCGGCGGCCGGCGCAAGCTGGTCATCCCGCCGCACCTGGCCTACGGCGACCGCAGCCCGAGCCCGCGGATCAAGCCCGGCGAGACGCTGATCTTCGTGGTGGACCTGGTCGGCGTGAGCTGAGGCACGCCCTCGCACGCCGTCGCACGTCCCAACGGCGGGCAAGCGGAGATCAAATTCTTCTCCGCCTGCCCGCCGCCGCCGTTTCCGGGCGGGTCGCCGTCGGTATCAGCCGATCATGATCCACGCGCGGGGGCTGACGAAGCGGTACGGGGAGAAGGTGGCGGTCGACCACGCCGACTTCACCGTGCGGCCGGGGTGGGTGACCGGCTTCCTCGGCCCCAACGGCGCCGGCAAGTCGACCACCATGCGCATGATCCTCGGTCTCGACCGGCCCACCGGCGGCGACGTCACCGTCAACGGCAAGCACTACCGCGAGCTCGGCGCCCCGCTGTGCGAGGTCGGCGCGCTGCTGGACGCGAAGGCCGTGCACGGTGGCCGCAGCGCCTACAACCATCTCCTCTGCCTGGCCAAGAGCAACGGCATCCCCAAGCGCCGCGTGGACGAGGTCCTCGGCCTGGTCGGCCTGGACGCGGTGGCGAAGAAGCCGTCGAAGGGATTCTCGCTCGGCATGGGCCAGCGGCTCGGCATCGCCGGGGCGCTGCTCGGGGATCCCGGCGTCCTCATGTTCGACGAGCCGGTGAACGGCCTCGACCCCGAGGGCATCCTGTGGATCCGCAACCTGATGCGGCAGCTGGCCCGGGAGGGCCGCACGGTCTTCGTCTCGAGCCACCTGATGTCGGAGATGGCCCTCACCGCCGACCATCTGGTGGTGATCGGCCGGGGGAAGATCCTCGCCGACACGGGCGTGCGGGAGTTCATCGACACCAACGCCACCAGCCACGTGAAGGTCCGGTCGCCAGAGCTGGGCGAGCTGGGCCCGCTGCTGGCCGGGCAGGGCTGGCGGGTCGAGGTGGAGGGCGACCAGTCGCTGCGGGTGTACGGGGCGCGCACCGACCAGGTCGGTGACCTCGCCGCCGAGAACGGGCTGCGCCTGCACGAACTCTGCCCCGTCCAGCCGTCCCTGGAGGAGGCGTTCATGCAGCTGACCGGTGACTCCGTCGAATACCACGCGGGCATGCCGGGCGGCGGAACGCCGGGCGCCGGGTCGCCGGACGTGACGCGTCCAGAGGCTCCCGTGCCCGCCGCCACACCGGACGGCTCCTGGGCGGCCACGCCACCCGGCACCCAGCCACCGCCTCCCGGCACCCAACCGCCAACCAGCAGCCAGCCGCCTCCTGGCGGCCAACCGCCTTCTGGCGGCCAACCGCCACCCGCCGCCGCCCAGCCGCCGCCATCTACCGCGCAGCCGCTGTCGCCCGGCGCACCGCCGCCACCAGAGGTCCAGGACGACCAGGGCGGAGGCCTGGCATGAGCGCGGCCACCACCACGGCGCCGATGTGCGCGAAGCGCGCGACGTTCGGCAACGTCCTCGCGGCGGAGTGGACCAAGATCCTCACGGTCCGGTCGACGTTCTGGACGCTGCTCGCCGCGATCATCGTCACGATCGGGCTCAGCGTCCTGCTGGCCTGGGCGTTCACGACCGGCTACGACAAGATGAGCGCGGCGGACCGGGCGCAGTTCGATCCGGCGGCCTTCGCCCTGGTCGGCATCAACTTCGGCATGGTCGCGTTCGGCGTGCTGGGCGTGCTGGTGATCACCGGCGAGTACGCGACCGGGATGATCCGCACGTCCCTGACCGCGATGCCGCGGCGCGCGGAGTTCCTGGCGGCCAAGGCGCTGGTGCTGGGCCTGGTCACGCTGATCGTGGGCCAGCTCGTCGCGTTCGCCTCGTTCCTGCTCAGTCAGCTGATCTTCACGTCCAAGAACATCGACGCCTCCCTCGGCGACGACGGCATGCTCCGGGCGGTGATGGGCGGCGGGCTCTACCTCGCCCTGATCGCGGTCATGGCGCTGGGTCTCGGCGTCCTGCTGCGGCACACCGCGGGCTCGGTCACCACGGTCCTCGGCCTGCTGTTCGTGCTGCCGATCATCGGCCAGTTCCTGCCCGGCGGCTGGGGGAACACGGTGGCCAAGTTCCTGCCGTCCAACGCGGGCGGGGCCATCCTGTCGGCCCGGCCGTCCGACGACATCCTGGCACCGTGGACGGGTTTCGGGATGTTCGTGCTCTACACGGCGATCGTCCTCGCGGCGGCGTTCTTCCTCTTCCAGAAGCGCGACGCCTGAGCCTCAGCGGCGGGAACGGCGGGCCAGCGCGTGGCCGATCGCCACCCCGGCCAGCGCCACGGCGCCGCCCACCCCGAACGCGACGACCATGGGGACGACCGAACGTTCCCCCTCGAAGAACGCCGTGCCCGGATAGAACTCGCCCGGCCCGGCCTTGAGCGTCCGCGCCGGCCGGCCGTCCGGCACCGCCCGGCCGTCGGGCGCCACCGTGCCGTCCAGCGTCGCAGCCGGGGCGGTCAGGGCCTTCTCGACGGCCGCGAAGAACTCCCCCGCCGTCCGCTTCGCCACGCCCGCGAGCATCCGCTGGCCGACCCCGCCGACCATGCCGCCGACCACCGCGTCCGCGTCGTACTCGATCAGCGTGGAGCCCCCGGCCTCGCCCGCCCCGAGCCGCACCCGCACGGTCGCGTCGACGGTGCCGGGCCCGCCCTGCCCCTTGGCCCGCAGCACGAACGAGCGCGGCGGGTCGGGATCGGTCAGCGCCACCTCACCGGTGTAAGTGCCCTTGATGGACGCCACCCCGGCCTGGACCGTCATCCGGTAGCGATCGTCGCCGAGCGCCTCCAGCGACTCGCAGCCCGGGATCGTCAGCGCCAGCACCGACGGATCCTGCAACGCGTCCCAGACACGCGGGAGCGGAGCGGCGACGGTGGCGCTACCAGTGACTTTCATGTCCCGACCTTACGGAACGGGCATCCCCTCGCGAAGGGCAACTTGTGCCGAGCCCACGCCGGGTGTTGGTCAGATACGACCCGTTCCGGCACGGCATGATCTGATAGATGCGCGAACCTCGTCGCGCTTTCGCGCGTCAACGATGAGTGCGCCTTACAGAACTTTTACGGGGACGGGAGAGAAGCGGCTGATGCTACGGAAGATGCCCGTGATCGCCACGTTGGTGGCGGGGGCGCTCGGCGTGGCCGCCGGAGCCTGGCCCGCGGTGCGCGCGCAGGCGGGGGGCACCTCCAGCGGGCCGTCGATGCGGTCGCAGTTGGCCGCCGTGCTCGCGGACCAGCAGTGGGCGGCGCCCAAACCGGGCTCGTGGACGATGCCGAAGGCCGCCCCCGACGGCCTGCCGCCGGTCCTGCGCAAGATCGAGACGCAGGAGAAGGTCGTCTTCCTCACGATCGACGACGGCTACGTGTGGGACCCCGAGTTCGTGAACCTCGTCCGCAAGGAGCAGGTGCCGATCCTCACCTTCCTGACCACCAACTACGTCAGGGGACACGGCCAGTACTTCTGGGCCATGCGCAACGCGGGCTCGCAGATGGAGAACCACACGATCTCGCATCCCAACATGGTCACCCTGGGGCCGGAGGGGCAGCGGAAAGAGATCTGCGGCGCCTCCGAGACCATCATCCGGCAGTACGGCCGCCGTCCGCAGGTCTTCCGTCCGCCGTTCGGCAGTTACAACCAGACCACCGTCCAGGCCGCCAAGCAGTGCGGCATCAAGTCGATCCTGCTGTGGACCGCGGAGTTCTACAACGGCGCCAAGAGCCCCAACGGCAAGCTGAACGAGTTCCAGCGCGGCGACGGCGGCACGGGCTTCAAGCCCGGCGACATCATCCTCATGCACTACCGCCAGGGGCTCGCGGAGCAGTTCAAGATGATCCTCGGCTGGATCAAGGCGCAGGGTTTCCGCCCCGCCGCCGTCGAGAACTACCTCCCAAAGTCCCTCGGCGGTAACGCCCCCGACAAGCCCGCCACGCCCTGACGTCCCGACATACCAGGACGATTCGCTGATGGCCCGGCTTGTGCCCTGCCGCCGAGGTTAGGGTTCCAACGCTGACGGGGTTGAGGTCCCCCGCTCCCCGAGCAACCCCGTCAGCATTTATTCTTTCAGGGCCTTGGCCCCCGAGCCTGGCGGCTCGGGGACCAAACCCTCAAGCGGCGAGCGCGACATCGCTTCGCGATCTTCGCGTGAAGCTTCGCCTGGCGGCTCGCTCCAGCTCAGGTAGCGCGCTGGCGTGCGGGGCTGGGGTCGGAGACGTCCCGCAGCCCCGATTGGGCGCCCATGAGAGAGAAGAGTTCGGAGGGTGAGAGGGGCATCTTCGCGATCGGGATCGCGGTGGCGTCCTCGATCGCAGACGCGATCACGGCGGAGACGGGGATCACGCCCGCCTCGCCCGCGCCCTTGATGCCGAGGGGGTTGAGCGGCGACGGGGTCTCCAGGTGATCGGTCTCGACGCGCGGGATCTCGGTGGCGTACGGCATGAGGAAGTCCATGAACGAGGCGTTCAGGAGCTGGCCGGACTCGTCGTACTCCATGCGCTCGTAGAGGGCGCCGCCGATGCCCTGCGCGACTCCCCCGTGGATCTGGCCCTCCACGACCATCGGGTTGATGAGGCGGCCGCAGTCGTGGACGACGGCGTAGCGGAGCACGTGGATCTCGGCGGTCTCGGGGTCGATCTCGACGACGGCGGCGTGCATGCCCGAGGCGAAGGTGGAACGGACGGGCGAGTAGTAGTCCCTGCCCTCGAGACCGGGTTCGTCGCCAGGCGTGACCGGCGGGTCGTCGGGCGAGCCGCCCACGGCGAACTGGGTGGCGCGGGCCGCCTCCTCGTCGAAGGCATAGCGCAGCGGGTTGGAGAGGACCGCGACGGTGCGCAGGGGGATGGCCGAGGCGGGGTCGCCCTTCACGTGGACCACGCCGTCGGTGATGTCGAGATCGCCGGGGTCGGCCTCCAGCGCCTCGGCGGCGATGCGCAGGGCCTTCTCGCGGACCTTCCGGCTCGCGAGCGCGATCGCGTTGCCGCTCATCACCGCGGCTCGGGAGGCGAACGTGCCGACGGCGTAGCCGAAGCGGCGGGTGTCGCCCGTGGTGACGTGGACGTCGGAGAGGGGCACGCCCAGCTCGGACGCGGCGATCTGGGCGAAGACGGTCTGGTGGCCCTGGCCCTGGGACGTCAGGCCGGTCGACACGTTCACCCGGCCGGTCGAGTCGATCTCGACGTGCCCGCCCTCGTACGGCCCGACGCCGGTGCCCTCGACGTAGCAGCCGAGCCCGATGCCGATCCGGCGGCCCTTGGCGGCGGCGTGGGCCCGGCGGCCGGCGAAGCCGTCCCAGCCGATGAGCTCCTTGATCTTGCGGAGCATCTCGGGATAGTCGCCCGAGTCGTAGATCAGCGGCCGCCCGTCCTGGAACGTGAGCCCCTGGTCGTAGGGGAACTCGTCCGGCCCGATGAAGTTGGCGGCGCGCACCTCGGTGCGGTCCAGGCCGAGGTGGTCGGCGATCCGGTCCATCGTGCGTTCCATGCAGAACACGCCCTGCGGGCGGCCCGCGCCGCGGTAGGGGGTGACGATGACCGTGTTGGTGTAGAGGCTGGTGACCTCCGCCCGGTAGGCCCCGATCTTGTACGGGCCGAGCAGCTGGGTGGAGGTGACGATCGGGAGGATGACGCCGTACGGGGTGTAGGCGCCGTGGTCGTGCAGGATCCGCACGTCCAGGCCGAGGACCCGGCCCGCGCCGTCGAAGCCGACCTTCACGTGCTGCACCTGGCCGCGCTCGTGCGCGGCCGAGACGAAGTGCTCGCGGCGGTCCTCGGTCCATTTGAGCTCGCGGCCGAGCAGCCGCGCGGCCCACGGGACGAGGACCTCCTCCGGCCACGGATGCACGATCTTGACCCCGAAGCCGCCGCCGACGTCGGGCGCGATCACCTCGACCTTCCCGGGCGGCAGCCCCAGCCTGGCGGCGATCGCCGCGCGCACGCTCGTGGACGCCTGGGTCGAGGAGTAGACGCGCAACGACCCGTCGTCGGCGTCCCAGCGCGCGTAGACGCCGCGTCCCTCCAGCGGGGTCGCGGCGCTGCGCTCGATGTCGAGCCGGAACTCCAGCACGTTCGGCGCGTTCTCGATGGCGGCGGCGACGTCTCCGGTCTCCTGAAGGAGCACCGCCCCCACGTTGCCCGGCACGTCATCGTGGACGAGATGGTCGGCGCGCGCGGCGTTCTCGATGCCGACCACGGGCGGCAGCGGGTCGTACTCGACGCGAATCCGCTCGGCCGCGTCCTCCGCCAGGTAGCGGTCGCGGGCGACGACCATCACCACGGGCTCCCCGACGTGCCGGACGATGTCGCGCGCGAGCGGGTGGGCGGTCCGGCCGTGGGTCAGCGACGGATGCGGGATGAGCAGGGGCAGCGGCTCGCCGATCCGGCCGGGGAGGTCGTCCCACGTGTAGATGGCGACCAGGCCCTCGACGTCGAGCGCGTCCGTGACGTCGATGTCAACGATGCGGGCATGCGCGTGCGGTGACCGGACGAAGGCCGCCGCGAGGGCGTCCCGTCCGAGGTCGTCGAGGTAGCGGCCCTGGCCGGTGAGGAGCCTCGGATCCTCCCGCCGGGGAATCGGCTCGCCGAACATGCGCGTGCTCATTGCCTCGCTCCGCTCGGCGGTTCAGAGCCGCCTTTTCGCGACGGCTTCCCTCGTCGTTCTGGTCGCAAGCTCCCGACACTCCTCAGTCCAGCCGCCGCGCGGCTGTTCACAGGCCCCATCACGCCTCCTCGCCGAGCAGGTCGGCCGCCCGGTGCACCGATTTGAGGATGTTCTGGTAGCCGGTGCAGCGGCACAGGTTGCCGGAGATGCCCTCCAGCACCTCGTCGTCGGTGGGGCGCGGATTCTCCTTGAGCAACGCCGTGACCGTGCACAGGAAGCCAGGCGTGCAGAAGCCGCACTGGAGCCCGTGGCACTCCTGGAAGGCCCGCTGGACGGGTGACATCGTCCCATCAGGCTCGGCGAGCCCCTCGACCGTCACGATGTCGTGGCCCGCTGCGGTCACGGCGAACATCAGGCACGAACGCACCGGCTCGCCGTCCATCAGCACCGTGCAGCAACCGCACACGCCGTGCTCGCAGCCTACGTGCGTACCCGTCAGCCCCAGGTCGTGCCGCAGGAAGTCCGACAGCAGCCGCCGGGCGGGCACCTCCGCCGTGCGGTGCACCCCGTTCACCGTCAGAGCGACCTCGTGTGTCATCGGACCCCCTCGTGCGCGGCGGCGGTGGCGGCGTGCAGAACCCGTTCGGTCAGCACCCCGACCAGGTGGCGCCGGTACCCCGCGTCGGCGTGGATGTCGCTTTCGGGATCGACCCGTTCCCGGGCGAACGCGGCGGCCCCGGACCAGTCGAGCGCCCCCGGCGGGCGGCCGGCCTGCGCCGCCGCCGCGGGCTCGGCCAGCTCCAGCACGAGCGGCACGGCACCGACGCCCAGATAACCGGCACGAGCATCGCTCACCCGCAGATCCTCGTCGAGCGTGACGAGCGCCGCCACCCCCACGAGCGCGTAGTCGCCGTGCCTGCGGGCCGTCTCCAGGAACGCGGTGCCCGTCCGGGGCGGAGCCGCCGGGAAGAACGCGGCGATCGCGAGCTCGCCGGGATCGAGCGCCGACTCCAGCGGCCCCTGGAAGAACTCCCCCGCCGGGATCGTCCGCCGGCCCCGCGCCGACGCCGCCTCGACCTCCCCGCCCAGCAACGCCAGGACGGCGGGCAGCTCGGCGGCGGGATCGGCATGGGCCAGGCTGCCGACGACCGTGCCGCGGTTACGGATGACGGGATGCGCGACGTGCCGGATCGCCTGGCGCAGCAGGGGCTGCGCCCGCGCCGCGTCCGCCGCCCGCTCGACCGCCGTGTGCCGGGCGAGCGCGCCGACCAGCACGCCCCGGCCGGACACCTCGATCGTGTCGAGGGCGGCGATCCGGTTGATGTCCACCAGCCGCGCCGGGGCGGCCAGCCGCATGTTGAGCAGCGGGATCAGGCTCTGGCCCCCCGCGAGCACCTTCGCGCCGGCCTCCCCGGTCAGGGAGCCGAGGGCTTCGTCGAGGGTGCGCGGGGAGTGATAGTCGAAAGGGGGTGGTTTCACACGGCTCCTACTCCGTTGTAGGCCGGCGGACGGGTCCGCCTATCTCCGTCTCCGCCGGTGCGATCACACCGGCGCCGGTGTCGGGGCCGCGGCGGGTCCCGGCGATCGCGTTGAGGACGTGGTAGCCGACGAGCAGGGCGATCGTGCCCAGGGCGATGCCCTGGAGCGGGAAGTCGTCGGTGATGGTGAGGGTGACGTTGCCGATGGCCAGGATGATCCCGGCGGCGACCGGGACCAGGTTGACCGGGTCGGCGAAGTCGACGCGGTTCTCGATCCAGATCTTGGCGCCGAGCAGGCCGATCATCCCGTAGAGGACGACGGTGATGCCGCCGAGCACGCCGCCGGGGGTCGCCGCGACCAGCGCGCCGAACTTCGGGCACAGGCCGAAGAGGATCGCCACCACGGCGGCGATGTAGTAGGCGGCCGTCGAGTAGATCCGGGTGGCGGCCATGACGCCGATGTTCTCGGCGTAGGTCGTGGTGGGCGAGCCGCCGACCGCCGACGCGAGGGCGGTGCCGACGCCGTCGGCCGCGATGGCGCGGCCGAGCACCGGGTCGAGGTCGTCGCCGGTCATCGCGGCGACCGCCTTGACGTGCCCGGTGTTCTCGGCGATCAGCGCGATGACGGCGGGCAGGGCGAGCAGGATCGCCGAGGTCTTGAAGTCCGGGCCGTGGAGGTCCGGGAATCCGAACCAATCTGCTGCTTTGACTCCGTCGAAGTTGACGCGGTCGTGCGGGAAGGACGTGGCGACGCAGTAGGTGCCCTCTTGGGGGCAGGCCTCTCCGGCGGCGTCGCGGAGGTTCTGGCCGGGCAGCGCCGAGGTGATCTGGCCTGCGGTCTTGTCCAGGAGCCAGGAGAGCGCGAAGCCGAAGACCAGGGCGAGCAGGATGGCGATGCGCGCCCAGAAGCCTCGCAGGAGCACTGCGCACAGGACCGCGAAGGTGAGCGTCAGGAGGGCCACCCACTGGTCCTGCGGCCAGTAGACGTTGGCCACCACCGGCGCGAGGTTGAAGCCGATGAGCATGACCACGGCGCCCGTCACGACGGGCGGGAAGACCGCGTGGATGACCGCCGGGCCGAGGAAGTGGATCAGGAGTCCGACGGCCGCGAGGACCAGGCCCGCGACGAGGATCGCGCCGGTGACCTCCGCGCTGCTGCCGCCCGCCGCCCGGACGGCCGCGACGGCGCCGACGAACGAGGCGCTGGTGCCGAGGTAGCTGGGCACCCGGCCGCCGACGATCAGCAGGAAGAGGATCGTGGCGACGCCGGACATCATGATCGCCAGGTTGGGGTCCAGGCCCATCACGATCGGGAAGACGAACGTCGCGCCGAACATCGCCACCACGTGCTGGGCGCCGATCCCGGCGGTCCGCGGCCACGACAGCCGCTCGTCCGGGCGCACCACCTCACCGGGCGGCGGGGTCTTCCCGTCTCCGTGCAGCTTCCAGCCGATGGCCATGCCGCCTCCTCATCGCCCCGAGTGATAGCCCCACTGGCTCCGGGGGGCGCCCCTGCGCGCCGCCCCTGGAGCGTTCCGGTGAAGAATGCCCCAACCAGGTGTGTTTCAAATCACGGGTCTGTTAAATCCCGAATTTCCCTCAGATTCCGCGCATGCGCAGGACGTGGAGTGCGAGCGTGAGGTTGAGCCGCAGGTGCGCGTCCTCGGTGAAGGGGCCGAGCATCCTTTCCAGTTTGCCGATGCGGTAGCGCAGGGTGTTGTAGTGGAAGTGCAGGCGGCGGGCGGTCTCGGCCACGTTGAGGTTGGTCTCCAGCAGCACCTGAAGGGTCCGGCGCAGGTCAACCAGTTCCGGCTCGTCGTCGCCCGCGAGCTCGCCGAGGGTCTCCCGGACGAACGCGTGCAGCTCCTCGGGGTCGGAGACCAGGCTCAGCAGCCGGTAGACGCCGAGCTGGTCGAAGTGGGCGCGGGCGCCGGAGCCGTGCAGCTGGCGGCCCACCCGCACGGCCTTGACCGCCTGCTCGTACGCCTCGGGGAGCGCGGCGGGCGAGCCGACCGTGCGGCTGATGCCGGTGGAGAACGTGCGGCGGACCGACAGATGCTCGGCGAACAGCGCGCTCGCCTCCTTGAGCATGGTGTGGACCGGTCCCGTGGCGAGCGCGTCGTCCGCGTCGGCGCCCACCACGGCGACGACCTCGTGCGCGAAGCTGGCCACGGCCGCGCCGCGGTCGTGCCGCCGGACGACCGCGGTCCAGGCGGCGGCGAGCCGCTCCTGGGCCAGCCGCTCGTCGGCGCCGCGGCCGCGGGTCACCGGGGCCTCGGCCTCCGGCTGGCGGCCGGGACGGGTCTCGGCCTCCCCCGGACGGGCACGCCCGTCCAGCTCGGCCACCACCACCATGACGGGGCGGTCCAGGTCCCAGCCGAACCCCGCGCAGTGGGCCACGACCCGGTCGTCGTCGCCCGCGCGCCCGGCCAGGATGTCGCGCAGGAAGTCGGCGCGGTACTTGCTCTCGACGGCGGCGACGGCCTGCTGCTTGGTCACGACCAGCGCGGCCACCGTGGCGGCGCGTTCGAGGATGCCGAGGTCGGTCTCGCGCAGGGCCCCGTCCGGGCTGTAGGCGAGGATCCGGCCGTGGTCGAAGCCGCCGGCGACCACCGGCACCATCAGGTGGTCCCCGCCGGAGAGGCCGGAGAGTCTCGGGTGCCCGGAGCCGCCGGTGTGCGCGGCGAGGCCGGAGCCGCCGGGGTTCCCGCCCTGCGGGGGGACGCCGTGGGCCGACACCGCGTTGAAGGCCCGCATGGCCTGGATGTGCTCCTCGGGCCCGGCGCCCGCGAGCACGCGCTGCTCGGCGTCGAGCACGACGACCGCGACGTCCAGCAGCGACGCGACCTCGTTGACGATCTCCTGGAGGCCGCCGCCGCAGAGCACGATCTGCACCAGCGCCCGGTGGACCTCCTCGGTGCGCGCCAGCACGGCGGCCTGCCGGTTGAGGATGTCGGTCAGCACCTGGTTGAGGATGTCGTCGAAGCCCACGTCATTGGGTAGGAGGATCAGGGGGAAGCCGCGCCGGTCGGCCTGCTCGATCATCTCGGGCGGCAACGACTCCAGATAGCGGCCGAGCTTGATCGCCAATGCGGCCAGGCCGCGTTCGTCGAGGTCGGCGACCAGGTTGCCGAGCGACTGGGGGGTGTTGCGGAGCGGATAGCCGGTGGTCAGCAGCAGCTCGTTGGGCTTGACCCACGACAGGATGTCGGGGACCTCCATGACGTTCAGCCGCTGCACGATGCGTTCGAGTCCGGCGCGTCCCGCGATGAGCCGAGCCCCGTTCAGGGTCGACACCCCCAGGACTTCGCCGACCGACAGACCGTACGTCAGTGTTCCGGTACTCGCGAGCCTCAGGGCCGGTGGGCCCGGGTCCGCCGTGGTGTAACTCATGCCAGGGGTCACCTCGCCTTTTGGTGCGTACATCGCCCTATATGGCGTGATCGCTACCGCTTTCCGATCAACCCTGACAACAAAGACGAAGGATGACAACCAGTCTTGGCAGCTTTCTCCATACGTCGCGTCGGAGAGCCGGTCTACCGTCTCGGCAGAGGCCGGGCGGCCCCGCCCACCCCGGATCTGCCTTGTTCACAGTGGCCGCCACGTTCCCCGCCTCGGGAGGACCCCGTGACAGCCGTCGTCCGTGACCCGATCCCGTTGTCCGCGCGGCCGGGCCTCCGGCCGCCGGCGGCCGGCGCCGCGAGCCTCGCGCTGCGGCCCCTGATCGACGCGCCGCGCGTGCAGGCACGGGTGATCGCGGTCTTCCCGACGGCCGTCTACCTGGAGCTGCGCGGCCCCGGTGAGTCCGGCGCCGCCGAACCGCGCGTCGTGGCGGTGGTCAGCTCCGACGCGGTGCGGCTGCCCAACGCGGTCGTGGTCGTCGCCGCGAGCCGCGAACGCCCGTTCCACGCCGTCCGCGAGGGGTCGGACGCCTTCGTCGGAGACGGGCGCGTCGAGATGGACGGGCTGCAGGTCCGGGTCCGCCGCTGGTGGGACCCCGCCCCCTCGCTCGGCGCCCTCTCGGTGCCGGCGCTGGCCCGCGGGGTGCGCGGCCTGGAGACCGCGCTCGACGCCGCCGGCGGCACGGCCGGATGTGGACTGGCGGGCCACCCCGATCCGCTCCGGCTCGCCCGGCACTGCGCCGCCGGCGAGCTCGCCGGCGCGGTGGAGGCCGCCGAGCGCATCGTGGGGCTCGGCCCCGGGCTGACGCCCAGCGGCGACGACATCCTCGCCGGGCTGCTGGTCTCGCTGCGCCTGGTCGGCGGCGCCGTCCGGCACGGCGGCACCGCCGTCTGGCTGGCCGGCTGGCTCGGGGCCGCGGTGACCACCGACGCCGGCACCCGGACGACCGCGCTGGCCGCGACCCTCCTGCACTGCGCCGCGGGCGGTCAGGCCGGCGCCGAGGTCGCCGCCGTGCTGCGCGGCGTGGCCGGGCACGAGCCGCCGGCACCGGCCGTCCGGCGCCTGCTCTCCGCCGGGCACACCTCCGGCGCCGATCTCGCCTGGGGCGTGCGCACCGGCTGCCGCGCCGTCCTGGAACTGGCCACCGCGGCGGCCCGCGATGGGAGAGCGACGGCTTGAGCGACGGCTTGCGGTCCTGGGTCGAGGTACGGCCGGGGGCCTACCACGACTCCGTGACGCTGATGCGGGTGAGCCGGCGGCTCACCGAACGGGCGGGTGTGACCGACGCGATGGCCGCGATGGCGACCGGGCTCAACCGCGAAGTGCTGGAACGGATGGGCTTCGAGGTGCCAGCCGAGGCGGGGCCCGGCGATCTGGTGGTGGCGATCCGCGCGGAGGACACCGCGTTCGACGGGGCGCGGCACGCCCTGGACGGCCTCCTGCACGAGGCCGCGCATCCCGCTCCGGCGGACGCCGCGGGCGGGCTGGGCGCGACGGCGCCGGCGCGGACGACGGCCACGGCGGCGGCGCGGGTGGAGGCGAGCATCGCGCTGCTGTCGGTGCCGGGCCCGCAGGTGTTCCCCGAGGCGATGGACGCGCTCGACGCCGGCCTGAACGTGATGATCTTCAGCGACAACGTGCCGCTCGACCAGGAGATCGCGCTCAAGGAGACCGCGGCCCGGCGCGGCCTGATCGTGCTCGGCCCCGACTGCGGCACCGCCGTGGTCGGCGGCGCGGGACTCGGCTTCGCCAACGCGGTCGAGCCCGGCCCGGTGGGCATGGTCGCCGCGTCCGGCACCGGCGCGCAGCAGCTCATGTGCCTGCTGGACGCGGCCGGCGTCGGCGTGAGCCATGTGCTCGGCGTCGGCGGCCGGGACCTGTCCCGCCAGGTGAGCGGGCGGTCCGCGCTGGCGGCGCTCGCCGCGCTGGACGCCGACCCGGCCACCGAGGTGATCCTCATGGTGTCCAAGCCGCCCGCGCCGAAGGTCGCCGACCTGATCCGCGAGGCCGCCCGGCGGCTCGACACGCCGGTGATCTTCGCCCTGCCGGGGGCCGGCGACGGCGAGCACGGCGACCTGACGCGGGCCGCGGAGGAGACGCTCGAACGCCTCGGCCGCCCGGTGCCGCAATGGCCGTCCTGGCTCGCCCCGGCGCCCGAGGACGGTATCGCCCGGGGGAGCACGACGCCGGGCCTGCGCGGGCTGTTCGCGGGCGGGACGCTCCGTGACGAGGCCGAGGCGGTCATCGGTGACGCGCTCGGCTGGGACCTCGCCGCGCACGGGCACTCGCTGGTGGACTTCGGCGACGACGCCTACACCCGCGGCCGCGCCCACCCGATGATCGACCCGACGCTGCGGCTGGCGGCGCTGGCCGAGCGGGCCGCCGATCCTTCCTGCGGGGTGCTGCTGCTCGACGTGGTCCTCGGGTACGGCGCCGAGCCCGACCCCGCCGCCGCGCTCGCCCCCGCCATCGAGAAGGCCCTGCGCGACCGCGACGACCTGGCGGTGGTCGTGTCGCTCTGCGGCAGCCGCGCCGACCCGCAGGGCCGCGAACAGCAGGCCGACGCGCTGTGCCGGGCGGGGGCGGCGATCTTCCTCTCCAACGCGGCGGCCGCGCGGCACGCGGCGAGCCTCGTCCGGCCGGGCGACGGCGACGGCGAGCCGGCCGCACGGAACGCTTCGCGGGGGGCGACATGAGCGAGTCCCGGCCACGCCTGGGCGGGTTGCTGAGCCGCGAGCCGCACATCGTCGCCGCGGGCGTGGACGTGCTGGCCGAGGCGCTGCACCGGCAGGCCGTCCCGGTCGAGCGGGTCGACTGGCGGCCCCCGCCGCCGGGCACCGAGGAGTCCCTCGCCACCGTCCTCGGCGATCCCCGGCACTCCGAGGCCAACGCCCTGGCCGCCGGGCGCATGCTCGGGGCCCGTCCGCAGCTCGTGGACGTGCGGCCCGCCCGGGAGGTGCTGGGCCTGGAACGCGGCGCCTTCCTGCACGCAGGCCCGCCCATCGACTGGGAGCGCGCGTCCGGCCCGATGCGCGGGGCTCTCATCGGCGCGATGCTCCTGGAGGATCTGGCCGACACGCCGGAGCGGGCCGAGCAGGCCCTCGCCCGGGGCGCGGCGACGCTGGAGCCCTGCCACCACCACGCCACGGTCGGGCCCATGGCCGGGCTGGTGAGCCCGTCGATGTGGATGTTCGTCGTCAAGGACGCCGAGCACGGCGGCACCGCGTACTGCTCGCTCAACGAGGGGCTGGGCAAGGTGCTGCGATACGGGGCGTACGGGCCGGAGGTGATCGAGCGGCTCCGCTGGATGGGCGCCGTGCTCGGGCCGGCGCTGCGCGACGCGGTGCGGCTGCGCGGGCCGCTCGACCTGATGACGCTGATGGCGCAGGCCATGCAGATGGGCGACGAGCTGCACAACCGCAACCGGGCGGCGACGTCGCTGCTGCTGCGGGAGCTGGCGCCCGCGCTCGCCTCGTCCGAGGCGTCCCGCGCCGACCTCGCCGGGGTGCTGAGCTTCATCGGCGGCAACGACCACTTCTTCCTCAACGTCGGGATGGCCGCTGCCAAGTGCGCCGCCGACGCCGCCCGGGACGTGCCAGGGTCGAGCCTGGTGGTCGCGATGGCCCGCAACGGCACCGACTTCGGCATCCAGGTGTCGGGCACGGGCGACCGCTGGTTCACCGGGCCGGCCGGGGTGCCCGACGGGCTCTACCTCGGCTCGTACGGCCCGGCGGACGCCAACCCCGACATCGGCGACTCGGCCATCACCGAGACCGTGGGGATGGGCGGGTTCGCGCTCGCGGCGGCCCCGGCGATCGTGCGGTTCGTGGGCGGCGAGGTGCCCGACGCGCTGGCGGCGACCCGGCGGATGTACGAGATCACCATGGCCGAGCATCCGGCCCTGCAGGTGCCGCTGCTCTCGTTCCGCGGCACGCCCGCCGGGGTCGACGTGACCCGGGTCGTGCGGACCGGGATCCTGCCGGTGATCGACACCGGTATCGCCGGCCGGGAGGCGGGCACCGGCCAGGTCGGCGCCGGGCTGGTCGAGCCGCCCGGGGAGATCTTTACGCAGGCCCTGCACGCCCTGGCCGGGTGACGCCGGGACCCGGCCGGGTAAGTTGTCGATCATGAGCGAGCCGATCACCGGGGCCCAGTACGAGATCACCGCCGGGCCGTACCACGCCGTCGTCACCGAGGCGGGCGCGTCCCTGCGGGCCCTGACCCATCACGGTCATGCGCTGGTCCTCACGCACGGCGCCGACGAACCCGCCCCGGGCGCGTTCGGCCAGCTGCTGATCCCCTGGCCCAACCGGGTCGACCGCGGCCGCTACTCCTACGACGGCGAGGACCACCAGCTGGACGTCTCCGAGCCCGGCCTCGACTGCGCGATCCACGGACTGGTCCGCTGGTCGCCCTGGCGGCTCGCGGAGCGGAGCCCGGACCGGGTAAGGCTCACCCACCGCCTCCTCGGCGCCCCGGGCTACCCGTTCCGCCTCGATCTGGAGGCCGACTACTCCCTCGACCCCGAACACGGCCTCACCGTCCGCATCACCGCGACGAACACCGGCTCGCGCACCGCCCCGTACGGCCACGGCGCCCACCCGTACATCACGGTCGGCGAGCCGATCGGCGCCTGCACCGTGACCATCCCGGCCGACCACTACCTCCCCGTGAACGACCGCATGATCCCGGACGGGCCGCCCCAACCCGTCTCCGGCACCCCGCACGACCTGCGCGACGGCCGCGTCCTCGGCGACCACAAGATCGACAACGCCTTCACCGGCCTGGCCCGCGACCCCGGCGGCCTGGCCTGGGTCCACCTGGCCGGCTCGAAGCGCACCACCTCGTTCTGGCTGGACGCCACGCACCCCTGGCTGGAGATCTTCACCGCCGACACGATCCCCGCCGAGTACCGCCGCCAGGGCATGGGCGTGGAGCCGATGACCTGCCCCCCGAACGCCTTCGCCACCGGAACCGACCTCATCGACCTCAAGCCGGCCGCCACGCACACCGGCACCTTCGGCATCCGCGCGTCATGAGGTGATTCAGCATGCCGGAGAGCTGGGCGAGGCCGTAGTCGATGACCTGCAGGTCGGTGAGCTCCTGTTCCAGGCGGCGCGCTTCCTCCTCGGTGGAGCCGATGATCGGGCAGATGCCGGGCAGAATCTTGATGCCGTCCGGGTCGCGGCCCGGGCGCTCGGCGCGGGTCTTGACGTCCTTGGAGAACGTCTGGCCGTCGGCGAGGGTCTGCGCGGACGCGCGCGGGGTCGGCGTAGCGGCCCGTCTCTGGCCGGCCCGACCACCGGAGATGTGGTCCAGTGAGGCGAAGTGGAGCGCGCCACGAATTCCCTGGTGAATCAATAGGGGTTAAAGGTTTTGGGACGTGACCGGTTCGGGCCAGGCGGCCCGGTGCGGCGTGGCGGCGGGCCGCCTTGTTCCCAGCGGGCATCGTCTTGGGGGATCATTGCGGGGTGAACCTGAGCGTTACCTCGATCGACGATCTGTCCGAGCGCGTGACGGCCGTGACCGCCGAGCACGCCGCGCACTTTCCCGGACCGCCGTCGGGACGTCAGCCGGTGCACACCGTCTACGTCCCCGCCGACCGGTTCTCCCGCTCGACGCCCGCCGACTTCGGCGCCGAGGCGCTGCGGCTGCTCAACACCCACACCCCGGGCGCGGGCTCGTTCGGCACCGCGTTCGGCATCGAGCCGGAGATCGCCGGGCTGGTGCGGGAGCGGGTGGCCGCCAAACTGGCGAGCGAGCCGATCGAGGACGTGCGGATCGACTTCGAGGACGGCTACGGCGTGCGGTCCGACGAGGAGGAGGACGGCCACATCGCGCAGGTGGTCGAGGCCGTCGCCACCGCCTACAACGCCAAGGGCCTCCCCCACTACTGGGGCCTGCGGGTCAAGTCGTTCGCCGACGGCGGCCACGAGCGCACGATGAAGACGCTCGACGGTTTCCTCACCGCGCTGCGCGACCGGCTCGGCCGGCTGCCCGGCGGCTTCACGATCACCTTTCCCAAGGTGATCATGGCCGAGCATGTCGTGATCTTCGTGGACTACCTGGAACGGCTGGAGACCGCGCTCGGCCTGCCCGAGGGCATCCTGCGCTTCGAGGTCCAGATCGAGACCACCGAGGCCGTGATCGATCACGAGGGGCGCTTCGGCCTGCGGGCGATCGCCGAGGCGGCGCGCGGGCGCATGTCGGCCGCGCACTTCGGGGTCTTCGACTACACCGCGGCCATCGGGCTGCCGCCCGCCGAGCAGCGCCTGGACCACCCGGCCTGCGACTTCGCCCGGAACGCCATGCAGGTCGCGCTGGCCGGCACCGGCATCCGCCTGTCGGACGGCTCCACCAACGTCATCCCGCGCAACGACGGCCCGGACGAGGTCAACCAGGCCTGGTCGGTGCACGCGGCGCAGGTGCGCCACTCGCTGAAGCACGGCTTCTACCAGGGCTGGGACCTGCATCCCGCGCACCTGCCGAGCCGCTACGCCGCCGTCTACGCCTTCCACCTGAGCGGCGTGGACGAGGTCATCGGCCGTGTGCGGGCCTGGCAGGAGCAGGCGGCGGCCGGCGCCGGCGGCGTCCTCGACGAGCCCGCCACCATCAGGGCGCTCACCGCCCGGCTGCGGCGCGCGGTCGACTGCGGCGCGCTGGACGAGAGCGTGCTCCCGGAATAGCGGTCGCCTCCTGGGATTCCGCCCGAAAAATCACTGACCGGAACTGTCCATTGCCGGACGGTCATCGCGTGCATACGTTCGGGATTCCACGGGCCCTTCATCCATGAGCCCGCCCCAAGGGGAAGGAGGCGGGCCATGGAAGCCGCCATGCCGCCTTCGTTCATCGATCTCGTCGAGCAGAACCTCGGAGGGATGGACACCGCCGTTCACGCGGTCAGCGCGGACAACCTGATCCGCATCGTCGACACCCCGCACATCTGGGGCCAGCCGATGGACGCGTCGGCCGGGGCGCTCGCCAAGCAGTCGGTGCAGAGCATGGCCGACACCGTCGAGACCATCATCGGGACCGCCGAGCGGCATGTGGACGTCGTCTCGCTCAACCCGCCGACCGGGGTGTTCCAGAAGGCCGTCGAGAACGGCCTGCTCGCGCTGGCCGAGCGGTCCAAGAGCTCGCCGATCACGGTGCGGTTCCTGTTCGGGTACGTGGTCGTGTACGACACGATGACCACGTTCGTCCAGCGGATCAGCGCCGTCTGCCGGGACAACAAGCTGCCGATGACCAACCTGAACATCGTCATCGGGCAGCTGTCCACCAAGTTCGTCTCGGCCTCCTGGAACCACGCCAAGATCGTGGCGGCGGACGGCCACATCGCGCTGGTCGGGGGCCACAACCTCTGGGACGAGGCGTACGGCACCTACCCGCCCGTCCACGACGTCTCCGTGCAGGTGTACGGCGACGCGGCGGCGCACGCCCAGCAGTTCACCGAGTGGCTGTGGCAGACGGGCGGCACGATCCTCATCGCCAAGAAGATCAACGCGACGTACGGCGTCGACACGCTCGCCCCCGGCACCGATCGCGACCGGCTCACCCTCATCAAGCCCGCGCCGCCGACGGCACAGCAGAAGGCCCCCCGGACGGTCGTGGGCGAGGCCTTCGAGGAGCCGGAGGAGGACGACCCCGGGTGGGTCAAGGGCCGCGTCCTCGCGCTCGGGCGGGGCGGCGCGCTGGGCCACAACGCCAGCGACGTCGCCAAGGAGCAGATCATCCTCAACGCCCAGCGCACGTTGAAGATCTGCCAGCAGGACCTGCTGTTCACCGGCGCGTTCAAGGAACGCGAGCACCTGGTGTGCCACTGGATCGCCAACGCGCTCCTGGCCAACACCGAACTGGAGGTCCAGGTCATCATCTCGCCGATCGACGCGTCGGGCGGCCAGCAGCAGTACTCCTGGGGCAGCGGCGCCGTCGGCACGCACGAGCTGTTCAAGCGGCTCCTCACGGAGAAGAGCAAGTCCAGCCCGAAGGGCCAGGCGGACACCGCCCTCGTGGCCGACGCGATGAAGCGGCTGAAGGTCGCGCCGTTCTGCTTCACCAACGTGACGTTCACCGCCGAGGGCACCGACTACCGCTGGCCGGCCCCGCCGCCCGGCAGCCGCATCGGCCGGATGGGCACCACGATCCCGACGCCGAGCCTCGCCAACCACGACCCCGCGCCCGGCCTGCACGCCAAGGTGTACATCGCCGACGACTCGGTCTACTACGTGGGCTCGGACAACCTGTACCCGCACAACCTGATGGAGTTCGGCTACCTGGTCGAAGGCCCGGCGTGCGCCGCGTTCATTCGCGACTACTGGACGCCCGCCTGGAGCGCCTCGGCCCCGCACGCCATCAAGAACAAGTAGGACCCGTTCCGCACACCTCTTGCGGGTGAGTGCTCACTCAGTTAGATTTGAGTGAGCACTCACTCAACGAGAGGCGGAACCATGTCCGACGTAGCCGAGCTCGCCGCGCGCTGGGCCGAAGGCGAGCGCACCAACGACCCGGAGATCCTCGACGAGGTCCTGCACCCGGACTTCCTCGCGGTCGGGCCCTACGGCTTCAAGCTGACCAGGCTCCAGTGGCTGAGACGGTACGAGGCGGGCCTGAAGGTCGACTCGTTCGAATGGAAGGACGCCGAGATCCGGGTCTTCGGTGACAGCGCCATCTCCGTCGGCACGCAGCTGCAGGAGGCCACCCACCAGGGCAACCCCGCCGGCGGCGAGTTCCGCGTCACCCACATGTACGTGCGCGAGAACGGCGAGTGGAGCATCGCCGGCATCCACATCTCGCTCGGCGGACTGCCGGCCAAGCCTGAGCAGGGAAAGCCCTAGACGGAAGTCCTAGACGGCCGAGTCCTGAACGGGCTCGAAGACGACCACCGGGATCTCACGATCGGTCCACGACTGGTAGTCGTCGTAGGCGGGATACATCTCGACGAGCCGCGGCCAGAGCTCCGCGCGCTCCGTCCCGTCCGCGGTACGGGCGCGCATGGGGCGGCGGTGCCGGCCGATGTGCACCAGCACGTTCGGATTGGCCCGCAGGTTGAGATACCAGAGCGGGTGGCGCGGCATGCCGCCCTGCGAGGCCACCATGACGATCCGCTCGCCGTCGTTCAGGTACAGCAGCGGCACGGTCCGGGCCTGGCCGGACTTGCGGCCGATCGTGGTGAGCAGGCAGACCGGCGGCGCCCCGCGCAGCTGCCCCTGCATCCGGAACCGCCTGCCGATCATCCCGCCGGTCAGCTTGAAGATCGCGACGTGCACGGCGCTGCCGCGTTTCAGCATCGCGGTGGTGCGCGGCTCGTCGAGATAGTCCGGACGAGGCTTGGCCACGAAGACCTCCAGGAAGTGAACCGCGGGAGCCGGCAGCTCACCATTGTGGCCCACGGACCATGATCACGATTATGTGTAGGGCACGGGAGAGGGCTTTCTCGGGCGGCCGGGGCGTGGTTATCGTCCCGGCGTGACCGAACCAGCGCTCGTCCCCTTCACGCCCGGCCCGCAAGGACGCCTGCCCGCCGAGTTCACCCGGCGGCACCGGGAGGAGCCGCTCGGACCGGTCCGGCTGCCGAGCGGTGACGGCGCGGTCATGGCGGTGCGGTACGAGGACGTCATCACGGTCCTGTCCGACCCGCGCTTCACCCGGGAGCTCGACTTTCCCGGGGCGCCCCGGATGGTGTCGGGGATGGACGTCTCCAGCGACCCCGAGCAGATGCTCAACATGGACCCGCCCCGCCACACGCGGCTGCGGCGGCTGCTGTCGGGCACGTTCACGCCCCGGCAGATCACCGCCTGGCGGCCGCGGGTGCGCGCCATCGCGAACGAGCTGATCGACGGCATGCTCGCCAAGGACGAGCCGGTCGACTTCGTCGCGGCGCTGGCCTTCCCGCTGCCGATCCAGGTGATCTGCGACATCATGGGAGTCGAGGG
This sequence comes from Spirillospora sp. NPDC048911, assembly GCF_043198015.1. NCBI lineage: Bacteria > Bacillati > Actinomycetota > Actinomycetes > Streptosporangiales > Thermomonosporaceae > Spirillospora > Spirillospora sp. NPDC048911. Next base: position 1,186,269 of record NZ_JBICUD010000002.1, on the reverse strand, counting down.
CATCGACACCGAGCGTGTCCGCGGCTGGTCCGACGACCTGCTGTCCACGGCCGCGCTGACCCCGGACCAGCGCATCGAGTCGGCGTTCGCGTTCGCCGTCCACATGGCCGAGCTCATCACGGCGCACCGCGCGGCGCCCGGCGACGGCCTGATCGGCACACTCATCCGGGCGCGGGACGAGGACGGCAACGACCGCCTCAACGACGACGAGCTGACCCGCATCGCGATGACCCTGGTGGCGGCCGGGCACGAGACGACCGCGTCGGTGCTGAGCCGCGGGCTGCTGCGGCTCCTGGAGCCGCGCGAGCGGTACGCGGCGCTGGTCGCCTCGCCCGGCATGGTCGGGCACGCCGTGGAGGAGCTGCTCCGGATGGAGGTGCCGGGCGACGCGGGCCTGCCCCGGGTGGCCAAGGAGGACGTCGAGCTCTCGTGCGGCGTCGTGCGCAAGGGCCAGGCGATCCTCTCGCCGCCGCTGGCCGCCAACCATGACCCGGACGTCTTCCCGGACCCGCAGGAGTACCGTCCCGGCCGTGAGGGCGCGGGCCACATCGCGTTCGGCCGCGGCGCGCACTACTGCCTGGGCGCCAACCTGGCCCGGATGGAGTTGCAGGAGGCCCTGTCGGCCCTCGTCGAGCGCCTGCCCGCCCTCGCGCTCGTCGGCCCGGCCGCCGACGTTCCCTGGACGACCGGCCATCTCGTCCGGCGTCCCGCACGGCTCCTGGTCACGACCCGCTAGGCGCCGGGCTCCCCGGCCTGCCGAGGTCGGCGGGGGTGAGGGTGTTGAGCACCGCGACGAGCTCGCGTTCCTCGTAGGCGAAATGCTCCTCCAGCTCGCCGGTCATCCGGTCGAGCTCGGCATGGAACCGGCCGGGGTCGGTGGCGCCGATCTCCTCGACCAGCTTCCTCAGATCGTCCTTCGTCCTGGCCACCGCGACGTGCTCGCGACTCAGCCGCTCCAGCAGCGGCGCCAAGCCGGGGAACCGCGCCCGCACGGCCGGGAACGCGCCGTCCTCGTTGGTGTGATGGCCGGTGAGCGCGTCGCAGACAGTCAGGCAGTGCGTGCGCAGTTGCTCGCCCAGCTCGGGCTTGCGTCCGCCCTCGAAGTACACCGCCGCGTCCTGCCTGACGGACGCCAGGTCGGCGCGCAGCTCGGCGTGCACATTGGTCAGGAAGTCGCCGACCGCCTGCGCGCGCTCCCGCCCCCGGCCCTCGCGGTAGAGCGCCACCACGGGGATGACGCGGGTGGTCCGCCGCTGGTAGTCGGCGAACGCGGGCACGAGCTCGCTCTGCGCCGCGTACATCCGGTCGCGTTCCTCGCCCTCCAGAGGAATCGCGGTCGCGTCGAAGGAGTCGGCCCCGATCTCGATCGTGACGCGCGGGTCGGCCACCACGTTGTGGAACCACGCCGGATCGGCGTCGGATCCGGCGTAGGAGGCGAACACCAGCAGCCGGTCGCCGTCGGATCTGTAGGCCAGCGGTGTGGTGTGGCGGCGGCCGCTCCGGCGGCCGGTGGACGTCAGCAGGAGGAGCGGCACCCCCTCGAACTTGCCGCCGGCCCTCCCCTCGTTCGCCCGGAACTCCTCGATGATCTGCACGTTCCCGTCCGGCATCGCACCTCGCTCAAATAGCTTTGCTTGCCAAGCAAAATATTTGAGATAACAAAGGTAAGTCAATCCGGTCGGCACCGGCCCCGGTCAGTCGGTGAAGGCCGCCAGGTCCTCGGGCGTGTCGATGTCGTCGGGCGCCGCGACGTCGCCGCAGGGCACCGGGGTCACCAGGCCGGGGTGCGCGCGCAGGAAGGGCCGGGCGCCGACATCCCCCTCCGCGGCCTCCGCGACCGCCGCGAAATGGGCGCGGACGAAGAGCACCGGGTTGCGCGCCTCGCCGCCGTACGTGGCGACCGCGACCTCGGCGCCGCCGTCGTACGCCTCGACCAGGCGCCGGACGGCCGCGGTGGTGACGCGCGGCTGGTCGACCAGCGCGACCACGACGGCGGGACAGTGGGGCGGCAGCGCGGCCAGCCCGGTGCGCAGCGAGGAGCCCATGCCCGTGGACCAGCCGGGATTGGGCACCACGACCGCGCCCATGACCTCCAGCTCGGCGGCACCCGTCACCACGATCACCGGCGAGCAGCCCGCCTCCCGCAGCATGCGCACCCCGCGGTCGACGAGGCGCTCACCGCCGAGCTCCACCAGCGCCTTGGGCCGGCCGAGCCGGCTGCCCTCTCCCGCGGCCAGCAGCAAACCGGCCGGAGGCACCTCACCATGCAAGGTCATCCCGAGAGGGTAAGCCCTCTCACCCCGTTTCGCCGTGGATCCTGCCGCTGGTGTCGGTGAGCGGCCGGCCCGACCCGCCCCACCGCAGCTGGATCAGCTCGGCGGCGATCGAGACGGCCGTCTCCTCGGGCGTGCGGGCGCCCAGGTCGAGCCCGATCGGCGACCGCAGCCGCGCCAGCTCGGCCTCGGCGAGACCCGCCTCGCGGAGCCTCTTCAGCCGGTCGTCATGGGTCCGGCGCGACCCCATGGCGCCGATGTACCCCGCCGGCGTGCGCAGCGCGACCTCCAGAAGCGGCACGTCGAACTTGGGGTCATGCGTCAGGACGCAGATCGCCGTCCGCGCGTCCACCTCCGCCTCGCCGAGGAACTTGTGCGGCCACTTGACCACGACCTCGTCGGCGTCGGGGAACCGCTTCGGCGTCGCGAACACCCCCCGCGCGTCGCAGACCGTCACGTGGTAGCCGAGGAACTTGCCGATCCGCGCCACCGCCGCGGCGAAGTCGATCGCGCCGAAGACCAGCAGGCGCGGCGGCGGCGCGAAGCTGTGCACGAACACCGTGAGCTCGTCGAGCCGCCGCTCCCCCTCCCGCCCGTAGTGCCGCTGCCCCGTCAGCCCCTGCGCGAGCATGCCCCGCGCGTCGTCGTCGACCGCGTCGTCCAGCCGCCCGGCGTGCGAGGTGCCCGGCGCCAGCGACCCGGCGGACCGATCGGCCCACACGATCCGCCGCGCGCCCACCTCGCCCGGCCCGGCGACCACGGTCGCGACCGCGACCGGCTCGCGCGCCGCGATCGACGCGGCGACCGCGCCGAACTCCGGGAAACCACTCGGCCCCACCGGCTCGACCAGGATGTCGAGAATGCCGCCGCACGTGAGGCCGACCGCGAACGCGTCGTCGTCGCTCACCCCGTACCGGCGCAGCACCGGCTCACCCGACTCGAGCACCGACTGGCACAGGTCGTAGACCGCGCCCTCGACGCACCCGCCGGAGACGCTGCCCACCACCTCACCGGAGGCCGACACCGCCATCGCCGCCCCCGGCGGCCGCGGCGCACTGCGAAAGGTGTTGACGACCGTGGCCAGCCCGAACGTCTCCCCGGCCTCGTACCAGCGCACAATGTCATCAAGCACGTCACGCATGACGCTTGCCCTCTCTTTCGAGGGGGGACGACCCCCCACGCCCCCCGGAGCGCGATGGAGGCGGCTTCGCCGCCGGATGGGCGCCCTCCCCTTCGAGGGGGGACGACCCCCCACACCCCCCGGAGCGCGATGGAGGCGGCTTCGCCGCCGGATGGGCGCCCTCCCCTTCGAGGGGGGACGACCCCCCACGCCCCCCGGAGCGCGATGGAGGCGGCTTCGCCGCCGGATGGGCGCCGCCTACCAGCCTGGCCAATTCCTCCAGGGCGGCGAGGCTGTGCCCGGAGGTGAAGTCGTCGACGTGCGGGAGGGCCGCCGCCATTCCGGCGGTCAGCGGCTCGTAGCCGGGCCGCGCCTTGTGCGGGTTGGCCCACACCACCCGGTGGGCGAGCCGGTGCAGCCGCGCCATCTGGGTACCGAGCAGCCCGGCGTCGCCGCGTTCCCAGCCGTCCGAGGCGATGACCACGACGGCGCCGCGGGCCATGCCGCGCTGCCCGAACCGGTCGAGGAACTCCTTGAGCTCCTCCCCCAGCCGGGTGCCGCCGCTCCAGTCGGGGATCGCGGCGGACGCCGCCGCCATCGCGGTGTCGGGGTCGCGGTGCCGCAGCTCACGGGTGAGGCGGGTCAGGCGCGTTCCGGCGCTGAACACCTCGACGTTCCGGCCGCCCGCGCGGGCGGCGGCGTGCGCGAAGCGCAGCAGCGCGTCGGCGTACGGGGTCATCGAGCCGCTGACGTCGATGAGGAGCACCACGCGGCGCGGCCGGGTCCGGTGGGCCCGGTGGCGCAGCGACGAGATCTCGCCGCCCCGGCGCAGCACCTCGCGGATCGTCCGGCCGGGATCGAGGCGGCCGCGGGCCGCCGGGGCGAAGCGGCGGGACCGGCGATGCTCGGCCACGGCGGACAGGAGCGCGATGAGCCGCTCGACCTCGGCGCGCTCGGCGGCGTTGAGCCGGGCGACGTCGCGGTCGCGCAGCACCTCCACGTCGCTGGCGGTGGCCAATTGCACGTCCGTCGCTCGTTCCTCCCCTGCGGGCGCCCGCGGGTTGGGGACCACCGTGTAACGCCGGACGACCGGTGGCACGCGGCGCGTGAAACGGGCCGTGCGACCGGCGAAGTAGGCGGCGAAGCAACGGTCGTAGCGGGCGATGTCGTCGGGGCCCGCGCACAGCGTGAACCGGCCCGCCCAGTAGACGTCGGCCGGATCGAGCACGTCCAGGTGGCCGAGCGCGCTCAGCAGCGCCTGCACCCGTTCGGTGTCGGCGGGGCCGCCCGCCGCGCGCACCGTCCGGGCGAAGCCGATGATCGTCTCAGTGCCGTCGCGCATGCCTCACCCGCCGTCGAGGAGGGCGGCCAGGCCGTTCTTGACGACGCGTTCCTGGTCGTCGCGGTACTTCAGCACCGCGCCCAGCGTGACCGCGGCGGTCTCGGGGTCGAGCTCGCGCGCGCCGAGCGCGACCAGCGCCTCGGTCCAGTCCAGGCTCTCGGCGACCCCGGGCGGCTTGAGCAGGTCGTCGGCGCGGAGCCGCTGCGCGGCGCCGGCGACCTGCCGGGCCAGCCGGTCGGCGGCCTCGGGCAGCCGGCGCCGGATGATCGCTACCTCGCGCTGGTAGGACGGGTGCTCCAGCCAGTGGTAGAGGCAGCGGCGCTTGAGCGCGTCGTGCACCTCGCGGGTGCGGTTGGACGTGACGACCACGACCGGCGGCACCTGCGCCCGGACGGTCCCGAGCTCGGGAACGGAGATCGTGAAGTCGCTCAGGACCTCCAGCAGGAACGCCTCGAACTCGTCGTCGGCGCGGTCGATCTCGTCGACGAGGAGCACGCTCGGCACGGTCTCCAGGGCCCGCAGCAGCGGCCGGGCGAGCAGGAAGCGCCGGTCGTAGAGCTCGCCCTCCAGCCGGTCGACGTCGGCGATCCCGGCGGCCTCGGCGGCGCGCAGATGCAGGAGCTGGCGGGGGAAGTCCCAGTCGTACAGCGCCTGCGCCGCGTCCAGGCCCTCGTAGCACTGGAGCCGGATCAGCGGCGCGTCGAGCACCGCGGCGAGCGCCTTGGCCAGGGCGGTCTTGCCGACGCCGGCCTCGCCTTCGAGGAACAGCGGCCGCCGCATCCGCAACGCGAGGAAGCCCGCCGTCGCCAGGCCCTCGTCGGCCAGGTAGGCCTGCCCGTCCAGAAGCCGCAGGAGGTCGCCGGGCGACTCGATGCCGGACTCGGCCCCGGGCACGCCGTCCGCCGCGATACGCGTCACGACCTCAGGCTACCCACCGGAACGCGAACGAGTGGTGGGCAACTATTCCTACATGTAAGGTTGACTTAATAGGGATTCGTGGCGGACGATCGGTTCCATGGAGCCTGACCTCACCGACGAGGCCACGTACGAGCGGGTGCGCGGCGAGCAATGGAGCCGGTTGTCCCGCCGGGGCATGCTCCGGGCCACCGCCGGCGTGGGCCTCGGCGCCGCGTTCGCCGGAACCGGCTCGGCCCGCGCGGCCGTGCCCGTCCGGGGGCTCGCCCCCGGCGGCCCGATCGTCAAGCCGCTGCCGCCCGAGCTCTTCATCACGCACGGCACGAACGCCGAGACCCGGTGGGAGGCGCTCAAGGGCACCGGGCAGCACACGCCGGTCGACCGGTTCTTCGTCCGCAACCACACCGCCACGCCGCTCATCGACGCGCGCACCTGGCGGCTCAAGCTGTGGGGCGGCGGTCTGCGCGGGGCGCCGGACCCCGATCACCCGATCGAGTTCTCGTACGAGGATCTGCTCGGCCTGCGCGCCGAGACCGTCACCGCGTCCATCGAGTGCACGGGCAACGGCCGGAGCTTCTACACCTCGCAACAGGGGCAGCAGGTCTCCGGCACACCGTGGAAGCTCGGCGCCGTCGGTGTCGCGCGCTGGCGCGGCGTCCCACTGTCGACCGTGCTGGCACGCGCCGGGCTGACCCGGCGGGCGGTGGACCTCCTCCCGCGCGGCCTCGACCCCGAGTACGTCGACAAGGGCGAGAACCTCGGCCGCGTGCGCCGTCCCCTCCCGGTCGCCAAGGCCCTCAAGGACGTGCTGCTCGCGTACGAGATGAACGGCGAACCGCTCGCCCCCGACCACGGCCACCCGGTCCGCCTCGTCGTGCCGTCCTGGGTGGGGATCGCGTCCATCAAGTGGCTCGGCGACATCGAGGTGGCGGACCGGCCGCTGTTCTCGCCGTGGAACACGCGCTTCTACCGGCTGTTCGGGCCGGACCACCCGGCGGAGGGCAGCTCGCCGCTCACGCGGATGAACGTGAAGAGCGCCTTCGAACTCCCCTGGGACGCCCAGCTCACCGGGGGCCGCACGCACGTGCTGACCGGGCGTTCCTGGTCGGGCAACGGGAGGATCCGCCGGGTCGAGGTGAGCGTCGACGGCGGCGCCACCTGGCGGCACGCCCGGACGATCGGGCCGCCCCGATCACGAGGCTGGGTGCGCTGGGAGTTCCCGTGGCGCCCCAAGACCCCGGGATCGTACGAGCTGCTCGCGCGCGCCGTGGACGAGACCGGCGCCGGGCAGCCCGCGACCGCCCCGTACAACACCCTCGGCTATCTCTTCGGCGCGGTCGTCCGGCATCCCGTAAGGATCTCGTAGCCGCCTCTTGCCGGTGTCACAACGAGGGAGAAGCATGCACAGATAACGGGAGGAACCATGGCACTCTGGAAGCCCGATCCCACCTTCTACGCCTCGCCGCGCGACGCCGTCTCCGCACCCCCCGAAAAGCTCGCCTACGTCGCCGCGTTCGACCGTGCCGCGGCCAAACCCGACGCGATCGCGGTGCTGGACGTGGATCCCGGCTCGGACTCCTACGGCGGCGTCGTCGGCTGGGCCGACATGCCGAGCACGGGCGACGAGCTGCACCACTTCGGCTGGAACGCGTGCAGCAGCGCGCTGTGCCCCTACGCGCCGCATCCGCACGTCGAACGCCGCTACCTGATCGTGCCGGGGCTGCGGTCGTCGCGGATCCACGTCTTCGACACCAAGGACGACCCGCTGAAGCCCCAGCTGGTGAAGACCCTGGAGGCTGCGGAGCTCGCCAAGCGCGCGGGTTACTCGCGGCCGCACACCGTGCACTGCGGCCCGGCGGGCCTCTACGTGACGGCGCTGGGCGGCGCCGACGGAGAGGACGGGCCCGGCGGGATCGCGCTGCTCGACCACACCTCGTTCGAAGTGCTGGGCCGATGGGAGGTCGACCGGGGCCCGCAGTACTTCGCGTACGACGCCTGGTGGCACATCGCGCACGACGTGCTGGTGACCTCCGAATGGGGCACGCCCTCGATGATCGAGGACGGGGTCGTCGCCGAACTGCTGCTCGGCCGCAAGTACGGGCACGCGCTGCACTTCTGGGACCTGCGCAAGCGCAAGCACGTCCAGACCGTCGACCTCGGCGACGAGCACCAGATGGCGCTGGAGCTACGCCCGGCCCATGACCCGACCAAGCTCTACGGGTTCGCCGGCGTCGTGGTCAGCGTCGAGGACCTGTCGGCCTCGGTCTGGCTCTGGCACCGCGACGGCGACACCTGGGCGGCGAAGAAGGTCATCTCGATCCCGGCCGAGGCCGTCGCCGACCCCGCGACGCTCCCTCCGGTCATCCAGCCGTTCGGCGCGGTGCCGCCGCTGGTCAGCGACATCGACCTGTCGGTGGACGACCAGTGGCTGTACGTGTCGTGCTGGGGCACCGGCGAGCTCAAGCGCTACGACGTGAGCGACCCGTTCAACCCGGTCGAGGCAGGCTCGGTCCGCATCGGCGGCATCGCGGGCCGGACCCCGCATCCCGCCGCGCCCGACCAGCCGCTCGCCGGCGGCCCGCAGATGGTGGAGGTCAGCCGCGACGGCACGCGGGTGTACGTGACCAACTCGCTGTACGGCGCATGGGACGACCAGTTCTTCCCCGACGGCGTCGGCGCGTGGATGGCCAAGCTCGACTCGACGCCGGAGGGCTTCACGTTCGACGAACGGTTCTTCCCGCACGGCGACGACTTCCGCGGCCTGCGCCCGCACCAGACCCGGCTGCAAGGCGGCGACGCGTCCTCCGACTCCTACTGCTATCCGTGACCCTGCCCTCCGTGGAGCAGGGATCGCTCGCGGCCCTGCTCGTCCTGGGCGCGTTCCACGGCCTCAATCCCGGCATGGGCTGGCTCTTCGCGGTCGCCCGCGGGCTCCAGGAACGCAGCCGCGCGCTGGTGCTGCAGTCGCTGCCCGCCATCGCCGCCGGGCACGCCGCGTCGGTGGGCGTCGTGGCCGTGCTGGTGTCGCTGACCCGGTCGGTCGTCGCCACGCAGGTGGTGGCGATCGCCGGAGGCGCGCTCCTGGTGGGCTTCGGGCTGTGGCGCCTGCTGTCCCAGCGGCATTTCCGCTGGGTCGGCATGCGCCTCACGCTCTGGCAGCTCGCGGGCTGGTCGTTCCTCATGTCGTCGGTGCACGGCGCCGGGCTCATGCTGCTGCCCGTGCTCACCACGACCCCGTCCGGGCACCGGCACGCCGCCGACGGGCTGTCCGCGGGCGTCTTCGTCACGGGCGTGCACACCCTCGCGATGTTCACCGTCGCCGGGGTCGTCGCGGTCGCGGTGTACGAGATCGTCGGCCTGGCGATCCTCCGCCGCGCCTGGTTCAACCTCGACCGGGTCTGGGCGGTCGCGCTCATCGGGGCCGGCGCCGCGACGCTCCTCACCGCCTGACCGAACGTCCGCCGGACGGAACGTCCGACTGACCGGATCATGCCGACTGACCAGATCACGCCAATTTGATCATTCCCCTGCGGCGGCCGTCCCGGGGCTGGCAGTCTCCTTTCGCCATCAGTGGGGCCTATGTGGCCGATGTGAACGGGGGACGTCATGGGATCGACCATGCGCTGGACCACGCGTACGACGGTCGCGGTCGTGGTGACCGCGCCGCTCGTCACGATCCCGATCTCAGCGGAGGCCGCCCCGGCCGCGCCGCTCGCCCCTGCCTCGGCCGCCGCCGGTCCAGCCGGGGTCGCCGCCAAGTCGGCCTTCCTCTACGACAGCGGCACCCGCAAGACCCGCTGGTCGCGCGCCGCCGACACCCGCCGCCCCATCGCGAGCATCACCAAGCTGATGACCGCCATGGTGGTCATCCGCGGCGGCAAGCTCGACCGGAAGATCACGGTCAAGAAGAAGCACATCGACTACGTCAACAAGAACGACGCGAGCCGGGCCTGGCTGCGGGTGGGCGACAGGCTCACCGTGCGCCAGCTCCTCAACGCGATGCTGCTGCCGTCCGGATGCGACGCCGCCTACGTCCTCGCCGACACCTACGGCCCGGGCTGGAAGGGCTTCGTCGCGAAGATGAACAAGACGGCCCGCCAGCTCAAGATGACCCGGACCAAGTACGCCAACTTCGACGGGCTCCCCTGGCCGTCCGGGACCGCGACCAACTCGACCGCGCGCGACCAGATCAAGCTGGCCGACTACGCGATGAAGAACAGGGAGTTCCGCGCGATCGTCGCCCGCAAGAGCTACACGCTCAAGGCGGGCGGCGGGCACGGCACCTACCGCTGGACGAACACCAACCGCCTCCTGAAGTCCTACCGCGGCGCCGTCGGCATCAAGACGGGCACGACCGACCTGGCGGGCTACTCGCTGGTGTTCTCCGCCAAGCGCGGCAAGCGCACCCTCATCGGCGTGGTGCTCAACAGCTCGAAGACCACCGAGCAGGTGCGCTTCACCGACGCCATGAAGATGCTCAACTGGGGCTTCGGCGTCCGCGCCACGAGCGTCCTCAACGTCGCCCCCGTGGAGCCCGGCGCCAACATCGACTGACCGTCCTCCAGCCCCACCCAGCCACCTATCAACGGACAAGCTTCGCTTGGCCGACTGTCAGCTTTCGCTGCGGTACACGACCTTGGCCTTCTGGTTGGCCGCGATGTAGCCGCCGCTGCTGTAAGCGCCCGACAGGTAGAACATCATGACCGGCTTGTCCCCGTAGAAGGTCCAGGCCGGGTCCACGATGATGTAGCGGTTGACGGGCTTGACCGCCTCCAGCTTCTTTTCCGCGTAGCGGAACAGCGTCGGGACGGCGTCCCACTTGAAGGTCGTGAGGTCGACGAGGCCGTCCTCGGAGTCGATCTTGCCGCCCTCGCGCTGCCGCGATACCTGCCCCTCGCGGTACTCGTACTCGTCGTAGTACTTCTTGTTGGCGCGCAGGGGGACCTTGGCGTAGGCGTAATCGGGATAGATCGTGGCCCCCACGAACCGCTTGCTCCCGGTGGCCTTCTCGAACGCCGCGATCATTTGCTTGATGCCCGCCGGCGTCAGCAGATTGACCTTCTTGCCCCCCGTCTCCGTCCCCGTCCTCGGCTCACCGCCACGGGGCCGCAGGCTGCTGCCGGAAGGAATCTCCTGCTTGGTGGCGTCCCAGAACTGCGAAACGACCACGACCACGGTGATCAGCAGCACCCCGGCGAGCGCGACGGCGCCGAGGGGAAGGGCGATGAGCACGATCTTGAGCCCCCGCCGCGACTTCTTGGGCTGCCTCCCGAACCCCGGCCCTGTCGTGTGACCGAGTCCCGGCCCGGTGGGGCGACCGCCGACCCCCGGCGCCGTGGGCAGTGGAAACGGCGGCTCGCTCGGCGGCCCCGGCGGCGGAAACCGCGGCTCGCTGGGCGGGGCGGGCGGGAACGCGAACGGCTCGGGCGTCGTCTGCCCGATCGCCGCCTGGGCGAGCATGCGGTCCAGCTGGTCCGCCGTCGGCCGCGCCGCCGGATCGGGCACCAGCAGGGCCTGCAGCACGCCGGTCAGCGCCCCGGCCCGCGAAGGCGGCGGAACCTGCGCCCGCAACACGGCCGCCAGCGTGGCGGCCGTCGTGGGGCGCCGCATGGGACTGTGCCCCTCGACCGCGACGTACAGCAGCATGCCGAGCGACCACAGGTCGGACGCCGGGTCGCCCTCCTGACCGTGCAGCCGCTCCGGCGCGATGTACTCGGGTGACCCGGCCAGCCCGCCGGTCATCGTCAGCCGCGACGCCTCGTCGATCGCCGCGATGCCGAAGTCCGTCAGCACCGGGCTGCCGTCCGTCCGCAGCAGCACGTTCGCGGGCTTCACGTCACGGTGGCAGATCCCGGCCTCATGTGCCGCCCGCAGCGCCCCGAGGACCCCACGTCCGACCACCGCCGCCTCCGCGGGCGACAGATCACCCTCGGCCAGCCGCCCGCTCAGCGAACCACCCCGTACCAGCTCCATGACGAGCCACGGATAGTCCATGTCGGGCTCGTCAACGATGTGGTGAATCCGCACGACATTCGGATGGTCGATCCGGGCGAGCGCCCGGGCCTCCCGCAGCACCCGCTCGCGCATCTGCCGCGCCATCTCGGGATCGTCCCGGGCCGGGTCGGCCCCCGCCGGACGCACCTCCTTCAGCGCCACCTCGCGATGCAAGGCCATGTCGCGGGCACGCCAGACGGTGCCCATCCCCCCGCTGCCCAGCCGGTCGATCAGCTCGAACCGGCCGTCGACCACCTTCTGTCCCGACGTCACGGCGCTGATCCTAGGCCCCCGGACCGACACACACCCGCCTAATCCCCCCACCACAACCACTTCGACCTAGCGACGTCCGACCGCGTTGAGGTCGATCTCGATGTCGAAGGGCACAGAGACCTTCAACTGATCGTGATGGATGCCGCTCAGGCCGTAGCATCCGGTGGCCGGATCACGTTCGTACACGTAGACGACAGTGCGGCCCTCGTCGTTCTCGACGCGCCAGAAATGCCGGATCCCCGCCGCCGCGTACTTGCGTGGCTTGGTGTCCCGATCACGGTCCTCGGACTCCGGTGAGACCGCCTCGACGGCCAGTACGAGGTCCTCCAGGAAGTAATACGTGGACGGCTCGTCCCGCTCGAACGCTTCGGCGGTCACGACCAGCACATCCGGCTCGGGCACCTGCCGCTTGGCCAGCCGGACCGACATGTCCCGTTGGGCTCTCAGATGTCCGGGTGCCTGTCGGTCCAGCTCATTGGTGAGCAGATCGACCACACGAACGTGCCACTTTTGCTGAGGGCTCGCGAAGATGAGGCTTCCGTCGATCAGCTCGATGTGGCGGGGAAGGCCGCGCATCTTCAGAAAGTCATCGGCGGTGAACCCACCGGTCGGAGGTATGACCCAGTCCGGCAGTGGCGCGAAACCCATTTCGTCACTTTCTGCTCAGGAGCGCTGACGGAACGAGACGCCGCCAGAGGAGCAGCAATATTACGCAGCATTCTGCCTGTGGGGTGGGCCTTCAGCTGTGTGGACCGGAGCCGGGCCGGGCATCCCGGTCATTGGGGGTCGGGGGCTTCGCCTCGTTCGTGGACGAGGAGCTGGAGCTCGGCCAGCTGGTGGGCGGCCAGGGTCTTCTCGGCGCCGTTGATGCCCATGGCGCCCAGGGACGTGCCGTCGGCCAGGTCCAGGGTCGGCCAGGGCTCGCCTGCCGACATGGTCACGTCGAGGACCTCGGGCCACTCCAGGCGGCGGGTGCGGAAGGCGTTGACCACGGTGAGGCCGGCGTCGTCAGCGGCCACCTTGCAGCGGGCGAGCATGTGCAGGATCCAGGCGATGAACAGGCCGAACACGACCATCAGGACGCGGTCGAACACCTTGAACTGGGGCGCCACCACCACGGCGAGCACGAACATGCCGAGCACGATCGCGCCCGCCGTGGCGTAGGCGACGAGCCGGGTGGTGCGGGGGCGCCACACGGTCGGCAGGGCCGGTGCGTCAGTCAACGATCTTGGAGATCGGGATCTCGAGGATGTCGTGGGCGCCGGCGGCCTTCAGGGCCGGGATGAGCGTGTTGACGCCGCGCTTGGCGACCACGCTCTCGACCGCGTTCGACTCGCCGCCCGCGAGCGCGGTGACGGTGGGCGAGGCCATCGCCGGCATGATGTCGAGGACCGCCTGGAGGTCCGACGACGCGACGTTGAGCTTGAGCAGGACGTTGCCCCGGGCCCGGATCGCCCCCTGGAGGAGCAGGGCGACGTCTTCCATCGCGGCGCGCTTGTCGGCGTCCTCGTAGGCCTCGCGGTTGGCGACCAGCTCGGTGTAGCTGGTCAGGAGGGTGTCGAGGATGCGCAGGCCGTTCTTGCGCAGCGACGAGCCGGTCTCGGTGAGGTCGACGATCACGTCGACGATGTCGGGGACCTTGGCCTCGGTGGCGCCGTAGGAGGGGACGACCTTGGCCTTGACGCCGTGGCGCTCCAGGAACCGCTTGGTCATCGCCGGGAACTCGGTGGAGATCCGGACGCCCTCGGGCAGGTCGGAGACGCTCTGCCAGGGCGCGTCGGCCGGCACCGCCATGATCACGCGGACCGGGTTGGAGGTGGCCTTGGAGTACTTCAGCTCGCCGAGGCTGACGACGTCGGAGTCGGTCTCGGTGATCCAGTCGCGGCCGGTGATGCCGAGGTCGAAGAGCCCCTGTTCGAGGTAGGTCGGGATCTCCTGCGGGCGCAGCACGCGCACGCGGTCGATGCGCGGATCGTCGATCTGCGCGCGGTAGTCACGGTCGGAGGACCGCCGGACGGTCAGGTCGGCGGCGTCGAACAGCTCGAGGGTCGCCTTTTCGAGAGAGCCCTTGGGCAGTACGAGAGACAGCACGATGAAGCCTTTCGATGGGATGTCGTACGGGAGTCCGGGTGATCAGGAGCTCAGATGCTCCGCGCGATGCCCGGCGTGACCGTGATGCCGCAGACCTCGCAGGGTCAGAGCCGTGTCGAGTGCGGCCACAGTCGCCTCCCATCCCTTGTCCTCATGGCTGCCCGGCAGCCCGCTGCGATCCAGTGCCTGCTCAATGGTGTCACATGTGAGCACCCCGTTGCCCACCGGAGTCGACTCGTCGAGCGCGACGCGGGTCACACCGGCGGTCACCGAGTCGCACACGTAGTCGAAATGGGCCGTCTCGCCCCGGATCACGGCGCCGAGGACGACGACCGCGTCGAGATCGCGGGCCATCTGCTGGGCGACGACCGGAAGCTCCAGGGCGCCCGCGACGCGCACCGCGACGGGCTCGGCGACGCCGCACGCCTTGGCGGCGTCGAGGGCCCGCTCGAACAGCTTGTCGGTGATCTGCCCGTGCCAGCGGGTGCAGGCGATGCCGAGGGTCAGCTCCCCGGCGTCGACGGTACGGTCCTCGGGACGTCCTGCTCCGCTCATTTACAGGTCCTCGATCTCGTGTCCGAGACGGTCGCGCTTGACCGTCAGGTAGCGGCGGTTGTGCTCGGTGACCACGACCGGCATGCCCTCGCGGCCCCGCACGTCCAGGCCGAAGCCCGCCAGGCCCCGGAGCTTGGCCGGGTTGTTGGTGAGCACGCGGATCGAGCGTACGCCGAGGTCGAGCAGCATCTGGGCGGCATTGGAGTACTCGCGCGCGTCGGCGGGCAGGCCGAGCTCCAGGTTGGCGTCGACGGTGTCGGAGCCGTTGTCCTGCAGCGCGTACGCCCGCAGCTTGGACAGCAGGCCGATCCCCCGGCCCTCGTGCCCGCGCAGGTAGAGGACGACGCCGCGTCCCTCGGCGCTGATGCGTTCCATGGCCGCGTCGAGCTGGGTGCCGCAGTCGCAGCGCTCGGAGTGCAGGACGTCGCCGGTGAGGCACTCGGAGTGGGCGCGGATCAGCACGTCCTCGCCGTCGCCGAGGTCGCCGTAGACCATGGCGACGTGCTCGCCGCCGTCGATGGCGCTGGCGAAGCCCACCGCGCGCCACATGCCGAAGCGGTTGGGCAGCCGCGTCTCGACGACCCGCTGGACCATCGACTCGGTGCGCTTGCGGTACTCGACGAGCTGCTCGATCGAGATCAGCTTGAGGCCGTGCTCCTTGGCGAACACCTGGAGCTCGGGCAGCCGCGCCATGGTGCCGTCGTCGTTGACCACCTCGGCCAGCACGCCCGACGGGTGCAGGCCGGCCATCCGGGCGAGGTCGACCGAGGCCTCGGTGTGGCCGCGCCGGCGCAGCACGCCGCCCGGGTGGTAGCGCAGCGGGAAGATGTGGCCGGGGCGGACGAGCTCGTACGGTTCCGTCGCCGAGTCGCACAGCGTACGGATCGTCTTGGCCCGGTCGGCCGCCGAGATTCCCGTGGCCACGCCGTCGCGGGCGTCGACGCTGACCGTGTAGGCGGTGCGCAGCTTCTCGGTGTTCTGCGCGGTCATCAGCGGGATCTGCAGCCGGTCGAGATCGGCGCCCTCCATCGGCACGCAGATCACCCCGCTGGTGTAGCGGATGGTGAACGCGAGCAGCTCGGGCGTCGACTTGGCCGCCGCGAAGATGATGTCGCCCTCGTTCTCACGGTCCTCGTCGTCGACCACCACGACCGGCTTGCCGGCCGCGATGTCGGCGATCGCGTCCTCGATCGAGTCGAAGATCCCGTTGTCGTCGTCGTTGCCGCTCATGCGGTCACCGCCTTGTTCCGTGGGCTCGCCTGCCGCCGGTCCCGGGACTCCCGGAGCCAGTTGCGGAACCCGGCCATCACCATGACGAAGAAGATCCCGTAGACCGCCGCCGAGACGTACAGCCCGGACTTGAGCGCCAGCGGCACCCCGACCAGGTCCACGAGCACCCAGATGATCCAGAAGTCGACCAGGGCGCGGCTCTGCGCGAACGTCGCGACCGCGCTGCCGACGAAGATGTAGGCGTTGGCCCACGGCGACCAGGCCACCTTGAGCCAGTCGAGGTGGATGAACAGCTGCGCCACGACGGCGGTGCCGACCGCCAGCGCGGCCAGCAGCACGACGCGTTCGCGCACCGTCGCCTGGCGCACCAGCAGGCCGTGGTCGGAACGCTTGCCGCGCGACCAGCTCCACCAGCCGAAGGACGCCAGCAGGATGAAGAGCACCTGCTTGAGCGCGTTGCCGGGGGCGGCCGCGTGCCAGGAGGCGGCCAGCAGCAGGAGGGCGCCGGCGAGCTGCACCGGCCAGGTCCAGATGGTCTTGCGCATGGCCAGCCACACGACGGCGAGCGAGAGCACGTTGCCGATGAGATCGGTCCAGAGGATGTGCTCGCCGAAGAGCGTGAAGCTCGCGTTCAGCCAGCTCACGCCGCACCACCGGCCGCAGCGGCGCCGAGGCGCTCACCGCTGTGCCCATTGCGCGCCTCCGGCGCGAGCATTCGTTCCACGTACTTGGCCACCACGTCGACTTCGAGGTTGACCGGGTCGCCGGGCTTCTTGTGGCCGAGCGTCGTGAGGGACAGCGTGGTGGGGATGAGCGCGACGCTGAAGCGGTCGGCGCCCGCCTCGACCACGGTGAGGCTGATGCCGTCGATGGTGATCGAGCCCTTGTCGACCAGGTAGCGGCTGAGGTGCGCGGGGAGCGAGAACGTGACGACGTCCCAGCGCTCCCCCGGCTCGCGGGAGACGATCTCGCCGACGCCGTCGACGTGGCCCTGGACCAGGTGCCCGCCGAGCCGGTCGGACAGGCGGACGGGGCGTTCGAGGTTGACGCGGGAGCCGGGCTCGAGGGCGCCGAGGCTGGACTTGTCGAGGGTCTCCTGGATGACGTCCGCGGTGAAGGTCTCGTCCTTGACGTCGACGACCGTGAGACAGACGCCGTTGACCGCGATCGAGGCGCCGTGCACGGCGTCCTGGGTGACGAGCGGGCCGCGGATCGTCAGCTTGACCGAGTCGTGGACGGACTCGATGGCCTCGATCTCGCCGAGCTCCTCGACGATGCCGGTGAACATCTCCCGGGCCTCCTCATATGCCTGTGCATAGGGGCTCCGGGGACGTACGACGAAAGACGGCACCCCTGGGTACAGGGGTGTACAGCGCGCTGCCTCCCATCCGGACTTTAACCGTCGGTCCCGGAGTTCCACCGGGTCAACCGGCCGATGGCTTCGGCCGGGTCGCGGACTGTCACCGCCGGTTCGGACTTTCACCGACCCCGGAGCACGCGTTCACTGCTTGCCAACCAGTGTGCCACGACTTGCATTCCCACCTGTATGTGAGGATGCCCACGGCCACTTTTGGCCAACCAAGCGCTCGTTAGGTTGTATCATCCTTCGTTCAATCTTCAACTTTCCGCGTTCGATGATCTCCGATCATGGGTAGGACGGGCACACGATGATCCGCCAGGAGGAATCATGGACGTCATCGCACTGATCGGCCGCATCCTCTTCGCCGCGCTCTTCCTCGGCTCCGCCTTCGGGCATCTGACCTCCGCCGACGCGATGGCGGGCTACGCGGCCGGCAAGAAACTCCCGCAACCCAAGCTCGCCGTCCAGGTCTCCGGCGTCTACATCGGCCTGGCCGCGGTCATGCTCATCCTCGGCATCTGGCCGGACCTCGCCGCCCTGGCACTGGTCCCGTTCCTGGTGCTCACGGCGGTCCTGTTCCACGACTTCTGGAGGCAGGAGAGCCCCGAGGCCCGCCAGATGGAGATGATCCAGTTCAACAAGGACGTCGGGCTGGCGGGCGCCGCGCTCGGCTTCTTCGCCCTCTACGCGTCGGACGCGAATCCCGGGCTCAACCTCGTCGGCCCGCTCTTCTGAATCCCGTGATGAGCACCCCGGCGACCACCAGGTGCAGCAGGGCGAGCGTGACCTTCGTGCCACCGGTGGCCTCGACCTGAACGAACGGCAGGTACGAGAGCACCAGGACGACGGCCGCCACGACGGTCCAGACGGTCAGGGCCCGAGCCGGGACGAACCGCTCCAGGACCGCGAGGAACGCCCAGCCGAGCAGGGCCGGGACGAGCGAGAAGAACACGACCTGCCCGGCTCCGAGCTCCATCGCGTCCTGACCCGGCTGCTGGACGACGAGGTCGTCCTGCCCGAACGCCAGCGCGGCGACCGCCCAGACCGCCACCGTGGTGAGCACCGTCGCCACCACCGTGATCCCGCGAGCCCGCATCCGCTCCCCGGTACCGCTTTCCCGCCCTGTCTCCGTGACCATTCCCTACTCCTTGAGCTCGCACATTGTTGAGTACCTCAACCTTTGAGGATCATAAGGGAAATACTTGAGGACCTCAACATTCGATGGCGGCAATGGCTGCCTATGATCGAAGGCATGCACGCCACGTCCGACGACCGCCGCGCCATCAGCCGTGAGCTCGTGGAGCTCGTCTTCCAGGTCACCGGGCGCCTGCGCGAGGGTTTCACCCGTGCCGCCGCCGACCTGGAACTCCCGCCCGCGCAGGCACAGGCGCTCGTCTCGCTGCAGGGTTCCGCGCGGATGCGCGATCTGGCCGAGATCCTCGCCTGCGACGCCTCGAACGTCACCGGCATCGTGGACGGGCTGGAGCAGCGCGGCCTGCTCACCCGCCAGCCCGACCCCGCCGACCGGCGCGTCAAGCACCTGGTCCTGACCGAGGAAGGCGAACGCAGGCGGGCCGCCCTCCTCGCCCAGAACGCCCAGGCGGCGGACGAGGTCTTCGATCTCCCCGAGCGCGATCAACTGGCCCTGCGCGACCTCCTCAAGACCCTCGTGCCGGACGGCCGGCACGGGAGCTGCGGCCCACGCCCGTAGACCGGACCGGGCCGGGTCACTCGCTCCCGGGGAGCACCAGTCCGGCCTCGATGGCCCTGACGCCGGTCAGGCGGGGGAGCACCACGTCGGCTTCGGCGAGCTCTCCGGCCGGGTGGCTGGTGGTGACGGCGATGACCGTGGCTCCGGCCTCCTTGCCCGCGCGGATTCCCGCCGGGGCGTCCTCGACCACGACGCAGTCGGCCGGCCGCACGCCCAGCCGCCGGGCGGCCAGCAGGTAGCCCTCGGGGTTCGGCTTGCCGTGGGTGACGTCGTCGGCGGTCACGATGACCTCGGGCAGGGGCACGCCCGCGACCCGCGTACGCGCCGCGAGCTGGCCGTTGTCCATCGACGTCACGATGGCCCAGGGCAGCCCGTTCATCGAGCCCAGCAGGGCCAGCACGCCCGGCAGCGCCACCACGCCGCCCTCGGCGAGGAGCTCGGCCTCCAGCCCGTCCAGCCGTTCGGTGGCCGCGCGGACCTCGGCCGGCGGCAGGAACTCGGCGATGCGGTCACTGGTGCGGCGGCCGTGCGAGCCCGCGAGGAACTCCTCCGCGTCGATGCCGTAGCCGCCCGCCCAGACGTGCGCCGCGCGCTCGATCAGCGGCGTCGAGTCGACCAGCGTGCCGTCGGTGTCGAACAGGACCGCCGCGCAAGGGAACGTGGTCACTGAGCCCATGCGGCGCCGGACGTGGCGTGCTGGGCCTGGCCCCGGAGCGCCCGCACCGCCTCGGCGGGGTCACCGGCACCGTAGACCGCGTTGCCCGCGACGAACACGTCCGCGCCCGCCTCGGCGCACCGCTCGATCGTCTCGGCGCTCACCCCGCCGTCGACCTGCAGCCACACCGGCAGGTCACGACCCTTGATCATCTCCCGGGCGCGGCGCACCTTGGGCAGCACCACGTCGAGGAACTTCTGGCCGCCGAAGCCCGGCTCGACCGTCATCAGCAGCAGCATGTCGATCTCACCGAGCAGGTCGCCGTACGGCTCGACCGGGGTGGCCGGGTTGATGCCCAGCCCGGCGCGGGCCCCGGCCGCGCGGATCGTCCGCAGCGTGCGGATCGGCGCCTTGGCGGCCTCGGCGTGGATGGTGACGCTGCCCGCGCCGGCCTCGGCGTACTGGGGCGCCCAGCGGTCGGGGTCCTCGATCATGAGATGGCAGTCGAGGGGCAGCGCGCTGTGCTTGAGCAGCGCCTCCACCACCGGCAGGCCGAGGGTCAGGTTGGGCACGAAGTGGTTGTCCATCACGTCGACGTGCACCCAGTCGGCGGCGTCGGAGACGAGCGCGACGTCGTCGGCGAGCTTGGCGAAGTCGGCGGACAGGATGCTGGGAGAGATCTGCGGAGCCATGATGCCCCCGAGTCTATTGCGGCAGTTCCGAGAGCCCCTCACCCGGCCGGGTGAGAGCGCGGGGGGCCCGGGCGGCCAGCCCGAGCCGGACGAACGCCTCGGGCGCGCCGGCCGCCACCCACAGGCTGAGCAGCGCCTGGATCACGAATCCGGGCACCGGGTCGGTGGTGCCGAACGGGAGGCCGAGCCCGTAGATCGCCAGTACGCCGAGGACGCCGACCGGGATCCGGGCCAGCCGCCGCCAGGTCTCCCCTCCCGTCTCGAACCAGCCGTGCGCGTTCAGCCAGGAGAGCCCGGCGAGGGTGCCGAAGAGCGCGCCCGCGGCGGCGGCCCCCGAATACTGGCTCACCGGCTCGGGGCTGCCGCCCGCGTCCACGATCGCGCGCGCCCAGGGCTCGGGCCAGCGCCATCCGTCCAGGGAGCGCACGGCCGTCCAGGAGGCCGCCAGGCACAGGCCCGACACCGCCAGGCTGAGCGCGAGCTGGAGCATGAGCCGCTGCCGCGCCCACAGCGGCACCAGCCGCGGCGCCCCCCACAGGGCGAGCGCCGCCAGCGTCAGCCCGATGGCCCAACCGGCCAGGACCTGGCCGACCGAGTGGACACCCAGGTAGACGCGCGAGACGCCGATCATCACCACCATCACGGTCGCGGCGGCCCAGACGCTCCAGCGGACCGAGCGGAGGGCCAGGTACCCGTAGAGCGCCCCCGCGCTCTGCGCGTGGCCCGAGGGCATGCCGAACGAGTCCCGTGCCTCGTGCCCGGTGATGGACGGGTCGGTCCAGAACGGCCGGGGCTCGTTGAACGTGAGCTTGAGAACGTTGTTGAGCACGCCGCTCACCGCCATGAGCACCGCCAGCCGGGCGCCCAGCCTGGTGTCGACGCACCAGAAGACGACCACCAGCACCGGCACGAAGAGCGCCGCGCTGCCGATGAACGAGATCAGCTGCATGACTCCGGTGAGCACCGCGATCCTCCAGGGTCCGCGTCCGTCGGATCATCGAGGCTACCCAGCGTCCGCGCGATTATGAGCCGGCCACGCGAGCCTTCTCCGTCGCGAGGTCGAAGTCGCCCGGCGGCCAGCGCGGATCCAGCCCCTCGAACACCTCCAGCAGCAACATCATGATCGCGTAGTTGCGGTACCACTTGCGGTCGGACGGGATCACGAACCAGGGCGCCGCCTTGGTGTTGCACTTCTCGAGGGCGGCCCCGTACGCCTCCTGGTAGTCGCCCCAGAGCAGGCGCTCCTCGACGTCCTGCGGGTTGTACTTCCAGTGCTTGGTCGGATCCTCGAGCCGCGCCGTGAGGCGTTCCTTCTGCTTCTCGGACGAGATGTGGAGGAAACACTTCACGACGGTGCAGCCGTCGGCGGCCAGCCGTTCCTCGAACCGGTTGATGGTCCCGTAGCGCCGCGACCAGACCTGGCGAGGCACGAGCTCCCGGACGCGGGCGATCAGCACGTCCTCGTAGTGCGAACGGTCGAAGACGCCGAGGTGCCCTGGGTGGGGCAGGGCGTTCCGGATCCGCCACAGGAAGTCGTGGCTGAGCTCCTCCTTGGTAGGAGCCTTGAACGACTTGACCTGGCAGCCGTACGGGTTGAGCTCCCCGACGACGTGCTTGACCACGCCGCCCTTGCCGGAGGTGTCCATGCCCTGCAGGACGAGCAGCACCCTGCGGCGGTCACCGTCGACCTGGGCACACGCGTACAACTGCTCCTGCAGCTCCGCGACGCGCTGCCCGAGACCGGCCATGGCCTCGCGGGTGGCGGACTTGCCTTCGAGCGCGCCGGGCGTCGCCGCCGGGTCGAACCCGCTCAGGTCCACCGGCCCCGGCGGGCAGCGCAGCAGCTCGCCGAACGGTGCGCTCTTCTTCGTGGCCTTCTTCTCTTTGGCCTTCTTCGTGGCGCCCATCCAACAGTGATCACCCTCGCCGGGACGACGAAACGTCAGCCTCGGCGGAGCAGGGCCAGGAACATGGCGTCGGTGCCGTGCCGGTGCGGCCAGAACTGGGCGTACGGCCCCGCGCCGATCCCTTCGAGCCCGGACGAGACCTCGCGGAGCACCGACGGCGCGTCCAGCCGTTCGACGTCGTCACGGCCGCGCAGGACGTCGTCGACGACGACCCGCGTCTCGGCCAGATGCGGCGAGCAGGTCACGTACGCGACCACCCCGCCCGGCCGGACGGACTCCAGCGCGCTCTCCAAAAGTTTGCGCTGCAACGGGCCGAGCTCGGCGACGGAGCCGGGGCCCCGCCGCCAGCGCGCCTCGGGGCGGCGGCGCAGCGCGCCCAGGCCGGTGCACGGCACGTCGACGAGGACCCGGTCGAACGAGCCGGGCCGCCACGCCGGGGCGGTGCCGTCGGCGACGATCACGGTGGCGCGGTCGGTCACGGTGCGCTGGACGAGCCCCGCCCGGTGCGGCTGGACGTCGGCGGCGAGCAGCCTGGCGTCGCGTCCGGTGGCGACGGCCGACAGCAGGCCCGCCTTGCCGCCGGGCCCGGCGCACAGGTCGGCCCAGCGGCCGTCGGGCCCCTCCAGGGGCGCGGCGGTCAGCGCCAGCGCGACGAGCTGGCTCGCCTCGTCCTGCACGGCCGCCCTGCCGTCGCGCACGGCGGCGATGGCGGCCGGATCGCCCTCGGGCAGCAGGGCCGCGTACGGCGAGTAGGGGGCGGGCTCGGCGCCCGCCTCGTACAACTCGTCCAGTGTCGCCCGGCCGGGCCGCGCGACGAGCGTCACCCGGGGCCGGTCGTTGTCGGCGGCGAGCAGCGCGTCGATCTCGTCCCGCTCGGGGCCGAGCGCGTCGCGAAGGGCCGACACGATCCAGCGTGGGTGGCTGTGGGCGATCGACAGCCGCTCGGTCTCGTTGCCGCCCGCCGGCGCGACGATCGTGAGCCAGCCGCCGAGATCGCGGGTGGCCACCTTGCGCAGCACCGCGTTGGCGAACTTGGCCTGCCCCGGGCCCGAGACCGACCGCGCCAGCTCGACGGCGGTGGCCACGGCGGCGTGCGCCGGGATCCGGGTGGCGAGCAGCTGGTGGGCGCCGAGCCGCAGCACGTCGAGCAGCGGGCCGTCGACGCGGCGCAGCTCGCGGTCGCTGCACAGCGCCAGCACGGCGTCGTAGGTGCCGCGGCCGCGCAGCGTGCCGTACGTCAGCTCGGTCGCCAGCGCGGCGTCGCGGCCGGTGAGCCCGCGCTCGCGCAGCCGGGTCGGCAGGAGCAGATTGGCGTAGGCGTCGCGGGTCTCGACGGCCCGGATGACGTCGAACGCGGTGCGGCGGACAAGGTCCTCGGGCCGGCCGGTGCGGCGCGGCGTCCCGGGCCTGCGGTTGCGGTCGCGGTCACCGCGCCGGTTTCGGGTGGGCGGCATCAGCTGAAACGATCCTCGTCGGTGAGCGGGTGGCCGCGGGTCCAGTCCAGGGCGTTCATGCGGCGCTTGCCGGGCGGCTGGAGCTCGCCGAGGACCACCGGGTGGGTGCCGGTGCCGACGAGGACCTCCTTCTTGCCCGCGCGCAGTTCGCCGGGCGCCAGGGGCCCGCCCTCGGGCACGGCGTCCGGCGCGGGCCGGACCGGGCCGAGCTTGACGCGCTCGCCGCGCAGCGTGGTCCAGGCGCCCGGCGCGGGCGTGCACGCGCGGACGAGCCGGTCGACGCGCATCGCGGGCGCGGTCCAGTCGACCCGGGCGTCGTCGGGGCTGAGCTTGGCGGCGTGCGAGACGCCCTCCGCCGGCTGCGGCCGGGCGGTGAGGACGCCGGCCTCGATGCCGTTCATGGTGTCGAGGAGCAGCGTGGCGCCGGCGATCGCCAGCCGGCCGAGCAGGTCGCCGGTGGTGTCGGTGGGCAGGATCGGCTCGGTGAGCACGCCGTAGACCGGCCCGGTGTCGAGCCCTTCCTCGATCTGGAAGGTGGCCGCGCCGGTGACGTCGTCGCCGTGCAGGATCGCGCGCTGGACGGGCGCCGCGCCGCGCCAGGCGGGCAGCAGCGAGAAGTGCAGGTTGACCCAGCCGTGCCGCGGGATCTCCAGGGCCGCGGGCCGCAGCAGCGCCCCGTACGCCACGACCGGGCAGCAGTCGGGCGCGATGGCCCGCAGCCGGTCGAGGAACTCCGGGGCGCTCGCCTTGGCGGGCTTGAGGACCTCGACCCCGGCCTCCTCGGCGCGCCGCGCCACCGGGCTCGCGACCAGCTTGCGGCCCCGGCCGGACGGCGCGTCGGGCCGGGTGACCACCGCGGCCACCTCATGCCCGGACGCCAGCAGCGCCTCCAGCGACGGGACGGCGGTCTCGGGCGTACCAGCGAATACGAGACGCATCAGGTCAGCGCTCCGTCTCGGGCGTACCAGCGCTGCGCTGATTCATTGGCGAGACGCATCAGGTCAGCGCTCCGTCCTGGGCGTACCAGCGCTGCGCTGATTCATTGGCGAGACGCATCAGGTCAGCGCTCCGTCCCGGGCGTACCAGCGCTGCGCTGATTCATTGGCGAGACGCATCAGGTCAGCGCTCCGTCCCGGGCGTACCTGCGCTGCGCTGATTCATTGGCCAGTTTCAAGGTCAGAGAGCCTTCCCGAACGTGCGGTGCGGGGACTCCTTGACGACCGGCGCCGGGTCGCCGAACCACTCGGCCTCGCGGATGGCCTTCATCGCGGCCTTGCGCTGCTCGGGGTCCATGCGGTCGATGAAGATGATCCCGTCCAGGTGGTCGGTCTCGTGCTGGACGCAGCGGGCCAGCAGGTCCGTGCCCTCCAGCGTGATCGGCTCACCGTGCATGTTGAAGCCCCTGGCGACGGCGCGGTAGGCGCGCGGCGTGGGGAAGCTCAGCCCGGGCAGGGAGAGGCAGCCCTCCTCCCCGTCCTGCTGCTCGTCCGACAGGTCCAGCGTGGGGTTGACCACGTGGCCCAGCCGGTCGTCGACGTAGTAGGTGAACACCCGCAGGCCCACGCCGAGCTGCGGCGCGGCCAGGCCCGCCCCGGGGGCGTCGATCATCGTGTCGGTGAGGTCCTTGACGAGCTGGCGCAGCTCCTTGTCGAAGTCCTTCACCGGCTCGGCCGGGGTGCGAAGCACAGGATCGCCGAAGAGGCGGATGGGCTTGACGGCCAACGGGGACTCCGTTTCCTGCGGGTGCGTTCAGAGCGAGGTCGTGCATTGCGAGTGAATGGGAGACCTCCCCACCCAGTCTACGGAGCTCTCAGGCACCGCCCTGACCCGAGCGTGCTTTGTACGCCGCCTTGCGGGCCGCCTTGGCGACGGCCTTGTCGGGGACGTGGTCGCCCAGGGCCGCGAGGACGTCGGCGGTGTCGGGGTGTTCGCAGCGCCACATGTCGTCGATCATGGCGCCCAGCTCCACCTCGACCGGCGCGCCGGCCAGGGCCGCGGCCACCGCGTCCGCGGGCTCGGCGGTCTCCAGCATGCCCGCGACGGTGTCGACGAACATCCAGACGAACTCCTCGCGTTCCAGCTCGATCGGCGCGCCGGTCTTCTGGTTGAGCCACAGCGCCGCGTACGGGCGCACCAGCGGATGGTCGCCGGCGCCCCGCATCAGCGGCGCGATCTCGGCGTCCATCCGGTGCAGCACGGCGGCGGCGAGGTTGCGGGCGCCGGGCCCGCCCCGCCGCATGACCTCCAGGAGCTCGGCCGCGGCGGGCTCGGCCTCGCGGCCGGCCAGCCAGCCGGCGATCTCCTCGTCGGCGGTGTCCTGCCGGTGCCAGATCAGCCCGGTCACCAGGTCCGCGGCGGTGGCCTCGGCGAGATCGCCCACCACCGGGGCGACGAAGCCGTCGGCGACCAGCAGCTCGCGCACGCCCCAAACGCCGAGCGGGGTGAGCGCGTAACCGTCGCCGGCCGATTCGAGGGCGCCCCACCGGACGAGGTCGCCGAGCTCCAGGTCGAGGGCCTGCCGGGCGGCGCCGGCCACCGCGTGGGCGTCGGAGAGCTCGTAGGCGTCGGCGACGTGCTCGATCAGGACGTCGCCCAGGACCTTGGCGGACGAGGGCGACTCCTGCTCGTACAGGTGGATGAGGACGCCGGTGAGCTCGTTCTGCACCAGCTCGATCGCGTCGAGACCGTCCTCGCCCTCGTGCTCGGGCACGGCCATCGCGTCGAACAGCCGCAGCCAGACGCCGAGGATCGTCTCGTCGTCGCCCGCCGCGAGATCGGGCAGCGACGGCCCCGCGGCCGCCGTGCCGCCGGTGGTCACGAGCACCTCCGACTCGACCACGGCCCACCAGAGCCGGTCGAGCTCGGGCAGGCCGGACTGGTCGTCGACCGGCGTGCCGGCGGCCCGCGGGGTCTCCAGGCCGAGCGCGGCCACGGCCGCCGCGGCGTCGTCTCCGTCGAGATCGCCGAACTCGGTGACGGGGCGGCCCTGCGCCCACTCGGCGAGCGCGCGGGCCTGGACGGTCAGCTCGGACGCGCGGGCGGCGGCGGCCAGATCGGCCTCGGGCGCCAGCCGTACGGGCGGCACGACGAGCTCCTCGGCCTGCCGCAGGTACTCCTCGGTGCGGGCGTACCGTTCGTCCTCGGGAAGCCCCTCGAAGGCCGACACCCACTCCTCGACCGCGTCCTGGTCGTCCAGGGAGATGCCGTCGGCCACCATCATCGCGGTGATCACCTCGGCGGCGGCCTGCCGCTCGCCGGTGTCGGTCTCGGCGACGACCTCGGCGAACTCGGGGGCCAGCCGGTCGAGCTCGGCGCGGAGCGCGGCGGCCTGGCCGGCCGGGACCGCGCCGGACTCGCCGAGGAAGTCCATCAGCGTGGCCGCGGTCGCCAGGATCGCGGGCACCTCGTCGGCCCCGGCGACGACCTCGTCCGGGAAGACCTTGAGCAGCAGATCACCGAGCCGCTCCGGGGTGAGCTCCGGCGCGGCGGCGAGTGCCAGCTCCTCCCTGGCCAGGTCCAGGAGCAGCAACGCTCCCTGGACGTCGACCGGCGCGCCGCCGGTGTCGGCGCGGCCGCCGGCCCAGCGCTGAAGATCATCGGTGAGACTCTCCACCCAGTTGTCTGCCACGCGGAAACCCTAGTGCTCAGAGCAGTTCGAGGGGGTCGATCTGGACGCGTACGTACTCGTCGGCCTTGCGGGCGCTGCGCACGCCCTGCGCCTCCTTCAGCGCCCTCGCCAGCGGCACGCCGGCCGCGCGCGGCACCCGGACGAGGGCGCGTTCCCTCTCGGGGTCGCCGCCCTCCTGCGGGGCGGGGCCCTGACCGGGCGCCGGAGCGGACACCGGGACCGGGCCGAGGACTTCGGCGCCCTCGGGCAGCCTCGCGTCCGACAGCAGCCCGCGGATCGCGGCCGGCGAGGCCGTCAGCGAGGCCATCCGGACGGCGGGCGGGAAGCCGACCTCGCGCCGTTCGGCCAGCTCGCGCTCGGCGAAGGTGACCGGGTCCCAGCGGATGAGCGCCTGGACGGCCGGGAGCGACCCGTCGGCCGAGACGACGACCGGCCCCGCCGGGCGGACGAGGGCGGCGGCGTTCATCCAGCGGCGGAGCGTCTCCTCGCCCGCCCGGAGGTCGGCCCTGCCGAGCAGTGCCCAGCCGTCCAGCAGGAGGGCGGCGGCGTAGCCCTCGTCGGCCACCGGCTCGGCGCCCGGCGTGGCCACGACGAGCGCGCGCTGCGGCCCGATCCTGTCGAGGATCGCGTCGCGGCCGGAGGTCTTCACCGGCACGCCGGGGAAGGCCCGGCCGAGCTCCTCGGCGGTCCGCTTGGCGCCGACCACGATGGCGCGGATGTGGATGTGCCCGCATTCGGGGCATCGCCAGTCTCCGGCGATGCGGCCGCACCAGCGGCAGTACGGGGTGGCATGCGACGACTGGAGGGCGAGCGGGCCCTGGCAGGCGGTGCAGTGCGCCTGCGTACGGCACCGGCCGCAGGCGAGCGCCGGAAGGTAGCCGCGCCGAGGCACCTGCACGAGCACCGGGCCCTCCTCCAGCGCGCGGCGGGCCGCCTGGAACGCCACGTTGGGCAGCCGGGCGCTGCGGGCGGCGGCGTCCTTGGGCAGCTCCGCGTCGTCGCCGACCGGCCCGATGCGGGGCATGAGCTCCCTGATCCGCACGCGGTCGGCGGCGAGCGCGTGCGCCCAGCCCGACTCGACCAGCTGCGTCGCCTCGGTCGTCCGGGTGAACCCGCCGATGAGGGCCGCCGCGCCGGCGCGGTGCGCCCGCAGCGCCAGGACCTCGCGCGGATGGGGGTACGGGGCGTGCGGGTCGGGGTGCACGTCGTCGCCGTCGTCCCAGAGCACGGTCAGGCCGAGATCGTGGACGGGGGCGAACATCGCGGCGCGGGTGCCGACCACCACCCGGACCGTGCCGCGCAGGATCGTCAGCCAGCGGCGGTAGCGCTCGGACGGCTTGAGATCCGCCGTCAGGGCGACGTGCCGGCCCTCCCCCAGCTCGGCGGTGAGCGCCTCGTCCACGCGCGCCACGTCCCGCCAGTCGGCCACCACGACGAGCGCGCCGCGCCCGCCCGCGAGGGTGACCGCCGCCGCCCGTGCCATCGCGGCGGGCCAGGCCGGGCCGGGCAGCGCGCTCCACACCGCGCGCGGCGCCCGCCGCTCGCCGAGCGCGGCGAGGAAGGACGGGCCGGCCGGGTAGTCGGCCCAGGGCCCGGGGCCGCCGGGCGCCTCGTACTCCAGGCGCTCGCCCGGCGGCTCGGCCTCGACCCGGGCGTGGCGCGGCGGGATGGCCAGCCGCAGCACGTCGTAGAGCGAGCCCGCGTAGCGGTCGGCGACCTCGCGGGCCAGCGCGGCGATCTCCGGCGCGAGCACCGGCTCGGGGGAGGTGACCCGTTCGAGGAAGCGCAGCGTGCCCTCGTGGTCGCTCTCGCCGGCCCGTTCGAGCAGGAAGCCGTCGACGAGCTTCCCGGCGAACCGCACCCGGACGCGGCAGCCCGGAACGGCCTTGTCGGCCAGCTCGGCGGGGATCAGGTAGTCGAACGGGCGGTCGAGGTGCGGCAGGGCCACGTCCACGGCGATCCGGGCGACCGGCAGGGTCTCGGCGGGCACCCGGACACCCTTCTTGGGCGTCTTGCGCGGCTTACCCGCCTTCGTCGGCTTCGCAGGCCGGCCAGGCCTGGCGGGCTTCGCGGCGGGCACCGGGACGATGTCCCCCAGCCCCGGGATGAGCTCCGCCGCGCCGCCGTCGTTCGTCACTCCACCGTCCTACCAGATGAGCGGTCCGTGCTCGCCCATGGCTCTTCCGGGCCGCCCCGCGGGCGCCCGGTTTGAACTACCACCAAGTTGACGGGATCATTGCCCGATGCCGCCGGTCCCCCAGATGTCCTTCCGACCCGTCCCGGCTCCGTGACGACCGCGGAGACCCCGGAGAGGGTCGAGGGCGCAGTCCTCACCGTGCCGCAGCCGCGGCGCGTCCGCCTGCCGTCCCCGCCGGGCGGCGGGCACCGCTGGCGCGAGCGGCTCGACCCGCGCCGCCCGGTGATGGCCGCCACGCTGACGGCCGGGATCCTGCACCTGCTGTGGGGCTTCTACGTGGCCAACAACGGCGGCGACCTCGCCGCGCAGGCCGCGTGGACGACGTTCGCCCGCCAGCATCCGGAGGCCTCGTACAACCTGGCCTGGTACGGCGGCATGCACCCGGCCTCCTACAGCGTGCTCTCCCCCTACCTCATGGGCTGGTTCGGGATCCGCACGGTCGCCGTGGTCACCGGCACGCTGTCGGCCACTCTGACGGCGATGCTGCTGGTGCGGTTCAAGGCCCCGGTGGCGACGGCGGCGGCGATGTGGGCCGCGTTCGCCATCTCGTGCAACTCGGCGTCCGGGCGGGTGACCTTCGGGCTCGGCCTGCTGTTCGCCCTGGCCGCGGTGTTCCCGGCCTTCTCGCCGCGCGGCACCCCGCCGCTGCGGGCGGCCGGGATGTTGCTCCTCGGCGTGCTGGCCACCCTCGCGAGCCCCGTCGCCGGGCTGTTCGTCCTGGTGCTGGCGGCGGCGCTCTTCCTGACCGGACGGCGTCGGGCCGGGCTCATGCTCGCCCTGGGGCCGCCGCTGGTCGTGGCGGCGACGTCGGCGCTGTTCCCCTTCTACGGCAAGCAGCCGATCTCCACGACCGCCATCGTCCTTCCCACGCTCGCCAGCGTGGTCGCGGTGACGCTCTGCGCGCCGCGCTCCTGGCGGGTCGTGCGCGTCGGCGCGGGCGTCTACCTCCTCGGAATCCTCCTGACCTGGGCGATCCCGTCCCCGATCGGCAGCAACGTCGAACGGCTCGCGCTGATGTTCGGCGGCATGTTCCTGATCATCGCGGTGGCGCGCGCCACCGGCCGGCTCCGCCTGGCCGTGCTGTCGGTGGCCTTCTTGGTCACCGCCGGCTGGCAGGTGGTCAAGCCGGTCGACGACATCATCCACACCCGCCCGGCCGGGGCGACCGCCCGGTACTCCACGGGGCTGATCACCGCGCTCAAGGGGCTCGGCGCGGCCCAGGGCCGGATCGAGGTCGTCCCGCTGCGCTCCCACTGGGAGGCGTACGGGCTCAGCCGGCACTTCATCCTCGCCCGCGGCTGGAACCGCCAGGTCGACGCCCACCGCAACGAGCTCTTCTACGACGAGACCCTTTTCAACGCCACCAGCTACCGCGATTGGCTGCGCACGTGGGCCGTGCAGTACGTCGTCCTGCCGGAACGTGAGGTCGACTGGGCCGCCCGGCGTGAGGCGGCCCTCGTCCGCAGCGGCCAGCCGTATCTGAGCGAGGTCTGGCGGGACCGGCACTGGCGCGTCTACCGGGTCGCCGATCCCAAGCCGCTCGCCGACGCCCCCGCCACGGTCGAGCGGATCAGCCCCGACCGCATGGTGGTGAAGGTTCCCGGCAAGAGCTCGGTGCTGCTGCGCATCTCCTGGTCGCCCTGGCTGAGCGTGCACGGGCCGGGGAAGGGCTGCCTGGCCCGCGCCGGTGACTTCGTCCGGCTCGACGCCCCCGGCCCCGGCCGCTACCACGTGGGCGCCCGCTACGAGCTGCCCCGCGGCACCCCCTGCCCCGGCTGATCCGCCCGATCCGACTGATCGGGCGATAGGGCGAGCGGCTCCGGCTCCGGCTGCGCGGCGCGGCGGCGGCGTTCGGTGACCATGAGCACGACGGCCGGCAGGACGGCCACCGCGGTCACCGCCAGCACCCAGCCGAAGGCGCCGCCGAACGCGTCGGCCTGCCGGGCGGGCGCCGTCCCCGCGCCGTCGAGCCCCTGCTGGAGCGCGACCGCGAAGATGGCGGTGCCGACCGAGGCGCCGACCCGCTGGAGCACCGTGAGCTGCGGGCTCGCGTCGGCGATCTGGGCCGGGGAGAGCGCCTGGAACGCCGCGGTCATCGGCGGCATCGCCGACAGGCCGATGCCGATGCCCCGGCCGACCATGGCCAGGGCCAGCAGGGGGTACGAGACGTCCTCGGTGACGAGCACGTACGGCACGGTGGTGACCACGGCGACCAGCCCGCCGAGGAGCGAGGTCAGGCCGGCGCCCAGCCGTTCGGTGATCCGGCCGGACGCCCACATCGCCGCCGCGGCGCCCAGCCCCTGCGGCGCGACGAGGAGACCTGTGGCGACCGCGTCCTCATGCCGGACGGTCTGGAAGTAGAGCGGCAGCAGGATCATCCCGCCGAACATCGCGGCGCTGAGGGTGAACGAGGCGAGCGAGGCCGCGGCGAACCCCGCGTTGCGGAAGAGCCGCACGTCCAGCAGCGGCCGTCGCACCCGCAGGGAGCGCAGCACGAAGAGCGCGAGCAGCACGGCGCCGCCCCCTGCCCAGACCGCGCCCGCCAAGGCGCCGCCCGGCTCGCCGGCCTCGGCCAGGCCGTAGGTGAGGCCGACGGTGCCGGCCGCGGCCAGCGCCAGACCCGGCACGTCCAGTGGCCCTGCCTTCTCGCCCGCCCCGTCGGACGGCAGCATGCGCCACGCCAGCCAGGTCGCGACGATCCCGACCGGCACGTTCACCAGGAAGATCCACTCCCAGGAGGCGTGCTCCAGCAGCAGCCCGCCCAGGGTCGGCCCCACCACCGGCGCCATGATCATCGGCAGGCCGAGGACGGCCATCACCCGGGGGAGCCGGTCCGGCCCGGCCGCGCGCACCAGGATGATCTGGCCCACGGGCATCATGAGGCCGCCCGCCAGCCCCTGCAGCACCCGGAACGCGATCAGCTGCGCCGGATCCTGCGCCAGGCCGCACAGCAACGACGCCACCGTGAACGTCGCGGTGGCGGCGACGACGAGCCGCCGCGCCCCGGCCCGGCGGGCGAGCCAGCCGCTCACCGGGATCACCAGGCCCATGGCGAGGGTGTAGGCGGTGACGACCCACTGGACGCCGGCGAGCGTGGTGTCCAGCTCGGCCGAGAGCGTGTGCAACGCGATGTTGACGATCGTCGAGTCGAGCATCACCAGGACGCCGCCGAGCACGAGGGCGGCGATCACACGGCGCAGTTCGGGACTGAAGCGGGCGGGCGGCGGCATGGCCGCCGCGACGGCCTCGGCATGGATCCGGGTCATGGCGGCAAGCATTTATCCATCTAGACAATTCTGTCAACCGTCTGGACAATCAACTCGCTTGTCTCTACGGTCGAGGAGCGATCTAGACTGGCCGCATGGCGGAGAAGACCACCTCGAAACGCTGGCGCGCCCCGGCGCCCGAGGAACGGCAGCGCGACGCCGAACGCACCCAGGCGGCCCTGCTCGACGCCGCGGTGACCGAGTTCGCGGCCAAGGGCTACGCCGGCGCCAGGGTCCAGGACATCGCCGACCGGGCGGGCGTCAACAAGCACCTCATCAGCTACTACTTCGGCGGCAAGGAGGGCCTCTACCGCGAGATGCAGCGCTGCTGGCTGGAGAGCGAGAAGTCCTTCGCCGGCCTCGATGTCCCCCTGTGCGAGGTGGCGGTGCGCTATCTGCGGCGCGGCTTGGCCGACCCTCGTCCGCCCCGCCTGATGCTCTGGCGCGGCCTGGAGGACGACGACATCGAATCGGCGCCGGTCGACACGTCCATCGGTGACGATCTCGCCCACATCCGGCAACGCCAGGAGCGCGGCGAACTGCCCGCCGACCTCGACCCGGCGGCCGTGCGGCTGGCGCTGCAGGGCATGGCCATGGCCCCCATGATGATGCCGCACCTCGCCCGCGAGGCGTTCGGCATCGACCCCCGCACTCCGGAGTTCGAGGAACGCTACAGCGAACAGCTGCGCCTGATGATCGGCCTCATCAGCGGCAAGCCGCCCACGGAATGACACCCGAGAGCATCCGGCAGGCGGTCAGCCGCGGACAGCACGCGGTCTTCACCGTCCCCGACCCGTTCGCCGCCGTGTCCCGGTTGAAGCCGTCACTCGCAGCCGAAGACATCGACGTCTTCGTCTCGGGCGCCTCGACCATCACCGCGATGCGGCTCGTGAGCCGCGAGGAGGCCGGTCGCGCCCGCGCCGAGCTCGACGCCCTCATGGCCGACTTCCGCCGCCTCGCCCGGCAACTGGCCGCAAGCGAGCCCGATCCCGAGTCGTGGCACGCCGATCCGCACGGCGAACACTGCAGGTTCGAGAACGTGGCGACCGGCGTGGTGGTCGAGGTGAACGTCGAGCACCCGGACGCCCTCGACCCGTACTTCCTGCTCGAATACGCCGAGACGTCCGGCGGCTATCCAGGCGTCATGGCCGCCTGCGTTCACGGCTACCACGACATGCGCCGGCTCCTCCAGCTCGCCGGGCACGCACTCTGATGCTGCCAACAGCAAAGGCCCCGAGCAATCCTCGGGGCCTTTGCGCAGCGAGACCAGCCGTCCGACCGCTGCAAGCGAACCGTCACGCGGGCGCGCCACCTGAGCTGGAGCGAGCCGCCAGGCGAAGCTTCACGCGAAGATCGCGAAGCGATGCCGCGCCCGCACGCTTCTCGGTTCGAGAGGCGAGCCGCCAGGCGAGCCCCTCGAGGCCGAGGAGCAGTTAACGCGCCGCCTGGGCGAGGGCCTCGGCGCGGTCGGTGCGCTCCCAGGAGAAGTCCGGCTCGGGACGGCCGAAGTGGCCGTACGCGGCGGTCTGGGAGTAGATCGGGCGGAGCAGGTCCAGGTCGCGGACGATGGCGGCCGGACGAAGGTCGAAGACCTGCTGCACGGCTTCCGTGATCTTGTCGACCGGGAGCTTCTCGGTGCCGAAGGTCTCCACGAACACGCCGACCGGGTGGGCCTTGCCGATCGCGTAGGCGACCTGCACCTCGGCGCGGTCGGCCAGCTGCGCGGCGACGATGTTCTTGGCGACCCAGCGCATGGCGTAGGCGGCGGACCGGTCGACCTTGGACGGGTCCTTGCCGGAGAACGCGCCGCCGCCGTGCCGGGCCATGCCGCCGTAGGTGTCAACGATGATCTTGCGGCCGGTGAGGCCGGCGTCGCCCATCGGGCCGCCGATCTCGAAGCGGCCGGTCGGGTTGACCAGCAGCCGGTAGTCGCTCGTGTCGAGCTCGAACTGGGCGAGCACGGGGTCGACCACGTGCTCCTTGATGTCGGGGGTCAGCAGCTCCTTGAGATCGATGTCGGGAGCGTGCTGGCTGGAGACCACGACGGTGTCGAGGCGCAGCGCCCGGTCGCCGTCGTACTCGATGGTGACCTGGGTCTTGCCGTCGGGCCGCAGGTAGGGCACCTGGCCGGACTTGCGGACCGCCGACAGCCGGTGCGCCAGCTTGTGCGCGATGGTGATCGGCAGCGGCATGAGATCGGGCGTCTCGTTGGTCGCGTAGCCGAACATCAGGCCCTGGTCGCCGGCGCCCTGGCGGTCGAGGTCGTCGCCCTGCTTGTCGCGGTCCTCGCCCTCGCGGGTCTCGTAGGCGTCGTCGACGCCCTGCGCGATGTCGGGCGACTGCGCGCCGATGGACACCGACACGCCGCAGGAGTGGCCGTCGAAGCCCTTCTTGGACGAGTCGTAGCCGATCTCGAGGATCTTCTCCCGGATGACACCGGGAATGTCCACGTAGGTCTCGGTGGTCACCTCGCCGGCCACGTGCACCTGGCCGGTGGTGATCATGGTCTCGACGGCGACCCGGCTCGCGGGGTCGTCCTTGAGCATCGAATCGAGGATCGCGTCACTGATCTGGTCCGCGATCTTGTCCGGATGCCCTTCGGTCACGGACTCGGAGGTGAAGAGGCGACGAGACACGTACGTGAACTCCTATGCAGCGGCTGCTGACTGAAATTGTCGCAGAGGCGGACGGACTTGTGGCGGGCGGCAGGCCACCGCCGTTCTTATGGGCTTGTCGGCGAAGTTTATCGGGCCCCGCTGGAGGGCTGCTCAATCCTCACCGAAGTGGTATGTATATCACTCGAGACGCGCGGCGACGAGATCCCATACGACGTCTGCCAGGGCTTCCTTCGCTCCGCGCGGCACTTCGGTGGATTCGCCGTCCGCCGCCAGAATGGTGGCGGCGTTGTCGGCCTGGCCGAAGGTGAGGCCGTCCCCCACCTGGTTGACGACGAGCAGGTCACAGCCCTTGCGGGCGAGCTTCTCGCGCCCGTTGGCGAGCACGTCGTCGGTCTCGGCCGCGAAGCCGACGATCACCTGGCCGGCCCGCCGGCGTTGGCCTAGCTCGGCCAGAATGTCGGCGTTCTTGGACAGGTGGATCGGCTCGGGTTCGGCGCCCGGCGTCTTCTTGATCTTCGAGCCCTGGTAGCCGGCGGGCCGGAAGTCGGCCACCGCGGCGGCCATCACCACCGCGTCGGCGCCGTCGGCGGCCTCCAGGACCGCCTTGCGCATCTCCTCCGCCGATCCCACCGGGACGATGTCGGCCCCGGCCGGATCCGCCAGTGCCACGTTGGCGGCCACCAGGGTGACCCTGGCCCCGCGCGCCACGGCCGTACGGGCCAGCGCGTAACCCTGAAGCCCCGACGAGCGGTTGCCGATGAAGCGGACCGGGTCGATGGGCTCACGCGTGCCCCCGGCAGAGACCACCACGTGCCGCCCGGCCAGATCCTGCTCCGCACCACCACGCGCCAGCACGCGCCGCGCCACCTCGAACAACTCGGCGGGATCGGGCAGCCGCCCCTTGCCGGTGTCCTTGCCGGTCAGCCGCCCGGAGGCGGGCTCGACCACGACGGCGCCCCGGGCCCGCAGCGTCGCCACGTTCGCCTGGATGGCGGGGTGCTCCCACATCTCGGTGTGCATCGCGGGCGCGAACACGACCGGGCACCGCGCCGTCAGCAGCGTGTTGGTGAGCAGGTCGTCGGCGAGGCCGTGCGCGGCCTTGGCGAGCATGTCGGCCGTCGCCGGGGCGACGAAGACGAGATCGGCCTCCTGCCCCAGCCGCACATGCGGAACCTCGTCGACCCCGTTCCACACCTCGGTGCTCACGGGGTTGCCCGACAGCGCCGCCCAGGTGGGTTCGCCGACGAAGCGCAGCGCGTCCCGCGTGGGCACGACACGGACGTCATGCCCCGACTCGGTGAGACGCCGCAGCAGCTCGCACACCTTGTAAGCGGCGATCCCCGCGCTGACGCCAAGCACAACACGCGGCTTACGTGAGGTCATGTTCGATGGTTCCCAAGAGCCCGGCGACCCCCGTACGGGGATCCATCGGGGGTTCCAGGGGTCGCCCCCCTGGGCAGACATGAGGGTTGGCGAGTGCCGGAGAAGGTGCTCTAGGCACCGACCACACTCGTCCCCCCGCTAACCCTCGATGGGCTCGGCGTTGAGGAGGCCTTCGCGCGTCTCGCGGAGGGCGATCGACAGCGGCTTCTCCTGGACCTGGGTCTCGACGAGCGGGCCGACGTACTCCAGCAGGCCCTCGCCCAGCTGGGCGTAGTAGGCGTTGATCTGCCGCGCGCGCTTGGCCGCGATGCTCACGAGGCCGTACTTGGTGTCGACGACCTCGAGGAGCTCGTCGATCGACGGGTTGGTGATGCCTTCGGTGCTGGCTGCCACACCGTCGCCTTCCACTAGTGGTTATTCAACGGACATCAACGTTACCAGCTCATGACACACGTCCCCGACGGCCGTGTTGATCAGGGTGAGGTCGAACTCCTTCTCGGCCGCCAGCTCGACGCGGGCCGCCTCCAGGCGGCGTTCGATCACCTCGGGGGGCTCGGTGCCGCGGCCGACGAGGCGGCGCACCAGCTCCTCCCAGGACGGGGGCGCGAGGAAGACCAGCAGGGCCTCCGGCATGCTCTGCCGGACCTGCCGGGCCCCCTGAAGGTCGATCTCCAGGAGGACGGCCTCGCCGCGTTCGAGCCGTTCGAGCACGGGCCGCCGCGGCGTGCCGTAGCGGTTGCCCGCGAACTCGGCCCACTCGAGCAGTTCCCCTCCGGCGACGAGCCGGTCGAAACCGGCGTCGTCGACGAAGAAGTACTGCACGCCGTGGGTCTCACCCGGCCGGGGGGGCCGGGTGGTCACCGAGACCGACAGCCACACCCGCGGGTGTGCTCGCCGGATCTCGGCGACGACCGTGCTCTTGCCGACGCCTGACGGGCCGGAGAGGACCGTCAGCCGCCGTACAAGCCGATCTTGCGAATGGGAGCCGTCCGGCACAGGAATGGGTGCGCCGGAGCTGGACGGGATGGGGCCGGAGGCGGGCATGCCCATGGGTATACCCGAGCCGGCCGCGGCGTCCGAACCGCCGCGCCCGTCCGCGAGTCGCATCAGCGGTTGCCGCCGCCGAACTCACGCTCCAGGGAGGCGCGCTGGTTGGCACCGAGGCCGCGCACGCGGCGCGACTCGGCGATCCCCAGACGCTCCATGATCTGCTTCGCACGCACCTTGCCCACACCGGGCAGGGATTCGAGGAGGGCCGACACCTTCATCTTTCCGATGACGTCGTCGGTCTGCCCCTCCTTGAGGACCTCGGCA
Organism: Spirillospora sp. NPDC048911; assembly: GCF_043198015.1. Classification (NCBI taxonomy): domain Bacteria; kingdom Bacillati; phylum Actinomycetota; class Actinomycetes; order Streptosporangiales; family Thermomonosporaceae; genus Spirillospora; species Spirillospora sp. NPDC048911. The sequence continues at coordinate 1,148,291 of NZ_JBICUD010000002.1, read as the reverse complement.
AGCGAGGTTCCCCCGTGCTTGAGCTTGTTCTTCACCTCGGCCCGCTCCTTGCGAGCCTTGGCAGCCTTCTCAAGGGCTGCGGCGCGCTGTTCGGGGGTTAGGGGCGGAAGAGCCACGCCGGGTCACCTCAGGTTTCCACTCGACGGAGTCGGACGGGTTGGGAAACTAGCGAGTTCAGACCCCATAAGGCAACGTGAAGTGCCGTTTAGCACGCCACAAAATCGCGAAAATCACTCCTTGGAGTGTCCTGAATACGGACTGTGGGCAACTCGGGCCCTTCAACCGCGAACCCCCTGCCATCCTGGGGCTTTCGCAAGATCGCAAAAAACCACCCACCAAGGCCCTAACGGTGTCACCCGGCACCTCCAGCAGGCCCCGCCCCCGGACACCCTCCGTGATCCCCATCACATTCCCGTCACTGCACCGGGATCGAACCCCATTTGACCCAATGTGTCCATTTCCCGGCAATGCGAGTCAAGAGCGGGCCATGTGCCTCAGCCCGCACGCGAGTGCGCTAACGGGTCGTGGAGCCAGCCGAAGGCGAGGCTTCACGAGAGATCGCGAAGCGATGTCGCGCTCGCCGCTTGCGGTTCGGGGGTGAGCCGCCAGGCGAGGACCCGAGGCCGCGAAGCTCGCAAACACAGTCGCGCTCGCCGCTTTGCGGTTCGGGGGTGAGCCGCCAGGCGAGGACCCGAGGCCGCGAAAGCCATCAACACCGCTCAGGTCGTCGAGACGCGGCGGAGGGCCGCGGCGATTCCCGCGGCGGCGGCGCCGGGGTCGGGGGCGCCGGTGATGGGGCGGCCGATCACGAGGAGGTCGGCGCCGGCGGCCAGCGCGTCCTCGGGGGTGGCCACGCGCGCCTGGTCCTGTGTGGCGGCCCCCGCGGGCCGTACGCCCGGGGTGATGAGCGTGATGCCGGGACCGACCTCTGCACGGACCGCAGCGGCCTCCTGAGGCGAGCAGACGAGCGCTTGGGCACCCGCGTCCACCGCGAGGGCCGCGAGGCGGCGTACGGCGTCTGAGGCCGGTCCGGCGACGCCGAGGTCGGCGAGGTCGGCGTCGCGGAGCGAGGTGAGCACCGTGACGGCGGCGATCCTGGTGGCCGGGGCGGCCTCCACGGCGGCGCGGATCATCGCCCGGCCGCCCGTCGCGTGGACGGTCAGGAAGGCCGGCTTGAGGCGCGCCACGGCGCGGGTGGCGCCGGCGACGGTGGCCGGGATGTCGTGGAGCTTGAGGTCCAGGAAGACCTGGACGCGGCTGGCGCCGCGGACGCTCGCCACGACGTCGGGGCCGTAGCGCAGGTAGAGCTCCAGGCCGACCTTGACGGTGCTGACGTGCGGGGTGACGAGGCTGGCCCAGCGCGCGGCCGTCTCCAGGTCGGGAGCGTCCAGGGCGACGGCGATGGGGGCAGGATTCACGGAAGCCTCTCCTTCAGCTCTCCCGGCTCGTCGACCTTCGGTTCGGGACGGACCTGGGGCGGTACGTATCCAGCGGGTTTGTGGGCGAGGCCGACGGCGTCGGCGAGGCTCATACGGCGCGCCGCGAGGGCGTCCTCCAGCTCGCGCAGGACGCGCGGGCCGGCGGACGGATCGTGGAACAGCGTCGTGCCGACCGCCACGGCCGACGCCCCCGCGAGGACGAACTCCAGCGCGTCGAGGCCGGTCGCGATCCCGCCCACACCGATGATCGGCGTGGTGGGGAGGGCGGCGTGCACCTGGTAGACGCAGCGGAGCGCGATGGGGCGGACGGCCGGGCCCGAGAGCCCGCCCGACACGCCGGTGAGCGCGGGGCGCAGGGTCTGAGCGTCGATGGCCATGCCCTCGATGGTGTTGATGAGGGTCAGGCCGTCGGCGCCCGCGTCGGCGCAGGCCAGCGCGATGGTGACGATGTCGGTGACGTCCGGGGCCAGCTTGGCCAGGACGGGGACGCGGGCGTTGGACTTGACGGCCCGGACGACGGCGGCCGCCGCCGTGGGGTGCCAGGCGAACATGCGTCCGCGGTCCTCGACGTTGGGGCACGCGACGTTCACCTCGATCGCCGCGATGCCCGGCTCGTTGCGGAGGCGCCCGGCGAGTTCGGCGAACTCCTCCACGCTGTTGCCGGCCACTGAGACGATGACGCGCGCGTCCTGTTCCCGCAGCCAGGGCAGGTCGCGTTCGAGGAACGACTCGATGCCGGGACCGGGCAGGCCCATGGCGGTGAGCAGGCCGCTGGGCGTCTCGGCCATGCGCGGGGTGGGCCGCCCCGCCCGCGGTTGCGGCATGACGGAGGTCGTGACGAACGCGCCGAGCTTGGCCAGGTCGAAGAACTGCGCGAGCTCGCGGCCCGAGCCGCCGCACCCGGCGGCCGTCATCACGGGGTTGGGCAGCTCCAGGGAGCCGAGTGCCGTCCTCGTGCGTGTGCTCATCGGTCCACTCCGCTCACCGGCGCGCGGCCGCCTTCCCGCGACCGCGCGCTCACTTGGGGCCTCCGCTCAGCGCGCGCGGCGCGCCCAGCGCGTCGAACGGGATCGTGCCGAGATCGTTCCAGCGGACCCGGTCGCCGCGCAGCACCGGGCCGTCGGCGCAGGCCCGCACCATGCGGGTCACGCCGTCCTCCCCGTGGATGGGCAGCACGCAGGTCATGCAGACCCCGATGCCGCAGGCGCCGGTCTCCTGGAGGAACTCCTCCACCGAGACCTGGGAGGGCAGCCCGTGTTCGGCGGCGATGCCGGTGACGGTGCGCAGGAGGCGGGTGGGGCCGCAGGCGTAGACCACGTCGGCGCCCGTCTCCTGGATGACCCTGGGCAGGACGTCGCGGACGGTGCCGCTCTCGCCGAGCGAGCCGTCCTCGGTGGTGATGACGGCACTGTCGCCGATGCGCTGCGCCATCCGCGAGCCGAACACCTGCCGGGCGGCCGGGCCGCCGAGCACGAAGTGCACCTGGCAGCCGCGCCGGTGCAGCGTGTCGGCGAGCGCGAACAGCGCCGCGCCGCCGGGGCCGCCGCCGATCAGCAGGCAGCTGACCGGGTCGCGCGGGAGCCGGAACGGGCGGCCGAGGGGCCCGACGAGGTCCACCTGGTCACGGGCCCGGCGGCCGGCCAGCCACGCGGTGCCGGGGTCGCGGTCGGCGAATACGACCTCGACGGTGCCGCCGTAGTCGGACTTCACCTCGTACACCCCGAAACAGCGCCGGACCAGCCGGCTGGTGTGCTCGCCGCCCACCGCGAGCGCGACGAACTGCCCTGGCCGGAACCGCTCGGCGATCGCCGGGGCCACCAGCGTCATCGCGTGGTAGTCCTGCACCTGGCGGACCGTCAGAACGGTTGCCGACGTCTGCACCGGTGTGTCGGACACCCATCTCCCTCTCGTCGTGTGCGGCCGGGGCCGCCCCGCCAGGGGACGGCCCCTGCCGAGATCACCCCCGGCCGTGCGCGCCCCGCAGCCGTTCGGCGTGCTCCTGGAGCGAGCGCACGCCGACCTGGCCGCCCGCGACGGCCTCGATGCCCTGCACCGCGGCCGCGAGGCCCTGGACGGTGGTCACGCACGGCACGCCGCGCAGCACCGCGGCGGTCCGGATCTCGTAACCGTCGAGACGGGGCCCCGACTGGCCGGGGCTTCCGAAGGGAGTATTGACGATGAGGTCCACCTCGCCGTCGAGGACGCGCCGCACGATCGTGGGCTCGCCGCCGGATCCGGGGCCTTCGCTGTGCTTGCGCACGATCTTGGCACGGACCCCGTTGCGGCGCAGGACCTCGGCGGTCCCCTCGGTGGCGAGGATCTCGAACCCCAGGTCGGCGAGCCGCTTCACCGGGAAGATCATGTGCCGCTTGTCCCGGTTGGCGACCGACACGAACGCCCGGCCCTTGGTCGGCAGCGCGCCGTACGCGGCCTGCTGCGACTTGGCGTAGGCGGTGCCGAAGACCTCGTCGATGCCCATGACCTCGCCGGTCGAGCGCATCTCCGGGCCGAGCACGGTGTCGACGCCCTGGCCCTGGGCGTTGCGGAACCGGTCGAACGGGAGCACCGCCTCCTTGACCGCGATCGGCGCGTCCAGCGGCAGCGAGCCGCCGTCACCGGCCTCGGGCAGCAGCCCCTCGCCGCGCAGCTGGGAGATCGTGGCGCCCATCATGACGCGGGCGGCCGCCTTGGCCAGCGGCACCGCGGTCGCCTTGGAGACGAACGGGATGGTCCGGGAGGCGCGCGGGTTGGCCTCCAGCACGTAGAGCACGCCCGCCGACAGCGCGTACTGCACGTTCATCAGGCCGCGCACTCCGATGCCGCGCGCGAGCGCCTCGGTGGACTCGCGGATGCGCCGGATGTCGTCGTGGCCGAGGGTGATCGGCGGCAGCGCGCACGCCGAGTCGCCGGAGTGGATGCCGGCCTCCTCGATGTGCTCCATGACGCCGCCGAGGTAGAGCTCCTCGCCGTCGAACAGCGCGTCGACGTCGATCTCGATGGCCTCGTCCAGGAACCGGTCGACCAGCACCGGGTGCTCGGGGCTGGCGTCGGTCGCCTTGGCCATGTACGTCGACAGCGTGGCGTCGTCGTAGACGATCTCCATGCCGCGGCCGCCCAGCACGTACGAGGGCCGCACCAGGACCGGGTAGCCGATCTCGTCGGCGATCTCGCGCGCCTCCTCGAACGAGGTGGCGGTGCCGTGCTTGGGCGCGGCGAGCCCGGCGCGGTGCAGGACGCGGCCGAACGCGCCGCGCTCCTCGGCGAGGTGGATGCTCTCGGGCGAGGTGCCGACGATCGGCACGCCCGCGTCCTTGAGCTTCTGCGCCAGGCCGAGCGGCGTCTGCCCGCCGAGCTGGACGATCACGCCCGCGACCTCGCCGGACTTCTGCTCGGCGTGCACGACCTCCAGGACGTCCTCCAGCGTGAGCGGCTCGAAGTAGAGCCGGTCGGAGGTGTCGTAGTCGGTCGAGACGGTCTCGGGGTTGCAGTTGACCATGACGGTCTCGTAGCCCGCGTCGGCCAGCGTGAACGAGGCGTGCACGCAGCTGTAGTCGAACTCGACGCCCTGGCCGATGCGGTTGGGCCCGGACCCGAGGATGATCACCTTGGGCTTCTCGCCCGGCGGCACCTCGGTCTCGATGTCGTATGCCGAGTACAGGTACGGGGTCTGCGCCGCGAATTCGGCCGCGCACGTGTCGACGGTCAGGTAGACCGGCCGGATGCCGAGGGCGTGCCTCAGCTCGCGGACGACCTCCTCCGACAGCCCGCGCAGCTGCCCGATCTGCGCGTCGGAGAAGCCGTGCCGCTTGGCGCGCAGGATCTTGTCCTTGGTGAGCGCGTCCTCGGCGGTGCGGATCTCGTCGGCGATCTCGTTGATCCCGGCGATCTGGTCGAGGAACCAGGGGTCGATGCCCGTGGCCTCGTACAGCCGCTGGATCGAGGCGCCCGCGTGCAGCGCCTGCTGCACCTTGCGGAGCCGCCCGTCGTGCGGCCGCCTGGTCTCGTCGATGAGCGCGTCGAGGCCGGTGACCGGCTCCGCCCACGAGAAGGCCGAGCCCTTCTGCTCCAGCGAGCGCAGCGCCTTCTGCAGGGCCTCGGTGAAGTTGCGGCCGATGGCCATGGCCTCGCCCACGGACTTCATGTGGGTGGTGAGGGTGCCGTCGGCGCCGGGGAACTTCTCGAACGCGAACCGCGGGACCTTGACCACGATGTAGTCGAGGCTCGGCTCGAAGCTCGCCGGGGTCTCGCGGGTGATGTCGTTCGGGATCTCGTCGAGCGTGTAGCCGACCGCCAGCCGTGCCGCGATCTTGGCGATCGGGAAGCCGGTGGCCTTGGACGCCAGCGCCGACGACCGCGACACCCGCGGGTTCATCTCGATGACGATCATGCGGCCGGTGCCCGGGTGCACGGCGAACTGGATGTTGCAGCCGCCGGTGTCGACGCCGACCTCGCGGATGACCGCGATCGCCACGTCCCGCATGTTCTGGTACTCGCGGTCGGTGAGCGTCAGCGCGGGCGCCACGGTGATCGAGTCGCCGGTGTGCACGCCCATCGGGTCGAGGTTCTCGATCGAGCAGACGATCACGACGTTGTCGTGCCTGTCACGCATGACCTCCAGCTCGTACTCCTTCCAGCCGAGGATCGACTCCTCCAGGAGCACCTCGCTGGTCGGGGACGCGTCGAGGCCGGCGCCGGCGATGCGGCGCAGGTCGTCCTCGGTGTGCGCGAAGCCGGAGCCGGCGCCGCCCATGGTGAACGAGGGCCGCACGACCAGCGGGTAGCCGAGCTCGCCCGCGGCCGCCATGACCTCGTCCATGGTGTGGCAGATGATCGAGCGCGCGGACTCGGCGTTCAGGCCCTGCTCGCGCGCGACCTTGGCGACGACCTCCTTGAAACGCTCGCGGTTCTCCCCCGCCTGGATGGCGTCGACGTCGGCGCCGATCAGCTCGACGCCGTACCGCTCCAGCGCGCCGCTCTCGAACAGCGCGATGGCGGTGTTGAGCGCGGTCTGACCGCCCAGCGTCGGCAGCAGCGCGTCCGGGCGCTCCTTGGCGATGATCTTCTCGACGACCTCGGGGGTGATCGGCTCGACGTAGGTGGCGTCGGCGAACTCCGGGTCGGTCATGATCGTCGCCGGGTTGCTGTTGACCAGCACGACCCGCAGGCCCTCGGCCTTGAGCACCCGGCACGCCTGCGTCCCGGAGTAGTCGAACTCGCAGGCCTGGCCGATGACGATCGGGCCGGACCCGATGACCAGGACGGATTTCAGATCTTCGCGGCGCGGCATTACCTCGGCCCTTCCATGATCTGGCAGAACTGGTCGAAGAGGCCGGTCGCGTCGTGCGGACCCGCCGCGGCTTCCGGGTGGTACTGGACGCTGAACGCCGGGCGGTCGAGGAGCCGCAGGCCCTCCACGCAGTCGTCGTTCAGGTTGACGTGGCTGACCTCGGCGCGGCCGTAGTCGGTGTCGAACGGGCCGTCGGTCGGCGCGTCGACGGCGAAGCCGTGGTTGTGCGCGGAGACGTCGACCTTGCCGGTGCGCTTGTCCTGCACGGGCTGGTTGACGCCGCGGTGGCCGAACCGCAGCTTGTACGTGCCGAGGCCGAGCGCGCGCCCGAAGATCTGGTTGCCGAAGCAGATGCCGAAGAACGGCTTGCCCGCGTCGAGGACCCCGCGCAGCGCCTCGACCTGGTGATCGGCGGCGGCCGGGTCGCCGGGTCCGTTGCTGAAGAACACCCCGTCGGGGTCGATCGACAGGATGTCGGCGGCCGTCACGGTCGCGGGCAGCACGTGCACCTCGCAGCCGCGCTCGGCCATCCGGTGGGGGGTCATCGACTTGATGCCCAGGTCGACCGCCGCCACGGTGAAGCGCTTCTCGCCGATGGCAGGGACGACGTACGGCTCGGTCGTGGCGACCTCGGCGGCCAGGTCGGCGCCCTCCATCTTGGGCGACGCGAGCACCCTGTCCAGGAGCTCGCTCTCGGCGGCCTCGGCCGCCCCGCCGCTGAAGATTCCGGCGCGCATGGCGCCGCGGTCGCGCAGGTGGCGGGTGAGCGCGCGCGTGCCGGGCATCGCGATGCCCACCACACCCTGGTCGCGCAGCGCCGAGCCCAGCGAGCCCGTGGCCCGCCAGTTGGACGCGACGCGGGCGGGCTCGCGCACCACATAACCGGCCACCTGGATGCGGCGCGACTCCGGGTCTTCGGTGTTGACGCCGGTGTTGCCGATGTGCGGAGCGGTCATCGCCACGATCTGACGGGCGTACGAGGGATCGGTGAGCGTCTCCTGATAACCGGTCATGCCGGTGTTGAAGACCATCTCGCCGAAGGTCTCTCCCTCAGCCCCGTACGCGACGCCGTGGAAGACCCTTCCGTCTTCAAGGACGAGCAAGGCGGGAGCTTGGGTCACTGAAGTTTCCCTTCGAGCACGGTCGCGCGGCCTCGCAGGAACGTGGCGACGACCCTGCCAGGCAGCTCCAGCCCCTCGAACGGGGTGTTGCGGCTCTTGGAGGTCATGGCCGACGGGTCCACGGCGCGGCGCGGCGACGGGTCGTACAGCGTGATGTTGGCCGGCGAGCCGGCCTCCAGCGGACGACCTTGGCCGCTGAGGCGCCCGATGCGGGCGGGACGGTAGGACATGCGGTCGGCGACCCCGGCCCAGTCGAGCAGGTCGGTCTCCACCATGGCCTCCTGGACGACCGGCAGCGCGGTCTCCAGGCCGATCATGCCCATGGCCGCCACGGCCCACTCGGTCTCCTTGGCCTCGACCGGGTGCGGCGCGTGGTCGGTGGCGACGCAGTCGATGGTGCCGTCGGCGAGGGCGTGCCGGAGCGCGGTGACGTCGTCGGCGGTGCGCAGCGGCGGGTTGACCTTGAAGATCGGGTCGTAGGTCTCGGCCTTGGCGTCGTTCAGCAGCAGGTGGTGCGGCGTGACCTCGGCGGTGACCTGGACGCCCTTGCTCTTGGCCCACCGGATCAGCTCGACCGAGCCCGCGGTGGAGACGTGGCAGACGTGCAGGCGCGAGCCGACGTGCTCGGCGAGCAGCACGTCGCGGGCGATGATGGCCTCCTCGGCGACGGCGGGCCAGCCGCGCATGCCGAGGGCCGCCGACATGACGCCCTCGTTCATCTGCGCGCCCTCGGTGAGCCGCGGCTCCTGGGCGTGCTGGGCGACGACGCCGTCGAACGCCTTCACGTACTCCAGCGCGCGCCGCATGATGACCGCGTCCGACACGCAGTGGCCGTCGTCGGAGAACACGCGGACCCGTGCGGCCGAGTCGGCCATCGCGCCGAGCTCGGCGAGCTGCTCGCCCGCGATGCCGCGGGTCACGGCGCCGACGGGCTGCACGTCGCAGTAGCCGGCCTCGCGGCCGAGACGCCAGACCTGCTCGACGACGCCGGCGGTGTCGGCGACCGGGTCGGTGTTGGCCATGGCGTGCACGGCGGTGAACCCGCCCATCGCGGCGGCCCGGGTGCCGGAGTCGACCGTCTCGGCGTCCTCGCGGCCCGGCTCCCGCAGGTGGGTGTGCAGGTCGACCAGCCCGGGCAGCGCGATCAGGCCGTCGGCCTCCACGACCTCGACGCCCGTCGCGTCGAGACCCGTGCCGACCCCGGCGATCTCGCCGCCGCGGATCAGGATGTCGGCGGGCTCCCCGCCCAGCACCCGCGCGTTCTTGATGATGTACGTGTGGCTCACGCCGTGCTCCCCACTTGCCCAGGGGCGCCCTTCAGGCGCCGCCTTCCCTCGTCGCTCGTGCCTCGCCCCTCAGTCGAGGCGGCAGTCCAGGCGGCGCCGCGCCCCTGCGCGGCGCTCATTCCTGGACCTCCATGCCGATGGCGGGCTCCGAGCCGCCCAGCAACAGGTAGAGCACGGCCATGCGGGCGCTGACGCCGTTGGCGACCTGCTCGACGATGGTGGAACGGACGGAGTCGGCCACCTCGGCGGCGATCTCGACGCCGCGGTTCATCGGGCCGGGGTGCATGACGATGGCGTGTTCGGGCAGGGCGGCCATGCGCGGGGCGTCCAGGCCGTACCGCCGGCTGTACTCGCGCACGGTCGGGAAGTACGAGGCGTTCATGCGCTCGTGCTGGACGCGCAGCATCATGACGACGTCGCTCTTGGGGAGCACCGCGTCGAGGTCGTAGGACACCTCGCACGGCCAGGTGCCGACCGCGACCGGGAAGAGCGTCGGCGGCGCGACCAGCGTGACCTCGGCGCCGAGGGTCGTGAGCAGCAGCGTGTTGGACCGTGCCACCCGGCTGTGCAGGATGTCGCCGACGATCGTGATCCGGCGTCCGTCCAGGCTGCCGAGGCGCTTGCGCATCGTGAACGCGTCGAGCAGCGCCTGCGTCGGGTGCTCGTGCGTGCCGTCGCCGGCGTTGATCACGCTGCCCCGGACCCAGTTGGCCAGCCGGTGCGGCGCGCCGGAGGCCATGTGCCGGATGACGACGCCGTCGGCGCCCATGGCCTCCAGCGTCAGCGCGGTGTCCTTCAGGCTCTCGCCCTTGGAGACGCTGGAGCCCTTGGCGGAGAAGTTGATCACATCCGCCGACAGCCGCTTGGCGGCAGCCTCGAACGAGATGCGGGTGCGGGTGGAGTCCTCGAAGAAGAGGTTGACGACGGTGCGGCCGCGCAGCGTCGGCAGCTTCTTGATGGAGCGTTCGGCCACCTGGGCCAGCTCCTGCGCCGTGTCGAGGACGAGCAGCGCGTCGTCCCTGGTCAGGTCCGCGGCGGAGATGAGATGGCGCTTCACTTCGCGCTTCCTCCCTTCATGACCGCTCCCTGGGCCGGGCCGAGGAGGACGGCGTCGCGCGCGTCGTTCTCGGCCAGCAGCACCTTCACGGTCTCGCGCATCGACGTGGGCAGGTTCTTGCCGACGTAGTCGGCGCGGATCGGCAGCTGGCGATGGCCGCGGTCGACGAGGACGGCGAGCTGGACGGCGCGCGGGCGGCCCAGGTCGCCCAGCGCGTCGAGGGCGGCGCGCACGGTCCGGCCCGAGAACAGCACGTCGTCGACCAGGACCACGATGCGGTCGTCGACGCCGGCGGCGGGCAGCTCGGTGCGGCCGAGGGCCCGGGCGGGCTTCATGCGCAGGTCGTCGCGGTACATCGTCACGTCGAGCGAGCCCCAGGGGACGGGGCGGCCCTCGACCTCGCGCAGCAGCGCGGCGAGCCGCTCGGCGAGCGTGACGCCGCGGGTCTGGATGCCGAGGAGGACGACGTCGTCGCCGCCCTTGGTCCGTTCGAGGATCTCGTGTGCGATCCGGGTGAGCGCGCGGCGGATGTCAGGCCCTTCCAGAACGGCCTTGTGACCGTCTGCCACGCGCGCCCCGGCCGGTTCTTCCGGCCGGAAGGCAGCATTCACCACCGAAACCTCCTTTCCCGCCTCACAGGACGGGTCTTAAAGGACGCCTTGTCCCCCTCACCGTAGCAGTCATGCCTGTTCGGCCAGTACCCGGCACGGTGGCGTCTTGCCTGGTGAGAGGGGTCACACTCGGCCGCCCGGAGGGCCGCCGCGCGGGCCGGTGAAACGCCTGGCCCGCCACCCCTGCGGGGCTTCGCGCCGATCCGGACGGCCCGGATCGAGACCTGCGGATTCGACCCCTTTTTTCCAATCAGCTTGACCTAGAGCCGTCACCGTTTTACCGTCACTGTCCGTAACCATCCCTGGAGATGGAGCCCAAGGGCGAAAAGGCCCGCCGGATCCTGATCTTTTCCAGGGCCCCGACAACGACGACGAAAGTGAGCCTGGGGGGCCGCAACATGCCGTCTGAATACGCTAAGGCTCTCGGCGCGCGACTGCGCGCCATCCGTACCCAGCAGGGGCTTTCCCTGCATGGGGTGGAAGAGAAGTCACGTGGCCGCTGGAAGGCCGTCGTCGTGGGTTCGTACGAGCGGGGCGACCGCGCCGTCACCGTTCAGAAGCTGGCCGAGCTCGCCGATTTCTATGGCGTGCCGGTATCCGAGTTGCTGCCCGGCGGAGCCGCGCCGAGCCCGCTCGGGCCAACACCGAAGCTCGTGATCGATCTCGAGCGTCTGCAGCAGCTTCCGAAGGATAAGGCCGGTCCACTCGCCCGTTACGCCGCGACGATTCAGAGCCAGCGGGGCGACTACAACGGAAAGGTCCTGTCCATCCGGCAGGAGGACCTGCGATCGCTCGCAGTGATCTATGACAAGTCCCCGACCGAGTTGACCGAAGAGCTCATCACCTGGGGCGTTCTCGACCCGGAGGCGCGGCGCGCCGTCGAGTCGTTCTGACGCTCGCCGGGCGGGACGCCCCCGCGTTCCGCCCGCACCCGGCCCGGTGGTCACCGGGCCATGCTTCGGTGTCCGGGGCGCGACCGTGCGGTCGCGCCCCGGATTCTTTTCGGTCCGGTGCCCGTCAGTGGCCGCAGCCGTCGTGCCCGTCGGGAGTGCGCCCGGTCAGCGCCGCGCTCTCCGCGATCAGGGCGGGGTCCGCCGCGACGCCGTAGCCGGGCGCGTACCGCTGCCAGGGCAGGGCCGCCTCCAGCTGGGCGGCCAGGCCGAGCAGCAGCGCCTCCTTGCCGGGAGCGGCGACCAGTTGCACCGACAGCGGCAGGCCTGAGTCGCCCACGCCCATCGGCACGCTCGCGGCAGGGAATCCCGCCAGGTTCCAGGCGCCCGTCATTGGCGCGTACGTCATGGCGGAGCCCACGCTGTGCAGCCAGGAGCCCGATCGCCCCTGGCGGGCCTTAGGCGCCCGCTGAGCGAGCGTAGGCATCACCAGCACGTCGCGTCGTTCGAACAGCGGGGCCACGGCCTCCTTGAACCGCTCACGGTCGCCGGCGTGCGGCGCCCGCACCTTGGAGATGAGCCGCCCGGCCCGGAAGTGGCGCCGCGTGCGCTTCTCGAGCCGCGAGACGGCCAGGTCGGACGCCACGTCCGCCTCCGGAAGCGCCAGCCACCGGGAGAGCACCGCCGGCCCCGCCCAGAGCGGATACGCCGGATCGTCGCGGACGACGTGGTGACCGAGCCCGACGAACGCCTTGCCCGCCGTCCGCACGGCCGCCTTCAGATCCGGCCGGATCCGGACACCGGGCGCGGGCGGCTTGATCGACAGCGCCACCCGCACACCGGACGGCTCGTGCACTTCGGCGAGCTCGGGCGTTCCCGCCATCACCGCCAGCATCACGGCGGCGTCGCCGACCGTGGTGGCCAGCGGGCCGTTCTCGGACATCGCGTCCCAGGCGTCGGTGCCGATCTCGGCGGGAACCACGCCCAGGCCCGGCTTGATGCCGAAAAGCCCGCAGTTGGCCGCCGGGATCCTGATCGACCCGGCGCCGTCGTTCCCGTGCGCGAGCGGCACCATGCCGGCCGCGACCGCCGCGGCCGAGCCGCCCGACGACCCGCCCGCCGTCCGGCTCGGATCCCACGGATTGCGCGCCGTCCCGAACGCGTTGTCGGTGAACGGATAGATGCCCAGCTCGGGCAGGTTGGTCAGCCCGACCACGACCGCGCCCGCGGCCCGCAGCCGCGCCACCACCGGATGGTCGGCCTGCTGCGGGGTGTCCGGCGTCGCCGCCGACCCGCTGCGCATCGGCTCGCCCGCGACCGGCACGTTGTCCTTGATCGCCACCGGCACCCCGGCCAGCGGCAGCTCGCCCCGGTCGCTCCGCGCGTCCACCGCCGCGGCCTCCGCCAGGGCCCGCTCCCGGCGCACCCGGACGAACGCGCCCAGCTCGCCGTCCAGCGCGGCGATGGTGTCCAGATGTTCGCGGACGACCTCGGCCGCCGTGACCTCGCCCGCCCGTACCGCCGCCGCGATCTCCGTCGCGGTCCGCCCTGCCCACTCGCTCATGGGGACAGAGTCTGCCATTCGTCACCGGTGAACCGGCTCGGCGATGTCGACCCGCCCGCCCCACCGCTCCCCCGGCGTCCGGCGCGGAGCGATCAGCGCGACGACGACCACCCCCGCCATCAGCGCCCCGCTGACCGCGAACCCCACCGTGAAGCCCCGCTCGGCCGGGAATCCCCCAGCGGTCACCGACGCCGCCACGATCACGGCGCTGGCCTGGGTGCCCAGCGACGCCCCCACGGTGCGGATCAGGGTGTTGATCCCGGTGGCGACCCCGGTCTCGCTCAGCGGAACCGCGGCGACCACGAGATTGGCCACCGCCGCGTAGGCGAAGCCCAGGCCGATCCCCCGCACCGTCCCGCCCAGATACATCTGCCACATGGCCTCGTGCTCGAACGCCAGGAACCCGTATCCCAGACCGGTCATCACGGCCCCCACCATCAACACGGCCCGCGAGCCGACCCGCCGGTCCAGCAGACCCGCCGTCATCCCCGCCACGGTCATCCCGACACTCGCTGGGATCTGCAGCAAGGCGGCCTGCGTGGCGGTCCCGCCGAACCCGAACCCCGACCGCTCCGGAAGCTGGACCAGCAACGGGAAAAGGACACCCCCGGCCATCAGCGCGTACCCCGAGAGCAACGACGCCGCATTGGCCGTCCACACCCCCCGCCGCCGCATCAACCGCAGATCAATGAGCGGCTCATCCACCCGCCGCTCCACCACCAGCCAGCAAACAGCCAGCACAACGGCGAGCCCCAGCAACCCGATCACCCCGGGTGAGGCCCAACCCCAGTCCATCCCCTGCGTCAGCGCGGTCAAAGCAGCCACCAGCCACCCCGCGAACAGCACCGCGCCCCACCAGTCGACGCCCGCGCCCGCCTGCGGCGCCGCCGATGGAACGATCCACCACGCGGCCACCAGCCCAGGCACGAGCCCCAGCACGGGCACCCACAACAACCACCGCCAGCCCAGATGATCGATAATCGGCCCCGCGATGCACCACGACACCGCACCCCCAAGACCCAGCATCGAGGACATCAGCCCGACCGCCGCCGCCGTCCGCTCAGGCGGAAAGACCTCCCGGACGATGGTGTAGGCCAGCGGAAAAACGCCACCCCCCACCCCGCTCAGCACCCGCCCGACGAGCATGATCTGCAACGACCCCGCGGCCGCCGCGATCACCATCCCCACCGTCGCGATCGCCACGACGACCAGCAGCACCCGTCGCGGCCCGTACAGATCCCCCAGCCGCCCGATCACCGGCGTCGCCACCGCGGCCGACAACGTCATCGCCGTCAGCGCCCACGCCGCCCCCGCCGCCGTCGTGTGCAACCCCTCCTGCAACAGCGGCAGAGCGGGCGTCACCACCGCCATCGAGAGCGAGTAGGCCATCACCCCGAGAAACGCGAGCAACGGCACCAGCCCCCGACCGCCCACGCTCCCGCCCCTTCACAAGACCGCCCCAACCCTCTCATGCAACCTAGAATCCCGCTCTAGTGCTACCCGCACTCCCAGTGCTGGCGGCGGTCTGGCTTCGCGCGTCACCGCGCGGAAGGCCACTGAGGCGGAGACGGGCCAGGAAGCGCCCGCCGAGCCGCTGGCGACGTTCGCCAAGTCAAAGGACGCGAACGCGCGCAGCCTCGACGCACGACGGTGATGCCGTGGAGAGCCGCCAAGTGGTGCTGAACCGTTTCGGGCCGGTGAACCGCGCCGATGGGGCCGCCTCGGGGGTTACGGCCGCCATCGGCGCGGTCGTGGGAGCTGGAACCGCCCCTCGACGGAGGATGTTGACCAGGCGGTTCCAGCGACTCGGGCGCCGGGACCGCCGCCCGCCGGTGAGGAATGGCGGACGGCGGCCCCGGCCTTCCGGCGCGGCCGCGCAGGGGGGAGGGCGGCCGAACCCCTCGACCGGGACTCTGGAGCCGAACCCCGGAAGAGGCGGGGGCGTGGGGGCTTGCCCCCACACCGGGGGTTCCAGGGGGTCGCCCCCCTGGGCAGACATTGAGCGTCCGAGACCGGGGAAGATGCCGAAGGCATCAACCACACCTATCCCCGAGAGACGGTCAGCTCGCTTCTGGGATCGGCAACGTCGGTTGGCTGGGGATGCCGAGGGACTCCTCGACCAGGGACACGAAGATCTCGGCGTCGTGGAGGAGTTCTTCGGCCTCGCGCGGGGTGACCGCTCTGGGGAGGCCCGCCTCGGCGGCGGCGCGCTTGTCGGCGCCGGCGGCGAAGAAGGCGGCCCATTCACGGAGTGCCGGGTCGGCCTCGGGGAGGAGGACCCAGACGCTGCGCGGGCGGCCGCGGCGGTGGGTCTCCAGGGGTTCCTTGGACGCGAGGACGGCCGCGGCGGCGCGCAGGGCCGCCAGGTGGGCGCAGACGTAGCGGACGGCGGCCGAGGTCGCCTCGGCCGCTTCGGCCAGGCCCATGCGGGCGGCCTGGAGCTGCCCGACGGCGGTGTGCGCCGGCCTGGGTGCAGGAAGCGGTCGGGGGCGAGGGCCCGGTGGCGGGCTGAACTGGGCGGACGAGTGAACGCTGTGCGCGGTCATCGTTGCGGACATGTTCTGTCTCCTTCCGGCTCGGGCCGGCCGGGCGGAGAGCTTCCCCTCACTCCGCCCGACCGTCCGTCCCGTGGACAACCTCCACGGGGACGTCGCCCTGGCGCGGGCCGCGAGTCCCGCACCACGTCGAACATAAGTTCGACGCACTCACAGTAAATCGCCCTGACGGCGATTCGTCAATGCGTTCGAACGCGTGTCGCTGACCAGCGCGATCACGCTGTTCAGCGGCACAGAACCAGTAGAACAGGGGGGTCGGACAATTCCTCAGCGCGGCCGGCGGACGTGCACGGGGACGCCGGTTCCCACCAGCTCCGGGAAGTCCTCGGCGACGTGCATGGGCATCCGCACGCAGCCGTGCGAGGCCGGGTACCGGGGGACGTCGAGGGCGCCGTGGAAGGCGATGCCGCCGTTGAAGTAGATCGGGTTGTAGAGCTGCCCGAGCGGCGAGATCTCCCAGCCGGAGGCGCGCCGGCCGGTCTCGAAGTCGCCGGTGCCGGTGGTGGCGTACCGGCAGCGCGCGACGGTGGCGCCGCGGTCCTTCGCGCAGTAGTACTCGCCCGAGCCGGACGAGATGTGCGTGATGAGGGCGGGCTTGCCGTCCTTGTAGACGACCAGGTACTGGCGGCGCAGGTCGACGTCCACGCGGTCGGCCTCGCGTCCCTTGGCCATGGGCCGTGGGGGCTTGGGGGCGTCCAGTGCCGCCCAGACGCTTTTGCCCACGGTGTTGCTGACCTTGAGGCGGTTGACCTTCTGGAACGCCCACACGGCCATCTGGGTGCCGATCCCGTACTTCCCGTCCACCTTGCCCGGGTCGTAGTTGAGCTGCTTCAGACGCTGCTGCAGCTCGCGCACGGCGGCTCCCTTGGCGCCCGGCTTCAGTTTGGGGTGCTGGGGAGGGGCAGGCGAGGGTGGCGGCACGGACTTGGCAGGGGCGGATGACGGCGTGGAGGCGCCCGTGGTCGATCCGTCGGCGGAACAACCGGCCAGCGCCACCGCCCCGGCGATGACGATCACGCTCGTACGCACGTTCATAGGTCTCCCTCATGCCCCATGCCTCCCCTTGGACGCATGGTCGGGCGGTGAGGTTCGCACGCCCTAAAGTGCTGGCCATGCATCCCAACGCCGAACGTGTGACCTCGGCCCTGCGCGCGACCGGGGCGGCGGGCGAGGTCATCGAGCTCCCCGAGTCCGCCCCCACCGCCCAGGCCGCCGCCGACCAGCTGGGCTGCGAGATCGGGGCCATCGCCAACAGCCTGATCTTCAACGCCGACGGGGCGCCGCTGCTGGTGCTGACGAGCGGCGCGCACCGGGTCGACACCACCAGGATCGCCGCGCTGGTCGGGGCCGAGAAGGTCAAGCGCGCGACCCCCGAGTTCGTCCGGGCGGCGACCGGGCAGCCGATCGGCGGCGTGGCCCCGGTCGGTCATCCCGCGCCGGTCCGTACCCTCGTGGACGTCTGGCTGAAGAAGTACGACCAGGTCTGGGCGGCGGGCGGGCACCCGCACACCGTCTTCCCGACCTCGTTCGACGAACTGCTGCGCATCACCGGGGGCGACCCCGCCGAAGTGGGAGAATGAGCACGTGAGCACCGAGATCTGGCACAACCCGCGCTGCTCGAAGAGCCGCACGGCCAAGGCCGCGCTGGACGAGGCGGGCGTCGAGTACGTCGAGCGCCGCTATCTGGACGAGCCGCCGACGGCGCGGGAGTTCGCGGACGTCCTCGACCGGATCGGCGCGGAGCCGTGGGAGGTGGCGCGGCTGTCCGAGCCCGTCGCCAAGGAGCTGGGCCTGAAGGACCTCGAGCACGACCGGGCGCGGTGGATCGAGATCATGGTGGCCAACCCGGTGCTCATCCAGCGGCCGATCGTCGTCTCCGATACGGACGCCGTGGTCGCCCGCGACCCGCAGTCGGTCCGCAAGGCCCTCGACAGCGCGTGATGTCGGTGTGATTCTGGGGAACCGAACGCCGGTTGGGAGGGGCGATGACCGCTGAGATGCGGACCGGCCCGGGAGCGCGCCACGCGGACTTCCGGGGGATCGATCCCGCCGCGCTCAATCAGCTCGTCCGGCAGGTCAAGGACGCCGACAACGCGATCAAGAGCTGGCTGAACGGGCACCGGCCGCCGCCCGGGGTGTCCTCGGCCGGGTACCGCCAGGCCGACCAGGTGGCGCAGTGGGCCGCCGACCAGCTGGGGATGCTGACCCGCCGCTACAACTACGCGATCACGCATCCGGACCAGGGCGGCGGTGTCGACACGCCCCCCGCGCCGCCGTCGCCCGGCACGGGGACGCCCGATCCCGGCAAGCCCCGGAACGGGAGCACGCCCGCGCCGCCGGCCCCGCCGCCGCTCCGTCCGCACCACAAGAAGACCGTTCCGCGGGGTGCGGGCGACCTCGGCGGCTTTCCCGACCGGCAGGCGGCCCTCAAGGCGGCCAAGACCGACGCGCTCGCGGTGGCCGGCGCCCTCCAGGACCGCCGGCCGATCCCCGGCTCGGTGTGGAAGCACCTCAAGGCCAACGCCGACGACCCCGACTACACCGAGAAGCTGTACGAGCGGCTCGGCCCGGCCGGGGTCGCCGGTCTGGTCGAGGCGGCGAACGGCGACAAGGCGAAGCTCAAGGCGATCCAGGAGGCGCTGGGCATGGCCAGCCACCACCTGGCGATGGACGTCAAGTGGCTGCGGGCGCTGCTGGCCGAGGCCGATCGCACCGGGACCCGGCCGCTGGTCGTCCAGCTCCTCACCGGCGCCGACGTGACGCAGAAGACCCGTGACGCCATGGCCAAGCTCGGCCTGCACCCCCGCCCGCAGTCGGCATAGCTTCGGCATAGTGAGGTCCTGATGGCCGCTCCGCCGCCCCCCGGCAGCCTCCCCCCGCCCCTGGACGAGGCGGCGGCGGTGAGCCTGCCGCCCACCGAGCAGCCCAACCCCGCCTACCGGCAGCTCTACCAGTCGTACGTCGACGCCTACGGCAGCATCGGCCAGCTCCGCAAGGCCCTCGACCCCGCGCTCAAGACGCTGCGCGGCACCGACGCGTGGCTCGGCCCGGAGGCCCGCGAGTGGGGCGGCCAGCTCGACGCCCGGCGCGGCCACCTCCAGAAGGCCGCCGACCGCATCCTCTGGGACATCTACGACCGCCTGTCCGCCACCCAGCGCGTCATCACCCGCATCTGAACGCCCGCCGGAACGGGCGTCAAGCGAAGCTCGCCGGTGGAGGTCTACTCTTCTGATCCGTGAGGGAGCCGAAGCTGCGTGAGATCGACGAGCGGGTCTTCCTGCGCCGTCTGAACCCGATCCTGGACGTCTACGCCGCGGCGATGCGGCCGCCGTCCGAGCAGTTGCCGGGCCGTCACACGATCATGGAACGGCACGCCTCGTACCCGGGGTTCCGGGCGTTCGTGGCCGAACGGCGTGGATCGTTCCTCGCCCCCGTCGAGGTCGCGGGCTTCGCGTACGGCTTCCACGGCGCGCGGGGGCAGTGGTGGCACGACGTGGTCCACCAGGCCCTCACCGACCTCGGCGGCCCCGACCACGCGTCGGAGTGGCTCGACGACCCGTTCGAGGTGGCCGAGCTGCACGTCCATCCGGAGCATCAGGGGCAGGGCCTCGGCCGCGCGCTGCTGACCTCGCTCTGCGAGGGGCGCCGCGAGCGGACGGTGGTGCTGTCGACGCTGGATCTGAAGCCCGACTCGCCCGCGCGGCACCTGTACCGGTCGGTGGGCATGGTCGATCTGCTCACCGACTTCGAGTTCCCCGGCGGGGGGCCGCGCTACGCGGTGATGGGGGCGGCGTTCCCGTTGTCGCCGTACGCGGCGGCGTCGAGCAGCCCGTAGACCTCGCGGGTCGCCGTCGACTTGTTGAACGTGATGAAGTGGATGCCGGGGGCGTCCTGCTCCAGCAGCTCGCGGCAGAGCTCGGCGGCGTGCTCGATGCCCAGCCGCCGCACGGCCTCGGGGTCGTCGGCGACGGCCTCGAAGCGGGCGCGCACCTCCGGCGGGAACGGCGCGCCGGACAGCTGCTCGGACCGCTCGATCGTGCTCAGCTGCGTCACCGGCATGATGCCGGGCAGGATCGGCACGTCACAGCCCTGCGCCGTGACGCGGTCGCGCAGCCGGAAGTAGTCGTCGGCGCGGAAGAACATCTGCGTGATCGCGTAGTCGGCGCCCGCCCGGCACTTCTCCACGAAGTAGCGGGTGTCGCTCTCGACATCGCGCGATCGCGGATGTTTATAGGGGAACGCCGCGACGCCCACGCAGAAGTCGCCGTACGACCGGATCATCTTGACCAGCTCGGCCGCGTACTCGACGCCCTCGGGGTGCTTGACCCACTCGCCCATGGGGTCGCCCGGCGGGTCGCCGCGCAGGGCCAGGATGTTGCGCACGCCCACGGCGGCGAACCGGCCGACGAGGTTGCGCAGCTCGGCCTGGGAGTGGTTGACCGCGGTGAAGTGCGCCACCGGGGTCAGGGTGGTCTCGGTGGCGATCCGCTCGACGATGTCGACGGTCGTGTCGCGGGTGCCGCCGCCCGCCCCGTACGTCACCGAGACGAACGTCGGGTTGAGCGACTCCAGCTCGCGGATCGCACGCCAGAGGCTCCGGACGCCCTTGTCGGTCTTGGGGGGGAAGAACTCGAAGGAGAAGGATCGGCCGCCCTGCGCGAGCAGTTCGCGGATGGTCGGCGTCCGGTCCGGGCGTGCGTGAGGCATCCCCCCAGAATAGTGGAGGCCCGGCGGCCCCCCGCGTCTCCGAGCCCGCCAGATCGATACGATCGCGGACATGTCCACCCGGCTCCTCCGCAAAGAGGTCGACGAGGCCCTGCTGGCCTTCGTCGACCGGCAGCGCCCCGGCCTGCTGGCCATCAGCGACGAGCTGGGCCCGATGTTGTCGGCGCTGGACGCGCTGCTGGCGGGCGGCAAGCGGCTGCGCCCGGCCTTCTGCTACTGGGGCTGGCGCGGCGCCGGCGGTGACGCGTCGCCCGGCATCGTGACCGCCGCCGCGTCCCTGGAGCTGCTGCAGGCCAGCGCGCTGATCCACGACGACGTCATGGACTCCAGCGACACCCGCCGGGGGCAGCCGTCCACGCACCGCCGGTTCGAGGCCATGCACCGCGAGCGGGGCTGGCCGGGTGCGGCCGTCCCGTTCGGCACGGGCGCCGCGATCCTGCTGGGTGATCTCTGTCTCGCGTGGTCCGGCGAGATGTACGAGGCCAGCGCGCTGGACGCCGGCCGGCTGAGCCGGGGCCGC
Source organism: Spirillospora sp. NPDC048911 (assembly GCF_043198015.1). Classification (NCBI taxonomy): domain Bacteria; kingdom Bacillati; phylum Actinomycetota; class Actinomycetes; order Streptosporangiales; family Thermomonosporaceae; genus Spirillospora; species Spirillospora sp. NPDC048911. The sequence goes on along the minus strand of NZ_JBICUD010000002.1, from coordinate 1,127,236 downwards.
GCCTTCCATGACCTGATGCGCACCGAGGTCATGGCCGGCCAGTACCTCGACATGCTGGAGGGCACCCGCGACACCGGCACGGTCGAGACCGCGCTGCGGGTGGTGGAGTACAAGAGCGCCAAGTACACGATCGAGCGGCCGCTGCATCTGGGCGCGGCGCTCGCCGGGGCGTCCCCGGAGGTCATCGAGGCGCTGAGCGCGTACGGGCGCCCGCTGGGCATCGCGTTCCAGCTCCGCGACGACGTGCTCGGGGTGTTCGGCGACCCGGCCGAGACCGGCAAGCCGGCCGGTGACGATCTTCGCGAGGGCAAGCGGACGGTCCTGGTCGCCCTCACCCTCGACCGGGCGGACGACGCGACGGCCGCGGTCGTCCGGCGGCTGCTCGGCGATCCGGCGCTGGACGGCACCGGGGTGGCCGAGCTGCGCACGATCATCGAGGAGACGGGCGGGCTGGCGGCCTGCGAGGCGATGATCGACCGGTACGCGGCGGAGGCGGGGGCCGCCCTGGACGCCGCTCCGCTGACCGGCGAGGCCCGGGAGGCGCTGGGCGAGCTCACGATCGCCGCCACCGCCCGCCGCGGCTGAGCGAAATGACACGATCTGGCCACATCGGCCAGTCGGGGTAGCACTGTTCCACCGTTTGGTGGCAGAAATGTCGCCATGGCCGACGACACGCCCCGGATCGCCCCGCTCCCCCAGGACGAATGGAACGACCTGCTGAAGGCCGTGGTCGACACGACCGGCCCGCTCAACATCTTCACCACCCTGGGCCGTCACCCCGCCCTGTTCGAGTCGTGGATCGGCTTCGGGTCGATGTTGCTCATGAAGGGCACGCTGAGCGGGCGCGACCGTGAGCTCGCCATCCTGCGCACGGCCCACCACCGATCCTGCGCGTACGAGTGGCACCACCACCATCGGATAGGCCTGGAGGCGGGCCTCACCGAGGTGGAGATCGCCGCGCTGCGGCTCGGCCTCGACGACCACGCCTGGAGCGCGGACGACCGCATGATCGTGGCCGCCGCCGACGAGCTCCACGCTCGCGGCACCGTGACCGACGAGACCTGGGCCGAGCTGGCGGGCCGGTTCGACGAGCGCGAGCTGATCGAGCTCGTGATCCTCATCGGTCACTACCACCTGGTGGCGTTCGCGCTGAACGCGCTGCGCGTCCAGCCGGAGGAGGACCACTGATGGGCCGCACCGGCCCCGCCAAGGGATTGGTCGCGGCGGCGGGTGCGCTGGCCTCCGTTCTCGCGCTGGTCGCCGCGCCCTCCCCGGCGGAGGCGGCCGGGCGGTGCGGGAACCCGGCGCAGCGGCCGTGGTGCAAGACCTCGCTCAGCCCGGACCGGCGGGCGGGCCTGCTGCTGGCGAAGCTGACGCTGGACGAGAAGATCGCGCTGATGGCGGCGGACGACCCGATGGGCGGGCCGCTCGGCGGGTTCAGCGAGAACGCGCACGCCGACACCAATGCCGGGATCTCCCGTCTGGGCGTCCCGCCGCTCTACATGGCCGACGGGCCCGCCGGAGTGCGCCAGGGCAAGGCCACACAGCTGCCCGCGCCGATCTCCGTCGCCGCCGGGTTCGACCCCTCCGTGGCCAGGCGGTACGGCGGCGTGATCGGCTGGGAGGCCCGGCACCGCGGCAACGACGTGATCTTCGGTCCGGCCGTCGACGTGTCGCGGACGCCCTGGAACGGGCGCACCTTCGAGGCCTTCGGCGAGGACCCGTACCTCTCCGCGGCGACCGGCGCGTCCTGGATCCGCGGCGCGCAGGAGCAGGGCGTGGCCGCCTCGGTCAAGCACCTGGCCGTCTACACCCAGGAGACCGACCGCCACAGCCTCGGCATGAAGATGGCGCGGCGCACGCTCCGCGAGATCTACCTGCCGCCGTTCGAGGCGGCCGTGAAGGACGCCAGATCCGGCAGCGTGATGTGCGGTTTCGGGCAGCTGAACGGGCGGCAGTCCTGCGAGGACGGGTCGGTCCTCAACAAGATCCTGCGCACCGAGTGGGGCTTCAAGGGCTTCGTGTCGTCCGACCACACCGCCCTGCGCGACGCGGTGACCGGCGCCAACGGCGGGCTCGACATGGAGCTGCCGGTCGGGCTGAGGTTCAACGCCTGGAGTCTCAAGAAGGCGATCGACCAGAAGAAGGTCCCGCGGGCCAAGATCGACGGTGCCGCCCGCAACATCCTCCGCACGATGTTCGCCTTCGGCGTCTTCGACCGCCCCGCGTACGCCAACGACCTCACGAAGATCGACCGGACCGCGAGCGAGACCGCCGCGCGGCAGCTCGCCGAGGCCGGGATCACCCTGCTCAAGAACACCGGTGGCGCGCTGCCCCTGAAGGCGCCCGCGTCGATCGCGCTGATCGGCAAGAACGCCGACGAGAACCCGAGCGGCTTCGGCTCGGCTCAGGTGCAGCCGTTCTCCACCGTCACCCCGCGCCAGGGCATCGCCCGCCGCGCCGGGACGGGCACCAAGGTCACCTATGACGACGGCGGTGACCGGAGCCGTGCCGCCGCGGCCGCCGGGCAGGCCGAGGTCGCGATCGTCTTCGCCGCCGACGGGCAGGGCGAGTTCTTCGACAAGTCGTGCCTGACGCTGACCTGCAGCGGCGTCCTCGCGCGCGACCACGACGCGCTGATCGCCGAGGTGGCCAGGGCCAATCCCAACACCATCGTGGTCCTGGAGACCGGCGGGCCCGTGACGGCCCCGTGGGCCGACCAGGTCAAGGGCATCGTCGAGGCCTGGTACCCCGGCCAGCAGGGCGGCGACGCGATCGCCCGCGTGCTGTACGGGGACGTCGATCCCGGCGGCCGCCTCCCGGTGAGCTTCCCCGTCCGCGAGAGCGACGCACCGACGGCCGGCGATCCGGCGCAATTCCCAGGTGTGAACAGGACCGTGACGTTCTCCGAGGGCGTCTTCGTCGGGTACCGGCACTACGACGCCAAGGGGATCGCGCCGCGCTTCCCGTTCGGTCACGGCCTCTCCTACACCCGCTTCCGTTACAGCGGCCTCTCCGTGAGCCCTGCCGCCGTCCAGGTCACCGTGACGAACACCGGCTCACGCCCCGGCATCGCCGTACCGCAGCTCTACCTCGGTCTGCCGTCCCCAGGCGTGGACGTCCCGCAACCGCCACGGCAGCTGAAGGGTTACCGCAAGGTCTCGCTCGCCCCTGGCGCGAGCACTCGCGTCACGTTCCCTCTGACGCCGCGTTCCCTCGCCTACTGGAACGAGTCGTCAAGCAGCTGGAAGGTCGCCCCGGGCTGCTACAAGGTGATGGTCGGCGAGTCCTCCCGGGACATCGCCCTGAACGGCTCGTTCGGCCAGGGCGGAGCCGCCTGCCGGGGCGCCTGACCAGGAAGATCCGAGATACCCGCCCGGCTGTCGGCCGCGCGCGGTACAAATGAGGCAATCCATAACTCGTCCCCGCCGAGCCGGAGCCCCCCAGTGCCGCATGATTCCCTCCAAGGGAGGACGCTTCCGCGTCCGTCCCGCCACGACCGGCCGCTGGGGCCGGACGATCCGCGTCGCGTCGGCGACTACGAGCTGCTCGGCCGCCTCGGTGAGGGCGGCCAGGGCGTGGTCTATCTCGGCCGCGCCGATGACGGCGAGCTCGTGACCGTCAAGCTGCTGCGCGGTGGCGCCGCCGCCGGGCAGCGGGCGCGCAGCCGGTTCGGCAAGGAGGTCGACGCCGCCCTCCAGGTGGCCAACCGGCACACGGCCCGGGTGCTGGACGCCGACGTGACCGGCGACCGCCCCTACATCGTCAGCGAGTACGTCGAGGGCCCGTCGCTCCAGCACGTCGTCGACGAGGACGGCCCGCTGCCGGAGCCGCAGCTGCACCGGCTGGCGCTGCGCACCGCGGGCGCGCTGGCCGCGATCCACCGGGCGGGCGTCGTGCACCGCGACTTCAAGCCCGGCAACGTGCTGCTCGGCCCGGACGGGGCCAAGGTCATCGACTTCGGCATCGCCCGGATCCCGGACGCGACGCCGATCACCACCGGCCCGGTCGGCACCCCCGCCTACATGGCGCCCGAGCAGATCGAGGACGAGCCCGTCGGGCCGCCCGCCGACGTCTTCTCCTGGGGCGCCACGATGGTGTTCGCCGCCACGGGGCGGCCGCCCTTCGGCACCGGCGCGAGCGCGGCCGTGATGCGCCGGGTCACCACGCGGCGGCCCGATCTCGGCGAGCTGGACGGCCCGATGCGCGACCTGGTCGCCCGGTGCCTCGACAAGAACCCGGCCGCCCGCCCGAAGGCCGGGCAGATCGTCCGGGCGCTGCGCGGCGACGAGACGCCGCAGCCCAAGCCGAAGCCCAAGCGCATCCCCGCCTACCGCTGGCGCATGATGGTCGCCCTCGCGGCCGTGATGGCGGCGGGCTTCCTCATCGGGCTGCTGTAGAGGCGGCTCCGCGGCCGCTCCAGGGCCGCCGCCCGGTCACCAGTGCGGCGGGCGCTCCTCCAGCAGGCGGTCGTCGTCGCTGCCGCCGCCGCGCCACTCGCCCCAGCCGGTGTCGGTGTCGTCCGACGTCTGGTCCGGCAGGATCTCCAGGTCGTCGTCGGCCAGGTCGACCGGCCGATCGTCGTCGGGTCCCAAACTCATGCCCCCATTCTGGGGCATGCCGCGACCTGCTCCGGGCCGGCCCCCGGCGTCGGCCGGGTGAACGGATCATTCAGTCCGCGGGCGGGAGCCGCCGCGCGAACTCGGCCGCCGCGGCGCCGGGGTCGGCGGCCTCGGTGAGCGCCCGGACGACCACGACGCGGCGCGCGCCGGTGGCGAGCACCTGGTCGAGGTTGCCGAGGTCGATCCCGCCGATCGCGAACCAGGCCCGCCCCTCCCGCTGCGCCGCCACGTACTCCAGCAGCTTGGGCCCCGGCGCCTCGCGGCCGGGCTTGGTCGGGGTCGGCCAGACCGGGCCCGCGCAGAAGTAGTCGACGCCGGGCTCCGCGGCGGCGGCAGCGGCCTGCTCGTCGGAGTGGGTGGACCGGCCGATCAGGAGGTCCTCGCCCGCGATGGCGCGCGCCGCCGGGACGGGCAGGTCGTCCTGGCCCAGGTGCAGCACGTCGGCGTGCACGGTCTGCGCGATGTCGGCGCGGTCGTTGACGGCCAGCAGGGCGCCGTGCCGGTCGCAGGCGGCCCGGAAGACCCGCAGGTGCTCGATCTCCTGCCGTGCCTCCAGGCCCTTCTGGCGGAGCTGGACGATGTCCACCCCGTTCGCCAGGACGGCGTCGAGGAACTCCGGCAGGTCTCCCTGGCGCTCGCGGGCGTCGGTGCAGAGATAGAGGCGCGCGCGGCTGAGCCGGGCTCGCAGGGTGACCGCGCGATCGGAGAGCAGGTGCCTGGACACGGTGCGGGCCGGTTCCTTCCTCGGACGTGGACGCGGGGCCACACGGACGTCCCCCGCGTGACCCCGCAATCCTGTCACGTCGGACTTTCTTCTCGATTTTCGGTGTTGTCGGGCGGCGGAACCGTCGTCAGAACGCGAGCGCCTGCGCGCGCCTGCGCACCTCGGTCCCCCGGTTCTCGCTGAGCGCCTGGACCGGCGTGCCCGGCAGCGTGTCGTCCGCGGTGAACAGCCACCGCAGCGTCTCGACGTCGTCGAAGCCGGCGTCGGAGAGCAGCGTCAGCGTGCCGGACAGGCCCTTGATGACCTGGCCGTCCTTGATGAAGGCCGCGGGCACCGCGGGGCTCCCCTCCCGCCGCACGGCCAGGAGCCTGCGTTCGCTGAGGAGCTGCTTGGTGCGGTTGACCTTGATGCCGAGGCGCTCGGTCGCCTCGTTCAGGGTGAGCCACTCCCCCACCAGGGCATCGGTCCGCGAGTCGAGAGCATTGTCGACGGTTGCGTGCATCTGCGTCACGCCACCTGCCTACCACGCGCACGGATGGGTCAAACCCTCAGGTTTTCACCGCCTGGCGAACGGGCACGTCCGGATCGGCCATGGCCCGGGGGTCGACCGGCGTGCCGGCGGCGATGACGCGCCTGGCCTGCACCAGGTCACGCGGTCTGTCCACGGTGAGGATCGCGTCCAGGCGGTCGCCGGTGAGCCAGCACACCGCCCACTTGTCCGCGGCCGGATCGCCCCGGAACACCATGCTCTCGGCCGCCGCGTGGTAGCCCGCGTACTGCACCATCTTCCCGAACTGCTCGGACCAGAAGTACGGCGCGGCGTCGTAGGCGGCCTCCTGGCCGAGCAGGGTCGCGGCGGCCACCTCCGGCGCGTTGAGGGCCGTGTCCCAGTGCTCGACGAGCAGCCTGCGGCCGTACCGTTCCGACCACCAGGCGGCGCAGTCGCCGACCGCGACGATCTCGGGGCGGCTCGTGCGCAGCGACGCGTCCGTCACGACGCCGCGCTCGATCTCCAGCCCGGAGCCCGCCAGCCAGCCCACCTCGGGCCGGACGCCGACGCCCACGACGATCTCGTCGGCCGGCACCTGGTCGCCGTCGGCCAGCAGGAGGCGGCCGTGCTCGATGGCCGCGACCTTGACGCCGGTGCGCAGGTCGATCCCGGCCTCGGCGTACCAGCGCGCGGTCAGGCCGCCGACCTCGGGGCCGAGCGCGTTCGCCAGCGGCGCGTCCGCGGCCTCGACCACCGTGACCGCACAGCCCTTCTTGGCGGCGGTGGTCGCGACCTCGGCGCCGATCCAGCCGGCGCCGACGATGACGACGCGGGCGCCCTCGACCAGCCCGGCGCGCAGGCGGCGGGCGTCGTCGATGGTGCGCAGCACGTGCTGTGGCCCGTCGCCGGGGAGCGTGATCGGGGTCGCGCCGGTGGCGATGACGAGCCCGTCGAACGGCAGGTCGCCCGCCGTGGTCGCGACCGTCCCGCCGCTCCCGGCGTCCAGGCGCAGCGCCGTGGCCCGCTCGCCGAGCAACAGCCGGCAGCGCAGCGCGTCCCAGGCGGCGTCGACCGTGGTGTCGTCGGTGTCGCCGGCGAGGACCGCCTTCGACAGCGGTGGCCGGTCGTACGGCCGGTGCCGTTCGGCCGAGACGAGGGTCAGCTCGCCCTCGTACCCCTTGCTCCGCAGGGCCTCCACGGCCCGAACGCCCGCCAGCCCGCCGCCCGCGACGACCACTCTGTCCATGAGCGCACACCCTAGCCGGGGCCCCTCAAGGACAAATGGACGGGTGTCCAGACATATGCATAGATGCAGGAAGACGTAGGCTGCAAGGGCAGCCGAGCGCAGCTCGTCCGTTGGCAGGGTGGCTGGGCGGGGCGCTGTGGGAAGGCAATCGCGGGAGTCTGGTTCGACCGGGCTGAGAGGGCGGCTGAGGCCGGTAGTCGATTGATCGATCACCGGGCGCATGGGCCGCCGACCGCCACGACCTGATCCGGATCATGCCGGCGAAGGGAGCGCGATGGACGTAGTGATCGTTGGGGCCGGGGTCATCGGCCTCGCCACCGCCTGGCGTGCCGCCGCCCGCGGCGCCGCCGTCACCCTGGTCGATCCCGATCCGGCGAGCGGCGCCTCCGCCGTCGCCGCCGGGATGCTGACCCCCGTCAGCGAGCTGACGTACGGCGAGGAGCCGCTGCTGCGCCTGGGGCTCGCCTCCAGGGACCGGTACGCGGCGTTCGTCGCCGAGCTGGAGGAGCTGACGGGCCACGACACCGGCCACCGCACCGACGGCATCCTGGAGGTCGCGTTCGACTCCGACGACCTCGGCTATCTGAACGATCTGCGGCGCTTCCAGGAGTCGCTGGGCATCCCCGCCGAGGCGCTCACGGGCCGCGAGTGCCGCAAGGCCGAGCCGATGCTCGCGCCGGGCGTGCGCGGCGGGCTGCTGGCGCCCGCGGACGGCTCGATCGACCCGCGGCGCCTCACTCCGGCGCTACAGGCCGCCGGCGACAAGCTGGGCGTGCGGCTCGTACGGCAGCGGGCCACCGGCCTCATCGTCGAGAACGACACGGCCACGGGCGTGCGGCTGGCGGACGGCTCGGAGGTGCGGGGCGCGAAGGTTCTGCTGGCCGCCGGTCCCTGGTCGGGTGATCTCGACGGCCTGCCTCCTGGGACCGTTCCCGCCGTGCGGCCGGTCAAGGGCCAGGTGATCCGCCTCCGCACCCGCGTGCCGTTCCTCCGGCGATCCACCCGCGGCCTGGTGAAGGGCTCCTCGATCTATCTCGTGCCGCGCGCGGACGGGGAGATCGTGATCGGCGCCACCCAGGAGGAGCTGGGCTTCGACACCCGCGTCACCGCCGGTGGACTGTGGGAGCTGCTCCGCGACGCCCGCGAGCTGCTGCCCGGCATCACCGAGCTGGAGTTCGCCGAGGTCACCGCGGGGCTGCGGCCCGGCTCGCCGGACAACGCGCCGGTGATGGGCCCGAGCGCGCTGCCCGGCCTCGTCCTCGGCACCGGGCACTTCCGCAACGGGATCCTGCTCACCCCGGTCAGCGCGGACATTCTCACCGAGGTACTGCTGGACGGCACGGTGCCGGACGTCGGCAGGCCGTTCACTCCGGAGCGTTTCGAGGTGGTCCCATCGTGAAGGTCATCGTCAACGGCGAGGCGCGCGAGCTGCCGGCGGGCACGAGCGTCGCCGAGGTGGTCGCCACCGTCACCACGGCCGGGTCCGGGGTGGCCGCGGCGCTCAACGACGAGGTCGTCCGCCGCTCCGAGTGGGACGCGACGACGGTACGGGACGCGGATCGGCTCGAGGTGCTGACCGCCGTGCAGGGAGGCTGAGGATGAGCACGAACAACGCGGCCGTCGACGCGGCTGTGGACGCCGAGCGGCTGGTCATCGGGGGCGAGGGGTTCGGCTCCCGCCTGATCATGGGCACCGGCGGCGCGCCGAGCATGCACGTGCTGCGCGAGGCGCTCGTCGCCTCCGGCACGGAGCTCACCACGGTCGCGATGCGCCGCGTCGACCCGGCGGCGCGCGGATCGGTGCTGGACGTCCTGCGCGACTGCGGCATCAAGGTGCTGCCCAACACGGCCGGGTGCTTCACGGCGGGCGAGGCCGTGCTGACCGCCAAGCTCGCCCGCGAGGCGCTGGAGACCGATCTGGTCAAGCTGGAGGTCATCGCGGACGAGCACACGCTCCTGCCCGACCCGATCGAGCTGGTCGAGGCCGCCGAGCAGCTGGTCGACGACGGCTTCACGGTGATGGCCTACACCAACGACGACCCGGTGCTGGCCCGCCGGCTGGAGCAGCTGGGCTGCGCGGCCGTCATGCCGCTGGGCTCGCCGATCGGCTCCGGCCTCGGCATCCGCAACCCGCACAACATCGAGCTGATCGTCGAACGGGCGAACGTGCCGATCATTCTGGACGCCGGGCTCGGAACCGCGAGCGACGCCGCGCTGGCGATGGAGCTCGGCTGCGACGCCGTCCTCCTCGCGACCGCCGTCACGCGGGCCCAGTCCCCCACCATGATGGCCGCCGCGATGAGGCATGCCGTCGAGGGCGGCCGTCTCGCCCGGCTGGCGGGCCGCATCCCCAAGCGCCGCTACGCCCGGGCGTCCTCGCCGTGGGAGGGAATGAGCCGTCCCGAGTGACGCGACTCAGTGAAGCAACGCTAATCATCCACGTGAAGAAATAATCACTGGACCTGAACGGTAGCGGGCCACAAAACTGGCCTGACCAGCACCGCAACCACCGGCCATCCTTCGGTGTTCGTGGAAGTGTCCCCTACCTAAGGTTCAGCGTATGGATCACGTCAAGGCGGCTCGACCGGGAGCCGAACGCCTCGCCATCGCGGCCGCGACCGTCACGGTCGTCCTGTGGGCCTCGGCCTTCGTCGCCATCCGCAGCGCCGGGCAGGACTACAGCCCGGGGGCGCTGGCGCTCGGCCGCCTCCTGGCCGGCTCGATCGCGCTCGGCGTCATCTGCCTGGCGCGGCGGGAGGGTTTTCCGCCGCGCGCCGCCTGGCCCGGGATCCTCGCCTCCGGGCTCCTCTGGTTCGGCCTCTACATGGTCGCGCTCAACTGGGGCGAGCAGGAGGTGGACGCGGGCACCGCGGCCCTGCTGGTCAACGTCGGGCCGATCCTGATCGCGCTCCTGGGCGGCTGGCTCCTCAAGGAGGGCTTCCCGCCCCGGCTGCTGGCCGGAATGGCCGTCTCGTTCGCCGGTGCCGCCGTCGTCGGCGTCTCGATGTCCGACGGCGGGAGTTCCTCGCTCCTCGGCGTCGGGCTGTGCCTCCTCGCCGCGGTCACGTACGCGGCGGGCGTCGTGAGCCAGAAGCCCGCGCTGCGGCACGGCTCGGCGCTCCAGGTCACCACGTTCGGCTGCGTCGTCGGAACGGTCGTCTGCCTGCCGTTCTCCGGCCAGCTGATCTCCGAGGTGCCCGACGCCTCGCTGACCGCCACCCTGAACGTGATCTACCTGGGCGTCTTCCCGACCGCCCTGGCGTTCACGACCTGGGCCTACGCCCTCGCCCGGACGTCCGCGGGCAAGATGGGCGCCACCACCTACGCCGCCCCGGCCCTCGTCGTCCTGATGTCGTGGCTGTTCCTCGCCGAGATCCCCGGCTGGCTGACCCTCCTCGGCGGCGTGCTCTGCCTGGCGGGCGTGGCCGTCTCGCGCGGCGGCAAGAAGACCACCGCGGCTCCCGCGCCGGTCGTGGAGCCCGAGACGGATGTGGAGCCCGAGCCGGAGCTGGTTCAGGGCTCGATGACCCGCGCGACGAAGTAGATCGCGCCGGTCTCCCGGTGCCGGACGACGACGAGGAACGGCCGGTCCACGAGGAACGGCACCGGCGTGCCGAGGTCGATCGAGACCGTCCGCATGACGATCGCCGTCGCGGCGGCCCCCTCGAACCCCTCTTCGTCGACCGTCAGGACGGCCTTGTGGACGACCTGGTCGATCCAGATGCGCGTCTCCTCGCTGATTCCGGAGAAGTCGGCCCTTGGCGTGAACGCCTCGTTCACGCCAAGGGCTTGGAGCGCCCCGTTAAGGACCGCCTCGCCCTCGATCCGGAACCTGGGCAACGCCAGGTCGAGTTTGGCCCGCCCACTACCGCCGTACAGGGAGCCGAGCACATCCGCGTTCAGCGCGGCTTCCGCGGTGGCCAGATCACCGTCCGGCAGCAGCACGTCGACCGCGGCCTCGCCCTGAGTGTGCAGCGTCGCCATCCGCCACCCGTGGCCCTCCGCGTAGCCGAAATGCTCTGACTGCCGCATCGTCGGCACCTGGCGGGTCCCTGACGGCGCGTGGAACGCCGCTGGCTTGGTGATCGTCCGCTCGAACGCGTGCAGCCAGGCCACCTTCAGGTAGAGCGCGTTGACGATGACGGCCGCCGCGTCCGGGTGGATCGTCCCCTCGGCCAGAAGATCCTTGATCAGGCCCCTCGTCGTACGTTCCACCTCGAGGTTGATCTCGCGCCGCGCCCCGTCCGGATCTCCGGCGAAGTCGGCCGTGTGCAACGCGCCACCCGGCCAGCCGAGCACGGTCTTCTGGAATTCCCCGCCGAAGCCGAGCCCGTCGCGCATCCAGAGATCGTTCGCCACCGCCATCTCGGCGCCGCCGAGGTCGTGCGGGTCGATCCGGGTCGATCCCGCCAGCATGGCCGCGATGTCGCCCAGGTCACCGCCGGGCGCGATGGCCGCGGCCAGCTCGTCGTACGTCCGCCCACGCGCGCCCGCGGAGGCGATCCCGAGCGCCGACGCCACCGAGTAGGGCGACCACGCGAAGTTCTGGCCGGCCGGCAACTCGCGCAGCAGCGAGAGCGTGAAATCAAGGTGAGGAGAGCCCATAAGGCCGACCCTAGGCGAGGCCACAGGAGGATGCCGCGGGACGATCCAGTCCTATGGCGTGATTCATGCTCATACTCCCGAGTGATGAGAACACCATGAATTCGCCTCTAAACTCGCTCTGATGGACGCGACGGTTGCTGACCCACTCGTCGGGCAGGTGCTCGACGGGCGCTACCGCATTGAGTCCCGGATCGCCCGCGGCGGCATGGCCACGGTGTACGTGGCCCGCGACATCCGGCTGGACCGTGAGATCGCCCTGAAGGTGATGCACTCCCACCTGGCGGCGGACGACGACTTCGTCCGGCGTTTCATCGGGGAGGCCAAGGCGGCCGCGGCGCTGTCCCACCCCAACGTGGTCGCGGTCTACGACCAGCGGACCGACGGCGAGCACGTCTTCCTGGTGATGGAGTACGTGCCCGGCCGGACGCTGCGCGACCTGCTGGACGAGCGGGGCCGGCTCGGCCCGCGCGAGGCGCTGGAGATCATGCAGCCGGTGCTGGCCGCGCTCGGCGCCGCCCACCGCGGCGGGCTGGTGCACCGCGACGTCAAGCCCGAGAACGTGCTGATCGCCGACGACGGGACGATCAAGGTCGCCGACTTCGGGCTGGCGCGCGCCGAGTCCGCCAGCAAGATGACCAAGACCGGCCTGATCATCGGCACGGTCGGCTACCTGGCGCCCGAGCAGGTGCTGTCGGGCAACGCCGACGTGCGCTCGGACGTGTACGCCGCGGGCGTGCTGCTGTTCGAGCTGATCACCGGCTACCTGCCGCACCAGGGCGACTCGCCGCTCGCGGTGGCCTACAAGCACGTGAACGAGACGGTGCCCGCCCCGTCCACGGCCGTGCCGGGGCTCACCCCCGAGATCGACCTGCTGGTCACCCGCTCGACGTCGCACGATCCCGCCCGCCGCCCGCAGGACGCCAACCAGTTCCTCGCCGCGGTCGCCGAGGTGCACGGCGGCCTGCCGCGCAACTTCGACCAGCGCGTCCAGGCCGCCTCCCACAGCCGGACGGCGGTGTTCGAGTCGGGGCCTGCGGTCGACGGCCGCACCTCCGTCTTCGACCCGGGCGCCACCGCGCCGCCCGGTTACGAGGCTCCTCCCGGCTACGAGGCGCACTACGTCCCCCAGCGCACCGTGGCCGACCGCGCGATCGGCGCGATCACCGGCAAGTACGTGCTCATCGCCATCGGCGCGGTCGCGGCCGTGGTGCTCGGCTGGGCGGTCTGGTACCAGGTCTCCGGCCAGTACGACCACGTCCCGGAGAAGATCATCGGGATGGAGCTGAAGGACGCCCGGCAGCGGCTCCAGAAGGACGGCCTCCAGGTACGGGTCGCCGCCTCGATCTACTCGGACACGGTCAAGAAGGGCCAGGTCGCCAAGTCCGACCCGCCGGCGGGCTCCCGCGTGGCCAGCGGCGCGCTCATCACGCTGACGGTGTCCAAGGGCCGCTCGCCCAGGGAAGTGCCGGACGTGGAGGGCAAGACCCTCAGCGAGGCCCGCGAGACGCTCCAGGACAAGGGCTTCACGCCCGGCGACGTCCAGAAGGCGGCGAGCACGAGCATCCCCAAGGACAAGGCCATCCGCACCGACCCCGCGGCGGGCGAACGGCAGTCCCCCGACGAGCCGGTCGCCATCGTGATGAGCACCGGAATGTCCATGCCGTCGCTCGTCGGCCGCAACGCCGACGCCGCCGTGAACCAGTTGCGCTCGATGGGCCTGAAGGTCGACGTCGACAAGCAGCGCGACGGGAGCAAGCAGCCCAACACCGTCCTCAGCCAGTCCCCGGAGGCCGGCACCGGCGTCTCCAACGGCGACTCGGTGCGGATCACCATCAACAAGAAGGACTGCCTCTTCGGCGACTTCTTCTGCGATGACGGCAACGGCGGCGACGAGGAGAAGATCCCCGTCCCGAACATGACGGGCCGCGGCATCGACGAGGCCCGCCAGGCCCTGGAGAATTCGGGCTTCAGGGTCAACGTGATCGGGGTCGCCGGCAACACCGTCCGGGTCCAGACGCCCAGCGGCGGCGAGGCGGCCCGCGGCTCGACGGTGTTCCTCGTCCGCGGCTGAGGGGGCTCCCCACTAGGCTGGGACCCCTATGACCTCTAAGAAGAGCCCTGTCGGAGGGCATATCCCCGTCGCCGGCGGGATGGCCACCAAGGGACTGAAATACGCCGCCGAGATCGGCGCCGAGGCCGTGCAGGTCTTCGTGTCCAACCCGCGCGGGTGGGCACAGGCGACAGGCAAGTCCGACGAGGACGCCAAGATGCGCGAGAGCGATCTCCCCGTCTTCGTGCACGCCCCTTACCTGGTCAACTTCGGCTCCCCGAGCCCGGAGACGCTCGAGAAGTCGGTCTCGTCGGTCCGCCACTCGCTCCAGCGCGGCGCCGCCATCGGCGCCCGCGGCGTGGTCGTCCACACCGGTTCCGCCGTGAGCCAGCCCTTCGACGACGCCATGCGCCAGCTCCGCGAGCACGTCCTCCCGCTCCTCGACGAGCTCCCGGACGACGCCCCGGACCTCCTCCTGGAGCCGATGGCGGGCCAAGGAGCGATGCTCTGCGCCACGGTCGACCAGCTAGGCCCGTTCTTCGAGCAACTCGACAACCACCCCAAGCTGGGCGTCTGCCTCGACACGTGCCACGCCTACTGCGCCGGGCACGACCTGGCCGCCCCCGACGGCGTCCAGAAGACCCTCGACCTGCTCGTGGAGACCGTCGGCAAGGGCCGTCTCAAGCTCGTCCACGCCAACGACTCCAAGGACCCGTGCGCCTCGTTCAAGGACAGGCACGAGAACATCGGCGCCGGCCAGATCGGCGAGAAGCCCTTCGCCGAGCTCTTCCGCCACCCAGAGGTGGCAGGCGTCCCGTTCATCATCGAGACCCCGGGCCGCAGCGCCGACCCCCACCGCAAAGACATAGAAACCCTAAAACGCCTACGCGACGCCCCGTAACCCCCGCGAACGAGCCGCAACCACCACCGCCGAGCGCAACCATCTCAGCGCGACAACGCCAACCGTCACGCGAGCGGTGAACGGCAAGCACAACCATCTCAGCGTGACAATCTCAGCCGTCACGCGAGCGCGCTATCGGGTCGTGAAGCCAGCCGAAGGCGAGGCTTCACGAGAGATCGCGAAGCGATGTCGCGCTCGCCGCTTTTGCGGTTCGGGGGTGAGCCGCCAGGCGAGGCCGTCGAGGCCGTAAAAGAAATAAATAACGACTCGGGCGCTACTGAACAACCCCCCGACTGTTCAGCAGCGCCCGAGCCGACCGCCATCGGATCCCACCCCCCCGGTACGGGATCCGACGGCTCCTGATCCAGGCGTTCGACATGCGCCCGCCGGATCTCCAGTGTCGTCTTGGCCGAGGTCTCGCGGGCCCGTCGCCGGTCCCGCCCGCTCCCTCGGTTGCGGTACTGAGAACACTAGAGGCCACTCGATGCCGATCGTGGGGCAAGGAAGCGCGTCCGCGATGAACGGTGTGTAGCAATCGTTATACGTAGAGTAGTCACAGGACGAGCGGTCGATTCGGAGCGGCGAACGGCGCCGTCCGGGCCCGTGGGAACGATCCACGGCGAGTGGTGGCCGTCGAGCGGGGGCGAGAAGGGGGTTTTCAGCGAGTAACGATCTCTTCGGGAAGGTGCAGCCGGGCCATCGCGCGGTCCGCTCCCCGCGGAATGTGACTCCGTGTCAGCAGCGACACGGTGACCGTCACCGCGACGCCGATCGGCACGATCACCATGGCGGGCTGGGCCAGGAGCGTCGCCGGCCAGCCGGTCCAAGGGCCGCCGAGGAGCCAGGCGACGCCCGCCGCGACGGCGAGCCCGCCGCCGGCCACCAGTCCCGCGCCCGCGCCCGCGGGCGTCAGGCGGCGCCACCAGATGCCCAGGACGAGCAGCGGGCACAGGGAGCAGGCGGAGACGGTCAGCGCGAGCGTCACCAGGCCCGCCGCGCCCAGCGGCCCGATCCGGGTCACGAGGACGAGCGGCACGGCGAGGGCCAGCAGCGCGCCCACCCGGAACGCCCCGACGCCGCCGCGCCACAGGCACTGCGAGAACGTGCCGGCGATCGCCACGACGATCCCGCATGACGTCGAGATGAACGCGGCGAACGCGCCCGCCGCCACGAGACCGGTCAGCAGGGCGCCCGCCACGCCCGGTGCGAGCCGCTGGGGCAGCATCAGGATCGTCGCGTCGGTGTCGCCGGTCATGAGGAGGTCGGGGGTGTAGAGCCGGCCCAGCGCGCCGTACAGCGCCGGAAAGACGTAGAAGAGCGAGAGGAGCACCGGGACGAGCGCGGCGGTGCGGCGGGCGGCACGGCCGCAGCGGTCGGTGTAGAAGCGCATGAGGATGTGCGGCAGGCCCATCGTGCCGAGGAGCACGCCGAGGAGTGCCGAGTAGGTCGCGAACAGCGGGTGCCCGCCGTCCCGCCCGAACGGCATCGCCCACGTGTGCCCGTCTTGCAGGGGCAGACGTTCGGCGTGCGGAACGGGCACCCCCGCCGGGAAGACGAGCGTGCTGCCCTCGCCGATGACGTGCCGTGCGGCGGGGAGCCAGACCTCGGCCCCGTTGTGACGCGTCCCGTCCAAGACTCCGCGTACGGTCACGACGGTGTCGCTCGTGACGCGCACGGCCACCTCGGCCTGCACGCGCACGGTCGTGACTCGGTCGAACACGGGCAGCCGGTCGGCGGTCGGGTTGTCGCCACCGTCCAGGTGCCAGATCGACAGGAGCGCCACCGCCGGGACCGCCACGGCGACCAGCTTCACCCAGTACTGCACGCCCTGGACGACGGTGATGCTGCGCATCCCGCCCGACAGGACGACGGCCAGGACCACCGCGACCACGACGGCCCAGCCGGCCCAGACCGGCGCCCCGGTGAGCACCCGCAGCGTGACTCCGGCCCCCTGGAACTGCGGGAGCAGGTAGAACCAGCCGATGAAGCACACGCACGCGCTGACGATGTGCCGCACGCCCCGCGAGCCGAGCCGCCATTCGGCGAAGTCGGAGATCGTGTAGGCGCCGGAACGCCGCAGCGGCGCCGTCACGAACGCCAGCAGCAGCACGTAGCCCGCGGCGGCGGCGATCGGCAGCCACAGGACGTCGGCGCCGTAGGCCAGCACCATCCCCGCCGTGCCCAGGAAGGCCGCGGCCGAGATGTACTCGCTGCTGATCGCCGAGGCGTTCCACGCCGGCGTGACGCCGCGCGAGGCGACGAGGAAGTCGGAGGCCGAGGGGGTGCGGCGGCGCCCGCACGAGCCGAGGACCGCGACCATGCCGAGGACGGCGACCAGTGCGGTGAGCGCGGCCGCCACGGCCATGACGATCACGACCGGTCCACCAGCCTGGCGAAGTCCCGTTCGATCCGTTCGGCCTGGCGCAGGTGGCGGGCCGCGGCGCCGATCCAGATCGGCTGGACGCACAGCGCCAGGCCCAGCCACGGCACCGGAATCCCGTACAGCCGCGACCGGCTCAGCGAGGGGAGGAGGGCGAGCAGCAGCGGCAGCCCGGCGAGCACGACCGCGACGACCGTGAGGGTGGCGAGGGCGGTGCGCAGCTGGGCCCGGATCAGCGTGCGCACGTAGACGGCGCCGAGCTCGGTCTGCTCGTCGAGGTCGTGGGCGAGGCTCCAGCTCCGTTCGCCCGCCGACCGTGCCCGGTGGGTGCGCGGGCTCGACACCACGACCCGCCGCTGCTCAGTCATCCTCGTCCCGCCCCTGGCTCTCCGTGCCCTCGGCGTCGCGCGCGTCGCTGGACTCGACATGCCGGAACCGGCGGACGAGCAGATCGCGCACCTCGCGGGTGTGGCGGCGGCTCACCGGCAGCAGCTCGGCGCCGACCTGCACGGCCGCCCGCCCGCCGTCGAAGCGCAACTCGCTGATGTGGGCGGACGCGACGAGCGTGCTGCGGTGGATGCGGATGAACCCGGCCGCCTCCCACCGCCGGGCCAGCGAGGCCAGCGGCATCCGCACCAGGTAGCTGCCCTCGCCGGTGTGCAGCCGCACGTAGTCGCCCTGCGCCTCGACGTGCGTCACCGAGCGGCGGGAGACCAGGCGCGTGCGGCCGCCCAGCTCGACGGGCACCATCTCGTCCGGGGCGGGCTGCTCCGGCGCGCCGTCCTCGCGCGACGACCGGTGCACGGCCTCCTCGACGCGGCGGACCGCCTCGGCGAGGCGCTGCGGCCGGACCGGCTTGAGGAGGTAGTCGAGCGCGCCCAGCTCGTACGCGGCGACCGCGCAGTCGTCGTGGGCGGTCACGAAGACCACGTCGGGCGGTGCGGCGAACCCGGTCAGCAGCCGGGTGAAGTCGAGGCCGTCCAGCCCCGGCATGCGGATGTCGAGGAAGACGGCGTCGAGACGTTCGCCGGCGACGAGCATGCGGCTGAGGTCGCGCAGCGCCGCGGCCGCGTCACCGGCACCGGTGGCCTGTTCGATACGCGGATCCTCACGCAGCAGATAAAGCAGTTCCTCCAGCGCGGGGATCTCGTCATCGACGGCCAGGACACGCAGCATAAGAGGACCCTGCCGTGATTACTATCCGTCCGCAATCGATTCCGCTATGTGAAGGCAAAGTCGTTATCAGCATTCCCCCGGGCGCGGTCAGTCCGGAAAGACGCCCAGCCGGTATTTCGGCACCCGCAGGTTGACCTTGGCACCGGCGCCGACCGCCGTCTCCACGGTCAGGCCGTACTCGTCCCCGTAGACCTGCCGCATGCGCTCGTCCACGTTCGCCAGGCCGATCCCGGCGCCCGCGCCCGACCGCCGTTCGCGGCCGGTACCTGCGGAGAGGATCTCCCGCAGCCGCTCGGGATCCATGCCGATGCCGTCGTCCTCGACGCTGATGGCCGCCTCGGCGCCCGCGTCGCGCGCCACGATCCGGATGTGGAAGGACGCGCGGCTGCCCTCCATGCCGTGCCGGATGGCGTTCTCGACCAGCGGCTGCAGCGACAGGAACGGCACCGCCACCGGCAGCACCTCCGGCGCGACCTCCACGCTGAACTGCAGCCGGTCGCCGAACCTCGCCCGTTCCAGCAACAGGTAGCGGTCGATCGAACGCAACTCGTCGGCGAGCGTCGTGAAGTCGCGCGGGTTGCGGAACGAATAGCGGGCGAAGTCGGCGAAGTCGAGCAGCAGTTCCCTGGCCCGCTCCGGATCGGTCCGGACGAACGAGGCGATCGTGGTCAGCGAGTTGTAGACGAAGTGCGGGGAGATCTGCGCCCGCAGGGCCCGCATCTCCGCCTCGGCCAGCCGGGCGCGGGACGAGTCGAGCTCGGCCAGCTCCAGCTGGCTGGAGACCCAGCGCGCCACCTCGCACACCGCGCGGACGCGGGCTGCGGAGGCGTCCGGGCCGTACGCGGCGAGCGCGCCCTCGATACGCCCCTCGACCGACAGCGGCGCGATCATCGCCACCCGGATCCGGCACAGCGGATCCCCGCAGCCGCCGGGCTCGGGAGCGACCACGCGCGGACGGCCCGAAGTGAGCACCGGCAGGGCATGCAGAACAGCCTCGCAAGCATGCGCGTCACCGCCAGGCCCATCCCAAACCAGCAACCGCCCGTCCACGCCCGCAACGCCACCCTCAAACTCCCCATCGCCACCCGGACGCGTAGCCCCGACATGATGGCCCGCGTCGCAGTGACCGGTGCAGCCGTGCCCAGAGCCAGGCTGGCCGCGGTCCGGACGGCCGGGCTCGGTATGACCGGTGCCGGGTTGGTGGCCGGGCCCGGGATGAGCTACCTCTGGCTGGGCGGCGCAGGTATGGCCAGAGCCAGGATCGTCGGCGTCGCCGGGGCTGGTATGACCGGTGCCGGAGCCGGGGGGACCGGGATGGGAATGGCCGGTACCGGAGTGGTGGCCGGGACCGGGCTGACCGGGGCCGGGCTGGCCGAGAC
This sequence comes from Spirillospora sp. NPDC048911, assembly GCF_043198015.1. Lineage (NCBI taxonomy): Bacteria > Bacillati > Actinomycetota > Actinomycetes > Streptosporangiales > Thermomonosporaceae > Spirillospora > Spirillospora sp. NPDC048911. Next base: position 1,107,664 of record NZ_JBICUD010000002.1, on the reverse strand, counting down.
CAGCGTGGCCGGGACCGGGGTGAGCGGCCTCGTGCTGGGCGGTGCGGGCGTGGCCGGAGCCAGGACCTGCGTCGTCCGAATACCAGAGGCCGGCATGACCAGTGCCGGAGTAACCCGGACCGGGGTGGCCGGGGCCAGCGCGACCGGCGCCAGGGTGAGCGACACCGGGATGAGCGGCGGCGGGGGGGCTGGTGCAGGCGTGACAAGTGCTGGTGTGGGTGGGGGCGGGGTGGCGGGGGTCGGGTGGATGGATGGCTACTAGGGCCACGGCCTCGGCGCCCAAGAGGATGCGCAGGTGCTTGGCGGATTTGCGTGCCGACTCCCGGTTCAGGCCGCCGCGCAGGGAGGGCGAGGCTCGGGAGATGGTGTGCAGGGTCGAGAACGTCGCCTCGTCGGCCGGCGTGCCGAACCCGCGCCGCCGGGTGCGCAGCCAGCCGCGGGCGGCGCTCGCGAGGAGCGCCGAGCCGGTGATGACGGCGCACACCATCACGTCGATCACAGAGGGTGCGACCACGCAACTCACGGTAACGTTCTTCGGCGCGCACCGTGGTGAATCATGCACATCGCCGCTCAGGGCGGACCGTCCTCGGCCTGCGGCTCAGTGCGGGGGCGACTCGTCCTCGTCCTCCTGGTAGGAGTAGCGCTGCTCGCGCCAGGGGTCGGCGACGTTGTGGTAGCCGCGTTCCTCCCAGAAGCCGCGCCGGTCCTTCACCAGGTATTCGACCCCGCGGACCCACTTGACGCTCTTCCACGCGTACAGGTGCGGGACGACGATCCGGATCGGGAATCCGTGGTCGGGGCTGATCCGCTCGCCGTTCCGGTGGGTGGCGAAGAGGGTGCCCTCGGCCAGGAAGTCGCTCATGCGGATGTTGGCGCTGTAGCCGTATTCGGCCCACACCATCACGTGGGTGACGTCCGGGGCGGGGGGCGCCAGCTCGACGATCGCCGAGCCGGAGATCCCCTCCCACTCGTTGTCGGGGATCGTGAACTTGGTGACACAGTGGAAGTCGGAGACCGTCTTGATCTGCGGCAGCGCGTCGAACTCGTCCCAAGTCCAGCGATGCTGCTCCCCGGACTCGGTCGCGCCGAAGACCCTGAAGTCCCAGTCCTTGGGACGGAACTTGGGCACTGGTCCGTAGTGCAGTACCGGCCAGCCGCGGGGGATGTACTGCCCGGGCGGCAGTTGCTTTTCGGGTGGCGACATGACGCGGCCATACTGCCATCCGGGGTGAGCTGAGCCATATTCGCCCCCTCCCCCGCCGGAGCACCCGCGCCATGGGCTACGCTGGCGGGCATGCGCAGCGTGATCTATTTCTTTTGGTACGACCAGCCCGGGCGGCTGGTCTGCCAGACGTTGCGCTGACAGACCACAAGGCGAAAGCCCCGGGCCACGATGGCCCGGGGCTTTCGTCGTTTTCAGGGTGTTGTACGCGGGGGCCGCGCCGGTCCCCGCAGGATGAGGAGAGGCAGCAACCATGGTCGTCGTCATGGCCCCGGAGGCCAGCGAAGCAGATATCCAGGCCGTCGTCTCACTGGTCGAGACGGCGGGCGGCGACGCGTTCGTCAGCCGCGGCGTGGAACGCACCATCGTAGGACTGGTCGGCGACGTCCAGCAGTTCGGCACGCTCAACCTGCGCGGCATGCGCGGCGTGACCAACGTCATCCGGATCTCGGCGCCGTACAAGCTGGTCAGCCGCGAGAACCACGCCGAGCGCACGGTCGTCCGCGTCGGCGGTGTGCCGATCGGGCCGGGCACCATGACGCTCATCGCCGGGCCGTGCGCCGTGGAGACCCCGGAGCAGACCCTGGCGGCGGCGCAGATGGCCCAGGCGTCCGGCGCCACGCTCCTGCGCGGCGGCGCGTTCAAGCCGCGCAGCTCGCCGTACGCCTTCCAGGGTCTCGGCGAGGCCGGGCTGCGCATCCTGGCGGACGTTCGCGAGGAGACCGGCATGCCGGTCGTCACCGAGGTCGTGGACGCGCACGACGTCGAACTCGTCGCCTCGTACGCCGACATGCTGCAGATCGGCACCCGCAACGCGCAGAACTTCGCGCTGCTGCAGGCCGCCGGGGAGTCGGGCAAGCCGGTGATGCTCAAGCGCGGCATGAGCGGCACGATCGAGGAGTGGCTGATGGCCGCCGAGTACGTCGCGCAGCGCGGCAACCTCGACATCGTGCTGTGCGAGCGCGGCATCCGCACGTTCGAGAAGGCCACCCGCAACACCCTGGACATCTCCGCGGTCCCGGTCGCCCAGCGCCTCTCCCACCTGCCGGTGATCGTGGACCCGTCGCACTCGGGCGGCAGCCGCGACCTCGTCCTGCCGCTCACCCGGGCCGCCATCGCGGTCGGCGCGGACGGCGTGATCATCGACGTGCACCCGCACCCGGAGACCGCCCTCTGCGACGGCCCGCAGGCCCTCGTGGACGGCGACCTGCGCGAGCTCGCCAAGGTCGTGCGTGACCTGCCCCCCATGGTCGGCCGCGACCTCACCGTGCCGGCGGCCGCACGGCCCGAGGTCCTCGCCTAGCGCCTCGGAGCCGAACCGCTTTCTCGGCAACGTCCCGTCCACCGCCCATCGGCTGTCCTCCTGATGGGCGAGCGCGGCCCGCACGTGTCCTCTCCTCATCCACTCCAGCCGTGATCATGCAGACGGAGACCCCGCACCTGGTGATCACGGCTGATGGTAGGGTCGCGCTCATGGCGTACTGGACCCCCAACTGTGGACCGCCCCGCTCCTGACCGGGGCGTGGCGACTCTTCCCACACTGAGCGATCTTCGAGACCGGCGCTGACGCGCGCCCGGCCTCGATGTCCTGCGCCCCGGATTCGAACCCTTTCTTCTCCGGTTTCGAGTTCAGGAGCGATTCTTCGTGTCCGTACGCACACTCTCCCGTCCCGCGCCCGTGCGCGTGGGCGGGACCGCCGACATCCTCGTGGCCGCCTGTCTGTGGGGCACCACCGGGACGGTCCGCACCTTCGTGGACGGGGCGTCCAACGTCTCGATCGCGGCGTCCCGCATCGTTCTCGGCGGCGGGCTGCTGCTGGCGTTCGCGGTGCTCACCGCGCGCGCCGGCCTCGTCCGGCTGCTGAGCACGCACCGCAACCGGGCGCTCGTCGCCCTCGGCGCGGTCGCGATCGCCGTCTACCAGGCGGCGTTCTTCGTCGCCGCGGCCCGTACCGGCGTGGCGGTCGGCACCGTCGTCACGATCGGCAGCGCGCCCGCGTTCGCGGGTGTGCTCGGCGCGGTCACCGGCCAGGCGAGGCTGACGCCGCGCTGGCTCGCCGCCACCGGCGGGGCCGTGGCCGGCTGCGCCGCCCTGGTCGGCGGCGGCGAGTCCGCCGGTGTCGAGCCGATCGGCGTGGGACTGGCGCTGCTGTCGGGGCTGGCGTACGCGGTGTACGCCACCGTCGCGTCGGCGTTCATCTCGGGCGGCGAGGACGACCGGGCCGTGGTCGCCGCGCTCTTCGGAACAGCGGCGATCGTGCTGCTGCCCGTGCTGGCGACGACCGGGCCCGGCTGGATGACCACCCCCTCGGGCGCGCTGATCATCCTCTACCTGGGCGGGATCACCACGGCCGGCGGATACATGCTGTTCGCCCGCGGGCTCCGCACGACCCCGGCGACCACGGCGACGACTCTGACGCTCGCCGAGCCCGCGGTCGCCGCGGTACTGGGCGTCGTGGTGCTGAACGAGCAGCTGGGCGGCCTCGCCCTGGCCGGGCTCGCCCTGCTGGCGGTGAGCCTCGTCGTGCTGATCATGCCCGCCCGTAAGTGATCCGGTAGTGGACGGGTGGCCCCGCGAGAACGGGGCCACCCATCCGATCAGTCCTGTGAGAGCGGGCCTACCCATTCGAACAAGCTCCGTGGGAGCGGGGCCACCCGTCCGAACCAGCTCCATGGGAGCGGGGCCACCCGTCCGATCAGCCCTGTGAGAGCGGCCCCACCCGTTCGAACAAGCTCCGTGGGAGCGGGACCTCCTGTCCGGATCAGCCCCATGAGAGCGGAGCCACCGTCCGAACCAGCTCCATGGGAGTGGGGCCACCGTTCGAAGCGGCCCCGTGAGAGCGGGACTACGCGTCGGAATCGGCCCTGCGGGAGCGGGGCCATCCGTTCAAATAGGAACGGAAATGTGCCGTGAACCACTCGCCAGCGCCGGTCTCGGCGAGGATGATGTCGCGCATGACAACGGGCGATGGGGACGCCGGTGGGCGGTTGTTCCCCGAAGACCTGGACGGGGTGGATCCGGTCGCCGCGGTGATGCTGGCGGACGCCTGCCGCTCCATCGCCGCCTACCCCGAACTGGTGGTGGCCGGGGCGCTGTTCACCGCCGCCGAACGCGTGGCCGGCGGCTGGCAGGTCGTGTGTCCCTGCGACCCGATCCCCCAGGGCGCCCGGGAGTTGCTCGCCGAACATCTCAGCGACCGCGCCGCCCTGGCCGACTGGATCCCCGGCCGCGAACTGCGCGCCGCCGCGCGGAGCCTGGCGGGCGAGCCCCTCGACGAGCTGCGCGTGGCGGGCTCGCATTTCCGGATCGTGCGCATCGAGCAGGTGGTGCGGACGGGCCCGGACGGGCCGGAGCCGCCACGTCCGACCGATCGTGACCCCGCCCCGGACGACCTGCGGCTGCGGCCGTGCCGCCCGTACGACCTGATCCCCGACGGCCAGACCACCCCGGACATCGCCACCGCCGAGCTGCTGTGCCAGCTGCTGGACGCGACGGCGGCGGGGACCGCGACCGAGCCCGGGGCGTTCCTGACCCCGGTGCTGCTCTCGCCCGCGTTCACCGTGGCGGAACGTACCAGTGGACGCTGGCGCCCCGGTGGCCGACTGCACGACACGCCGCAGCAGGCCCGCGACTCGCTCGCCACCTACTTCCGGCACGTGGTGCCGGCGGTCGAGCACCCCGCCGCCGAGGAGCTGGAGGAGTACACCGAGGCCGCGACGCAACTGTCGGACCGTTCTCGCCGCAACGGGCTGGAGGTGGCCGGGCGCCGCTTCAGGATCGTCCGGATCGAACGCATAGCGCTGATGGGCGCCGAAGGCCCCGAGCCGCCGCGTCCGAGAGACGAGTAATCGGCCGAGGAATCGACCTCTGCCGAGGAGTCGCCCTCAGCCCGGGGGAATCAGCCCCGGCCCGGCCAGGGAGTCGGCTTTGGCCAAGGGCCTAGGAGTCGCCGTAAACGGGGCGGTGCTCCTGCACGGACTCGGCCAGCTGATCGGCGAGCTCCGCGACGTCCAGGCGCTTCTCGATCTGCCGCAGATCGTCGATCTTGGCCCGCGTCTCGGCCCGCCGCGGCGCCAGCAGCGTGCAGCAGTCCTCGTCGGGCAGCTCGGAGATCGACAGCGTCCGGATCCGGCGCGCCTGGTCCATGATCTCGATCTTGTCCATGCCGATCAGCGGCCGCAGGATCGGCAGCTCCACCGCGTCGTCCAGCGCGGTGATATTGGTCAGCGTCTGACTGCTGACCTGCCCCAGCGCGTCCCCGGTGATCAGCGTCCCGCCGCCCAGCCGGTGTGCGAGCACCTCGCCGGTCTTGAGCATGAGGCGGCGCTGCGCGATCACCGCGAGCTTGTCGGCGCCGGACGACTTGATCTGCTGCTGGGCCTTGCCGAACGGGACCACGAACAGCCGCGAGCCGCCCTGGAACTTGTCCAGCTCGCGTACCAGCGCGTACGCCTTGTAAATGGACTCCGGCCCCGTGAACGGCATGCCGGAGAAGTGCAGGTAGTCCACTCGCAGCCCGCGCCGCATCATCCGGTAGGCGGCGACCGGCGAGTCGATCCCCCCGGACATCAGCACCAAGCCGCGCCCGCTCATGCCGACCGGCAGCCCGCCCTGCCCGGGCAGGCCGCCCGAGAAGACGAACGCCTCGTCCCGGTCGATCTCGATCGAGAGCGTGTGGTCGGGCCCCTTCAGCTTGACCGGCAGCCCGTAGGTGTCGTTGATCAAGCCGCCGACGCGGCGGTCGAGCTCGGTGGAGATCAGCGGGAACCGCTTGTCCCGGCGCTTGGTCCGCACGGCGAACGACCCCGTGCGGCCGGCCATGAGCTCCAGCGCGGCCCGCTCGACGCTCTCGACGTCCTTGCCGACCCGCCAGGCCCGGTGCGCCCACACGATGCCCATGACATCGGTGATCCGCTCGGCCAGCGCGTCGACCCTCTCGACCGTGGCGTCCTTGGTCCGGACGATGAACACGCCATGCCGCCGGATCACGTCCACCCGGGCGATCCCCCGCGTGGCGGCCCGCACGTTGTCGGCCAGCCGCCGCTCGAACAGCTCGCGGTTCTTGCCCTTGAGCACGACCTCGCCCAGTTTGATCAGCACGCACGGCTCCCCGTCGACCGGCGTCTGCGCCTGAACGGCTTCGGTCGCGGCGTCGAGCGTGGGCATGCGTGATCCTCCTGGAAAGCGGAAAGGGGCCGACTCCAAGTGTGGCCCAGCGAACCCAACACCGCGACTCACTAACCTGTTCCCGCCCGGAGCCCCAGGCCCCCAGAACAAGCCCGACCCACCCAAAAGCAAGGCCCCTGGACCCCCACCCCTTCAGTGCCCCAACCCCTCCGCGAGGTCAGCCAGGCCCGGGCGGGGCCGGGCGACGAACACCCTCAAGACGTTGCAGAGGCCCGGCACAAGATCAGGGCGATGGTGAGCGGTGTTCAGGTCCAAGAGCTCAGTTCGCCCCGCTTCACGCGAGCGATGAGATCAGAGAAGGTCTGAGCGGAGAGGTTGAGGTGCCCCGCCTCGGGGGCCTTGCTGTCGCGCAGACCAATGGCCGAAGCAAACCGGGTCAGCTCAACACAATCCGTGCCTTGCGTTGTGCCACTGTGGCTGGATTTGCGCCATTTCGTCATTCGCAAGTCTCCAACTTTGCCAGCAATGACGCGCCGCGAGGAGGCGACGGACTCGGCCAGCGCTCCGATGCGGTCGTGCCTTATCCCGTACCTGCGCACCTCTGCTGGATCTTGCTCCAGTCTCCCACCGCCACAGGCTTCCATGTACGAAATGTCGCCTTCCCTGACGGTCAGCACCTCGAACGAGCCTTCGAGGCCGTCGTTGGCGCCCGCAGACCTGGGAAGCACCCGCACGGCAACATGCGGGAGTTCTCCGATTTCAAGGAGGTGGGCGAGCTGAGCCTTCATGACCTCCGGGCCGCCGACCGGCCAATCGAGAACGTTCTCGCAGAGGATCACCCACAGGTCCGGTGGGGACGGTCTGGCGAGGATCTCCTGACGCGCCAGCCTCCCCGCTACGGCTGCCTCCACGTCGTCGGCCCTACCAGCCGTAAGGAGTGCCCGCGCATAGCCGGGAGTCTGCAGGAGTCCTGGCAGCACGAGGGCCTCGTAAATCTTGATCGTGGTCGCCCGGGCCTCATATCTGACATGAGCTTTGAACCAGTCCGGATCGTGCCCGGTACGGGCGTAGTGAAGAAGTCTCTGGAAGTGCTTGTTCAAGTGCCAAAGATCATCGAGAATCTTGGCCTTTGTCTCGTCAAGGCGGTAGCGCCCGGCTTCCATGTTGGAGACAGCCTGCCTGTTGACCTTGAGACGCTGCCCGAGCTGAGCGCAGGACATCCCGTGCTTGGATCTGTAAAAGAACAGGTCAACCGCTATCCAGTCCCACAGGGAGTTGTCCGGGTCGAGTGACTCTCTGAGCACCATCGCTGACTCCTTGGTGTCTTGAATGTCTAGCGGAGACGCGACAAGTGTCTCCAGAAGCCGGATCCTCGTCAGCAGATGTCAAGAAGCCGCAGCAGACGGCGATGGGTGAGCGCGATGGGTCTCTACAGGCGGCACGACGGCAATGACAATTCCCTCCAAACTCCGCAAGAGCGGGCGGAAGGGCTGCGGCAGATGCATCGGGGGCGGTGGATGGTGCTCTGGTCGGTGTATGAGACGCGGTTCATCGCCTATCCGGTGTGGATAGGCGGAGGCGGTCACATGCTCAAGGCCCGCACCGAGGCGGAGCTGGAGCCTCAGATGTCCGAGATCGAGCGAGCCTCACTTCCGGTTCAGCGGGACCGGCCGTGATGTCCGGCGACGCCGAACAGGAGCCGCGACGAGTCATGCCGCTGGCAGTTGAGGTGGTCAGGGCGGCCTATGAGGAGGCCTTGATCAAGCACGGCATGCTGCCGTCCACGGTGTCCCGGCGGGTGTGGGGAACGGATTCAGGCTGGTTGCTTGGGCGGGGTTAGGAGGTCTATTAGCGACCAGGCGGGACTGGTCGTGGGTAGGTCTTGGCGGAGGATCACCCATAGGGGTTTGTGTAGTGGGGGCGTTAGGCGCAGGGCGTGCAGTTTGCCGGTGGCTAGTTCGTCCTGGATGGCGCCAGCTAGAACGAGGGAGATGCCCAGGCCGTTGCGTACAGCACGTTTTACCGCTTCGGTGCTGCCTAGGTTCATGGAGACGCGAAGGGGGGTGTCCAGGTGTTCGCGGAGGAGCGTGCCTGTGCCGGTTTGCGGTTCTCCGCCTAGGAGCGGTTCGACGGCGAGTTCTGCCGTGTGCACGGTGTCTCGGTCGCGCCAGGGGTGGGCTGGGCTGACGATCACTAGCAACTCTTCCTCGGCCCAGCGGACTGCCTGAAAGCCTGGACGGTCGTCCCACCATTCCATCAGCGCGACGTCCAGGCCCCCGGCCTCCAGCCGGTCGGCGATCTGTCCGTTGGGCGCGATCACGAGCTCGGCGTCGTTGGTCTCGGTGAAGCTCCGGAACGCCGGCTGGATCAGGTAGGTGCCGATGTTGGACGCGGTCCCGACCATCAGGCGGCGCCGTGACAGTACGTGGGAGGTGCGTTCGGCCAAGTCGATGAGCAGGCCCGCGTAGTGGGCGAACTCCTCGGTGCCCGGCACCGGGCGGCATCCGGCGCGATCTCGCACGATCAGGGTGGTGCGCTGTTGCTCTTCGAGGGCGCGAACATGCTGGGACACGCTCGCTTGCGAAAGTCCTCGATCGCGTGCGGCCGCATGGAAGCTGCCTGTGCGGATGACGGCCAGGTAGGAGGCCACCTGGTCGAGATTCATGCGCTTACCTCGTTCAGCGCGTACCCCGGGCGTCTCCCGGCCAGTGCGTCCTCTACCTGACGTGCAGCCGCAAGTGACATCTCGCGCCGTATGTTGTGGACGGCCGTGCCCAGATGCGGCGTGAAAAGCGTCCGCGGATGCTTCAGGAGCCGTTCTGGAATTCGTTGCGGCCGCTCGGGCTGGGCCCAGTCCTCCATCGCGAACACGTCGGCGGCATATCCCGCGAGATGGCCCGTCTCCAAAGCGTTGGCGACTGCCTCCTCGTCCACCACCGAGCCTCTGCCGACGTTCACCAGGTAGGTCCCCGGGCGCGTTGACGCGATTGCGGCGGTGTCCAGAAGGTGGCCTGTCTGCGGTGACAATGGCACCAGCGGGACCACCACGTCGCTGCTCGTCAGAAGCTCTGGCAGTGAGACCTGCCGCCAATTGTCGGTGTCATTCGGCGCGGACGTGGTGTCGCTGAAGATGATTCGTGCTCCGAAGGCGGCCAGCATGCCTGCGAGCGCCCGGCCCACGGCGCCCATTCCGATGATGCCGACCGTGGCATCGGCCAGCGAGAAGCCGTAGAGACGAGGCCGCCATCCCTCGTACCCGCCCTCACGGATCCGCCGATCTCCTTCGCCCACCCGGCGGAGCAGGCCGAGGATCAGGGCCATCGCGTGTTCGGCGGCCGGACGGGTGAGCTCGACGGGCAGGTTGGTGGCCCATATTCCCCGCTGCGTGCACGCGGCGATGTCGATGTTGTCGTAGCCCTTCAACGTCGCGCTGACGATGCGCAGGCGCGGGCCGGCGGCGAGGAACTCCTCGTCCACGTGATCGGCCATGCTCACGACGACGCCCACGGCGTCCCCGAGCCGCGCGATCACCTCGTCGCGCGGCATGACATCGCGCTCTGCCGGTGCCGTCGGCCTGCAGAAGCGCGCCAGGGCATCGAGCACCTCCGGGTGAACCCAGTGCGTAATGACTACCTGCCGCTCCCGGTCGTTCATTAGCTTCTCCAAATCATCCCGTCTATCGATTAGGCTAGCCGATTAAGGGAGGTGGCGGCGTGGAGCACTCACCATTGCTGGCGGGCACCACTTGGAGCTGTCCCGGCCAGACTCTGCTCGAAGCACTCGAAACCCTCGAACAGGCTGGGCTCTTCGACGTGGAGGTGTGGGCCGACGGCATGCATCTCGATCCGCGCGTCGATCCCGAACCCGACCGTGTCGCGCGATGGCTGGCCTCACGTCCGCTTCAGGTACGTTCCGTCCATCTGCCGTTCGACGCCGTGCTGCCCGGAGGGACCGCCGACCAGAGAACGGAGGAATGGGTCCGGCTGTGCGCGCGGACACTGGATTTCGCTCAGCGGCTCGGCGCAACGGTGGCGGTGGCGCACCCGGTGCTCTTCTCCGACGAGGACGACGGGCACGCCCGCACGATCGACCGCTTCGTCCCCGCCGTGCAGGCCATCGCTGACGACGCCACGTCCAGGGGCATGCGGCTCGCCGTCGAGAACATGCACACCATGCGCGGCGCCACGCTGCGCACGGTGAGGGAGATACGCGGCGCGCTCGCCAACGTCACCGGGCCTGTCGGGATCTGCCTTGACCTCGGCCACGCCGTCTTCAACGGCTGCGACCTTCGCGACGAGATCACCGCGGCCACCGGCCTTCTCATCAACGCGCACGTCCATGATTCGGACGGCACCGGCAGGGATCCCCACCTTCCGCCGGGAGACGGCATCGTCGACTGGCCAGCGGCGATGCACGCGTTCCAGGCGATCAATTACTCCGGACGCTACGTCCTCGAAGTCCGCGGCGGCGACGACCCCCTCGGCACCCTGCGGCGCTCGCGTGAGCGCCTGCTGTCGTTCATGTCCTGAACGGCTCCGGCTTCCCGCTCCGGCTTCCCGCTCTGGCTTCAGCCCTGGCTCCGGCTTCAGCTCGGACTCCGGCTCCGGCTCCGGTTTCAGCTCCGGCTCCGCTCGGCTTGCCGCCCCGTGATGATTCCGGTGATCGGACGAACTGGAGGCGTCCGATCACCGGAGCTCGGTGGCGGGTGGCCCGAGCCCCGGCAGAGCGGTTGGTTCGGTCAGTCCAGGCGGTAGACCGTGGCGTCGTAGGTGTCGGGCGTCTGGACGCGGCCGGCGCCCCAGAGCGATCGGGTTCCTCGGATCAACGCGAGGTCGCTGACCTGTGCCGTGCGGCCTTTGGCGTCGATCTGCGTCGTGGTCCATGCGCCGCTTGCCGTGCGATGCAGCAGATGGGTGCTGGACCCCTCGGGGTCGCTCGCGTTGTCGTCACCGATGATCCAGAGGCCGCCGCGACCGTCGGGCACCATCCGCAGCGGGGTCCGGCCGTTCGGCATGTCCACGTGCTGCCACGTACGGCCGTTCCAGTAAAGGAGAAGGGCTTCGTGGGTGTCGTTGCCCTCTCCGTCCGAGCGAGACACTTCGCCCGTGACCCACACGTCCTTCGTGGAGAGCGCCGCGACATCACGCAGATAGACGCATTGGGACGGGCCGCCGGTGTCCGGCTCTGGGATGTCGGGCGGCAATGCGCTCCCGGCCTCGACCTGCCTCCAGGTCTTGCCGTCGAAGCGCGCGATCGTGCGGTCGCCGCAGCCCGTGAGGTACTCGGCGCCGACGGCCCAGATGTCCTTGGCCGAGGTGGCACTGAGACGGTGCAGCAGCAGTTTGCCGGTGTCGACCTGCTTCCAGGCACCGCCGTTGAAATGCCAGGTGCCGATGCCTTCACCTGCCCGGGAGTAGCCGAGCACCCATACGTTGCGCGGCCCGAACGTCACCACGTCACTGGCGAGACCGTCGTTCCACTGTTTGGAGATGCTCCACTTGTGTCCGTTCCAGCGCAGGGCGTAGACCGGACCGCCATCGGCCACTCCGGCCAGCGCCCACGCGTTGGACGGCGAGGTGGCGCTGGCGGAGTACGCGGGCAGCTTGAGCGCGGCCGGCATGGGAACGTCGCGCCAGGCACGCCCCGTCCAGTGCCGGGCGATGGGACGTCCAGGTCCTTCGCCCGTATCGGCGCCCCCGAAGACCCAGGCGTCGTTCCTTCCGCTCGCCGCCAACGCGTTGTACGAGCTGTAGTCGGCGTAGTGATGCGTCTCGTACACGCGCCAGCCCGGCGCAGCCGTAGCCGTAACCGCTCCCGACTCAGCGTGGCCGGCAGACGCACCAGACGCAGCAGACACAGAAGATGCGGGCCAGATCGCGGCCCCTGAAACCGTCAGCATCACCACACCCGTGACGCTGGCCCAACGTGCAGACCGAATCACCATGGATCCTCTCTTCCGTGGGGCACTGCGGGGCCACCCCGAACGGGATTCGACTGTGCATGAAGGACGCCTTGAGATCTGGAACGGACCACCCTCCGGCCGCTGACGGCCAGTTTCACTCGTGAGGCCAACCCTGAGGCCTCCACCGCGTCCACGCGCCGCGTCCACCCCGTCCGCACGCCGCGTCCGCACGCCGCGTCCGCACGCCGTATCCACCGCGTCGACACGCGCGGACACCAACAAGCACCCAAGCAGACTGCGTCCTTCTGCTTGTTTGGCGGGGAGCTCACGCATGAAGGCCCACGGTGGCCTCGGAAATCCTTGCTCTGTGAGCGATTTTGTCCTAAAGTGCCGCACACCCTGCATAATCGAGCACCCTGCATCTGGAGGCGATCATGAGGCAGCCGAGCGGTCGCCCCATCACCACACTGGTCACGGGGATCGCCCTGATGGCCGGTGTCCTCACGGGCTGCGGGTCCGGCTCCGGGGGCGGCGGCAAGGCCGACAAGGTCACCTTCTGGCACGGGTACACCGACGCCCAGGCGACCGCGATCACCAAGCTCGTCGGCGAGTGGAACGCCGCGCATCCCGACCAGAAGGTCGAGCCGGTCTTCAGCAACAACGACAACACCCTGCAGAAGACCCTCGCCTCGTTCGTGTCCGGCAAGGCGCCCTCGATCGCCTACCAGTACAGCTCGTCGATCCCCGCGCTCAGCGGCCGCAACCAGACGCAGGACCTGACGTCCCTGGTCAAGAGCAGCCCGGACTTCGCCTGGGACGACTTCTTCCCCGCCGCCCGCCAGGGCGCGACCGTCTCCGGCAAGATCTACGGCGTCCCGGCGCTCGTGGACAACCTGAGCCTCGTCTACAACAAGAAGCTGTTCGACGCCGCCGGTGTGAAGTATCCGACGCCGGACTGGACGTGGGACGACTTCAGGAACGCGTCCAAGAAGCTGACCGGCAAGAACAAGTACGGATGGGCGTACGTCAACGACGGCACCGAAGACACCGTCTGGCGTTTCCTGGCGCTGCTCTGGCAGGCCGGCGGCGACCTGCTCGACGCCGGCGACAAGAAGGCCGCGTTCGCCACGCCGGCCGGCGAGCAGGCCATGCAACTGCTGGCCGACATGGCCGTGACCGACAAGTCCGTATATCTGGATGCCGGCGACCAGCAGTACCTCAACCTGTTCAACTCCGGACGCATCGGCATGCTGTGGACCGGCCCCTGGGACCTGGGCTCGATCAACAAGGACGTCTCGTACGGCGTCCAGTACCTGCCCGGCAAGGTCACCCACGCCACCATCGCCGGACCCGACAACTACATGGTCTTCGACAAGCGCGCCAAGGACGCCGCCTGGCCGTTCCTGAAGTGGCTGACCTCGCCGGAGATCCACCTGCGGTACGCGATGCAGACCGGTGACCTGCCGCTGCGGGCGTCCGAGCAGAAGCTGCCCGCCTACAAGGAATTCCTGGCCAAGTACCCCGGCAACAAGGTGTTCGTCGAGAACCTCGCCAAGAACGTGACGAAGTCCCGCCCGAACATCTCCCAGTACCCCCGCATCTCGCAGGTGCTCGGCACCGCCGTCCAGGCCGTGATGCTGGGCAAGAAGCAGCCGCGGGACGCGCTGAAGGACGCGGCCACCGAGGTCGACCAGATCCTGGCGGGCTCCTGATGGCCTCAACGGCCCTGACCACGCGTGCCGGTAACGCCGGCGGGCGACGTCCACGCAGGTCACGGGCACGATTGAACGAGCATCTGGCCGGCTGGGGCTTCGTCTCCCCCGCGATCCTGCTAATCGGGATCTTCGGCATGCTGCCGGTGCTGTGGTCGTTCTGGCTGTCGCTGCAGGAGACCGACCTGACATCGCCCGGCACGTTCGCGGGCGGCGCCAAGTACGCCGAGCTGGTGAAAGACCCGCTGATGTGGGACGCGGCCAAGCGGTCGGCCATCTACACCGTGCTGTTCGTGCCGCTGACGATGGTGCTCGCGCTGCCCATCGCGGTGCTGCTCAACCAGAAGATCCGCGGGATCACGCTGTACCGGATGGCGGTGTTCGTTCCGCTCGTCACCTCGACGGTCGCGACCGGGATCATCTTCAACTGGCTGCTCAACTCGCAGTTCGGCCCGGTCAACGCGGCGCTGGCCAAGGCCGGCCTGCCGCAGCAGGGCTTCTTCCAGGATCCCGGCCAGGCGCTGTTCGCGCTGGTGGCCATGACGGTGTGGGGCTGGCTCGGATTCGCGGTCATCATCTACCTGGCCGCGCTGCAGACCGTGCCGCACCAGCTGATGGAGGCCGCCGCGCTGGACGGCTGCGGCCGGTTCCGCGCGTTCCGCCACGTCGAGCTGCCGCTGCTGGCGCCCGCGTCGGGGTTCCTGCTGGTCTGGCTGACGATCAACTCGCTGCAGCTGTTCGACGAGGTGTACGTCACGACCAAGGGCGGCCCGCTGCGCGCCACCACGGTCATGGTCTACCACCTGTACAACAAGGCGTTCGTGGACTTCGACGGCGGTTACGCCGCCGCGGTCGGCTGCGTGCTGTTCCTGGTGATCCTGCTGGTGACGCTCGTGCAGCTCATGATCACCCGCCGTACCTCCTCCTATGAGGCCCGATGAGCATCCCGATGATGAAGGCCCCGGCGGTGAAGGGGCCGGCGTCCAACGCCCGGTCGCGGCGACCGAGCCCGCTGCATCTGATCCTGCTGCCGCTCTCGCTGGTCATGGTCGCGCCGCTGGCCTGGATGGTGCTGCTGTCGATCTCCACCCAGGCCGAGACCCGGCGGTTCCCGCCCGGCCTCCCCTCGGGGGTGCGGTGGCAGAACTACACCGACGCGCTGAACTCCGCGCCGCTGGGCCAGTGGCTGGGCAACAGCGCGATCGTGTCGATCAGCTGTGTGATCGGGAACCTGGTGTTCTGCTCGCTGGCGGGCTACGCGTTCGCGCGGATCCGGTTCCTCGGCAGCAAGGCGCTGTTCATCGCGGTCCTGGCCACGCTGATGGTGCCGTTCCAGATCGTCATGCTGCCGACACTGATCATGGTGCGGGCGGTCGGCCTCACCGACACCCTGGGCGCGCTGATCGTGCCCAACCTGGCGACCGCGTTCGGGATCTTCCTGCTGCGGCAGTTCTTCCTGACCGTGCCCAAGGAACTGGAGGAGGCCGCACGCATCGACGGCGCGAGGCGGCTGCGGATCCTGTTCCAGGTGTTCCTGCCGCTGATGCGCCCCACGTTGGCGACGCTGGCGGTGCTGACGTTCCTGCAGACGTGGAACGACTTCCTGTGGCCGCTGATCGCCGTGCAGAACCCCGAGCACATGACCGTGCAGATCGGCCTGCAGACCTTCCAGGGCTCGCACCGCACCGACTGGCCGCGGCTCATGGCCGGGACGGTGATCAGCCAGCTGCCGGTCTTCGTGCTGTTCTTCGTGGCCCAGCGCTTCTTCGTCCGCTCAGTGGCCACCGCAGGCCTGAAGTAACCGCAGACGCCGCGCAAGCACAGCCCGCGGGCGCGGGTCCTGGTCGCGATTGGCGGGGCTTAGGCGACGATCACTTCGACGCCGGCCGCCTTGATTCGGTCGAGCTCCGTCCGGTCGGCGGCGGCGTCGGTGATCAGCATGGTGATCTCGCCGATGGGTGCGATCCGGGAGAACGCGCGGCGCCCGATCTTGGACCCGTCGGCGAGCACCACGACGCGGCGGGTCGCGCGCATCAGGCAGTGATCGGTCTGCGCCTCGATCTCGTCGTGCGTGCTGATCCCGGCCTCGGCGTCGATGCCGTCGACGCCGAGGAAGACCAGGTCGAGACTGATGTCGGCCAGCGTCTTGTCGGCGATCGGCCCCACCAGCTCGTACGACTCGGGCCGGACGCCGCCGCCGGTGACGACCAGGTCGATGGCGGGCCGTACCGACAGGTCGGCGGCGATGTTGAGGGCGTTGGTCACGACCTTGAGCGCGCGGCCGGTGGACAGCAGACGGGCCAGCTCGGTGATGGTGGTGCCGCCGTTGAAGCCGACCGAGTGCACCGAGCCGTCGATCAGCCGCAGCGCGGCCTGCGCGATGCGGCGCTTCTCCTCCTGGCGGCGGCCGCCGCGGTAGCGCATCGGCAGCTCGTAGATGACCTCGGCCGCCACCGCGCCGCCGTGCGTGCGCTTGAGGAGCTGCTGCTCTTCGAGCACCTGCAGGTCACGGCGAATCGAGGCGGACGAGGCGGACAGCTCGGCCGACAGGTCGACCACGTTCACCGAGCCGTGCTCCGCGAGCCGTTCGAGGATGAGGGAGAGGCGATCCTGCTGGCGCATCCGCTCATTATAGAGTACGAAAGGTGCGCGGATATAAGTGTTTCAAGGGCAAATAGTCAGGGGATTTGCGCGAGTGCCTGCGCCTCGGTGAGAGTCGGCTGAGCTGCGGTCCCTCCGGCGGCGCGGGTGGAGAGAGCCCCGCACGCCGCGCCGAGTGCCAGCGCATACGTGAGGTCGCCGCCGTCCAGCCAGCCCGCCAGGAATCCGGCGTCGAAGCTGTCTCCCGCTCCGACGGTGTCCACGGGATCGGCGCGCGGCGCGTCCACGTGGACGACCGTTCCCTCCCGCATGGCGACGGCCCCCTGTGCACCGCGCTTGACTACTGGGACGCAGCCGGGCTTCGACAACGTGGTCAGCGCCTCGGACAGGGTCGCCTCGCCGCTCAGCGCGAGCGCCTCGGCTTCGTTGGGCAGCAGGAACGTGCATTCCTCGGCCAACCCGGGGGCGAGCTTCCATTGCCCGGCCGGGTCGTCGTTGGTGTCCAGAGAGGTCGTCGCGCCGGACGCGCGGTGCGCGCGCAGGACCGCGGGCAGGGCCGCCGCGAGCCTCGGCTGCAGGAAGTAGGACGCGGCATGCACGTGCCTGGCGGCGACGTCGGCGCTGTCGGGGAGGTGCTCCGGGCCGACGTGCGCGAGGCAGCCGGGCGCGGTGAGGATCGCCCGGTCGCCACCGGGCCGGTTGAGGCAGACGGTCAGCGCCGTCGGCAACGTCGCGTGCCGCGCGCACCGGGACACGTCGACGCCCACCGAGCTCAGCGCGTCCAACACGAAGTCGCCGGCGGCGTCGCGGCCGACCAGGCCGACGAAAGCGGTGGCCAGGCCGAGACGGGCCGCGCCATGCGCAGCGATCGCCGCCGATCCGCCGAGCGCGAGCACGCCTCCGCCGACGAGCGTCTCCGCCTGCCCGTACGGCGGGACGTCGGGAGCACCATGAACGAGCACATCGGGGTTGGCGTCGCCGATAACGAGCAGATCGAACATCAGTCGCTCCCCCGCGCATCGTCCTGAGGCGCAGCAGGTGACGCACCACCGCGCGGCGTGCCGGGTGACGCCTCGCCGCGCGGTGTGGCAGGCGGCGCGTCCCCACGCGGCGCGGTGGGTGGTGCGGCACCGCGCGGCGCGGTGGGTGACGTATTGCTGGGCGTGGAGGGT
This sequence comes from Spirillospora sp. NPDC048911, assembly GCF_043198015.1. Taxonomy (NCBI): domain Bacteria; kingdom Bacillati; phylum Actinomycetota; class Actinomycetes; order Streptosporangiales; family Thermomonosporaceae; genus Spirillospora; species Spirillospora sp. NPDC048911. The sequence goes on along the minus strand of NZ_JBICUD010000002.1, from coordinate 1,089,927 downwards.
GGCGTGTCGTTGCGTGTTGCGATGGGTGACGCATCGCCCGACGGCGCGTCGCTGCGCGGCGTGGCAGATCGCTTGCCGGGCGGCGTCTTGCTGCGTAGGGCGGGGGGCAGGGCTGTGCCGTGTGCCTCTGTCAGGGCGTCGCACAGTGCCCAGATGCGTTCGACGGGCAGTGTCGCGGCGGTTGACGGGTCGCACATCGCGGCGTGCCGGACGTGCGCCGGGTCGCCCTCGACGGCGGCGGCGACGGTCAACTCGACCACGTTCAGGAAGTTGCGGTTCAGCGCCGCGAGCTGCGGCGGCAGGGCGCCGACGTGGTGCGGGTGCACGCCCGTCCGGTCGAGGGTGGCGGGGACCTCGACGGCCGCGCCGGCGGGCAGGTTGGTGATCAGGCCGGTGTTGGGGGTGGTGATCTGGATGGTGCGGCGTTCCCCGGTGGCCAGGCTGTGGATCACCTGCGGCGCGTACTCGACGGCGTCCTCGTCCTCGCGGGGTGAGGGGTGCTCGCCGCGCGCCAGGCAGTCGCGCACCCGCTCGTACTCGGCCAGGTTGGCGGCGCTGATCTGGACGTAGTCCCCGACCGGGATGCGCAGGCGCTCGATCTCGGCGTCGTCGCGCAGGTACCACGGGACGTACTCGGACGAGTGCTCGCTGGTCTCGGTCGGGTAGCGGCCGAGGTGCCGGTACATGTCGACACGCACCCGCCGGCGGAGCTCGGGATCGGCGTCGATGGCCGCGTCCAGCGCCGGGTAGAGGTCACGGCCCTGGTGTTCCCAGGCGAGCACCCACGCCTGGTGGTTGACGCCCGCCGACAGAAAGTCGATTTCCTCGAACGGCACCCCGACGAGCTCCGACAGGTCGCGCACCGTCCAGTACACCGAATGGCATAGGCCGACCGCCTTGACCTTCGGCGCGACCGCCGCGAGGTACTGCAGGTTCATCGCCATCGGATTGGTGTAGTTGAGCAGCCAGGCGTCCGGGCAGACCGCCAGAATGTCGGCGGCCAGCCCGTCCAGCAGGGGGAACGTGCGCAGCGCCCGGAAGATCCCGCCGATGCCGAGCGTGTCGCCGATGGTCTGCCGGACGCCGAAGCCCGCGGCGACCTCGAAGTCCTTCAGCGTCGCGGCGTGCCCGCCGACCGCGACCATGTTGACGACGACGTCGGCGCCGTCCAGGGTGCGCCGGCGGTCCAGGGACGTGGTGATGACCGGCTTCGCGCCGTGCTCCTCGGCGGTCAGCCTGGCCAGCCCCTCGGCGACCCGCAGCCGCTCGGGGTCGATGTCGTGCAGGGCCAGGCGGACGCCGCCGAGCTCGGGGAACGACAGGATGTCGCGCAGCAGCTGCCGGGTGAACTCCACCGAGCCGGCGCCGACGAAGGCGATGTTCAGCATGCAGGGTTTCCAATGCTCTCGGGCGAACCGCCGTCCGATGAAACGATCTCCAGCAGGTGCGCCACCGCGTCCCGCATGGCGTCGCGGGCGGGGGCGAGGTACCGGCGGGGGTCGACCCCCTCGTCCAGGGCCGCGCGGACCGCCCCGGTGAAGGCGATGTTGAGCGCCGTGCCAATGTTGATCTTCGTCATGCCGTGCCGTACCGCCCGGCGCAGGTCCTCGTCGCCGACGCCGGACGAGCCGTGCAGGACGAGCGGGACCGGCACCGCGTCGCGCAGCCGCGCGATCAGGTCGTGGTCGAGGGCGGCGGTACGCGTCGTCATGGCGTGCGAGCTGCCGACGGCGACCGCGAGGGCGTCCACGCCGGTGGCGTCGACGAACGTGGCGGCCTCCGCCGGATCGGTCCGGACGCCCGGCGCGTGCGCACCGTCCTTGCCGCCCACCTCGCCGAGCTCGGCCTCCAGCCAGAGGTTTTGCCCGTGGGCCCAGGCGGCGGCCTCGGCGGTACGAGACACGTTGTCGGCGTAGTCGTGGTGCGAGCCGTCGTACATCACCGATCCGAACCCATGGTCGGCGGCCTGTCGGAGCAAGTCTTCATCAGTGACATGGTCCAGGTGCAGCGCGACCCGGGCGGTGGAGGCCCCGGCCACGGCCGCCGTGCCGGCCGCGATGGGGCCCAGCAGCCCGCCATGGAAGCGCACCGCGTTCTGGCTGATCTGGCAGATCACCGGCCGTCCGGTCTGCTCGGCGGCCGCGATGATCGCCTCGGCGTGCTCCAGCGTGATCACGTTGAACGCGGCGATGCCGTGGCCGGGCCGTACGAGTTCGGCCGTCCTCACCAGGGGCATGGCGTCTCCCTCACCTTCGGGGCCCGGCGGTGCCGCCGGAGGACATCGGGATCGAACTCGCCGGCGGCGGGCGCGGCGACCGCGGCGGCCGACAGGGCGACGGCCTCGCCGAGCGCGCGCGGCCATTCGAGGCGGTCGCGCAGCGCCACCGCCAGGGCCGCCGCGGCCGCGTCTCCCGCGCCCGTCGGGTTGCCGGCGACGACCTCGTGCGGGACGGCCTCGAAGCAGCCCTCGGGGGTGACGGCGATCATCCCGTCGGCGCCCCGCGAGACGACGAGCGCGCCCGGGGCACGTTCCAGGCTCTGGTCCACCTCGCGGGGCAGATTCGCGGCGGCGAACTCGGCGGCGTTGGGTTTGAGCAGGTCAGGGCATGCCGTGGCGGCCGCACGCAGCGCGGCGCCGTCGGCGTCGACCAGCACCCTGGCGCCCGCCGTCCGAGCCAACCGGGTCAGGACGGCATAGGCGTCCTCGGGCAGCCCCGGAGGCAGGCTGCCGGACAAGACCACCACCGTGGCCTCGGCCGCCCGCGCGGCGAAGGACTCCTGGAAGGCCGACCACTCGTCCAGTCGCACTTCCGGGCCGGGCTCGTTGAAGATGGTGGCGTCGCTGTCGACGATCGTGACCGTGCGTCGCGTCTCCCCGGCGATCCCGACGAAGGCGTTGGGCACGTCGAAGGCGGCTTCGACCATGGCCCCGGTGGCGCCGCCCGCCAACCCCGTCGCCAAGACAGGTTGCCCAAGGGCGTGCAGGACGCGGGCGACGTTGAGCCCCTTGCCGCCCGGCCGCTGCAACATCGACCCGATCCGGTGGGAACCGTGCGGCGTGAGCCTGGGGACACGGTAGGTCACGTCCCAGGCGGGATTGAGGGTGACCGTGAGGATCATCAGGACAAGATGATCGAACGGGTGAGGTTGCGCGGCTGGTCCGGGTCCAGGTCCTTGGACTCGGCGAGCGCCACCGCGAGCCGCTGGACGCGCACGAGGTCGGCCAGCGGATCCGTTTCCGCGTCCTCGACGAGGGCCCCGGTACGCTCCACCTGCTTGACCAGACCGGCGGGCGGCGTGCCGAAGAACCACACGAGGCTTCGCTCGTCGCTCACACTGATCGGCCCGTGCCGGTACTCCATCGCGGGGTAGGACTCGGTCCACGCCCCCGCGGCCTCCCGGACCTTCAGCGCGGCCTCGTTGGCGATCCCGTTGGTCCAGCCCGCGCCCAGGAAAGTGAACTGGCCACGTGCAAGGGCCCCGGCGGGCAGCGGCCACTCGATCGCGGCACGGCACTGCTCGATCAGATCGTCCGGCAGCAGCCCCAGATGCGCACGCAGCAGGACGAGCGCCGTCGTGGCGAACCGGGTCTGCACCACCGACCGCTCATCGGCGAAGTCGAGCACGACACAGGTGTCGGCGGCCGCCACGATGGGCGTCCGCGGATCCCCGATCACCGCCACGGTCGGCAGCGTGGTCGCCCGCAGCAGCTCCAGCACCTCGGTGGTGGTCCCCGACCGGCAGATCACCACCACCCGGTCGTAGGTCCTCCCCCGGGGAAACTCCGAGGCCGGAAAGGCATCGCTCTCCCCCGCCCCGGCCGCCTCCCGCAGCGCGGCGTACGCCTGCGCGATGAACAACGAGGTGCCACACCCGACGACCGCGACGCGCTCGCCCGGCGCGGGCAGCCCGGCCACGCCGCCCGCCATCTCGGCGGCGCGCTGCCAGCAACCCGGCTGGGAAGCGATCTCCTCGATAACGAACGACACCGGAGCTCCTAGTTGCTCGTTTGTGCACTTTATCAGCGCTTAACGTACAAGAACGAGCAGACAACAGCAAGACCGAGCACACAACCCTCAAAAGTAAGCAAGGCCCCTGGACCCCCACCCCTTCCATGGCAAACCCCTCTGCAAAGCAGTGGAGCCCCTACGGGGCCACTGAGGGGGTGGGGTCCAGGGGGCTTGCCCCCGGCTTGGGGGTAGGGGCGGGAGCCCCTATGGACACTGTCCGAGCGCTAGCGAGGGCCTTGCTTTTGGTGTGGGGGAGTCGCCAGGGGGCTTTGGCGGCGACCTCCCCCTGGGTTCAGGCGCGTCTTACTCGGTGGAGGGCTAGGGCTATGAGGATGCCGCTGACCAGCAGGTAGAGGCCGGTCTCTGCTAGCTGGAACGACCAATAGCGGCTGCCTGGCTGGTACTTGATGTCGACGTGCAGGTTGAGTTTCGACAGGCACACCGCTGTGTCGCCGAATGTGCCGCCGGCGCCGGACTTCGATGGGCTGTCGAGGCACTTGTTGAACGTGCTCCCGCTGAGCGTCCGGCCGTCCGTGGTGCGCAGCGGGCTGGTCTCGCTGATCCACGCGTCGGGGGCGCCGGGCACCCGCAGGCCGCCGATGACCGGCGCGCCGGTGATGCTGCCCAGGTTGCGAGCCTGGTTGATGGTCTGCGCGGTCATCGGCAGGCTCGTCCTCTCGGACGGCATGAGGTGCGGCCGCACGAGGTTCGGCACCGCGAACTGGAGGACGAGGAACACGACGCCCGTGATGGCCATCGCCGGGAGCGTCCGGCGCACGAGCAGGCCGATGAGGGTGCCGAGCGTGAAGGCGAGCAGGGCGTAGCCGATCGGGGCGATGTTGCGGGCGCCGAACTCCACCGTGCCGAACCGGTCCGCGACGACCTGGTCGAACGGGGCGGCCGCCCAGGTGAGCAGCAGGCTGGCCAGGCCCGTCACGATCATCGCGGCCAGGCCGACGAACGCCATCCTGCTGATCAGCCAGCGGCGGCGCGTGACGCTCTGGTTCCACACCAGCCGGTGGGTGTTGCTCTCCAGCTCCCGTGCGATCAGCGGTGCTCCCCAGAACGCGCCGATGACGATGGGGATCAGCCCGAGCCCGGCGGCCAGGAAGAGCAGCGTGTTCTGGTAGGCGCTCTGGAACTGGCTCTTGGCCTGCGCGCAGTCGCCGGGGTCACCGCAATGGGAGCGGTAGCCGTCGTAGGCGTCCCGGATCTCTGTTCCCAGATACAGCAGGTAGATGGCCATCAGGGCGAGCGCGATGGCGCCGGCGAGCGCCTGGATGCGGAACTGCCGCCAGTTCAACCAGATCATCGCCGTCCCTCCCCGGCTGCGACTCCGGCGGGGAAGGCGGACGCGGCGTTCGCTCTGGACATATAGCCGAGCACCAGTTCCTCTAGCGTGACCGGTTCGAGCGGGTACGGGATCGACGGCGGTGGCAGGTGGGTGCGCACCAGGGCGCGGCCGTGATGATCTATCTGGACCACCTCGACACCGGCGGGCAGCCGGTCCAGTTCGCGCGGTGGCGCGATCAGGCGATGGTGCTCGGCCAGCAGGTCGTGGACGCCCCCGGCCACCTGGACACGCGTCGCGCACAGCACGATGAGGTGGTCGCAGACGCGTTCGATGTCGCTGAGCAGGTGCGACGACAGCACGGCGCTGGCGCCGAGCTCGGCGACGAACTCCACCAGGTTCTCCAGGAACCCCCGGCGGGCCAAGGGGTCGAGCGCGGCCGCCGGCTCGTCGAAGATCAGCAGTTCGGGACGCTTGGCGGCGGCGATCGTCATCGCCAGCTGCGCGCGCTGGCCGCCGGACAGCCGTCCCGCCTTCTGGCCCGGGTTCAGCCCGACCTGCGCGACGCGCCGCGCGGCCAGACCGTGATCCCAGGACGGGTTCAGGCGCGCGCCCAAGCGCAGATGGTCGGCCACGCTGAATGACGGGTACACCGGGGTGTCCTGCGCCACGAACCCGACCCGGGCCAGGTGCGCGGCGTCCTCCGCCGGACGGGACCCCAGGACGCGCAGCGAGCCCGACGTCGGTTCGAGCAGCCCGCAGGCCAGGTTGAGCAGCGTCGACTTGCCGGCGCCGTTCGGGCCGACGAGGCCGACGACGCGGCCGGCCGGAACGACCAGGTCGACCTCGCTCAGCGCCACCCGGCGGCCGTATCTCTTCGTCAATCCCTCGGCCCGCAGGACCGGGACGGACTCCACATTTGACATGCGTCCATCCTGGAAATCGGTGCCACGTCCGGGCATCGGCCCAAAGCACGGCCGGGGCCGCCGGCGATCGTACTTTCGACCAGTTCGATCGCTATCTGGTGTCGATGAGGCGGTTCTCCCATGCCCACGCGGCGATCCCCACGCGGTTGCGCACGCCCAGCTTGGCCTGGATGCCCGACACATGGCTCTTGACCGTGCTCAGCGAGATGAACAGCTCCGAGGCGATCTCCTGGTTGGTGCGGCCGCGCGCGAGGGCGCGGACCACCTCGAGCTCTCGGTTCGACAGCGGCGAAGGCTGCGTCGAGCCGGACGGCGCGGACGAGGTGAGGTGTTGGAGCAGGCGGACGGTGACCGACGGCGAGACCAATGCCTCGCCCTTGTGCGCGGCCCGGACCGCCTCGACGAGCAGGGCGGGCCCGGCGTCCTTCAGGACGAACCCCACCGCACCGCCGCGAAGCGCCCCATAGACGTACTCGTCGAGGTCGAACGTGGTCACCACGATGACCCGCATCGGGTCGGGCACCCCCGGACCGGCCAGGACGCGGGTCACCTCGATGCCGTCGAGCCGGGGCATCCTGATGTCCAGCAGGCACACGTCGGGACGCAGCCGCCGGGCCATGGCGACCGCCTCGGCCCCGTCGGGCGCCTCCCCGACGACGCTGATGTCGGGCTGGTCCTCCAGGATCAGCCGCAGCCCGCGACGGATCATCGCCTGGTCGTCGGCGAGCAGGACCGAGATGGTCATCGATGCTCCCCGGCCGGGACGGGCAGGACCGCCCGCACGGACCAGCCACCGCCGGGCCGCGGGCCGGCGCGCAGCGAGCCGCCGAGCGTCTCGACGCGTTCGCGCATGCCGATCAGGCCGTATCCGCCACGGTGGTGTGACCGGGCCGGGGCCGCCGGGGCGTCGTCGGCGACCTCGACGATGACGTCCTGCGCGCTCTCCTCGACGGTGACCACGACCGAGCGGGCCTTGGGCGCGTGCCGCAGCACGTTCGTCAGCGACTCCTGGACGACGCGGTACACGGTGCTGGTCACCTCCGGCGGCCACTCCCCGCCCCCGAGACCGGTCCCGGCCTCGGGACCATCCCCGGTCTCAAGGCCATCCCCAGCCTCGGGGCCACCCCTAGTCTCGGGGCCACCCCGGTCTCCGCCCCGCCCCCCGGTCTCGCCCCCAGTCCCGGCCCCTGCCCCGTCCCCGGTCCCAGTCCCGGCTCCGGCTCCGCCGCGATCCCAGACCCGCATCTCGAGCCGTACTGCCGGACCCTGCCTGCGGAAACGTTCCACGAGCGCGCCGAGCCGCTCCGGTCCGGGGGACGCCGGTGCCGCGTCGGCCTCGTCGCGCAGCAGCCCGACGACCCGCCGCATCGCCGCCAGAGCGTCGGTGCCGGCGGTCTCCATCTCGCTGAGGTACTCGGCCACCCGCTCCGGATCCCGCCGTGCGACCACCTGGGCGCCCTGCGCCTGGACGACCATGCCCGTGATGTGGTGGGCCACGACGTCGTGCAGTTCCCGGGCGAGCTCCAGCCGTTCGGCCTGGCGCACCTGCTCGGCGGTGTCACGCGCCCGGACGTCCAGCAGCCGCAGCGACAGCCCGGCGCCGATAGCGGCCAGCCAGATCATCCCGCTCAGCGCCGTCACCGCCGCGATGCCGGACGATGGCCCGGCGGCGAACTGATCGGTGGCGACCACCGCGAGGCCCGCGCCCGCGACGGCACCGGCCGGTATCGGCGGCTGGGCCCGGAGTGTCATGGCGATCAGCACGGCCAGGCCCAGGGCCATGGCCGGACTCGGCTCGGCCGGAAGCTCGGGACCGGCCAGGTGGGTCGCCGCGATCGCCAGCGCCGCGACGCCGAGCCCCGCGACCGCCGGCCAGAGCGACCGGCCCCGTCCCGGCAACGCCGGCAGCGCCAGGAGGCACACCGCTGCGGCGGAGGCGCTGCCCGGCATCCAGTACCAGGCGCCCCAACTCTGCGCGATCGCGAGGGCCTGCGCAGCGATCGCCGCGAGGAACACGGCGCCGAGCCCGGTCACCGAAGCGACCCTGACCCGCCGCTCCGGAACGATCACGCCGGCCAGGCCACCGACGCGCGGCCGCCCGCGTCGGCCACCATTCCGCCCGGCCCTGCGGGCCGTCCCACGGTATTCATGGAGCTGAGGATAGGAAGCGGCGGCCGCCCCTGTAACCAGCCGAAAGTACGGAAGTAGGCCATGCGGGCCGTGCTGTGGACGGATGCTCCGCCAATCACCGTCACGGTCGCCGCCGCCTGCGACGGCAAGGTACCGGCCTGGCCGGTCACCGTGCGCGCCGCTCCTCGCGTCCGCGGGTCACGGTGCGCGCCGGTCCTCGCGTCCGCCGGTCACCGTGCGCCGGTCCCCTCGTCCGCTTTCTCATTTCGACCGGCTGGTGTCGGTGGTGCTCTCTAGCATGGGCCGTTCTACATGCCGGAGAAAGGCTGACACATGTCCGATGCTCCCCTGGCGCGGTTGCGCGCTTACGCCGCGAACCTCGATGAGGAATTCGACGACATCGAGGATCTCGCCGAGGAGCTTCGCGCCCATGCCGAGGAACACGATCTGACCGTGTCCGAGGAAGACCTTCTCACTGTCGCCTCGGAAGAGATGGTCCGAGCTAAGGCCAGGATTCTCGTATGCGTGGGGTATTCCGGCCATGACAATCCCATCACCCCCGAAGACATCGTCGACGAGATGGTGGAAATGGTGGAGGAGGCCGAGGCCGATTTCAGTCCCGACGCCATCGAGGACATCGTCGATGGATTGTGGCAGGCCCGCGTCGAGGAGCAGCGGGAGTGGCCGGAGGTCACGGACAACGACCTGCTCGAACGTGCCTTCGCCGACCTCTGGAACAGCGGGATCGTGGCTGAGGAGAACTTCACCTGCTGCCAGGGGTGTGGCGTGTCCGAGATCCGCGGCGAGATTCCCGAAGGCTCCGTCATGGACGGATACGCCTTCTTCCATCAGCAGGACACCGAGAGCGTGGTGCTCAGCGGCCGGCTGCTCCTCAGTTACGGCACGTTCGGCTCGGAGCCCGATGAGCAGAAGGCCGCCGGCATCGGCGAGCGCGTGGTGGCGGCGCTCAATGCCAACGGGCTTCGCACCGAGTGGAATGGATCGACCGCAAAACGCATCACCGTGTTCATGGAATGGCGCAATCGTCTTCTGGTCTGAACGAGAGGCCGGACGCGCCACGGCGCCGGCCAAAGCCTCCCGACGACAATGGCCCCGGAAGATTCCGGGGCCATCATCGGTCTCGTCACCACGGAGCCGACTCCGCGAAAGGCTCAGCCGAAGAAGACCTCGGCCTCGGCGTAACGCTCGACGGGCACGGTCTTGAGCTCGGTCGTCGCGTCGGCCAGGTCGACACGGGCGATGTCGGTGCCACGGAGGGCGACCATCTTGCCGTAGTCGCCGTCGCGCACCGCGTCGATCGCCTGGAGTCCGAACCGGGTGGCCAGGACGCGGTCGAACGCGCTGGGCGTGCCGCCGCGCTGGATGTGGCCGAGGACGGTCGCGCGGGCCTCCTTGCCGGTGCGCTTCTCGATCTCGTCGGCGAGGCGCTGCCCGATGCCGCCGAGCCGGACGTGGCCGAACGCGTCGAGCTCGCCCGTCTGGATCTGCATCTGGCCGTCGATCGGGTGGGCGCCCTCGGACACCACGATGATCGGCGCGTAGCGGGTCTTGAAACGGCTCTCGACGTACTCGACGACCTTGTCGATGTCGAACGGCCGCTCGGGGATGAGGATGACGTTGGCGCCCGCGGCCATGCCCGCGTGCAGCGCGATCCAGCCCGCGTGCCGGCCCATGACCTCGCAGATCAGCGCTCGGTGGTGGCTCTCGGCCGTGGTGTGCAGCCGGTCGATGGCCTCCATCGCGATGTTGACGGCGGTGTCGAAGCCGAACGTGTAGTCGGTGGCGTTGAGGTCGTTGTCGATGGTCTTGGGCACCCCGACGACGTTGACGCCGTTGTCGTACAGCTCGCGGGCGACGCCGAGAGTGTCCTCGCCGCCGATGGCGATGAGCGCGTCGACGCCCAGCCCGGCGAGGTTGTCCTTGATCTTCTCGATGCCGCCCTCGACCTTGATCGGGTTGGTCCGCGAGGAGCCGAGGATCGTCCCGCCGCGCGGCAGGATGCCCCGCACCGCCTGCACGTCGAGCGCGATCGTGTCGCCCTCGAGCGGCCCGCGCCAGCCGGCGCGGAAGCCCACGAACTCGTAGCCGAAGACCTGGACGCCCTTGCGCACCACCGCGCGGATCACGGCGTTCAGGCCGGGACAGTCACCTCCGCCGGTCAGCACTCCGACGCGCATGCCCTCTTGCTCGGTCAACAGGCCCTCCCTGGTGGTTCGGCATCCCAGCCTAGTCGTGCGGGCGAGCCGGCACACGGCATTCGCCGAGCCGTGTTCATGCCCGCATTGGTCTAGACCATACCGGGTGGGAGCATGGGGATCATGAGCTTCCGAGAACGTCCGGTGCTGCTGTACGACGGCGACTGCGGCTTCTGCACGACGTCCGTCCGGTTCCTCGACCGGCGCGTGCCGACGTCGGCGGAGGTGGTCGCCTTCCAGTTCGCCGATCTCGCCGCGCTGGGCACCGACGCGGAGCAGGTCTCGTACGAGGTGGTGTGGGTCGCCCGCGACGGCCGGACGTACGGCGGCGCGCAGGGCGTCGCGCGGCTTCTGATCGACGCCGGAGGCCTGTGGCGGCCGCTCGGGATGATCGCCGTGGTGCCGCCGTTCCGCTGGCTGGCGCACGGCCTCTACCGGCTGGTGGCCGACAACCGCTACCGCCTGCCAGGCGGCACCCCCGCATGCGCCCTCCCCCCGAACCGCCGCCCCGGCCCCACCGCATGACCACCCAAACGCCAGTGCCACCCCGACCTTGCCGCGTAGTCGCTCCGGCCTCGCCGCATGTTGTTCCAGGTCCGCCGCATGGGCGTGGTTACGGGCGTCCTATGACTCGGGTTTGGCCGTTCAGCTGGAACGCTACGCTGCCGGGTATGCGGCGAATCGCCATGCGGCGGGGGCGCGGGGCCGACGCGGCGTCATAGGTGAAGCGCGTCTCCATCAGGGCCAGTTCCAGCGCGGCGCCTCTGTCTAGGTCGTCCTTGTGGGCGCGGGCGAAGTCCCAGCCGTCGCGAAGCGAGCCGTTGGTCGGACGTCCGGCCGCCCACCGGACGAACGTCCCAGTCCAATCCTGACCGTACGAGGCGGCCAGCGCCGGCCAGACCCGCGCCACCTCTCCGGCACGCTTGCGCAGGATGGCGTGTGCCGCGGCCCGCACGCCTCCCTCGTCGAAGCCGGGCGGCAGTGGACCGCCCGCCGTCATGGCCCGCACCAGCGCTTCCTGCGCCGCCGCCAGCTCGGTGTCGATGTCCGCGGTCATGTGATGAGGTCCATCTCGGCGGCGGTTGCGATGGCGTCCAGTTCGGCGCGCAACTCGGCGGCGGGTGGGTAGCGGCCGTCGCGTTCCAGCAGGAGTCCCGGCGGGCGGTGCCTCGCGCAGAGTTCTTTCACCAGCGCGAGGACGTCGCCGGGCACCGACGCCGTGTGCGTGTCGTGGTAGCGCCCGCCCGCCTCGTCGCCCCCGGCCACATGGCAGTACGCGACGCGCTCCAGCGGCAGCCGGTCCAGCAGCACGGTGGGGTCCTCGCCCCGGTTGCGCGCGTTGGCGTAGACGTTGGCGATGTCGAGCAGCAGCAGCGCGCCGGTGCGTTCCACCAGCTCGGTGAGGAAATCACCCTCCTCGTACTCCGCGTCGGGCCAGTCGAAGAGCGCGGCGATGGGCTCCACGGCGAGCGGCACCGGCAGCTCCGCCTGCGTGCGGCGGATGTTGGCGGTGAGCGCGTCGAGCGAGGCCCGCGTGCGCGGCACCGGAAGCAGGTGCCCGGCCTCGACTCCCCCGGCCCGGACGAACGCCACGTGCTCGCTGACCAGCGGCGCGTTCAGATACTCCGCGCACCACGCCAGGTGCGCGACCCGTTCCGCCGCGACCGGTTCGGCGCCGCCGAGCGACAGCTTGACGCCGTGCGGCACGACCTGGACGCCCCGGTCGCGCAGCTCCAGCAGACCGGCGAGTGGATGCCCCTCGTGCACCGACTCCGCGATCACCTCGGTGAAGCGCAGGCCGGGCAGCTCCTTCACGAAGCCGGCGATCTCGGGCCGCCAGCCGATCCCCACACCGAGGCCCATCACCCTCCGCCTCCTCCACAGCCGCCGCCACCGCAACCGGACCCGCCACACGAGCTCCCGCCGCACGAACTCCCGCAGCTCGCGCCGCAACCGCCGGAGCCTCCGTCGCCCGAACCCGAGCCCATGAAGTCGCTCGCCCCCGAGTCGGTCGCGAACCCGGGGTCGATGCTCACCAGGGCCGCCGCGCCGAACAGCGCGGCGCCGAGGGCGGCTCCCTCCGTCCCGTACGTCGTCCAGGCGGGAGAGTTGCCGGGGTCCAGATGACTGTTGCGCTGGAGCGTGTCGGCGACGGCGTCCCGCCCGGAACGGGTCGCCCGCGGCACGTCCTTCATCCGGCTGAATCCGAAGATGATCGCGGCGAACATCGGGACCACATAGAAGCCCTTCATGTCCCCCACGGTCACCGCCAGCATCCCGATGACCAGGAAGGCGACCGCGTAGGGCCAGACCGCCAGGCGCATCCTCGTCCGTTCACCGGCGCCGGGCGCGAGTCCCTGCCGTTCCAGCCCGGCGCGCAGCACCTCCACCTCCGCGCGCACCGCCGGGTGCTCGGGGAGGTCCCGCGCGCGGCGCGCCGCGCCGGACGCGATCGCGTGGTGGATCGCGACGTCCAGCGGCGTCCGCAGCTTCCGCGGCGGGGAGACGGCCTGGAGCCCTCCGCCCGAGCCGGCCACCACCCCGTCCATCCGCAGCCCGGCCAGCGCCGCGCCGACCACGCGGCGCGGCCCGCCGTTGATGTAGGCCACCTCGTACGGGTGGAGCGGACGGTCCGGTGCCCGGCCCGTCCCGTGCCCGCGGCGCAGCCACGACGTGGTGACGTGCGCTGCCAGGAGTGCGACCGCGCTGCCGCCGAAGTAGAGCAGGTGAGGGATCATCCGCCGCACCCTCCGCCGCCGCCGCAACCACCGCCCCCGCAGCTACTGCCCCCTGAGCAGCCAGAACCGCCGCTCGAACCACTGGAACCGCTGCCGGAGCTGGACACGGTCATGTACGCCCGGAGCTGGGCCTCTTCGGCGAACGCGGGGTCGAAGTTCATCAGGGCCGAGGTGCCGAAGAGCGCGACGCCGAAGGCCGCGCCACCAGCGCCGTAGGTCGCCCACGCCGGGTTGGCGGACGGGTTGAGGTGGCCGAGCCGATCGCGGGTGGCGTTCAGTGCGGCCCGTCCCGCGCGGGTCCCCTTGCCGACGATCAGGAAGCCGATGCTGACGAAGGCGAGGAGCAGCATCACGACGATGAGGAGGCCCACCGGCCTGCCGTTGGCGGCGCCCGCCGCGAGCCGCGCGACCCCGACGGCCAGCAGCCCCCAGAGCAAGAGCGAGGCCAGCCGCATCATGGCCTTGTCCCGGCCGCTCAGCACCAGGCGCTCACGTTCGAGGGACGCCTCCAGTGCCGCCATCTCGTCGCGCACCCGCTGGTCGTGCGGCAGCCAGCTGACCTTGATCTCGCCCGCGTCGCGGATCACCTCGTGGACGACGACCTCGAGGGGCGCGGCGTCCGGCAGCGGTGTCTCGGTGACGCGGACCTGGCCACTGCCGGCGGACTCGATCGCCCCGTGCGCGCGCAGCGCGGCGACGACGGTTCCGATGACGCGGGTGCGGCCGCCGGTGAGATGGGCCACCTCGTACGGGTGGAGCTCGCGCTTGGTCTCCGGTCCCCCCGAGATCGACCTGCGGATCAGCACGACGATGACGATCAGTGCGAGGGCGGCCGGAACGAAGATCCCCCAGAGGAAGACCGGCCCCGCGATTCCCCATGTGTTCCCTGCTGCGGCAAGTGGCATTCCGCTCTCCCCGTCGCCTCGGTACCGGTGCCCCGGTTCCTCCTACTTCATAGATGCAGGGAGAGCCGGTTCGGTTTCGCGTCATCCGACGCACCGCGGGCAGAGATCTTCACTCCTGGTCGAGGCCCTTCTCGATGGCGTAGCGGACCAGCTCGACGCGGTTGTGCAGCTGCAGCTTGTTGAGGGTGTTCTGGACGTGGTTCTGCACGGTGCGGTGGGAGAGCACCAGGCGCTGGGCGATCTGCTTGTACGTGAGCCCCTTGGCGACCAGGCGCAGCACCTCGGTCTCGCGCTCGGTGAGCCGGGGCGCGTCGTCGTCCTCGCGCCGCGGCGCCGACGCGAGCCTGCGGTACTCGCCCAGCACCAGCCCGGCCAGTCCCGGCGTGAACACCGCGTCGCCGGCCCCGGTGCGCTCGACCGCGTCGAGGAACTCCTCCCGCGCCGCCGACTTGAGCAGGTAGCCGGTCGCGCCCGCCTTGACCGCGTCGAGGACGTCCTGCTGCTCGCCGCTGGCCGACAGCACCAGGACCCGCACCGGCGGCTCGGCGGCGGCCAGCTGGCGGGTCACCTCGACGCCGCTGATGTCGGGCAGCTGGAGGTCGACGACCGCGACCTGGGGACGGGCGGCGGCGGCGATGCGCACCGCGGTCCGGCCCTCGCCCGCGGTCGCCACCACCTCGTGCCCGGCCTCGGTCAGGTCGCGGGCGACTGACTCGCGCCACATCGGGTGGTCGTCGACGACCATCACCTTGAGAGGAACAGTGCTCACGGCGACACCTTAGGCCACGGTCCGGCACCGATATGTTCATGTGATCTGACCGGGATATGGGTGTAATACGTGATTCGGGGCATACAGAGGTAGAGATGCCCCTCTGTTTAATCCCCGCGGAGGCCTCATGGCCCGAGGAGTGGCGCGCGCGTTCCCGCCCGGCCGATCGGCCGCCGCCCCAGTGATCGCCCTGGTCATGTCAGTGGCCGCATGCGGATCACCGAATTACACCTATGTGAAGAATTCCTCGGCGCAGACCTATTTCAAGGTCCCCGTGGAATGGAACAAGATCGAACAGAAGGCGCTCGACGCGGCGATCAGCTCCGACGATCCCGACTCCGCCGCCGCCCGGCTGCGCCCCAAGGTGTCGTGGTCGGTTGCCTACGACGCGCACAGGTCCCCCGACCCGAACCACCTGTTCGGGCTCGGCACGGACCAGCCGTTTGTTTACGCCATCGTCCGTCCGCTCACCCGGGACGAACGGGGCTCGATATCGCTCGACCGGCTCCGCGACGCCTTCCTGCCGGTGACCGAGCAGAGCCGCCGGACCGTCGCCGAGCAGGGCTCCCCGCTCACCGGCTTCGAGCTGCTGCGCGACGAGGAGCTCAAGCCCAAGGGCGGGATACGCGGCGTGCGCACCGCCTACAACTACCGCCTTCCGCCCATGCCGTTCCTGCAGACCTTCGACGTGACCTCCTACGTCAGCGACGAGGGGCGGCTCTACGTGATGGTCGTCCGCTGTTCGGCGCGCTGCTTCCTGGATCGCGCGGACGAGCTGGACGCCGTCGCGCGATCGTTCACGGTGAGGACCTGAAATGATCTTCCGGCGCGGGCGGAGGCGCGGCGGCGCCTCCCGGCCCAAGGTGTCCCTGGTGAAGATGTCCCTGGTCGAGGACGGGACCGAGCCCCCCGAAGCTGCCGAGCCGCCCGAAGGTGAGGGGCGGGGGCTCCGGCCGCCCGATGACGCACCGCACGGCGACATGGCGGCGACCCGTAAGAAGCAGTCGTTGTGGGACCGGGTGCGTTACGTCATCCTGCTCACGCTGCTGTGGTTCGTCCTCGTGTGGGCGGCCATGGCGGACAACCCGCTGCTGCCGTTCAGCGACGCGATGCGCCAGCAGTCCACCGCCGCGTCCTGGGTGTTCGTGCTCCTCGGCCTCGAACTGGTGCGCCAGGCGCACTTCTTCGTCAGCGAACGATGGGCGCGCTACCACCGCTTCTGGACGCACCGAGTCTTCGGCGGGTTCGAACGCTTCACGCACCGCAGGTTCAAGCCGTGGACCCGCTTCCGCGTGTGGCGGGCCGTGATCTGGGCGTTCTGGATCGCGGTCTTCGCGCTGGTGGCGAGCAAGATCCTCGACACCTCGCCGGTGCTGGCGCTGTTCGAGGCGCCCGCGCTGCTCTGGAAGGCGCTGCCGTTCCTGCTCCAGATCGTCTTCCTGTTCTTCGTGATCATCATCCAGTTCGTCGGGCTCTTCTGGTTCCTGTCCCGCGGCGGCATCGACACCTACATGCCCGACGACATCACGACGCGCTTCAGCGACGTGTGGGGCCAGGACCACGTCGTCGACCGCGTCAAGGAGAACATCGTCTTCCTGGAGAAGCCGCAGGAGATCGAGGCCAAGGGCGGCTACGTGCCCGGCGGCATCCTGCTCTGGGGGCCGCCCGGCACCGGCAAGACCCTGATGGCGGAGGCCGTCGCGGGCGAGACCGGCCACCCGTACGTCTTCGTCGACCCCGGCGCGTTCGTCCAGATGTTCATGGGCATCGGCGTGCTCAAGGTGAAGTCGCTGTTCCGCAAGCTGCGCAAGCTCGCGCTGCGGTACGGCGGGGTGATCGTCTTCTTCGACGAGGCCGACTCCCTCGGCCGCCGCGGCTCGCTCGCCCAGGTCGGCCCCGGCGGTGGCCGCCCGGCCGGGATCGGCGCCCTTCCGTCCGGCACGACCGTCGTCGCGCCGTCCGGCACGAGCGGCGCCTCGTCTTCCGGCAGGCCCGGCGCCTTGCCGTTCGACAGGACGGACGGCGCCGCGATCTGCCACGGCATGTCGTACCTCTCGTCCGACACCCGGTGGCAACTCGCCCAGGACCGGTTCTTCATGGGCGGCGGCATGAACGGCGGCGGTGGCGACATGGGCACGCTGCAGGCCCTGCTCACCGAGCTGTCCGGGTTGAAGAAGCCGCGCGGGTTCGTCAACAGGTACGTCCGGCGGCTGCTCGGCATGAAGCCCAAGCCGCCGCCGAAGTACCGGATCCTGGTCATGATGGCGACCAACATGCCCGAGGCCCTCGACGAGGCGCTGCTCCGGCCGGGCCGCATCGACCGCATCTACAAGGTCGGCTACCCGTCCAAGGCCGGCCGCGTCCGCACGTACGAGGGGTACTTCTCCAAGGTCCGCCACGACCTGACCGGCGAGGAGCTCGACAAGCTCGCCACCATCACCCCGTACGCGACCGGCGCGAGCATCAAGGACCTGGTGAACGAGGCGCTCATCACCGCCATCCGGGACGGCCGCGAGGTCATCACCTGGGGCGACGTCATGAAGGCCAAGCAGCTCAAGAGCCTCGGGCCGCCGGAGGGCGTGGAGTACCACGACCGCGAACGGCACGCGACGGCCGTGCACGAGGCGTGCCACGCGGTGGTGGCCATCCGGGCGCGCCGCCATCTGGAGATCGACATCGCGACGATCGAGAAGGGCGCCGAGTATCTCGGGATGGTCGCCAGCATCCCGGTGGAGGACCAGTTCACGCAGTGGCGCAGCGAGTACCAGGCCGACATCCTCGTCTCGCTGGCCTCGCTCGCCGGCGAACGGATGTTCTTCGGCGGGGACAGCTCGTCGGGCGTCTCCGGCGACCTGGAGTCAGCGACCCGGGTGGCCTCGCTGATGGAGGGCTACTGGGGCATGGGTTCCACGATCTCCTCGCACGCGATCTCCAACCAGCTCGGCATGGGCACGCCCGGCGCCGGCGGCAAGGGCGCCAAGGAGGCGGAGAAGGAGATGCGCCGCGCCCTCGCCGACCGCATCGAGGACCAGCTCACCGCGCTCCTCAAGCAGGTCGAGCGGATGCTGGAGGAGGACCGCGCCGCGGTGCTCGCGGTGGCGCACGCCCTGGAGACCCACAAGACCCTGCAGGGCGAGGACGTGCTGGCGGTCATCGACGGCAGGGAGGGGCCGCTCGTCGACGGGCGGATCTACGCCGATCCCGCGTTCCGCCGCGAACTGGAGGCCTACCACCAGGCGGCGCTGGCGGCGCATGGCGGCCGCACCCCGGTGCAGCTGACCCTGCCCGCCAGCCCGGAGCCGCCGGTACGCGACAGCGCCCGCACCTCATCCTGACGAGGGGATGGTCATCTCGATCTCGGTGCCCTCTCCCGGCGCCGTGATGATCGAGACGGTGCCGCCGAGGTCGCGGACGCGGCCCTGGATGGACTGGGCCACGCCCAGGCGACCGTCGGCGGCGGCCTGGGCGAGCCGTCCGGGCTCCATGCCGGGACCGTCGTCGCGCACGCTCACCGTGACCTCGCCCGGCCCCGGCCCGTCCTCCAGGAGGACCCAGGCGCGGACCCCGTCGCCGCCGTGCCGCCGCACGTTGTCGAGCGCCGCCGCGACCGCCGAGCCCAGCTCGGCCGCGGCGTTCTCCGGCAGGAGGACGGGGGTGGCCGGGGTCGACACGGTCACGGTCGTGGACGAATGCCCGGTGAGCACGGGCCGCAGATCGACCGGCTCGCCCGCCACGGCCGCCGATCGGGCGCGCACGGGCGGCGGCGCGCCCAGCCCGGCGCCGATCAGGGCCCGCAGCGCGGCCTCCTGCTCCCCCGCCAGGCGCCCCAGCTCGGCGGCCTCGCCGCCCATCTCGTTGCCGCGTTTCTGGACCATGGCCAGCACCTGGAGCACCGAGTCGTGGATCCGGCGGGCCAGCCGCTCGCGCTCGCGCGTGGCCGACTCCAGCTCGACGGCACGGGCGAGCCGGGCCTCGGCGTCCCGGGCCAGCTTGACCACGTGCCCGACGACCAGCCCGGCCATGAAGAGCAGCACGATGCCGTTGATCGTGCTGCCCTGGTTGAGGCCGGTCCTCGATCTGGCGATCACGTGGACGGACACGCCTGCCGTGCCGAGGATCAGCGCGGCCGTGATGCCGAACCGTATGCCGCCCACGACGGCCCACGCGAGCACCGACGCCGCCACCCAGGAGACCGGGAGGGTGGGATGGCCGAGGGAGAGGTTGACGTCCGTCTCGACCCAGGCGGTGGCCAGCAGGCAGCCCGCCGCCACGGCGAGGTCGGCGACCAGGAGCGGCCGGCCACGGCGGGACTCGTCGGAGTAGGCGTAGGTGGCGAACGCGGTCCAGGCGATCATCACGCCGAGCACGATCCAGCCGCCCGACGGGTGCTTGTAGGTGTCGAAGTTGATCGAGATCGTGATCGCCGCGTAGATCAGCGCGACGAACCGGTAGACGGTGACCGCCCGCCAGAGCGCGGTCTCAAGCCCCATGCGGCCGCCCGGTCAGTCGTCGTCCTCGGACGGGCGCGGCTCCCGGCCCGCCAGCTCGGCCTTGACGTCGGCGGCGTACCGGTCGACGTACTCCTGGCCGGACAGCTCGCGGATCGCCTCCATGATCTCGTCGGTGATCTTGCGCAGCACCTCGTGGTCGTCCTCGCTGCCGTAGTAGCGCGAGAAGTCCAGCGGCGCCCCGAACCGCACGCCGGGGCGGATGCCCAGCTTGGGGTAGGCCTGGCCGGGCGGCATCAGCTCGAACGTGTTGATCATCGCCATCGGGATCACCGGCACGCGCGCCTTCAGGGCCAGCCGGGCGACGCCGGTCTTGCCCCGGTAGAGCCGGTTGTCGGGGGCGCGGGTGCCCTCCGGGTAGATCCCCAGCAGCTTGCCCTCGTTCAGGATCCGCAGGCCGGTCTGCAGGGCGGCCTCGGCGGCGCTGCCGCCGGTGCGGTCGACGGGCACGACCCCCACGCCGGTGAAGAAGGCCTTGCTGATCAGGCCCTTGACGCCCCGGCCGGTGAAGTAGTCGTCCTTGCCGATGAAGAAGATCGGGCGGAACAGCGGCAGCGGGCCGAAGAAGTGGTCGGCGAACGACAGGTGGTTGCCCACCATCAGCGCCGGTCCCTTCTTCGGGACGTGCTTCATGCCCGAGTTCTGCGGCCGCCACACGATGTACATGATCGGCGAGAGAACGATCCTGAGCAGGATCCAGAACCAGAGCATGCCGACACCCTTCCTCCGCCCGCGTGTGCATGCGACGCGCGAGCCCTCACTCCAGACAGCAAGTCTCCGACGAACCGGGGATGATGGCACATCTTCCCATCTCGCCGCCATGCTGCCCACACCTGGAGGGCGGGCGGTCTCGCCCCGTGGTGTCCGGCACGGCCCGGGGAACGTAGGCTCTCCGGAGGAAAACCCAATCGGGTGCGTCCGAGGGCTTGTCCCGGGCGGCGCAGCGAATACCGTGGGACACACGTTTCGGGGTGTCCGGGAGTGGTCGGCGCGCGGCGCGGGCAGGCCACCCGGGGCACAGAGGTCATAGGGGGGCGGAGGCCGCCATGCCGGTGCTGCCGGTCACGCCGGAGTCGACGAAGGAGCCGGCCCCGTGAATCGCCGTGGCAATGGACTCTCAGCGGACACCTACGCTCCGCTCGTCGACCTGGCACCGCATCTGGCCGACGCCATGCTGACGGCGTTGCGCGAGGCGGGTGTCGCGGCGTACGCGACGCCGCCGGACGGGCCGGCCGAGCCCGCCGGGGAGCCCGGCGACGACGTGCTCGACCGGCTGTACGTCGACGTCGACATGAAGCCGACCGCCGAGAGCGTCCTGCGCGCCCACCTGACCCGGCTGCGCGACGCCCGCGGCGCCGACGCCGACCTGCTGGACGACCACCTGGACGTCGAGACCCGCGACCCGGCCGACCCCGACCGGGCCGACGCCGCGCCGGACGAACGCGACGAGGACGCCATCTGGGCCGAGATCGTCGCCGGGTTCGACGCCACTCCCGAGGGCGACCGGGTGCCCTGGCCCGACCAGGAGAACCTGCGGGACGAGCCCGAGCCCGCGGACGAGGGCGACGACCGCACCGGCCGCCTCCCCCGCGCCCGCGTGATCAAGTCGGCGGACGAGGAGGAGGAGGAGGAGTTCCCCGAGGCCGACGACGACGGCCACTATGTACCGCCGCCGCCCCCGCCGCTGCCCAGCGCCGACCCGCTCACCAAGGGCGCCTGGATCGCCCTGATCGGCGGCCCGGTCTACCTGCTGATCACCGTGGTCCTCAACTGGGAGGTGCCCGGCTGGGCCGCGTTCCTGGCGGTCGCCGCGTTCATCGGCGGCTTCGTGACGCTGGTGCTCCGCATGGGCGACGAACCCCGAGACCCCGACGACGGCGCGGTCGTCTGACCTGCCCACCCACGCGACTGCGAGGGCGCTAGGGGCGGGGTGGGCGGAGTTCGGCCAGCACTGGGCGGTGGTCGGTGGCCCGGGGGTAGTCGGCGGTGATCGACGGGTCGGCGGGGACGCCGCAGCCGATCACCTCGATGCCGGGGTCGGCGAAGACTCCGTCGATGCGGCGTCGCGGGGCGCGGGCGGAGAAGGTCAGCTCCTCCCCCGCGGGCGCCACGGCCCAGGCGTCCTGGCGGCCGTCGCACAGCATCGTCCAGCAGGGGCCGCCGGGCTCCTCGTTGATGTCGCCCGTCACCACGACGGGCGCCCCGTACCGGCGGCGGGCCCGGTCGAGGTGCGCGATCACCTCGGCGGTGTGGGCCCGGCGCGGGTCGTCGTAGAGATCCAGGTGCGTGCTCGCCGCGATCAGCCGTGTTCCGTCGATCTCCAGGGCCGCGATGGCCAGCGCCCGCCGGTGGATGCCGGGCACGCGGGTCAGCAGATGGAACCTGCGGCCCACCCGCCGGACGCGCGGGGCGGTGAACACGGCGAGGCCGCACGCCCGCCGTCCGGCGGCGATCCGGAGCCCGCAGGCGCGCGCCAGGCGCCGTCGCTGCCAGCGCCAGAACCAGAAGCGCGGCACCTCCTGAAGGCACAGCACATCGGGCCTCAGGGCGCGCACCACGCGCGCCACCGCGGCGGGGTCGTCGCGCAGCGACCGGATGTTGTAGCTGACGACCCGGACGGTGGTCACCGCCGGTCCGATCAGGTCCGGGCGAGGTCGGCGGCGCCCACGATGCCGGCCGCCGAACCGAGCTCGGCGATCTTGATCTCGGCCATCGGACGGTGCCCGCGGCCGGTGAGCGCGTCCTCGAACGCGGCGCGCACCGGGTCGAGCAGCAGATCGCCCGCGTCCGACAACCCGCCGCCGAGGACGAACGCCCCGGGGTCGAGGATGGCGGCCAGGTCGGCGAGTCCTTGACCGGTCCATTGCGCGACCGTGCGGAAGCACTCCAGGGCGGCCTTGTCGCCCTCCCGGGCGGCCTCGGTGATCTCCGGGCCGTTGATGCCCTCGGGCGAGCCGTCGCCGAGCTCCAGCAGCCGTCCCGCCATCGCCGGGGACACCCGGGCCAGCTCGCGGGCCTCGTGGACGAGGGCGTTGCCGCTGGCGTACTGCTCCCAGCAGCCGCGATTGCCGCAGCCGCAGCGGCGGCCCTCCGGCACGACCCGGAAGTGCCCGGCCTCAGCCCCGATGCCGAACCGGCCCCGGTAGAGCTCGCCGTTGATGATGATCCCGCAGCCGATGCCGGTGCCGAGCGTGATCAGGACGAAGAAGTCCTCACCGCGCCCCGCACCGAACCGGGCCTCGCCCCAGGCCGTGGCGTTGGCGTCGTTCTCCACGACGACCGGCAGCCCGACCTGTTCCTCGACCTTCTGCTTGATGGGTTCTTCGCGCCAGGCGAGGTTGGGCGCGAACAGGACGGTGGAACGGGTCTCGTCCACGAACCCGGCGGTGCCGAGACCGACCGCGGAAACGTCCTCGAACTTGCCCTTGAGCAGGTCGACGACCTCGGCGATGACCTCGGCGGTCTCCTTGGGGTTGGTGGAGGGCGTGGGACGCCGTACCTTCTCCAGGATCGTGCCGCGGTCGTCCACCACCCCCGCGGCGACCTTCGTACCCCCCACATCCACGCCGATGGTCAGGGCCACTACGTTTCCTCCTCTTCACGCGCCCCGGTCGGGGCCCGTTCGTGCACTACCCGATGTCGATGGGTTCGTCGCGCGCCGCCTCGGCCCACGGGTCCGAGTCCGGGCGCCGGGATCCGCCCGGCGCGGCCGATCCGCCGGACGACTCCGGCGGACGGGGCCCGCGCGACGGGCCGGATCCGCCGGCCGGCCGGGGCCCGCGCGTACGTTCGAAGGCCGCCATCACGTCGAAGGCCGCCGCCATCAGTGACTGCCCGGCCTGCCGGACATGCTCCGAGACGTCCGGCCCCGACTCGCGTGCCAGCGCGATGGCACGGCAGACGGGGCAGTTGCGGCACTCGGGGGCGCCGGTCGCGATGTGCGGATCCTCGGCCGTCGCCCGGCTCCACACGTCGTCGCCCGCGTCCTCGGCGCCACGATCTCCGGCGCCGTCTCCACCGCCTCCGCCTCCGCCGATCTTGCGCCACAGGGAGTCGAAGAGCTTGACGGCCTCATCGAGGACATCGCCTGGCTGCTCGGTCATGAGAAACATTTTCCATCTGTCGTCGGCGAGAAACCGTACCGTCCCCGCCGCGGTGACGAACACATCGGTCAGCGCTCGACGTGTCGCTTCAGCCCCTTGAGCGCCGAGTCGATGATGCGCTTCTCGGCCTTGCGCTTGACCATGCCGATCATGGGGACCCGCACGTCCACCGCGAGCTCGTAGGTGACCTCGGTCTCGGCGTCCCCCTCCACCAGGGAGTAGCTGCCGTGCAGGCCGGTCACCACGTTCCCCTTCTCCACCAGTTCCCAGCGGACGGAGTCGTCACCCTCCCAGTGGTAGGAGAGGCCGACCGTGTCGCTGAACGGGCCGCCGTCGAAGGTCAGCCTGGCCCGCGCCGCCCGGCCGTCCGCGCCGGTCTCCTCGACCGCGAACTCGCGGATGCCGCTGGCCCAGTCCGGGTAGGCCTCGAGATCGGCGATCACCGCCATGATCTCGGCCTTGCCCGCCTTGATCGTGGTCGAAGAACTCGTCCGGTCCGCCATCTGCGTTCCCTTCCTCCGGCTCGGCATGCGCGCGCCCGCGCACGGGCCCGGCGTTTCCAGAAAGTATTTTTCACACCGACAGCACGTAAGGCACCCCGCTGGCCCGGAAATGCCCCACATTCACGCATTCGGTCCGTCCGATGCGCATGCGCCGGGCGAGGGGCTGGTGAACGTGCCCGAAGAGCACGTACTTCGGCTGTGTCCGGTGGATGGCCTCCAGCACGGCCTCGCTGCCCCGTTCGAACCGCCTCGCCACCGTGTCGTACACCAGTTCGGGCACGGCGGGCGGGATGTGGCAGCACAGCACGTCCACCTCCCCCACCGCGGCGACCTTGGCGGCGTAGACGTCGTCGTCCAGCTCGTACGGCGTACGGTATTCGGTGCGCAGACCGCCGCCGACGAACCCGAAGCGCAGGCCGCCGAGCTCGACGACCTGGCCGTCCAGGACCGTGTGCCCCTCCTTCAGGTGCTCCGGCCACATGCGCGGGACGTCGACATTGCCGTAGGTGAGGTACGCCGGGACGGGCATCGCCTCGAACAGCTCCTCGTACTGCCCGTGCACGGCGCGTTCGATATGCGGCCAGGCGTCGCCGTCCAGCGACGCCCACATGCGCCGGGAGAAGTCCCGCGCCTCGTCGAAGCGTTTCTGGGTGCGCAGCTCGATGAAGCGGTCGGCGTTCTCCTGCCCGAACAGCTCGGCGAAGATGCCCTGGCCATGGTCGGAGTAGTCGATGAACAGGATCAGGTCGCCCAGGCAGATGAACGCGTCCGCCCCGTCGCCCGCCCGCTTGAGGGCCTCGGCGCGACCGTGGACGTCGCTCACCACGTGGATCCGCATGAACCGACTCTAATAGGACGGACCCCGTACCAATGACCCCCACCCTGGCCGCGTGTCAGCGCCTAGGGCCTGTCTCGACGTGGCCTCGACCACCGCGCGAGCGCGCTACCTGGCCGGTGAAGCAATGCCGAAGGCGAGCTTCGCCGGGCAGATCGCGAAGCGATGTCGCGCTCGCCTGATCCCGGTGAGGGGCGAGCCGCCAGGCGAACCCCGTGGGCCGGGATTTTGAAATAGAGCCTAGTCGCCGGTCGCGGCGGAGACCAGGGCGCGCCACTCGCCGACGAGGGCCGCGTCGACCGGGGCCTCCCAGGCGCCGTCGGGGCGCACCGCCGTGCCGACGTGGAACTTGGCGATGCCGGCGGCGGCCAGGAGCGCCACGTGCTTGCGGCGCAGACCACCCCCGGCCATGATCATCTCGGCGGACGCGGCGCCCTCGGCGGCCCGGCGGGCCAGCACGTCCACGCCGGCGTCGACGCCCCGCGCCGAGCCCGCGGTGAGAACGGTGTCGAGCGTGCCGCCCAGCTCCTTGACCGCCGCCCAGGCGGGAGCCGCGTCGTGAGCGTGGTCGAGCGCGCGGTGGAACGTCCACGGCAGCGGCGCCACGACGGCCGCCAGCTTGCTGGTCGCGCCGGCGTCGATCTGGCCGAACGAGTCGAGGAACCCGAGCACGAAGCCGTCGGCGCCGGCCTCCTTGAGGGTGTCGGCGGCGACCCGCAGCCGGTCGAGCTCGTGCGTGGAGGTGCGGAAGCCCGCATTGGCCCGCAACATCACCCGCAGTGGCAGCGATGTGACTTCTCTCATCTTCGCCACGACGTCCGGATCGGGGGTGAGGCCGTCCGCGGCCATGTCGGCGACGACCTCGATCCGGTCGGCGCCGCCCTCCTGGGCCGCCCGCGCGTCGGCGGCGTCGAGCGCGATCACTTCGAGCAGCGACATGGCCCTCCCCGAGTCACGTCCGTGAAACTCCCGCGTCGTTCCAGCTCAAGCGTAGGCGACGGGGCGGCCACGTCCGGGTGACCGGTCTCGGACTTTGCCTCACCGTTAACGAGGAGGCAATCCCCTCGGCTGGGTGAACGGATGCTTTCCTACCCGTGGGTATCCTCTGCGTTAAGGAAACCTGTACCGTCTTGCCCGCCGTTTGCAGTGTTCAAGCAAGGAGTAGGCCGTGCGCGAGTTCAGCGTCCCCGCCATGGTGGAAGTGCCCGGCTCCACCAATCTGACCGACGCGCCGTTCGATCGGGCCGCCGAGCAGCCCGGCCGGATCGTCCTCCGTCGCAAGAACGGGAGTGCCTGGCGGGCCGTCACCGCGGCCGAGTTCGCCGGCGAGGTCACCGCCATCGCCAAGGGCCTGGTCGCCGCCGGCATCGAGCCCGGCGACCGGGTCGCCCTCATGTCCAAGACGCGGTACGAATGGACCGTTCTCGACTACGCCGTGTGGACCGCCGGCGCCGTGGCGGTGCCGATCTACGAGACCTCGTCCCCCGAGCAGGTCCAGTGGATCATCGGCGACTCCGCCGCCAAGGCCGTGTTCGCCGAGACCGACCAGCACGTGGCCGCGATCGCCGGGGTCCGGGAGGAACTCCCGGGCCTCTCGCATGTCTGGGGCATCGACGTGGGCGATCTCGACGCCGTGGTGGCGCAGGGCAAGGACGTCGCCGACGAGGTGATCGAGGAACGGCGCCGCAGCCGCACCGGCCAGGATCTGGCCACGCTCGTCTACACCTCCGGCACCACGGGCCGCCCCAAGGGCTGTGAGCTCACGCACGCCAACTTCGTCCTGACCTCGCGCAACGCCATCCAGGGCGCGATCGCCGAGGTCGCGGTCGACGGCAGCTCGACCCTGCTGTTCCTGCCGCTGGCGCACGTGTTCGCCCGGCTCATCCAGGTGGCCTGCATCGAGGGCGGAATCGTCCTCGGGCACAGCGACATCGGCAGCCTGCTGCCAGACCTTGCCTCGTTCCAGCCGACGTTCCTGCTCGCGGTTCCGCGCGTCTTCGAGAAGGTCTACAACGGCGCCGAGCAGAAGGCGGCGGCCGACGGCAAGGGCAAGATCTTCGCGGCCGCCGCGGACACCGCGATCGCCTACAGCAAGGCCCTCCAGGACGGCGGGCCGGGCCTCGGCCTCAAGCTCAAGCACAAGGTCTTCGACGTGCTGGTGTACGGCAAGCTGCGCGCCGCGGTCGGCGGCCGGGTGCAGTACGCGGTGTCCGGCGGCGCGGCGCTCGGCGAGCGGCTCGGCCACTTCTTCCGCGGCGTGGGCATCACGATCCTGGAGGGCTACGGCCTGACCGAGACCACCGCCCCCGCGACCGTCAACCGGCCCACCGCCATCAAGATCGGCACCGTCGGGAAGCCGATCCCCGGCGTGACGATCCGCATCGCCGACGACGGCGAGGTGCTGGTCCAGGGCATCAACATCCTGACCGGCTACTGGAACAACGAGACCGCGTCCAAGGAGGCCCTGGAGGACGGCTGGTTCCACACCGGCGACCTGGGCTCCCTGGACGACGAGGGCTACCTCAAGATCACCGGCCGCAAGAAGGAGATCCTCGTCACCGCGGCGGGCAAGAACGTGGCGCCCGCGCCGCTGGAGGACCGGCTGCGCGCCCACCCGCTGATCAGCCAGTGCCTGGTCGTCGGCGACGGCCGCAAGTTCATCGGCGCCCTGATCACGCTGGACGAGGAGGCGCTCACGCCCTGGAAGGCCCAGCACGGCAAGCCCGCCGCCATGACGGTGGAGGACCTGCGCCGCGACGCCGACGTCATCGCCGCCATCGAGGCCGCCGTCGCCGGCGCCAACAAGTCGGTCTCGCACGCCGAGGCGATCAAGAAGTACGAGATCCTCGGCGTCGACTTCACCGAGGAGGCCGGTCACATGACGCCCAGCCTCAAGGTGAAGCGCAACGTCGTCATGCGCGACTTCGCCGCCGAGATCGACGAGATGTACTCCGCCTGACGGGCCGGCCGCCGGACCACGAGACATCGGAGCCGCGAGACGCCAGCGCCGCGACAGGCCGGACGAGCGGGCTCACAGGGCCGCGACGGCGGCCTCGATCGGGGTGTCGCCGTTCACGAGCTCCAGGGTGCGGCGCTCGACCCCGGACGCCCGCAGCAGCGCCACGATGACCGCGGCCACGTCGTCGCGGGTCACGGCGCCGCGGCCCACTTCCGGCTCGGCGAGCGTCACCTTGCCGGTGCCCTCATCGTTGGTGAGGGCACCGGGGCGCAGCACGATCCAGTCGAGGTCGCGCGCCCGCAGGTCGTCCTCGGCCTCCCCCTTGGCCTTGACGTAGGCGGCCCAGACGTCGTCGGTCCCGGCGCGCGGCGGCTGCCCGGCCCCCATCGACGAGACCTGGACGAACGTGCGGACCCCCGCCCGCTCCGCCGCGTCGGCCAGCAGCACCGAGGCCGCCCTGTCGACGGTGTCCTTGCGCGCGGCGCCGCTCCCCGGCCCGGCCCCCGCCGCGAAGACGACGGCGTCCGCGCCGGTCAGCTGGTCGGCGACCTCGTCCACGGTCGCCCTCTCCAGGTCGCACTCGACCGGCCCCGCACCCGTCTCGCGTACGTCGCCGGCGTGGTCCGGGTTCCGGATCAGGCTCAGCACGTGGTCCCCCCGGGCGGTCAAGAGCCGGGCCAGCCGCAACGCGATCTGACCGTGCCCTCCCGCGATCACAACGTTCATGCGTCGATCATACGGACGCCCGCCCCCGCCGCCTCGTGGTGAGGCGGCGGGGGCGGGCGTCCAGCGGTGGGCGGGTCAGCAGCGGCGACCGCTGTTGACACAGTTGACGACCTGCTGCATCAGGTTCTCCGGCATCACGTTCTCGAAGTCGGCGTGGTCGGTGACCGGTGCGTGCCCCTGCTCGGGGAACGAGTCGACGGCGAAGGCGAGGGGCTGGTTGGGAAGGTTGTAGGTGAGGGTCATCTGCAGGCGCGGGATCGCCTGGGTGCCCTGCGCGCAGTTGCCCTGCTGGTCGGGGAAGACGACGTGCGTCCGGTGGTTGGCGCTGTCGGTGTTACGCCCGTCCCAGCAGCTGGGGAACTCCAGGACGCGGGTCACCTGGCTGTTGCCCGGGCAGATCGGGTACTTGTCGGTGAGGGCCCGGTTCTGGAAGCCGGTGCAGGTCCACGAGGCCTTGGCGTTGGCCACCCCGTTCGTCCCCGCCTTGGCGTCGCCGGTGATGATCCGCAGGAACTGCGGCATCGCCGTCACCTTGCTCTGCCCGTTGCCGAGGAAGGTCATGCTCGCCCTGGAGGGTGCCACGATGCGGCCGACGTTGCCGTCAGCGGTGCTCTGCTGGGCCTGGTTGGAATCGTCCTGCTGCTGGCGCACGCGCATGACGGGCCAGAAGTACGTGGACTTGTCCTGGCGGGCGCACGTGGTGCCGGCCGCGGCGAGGCTCTCGTCGGTCGAGAAGCCGTCGGTGGACAGGTTGCCGACGTAGTCGTGGATATGGTGGGCGCCGTTCTGGACGCCGGGAGCGACGATGAAGTTGTCGGGGTTGTGGTGCTCGTTCTGGTTCGTTCCGCACTGCGAGGTGAACGAACCCCGGGAGGCGTTCTGCCCCTGCTGGGCACGGGCCTTGGCCGGCGCCTGCTGGATGGGGACGAAGTCGGCCGCGACGGGCCCTTCCTTCACCGCCTGCTGGTTGTCGTTGCCCTGGTTGTCGTTTCCTTGGTTGTTGTTGCCCTGGTTGTTGTTCTGGTCGTTGTTCTGGTCTCCGTTCTGACCGTTCTGGTCACCGTTCTGACCGTTGTTCTGGTCGCCGTTCTGGCCGTTCTGCCCGTCTCCGTTCTGGCCGTTCTGGCCGTCGCCGTTCTGACCGTCGCCTCCCTGGCCACCGTTGTTCTGGCCGCCGTTGTTCGGATCGTTCGGGTCGGCCTGGCCGCCGTTCCCGCCGTTCTGGCCGCCGTTCTGGCCGCCCTGATCGGGGGGGTCGGTCGGATCCGCCGCGACCACGGCGCCCAGCCGCGCCTGGGGTGCCGCACCGGCTCGCGCGTCCGTCGCCGAGGCGAGCAGCAGCAGCGCCGGGATGACGACCGCGATGCCTTTCCTTCTCATCATTTCGATCTCCTTGGAAGCTGGCTGCCATTCCCGTCAGGAGGCAAGGGCGTCCGTGGTGGCCAGACCCGTGCTCTCCAGCAGCGCCATGTGGGTGTTGACGAATCTGAGGCAGCGCTCGGCGAACGCCCGGATCTCGGAGTTCTCCGTGCTCGCCCGCGTCTTGGCGATGACGCCGAAGACCTTGCCGTGCGCGGCGCGCAGCCTGAGCACGAAGGTCCGGTCGTAGTCCGCGCCGAACTTGCCCGACATCTCGGCCAGCCAGCGCTTCTGGTCGGCGTTCGGCTCGCTGGGCAGGATGACGCCGAGGCGGGCGGCGGTGGCGCGAGTGTCCTCATCGAGCTGCATGTGCTGCTCCATGATCATGTCTCCCACCTCCTTCACCCGCTGGCTGGCGGCCCGCTGCTGGGCCTGCTGCCCGGCGGGCATCTCCCAGAGGCCGGCCCGCCGGACGGCGGCCAGCAGGGAGCGGTCCGCCTCGGAGAGCCGGCCCCAGCGGGTCTCGGTCACGCCGTTGCGGGTCTCGCCGTCCGCCGGCGCTCCGGGTGGACTGAGCACGACGAAGAGCGCCGCCAGCACGGCGGCGCCCGCGGCCGCCACCAGAAGGAACTGACCGCGTCCCAGCCGTCGCATGGTGCGCATTTCCGCGATTCCGTACGACTTCCTCAAAGCGACCAAGCTCCTTTCCGGGAATGCACCTTTCGACCCGAACAGGGGTCGTTATGGGGTACGCAGGTCCGTGGCGAGGGGGTTCAGCGGTTCGGGCCTTTTTCGCAACGTTTTTCAGGGCGTTTTCAGGCATGCCGAAAGGGGCCCCGCCGCATGCTGAGGGGCCCCGCCTCGTGCTGTTCGAATGACGTCAGGAACGGCGGGCCGAGGCCCCCGGCATACTGCTCGTGACACGCAGGGCGAGAGCCGGGCACATGGCCACCGCCCGCTGCACGTCGCGTTCCATCCAGGTCGGAACGTCGGAGCCGAGCACGACCGGGAAACCGTGCCGGTCCAGCTGAATGAGCTCGGGCACGAGATAGGCGCAGAGGCCGTGCCCGTCGCACCGGCTCCAGTCGATCGCGACGCGGCCCTCGGCGCCGGTCGGCACCGGCAGCGGCAGTACGCCGAACACCGGGAGCCCGCACGAGCCCCCGTACCGGTGCATCTCGATGTCGGGGCCGAAGGCGTCGACGGCCGACAGCACGAACTTCGCCGTCCCGTCCGGGTGGCTGCAGGCGCCGCGGCCGCGGCCGATGCCGGCCGCGCGGCGCACGTCGTCGACGCTGCCCGACCCGTCCGACAGCGCGGTCAGCGTGCGCACCACGTCCGGCAGGCCGAGGCGGCAGGGCCCGCACTGGCCGGCGGACTGGGCCGCGAGATACGAGGCGATCCGGGTGACCTCTCCGAGCGGGCAGGTGCCCTGGCCCAGCGGCAGGATGATGCCCGCGCCGACCGTGCCGTTCACCGCCCGCATGCCCTTGCGCGACAACACCGCGAGGGAGACGCCGCGCGGGTCGAGCCACATGCCGTGGTAGCCGCCGACCAGGACTCCCTGGCCCGGCGGGACGTCACAGTGGTCGAGGACCGCCTGCAACGGCGTGCCGTACGGCGCCTCGACGACCCTGGTGCCGCCGATGGTCAGCAGCGTGGTGCCGGGCTCGTCCTCGGTGCCGGCCGACGCGTACAGGTCGGGGCCGAGCGAGGTCAGCACCGCGAGCTGGGCGAACGTCTCGGTGTTCGACAGCAGCGTGGGGAAGCCGTCGACGCCGGACTCGGACGCGCGGACCTTGACGCCCGGCGGGATCGGGGTCTCGCCGTTGATCGCCCGGATCACCGAGCCGCTCTCGCCCGAGATGAACCGTTCGGTCAGCCTGACGACGCGGGCGGGCATGTTGCGTTCGGCGATGGCGGCGCGGACCGACCGGGCCGCCTCGTCGTCCTCGACCGCCACGACGATCCGCTGCGTGCCGAGGGCGGTGGCGGCGATGACCGCGCCGTCCAGCACCAGGTGCGGGGCGCGGGTGAGCATGACCTTGTCCTTGGAGCTGCCCGGCTCGCCCTCCGCCCCGTTGACCACCACGACCGCGTCCTCGTGCGACCGCCGCCGCTCCGCCGCCTCGCCCGGGAGCAGCTCGCCCGCGCCCTCCGGCGAGGTGATCTGCGCGGCGACCGCCATCAGCTTGCGCGCGAACGGGAAGCCCGCCCCGCCGCGGCCGCGCATGTCCACCTGCTCGGCCAGCTTGACCAGGTCGTCGAGCACCGGCGCGTACAGCTTGCCGTGCACGGCGAGGTGCCGATCCAGGTCGAGCCGTTCGAACCGGTCGAAGCCCAGGGTCAGGCGGGGCCCGCCGATGTTGCTGACGGTGACGGTCGAGCTCATCCAAGTACCTCGGTCTCACGTTCTCCGGACGAGGCCGCGCGCGCGGCGGGTGCCGGCGCGGGTGCGGCTGTTTGACGGCGGGGTCCCCGCTCGCGAATGGGCTGGGCCAGGGGCGCGCCGGCGGTGTCGCCGACGTACCGCACGGTCCGCGGCCGGATCCCGACGATCATCCGCGTGATCAGGCCGAGCGACACGGCGCCCGCGCACATCAGGTAGCTGAGCGTCACCCAGTTCGCCGCCGGCCGGCCCGCGGTCAGCCCGTGCCAGATCGACAGCGGCCAGCTCGCGTAGGCGACCGCGTGCATCGACCGCCACACCCACGGCTTGGAGCCGAACGCGAAGCGGCGGCGCAGGAGGCCGGTCACCACGATCACGATCATCAGGTCGAGGGCGACCGTGCCGACCCCGATCGGGCCGGCGGTGGGGATGACGATCTGGGACGGCGCGGCGAGCCCGCTGAGCACCTTCACCATGAAGTGCGCGATCAGGAAGGTCACCGCCAGCAGGGAGGCGGCGCGGTGCATGCCCTGCGCCCAGACGCGGTGCTGGATGCGCAGGATCAGGCGGTCGGTGGCCAGCAACCCGGTGACGACCGACGTGGTCATCGCGAGCAGGGCGAAGACTCCCGCGTAGAACGAGAGGAAGCGCTGCACGTCGCCCGCCACCGACGCGCCGGCCGGGGTCGCCGCGCCGACCAGGACCGCGATGGACCCGACCACCAGGACGCGCAGCGCCCAGTTCGGCAGCGCCGGATCGTCACTGCTCTTCGTCTGCACTGTTCGAACTCCCCTTCTGCGTACCATCGGCCGGCGGAGTGCTCGGCCGGGCGCCGGGCGCCGGCTGGTCGGCCGGGCCCGGCGGCTCCGTCGGCGGCACCGGCCCGAGATTGGCCAGCGGCGCGCCAGGGAGCACCTGGAGAAGACCTCGTTCGGCGAATCCGAGGAGGGGACGGGCCCGCTCCCGGAAGATCCAGCCCCCGAGTTGCGCGCCGTCCAGCGGCACGTTCTCGCTCGCCCCGCGGAGGGCGAACTGCACCTCGGCACGAGGAGCCGGGGCGCCGCCGCACGGCAGGTCGCCGCCGGTCCGGCCGAGCGGGTCGCCCTGCTTGACCACGCTGCCGTCCCGGAGCTGCGCGACGTCGCGCATGCGGTAGTAGGCGCTGGCGAGGCCGCTCGGATGGATCACCATCACGAAGCCGCGGCTGCCCGCCGCGCAGAACCGGTACAGCCGCCCGTCGCCGGCGGCCGCCACCTGGCCGTCGCCACCCGTGAAGGCCAGCGCGGCGAGCGGTCGCGCCCCGGCCCCCTCGGTGGCGCCGAGCGTCCAGGACGCCCCGACCCGCCACGGCAGCATCAGGCCGTCGCCGACCCGGGTGCCGTTGGCGGCGGAGGCGCCCTGCCCTGCCGTCATGGCGCTGTGCTTGCTGAGCAGGCTCGCCTCGCTGACCGACATCATCGCGGGTGGCATCCGGCCGACGATCCCCGCGAACGCGGTGGTGCCCGACAGCGCGGGCTGCCACCTGCCCGCCGTCCAGCGCGCCGCGAACAGCGCGACATGCGGCATCGACGAGCGGCCGGCGGGCACGGGCAGCGCCGTCGTGCCGAACGCCCAGGTCCGGTCGCGGCTGACCCGGCTGACCACGACCAGCGGCGGCTTGTCGGCGGGCACCCCGTACTCCTGCCGCGCCGCCGCGCCGCGCTGGGCCACCGTGAGCTCGCGGATCTGCGACGTCAGCACCTGGAGGTCGGGCACCGCGGCGGCGCCGCCACCGGTGGTGCCGCCGCCGCCCTGCCGGGACGGTGCCTGCTTCTGCGGGCTCCGGTCCGGGAGCGCGGCCTTGGCGTTGGGCTTGCTGAGCGGCCGTTCGGCACCGGCCGGGCCGGAGTCCCCGATCGGCCCGCCCTCGATCACGCTCCGCTCGACGATCGCCAGCAGCGCGAGACCGGTGATGATCGAGAAGACGATGGCCCCCGCGTTCATCCGCTCCGTCCCGAACGACCGGCGTGCCGGTCCCGGGCGCCGGGGCCGTCCCACCGGCTCCCGCTCGGGCCGCCGCCCGCGCTCGGGCGGCGCGCCCGCCCGCCGCTTGGCGGCCGGTCGCCGCTTGGGCTCGGACTCGCCCCACCCCGCCGACTCGAGCGCCTTCCAGCGTTCGGCCTCGGACGGGGTGGCCCGCCCGGCCTCGGCCGCCACGCGCCGCGCCGACTCCGAGGGCCGCTCGGGAGGCGCCGCCGGGCGCTCGGCCTCGGCAGGCCGTACGGTGCCGGGCAGCGGCGGCCGCCCACGCTCGGCGACCCTCCCCCGCGTGGGCTCGGGCACCGTCCGGGCTCCAGGCCCAGATGCCAGCCACTCCTTGGTCGCCGGAGCATCGGACCGGAACGCGGCAGGCCGGGCGGACTCAGGCGCGGCGGCGGGCATCCGCGGCTGCTCAGGTCTGACCACGGGCAAGCCCTCATGCTGAGGTGTGGTGGCACGCGCAGACTCGGGCATGGCAGGCCGAGCGGGCGCGGGCGCTCCCCAACCCTCAGGCTGAGCTGCCGCAGCACGCCCAGCCTCAGGTACGGGCGCCGACGGCATCCCACGCTCAGGCACACGTCGCTGCGCCGCCGGGCGGGCAGCCGCGGGCGGCATTCCGCGCTCAGGCACCCGCTGCTGGCCAGGCGCCGCCTGGCGTCCCGGCGCAGGCATCGTCCGCTGCTCGGCTTGGGACGCAGGCACTGACGGCATCCCACGCGCAGGCACCCGCCGCTGGCCAGGTGCAGCCTGCCGTCCGGGTTCAGGCACCCGCCGCTGTGCGGCGGGTTGGGCAGGCGCAGGAGGCATGCCGCGTTCGGGCACTCGCTGCCGACCGGGCGCCGCCACGCGACCAGGCTCAGGCATCCGCCGCTGCGCTGCGGGGCGGGCGGGCGCAGGAGGCATGCCGCGTTCGGGCACTCGCTGCCGACCGGGCGCTGTCGGGCGGCCAGGCTCGGGCATGCTTCGCTGCTCGGCTTGGGGCGTGGGCATTGACGGCATTCCGCGCTCGGGCACCCGCTCCTGGCCCGGTGCCGCTTGGCGTCCAGGTTCAGGCACTCTCCGCTGCTCGACCGGGCGAGTGGGCGCGGGCGCCATTCCACGCTCAGGCACCCGCCGTTGCGCGGACGCCGCCTGGCGTCCGGGCTCGGGCATGCTTCGCTGCTCGGGCTTGGACGGAGCGGACTCGGAAGCCGACCGGCGGCCGCGCTCGGGGGTGCCGCGGCGGCGGGAGCGGGAGGCCGCCCGCCGGCCGGGCTGCGGCGCCGACTGCCGGTCCATCTCGGGCATCGCCCGGCGCCAGGTCGGCGACATCACCTGCTCGCCCGCGGCGGCCATCGCCGGGTTCGCGGACGGGGCGGGGGTGGAAGGAGGCGGGGTCGCCTGACGCCCGGCCGAGGATGACCGGCCGGTCACGCCCTCGGGGCGCGCCGAAGCAGGCGGCTGTTGCTGCCGCTCAAGCTGCGGTTGCCGCTCCTGCTTACGCCGACGGGACCGCTGGTCCCGAGGCGTCCGCTGCCGCGTCTGCAACTCAAGTTCGGGTCGCTCCCATGGCAGGGGGCGATCCCAGTTATCGCGTCGCACCATGCCCTCTCCTGTGGAGGAGACGGAGTCACGGTGAACGACGGCATTGGTTCCGTCCGGCTCGCTCCGGGTCCGCTCAAACCCGGGCGTGCCTGCTTCCTGAGACGTCGTGGACGCTACCGCGTGGAGCCCGCTCTGCTCCAGTGGCGCCCGTGGGCGGTCACCCGCCCCGACGCCTCAGGAGCATACGCCCCAGAGACCACTTTGATGAGAGATGGCGGCAAAAAAGCCGCCGCGAGTCCCCTTTCGGGGGCCGTCTCCCTCATCAGAGGGCAGGTCACCGTGATGGGTTCACGTCGTTCCCATCGGTGTCCCGAAGTGCGGTACGTGCGAAAGCCATGACATGTTCACGCATCGCCGCGATTGATTCGGGATCGTCCATCCTGCCACCGACGAGGATCTCGGCGAGCTGGGGCATCACCATCGGCATCATGGCCATGCCCTTCAGCGTCAGCAGGGTGCGGCCGACCTCGGGTGAGGGCTCGCGGTCCATGCGCGCGGCGAGCGAGGCGACCGCCTTGCGGCAGCGTTCGACGCGCCACTCCTGCTCGGGCAGGGCGCCCGGCCTGACGTGCAGGCCCTCCCAGGTGAGGAGCCGCAGCAGGTCGGGGTGCTCCTGGTAGTAGTCGAAGAGGTGCCCGACGTACTCGACGGGGTCCTCGCCGGGCTGCGGGGTGATCGCCGCGAACTCGTCCAGGGCGACCTGGATCACCGCGTCGAAGAGCTTGTCCTTGTTGCCGAAGTAGCCGTAGATGCGCTCCTTGTTGACGCCGGCCCGCTGCGCGATGCGGTCGACGCGCGCGCCCGCCACGCCGTGCTCGGCGAACTCCTCGCGGGCCGCGGCGAGCAGGGCGTCCTTGGTCGTCAGGCTGTCCTTCTTCGGCATGGCCCCAGCATAGCCGACCTGCGACCAACTAGTTGGTTGACATCCAACCAGTTGGTTGGCTACGGTCGCTCCATGACCACCGCCACGCACCCTGCCACCGGGCCCGCCGTCCCGGCCGCCGCCCCCCGGTACGCGCCGTTCGCCCGCACGCTCGTGGTGTTCTCGATCACCGCGATGCTGGCCACCGGCCAGCTCTACGGGCTGATCCCGCTGGTGAACGCGATCGCCGCCGACTGGCAGACCACCCCCACCGCGGTGACCTGGCTGATGACCGTCTACGGGTTCGGCTACGCGGCCGGGTTCCTGCTCTTCGGCCCGCTGTCGGACCGCTACGGCCGCCGCCGGGTGATCGTCACCGGCGTCGCGGCCACCGCCGTCACCACGCTCCTGGTCGCCACCGCGCCCGGCCTGGGCGCGGCGGTCGCGCTCCGGATCGTGCAGGGCATGACCATGGGCGCCTTCCCGCCGGTCGCGATGGCCTACGTCGGCGAACGCATCGAACCCCGGCGCCGGCTCGTCACGGTGACCATGATGACCACCGGCTTCCTCGCCGCCGCGGTCGTCGGCCAGCTCGCCGCCCAGTGGCTCGCCGGGTTCGGCTGGCGGCTGTTCTTCGTGGCCGGCGCGGCCGCCTTCACCGTCGCGGCCGCCGCGCTGCGCTGGGCGATGCTGCCCGACGGGCCCGTCTCGGACGCCTCGCCGCTCGACGCGTACCGGATCATGCCGTCGCTGCTGCGCTCACCCGGCCTGCGCCTGCTGTACGCGGCGGTGCCCACCGTCCTCACCGCGTTCGTCGCGATCTACACCGGGCTCCAGCTCACCGGCATCAGCGGGCTGCTGGGGCTGCGGGCGAGCGCACTGCCCGTGATCCTCGCGATCCCGTTCCTCACGCCGCAGCTGGCACGGATCCCGGGACCGCGCCGCGCCGCCGTCGCCCTGGCGATGGCCGCCGCCGGCACCGCCCTGATCGGCCTGCTGACCCCCTCGACCGTGGGGCTCGCGCTGCTGCTCATGCTGGTCACGGCCGGCATCGCGGTCGCCGCGCCCAGCCTCGTCGACACGATCGGCTCCCGGGCGGGGACAGCACGCGGCCCGGCGATCTCGCTCTTCACCGCGCTGCTGTTCGCCGGGGCGAGTCTCGGCCCGCAGGTAGCCGGCCTCCTCGCCGACCACGGCATCGCCCCGCTCGCATTCGCCCTGACCGGCATGCTGACCGTAGGCGCCGCCCTGACCCTCGCAGCCCGCCGCTCCTAAGCCCCCGACCACCGCGCCTAACGATCGCGGCCCGCCGCGCTTGACGTCCCGACCGGCGGGCCTGACGGTCGCGGGCCGTGCCCTTGAAGGTCTTGTCCGGCGGACCTGACGATGCGGCCACTGGCCCTGGCGGTCTCGGCCTGGGTGGCTCGGTCCGCATCTGATGGTCGTGCCGGGTCCGGCGGTCAGTCGGTTTGGCGGAGGAAGGCGGCGGCTAGCGGGACGGCGACCTTGGGGCCGGAGCCGCCGCCCTGCACGAACGCCGCGAAGGCCAGGTCGCCGCGGAAACCGATGAACCAGGCATGGGACGGCTCGCCGGTCCCGACCTCGGCGGTGCCGGTCTTGCCTCCCGTACCGGGCGGAAGGCCGGCACCCGCGGCGGTGCCCCCGGTCACGACCGCGCGCATCATGGCGCGGAGCGCGGTCGCGTCCGGCACGTCGTGCGAGGGGCGGACCGGGTCGCCGGTCTTGCGGATGAGCCGGGTCGCCACCATCCGGGGTGAACGCCACGTCCCGTCCGCGACCGCTCCGGCGACCATCGCCATCATCAGCGGGCTCGCCTCGACCCGCCCCTGCCCGATGGCGGCCTCGGCCAGTTCGGCACCGCCGCCGGGCTTGGGGAAACTTCCCCGGGACGCGGGCACGCCTGGCGTGACGGGCTCGCCGAAGCCGAACGTCCGCGCGCCGGCCGCCAGCTTGTCCGCCTTCAGCCGTTCGACCGCCAGGCTCGCGAACGTGGTGTTGCATGACTGGGCGAACGCGTCGCGCAGCGAGGCCCGGCCCACCGATGTCCCGTCGTGGTTGCGGATCGTGCGCTGCGCCGTCACCACTGTGGCGGGGCAGTCGGCGCCGGCGTCCGCGCTCATGCCGTCGTCCAGCAGGGCCGCCGCGGTGACCACCTTGAAGGTGGAGCCGGGCGGGTAGAGGCCGAGGAACGCGTTGCGCCCGCCCAACCCGTCGGCGACGGCGAGGATCTCCCCCGTGGAGGGCCGCAGGGCCACGATCGCGGCCTCGCCCGCGTCCTGGACGGCCTTCTCGGCGGCCTCCTGCACCCGCCGGTCCACGGTGGTCCGGATCTTCTTGCCCTTCGGGCCGCCGAACAGCTTGACCCGCTGCACGGGCCCCCCGCCGTCCTGCAACTCGATGACCCAGGGCGACGCGCCGTCCGTCTCGTCGTCGCTGAGGTCGAGCCGTTCGGCGAGCTCACTGACGTACGGCTCCAGCGAACCGCCCTCGGGCAGCGCCTTGCCGTCGCGATCGGTCAGGGTGAGCGGCGGCACCTCGATCTGGCGCAGCCGCCAGGAACCCACGCCCTTGAGCCCCGGGTAGAGCGTGGCGGGCGACCACTTCACCCGCCACCGGCCGTCGACCTTGCCCAGCCGCAGCACCGAGCGGAACGACCAGGTCCCGTGTCCGGACAGCTCCCGGCTCACCGTGAAGTCCAGGTGCGCCTGGTCCGGCCCGGTCCGGACGAGGCGTCCGGGCCGCAGGTCGATCGACGTCACCCCCAGCCCGCGGGACAGCGACCGGTGCTGATCGGCGAAGTTCGCCGGAGCGTCCGCGATCAGCTTCTCCATCCGCGGGAACGAGCCGTCGCCCCACGCGGTGAGGTAGTCCGCCGCGACCTTCTCCGGGGTCGGCTCGTTTCCGCGCGGAAACCCGAGCGCCGCCACGACTCCGGCGGTGAGGACAAGGACTACAGCCCCCGCCAATACGACCAATCCACGTGCACGCATCGAGATCTCCCGGGCTCGACGATCAGCACGATCATTACAGCGTTTCCTGGCAACGCGGAAGCGTCCTGTTACTCACGTTTCTATTGAGTTGTCATACTTAGCGGCATCTCAGACCTGCCTTAAGTGCGTCCTAATGGTGGAGACATGGGGCTTTTGGCGGCATAACTTCGGGAGTGTCATCCGGTCGACGACAGGACGGAGGAGGTGCCCCCGATGAGGAACGGACGAGCTGGGGCGGCCCACCCTCCCCCGGGGAGTCGCGGCCGCATGCCGGGGTCGTGCCCGGCACTCCCGTCCACGCATCCGCGGTCCCACGGGACCGGCAGGCCGGCACGGCGCACCTACCTCCAGGTTCTCCCCCTTATTGAGGGCGCCGGGCCGGCACGCACGGAGAACGACCCCACCTCGACAGGGGCGTCGCGTGGAACTGGTCTCCGGGACGAAGGGCACGACCCCCACCCCTAGACGTGGGGTGGGCTACCCGCCGACGGCGCGGCGGCGGGGAGCCCACCTCACAAAGTTCTCAGGGACGATTGAGTACCTGTACTCATGGCGGCGGACGCCCGGCGCGAGATCGTCATCTCATGAGCATCTCGCCCCGTTTCGAGCCCCGACCCGGACGAACTTCCGAGCGGAGGACGCTCGGCCGCGCCGCCGGCATCGGGGCCCTGATCGGACTCGCCGCGGTCGCCCCCGTCCTGGTGACGGCCGTCGGCCCCCAGGTCCTGGCGGCCCTCCGTCCCGGCGGGCTCATCGGCCCGCACCTCCTGACCGGCCTCCGTCCCGGCGGGACGCTGACCGGCCTGCGCACCGGCACCGGCGCGCTCACCGGGCTCAAGCCGCTGTCGATGCCAATCTCGGTGGGGCCCGCGGACCGCGCCCGCGTCACGCTCCTCAAGGCCTCCTGCGGGCGGCGGTTCAGCGGCCTCCGGGACCGCTGACCGACGCGGACGTGGCCGGAAGATGACGATCTGGCAGCGACGCGTGGTTCGCAGCCGGGCGGCCCCTCGTCCTTCGTATGATCTCCCCTGGCCCGGACCGCCGATCCGACGGGGGACGGCGTAGAGACCGTGCCGAGGGAGTCTCATCGTGCGTCGCC
Organism: Spirillospora sp. NPDC048911; assembly: GCF_043198015.1. Classification (NCBI taxonomy): domain Bacteria; kingdom Bacillati; phylum Actinomycetota; class Actinomycetes; order Streptosporangiales; family Thermomonosporaceae; genus Spirillospora; species Spirillospora sp. NPDC048911. Next base: position 1,048,985 of record NZ_JBICUD010000002.1, on the reverse strand, counting down.
GCCTCAGGCCTGCCCGGCTCATGCCCGGTCTCGTTCTCACCGTCGTCCTCGCACCAGGAACACCCGCCCACGCACAAATCACACCTGCGCAGAGCGCACCCGCAGAGACCACGCCCACGCAATCAGCATCCGCGCAATCAACGTCCGCACACGCCGCGTCCGCGCAAACCGCGTTCGCCGCATACGGCGCGCCTGCGCAAGTCGCACAGGCCGCCCCGCCCGCGCCCATCAAGCGGCCGGTCTATCTCGTCCACGGCGTCCAGTGGGACGGCGGTACGGATTGCGAGACGTCCTGGCAGAACGCCAAGGGCGCCCTCCGCCGCCAGAACTTCCGCGGGCCGCTGATCACCTGGGGCTACTACCGGGACGACCGGCGTTGCTCGGTCACCTATCAGGGCGACGTCGACACCGGGATCATGGAGCTCGGCCGCCGGCTCGCCTGGGAGATCTACACCAGGCACTCCCGGCATGGGCGGCCGGTCGGGCTCCTCGGCCACTCCATGGGCGGTCTCATCGCGGCCGCCGCCCTGGTGGGCGTGCACAAGTACGGCGGGAGGACGCGGACCTGGCCGCCGTACCTGAGGGTGACCGACGTCGTCACGCTCAGCACGCCGTTCCAGGGCGTCACCTGCGCGGCCGCGCGCCTCCAGTGCCACGATCTGAGAGCGGGGAGCCCGTTCCTGCGGTGGCTGGCGTCCTACCAGAACCCGCAGGGCCGCGGCGGTACGGACTGGACGCTCATCGGCGCCTACGACGACACCCAGGTGGTCCCGCGATCGGCCCTCGGCACCGCGGCCCGGCACAAGATCGTCTACCTGCGCGGGCAGCGCGTCACGCACACCAACGTGCGTTACTTCGCCAAGGGCGCGCGCTGGAAGTTCCGGTACTCCCACCAGTGGGGCAAGCAGGTACACCAGACCGCCAAGGGCGCCGCCCCGCTGCGGGCGGCCGCCCTGGCGCTTCGCGGAAGAGCCCAGTAGTCAGCCGGTGAGCGGCCAGCCGGTCAGCCGGTGAGCAGGGCGTCGAGACGCGCGGCCTGGATCGTCCAGCGCCACTCGCGTTCGATCCAGGCGCGGCCCTGCTCGCCCATCTTGCGGGCCTTCTCCGGGTCCAGCAGGAGGTCGATCAGGGCCTCCGCCACCCCACGAACGGACCGGCCCGGCACGACCACGCCCGTCTCACCGTCCAAGACGGCGTCGGGCGCGCCACCGGAGTCGCCCGCCACGACGGGCAGGCCTGTGGCGGACGCCTCCAGATAGACGATCCCGAGGCCCTCGACGTCGAGCCCATGGTTCCGCGTGCGGCACGGCATCGCGAACACGTCGCCGGCGTCGTAGTGGGCGGGCAGTTCCTCCCAGGGCACGCTGCCGGTGAAGACCACCGAGTTGCCGGCTCCGGTCGACGCGGCCAGCTTCTCCAGCTCCGCGCGGTACGGGCCGCCGCCGACGATCAGCAGGGCGGCGGCGGGGATCGCCTTCCGTACGTGCGGCCAGGCGTGCAGCAGCGCGTCCTGCCCCTTCCGGGGAACGAGCCGGGACACGCACACCACCACGGGACGCCCCGTCAGCCCGTGCCGCGCACGCACCTCCGCACCGCCCGCCCCCCGGAAGTAGACGGTCTCGTCCACACCGGGTGCCAGCCGGGCCATCCGTGCCACCGCGGCCGACGAAAGGGCCCGCGCCATCCGGGACCGGGTGTACTCCCCCAGATACGTCAGCGCGTCGACGCCCTCGCCGATCCGGCGCAGCAGGCTCCGCGCCACGGGCAGCGACGCCCACCCGGCCTCGTGCCCGTGCGTGACGCCGACGAGGCGCTCCGCCCCGTGCCGCCGCAGCCCGGACGCCAGCAGCCCGAGCGGGGCGGACGCCCCGAAGAGCACCGAGTCGCAGCCCTCCGACCGCAGGATCTCCCCCGCCCGCCGCAGCACGCGCGGCTCGGAGATCATCAGCGACGTCGGATGGCGGACGACCGGATACGGCTGCGCCGCGTCGAACTGGGCCGCGCCCTTCCAGGCCGGCGCGTAGACCACGACCGAGCCCGGCGGCCGTCGCAGCACCAGCCCATGGACGAACGTCTGGATGCCGCCCGGGCGCGGCGGGAAGTCGTTGGTCACGACAAGTGTCCTGGTCATCTCACCCCCAGGATCCCATGCCCCCGCAGCACAGAGCCCGCCACCAGTACCGGTGGCGGGCTCTGCTTCAGCGAGACGAACTTCGGGCCAGGCGGCTCAGTTCCTCTGGCCGCCTAGCGGCTCAGCTCTTCCGAGCTGTTCAGCGGCTCAGTTCCTTCCGGCTGCTTACCGGCTCAGTTCCTTCTGGCTCTTGCCCTCTTCGAGCTCGTGGCCGTCGTGACCGTCGCCGTGCCCGTGCTCCTCGATGGGGATGTCATCGAACGTCCAGGCGCGCTGGAGCCGCGACCGGAGCATCCCCAGCGGACCCTTGGTGTCCGGGGCGGGAATGCCGTTGGCGTCCGTCTTGGGCGCCTCCGGCCTGGCGTTCTCCTTGGAGAGGATCGTGACCCGCTCCTCCTCGCGCGCCGGCTCGTGCCGCTCGCTGAACATGCCGTCCGGCGAGGCGACGATGATGCCGCTCTCGACGCCGTGACCGATCGTGTCGGCGTCCGAGCGCTGCAGCCCGAGGCAGACGCGCTTGGTGATGATGTACGCCAGGATCGGGCCGATGATGACCGCGAACCGGAAGAACCAGGTCGTCGCGAACAGCGAGACGTGGAACTTGTCGGCGATGACGTCGTTCGCGCCGGCCACCCACAGCAGCCCGTAGAAGGCCACCGCCGCCATGCCCACACCGGTGCGGACGGGGGCGTTGCGCGGCCGGTCGTTCACGTGGTGGCTGCGGTTGTCGCCGGTCACCCAGCGTTCGAGGAACGGCCAGACCGCGGCACCGGTGAAGATGATGCCGAGCGGCCCGAGGGCCGGGATCAGCACGTTCAGGCTGAGCGTGTGGCCCCAGGCGGTGATCTCCCAGTTGGGCATGATCCGCAGCGAGCCCTCGAGGATGCCCATGTAGAAGTCGGGCTGCGAGCCCGACGAGATGGCTCCGGGGTCGTACGGCCCGAACTGCCAGATCGGGTTGATCTGGGCGAACGCGCCGAGCAGCGCCACCACGCCGAACGTGAACAGGAAGTAGGCGCCCGTCTTGGCCATGAAGACCGGGTAGAACGGGTAGCCGTACACCTGCTCCTCGGTCTGGTTCTTGACCGGCATCGAGGTGTGCTTCTGGTGCCACATGATCATCATGTGCGCGGTGATCAGGGCCAGGAAGATGCCCGGGATCAGCAGGATGTGCAGCGTGAACAGCCGCGGGATCAGCTCGCCGTTCAGGCCCTCGGGGAACTCGCCCCCGAACAGGAACATGTAACCGTACGTGCCGACCAGCGGGATCGACTCGAGCACGCCCTGGGTGATCCGCAGCCCCGTGCCGGACAGCAGGTCGTCCGGCAGCGAGTAGCCGAACAGGCCCTCCAGCATGCCCAGCGTGAACATCACGATGCCGATGAGCCAGTTGAGCTCGCGCGGCTTGCGGTAGGCGCCGGTGAAGAACACCCGCAGCATGTGCGCCATGATCGACGCCATGAAGAGGATCGCGGCCCAGTGGTGGATCTGCCGCATGAGCAGGCCGCCGCGCACGTCGAAGCTGATGTGCAGCGCCGAGGCGTAGGCCTGCGACATCTCCACGCCCTTCAACGGCTCGTACGAACCGTCGTACACCGTCTCGTGCATGCTCGGCTGGAACCAGAGCGTGAGGAACGTTCCGGTCAGCAGCAGGATGATGAACGAGTACAGCGCGATCTCGCCCAGCATGAACGACCAGTGGTCCGGAAAGACCTTCTTGACGTTCCGCTGGAAGAACCCGGTGGATCCCAGGCGCTCGTCGAGGAACGTCAGCGTGCCGTCCACTGCCTTCGGAGCGGTCGCCTTCTGGGCGGTCGCCTTCGGGGCTGTCGCCTCGCTCATCCGCGCTCCCAGAAGCTCGGCCCGATCGGTTCGGGGAAGTCGGAGGTCGCCACGAGATAACCGTCCTCCACGGCGAGCGGCAACTGCGGCAGCGACCGGGCGGCCGGGCCGAAGATCACCTTGGCCGCGTCGGTCGCGTCGAAGGTCGACTGGTGGCACGGGCACAGGATGTGGTGCGTGGTCTGCTCGTACAGGGCCGCCGGGCAGCCGACGTGCGTGCAGATCTTGGAGTACGCGACGATCCCGTTGACGTGCCAGTTCTCGCGGCCCTTGGCCGGCTTGAACTTCTCGGCGGGCACGTTGATGAGGATGGTCACCGACTTGGCGATCTCGTTGAGCGCGTGGTGGCTCTTCTCGACGCCCTCCGGCAGCACCGTGATCATGCCGCCCGGGGTGGCGAAGTCGCTCACCTTCAGCGGCTTGTTGGTGCCGTCGACGACCAGCCGGACGCCCTTCTTGCCCTCGGACTGCGCCTGCTTGACGGCCTCGCCCCAGAACGTGTGGCGCAGCCGCTTCTCCGGCAGCGGGCCGAGGTCGCGCAGCAGCACCAGCGGCGCCAGGCCCAGCGGCGCGGCGGCCAGCAGCAGCGTGCGGCGCAGCAGCGGCCGCTTGGTGATGGCACTGTCGGCGGCGCCCTCCAGGAAGTCCTGGGTGAACGCCTCGCGCGTCTCGGGGTCCGTGACGAGCTCGTGCCGCTCCTGGATGATCGGCGCGCTGGTCATCAGGCGCCGCACCCAGATGGTCACGCCGATGGCCATCGCCAGGAACGACAGCGCCATCGTGCCGCCGAGCCAGAAATTGGACTCGCGGGCGCGGAAGATGCCGTGCATGCCGCCGTCGCGGCCGCTCCAGCCGATGTAGTAGGCGATGAACGCCACGCTGGCGGCGAAGGCGATGAGGAAGAACAGCGCGACGACGCGTTCGGCCCGCTTGGCCGACTCCTCGTCCAGCTGCGCTCCGGCGCCGGCGGGCGCCGGGTCCTCGTCGACGGCCAGCAGCTGCCGATCCTTCGCCGGCGACGGCGTACCGATCACGCGGTCGCGCGGCCCGTCCTGCTCCTGCGGCTCCGGCGTGCCGCCTGGTCCCTTGTTGTCGCTCATGTCTTCTTCAGCTTCTTCGGCTTCTTGGCGGTGATCCACATGGCCGCCAGCACCAGCAGGCCGATTCCGATCAGCCAGCCGGCCAGGCCCTCCGACACCGGGCCGATGCGGCCCAGGCCGTTGCCAGCCGGGTTCGGCTCCTCACGCGACTGGACGATGTAGGCGATGATCGCCTGCTTGTCCTTCTCGGTGAAGGTCGTGTCGTTGAAGACCGGCATCGCCTGCGGGCCCGTCAGCATGGCCTCGTAGATCTGGGTCGGCGTGACGTCGCTCTTGCTGAGCGGCGGGGCGTACTTGCCACCGGTGAGCGCGCCGCCCTGACCGGTGAAGTTGTGGCACTGCGCGCAGTTGGTGCGGAACAGCTTGCCGCCGAGCGCGGCGTTCCCCGTCTTGGGGTCGCCGATCTGCTCCTTGGTCGGCACGGCCGGGCCGCCGCCGAGGGAGGCGACGTACTCGCGCAGGTCGGCGAGGTTCTTCTCGGCCAGCGCCTTCTGCTTCTCCGCCTGCTCCCGCTTCTCCGGCTCGGAGTAGTCGGTCTTGATCTCGGTGTTGAACTCGGGGATCGGCTCCTTGCGCGGCATCTGCGCACCAGGGTTCATCGCGGGCATGCGGCCCGTACTGACCTGGAAGTCGACCGATGCGGCGCCCACGCCCAGCAGGCTCGGCGCGATCGGATTGCCCTTGGCGTCCTTGGTGCCCTCGCCGTTCAGACCGTGGCAGCTCGCGCAGTTCTTGTTGAACAGCTGCTGCCCGTTCTTCAGATCCGCGGCGGCCTGCGTGTTGTTCGCCGCCTCGGCACGGTCAGTCTGCGGCGAGAATCCGGCGTAGATGCCGGCGATCGCCGCCAGGGCCGCCAGCACGACGGCGTAGCCCGCCCAGGGGCGCCGTCGCCATGCGGTGATCCTCTTCACGGATATCCCCGTTCGGGTCATGTCGTCGGTTGAGGTTGAGCTGGTCAGAGGTCGAGCAGGTAGATCGTCGCGAACAGCCCGATCCACACCACGTCGACGAAGTGCCAGTAGTACGAAACGACGATCGCGCTCGTCGCCTGCTCATGGGTCCAGCGCTTCGCGGCGTACGTTCGTCCGAGGACGAAGAGGAACGCGACCAGGCCGCCCGTGACGTGCAGGCCGTGGAAGCCGGTGGTCAGGTAGAAGACCGAGCCGTACGCCGAGGACGACAGCGTGAGGCCGTCGTGGGTGACCAGCTGGTAGTACTCGTAACCCTGACCGGCGACGAAGTACGCGCCCATGATGAGGGAGAGCACGTACCACTCGCGCAGACCCCAGCGCCGGAAGTTCAGCAGGCCGCCGTCACGCCCGACCTTGCCCGCCTCGGCCTTGAACACGCCCATCTGGCACGTCACGGAGGACAGCACCAGGACGGTGGTGTTGAAGGCGGACAGCGGCAGGTCGAGCTCGGCGCCGGGCCAGGCCTCGTGGCCCTGCTGACCGATGGTCACCGAGCGGATCGTGAAGTACATCGCGAACAACGCCGCGAAGAACATGAGCTCAGACGACAACCAGACGATCGTCCCCACGCTGACCAGATTGGGCCGATTTGCCCGAGCGTGGGGTGTTGTCTCTATCGCGGATGCTGTTGCCACGGGCAGCATTATTACGTCACCCGATCCAACACTGACGCATGACCCCCCTTCTGGAGTTCCCGAGCGTGTTCCGGCGGCTCCCCGCGAAACCGCGAAAACCCCACGTGACAAGGGCTTTGAGCACGTTCGGAAGTCAGATGGGCGCGCAACCGGACCCGGCACCTCGTGCGCGCGGGGGCGAACCGGTAGCCTTCTCGCCATGAGCACCACCGCCCCGGAGACTCCGATGAAGGTTCTCGTCTACAGCGACGACGCGAACACTCGCAGCCAGATCCGGCTCGCCCTCGGCCGCCGGCCGGCCGCCGACCTGCCGCTGGTCGAGTACGTCGAGGTCGCGACGCAGCCCGCCGTGGTGGCGCGGCTCGACGAGGGCGACATCGACGTCGCGATCGTGGACGGCGAGGCGCAGCCCGCGGGCGGGCTCGGGGTCTGCCGCCAGGCCAAGGACGAGGTCTACGACTGCCCGCCGGTGCTCGCGATCATCGCCCGGCGCGACGACGGCTGGCTGGCGACCTGGTCGCGCGCCGACGCCGTGGTCAGCCTGCCGCTCGACCCGATGGCCCTGGCCAACTCCGTCGCCGACCTGCTGCGCCGGCGCGCCGAGAACCGCCTCCCGGCACTCTAGAAACCTGCCACCCGGGGCCGCGCCCCCGGCGCATCCCCCGCACCGACCCACTCTCTGGGGGAAGCATGGACGCGCGTACGACCTGGCCGGCACTGCTCAACGCCCTGCTCGACGGCCAGTCGCTGTCGAGCGACGAGACCGCCTGGGCCATGAACCAGATCATGGCCGGCGAGGCGACCGACGCGCAGATCGCGGGCTTCGCCGTGGCCATGCGCGCCAAGGGCGAGACCGTCGCCGAGGTCGCCGGCCTGGCCGCCGGCATGTACGCCAACGCCACCCCGATCGAGATCCCCGGCGCCATCGCCGACCTCGTCGGCACCGGCGGCGACCGGGCCCACACGGTGAACATCTCCACGATGGCGGCCGTGGTGGCGGCGGCCGCGGGCGTCAAAGTGGTCAAACACGGCAACCGTGCCGCGTCCTCGTCCTGCGGCGCCGCCGACCTCCTCGAAGGCCTGGGCATAGCGATCGACCTTCCCCCCGCCCGCACCGCCCAGATAGCCGAGGAGATCGGCATCACGTTCTGCTTCGCGCCGATCTACCACCCGGCTCTCAAGTACGCGGGTCGGACGCGCAAGGAGCTGGGCACCCCGACGGTGTTCAACTTCCTGGGCCCGCTGACCAACCCGGCCCGTCCCAAGGCCCAGGCGGTCGGCGTCTTCCACCCCCGCATGGCCGGCGTCATCGCGGGCGTCTTCGCCGAACGCGGCTGCTCGTCCCTGGTCTTCCGAGGCGACGACGGCCTGGACGAGCTCACCACCACGGGCACCTCGACGGTCTGGGTGGTCCGCGAGGGCACCTCCACGGAGACCACGTTCAACCCGGCCGACCTGGGCATCCCGCCCGCCAAGCCCGAAGACCTCCGAGGCGCCGACGCCGCGTACAACGGCCGCGTAGCCCGCGAGACCTTCGCCGGAGCCCCGGGCGCCGTCCGCGACATGGTCCGTCTGAACGCAGCCGCGCTAATCGTGGCCGCCGAAGGCACCCCGCCCGCCCCCAACCTCACCGAGACCCTGGCCAGCGCCTACGAGCGCACTGGCGAAGCCATCGACTCCGGCGCCTCCACAGCCCTCCTAGACCGCTGGATCCAGGTCTCCCAAAGCCTCAAAAACTGAAGATGTAGCTCGCGCCAGAGCGGGCGCAAGCAACCCCCCATAAAACACAGCAGCGCCAGAGACAGAACAAGGCTATCCGGATGCACGGATAGCCTTGCCTCTGATGCAGAGACTTCCGCACGCTGTGGCCGCCTGGGTGGAAGTACTAGCGAATGAGAAATGTTGTGTTTGCCGATAGGCCCATTCCTTCAAGGGAAACCGAGGCCCTGCGTCTACTCAGGAGCGTCCCTGGCCCTGAAGGCGCGCGACATCTTCAGCGATCAGGCAGACGTCTCTACGCGGATGGACCGTCTACACAGCGTGCTCGGCGTGGGGCACGGCTCGTTCCCAGACCATCTCGAATGCCGCGACGACCTGGGCGGTCCTGCGGGGGTCGGACACGAACTCGTATTCTTCCAGCATCGTCCCGTCGCCTGCGTCGAAGTGGAACCGCACCAGGCGTTGATCGAACATCCAAAAGTCCGCACCGGGGAGCATCAGGTCCCATGCCTGCCGCCGAGGAAGCCAACGGACCTCTTCCCCTGCCTTGAGGTTCACGTCCGTGACCGAGTGGAGCCAGCGCACATAATCCGACGCAGGCTCACTGATGATGCGAGCACGGCGCATCTTCACGCCCCGCCCCACACAGCTTCCTCCACTTGGGCAACCCATCTCGACCGGTCCGTGCGGCCCGAACCTCCGGCTTTCCAGTCCTCATAGCCGGGAGACGGTCGGTAGAAGTCCCGCATCTCCAGATGAACGGCCGACCGTTTGGTGTTGGCCAGCAGTTCCGCAAAAGTCGGAATGCCGTGTCCCTGGCGTCCCTTCTCATAGGTGCCCGATGCCGCCTCTGCGAGTTGCTCCGCCATGCGTGCGGGCTGCCAGATCACAACTTCATCAGGAGCGAGCGCCACATGCTCCCCCAGAGCCTTCAAGACCTCCGGGTCGGTCACGAGACGTCCCTGCTGATAGAAGTCGCCGGTGTCAGGATCGCGCGCCACTGCCGGACAGCGCTCGTCCTCCGAACCGGGGTCGGAGCCGATGAAGTCGATCTCACGCATGGGAGCCTCCAGCAGCCGAGAACGGTATGACCTTCACTCGGTCAGCACCTCTCGCTCACTCGGTTGATACCTCTTGCGGCGACTCCCCAAGCACCGCGAGCGGGGCGAGCGGGGCGAGTATCAGCGCCCGCGCCCTGTCCCCGTGGACAGCCAACCCGAACAACCGCTCCCACGCTTCGGCGTACATGCGGGTTTCGTAGGATTGCGTCAGGGTGAGAGTGCCCGAGACCAGCTCGACCGTGACCACCACCGAGCGACCGGGAAGCTCCGACATCGTGAACGACTCCTCAGGATTGACACCGTGCCGGGCGATGTCGCGAGGAATGACCCCCAGCGAAACCGTGGGACGTCTCATGACCTCCAGCAGATAACGCAGTTGGTTCGCGTGTATCTCCGGTCCTGCCGGCCGGTACCACAACACGTCCTCCTCCAGCAGGAACAGCCATCGGGCGTCCGGCCGGTTCAGGCAGCGTTGCCGGTCTAGCCGCGCCTCTACGGCGTCGGCCACGTCGTCCAGTTCGAGATGCTGTTCAAGGCGGGCCGTGGTCAGGTAGTGGGTCATCAGGCCGCGCGTCTGGAGTAGGCCGGGGATGTACTTGGTCTGGTAGACGCGGTGCAGGCGCACGGTCCAGTACTTGTCTCGCAGCTTCTCCTGGCGGCCCTTGAGCCCTGCCCGGTTGCCCTCCTGGTGGGTCTGCCACATCCCGGCGACGGCGCGTTGCTCGGCGAGCAGTTCGGCCAGCACGCGATCAGGCTTGGCGCAGATTCTGCACCAGAGCCGTACGTGATCTGGGGTGATGCCACGTTGCCCACGCTCGATCATGCTGACCTGTGCGGAAGAACGCCAGCCGGCGAGTTCGGCGAAACGCACACCTGATATCCGCGCCTCCTGGCGCATTTGGCGCAGCCTTTCCCCAAGGCGCTGGCGTGCGGCTTGCGCACTGGACGAGGGCGAACGAGACGACGGCATCGATGCTGATCCTCGCGCATGAGGTTCTGCAGGAGGAGCGCTTCACGATGATTCACGCGCTCATGCCCGTCATCCTCCCACCCCTGGGTGTGAAAGATAGTGAAATCTCTGGCTCCCAGAGCTCGGGGTGAGCCAACGTCGTGGCCATGACCTGCAACGGGCCCAAACACCAAGAGACCAGGCCCCACGCACAGACGCCGGATGACCAACTGGCCGTACTCACGGCCTGATCATGGCTGAGGCGCAGATCTGCTGTCACTGCCGGAAGCCCATTACCTACGGCCCTGGCTGGTGGGAACACGTTGGCGGAACGGTGGCCTGCAACCCTCACCAGGCGACGTCCCCGCCACGGGGGACGAACGCGGCTCCGATGGTCAAGAGCATCGAGAGTCAGGCGGCGGAACCACAACAACTACCTCCACAGGCCGTCGACCGATGACGCGGAGTTTTGAGCTCCGCCCCATGGTCCCGGTTGGCCACCTTTAGGGGCACCGTCGGCCAGTTCCAACACCCAACAGCCCGAGGAGTCCATGTGTTCATCAAGTCCAGCAGATGCGACGGACAGCAGGAGACATGTGGGTGCGTGAACGTCGCGATCGTGCGTGACGCGGTCGTGGTCACCGACGAGGAAGGCAACGTCTCCAAATTCGACCACTTCGAGTGGCGCGACTTCATCGCAGGAGCGAAAGCAGGCGAGTTCGATCTGCCCGCAGGCTCCCCGGCCCTGGCCACCATCACGGCCTAGGCACTCCACACATCAACCAACAAGCAGGCCTCGCCTTGGGGGCAGCAAGGCGAGGCCTACATTTCTCGAAGGACGCTCCTGGATGGCCTTTCAGTGCTACTTCTGGCATGGCGATACCGCCACAGCCCAGGGGCCCAAACGCGACTTGTTGTGCGGTGACCTGAGCATGGCTACACCACCAGTGATGACTCGCGACTGGCTGAAGAAACCGCAGAGCATGTTGCAGCGGAAAGCCAGCACGCCCGAGGAGGCGGTGGAGTGGTTGGAAGAGGTCTTTGACCACTACGCTCCGAAAATGGCTTACTCGCAGGCTATGGGAATCAGCCGAGACGACCGGTTTGGCTCTGCGCTGTCGGACCTCCGAAGTGGCAACGACGTATCCTGGGGCTTCCCCCTAGTGGGCAGCAAGTACGTGGCCCTGGCCGTCATTGTGGTGCGCTGAAGTCGCGAACCGGCCTCCGTCGCTGAACGGCGGCGGCTTTATGTTCACAGGACAGGTTCAAGTCGCCCAAGGCGGATTGAGTTCATCGACGGTCGCCACCATAAACCATCGCCCGCTGGCGGCGACGTTCTGGCGGTGATGCCCGTGCTGGACCAGCTAACCCCAGTAAAGCGCCCAGGGGTGCTGACGCAGGAACGCGGCCCGCCTCGTGGTGATTCCGCCGTTCCGTTCACGCCTTGCAGAGGAAGCGATCGGACCCGTTGGAAACGTGACACCAGCATGCTCAGGAAGCAATTCTCGGCCGGTACTTAGAGGTCGATTTTGTTGGCCTTGATGGCCGCCAACATGACGGCCAGCTCGGCTTGGCCGACTCTAAGGTGTCCTGCTTCGGGGGTATTGCTGTCCCTGATGCCGATCTCATGATCGAGCGCGGCCAGCTCTATGCACTGTCCCGAGGTTCCGCCCTCGCTGTAGCTGCTCTTACGCCAGAGCAGGTCCATACAGCCTCTCCATCTTCTCTTGGACCAGGTCATGGGACTGGCTTTCAGACAGCGCCTTGGCGCAGATCCGCTCGAACCTGTTCCGAAACTCGTTCACATCAGCTGTTTCCGAGACTAGCCGTCCTTCCTTGGCGGCTTCGCAAAAGGCCACCGGGCCGTCCGGGGTTGTGACCACGCGGAACGGCCCGTCCAAAGCCTCGGATGCTCCACTGCTTCGAGGGAGCACACGGAAGACCACGTTCCTGAGCTGGGAAAGTTCCAAGAGGCGCTCCAGTTGCCTTCTCATCACCCCCGCGCCTCCCACGGGCCAGTCCAGCACATTCTCCGAGACTGTGATCCACAGGTCTGGGGCGTTCGGCCTGGTGAGGATCTTTTGTCGATTCATCCGGTCGGTCAGCGAGCGCTCGACGTCCGGTTCGCGTCCCGATTCCAGCAGCGCGCGAGCGTAGTCCTCATTCTGGACCAGGCCGGGCACGTGCAGTGCAGCGAAGATTCGCAGTTCTGCCGCCTGCTCCTCGTGGGCCGTCACGCTCTTGAACCAGTCAGGATCGCTGGCTCTTCTCGCGAAGTAGATCAGCCACGTCAGGATCCCGCCGGTGTTCCACGCCTTGTCGATCTTTTGTGCCTGCTTGTCGGTGAGGTGCTGCTCGCCTGTCTCGATTCTGGAAATGGTGGAGGGCGCGCACCCCGCCACAGCGGCCGCGTCGGCGCCGTTCAGCCCTCGTGTCTTCCGAAGAAACCGCAGGTGATTGCCTATCAAATTCCACATGGAGGCACGAGGGTCGGCCGCCGCCTTCTCCACCATCAGACCAGCCTCCCGCCCGTTGATCAATTCCATGACTTCCATGGAACTGCAGAGAGTCATCGACAGGCTACGCACAGAGGTGCAATCTGGCCAGCGAATCGGAACGAACAACCCACCCACCGGGCAGACGGGCGCAGCAATGATGACCGGCATCAACAGGCAACCGCACCTACAGATCAATCTGACCCAGAGCAGGACCGAAGTAAGCCGCGCTCGCGCCGCGACCACGCGCGCGTTGAAAGACCTGGGCTTCCCCGAGCTGATCGACGATGCACGCCTGATCGTCTCCGAACTGGTCACCAACGCGCTCGACGCAACAGCGGCGGGCAGGGTGATCTTCGCGGTCTACCACAACGATGGCCGCCCACTCGTCGAAGTCTGGGACTCCGAGACCGCAAGACGCCCTCAGCCGCAACGACCAGCGCACATGGCACAAGGCGGCCGCGGACTCCTGGTGGTCGAGGAACTCGCCGCCGACTGGGGCCACCACCTGGCGCAGCTCACACCCAACGGTCCGCCATGGAAGTGCGTCTGGGCGTTGCTCAAGTGACCACCTCACCCTCCGCAAGCCCGACTCGCCTTGCGGAGGAAGTTTGGCCACTGAAGGGGTGGGGGGCTGGGGGTTTGCCCCCGGCTTGGGTTTTGGGGCGAGAGCCCCAATAGAGACAGTCCGAGCGCTAGCGAGGGCCTTGCTTTTGGCGCGAGGCGAGCGTTGGCGCGGGCCTTGCTTTTCGCGAGGCGAGCGTTGGCTCTTAGTCGGCGTCGGGGAGGCCCAGGGAGAAGGCGGCGTCCAGGTCGTGCTTGGAGTAGGTCTCGAAGGCGATGTGCGTCTCGGTCTCGAGGATGCCCGGGACCTTGTTGAGGCGGCCGGGGATCACGTCGTTGAACTCCTCGTGGCGGTGGACCCGGACCATCGCGATCAGGTCGTACTTGCCGGTGATGGAGTAGACCTCGCTGACGCCGTCCAGCGCGGCGATCGTCTCGGCGACCTCGCGGATGCGGACGACATCGGTCTTGACCAGCACGATCGCGGTATGCACTGACTCCTCCTCCGGACGCTTGAGCCGAGCCTATCCCCTGGAAAGGGCCGCGATGCGACGGGCCGGCCCGGCTCTGCGGGCCAGCACGGCGAAGGCCACTCCGGCCACGAAGCCGTAGATGTGCGCCACGTACGCGACGTTGCTCTCTTCGTCGCCGAGGGAGAGCCATTGCAGGACGAACCAGTAGCCCAGTACTACCCAGACCGGCAGCCGGATCACGATGATCGGCGGCACGAAGCTGACCACCCGGCCGCGCGGGTTGAGGATCAGGTAGGCGCCCAGCACCCCGGCGATCGCGCCGGAGGCGCCTATGAGGGGGACCCGCGAGTCGGGCGAGGTGTAGGCGAACCCGTAGACGGCGACGAGCCCGAAGAACAGATAGCTGAGCAGGTAGCGCAGGCGCCCGAGCCTGTCTTCGACTCCCATGCCGATGACAAAGAGCGCGACCAGGTTGCCCAGCAGGTGCAGCCAGTTCGAATGCAGGAACATCGAGCTGAACGCGGAGAGCCATGGGATCTTGTCGTAGCCTCCCTCCCCGCATTCGCGCACGACCTGCGGCGGCAGGGGCTGCTGATCGCCGGTCGTGAGCTCCTTGGGAATGGCGCCATGCTCCAGCGTGAACTGGACGGCCTTGCACTCGCGGACCTGGCCGTCTCCGTACCAGGTGGCGAAGTTGGCCATGGGGGTCATCAGGAAGACCACGACGTTGGCCGCCACCAGGAGATACGTCACCCAGGGGACGCGCCGCGCGGGCTGACTGTCGTAGAGAGGCAGAGCCATGTACGCCCGTCCTCTCCGCTTGCCTGAATTTCCCCGGTTCCTCCGCTTACCTTAGTGGGCGGCCGCCACCGCGGTCCGCCGACTCTGTGCCGGTATAGGCGTTGTCGATCCACTCTCGCAGGCTCTCGGCGCCGTACGCGGGGCAGCTCCACTCGTCAGAGACCTCGGCCAGCCGCGCGCCGGGGGTGTCGAGCCAGCGCAGCACGCACTCCATCTCCTCGGCGGTGGCGCTGCCCGACGGGCCCGGCCCGGGGAAGACCGTCTCGGCCGTCGCGACGAGCGCGTCGAGGTAGGGCCTCGGGTGGGCGCGGGGCGGGATCATGCCCGCGGCGACGAGCCGGCCATGGCGGACGACCGCCACCTCCCAGCCCCCGTCGAACGACGGGCGGGCCGCCACGAGCTGCGCGATGCGGGCCAGCGCGGTCAGCCGCTGGCCGCGCGCGGCCGCCCGGACGAACGCGGCGAGCCGGTCGCGCTGGGCGGCGGCCTCCTCGTAGCGGAGCTCCACGGTGAGGCGGTCGATGCGCACCCGGGCGGCCGCCACGACGGGCCGTACGTCGCCGCGCATGATGGAACGGGCCTGGTCGGCGTGCACCTCGTAGGCCGTGGCGGGCTCGCGGCCCTCGCACGGCGCGCCGCAGCGGCCGATCTCGCCCAGGAGGCAGGTGCGGGCCGCGCCGCGTTCGATGAGACGGAGGGTGAGGCGCTGGGTGCACTGCCGCAGCGGCACCGCCTCGTGCAGCGCCGCCTGGGCCTCCTCGGCCTGCCGCCGGGACGACAGCGGGCCCAGGTAGACGGCGCCGTCGTCCTTGCACTCGCGGACGATCGACAGCCGGGGGAACGGCTCGACGGTGAGCTTGAGCCACATCGCCCGTTCGGGGAACTTGGAGCGCCGGTTGTAGCGGGGTTTGTGCTCTGCGATCAGGCGCAGCTCACGGACCTCGGCCTCCAGGCCGGTGGCGCACACGATCGTGCGGACCTTCTCGGCGAGGCCGACCATCTCGCGCACCCGGTGCCGGGTCTCCGAGCCGGTGAAGTAGCTGCGCACCCGCGCCCGCAGGTCGCCGCTCTTGCCGACGTAGAGCACCTCGCCGCGATCGTCCTCGAACAGGTAGACGCCGGGGGCGCTCGGCACGTCGTCGGCGAGGTAGCGCTTGCGACGCTGCTCGGGCGTGGGCGCTTTGGCGAAGGACTTGAGCTCCTCCAGCGAGGTGACGTTGAACGAGCCGAGCCGTTCGATCAGGCCGTGCAGCACGTCGACGGTGGCGCGGGCGTCGGCCAGCGCGCGGTGGATCGGCTCGGTGGACGCGCGGAAGAAGCGGGCCAGCGTGCCCAGCTTGCAGTTGGGCACCTCGTCCTTGGTGAGGACGCGTCGCGCCAGGTCGACGGTGTCGATGATGGTGAACGCGGGCCACGCGTAACCCTGCGCGGCGCAGGCGGCCTTGAGGAAACCGATGTCGAACGGGGCGTTGTGCGCGACGAGCACGCAGCCCCTGGCGAACTCAAGGAACGCCGGCAGCACCTGCTCCATCTTGGGCGCGGCGTAGACCATCTGCTGGGTGATGCCAGTGAGCGCGGTGATGAACGGCGGAATCTCTCCGCCGGGGTCGACCAGCGTGCCGAAGTCACCGAGGACCTCTCCCCCGCGCACTTTGACGGCCCCGATCTCGGTGATCGCCGACTCCGAAGGGGAGCCGCCGGTCGTCTCCAGGTCGACGACGACGAAGGTCACGTCGGCGAGCGGGGTACCGAGATCGTCCAGGGTGCCCTGAACGCCCTGGGCGCCCTGAACGCCGGGACCGCCGGGTGGATGCCCGGGGTTGGCGGGGCGGGCCGGGTGGGTCATGACCGCGACCGTAGAGGGGGCCACCGACAGTTCACCGAGCGCTAGGGTTGGAACACGGGCCGGGGGCGACCCGTAGCGGCGCCGGCCGGCGCCGTGACGCCGCCCATACGTGCTGGTTAAGGTGCTGGACACCCGGAAATACTCAGCGTACGGCGTCAAAACGGGCACTGGGAGGAGCGGGATCATCGACAGCGGCCCCGGAGCGGAAGCCGAGCGTCCGGCCCGTCCCCTGCCCGAGGCGGTCCGCCAGGGCGTGGTGGAGGCGGCCGCCGAGCTGATCGGCACACTGCCCGCCACCGAGGTCCCCCTGCCGTTGCGCCGCTTCGCCCAGTTCGAGCGCCGCAAACGCGCCAAGCTCGCCGGGCAGCACATCGCCGCGCTGCTGGAGAAGGACGCCGACTTCCGGCTCAAGGTCGCCGAACACCTCCGCGAGGCCGAGCCCGAGCTGGTCGCCGCGGTCGAGGACGGCCAGGTGCCGCCCGCCGCCGATCCGGTGCGGGTCGCGACGCTCGGCTACCTGCTGCGGCCGGCCGGCTGGCCGGAGCTGGCCGAGGCCGCCCGCGCCGAGCTGGAACGATCCGCGAGCGCCTCCGAGGGCGAGGCCGCCGAACGCAAGATCAACGCGCTCCGGGACGAGCTCGCGGCCGCCCGCGCGGCGCGTGCGTCCGAGACCGACAAGCTCCGCGGCGAGCTGCGCGACACCAAGGCGGAGGTCGCCGAGCTGCGCCGAAAGCTGCACGACGCCCGTCAGAAGGCCAGGGCCGCCGAGCAGCGCGCCGCGGAACTGGCCACCGAGACCGCGCGCGAGCTGACCACCGCCCGCGAGACCACCGCCGCCGCCGAGAAGGAGTTGCGCAAGCTGCGCGTCCGCCTCGACCAGGCCGAGACCGCCGCCGAGCACGCCCGCCGCGCCGCCCGCGAGGGCCGCAACGTCGAGGACGTGCGGCTGCGCATGCTGCTCGACACGCTGGTGGACGCGGCGCAGGGCGTCCGGCGCGAGCTGGCCCTCCCCACCATGATCGAACGCCCGGCGGACGCCGTCGCCGGGGTCGAGCCGGACAAGCTCGCCCACCGCAACCTGCCCGGCCGGGCCCTCTCCGACGACGACCCGCAGTTGCTCGACCGGCTGCTGACGCTGCCGCAGGTCCATCTGGTCGTGGACGGCTACAACGTCACCAAGACCGGCTACGGCGAGCTGCCGCTGGCCGACCAGCGCACCCGCCTGGTGTCCGGGCTCGGCGGCCTGGCCGCGCAGACCCGCGCCGAGGTCACCTGCGTCTTCGACGGGGCCGAGCTGGACGCGCCCGTGGCGATCGCCGCGCCGCGCGGCGTCCGCGTGCTGTTCAGCCATCCGGGCCAGACCGCCGACGAGCTCATCGGCGAGCTGGTCCGCGCCGAGCCCACCGGCCGCGCGGTGGTCGTGGTCTCCTCCGACCGCGAGGTGGCCGACGCCGCCCGCCGCGCCGGCGCCCGCCCCGCTGTGTCTACTTTGCTCCTCCGTCGCCTTTCGCGGCCCTGACCCCTCGCCTTCGGTTTGCTTCACGACCCGTCAGCGCGCTCGCGTGCGGGGTCGATGCTCGCGGTCACGGTTTTGTCACACCCTCCGCGTACCGTCCGTCACAACCGAGGTA
Source organism: Spirillospora sp. NPDC048911 (assembly GCF_043198015.1). Taxonomy (NCBI): domain Bacteria; kingdom Bacillati; phylum Actinomycetota; class Actinomycetes; order Streptosporangiales; family Thermomonosporaceae; genus Spirillospora; species Spirillospora sp. NPDC048911. The sequence goes on along the minus strand of NZ_JBICUD010000002.1, from coordinate 1,030,767 downwards.
GAGAGACCTAGGTACGGAGGACGACATGCTGGTCGAGTGCGACGGCTGCCAGGTGCGCGGCGCGGGCTGCGGCGACTGCGTGGTCACGACACTGCTGGCGGCGCCGGCCCAGCCCGGCGGCGGCGACGATGTGGTGGATCTCGACGTGGACGAGCGGCGCGCGCTGCAGGTGCTGGCCGATCTCGACATGGTGCCGCCGCTGCGGCTCGCACCAGGTCACGAACGCGCTTCGTGATCGTTCGATCACCGGGCGCGGTAATTGTCACTCGGGCTTGACGAATACTGACGTTTCGGTTGTGACTGCTGTGGCCCCTCGCTAATGTCTCCCGCGAATAGCGGACGAGAGGGGCAATTCCGACCGTGGCCAGTGATCGCAGCTCCCGGCGGCTGATGGCGTCAGCATGCCTCGCCGTGACGACCTCCATGGCGCTGCCCGTGGCTCTGCCCGCGTCGACGGCGCACGCCGACCCCAAGCCGACGGCGAGCCAGGTTCAGAAGAAGCTGAACAAGCTCAACGAGGACGTCGACAAGCTGGTCGAGAAGTACAACCAGGTGACCGAGGACCTCAAGCGCGCCAAGAAGAAGCTCCGGGCGACGCAGAAGGCCAGCCAGGACGAGGAGCTCGCCTTCGCGACGCTCCGCACCAAGGTCGCCCAGATGGCCGCCACCGCGTACAAGAACGGCGAGACCGGCGACGTCGCGGGCTTCATCGGCAGCGGCGACCCGCAGGCCGTCCTCGACCAGGCGGCGGTCTTCTCCCACCTGTCGCGCAACCGCAACTCCGAGCTGGGCCAGTTCCTGGCCGCCGCGCAGCGGGTGCGCCGCGAGAAGGCCCAGGCCCAGAACGCCTACGACGAGGTCGCGGCCAAGGCCAAGGAGCTGAAGAACCAGAAGGCCACCGTCGACAAGTCGATCAAGCAGCAGCAGAAGCTGCTGAAGAAGCTCGGCGTCAAGAGCGACAAGCCCGGCAGCGGCGGCGGCGGTACCGGCGGCACCTACAAGGGCCCGGCGAGCGGTTCGGCCCGCACCGCGCTGAACTTCGCCTACAGCAAGCTCGGCACGCCCTACCTGTACGGCGGCACCGGCCCCCGCTACGACTGCTCCGGCCTGACCATGCGCGCCTGGGAGGCCGCCGGGGTCAGCATCACCCGAACCACCAACTCGCAGTACGCGGCCACCAAGCGGGTCGCCAAGAGCGACCTGCAGCCCGGCGACCTCGTGTTCTTCAGCAGCCTCGGCCACGTCGGCCTGTACGTGGGCAACGGCCAGATGATCCACTCCCCGCGCACCGGCAAGAGCGTCGAGGTCGTGAGCATCTCGTCCGGCTACTACGCGTCGAACTTCTACGGGGCCGGGCGCCCCTGACGGAGCCAGTGAGCCACGCCACACCACGAGCGGACCAGGCCTGACCTGGTCCGTTCTGTTTTGCTGGGGATTTGCTTTCGCATGACCTTTTGATACTTTGTGGCGACCTGCGACGCCCACCATGCGTCGCAGCGCCCCCGACGCCCCCGGGCGTCACGGGAGGCGGGCACCCTCCAGGTGCCGCCTCTCCGCGCGACACCTTCCAGGTGCCGCCGCCGGTGCGACGCCTTCCACGCGCCGCACCCGGTCTCCACGGAGACCGGCCGGCCCACCCGTACCGTGCGCACGCTCCGCGGCTCGAACGAGCTTGGCGTGCATGGCGCCAGCGAGCGCGACACGGCGGTTCTCCCCCGGGCCCGGCCGACGAGCGAACGCCCATCCGAGGCCGCTCATTTCACAACACATCAGCGCCGCGCTTTCGCACGCGGGACAAAGGGTCCCGCGCACAGGGCCCCATCGCGCCCCCCAGGATCGCCGCGGCAGCGCCGAGTCCGCCATCGCGCGGAGCCGGGGACCCACATCTCGGCGGCCGGCCCTTCCTTGGACCTGCCTCCGAACGGGGTGAATCGGCGCGCCCTCCTCTCGAACAGGGCGCACCGTAGGGCCACTTCCACGCCCGAACCCGTCAGCTAACCCGGTAGGCGTCTGGAAGAAGGAGATCCCCCTGTCCAGCAACGCTGTCAACTGCACGACCCGTCGTGCCCGCGTCGCCGGTGGCCTTGTGATCGCCACCGCGGTCGTCACGCCCCTCGTGGCGGCGGGCCCGGCTCCCTCCGCCGAGGCGGCCACCAAGGCCGTTCCCGTGGCGAAGGTGGTCAAGCAGGCCAAGCAGAAGTCGTGGTCCCAGCGCCAGAAGACGGCGCAGAAGGCCCTCACGGCTGCCTACAAGAAGAAGGGCAAGCCGTACCGCTACGGCGCGGCGGGCCCGAACGCCTTCGACTGTTCCGGTCTGGTCCAGTGGTCCTACCGGAAGGCGGGCGTCAAACTCCCCCGCGTCACCACCGCCCAGTACCGCGCCGTGAAGAACAAGGTGTCCTGGAAGAAGCTCGCTCCGGGTGACCTCGTCTTCTTCCACGGCAAGGGCCACGTGGGCATCGTGACCAAGCGCCAGGGGAGCAAGGTGTGGATGATCCACGCCCCCAACTCCGGTAGCCACGTGAAGGTCGTCAAGCTCAACAGCTATCGCAAGAAGACCTTCTCGGGCGCCGTTCGCCCCTACTGATCGCTAGAAACGGACGCGGCCGTCCTCCACGGGCGGCCGCGTCCGCTCCCTCATCGAATCTCAGGCCGTCCCGCACGGCCACCGCCGAGTCCGCGCCACGCGGAGCCGGGGACCCGCCATCCCGCAGCCCCCACCCATCCACCCTTTCAACGGACGGGCTGCGCCCGGCAAGTCTCCCGCAGCCCCCACCCATCCACCCTTTCAACGGGCGGGCTGCGCCCGACATGTCCCTGGGGTGAATCGGCCTCTCGCAGGCCGTAGGGCAGCTTCCACGCCCGAACCCGTCAGCTAACCCGGTAGGCGGCATGGAAGCCAAGGAGAGCCCCCCGTGGCAGGCAAGCACCGCAAACCCAGCCCCGTCGCCGTCACCCTGCGGACGGCCGGCGGCCTCGTCGCCGGCGCGGCCGTGATCGGCACGGCCACCGTCACCGCCCAGGCCGCCGTCGGCGCGGCCCCCGCCGGGACCGACATGGCCAGGCCCCCGGCCGCCGCCGCGGCGGCCGAACGGCCGAGCAAGGCCCCCACCGCGCACAACGTGCCCGAGAAGCTCTCCGGTGCCGCGAGCAAGGCGAACACCGCCCCCAAGACCAAGGCCCCGGTGAAGACCGCGCCGAGGAAGCCCACCGCCGAGGCCGCCATCAAGCTGGCCAAGTCCCAGGTCGGCATCAGCGAGGACGGCAACGGCGAGACCAAGTTCCAGGACTGGTACATGGGCACTGCCCGCGCCAAAGAGACGCTGGCACGCGACGGCGGCGACCTGGAGGGCTACAACGACGCCCAGTGGTGCGACATGTTCGTCTCCTGGGTCGGCGAGCAGCTCGGCTTCAGCCAGGGCGTGGGCAGCGACGCCTGGACGGTGGAGCACGCCAAGTGGTTCGAGCAGCAGGACCGCTGGGGCGACAAGCCCGAGCCCGGCGCGATCGTCTTCTTCAACTGGGGCGGCTCCAAGAACGTCGACGACATCGAGCACGTCGGCATGGTGATCAAGGACAACGGCGACGGCACCGTCCAGACCGTGGAGGGCAACAGCTCCGACGCGGTCAGGCTCCAGGAACGTTCGGCCGACCAGATCGTGGGCTACGGCTACCCCGACTACGCGAAATGATCCGTCCGGCGCGCCCGCCGAGGCCGGGTCAATAGGATCGGCCGCATGGAAGACCAGCGGTCCGGCCCGCCGCCGAACGACCGCCCCGCCGAGCGTGGACTTGAACGGCCCGGTGATCCTCGTGGCGTGCGCCCGGCCAGCGCCGCCCACCCCGGCGAGCCGCCCAGCAAGACCCATGCCGAGGCACTCGGCGTGGTCGGTGGTTCCGGCGAGGCCGATAGTGAGCGGCTCGACGAGCTCGCTGCCGAGCGACCCAGTGAGCCCGCGGTCGAGCCGCCGCCTGACGAGCCGCCCAGCACGCTCGGTAGCAAGCCGCCCGGTGAGACCGGTGGGGGCGAGCGGCCCGGTGAGAGCGTCGGCGCACGGCCCGGCGAGCGCGGTGACGTGCCGCCCGGCGGGCTCGGTGGTTTGTCGCGGCGGCGGGGCTTTGCGCTGGTTGGGGTGGGGGTGGCTGCGTGCGCGCTTGTGGCTGTCGCTGGGTTCGCTACTACCGGGAACGATGGGGCTCCGCGGAAGGCCGCTGTGGCGGCTCCGGTTCCGGGTGTTCCGGACGTGGGGGCGGTCGAGACGGTGCTGGCCAACCGCGCCACCGCGGTACGCGAGCATGATCGCGCGCGGTTCCTCGCCACGATCGTCTCGGCGCCGGTCGCCTACCAGGCGGCGCAGGCCAAGGTCTTCGACAATCTGAGCAAGTTGCCGCTGGAGTCCTGGCAGGAGCGGTACGAGGCGATCGAGCCGGCGGGCATGTCCGGCGCGCCCGCCGTCCGGGTCAGCCTCCGGTACAAGCTGCGCGGCTTCGATCGCGGCGCGGTGGCCCGCACGCGTTATCTCTCGTTCGCCTCCCGGGCCGGTACCTGGGTGATCGTCGGTGATGCCGCGGGGCGGGGGCTGCGCGACGACGTCGACATCTGGGACGGCGGCCCGCTGACCGTGCGGCGTGGCCACAGCGGGCTCGTCATCGGCGACGCCCCCGGCCTCGACGGGATCGCCCGGCGCCTGGACGCCGCCGTGCCCGTCGTGACCGGGGTGGTCGGCTCCGACTGGCCCAGGCGCGCGGTCGCGCTCGTACCGGCCGATCCCGCGCTGGCGGCGGCCCTGGTCGGCGACGCCCAGAACCTCAAGGAGATCGCCGCGCTGGCCACGGTGGCCCCCTCGGCCGACGGCGGGCGCGGCGAGGACCGCGTCATCATCTCGCCGGGCACGTTCGGCCGCCTGAACGACCTCGGCCAGAGCGTCGTCCTCACCCACGAGCTCACGCATGTGGCCACCGGCGGCGCCCAGGACGGCCGTACGCCGCTCTGGCTCATCGAGGGCTTCGCCGACTATGTCGGCTACAGCGACACCAAGGTGAGCGTGCGGTCGGCCGCCCGTGAGCTGCGCCGGGAGATCACCGCGGGACGCACGCCCGCGGCTCTTCCCGGCCGCGCCGCGTTCGAGGGCACCTCACCGCGGCTCTCCCAGGCCTACCAGGAGGCGTGGCTGGCCTGCCGGATGATCGCCGGCCGCTACGGTGAAGCGGAGCTCGTCCGGCTCTACCGCGCGGCCGGGCGCCGGTCCGAATCGGCCGCCCTGCGCGAGGTGCTGGGCGTCACCCCTGCCCGCTTCACCGCCATGTGGCGTGAATACCTGCGCGAGGAGCTGCGTTGACCGAGCCGGAGAACCGCGCGAAGGGCGAAGCCGACGCGAGCGACCAGACCGAGGTTGGCGGCGAAACCAGCGCGACGGGCGCTAGCGGCCAAACCAGCGCAACTGACGCGAGTGGCCAGACCGAGGTTGGCGGCCAAACCAGCGCGACGGGCGCTAGTGGACAGACCGACGCGAGCGGCCAAGCCAACGCGACCGGCGCTAGCCGCCAAACCGACGCTGGCGGCCAAGACAACGCGACAGGCGCCAGCCGCCAGACCGACGCGAGCGGCCAAGCAGACTCGGGCGACGAGGCCCGTGCGGACGGGGCGGGGGGTATGCGGCGGCCTCGGGTTGCTGCTGCTATCGCCGCCGCCGTGCTCTTCGCGGCGGTCGGGGTGATCTTGGCCCTGACCACGCCGTGGCATCCGATTCCCGAGCAGGTGCCGGGCGGATCCGTCGCCGTTGATCCGGCTCTGGACTTCACGCCCGCGGAGATCGCCCGGTCGCGCGCCTTCGACTCCGCCCTCAATCCGCCCGCTTACGCCCGGCTCGTGCTGGTTCTGGCCTTGGTCCTCGTCCTCGGGCTCACTCCGCTGGGCTCCCGCCTGATCGCCTGGGCGACGGCGCGCGTCCGCCGGTGGCCGCTCCGGGTGATCGGGGCGGCCCTCGTCGTCACGACCGTGGTCCGGCTGGCGGGGCTGCCGTTCTCCATCCGGAGCGAGTGGGTGCTGCGCCGGTACGGGCTGTCCACGCAGAGCTGGCCGGAATGGCTGATCGACCAGGCGAAGTCGCTCGGCGTCACCTGGGTGATCTGGTCGATCGCGCTCGTGCTGCTGTACGCGTTGCTGCGCCGCTTCCCGCGCTACTGGTGGACGGGCGCGGCGGCGGGCGGGTTCGCCCTGGTGATCGCGGTGTCGTTCCTCTATCCGATCGTGGTCGAGCCGGTCTTCAACAAGTTCCACCCGCTGCCGGCCGGGCAGCTCCGGACCGACCTGCTGGCCATGGCCGAACGGGACGGCGTGCCGGTGGAGGACGTGCTGGTCGCGGACGCCTCGCGCCGGACGACCTCGCTCAACGCTTATGTCTCCGGCTTCGGCTCGACGCGGCGCATCGTCGTGTACGACACGCTGCTGAAGTCGCCGCCCAAGCGCATCGAGTCGATCGTGGCGCACGAGCTGGGCCACGCCAAGCACAAGGACGTCCTCTACGGGACGCTGATCGGCGCCCTGGCCGTGGCGGGGGCCGTGTGCCTGCTGCAGTTGCTGCTGACCTCGCCCGCCCTGCGACGCCGCGCTGGGGCGGGCCAGAGCCTGGCCGATCCCCGTTCCGTGGCGCTGCTGCTCGCCTTCATCACGGTGGCGACCCAGCTGGGCGGCCCCGTCCAGAACCTCATCAGCCGTCACATCGAGGCCCGGGCCGACGCGCACGCCCTCGACCTGACCCGTGACCCCGAGACGTTCGTGACGATGCAGCACGAGCTCTCGGTGCGCAACATCTCCGATCTCGAACCGGACGCCCTCGAGTACCTTCTCTGGCTCACCCACCCCGCGGGGCCCGAACGCATCGCGATGGCGCGCGACTGGGCCCGGCAGAACCGCGTACCGGAGCCTCCCCCGCTCAATCCCCGCTAGCCGGTCAACTTGACTGCGGTGTGCCGCTGACGGGGGTGCTCGGAGCGGTGTCGGTCACCGGCCCTCCGGAGGGGGTGGGTGCCGGCGCGGCCGGGGTGGCGCCTTGCGGGCCGACGAGGAGGCTCTGCTTGAGGGCGCTGCCCTTCGTCCAGTCGTCCCAGTCGAGCTGCCAGAAGCCCCAGCCGTTCTCCGGCTCCAGCTCCCGCGCGGTGCCCGTGATCTTCACCGGGTCGCCGCGGTAGACCAGGTCGTAGAACCAGGAGGCGTTGCCGGGGCTCACGTTGACGCAGCCGTGGCTGACGTTGCTGTTGCCCTGGTCGCCGACCGACCACGGCGCGCTGTGGACGTACTCGCCGCTGTCGGAGATGCGCACGGCCGAGTAGACCGTCTGGCGGTAGTAGCCCGGGCAGCCCGGGCCGCATCCGACCGTGGAGGAGTCCATGATGACCGGGCTGCCCTTGTCCATGGTCAGGTGATCGCCATTGGTGGTGATGTACTTCGTGAGGCCGCCCATCCCCATGCTCACCGGAATTGTGCGCTTGAGCTTGCCGTTCACCCTGACCGACATCTCGTGCGAGTTCTCGCTCGCCTTGACGATGTGCTCGTCGCCGATCGTGAAGTCGATGTTCTGGTTGCCGGTGCCGTAGACCCCGCCGGCGAAGCGTACGCCGCTCAGATGGGCGCGGAAGCTGACCTTGGTGTGCCGCGGCCAGTACTGCTTGGTCCGGAACACCACCCGCTGGTCGCTGAACCAGTGCCAGGCGCCTTCGACGGGCCTGGACGAACGGATCTCCAGGGCCCGTTCGACGGCGGCCCGATCGTCCACCTCGCCGTCGAAGTTCAAGATGATCGGTATCCCGACCCCGACCGTCTCCTTGTTCGCGGGCGCCTCGACCGCGGTCTCCAGCGACTTCTTCGCCTTGGCGGTGCTGAACCGGCTCGTCACGGTCTGGGTCTTGCCATCACGGCCGAGCGCGGTGACGGTGACCTTGTACTTGGTGGCGGGATCGAGCGTCCAGCGCGACTGCCAGCTGCTCTTGTCGGCGCTGAGGACGCCCTCGACCGCCTCGCCCTTGGTGCTGACGGTGACGTTCTCGATGGTGCCGTTCTGCGCCCGCACCGCGATGGCGCTGTCCGGACGCAGCGAGCCCGTGCCGTCGCCCGGCGTCAGCGAGAGCTTGACGGCGTCCCTGCCGTCGGTCAGGCCGCCGTCCGAGCATCCGGCGGCACCGGCCGCCATCGTCATTCCGATCATCGCGGCGGTGGCGCGGCGGCAGCGCCGCGCCGATCCTGGGACGCCGACCTGCACCGTCACGCTCCGGTCCTCACTGTATGCATGGCTCCGTGTCCGCACGGTGACGTGCGGACCGCGGACCATTATGAAGGGGCCGGTGCCCGCCCGCTGGCGAACACCGGCCCCTTCGAGGATCCTTTGCCTGTCAGTGGGAGAAGTGACCCCGGTAGTACTCGAAGACCAGACCGACCGAAGTCATGATCGTCGCCGCGGCGCCCAGGATCACCAGCCACCAGCCGAAGACCACGCCGAGCGCGACCATCGCGGCCGACATCGCCAGGAACAGCGGCCACCAGCTGTGCGGGCTGAAGAAGCCCAGCTCGCCCGCGGCGTCGGCGATGTCACCCTCGGGGTCGTCCTCGTACAGCGGACCGCCGTTGGCGCTCTCCAGCCGCCGGACCGTGAAGTGGATGTAGAACCCGATCAGGCCGGCCAGGCCGACGGCCAGAGCCATCGCAGTGGTGCCCGTCCAGTCCTTGGACCAGAGCCAGTAGACGACGTCGGTGGCGAGGAAGAACACCGCGCACCCGTAGAACATGAACGCCTGAACGCGCATCGGCTACTTCCCTTCCAGGACGCCGCCGGACCCGGTGCCCTTGCCGGCCTCGGCGAGCTCGCCCTTGGCGCCCACGTGCGGGTGGTGCAGGTCGAACGCCGGCCGCTCGGAGCGGATCTTCGGGATCGAGTTGAAGTTGTGCCGCGGCGGCGGGCAGGTGGTCGCCCACTCGAGCGACGAGCCGTAGCCCCACGGGTCGTCGACCTCGACCTTCTTGCCCTTCTTCGCCGTGATGTAGACGTTGTAGAAGAAGGGGAGCAGCGAGCAGCCGAGGAGGAACGAGAAGATCGTCGAGACCTGGTTCATCCCCATGAACTCGCCGGGGTAGTCGGCGTACCGGCGCGGCATGCCCGCCGCACCCAGCCAGTGCTGGATGAGGAACGTGCCGTGGAAGCCGATGAAGAGCATCCAGAAGTGCACCTTGCCGAGCGTGTCGTTCAGCATCTTGCCGGTGAACTTGGGCCACCAGAAGTAGAAGCCGGCGAACATCGCGAACACCACGGTGCCGAAGACCACGTAGTGGAAGTGCGCCACCACGAAGTAGGAGTCCGACAGCTGGAAGTCCATCGGCGGCGAGGCCAGGATGACGCCGGTCAGGCCACCGAAGAGGAACGTCACGAGGAAGCCGAGCGACCAGAGCATCGGCGACTCGAAGGTGAGTTGCCCTCGCCAGATCGTTCCGACCCAGTTGAAGAACTTCACCCCCGTGGGCACCGCGATGAGGAACGTCATGAACGAGAAGAACGGCAGCAGCACCTGGCCGGTCACGAACATGTGGTGCGCCCACACGGTGACGGACAGGCCCGCGATGGTGATCGTCGCGAACACCAGGCCGATGTAACCGAACACCGGCTTGCGGCTGAACACCGGAAGGATCTCCGTCACGATGCCGAAGAAGGGCAACGCGATGATGTAGACCTCCGGATGCCCGAAGAACCAGAACAGGTGCTGCCAGAGCAGCGCGCCACCGTGCGCGGCGTCGAAGACGTGGGCGCCGAGCTTGCGGTCGGCCTCCAGGGCGAGCAGCGCGGCGGCCAGGACCGGGAACGCCAGCAGGACCAGGATCGAGGTCAGCAGGATGTTCCAGGTGAAGATCGGCATCCGGAACATCGTCATGCCCGGCGCGCGCATGCACAGGATCGTGGTGATGAAGTTGACGGCGCCCATGATCGTGCCGAAGCCCGACATCGCCAGGCCCATCACCCACATGTCGCCGCCGATGCCCGGCGAGCGCACCGCGTCCGACAGCGGCGCGTAGGCGAACCAGCCGAAGCTGGCGGCGCCGCCCGGGGTGAGGAAGCCCGCGAGCACGATCAGGCTGCCGAACAGGAACAGCCAGTAGGCCAGCATGTTCATGCGCGGGAACGCCACGTCGGGCGCGCCGATCTGCAGCGGCATGATGACGTTGGCGAAACCGGCGAACAGCGGCGTCGCGAACATCAGGAGCATGATCGTGCCGTGCATGGTGAACAGCTGGTTGAACTGCTCGTTGCTCACGACCTGCAGGCCCGGCTTGTACAGCTCGGCCCGCATGATCAGCGCCATCACGCCGCCGATCATGAACATCACGAACGACGTGATCAGATAGAGATAGCCGATCACCTTGTGGTCGGTGGACGACATCCAGGAGGCGACCAGCCGCCCCTTGCTCGTCCGCGACGCGGCGATCGGCGCGCTCGGTGCGTGACCGATGGCCGTCACTTCGCACCCCCCGCTGCCTTGGCCTTGGAATCGGCGATGAACTTGGCGTACTCCGCGGGCTCCACGACCTTCAGCTGGAAGAGCATCCGGCTGTGGTCGACGCCGCAGAGTTCGGCGCAGCGGCCCTCGTAGGTGCCGGTCTTACGCGCGGTGAACTCGAACTCGTTGGTGTAGCCCGGCATGACGTCCTTCTTGTAGAGGAGCGCCGGCACCCAGAACGAGTGGATGACGTCGTTGGCGTGCAACCGCACGCGGACCGTCTGGCCGGTCGGGATCGTCATGACCGGCTTGGCCCCCGACGGGGCGTTCGGCGCGACCGGAGTGCCGACCACGGAGGCGACCGTCTGTTCCTTGCCCGCGGCGTCCTTCTCCTTGTAGTCGAACTGCCAGCTCCACTGGAAGCCGGTGACGTCGACCGTGACCGCGGGGTTGTCAGTGGTCTTCTCGACGTAGTTCTCGTCGCGCGCGGTGAAGTAGAAGAGCACCGCGATGATGACGAACGGGACCGCCGTATAGAGGATCTCGATCGGCATGTTGTAGCGCACCTGCGGCGGCAGGTCGTCGGAGCGCTTGCGGTGGAACAGCACCGCCCAGATGATCAGTCCCCAGACGACGGCGCCCACGGCGAACGCCGCGATCCAGGAGCCCTGCCAGAGCTTGAGCATGCGCTCGGCCTGGTCACTGATCGGCTCGGGCATGCCCAGGCGGGACACCTCGCCGCTGCAGGCGGTGGCGGTCATCGCCAGCAGGCCCAGCGCGGCGGCGCTCCTCAATGCACGGCGACCGCGCACAGGCGTGCGCCGCTCCCTAGAGCGGGTCGGACTCACGGAATGCCTTCCCCACGGATGAGAGCCCAGGGAACTCCCGGGCGGTGAGATCAGTTGTTACACGTTTGGGGGACACAGTAGCGCGCGGGTCACCCACCCCCTCTGTCGGGTGCCCGGTTAGGGTTTCTGGCGTGGCTAACTCGCTCGGCGCTCCGCCGATGATCGCGTACTTCGACGCGGCGTCGACCGAACCCCTGCATCCGGCGGGCCGCGAGGCCCTGCTCAGGGCCCTGGAGACGGGATGGGCCGATCCGGCGCGGCTGTACGGCCCGGCCCGCGGCGCCCGGCTGCTCCTCGACCAGGCTCGTGCGCGCGTCGCCGAGGTGCTCGGGGTACGGCCCGACGAGGTGTCGTTCACCACGTCCGGCACCCAGGCGGTGCACCTGGGCGTCCTCGGCGCGCTGCGGGCGCGCCGGCGTATCGGCCGCCACCTGGTGGTGAGCGCCGTCGAGCACTCCAGCGTGCTGCACGCCGCCGGGATGCACGAGCGCGACGACGGCAAGGTGACCACGGTCGGGGTCGACCGGCACGGCCGGGTGGACGTGGCCGAGTTCGCCGCCGCGCTGCGGCCGGACACGGCGCTGGCCTGCCTGCAGTCGGCCAACCACGAGGTGGGAACGGTGCAGCCGGTCGCGGAGATCGCCGAGATCTGCCGCGTCGCCCGGGTGCCGCTGTTCGTGGACGCCGCGCAGTCGGCGGGCCGGATGGACGTGCCGCCCGGATGGTCCGTGCTCGCCGCCAGCGCCCACAAATGGGGCGGCCCCGCGGGCGTCGGCGTGCTGGTCGTCCGCAAGAACACCCGCTGGCGCTCGCCGCTGCCCGAGGACGAGCGCGAGGGACGGCGGGTCCCCGGATTCGAGAACGTGCCGGCCGCCTGCGCGGCGGCCGCCGCGCTGGCGGCCTACCGGTCCGAGATGGCGGCCGACGGGCCCCGCCTGTCGGCGCTGGTCGACCAGATCCGCGACCGGGTCCCCCGCGCCATCCCCGACGTCCAGGTGGTCGGCGACCCCGTCGCGCGCCTGCCCCACCTCGTGACGTTCTCGTGCCTGTACGTCGAGGGCGAGGCACTTCTCACCGAACTGGACAGGCTGGGATTCGCGGTTTCCTCGGGAAGTTCCTGTACGGCGGATACGCTGCGTCCCAGTCACGTCCTCGAGGCGATGGGAGTGATTACCCATGGGAACGTCCGGGTATCGCTGCCGCGTGGAGCAAAATCGACCGATGTCGACCGCTTCCTCGCCGTTCTCCCCGAGGCCGTCACCCGGCTCCGCCGGACCGCCGGAGTGACACCATGATTTCCATCTCCCAGACCCCGACGACAGGGAGGCGGGTGCGCCCATGAGGTTCCGAAGCCGCGCCAAGAACGGCTCGCGGGACGGCGCCGACAGCGCCGCCCAGCAACCCGCCGTCCCCGACGAGCCGCCGCCCGCCCTGGTGATCGACGCGCTGGGCCGCAAATGCCCGATCCCGATCATCATGCTGGCCGAGCGCCTCCGCGAGGTCCCCGTCGGCGACGTCATCGCGGTCCTCGCCGACGACGTGGCCGCCCGCACCGACATCCCCGCCTGGTGCCGCATGAAGTCCCAGGACTTCGTCCGCGAAGAGACCCTCCCCCACGGCGGCTGGGGCTTCCACATTCGCCGTACTTATTGATTCTTTTACGGCCTCGACGGCATCGCTTCGCGATCTCTCGTGAAGCCTTGCCTTCGGCTGGCTTCACGACCCGTTAGCGCGCTCGCGTGACGGCTGAACTCTCCCCGGGAGGGAACAAGCAGCCACCACGCGTGTGCAGGCCAGAGCACAGCCGTGGCTCGGCCCCAACGGACGGGCGGGGTACCAGGGCACAGACGTGCGCCAGCCCAACTGACGGGCGGGGGGCTCCAAATACAGACGTGCCCCCGCCTCGCGCCAGCGAGGCGGGGGCACGGCCATTTGCTTTATGGGTTGGGGGTGTTGAGGTGCGGTTCTACCTCGGTGGCGGCGGTGTCGCCGTAGGCGGCGGTCAGGCGCTCCAGGAAGCGGGCCTTGGACAGGTGGTACTCCTGCGGGCCCGCGACCTCCAGGACGTGCGCGGCGGTGAGGTTGCCGACCTGGGCGGCGCGCTCCAGTGAGAGGCCCCAGGCGATCGCGGTGAGGAAGCCGGCGCGGAAGGCGTCGCCGCCGCCGGTCGGGTCGACCACGGCGTCCACGCGGACGGCGGGGACGTGCAGGCCCTCCTCGTCCTCGCGGTCGATCACCACGCCCTTGGCGCCGAGGGTGGTGACGCGGACGCCGGTGCGGCCGAGGATCTCGGCGTCGGTCCAGCCGGTCTTCTCCTCGGTGAGGGCCTTCTCGTACTCGTTGGTGAACAGGTACGCGGCGCCGTCGATGAGGCGGCGGATGTCGGCGCCGTCCATGCGGGCGAGTTGCTGGGACGGGTCGGCGGCGAACGGGATGCCCCGGCCGCGGCACTCGTCGGTGTGCCGCAGCATCGCCTCGGGGTCGTTCGGGCTGACCAGCACGAGGTCGAGCCCGCCGACGCGGTCGGCGATCGGCTGCAGCTCGATCAGGCGGGCCTCGCTCATCGCGCCGGCGTAGAACGTGGCGATCTGGTTCTGGTCCTGGTCGGTGGTGCACAGGAACCGGGCGGTGTGGTGCAGCTCGGAGACGTGCACCGAGGCGGTGTCGACCCGGTGCCGCTCCAGCCAGGAGCGGTAGTCGGCGAAGTCGTCGCCGACCGACCCCACCAGCAGGGACTCCTTGCCCAGGCAGCCCATGGCGAAGCAGATGTTGGGGGCGACGCCACCGCGCCGGATGTCGAGCTGGTCCACCAGGAAGGACAGCGAGACCGTGTCGAGCTGGTCGGGGCGCAGGCTGTCGGTGAACCTTCCCGGGAAGGTCATCAGATGGTCGGTCGCGATGGAGCCAGTCACGGCGATGCGCACGGCGGGTCGCTCTCCTCGTGGTGGTGTCGTCCGGCTATTTGTCCGGCTTCTCTACAACCCGGCTGGGGAATGACGGGCCAACGTCGTGGGGGTCGTGCCCGCAAGGGCCACAGCCTACTGGCCATCGCGGTACGGAACCCACCTGACGTCCGCCCCCCGCACCGTCATGGAAACACGAACGAAGCGGCCCGGACAAGGATCGTCCGGGCCGCTCGGGTGTCGCTCGCGCTCTAGTTGAACGAATCGCCGCAGGCGCAGGAGCCGGAGGCGTTCGGGTTGTCGATCGTGAAGCCCTGCTTCTCGATCGAGTCGACGAAGTCGATCGTGGCGCCGGTCAGGTAGGGGGCGCTCATCCGGTCGACGCGCACGCTCAGGCCGTCGAAGTCCTGGACCTGGTCGCCGTCCATCTCGCGCTCGTCGAAGAAGAGCTGGTAGATCAGGCCCGAGCAGCCGCCCGGCTGCACGGCGACACGCAGCGCAAGGTCGTCGCGGCCCTCCTGCTCGAGCAGGCCCTTGGCCTTCTCGGCGGCGGCGTCGGTGAGGACGACGCCCTGCTGCGTGGTCTCCTGCGTACTGGTCTCGCCTGAAACCGTCATGTGTTCAGCTCCCGGGTCTCGCTACGCCGCTCAGGCGGCGAACTGTCGCATGTCCACGAGGGCGTTGCCGCCTTCTTCCACAGGACAACGTACCTCGCCCCGTGGGCATTCCACCTTCTCACGTCCCGCGGAACTGCGTTCTATGTCACAGCGACGACCCCGGCAGGGTCAATTGTCCGCTATGTATGCGACTATTAGTCGTCAAAGCGACGATAAGCCCCCCATCTCGGGGAGGGAGACTCCAGTGACCACCCCAGTGCGCGATCTTCCTTTGCTCTTCCTGGGCACCGGGTCCGACCCGGCCAGCGAGCGCGGCGTCGACTGTCCCGGCGAGCTTCCCGCGGCCTCCGACCCGGGTCTGGTGGCCCGGGCCAGGGCGGCCAAGGCGGCGCTCGGCGACCAGGTGTTCGTCCTCGGGCACCACTACCAGCGGGACGAGGTGATCCAGTTCGCGGACGTGACGGGCGACTCGTTCAAGCTCGCCCAGCAGGCCGCGGCCCGGCCGGACGCCCCGTACATCGTGTTCTGCGGCGTTCACTTCATGGCCGAGTCGGCCGACATCCTCACCGCCGGGCACCAGCAGGTCGTGCTGCCCGACCTGGCGGCGGGCTGCTCCATGGCCGACATGGCGACCTTCGACCAGGTCGAGGAGTGCTGGGACGCCCTGGAGGACGCCGGGATCGCCGACGACGTGGTCCCCGTCACGTACATGAACTCCTCTGCCGACATCAAGGCCTTCGTCGGCCGCCACGGCGGGGTCGTGTGCACCTCGTCCAACGCCAAGCGCGCGCTGGACTGGGCGTACTCGAAGGGTTCCAAGGTGTTGTTCCTGCCCGACCAGCACCTCGGGCGCAACACCGCCGTGCTGGAGATGGGCCTCTCCCTGGACGACTGCGTCGTCTACAACCCGCACCGCCCCGACGGTGGGCTCTCCCAGCAGCAGATGCGCGACGCCAAGATGCTCCTCTGGCGCGGGCACTGTTCGGTGCACGGCCGGTTCAGCAAGGAGTCGGTGGACGACGTGCGGGCCCGCGTCCCCGGCGTGAACGTCCTCGTCCACCCCGAGTGCCGGCACGACGTGGTCCTGAACGCCGACCAGATCGGCTCGACCGAGTACATCATCAAGACCATCGAGGCCGCGCCCGCCGGGTCGGCGTGGGCCGTGGGCACCGAGCTCAACCTGGTCAAGCGGCTGGCGAACGCCCACCCGGACAAGAACATCATGTTCCTGGACAAGACGGTCTGCTACTGCTCGACCATGAACCGGATCGACCTGCCGCACCTGGTCTGGTCGCTGGAGGCGCTGGCCCGCGGCGAGGTCGTCAACCGCATCGAGGTGGACGCCGAGACCGCCCACTACGCCCGCGTCGCCCTCGACCAGATGCTCGCCCTTCCGTAGCCGGAAACCGTCCGCCGGATGGGGCGCCCTCATCCGGCGGACGAAGGCCCGGCCGGCGGCCGTACGCCTGCGGACGAACGAAGGCCGGAACCCGGCGGTTCCCGGGCTTTGCGATCAGATGGCGGTGTGCTCGACCCAGCGAATGAGCAGGGCCTCGTCGCCGGAGATCGCCAGCCGCGGGTCGCCCAGCTTCCGGCGGCCCCACAGGAACAGGTAGAGATCGCCGGCGGCGGCGTCCACCGCGGCGCCGGGATCGCCCGCCGCGGCGCCGGGCCCCTCGGTGAAGCCCTCGGGGGTCAGGCGGAACGACCACCGGCCGCCGGTGTCGGCGGCGCTGAAGGCGAGGGTCTCGCCGTCCCCCGCGAGCTCCTTGATCTTGGGGGTGAAGGCGGCGGCGTAGGAGAGGTTCCCCACCAGCTCGTCGATGCCGTCGTCCGCCACGTCCGGCTCGATCACCGGCTCCCGGCCGAGCGCGAGCTCGGCGTCGCAGCGGTGCACGACGGTCTCCTGCAACATCCGCCGCGACCAGAACCCCACGCGCTGGTCGGCGCCCCACGTCCACACCGGCGTGCCCGGATCGGTCGAACGCAACGCCCGCAGCAGCTCGGCCCCGCCCTCGGCGAACCAGGGCAGCAGGTCGGCGGGATCCTCGGGGAACTTCACGCCGAGATCACGCAGGCCGAGGCGGCGTTCCGAGCGCGCCGCCACCATGCCGCCCGCCCACCGGTGCACACCGCCGATGTGCCGGACCAGCGTGGCCACGTCCCAGCCCGGGCAGGTCGGCACCGGCGCAGCGAGATCGGCCTCCCGGGCGGCGCCGGCGAGCCGTGAGATCTCCAGCTCGACCGCGTCGCAGTACCGGTCATGGCTCCAGGGCGCGCCCACGGATCCTCCCTCGCTCGGGACTCCAGGCTCCACAAGATCGAGCCTGTCACACGCGGCGACGGCCAGCCAGGGGCGTCAGATCGCGGGAGCGTCCCACAGCGGGAACCACCGGCCACGATCCCGCTCGAAGGGCAGCTCGGCTCCGACGGCGTCCCTCGCGCGGTCCTCCAGGCCGTCGTCGCGGCCGCCGCCCGCAGCCGGGGCGAACGGGTAGAACGTGCCGCTCGCGTACGTGTGGACGAGGGCGAGGCGGCGCCCGTCGGGCCGGGCGAACCCGGTCAGCGAGCACAGCAGGTACGGCCCGAAGCCCCCGGCCTCGAACGCCGCGTCGACGGTGTGCAGGTCGCCGACGACGCGTTCCAGCTCGCCCGGCGGATGCCGCGCCAGCACCCAGCCGCAGCCGTACGCGTCGGTGGTGTACTCGGCGGTGGCGTCGGGCTCGGTCGCGACCAGGCGCCGCAGCTCCCGCTGGACCTGGGCGAACGCGCCGAAGACGCCGCCGTCGACCGTGCGGAAGCACACCGAGCCCAGCCCCGACGGGACGAAGCCCGTCGCGGCCGCCAGCGCGGCGGCCGCGGGCACCAGACCGAAGATCGCGTCCAGGTCCGGGCCGGCGGGCCCCGAGCGGCCGAGCACGACGTCTCCGAACGACATGGTCACCTTCTTCCGCTCGCGAGCCGCTGGGAGACCTCGGTGAGCCGCTGGACCCGCACGTCCACCGGCGGGTGGGTCGACAGCAGGTCGCCGGCCGCGCGGCCCCGGGCCCGCGCGGGCACGGTGAGGAGGCCGTTCAGCGGCCGCAGCCCCCGGAGCTCCGCCGCGGGCGCGGCCTCGATCTCCTCGCAGATCTTCGTGAGGGCGGCGGACGCGGCCGACGGGCGGCCGGTCAGCAGCGCCCCGGCGCGGTCGGCGCACAGCTCGCGCTGCCGCGAGATCGCGAGGTCCAGCAGCAGGCTCACCGGGAAGAGCAGCGCGGCCAGCGGCACCATGGGCAGCAGGACCACGCCGGCGACCCGGGCGGCCGGACGGCCCTCGCCCAGCAGCAGCCCGCTCACGGTCGTGACGATCAGCCCGCCGCAGAACGCCGGGAACCCCGCGATCGTGGCCACCACCACGTCCCGATGCGCGAGATGCGCCATCTCATGGGCCAAGACGCTTTCGAGCTCGGCCACGTCGAGCCGTTCGCGCAGGCCGGTGGTGACACAGACCACCGCGTGGTCGCGGCGGCATCCGGCGGCGAACGCGTTGGGGACGTCGGTGACGGCGACGGCGACGCGCGGCTTGGGGAGCCCGGACGACATGCACAGGCGCTCGACGAGGGCGTGCAGCTCGGGCTCCTCGTCCGCGGCGACCTCCCGCGCGTCCATCGCCCACAACGCGACCTGGTCGGCGTAGCGGAACTGGGCCGTGAGCAGGACGGCGACGGCCGCGACCGCCACGCCGCCCCAGAGCGTCGAGATCTGGAAGAAGGGCCACACCAGCAGGCCGTACAGGACCGCCAGCAACGCCATCGCCAGCACCATTCGCAAGGTGAGGGCTCTCTCGCGTGCATAGCGCGCAGGCACCATCGATCCCCCTGCATTCCAGGTACGGAACGAACAGTAGGACGCGCGTGCGGGCGATTACGTGCCCTGTGACACAAAAATCCCGTTCAGAGACCCCCGGAGTCTCCCGCTCGGAGGCCTTCCGTTCAGAGGCCTGGGGCGCCCCAGACGGGGAACCAGCGCGACAGGTCGTCCTCGAACGGCAGGTCGGCGCCGACCGCGCCGCGCACCTGCAGCTCCAGCGCGTTGTCGCGCTTGTCGCCGGGCAGGGGCGCGAACGGGTAGAACGTGCCGCGCTTGTACAGGTAGACCAGCGCCAGCCGTTGCCCCTCCGGCCCCGTGAAGCCCACGAGGGAGCACAGCAGGTGCGGGCCGAAGCCGTTGGCCTCCAGTGTCGCGTTGACCGCGTGGAGGTCGGTGACCAGCGCGGGCAGGTCGTCGGCGGGCTGCCGGGCCAGCAGCCAGGTGTAGCCGTAGGAGTCGGTGCTCAGCTCGACCTCCGGCCCGTCGCCCGCGTCCAGCAGCTCCTGGACCTCCTTCTGCATGCGGGCGAACGCCCCGCCCTCGACCGCGCGGAAGCACACCGACCCGAGGCCGGTCGGGGTGAAGCCCGTGCCCGCCTCCAGCGTCAGCGCGGCGGTGGACAGCGCGAACAGCCGGTCAAGGTCCGGCTTGACCGGCTTGGACCGGCCGAGCAGCGTGTCGAGGAATCCCACGGGTCAGACTCCCCTGCTCATCTGGTCGGAGATCTTCGACAGCTGGGCGAGCCGCTTGTCGAGCGGCGGGTGGGTGGCGAGCAGCGAGGAGACGCTGAAGCCCTTGGTGAAGGCGGGGGCGAAGAAGAAGGCGTTGAACGGCTCGGCCGCCCGCAGGTCCTTGGTGGGGATCCTGGCGATCTCACCCGAGACCTTCGTCAGCGCGCTGGCCAGCGACGACGGGCGGCCGGTCAGCAGCGCGGCGGCCCGGTCGGCCGACAGCTCGCGGTAGCGGGACAGGGCGCGGGTGAGCAGGAAGCTGATCGCGTACGCGACCGCGCTCACCGCGACGACGGCGAGCAGGACGAGCCCGGTGTTCTGGTCGCCGTCGCGGCGGCTGAAGCCGCCCCAGAGGCCCCACTCCAGCCCGAACCGGGTGATGAGCCCCGCGCAGACGCCCAGGAACGAGGCGATCGTCATGACCGCGACGTCCTTGTGGGCGATGTGCGCCATCTCGTGCGCGAGGACGCCCTCCAACTCCACCGGGTCGAGCCGGCGCAGCAGCCCGGTGGTGACGCAGACGACGGCCTTCTTCTGGTTGCGGCCGGTCGCGAACGCGTTGGGCACGTCGGTGTCGGCGATCGCCACCCGCGGCTTGGGCGCGTCCGACATCGCGCAGATCCGGTCGATCACCCCGTGCAGCTCGGGCGCCTCGTCCGGCGTGACCTCCCGGCCGTGCATGGCGAAGAGCGTCATCCGGTCGGAGAAGAAGTACTGGGCGAACAGGAAGACCGAGGCGCCGATCAGCGCGAACACGCCCCAGGTCGGTGAGATGACGAAGAACGCCGTCACGAAGACGACGTAGACCAGTCCGAGCAGGAACATCGTCACGAGCATGCGTGACGTCAGCCCCCGGTCCGATGCATATCGCGTGCGCGCCATGCCGCCCCCTTTCCGTACCGGCACGGCTCCGTGCACCCTGAACAACGTTCAAGGACGCCGGTTCGTGCCCTGGTGTCCGATACCACTCCCCGGTATCGAACCCGGTACGAGGCCCCGCACCGCAACCGCCGGTGCCACGCCGAGGCCACGGCCCCGGGCCCCCCGACCCGGTCCCCGTGCGAAACAAGATCTCGGACGCTCAGTCCGGGATGAGCCCCTCGTCGCCCAGCATGGCCTTGACCTCGTCCATCGTGGCGTCGGACGGCGGCAGGATCAGCTCGGACGGCTCCAGATCGTCGTCCGGAAGCGGCTTGCCGATCTTGCGGGCCTCTTCGAGCAGCGCGTGCAGCGCGGTGCGGAAGGCGGTCTCGTCCCCGGACTCGATCGCCTGCTCGACCCGCTCGTCGAGCTCGTTGAGCCCGGCCAGGTCGCCGGGCGCCACGTCGACCTGCCCCTCCCCCATGATCCGGACGATCACTGCTGGCCTCCGGGCTGCTGCGGCCACTGCTGGGCCTGCTGCGGGGTGTCGTGCTGCTGGGGCGCGGCGTTGGGCGTGCCCTGGTTGAGCTCCTTGGGCGCCGGGCCCTGACCCAGCTCGGCCTTCAACCGTTCCAGTTCGAGGTCGACGCCGGGACCCGAGCCCATGCGGTCGAGCTCGGCCTGGATATCGTCCTTGGGACCGGAGAAGTCTTCCAGGGCGCCGGAGGCGAGCAGCTCGTCGATCGCGCCGGCCCGGGCCTTCATGGTCTCGGTCTTCTCCTCGGCGCGCTGGATCGCCAGGCCGACGTCGCCCATCTCCTCGGAGATGCCGCTGAAGGCCTCGTTGATCTTGGTCTGCGCCTCGGCCGCCGTGTAGGTGGCCTTGATCGTCTCCTTGCGGGTCCGGAAGGAGTCGACCTTGGCCTGCAGCCGCTGGGAGGCGAGCGTGAGCTTCTCCTCCTCGCCCTGGAGCTGCTGGTACTGCGCGCGCAGGTCGGTCAGCTGGCCGTCCAGACCGGCACGGCGCGTCAGCGCCTCGCGGGCCAGATCCTCACGGCCCACCTGGAGCGCCTTCTTGCCCTGGTCGGTCAGCTTGTTCTGCTGGCCCTCAAGCTGGTTGATCTGCAGCTCGAGACGCTTGCGCGAGGTCGCGACGTCGGCAACGCCCCGGCGCACCTTCTGCAGCATCTCCAGCTGACGCTGGTAGGAATAGTCGAGGGTCTCCCGAGGATCTTCCATGCGGTCCAGGGCCCTGTTCGCCTTGGACTTGAAGATCATCGACATTCGCTTCATCACGCTCATCGCGCGGCGCCGGTCCCTTCGTGTGCTGTAGCTCAGTCACAAACTGGGCTCAATGACCACTGCTGGGGTTCATATCACCCTACGCGTTAACGCGCGAGGCAGCCACGATGTTCGCAGCCGGTAGGCTGATCTCTGTGTTCCGACGTCGTACCCAGGAAGCCCCCGCAGATCCTCCTCAGGTAGTAAAGCCGGGAGGCAAGGGGCGCCCCACGCCCAAGCGCGCGGAGGCCCAGAAGGCCCGCCGCCAGCCGATCACGGCACCCTCCACTCGCAAAGAGGCCTACAAGAGGGTGCGCGAGAAGCAGGCCGACCAGCGGGTCAAGGCCCGTGAGGGCATGGCCAGGGGTGACGAGAAATACCTCCTGAAGCGCGACAAGGGCCCCGTCCGCCGGCTCGCCCGCGACTACGTCGACGGGCGCCGCACGATCGGGTCCTACCTGATGTACGGCATGTTCGCGATCGTGGCCCTCAGCCTGCTGCCGATCGCGGCGGCCAAGCTGCTGGTGCTGTTCGCGCCGCCGCTGCTGCTCGCCGCGGTCTTCATCGAGGGCCTGCTCATCAGCCGCCGGATCAAGAAGCTGGCGGCCGAGCGGTATCCGGACGAGGACACCAAAGGCGTCGGCCTGTACGCGGCGATGCGCGCCATGCAGATCCGGCGGCTCCGGGTGCCGGCCCCTCAGGCCAAGCCGGGCGCCAAGGCCTGACCCACCGGCCCGAGCGCGATCCGGGGCCGGTGATCTCGCGCCAGTAGTGTCGGGGGCATGGAGTTTCGACGACTGGGCCGCAGCGGCCTGAAGATCAGCGAGATCGCGTACGGCAACTGGCTCACCCACGGTTCGCAGGTCGAGGAGGACGCGGCGGTCGCCTGCGTCCAGGCGGCGCTCGACGAGGGCGTCACGACGTTCGACACCGCCGACGTCTACGCCGCGACCCGCGCCGAGGACGTGCTCGGCCGGGCGCTCAAGGGGCAGCGCCGCGAGGGCCTGGAGATCTTCACGAAGGTCTACTGGCCGACCGGTCCGGGGGTGAACGACCGCGGGCTGTCGCGTAAGCACGTCTTCGAATCGATCCACGGCTCGCTACGCCGTCTGCAGACCGACTACGTCGACCTCTACCAGGCGCACCGGTTCGACCATGAGACGCCGCTGGAGGAGACGCTCAAGGCGTTCGACGACCTGGTGCGGCAGGGCAAGGTGCTGTACGTCGGCGTCTCGGAGTGGCGCGCGGAGGAGATCGCCCGCGCGCTGGAGATCGCCGACGAGATGGGCTTCGACCGGATCGTGTCGAGCCAGCCGCAGTACTCGATGTTGTGGCGGGTCATCGAGAGCGAGGTCGTCCCCCTCTGCGAGAAGGAGGGCATCGGCCAGATCGTCTGGTCGCCGATCGCGCAGGGCGTGCTGAGCGGCAAGTACAAGCCGGGCCAGCCGCTGCCCGCGGGCACGCGCGCCACCGACGAGAAGGGCGGCGCCGACATGGTCCGGCGCTACCTGAACGACGAGACGCTCACCCGCGTGCAGAACCTGCAGCCGATCGCCGGCGAGCTCGGCCTCACCATGGCGCAGCTCGCCGTCGCCTGGGTGCTGCAGAACCCGAACGTCTCCGCCGCGATCGTGGGCGCCTCCCGCCCCGAGCAGGTGCGCGACAACGTCAAGGCCGCCGGGGTGAAGCTGGACGCCGACGTGCTCCGGCGCATCGACGACGCGCTCGGCCCGATCGTGGAACGCGACCCCGCCCGCACGATCAGCCCCCCGCGGCGCCCATAACGGACGCCCCTCCACCAACCCGCCCCAGCCACCACGCGAGTGCGCCATCGGGTCGTGAAGCAAGCCGAAGGCGAAGCTTCACGAGAGATCGCGAAGCGATGCCGCACTCGCACGCTTTTGCGGTTCGGGGGCCGAGCCGCCAGGCGAGGCCCCCGAGGCCGCGAAAGCCATCAAACAGGGTCTTGCAGGCTCATCGGCCCATAGATGACGCTTTCGTCGTCCAGGAGCGTGACCTGGTCGACCTCGTCTCCGCGCAGGGCACGCCAGTTTTCGCCGAGCCACGTCTCCGCGTCGGCCTGGGTGGAGAACGTTTCCTCCGACATGCCGACCGAGCGCCCGTCGGCCTTTTCCAATCGCCAGCTCCACGCCATCGCGCTTGTCCTCCCTCGTTGCGGCGAGAGTAGCCTCTCGATCAACGGTCCGTGTCGCCACCGAGGTCGCGCGCACCGGGCCCGTAGAGTTTTCGACCGATGAACATCGACCTCAAGGGCATCGCCGGCCCGGGCGGCTGGCCGCAGCCCGGCTGCCGCTGCGCCTCCTGCAATCGCCTGCGCACCGCCGGGATCAGCCACGAGCCCACCAGCATCCTGATCGACGGGGTTCCGCTCGAAGAGTGCTCGCGCTGGGAGGTGCCCGGCGGCTACGACGTGCGGACCGCCACCGGGCGGCGGATCCTGGTGGCGGGCGGGCCCGGCGCGCGGCCGGATCCGGTCGCCGAGATCGTGTACGACGCCGCCCTGCTGGATCTGGTGGGCTGCCCCGACCACCTCGGGGCGCTGCGGCACCTCGGGGCGGTCACCGCCGCCACCGAGATCATCGCCGTGCACGTCGACCACCGCGTCTCCTCGTCCGCCGAGCTGGACCGCCGCATGGCCTTCTGGCTGCCGCTGCGGGAGGGCCCGCACCGCACGCTGCTGCTCGGCGGCTCCCGGTCGGGCAAGTCGGCCGAGGCGGAGCTGCGGTTGGCGGGCGACCCGTACGTGACCTACATGGCGACCGCCACCGTGCGCGACGGCGATCCCGAGTGGGCCGCCCGGATCGCCGCCCATCAGCGGCGCCGGCCGTCCTGGTGGAAGACGGTCGAGACGACGGGCGATCTGGCGCACCTGCTGACCTCGACGGCGGGCGCGATCCTGGTGGACGGCATCGGGACCTGGCTGGCCGCCGTCATGAACGAGACCGGCGCGTGGGAGGACCCGGCCCGGGTCGGGCCGCGCGTCGACGAGCTGATCGCCGCGTGGCGCGCGGCGACCGCCCGCGTCATCGCCGTGAGCGACGAGGTCGGGCTGTCGCTGGTGCCCACGACCCCGGCGGGACGGGCCTACCGCGACGTCCTCGGGACGCTCAACCAGCGGCTGGCCGCCGAGTCCGAGGAGACGGCCCTCGTGGTGGCCGGGCGCGTCACCGAGCTGTGAACGGGCTGCGCCTGGCCGTCTCGCTGCTGACCGCCGTTCCGGTCGGGGCGCCGCGGGTCGGCCGGGACGCGGGCCGGCAGGCGATGATCCTCGCTCCGGTCGTCGGTCTCGTCGTCGGTGGCGGCGCGGCGCTCGTCCTCGTCCTGGGCGAGTTCCTCGGCCTGGCGCCGTTCCTGCGGGCGGCCCTGGCCGTCGCGGCGATGGCCGTGATCACCCGTGCGCTCCACCTGGACGGCCTGGCCGACCTCGCGGACGGCCTCGGCAGCGGCCGCCCGGCCGGGGACGCTCTGACGATCATGAAGCGCTCGGACATCGGCCCCTTCGGCGTGGTGACCTTGCTTCTCACCCTGCTGATCCAGGTCGCCGCGCTCGCCGCAGCCCCGGACGCGCCCGTCGCCGTGCTGCTCGCCGCCGTGACGGGCCGGCTGGCGCTCCCGTGGGCGTGCCGCACCGGCGTCCCCTCCGCCCGTCCGGACGGCTTGGGCGCCTTGGTCGCCGGCACGGTCACCACCCGCGCGGCTCTGGCCGTCACTGTGGTCTGCCTCCTTGCCGCCACAAGCGCGGGCCTGGCCATCGGACGCGTCCCGTACGCCGTGGCCGCGGTTCTCGCAGGCGTAGGAGCGGCGCTTCTGCTTCTCCGTCACGCCGCCCGGCGTCTGGGCGGCGTGACGGGTGACGTCTTCGGCGCCCTGGTCGAGACCGCCACCACGGCCGCCTTGATCGTGCTCGCCCTCCATCTCTGATCAGGTGGTCAGGGCACGCCGGGCGTAGGCGCGGACGTCGGCGTCGGTGTCGTCCTGAGCGGCGCCGAGGGCGCCGGCGACCTCCGGAAGGGCCGCCCACCGGCCCAGAGTGATGACGGCGGCCTTGCGGACGTCCAGATGCGGATCGGCGAGAGCCTTGATCAGCGGGCCCGCGGCGAGCTCCGGATCAGCGCCCGCCAGCCCCTTGGCCGCTCCCGTCCTGACCTGCCAGGCGGGGTCGTGCAGGGCCGCCACGGCGGTCTCGGCGAGGGGGCTCGGGGTGCCGATCCCGGCGAGGGACTCCAGGGCCGCGGCACGAACGAGATCATCCGGATCGCGGACGAGGGCCCCGAGGGACGGCGCCGAGGCCGCCGCGCCGACGGTGCCGAGACCATGGGCGGCCGCGACGCGCACCTCCCGGTTGAGGTCGGCCACGGCCTCGGCGACGCCCGCCGCGTCGTCCAGGGAGACCAGGCCGCGGACCGCCTGCAGACGCACGCGGTGGTCTTCGTCGGCCAGGGCATCGGCGAAGCGGGAGCGGTCGCCGAGGCGGAGGGCGCGCAGAACGTCGAGCGTCACGGCTCGCACGACGGCGTCCCGGCTGGCGAGCACGGGGAGCAGCACGTCGCGTACATCTGCGGTGGCGGGAAGCACCTCGACCAGTTCGCGCAGCGCGGTCGCGGCGGCGTGCCGGACCGAACCGTGCTCGTCGGTGAGCGCCCGCGCGAGCGCGGTGGTGACGCCGGCGGGCACGACCTCCGTCAGGGTCGCCACGGCCGCCCGGCGCACCTTGGGGTCGGGATCCTCCAGGTAGGGGACGAGCCGTTCGAGCGGCGGCTCGGTCTCGGCGAGTTCGAGCAGTTCGAGGATGCGGGGCGAACGGCCGATCGGCCGCGCCTTGGCCGGGGCCGCGGCGGCAGGACCGGCACCCGCGGCGGGACCGGACCGGGCGGCCAGGAGCACAGGCTCCTGATCACGCTCCGGGACGGTGATCCCCTCGACCGGGACGAGGTACGGCGCGACCGGGCGCTTGAGGAACTCCATCGCCCCGTCCGCACGGCGGCGCAGGTTGAGGTGGAAGAACCACGAGGCGTCGTCGCGCTCGGGCAGGTCCGCCCGGTCGTGGTAGAGCCCCCAGCGGCTCTCGGTCCGGGTCAGCGACGACCGCGCGGCCATCTCGGCGCAGTCCCGGATGAAGGTCACCTCGGCGCAGCGCATCAGCTCGTGCGGCGTGCGCGCGCCCATCGCCGCGATCTCGGCCTCCATCCGGGTGAACGTCTCGACGGCGATGTCGAGCCGGGCCGCGGTCTTGGGCGGCGCGACGTAGTCGTTCACGAAGCGCCGGAGCTTGTACTCGACCTGCGGCTGCGGCGGGCCGTCGGGGTTGCGCAGCGGACGGTAGATCAGCTCGTGCGCGGCGGCGATCTGCTCCTCGTCCAGCGGGCCGCGCTCCACAGGGGCGGAAGCCTGCCCGGAGGCCCGCCCGGTGGTGTGCGCGGCGGCGTCCGCCCCGGCGAGGTCGCCGAAGACGAACGCGCCGATCATGTAGTTGTGCGGCACGCAGGCCAGGTCGCCCGCCGCGTACAGCCCCGGCACGGTCGTCCGGGCGTTCTCGTCCACCCACACCCCGGACGCGGAGTGCCCGCCGCACAGGCCGATCTCGGAGATGTGCATCTCGACGTCGTGCGTGCGGTAGTCGTGCCCGCGCCCCGCGTGGAACGTGCCGCGGGTCGGGCGTTCGGTGGTGTGCAGGATGCCTTCGAGCGTCGTCAGCGTCTCGTCCGGCAGATGGCTCAGCTTGAGGTAGATCGGCCCGCGGGCGGAGTCGATCTCCCGCTTGACCTCGGCCATCATCGCGCCGGACCAGTAGTCGCAGTCCACGAACCGGTCGCCCCGCGCGTTGACCTGGTAGCCGCCGAACGGGTTGGCGACGTAGGCGCAGGCCGGGCCGTTGTAGTCCTTGATCAGCGGGTTGATCTGGAAGCACTCGATCCCGCTCAGCTCGGCTCCGGCGTGGTAGGCCATCGCGTAGCCGTCCCCCGCGTTGGTGGGGTTCTCGTACGTGCCGTACAGGTAGCCGCTGGCGGGCAGGCCGAGACGCCCGCAGGGGCCGGTGGCCAGGATGACCGCGCCCGCCGAGACCGTCACGAACTCGCCGCTGCGGGTGTCGAAGCCGGCCGCGCCCACGGCCCGGCCGTCCTCCGACGTCAGGATCCGCACCGGCATGACACGGTTCTCGATCTGGACCTTCTCCCGGATCGAACGTTGCCGCAGCACCCGGTACAGGACCTTCTTGACGTCCTTGCCCTCGGGCATCGGCAGCACGTACGAGCCGGACCGGTGCACCCGGCGGACCGCGTACTCGCCGTGCTCGTCCTTCTCGAACTTCACACCGTAGCGTTCGAGCCGCTTCACCATGGCGAATCCGCGGGTGGCCGTCTGGTGGACGGTCCGCTGGTCGACGATGCCGTCGTTGGCCCGCGTGATCTCGGCGACGTACGCCTCGGGGGTCGCCTTGCCGGGGACGACCGCGTTGTTGACGCCGTCCATGCCCATGGCGAGCGCGCCGGAGTGCCGGACGTGCGCCTTCTCCAGCAGCAGCACCGACGCGCCCTTCTCGGCGGCCGTGATGGCGGCCATCGTCCCGGCGGTACCGCCGCCGATGACCAGCACGTCGCAGCTCAGCTCGCGCCGCTCGGTCAGGGAGGGGATCTCCATCAGGCCACTTCCTCCTTCAGGATGGCGACGCCGAGCTCGGCGAGGATGAGGTCGCGCAGCCCGGGACGTTCGTCGCGGCGGAATCCGGCGGCGACGCCGTCGGGGCCGAGCACCACGATCCGGTCGCCGAGCAGCAGCGCCTCGTCCACGTCGTGGGTGACGAAGACGACGGTGGCCGGAGCGTCGGCGAGCACGTCGGCGAGGAGCCGCTGCATGGTGGTGCGGGTCTGGGCGTCCAGCGCGCCGAACGGCTCGTCCATGAGGATCACCCGGGGCTCGGCGGCGAGGGTGCGGGCGAGCTGGACGCGCTGGCGCATGCCGCCCGAGAGTTCGCGCGGCAGCCGGCCGCCCTTGCCGGTCAGCCCGACCCGTTCGAGCCAGGTCAGCGCCTCGGCGCGGCGGCGGGCCCGCGGGACGCCGCGCATCGCGAGCGCGAGCTCGACGTTGCGGCGGGCGGTGCGCCACGGCAGCAGCGCGTCGTCCTGGAAGACCAGCGCCCGGTCGCGGGACGGGCCGGTGATCGGGGCGTCACCGGCCTGGACGCGGCCCGCCCGGACCTTGAGCAGGCCGGCGAACGCGCGGAGCAGCGTGGACTTGCCGCAGCCGGACGGCCCGACGATGACCAGCACCTCCCCCGCCTCCACCTGGAGATCGAGGCCGGTGACGACGGGAGTGCCGTCGTAGGCGAGCGTGACCCCGCTCGCGTGCAGGGACAGTGCGCCTTTCGATGACAGTGTCCCTTTCGATGACAGTGCGGTCATTTCTGCTCCCTCGGCAGCCAGCGGGTGGCGCGGCGCCCGGCCAGCTCGACCGCGCCGGAGGTCAGCCAGCCGAGCAGCCCGATGGTGATCATCCCGACCAGCACGCCGGGGTAGTCGACGATCGTGTAGGCCTGCCAGGTGCGGTAGCCGACGCCGAAGTCACCCGAGATCATCTCGGCGGAGATCACGCAGATCCACGCGACGCCCATGCCGACCGACAGGCCGCCGAAGGCCCCGGGCAGGACGCCGGGCAGCACCACGTTCGCCAGCACGCGCGCCCGGCTCCCGCCCAGCGTGCGCACCGCGTCCTCCCACACCAGCGGGAGCGCCCGCACGGCGTGCCGCGTGCTCACCAGGATCGGGAAGAACGCGGCGACGAACGTGATGAAGACGATCCCCTGCTCGTTCGCCGGGAAGAGCAGGATCGCCACCGGCACCAGCGCGATCGCGGGGATCGGACGGACCACCTCGAACAGCGGCTGCAGCACGTTCCCCGCCCAGCGGGACCTCGCCACCGCGATGCCGAGCGCGATGCCGAAGACCGCCGCCAGCGCGAAGCCGGTCAGGATGCGGACGAGGCTCTGCGCGACGTCCTCGTAGAACTGGGCGTGCTGGATCTGGCGCCGGAGCTCGCGGGCCACGTCCAGCGGGCCGGGGAACCGGTCGAAGCGCACCCACAGCCGGACGTTCGCGGCGGTCAGCAGATGCCAGGCGAGGAGCGCGGCGGCGAGGGACGCCAGCTTGGTCAGTTTCGCCAGTACGTTCGCCGTCATGCGCGTTTCACCGCGTCCTGATAGCTGACGATCTTGCTGCCGGGGTGAGCGGCCAGATACTTGCGCGCGACCTCGTCGGTGGCGAACGCCTGGAAGCGCTTGGCTCCGGGGGCCGCGGGGTCCTCGATCCACACGTCCTTGGCGGCGAACCAGCGCGTGCCGGTGGTGGCGTCGGCGACGTAGGCGGCCTTGATCTGCTTGCCCTGCTTCTGCGCGTCCCGTACGCCGCGCAGCAGGGCGACCGGTCCGGGGAACTTGAGGGTCTTCTCCTCCCCCGCGAACCAGATCTCGCCCCCGTCCGGCTTGGTCGTCTTGGCGACGTCGGCGTCGTAGGACGAGCCGTACGCCCGTCTGATGTAGGAGTCGTTGATGAACGGTTTGAGGTCGAGGGGCTGCTGGAGGACGCCGATCGACTTCAGGAACGGCACGTCGTGCGCGAGCACGTCCTGGAGCTGCTTCTTGAGCGTCACGTCGAACGTGGAGACGCCGCCCGCGCCGTTGTAGAGGTAGACGGCCTCGACGGGCAGCCCGGTGGCCGACGCGACCGACTCGGCGGACTTGACCGGGTTGTCGTTCAGGTAGCGGGTGGCGTCGATCTGCGCCTTCAGGAACTCCTGGACGATCGTGGCCTTCTCTCCGGCGAACTTCCTCCGGACGACGACGCCGTGGAACGTGGGCACGTCCAGGTCGCCGCCGTCATAGAGCAGCCGGGCCCGGTCCTGGGCGACGAGCACGCCCGGCCACGCCACGAACTGCGAGAGCCCGGCGGCCTTGCCCGACTCCAGCGAGGTCGCGCCCACCGACGGCTGCTGGTTCTCGATCGTGACGTCCTTCGCGCCGTCGAACCCGTACTTCTTCGCGGCCTGGACGAACGTGCCGTGGCCCGCCGAGCCCACGCTCGTGGAGACCGTCCTTCCCTTGAGGTCGCGCAGCGTCGCGGCCTTGGAGTCCTTGGCCACCACGACGCCGTTGAGCGCGCCCTTGAGGTTGTAGCCGGTGACCGAGACCAGCTCGGTCCGCGCGTCACCGCCCTGCGCCTGGGCGCGCGAGCCGTTGATGAGCAGCGGGTAGTCGCCCATCGAGCCGATATCGATCTTCCCGGCGAGCATCTGGGCGGTGATCGGCGCACCGGTGTCGTAGTCCTGCCAGACCACGGAGTACTTCTTGCCCTCGGCGTCGCCCAGCGCCTTCAGCCGCTTCTCGAAGTAGCCGAGGGAACGGAGCAGGGTGCCCGCCGTGACGGTGTTGATGGTCTTGGACTGGTAGCCGACGACGACCCGGGTCGAGCCGCCGCCGTCGGCGGCGTTGCCGGCGACGGTGCAGCCGGCCAGGAGGGGCAGGACGGGCAGGCAGGCGGCGGCCACCGCGATCTTGCGGTTCATGAGCGTGTCCTTCGGGGGGTTCAGCGGAGGAGGTACGGCATGTTCACGGTCACGGCGCCGGTGGGACACCGGTCGGCGCAGGGGCCGCAGTACCAGCACTCGTCCACGTGCATGTAGGCCTTGCCGGTCTCCGGGTGGACGGCGAGGGCGTCCAGGGGGCAGACATCGACGCAGAGGGTGCAGCCGTCGATGCAGAGGGCCTCGTCGACGGTGACGGGGACGTCAGCGCGGTTCTCGGCCAGGGACATGGCGATGCTCCAGGGACTCTGTGGGCTGGACAGGCTCTGTGGGCCGGACAGGCTCGATCGGCTGGACGGGCTCTGTGGGCTGGACGGGCAAGGAGGAGTCGCCCCGGCGGAGGGTGCCGCTCATGGTGATGCGGTCGCCGCGGAAGCGGATGAACTCCAGATCGACGGGACGGCCGTCGGCGAGGTGGGTCAGGCGCTCGACCATGAGCAGGGCCGCGCCGCGCGGGGCGTCGAGCATCGCGGCGGAGTGCGGGTCGGCGTTGACCGCCTCCACGGTGAGCTCGCCCCGCCCCAGCGGCTGCCCCGAGATGCGTTCGAGCAGGACGAAGACGTCGGTGTGCGCCAGGTCCTCGCCGAGCAGCGGCTCGCCGAGGTCGCGCGCGACATAGGTGAGGTCGAGCGAGAGCGGGAGCCCGTTGAGGCGGCGCAGCCGCTCGATGTAGACCACCGGCTCCCCGGCGGCCAGCCGCAGCCTGGCGGTGATCTCGCGCGGCGGCGTGATGAGGCCGGTCGTGCGCACCTCGTTGGTGACCTCGCCGTGCTCGCGCAGCGTCTCGGCCAGGCCGAGCAGGCGTTCCAGGCCGTGCGGGTACTTCTCGGTGGCCACGGTCGTGCCGACGCCCGGGCACCGTTCGATCAGCCCCTCCGCCCGCAGCAGGTCGAGCGCGTCGCGGACGGCGTTGCGCGAGGTGGCGAAGTCGCGCACCAGGTCCGCCTCGGCGGGCAGGACGCCCGACCGGAAGGCGCCGTGCAGCACCTGCCGGCGCAGCACGTCCGCGATCTGCCGCGCCCGGTCGGCCCGCAGCCGCCGGGCGTCGGCCAGCGTGAGCGCCCGTGCCTCGATGTCCTTGCTGGTCACGGCCATGAACCTACTAAATCAGTCGGAATAGTGGAATAGCTGCCGGGCTCCGCCACCCGGAACGGGCCGCGCCCGCCTCCGACCTGCGCGCGGGCGGCCCGCCAAGACCATTACGCCACCCCGTGCCGCCCGCGCCGGGGCCGCCCACTGCGGCGGGGAGGACGATTCCGGAGGTGAGCGGGAAGGCAATGCTTGATCCAAAAGGGCGAAACCGGTCACCAGGAGGACTAACATCGGACTACGTGACGAGCCTCAGCCTTGACAGCGCACCCACCGCCGCCCTGGACGCCGACGCGATCGTGATCGGCGTCGTTCCCGCCGATGCCGGCCCGCGACCGGCCGCGGGCGCCGAGGAGGTCGAGCGGGCCCTGGACGGACGGCTCGCGAGCGCGCTCCAAGCCCTGGGCGCCACCGGCAAGGCCGGCGAGGTCACCAAGCTCCCGACGCTCGGCGCCGTGACGGCGCCCGTCATCGTCGCGGTCGGGCTGGGCGACGAGCCCGGCCCCGAAGAGCTCCGCCGGGCCGCCGGCGCGGCGCTCCGCGCGCTGGCCGGCACCGCCAGGGTGGCCGTCGCGCTGCCCGCGGGCTCCGCCGAGGAGACCGAGGCCGTGGCCCTCGGCGCGCTCCTGGGCAACTACAGCTTCGGCGCCTACCGCACCGGCGAGCAGAAGAGCCCGGTCGAGCAGATCACGATCGTCGGTGACGGCGACGCCGACCGCGCCCGGACGCTCGCCGACGCCATCACGCTCGTCCGCGACATGGTCAACACCCCGCCGTCCGACCTCAACCCCGAGGTCTTCGCCGAGACCGC
Source organism: Spirillospora sp. NPDC048911 (assembly GCF_043198015.1). Lineage (NCBI taxonomy): Bacteria > Bacillati > Actinomycetota > Actinomycetes > Streptosporangiales > Thermomonosporaceae > Spirillospora > Spirillospora sp. NPDC048911. The sequence goes on along the minus strand of NZ_JBICUD010000002.1, from coordinate 997,701 downwards.
CGAGCGCGTCGCGGCCGAGGCCGGCCTCGACGTCGAGGTGCTCGACGAGAAGGCGCTCGTCGAGGGCGGCTACGGCGGCATCGCCGGCGTCGGCCAGGGTTCGGCCAACCCGCCGCGACTCGTCCGCCTCGCCTACGGCCACCCTGAGGCCACCAAGACCCTCGCCCTGGTCGGCAAGGGCATCACGTTCGACTCCGGCGGCCTGTCCCTCAAGCCGTCCGAGGCCATGGACTGGATGAAGTCCGACATGGGCGGCGCCGCCGCCGTGCTCGGCGCGCTCCAGGCCCTCGCGGCGCTCCGTCCCAAGGTCAACGTGATCGGCTACCTGGCGCTGGCCGAGAACATGCCGAGCGGCACGGCGCAGCGCCCGTCCGACGTGATCCGCATCTACGGCGGCAAGACCGTCGAGGTCCTCAACACCGACGCCGAGGGCCGCCTGGTCATGGCCGACGCCCTCGTCCGCTGCGGCGAGGACGCCCCCGACCTGATCGTCGACATCGCCACCCTGACCGGCGCCCAGCTCGTCGCGCTGGGCACCCGCACTACCGGGGTCATGGCCAACGACGACGACGTCCGGGCGAAGGTCGTGGCGGCCGCCGAGCGCGCGGGCGAGCCCTCGTGGGGCATGCCGTTGCCGGCCGACCTGCGCAAGGGGCTCGACTCCGCGGTGGCCGACATCGCCAACATCAGCGGCGAGCGCTGGGGCGGCATGCTGGTGGCGGGCGTGTTCCTCAAGGAGTTCGTCCCGGACGGCGTCCGCTGGGCGCACCTCGACATCGCGGGCCCCTCGTTCAACAAGGGCGAGGCTTATGGGTACACCCCCAAGGGCGGCACCGGTGCCGCAACGCGTACGTTGGTGGAAATCGCGGAAGACCTCGCGGCCGGAACCCTGTAACTCCTCCGGCCAGGCCAGAATTGAATAGATTTCCTCACGGTTGCGGGGCCCGCCTGAGGTGCGCCCCGTACAGCCGCGAGGGCCGGCCTGAGCGTGCTCGGGAGCATGCCCGCGGCCGGTGAGCCCGACACAGCGCGAGTAAAGGGAGCGTCCAGTGGCCAACAGCGGCCCCTTCGACATCGTCGTCCTAGGTGGTGGCAGCGGCGGATACGCGTGTGCGCTCCGAGCCGCCGAGCTCGGCAAGTCCGTGGCGCTCGTCGAGCGCGACAAGCTCGGCGGGACGTGCCTCAACCGGGGCTGCATCCCGACCAAGGCGCTCCTGCACGCGGCGGAGGTGGCCGACCAGACCCGCGAGGCCGCCACGTTCGGCGTGAAGGCCACCTTCGAGGGCATCGACGTCGCGGGCGTCAACGCCTACAAAGACAAGATCGTCTCGACCACGGTCAAGGGCCTGACCGGCCTGATCAAGTCCAAGGGCATCACGGTCGTCGAGGGCGACGGTCGGCTCACCGGGCCGACCACCGTGCAGGTGACCGGCTCGGGCGGCGAGACCACCACGCTGGAGGGGGCGCACATCGTGCTCGCCACCGGCTCGGTGCCGAAGTCGCTGCCCGGCCTCGACATCGACGGCGAGCGGGTGATCTCCAGCGACCACGCCCTGGTGCTGGAGCACGTCCCGGCCTCCGTCGTCGTCCTCGGCGGCGGCGTCATCGGCGTCGAGTTCGCCAGCGTGTGGCGCTCGTTCGGCGCCGAGGTCACCATCGTCGAGGCGCTCCCGCACCTGCTGCCGCTGGAGGAGGAGACCAGTTCCAAGCGCTTGGAGCGGGCCTTCCGCAAGCGCGGCATCAAGTACGAGCTGGGCGTGAAGTTCCAGGGCGTGAAGCCGACGCAGGGCGGCGTCTCGGTGACGCTCGACAACGGCAAGACGATCGACGCCGAGCTGCTGCTCGTCGCGGTCGGCCGCGGCCCGGTCTCCGAGGGCATCGGCCTCACCGAGGTCGGCGTCGAGACCGAGCGCGGATTCGTCAAGGTCGACGAGTTCTGCCGGACGAACGTCCCCACCATCTCGGCGGTCGGCGACCTGATCCCGACCCCCCAGCTGGCGCATGTCGGCTTCGCCGAGGGCATCCTCGTCGCCGAGCGGCTCGGCGGGCTCACCCCGCCGGCGATCGACTACGACGGCGTGCCCCGCATCACCTACTCCGACCCCGAGGTCGCCGCGGTGGGCATCACCACCAAGGTCGCCGCGGAGCGCGGATACGAGATCAACGAGGTCACCTACGACCTGGCCGGGAACCCCAAGAGCAAGATCCTCGGGACCCAGGGCGAGGTCAAGGTGATCGCGGCCGTGGACGGGCCCGTCCTCGGCATCCACATGGTCGGCGCGCGCGTGGGCGAGCTCATCACGGAGGGGCAGCTCATCTACAACTGGGAGGCCCTGCCCGCGGAGGTCGCCCAGTTGATCCATCCCCACCCGACCCAATCCGAAGCGGTCGGCGAAGCACACCTCGCTCTCGCCGGCAAGCCACTGCACGTGCACGGCTGAACGCCCGCACAGGAAATTCGAAGGAGTCGCGAGAGCCATGCCGGTCTCCGTCACAATGCCCCAGCTCGGCGAGAGCGTCACCGAGGGCACCGTCACCCGCTGGCTGAAGAAGGAGGGTGAGCACGTCGAGACGGACGAGCCGCTCCTCGAGGTGTCGACCGACAAGGTCGACACCGAGATCCCTTCGCCCGCGTCGGGCATCCTGACCAGCATCACCGTCGCCGAGGACGAGACCGTCGAGGTCGGCGCCGAGCTGGCGGTCATCGGGGACGAGGGCGACGCCCCGGCCCCCGCGGCCGAGCCCGAGCAGGAGGCCGCGCCCGAGCCGCAGCCCGAGGCCCAGAACGCCGAGGCCCCCGCCCAGGAGGCCCCTCAGCAGCCACAGGCCCAGCAGCCGCAGGCCCAGCAGGCGCCCGCCCAGCAGGGCCCGCCGCCCGCCGCGTGGCCGCCGCCCGCGCAGGCCCAGCAGGCGCCGCCCGCGCAGCAGCAGCCGGCCCAGCAGCAGCAGCCCACGCCGCCGCAACCGGCCCCGGCCGCCGAGGCGCCGTCGGGTGACGGCCCGTACGTGACGCCGCTGGTCCGCAAGCTCGCCGCCGAGCACGACGTCGACCTCACCAAGGTCAACGGAACCGGCGTCGGCGGCCGCATCCGCAAGCAGGACGTGCTGGAGGCGGCCCGCGCCGCCAAGGCCGCGCAGGCGCCCGCGCCGCAGGCCCCGGCGGCCCAGGCCCCGGCCGCGCCCGCCGCCCAGGCGCCCCGCGCCGCCGCCCCGGCTCCGGCCGCCCCGACGGCCGAGGCCGCCGCGCTGCGCGGCAAGACCGAGAAGATGTCCCGCATCCGGCAGACCATCGCCCGCCGCATGGTCGAGTCGCTGCAGGTCTCCGCGCAGCTCACCACCGTGGTCGAGGTGGACATCACCAAGATCGCGCGGCTGCGCGACCGCGCCAAGGCCGACTTCCAGGCCCGCGAGGGCGTCAAGCTGTCGTTCCTGCCGTTCTTCGCGCTGGCGACGATCGAGGCCCTCAAGACCCACCCGAAGGTCAACGCGGTCATCGACACCGAGACCAACGAGGTCACCTACCACGACGTCGAGAACCTCGGCATCGCGGTGGACGTGCCCGAGCGCGGCCTGATGGTCCCGGTCATCCACAGCGCCGGCCAGCTCAACCTCGGCGGCCTCGCGCAGCGGATCGCCGACGTGGCCGAGCGCACCCGCACCAACAAGGTCAGCCCCGACGAGCTGGCCGGCGGCACGTTCACGCTGACCAACACCGGCAGCCGCGGCGCGCTGTTCGACACCCCGATCCTCAACCAGCCGCAGGTCGGCATGCTCGGCACCGGCGCCGTCGTCAAGCGCCCCGCCGTCATCGACGACCCCGACCTGGGCGAGGTCATCGCCGTCCGGTCCATGGTCTACCTGGCCCTGACCTACGACCACCGCCTGATCGACGGCGCCGACGCCGCCCGCTTCCTCGGCACGATCAAGCACCGCCTCGAAGAGGGCAACTTCGAAGCCGAGCTGGCTCTATAGCTTTTACGGCCTCGGATCCTCGCCTGGCGGCTCGGACCCGAACCGCGAAAGCGGCGAACCCGACATCGCTTCGCGATCTTCGCGTGAAGCTTCGCCTGGCGGCTCGCTCCAGCTCAGGTAGCGCGTTCGCGGTGCGTGAGAAGAGGTGTGTTGAGACCCGTCGTTCCTTCGGGAGCGGCGGGTCTCTCGCCTTTCCAGGACGCGTTCTAGGGTGGGGTTATGAAGGTCGCGATCACCGGGGCTAGCGGGCTTATCGGGGGCGCGCTCGTCGAGGATCTGCGCGGGGGCGGGCATGACGTCGTGCGGCTGGTGCGGCGGGAGCCCGTCACGGCGGATGAGGCGCGCTGGGATCCGCACGGGACGGTCGACGGCAAGGCGCTGGAGGGGTGCGACGCGGTCGTCCATCTTGCGGGTGCCGGAGTCGCCGACCGGCCGTGGACCGACGCGTACAAGCGGAAGATCCGGGACAGCCGCGTGCGCGGCACCCGGGCGCTGGCCGAGGCGATCGCGACGCTGGGCGACGGGCCGAAGGTGCTGGTGTCCGGATCGGCGATCGGCTACTACGGCGACACCGCGGGCAGGGAGGTCGACGAGGAGTCCCCGATGGGCGGCGGGTTCCTGGCCGAGCTGGTCAGGGACTGGGAGGCCGCCGCCGCTCCGGCCGTGGACGCGGGCGTACGGGTCGTCCACGCGCGCACAGGGATCGTCCTGGCGCGGGAGGGCGGCTCGCTCGGCAAGACCCTGCCGCTCTTCAAGCTCGGGCTGGGCGGCAAGCTGGGCGACGGCCGCCAGTGGGTCAGCTGGATCTCGATGACCGACCAGATCGCCGCGCTGCGCCATCTGATCGAGGGTGAGCTGTCCGGGCCGGTCAACCTGACCGCGCCCAGCCCTGTGACGAACGCGACGTACACGCGGGCCGTGGGGAAGGCCCTGGGGCGTCCGGCCGTACTCGCGGTGCCCAAGGTCGCGCTGAGGCTGGCGCTGCGCGGGCTGGCGGACGAGGGCCCGCTGATCAGCCAGCGGGTGCTCCCCCGGCGGCTGGAGACCTCGGGCTTCTCCTTCGCCCACGCGGACGTCGCTTCGGCCGTCCGCGCGGCCATCGGATAGCCGACACCCCAAGAAACATCAAAGTCGTGCTTGTTTCCCGCCGGTAGCCGTACGGTGACTCTGAGACGAGCGCCGACGCCAGCTCCGAGCCGGAGGCAAGACCATGAGCACCGACGGGCAGCCGCACATCCTCGCGATCGGCGGGGGCACCTTCCTGCCGGACGGCCGGTACGGGATGACGCCCGGCCCCCTGCTGCGCTACGCCCTCGACCTGACCGGGCAGGACCGGCCCCGCATCTGCTTCCTCGCCACGGCACTGGGCGACGGCGTCGACCACATCGCGCGGGGTTACGCCGCGCTGTCCCAGCTGGACGCCGAGGTCAGCCATGTGGCGCTGTTCCCGATGCCCAACCTGCAAGACATCCGGTCCCACCTGCTGAGCCAGGATCTGGTGTACGTGTTCGGCGGCAGCGTGGCCAACCTCCTGGCCCTGTGGCGGCTGCACGGCGTGGACGAGGCCATGCGCGAGGCGTGGAACGAGGGCGTGGTGTTGTCGGGCCAGAGCGCCGGGGCGCTGTGCTGGCACGTCGGCGGCAACACCGACTCCTACGGGCCCCAGCTGCGGCCGCTCACCGACGGGCTCGGCTTCCTGCCGTACTCCTGCGGCGTCCACTACGACAGCGACACCCAGCGCCGCCCCCTGCTTCAGCAGTTGATCGGCGAGGGCACCCTGCCGGGCGGGTACGCGGCGGACGAGACGGTCGCCCTGCACTACGTGGGCACCGAGTTCGTCCAGGCCGTCTCCTACGGCAGGGACGCCGGCGCCTACCGCGTCGAGCCGGACGGCGGCGGCGCCAAGGAGACCAGGCTCGAACCGAGGCTCCTCTCCGCGATGTGAGGCGTCCCGCGGATAAGCTGCACATCGTGAGCGAACTGGACGTACGCGACGACGCGCCCCCGGCCGCGCGCGAGCTGGTCTTCGTCCACGTGGGCTTCGGCACCGCCGCGGTCCCGTACGAGAAGGCCTGGGACCTGCAACGACGCACCCAGGAACGGCGGATCGACGACGAGATCTCCGATGCCGTCCTGCTGCTGGAGCACGAGCCCGTCTACACCGCGGGCAAGCGCACCGGTCCTCTGGACCGGCCGGTCGGCGACCCGGGCGCACCGGTGATCGAGGTCGACCGCGGCGGGAAGATCACCTGGCATGGCCCGGGACAGCTCACCGGCTATCCGATCGTGAAGCTGCCCGACTCGCGGGGCGGTGTCGCGTTCGTTCGGCTGCTCGAACAGATGATGATGAACGTCTGCGCGGAGTTCGGCCTGGAGACCAAGTTCGTCGAAGACCGCAGCGGCCTGTGGGTGCCCGGCACCCCCGACCGCAAGCTCGGCTCGATCGGGCTGCGGGTCCGGCGCGGCGTGACGATGCACGGCTTCCAGATCAACTGCGACTGCGACATGTCATGGTTTGACCGGATCATCCCGTGCGGGATCAGCGACGCCGGATCGACGTCCCTCTCCAAGGAGCTGGGCCGCCGGGTCACCGTCGCCGAGGTCGTCCCGCTGGTCGAGCGCCACCTCACCGACCTGCTCGGCGCCACCGCCCCCCTCCACCGGACCACCGCCCAGCTGGAGGCCTGACGCGGCGCGGCGGCCGGGCCCGGGGCAGCACGAAATCCCGGCCCGGCTGAAGCCCCGGGACCGGGTCGGCGGTGCGGGCGGGTCAGGACTGGGTCATGACCTTGAAGACGGCCTGGCCGTCGGCGGCCGCCTTGGCGAAGAACCGGCTGAGGTCCTCGTAGGCGGGCTTGAGCACGCGGTCGCGCGTCCTGCCGTCCAGCCGGGCGGCGTCCTGCACCTCGGCGGCGGCCATCGCGGCCGGGTCGTACCGTTCCGCGATCGCGCCGAACGGGGTGCCCGCCAGATGGTCGGCGGCGGGCTTGACCCGGTCCGGCGCCAGGAAGATGACGTCCAGGCCGAGCTCGGCCGCGCCGTCCTCGGTCAGCAGCCGCCCGCCGCACACGACATCGGACTCCGGCTGGCGCCCGTCCCACGGATCGCCCGTGATCAGGTAGTGCAGCGCCTGCCAGTGGCCGCCCAGATCGAGTACCTGCTCGGCGGGCTGGCGGCGCCGCCAGTCGGGCGTGCCGAAGACCAGGCGGGCGATCCGGCCCGGGTCCGGCTCCCCCTCCATTGCCGGCGGCACCCTGAGGTACGACATTGCCAGACCCACGGTGGTCCCTCCTGCGTACGACGTGACGACAGGGAGTTACCTTAGAGAGATCAAATGCTACCCAGGGGGGAAACGCGGGAATCGACCTGTGTCCGGTCCCGTGATCTTCCTAATCCTTGCCTGACGGCAGCCTACCGATCCTCCCGGCGGTGCCGGAGATCCGCCCTGATGTGCCGACACGCGTGATCGGCACGTAATCTGAGGGGGTGACGACGGTGACACCTGAGGGGCGCAAGCTCCTGCGCATTGAGGCCCGCAACGCCGAGACCCCCATCGAGCGCAAGCCCGACTGGATCAAGACCCGGCTGAAGATGGGCCCGCAGTACCGGGAGCTCACCAAGCTGGTGAAGTCCGAGGGTCTGCACACCGTCTGCCAGGAGGCGGGCTGCCCCAACATCTACGAGTGCTGGGAAGACCGCGAGGCCACGTTCCTCATCGGCGGCGACCAGTGCACGCGCCGCTGCGACTTCTGCCAGATCGACACCGGCAAGCCCGCCGAGTTCGACCGGGACGAGCCGCGCCGCGTCGCCGAGTCCGTCGCGCAGATGGGCCTGCGGTACGCCACGGTCACCGGCGTGGCCCGTGACGACCTGGAGGACGGCGGCGCCTGGCTGTACGCCGAGACCGTGCGCCAGATCCACGCGGCGATCCCCGGCTGCGGCGTCGAGCTGCTGATCCCCGACTTCAACGCCGAGCCCGAGCTCCTCGCCGAGGTCTTCGGCTCCCGTCCCGAGGTGCTCGCCCACAACGTCGAGACCGTGCCGCGGATCTTCAAGCGGATCCGCCCGGGCTTCCGCTACGAGCGCTCCCTCGACGTCATCACCCAGGCGCGCGCCGCCGGGCTGGTCACCAAGTCCAACCTCATCCTCGGCATGGGCGAGACCCGCGAGGAGGTCTCCCAGGCCCTGCGCGACCTCCACGGGGCGGGCACCGAGCTGGTGACGATCACCCAGTACCTCCGTCCCAGCCCGCGCCACCACCCGGTCGAGCGCTGGGTCAAGCCCGAGGAGTTCGTCGAGCTCGCGGCCGAGGCCGAGGAGATCGGCTTCGCCGGCGTCATGTCGGGCCCGCTGGTGCGCTCCAGCTACCGCGCCGGCCGCCTCTACCAGCAGGCGATCGAGGCGCGTCAGGCCTGACAAGGAAGCCCGGCGGGGGTGTCTGCCCAGGGGTAGGACACGACTATCCTTAGGGCCATGTCGAAAAACGCCACGGACGGGGCCCAGGAGCGTCCGGGCCGCCTCAAGCAGATCCGCATGGTCGCCCAGGTTCTCCGCCAGGCGGACCCGAAGGCCCTCCCGATCGTCTTCGCCTCCGCGATCGGCACTCTGGTGGTCGTCGTCCTCGTCGGATGGCTCATCGGCCAGCTGTGGTTCTTCATTCCGCTCGGGCTCCTGGCCGCGGTGGCCGTCGGCATGATCGTCTTTGGTCAGATGGCGCAGCGCGCCCAGTACAAGGTGATCGCCGGTCAGCCCGGCGCCGCCGCCGCGATCCTCAAGAACATGCGCGGCGGGTGGACCGTCACCGAGGCCGTCAGCGGCAACCGCAACCTCGACATGGTCCACCGCGCGGTCGGCCGCGCCGGGGTGGTCCTGGTCTCCGAGGGCCCGAGCAACCGCGTCGGCCAGCTCCTCGGCGCCGAGAAGAAGCGCATCTCCCGCGCCGCCCAGCAGGTCCCCATCTACGACATCCAGGTGGGCGACGACGAGGGCCAGGTCGCGGTCGACAAGCTCCAGCGCCACCTGATGAAGCTCCCGCGCAACCTCACCAAGGCGCAGGTCTCCGAGCTGAACGACCGCCTCCAGGCGCTCCCCCGCTCCATGCAGATGCCCAAGGGCCCCATGCCGAAGGGCTCGCGCATGCCCAAGGGCCCCAAGCCCAAGATGCGCTGAGCCCAAGATGCGCTGAGTCCAAGACGCGCTGGGCGCGACCCGACGACCAGCGACGAAAGAGGAGCGAGCCCGCGGGGCTCGCTCCTCTTTCGTTTTGCGTTGACGACGCTCAGCTGTTGATGACGATGGTGTTGGCGGCGCGGTCGTGCATGCCCCGGTAGTCGCGGTCCCAGATCATGGCGGGGATGATCAGGATGAGGAGCAGCGTGCGGGCCAGCGCCCAGCCGGGGCCGACGGGCCTGCCGCCGAGCCGGACGACGCGGATGCCGGTGAGGCGCTTGCCGATCGTCATTCCGATGGTGGCGGTGAGCAGCCAGGCCTGGAGCGCGAAGACCCCGGTGTTGGCCAGCGAGCGGGTGCCCGGCGACCAGTCGAGGACGCGGGCGAGGAAGGCCCCGATGAGCGCGGCGACCAGAAGGTCGATCAGCAGGGCGAGAACGCGGCGGCCGTAGCTCGCGGCCGAGCCCCTGCCCGCCGCGGGAAGCCCGAGCCGTTCGCCCGGATAGCCGAGATCGGCGCCCGCCGCGCGGGCGCCGCCCAGCCAGGTCTGCGTCCACCGGGTGCCCTTGGCGCTGCTCATGGGCCATACGCTATCCGGTTCCGTAAAGGAGTCGGACTCGGGGCGTGGCTTGCGCCCCATGAAGCGGTGACCTACTCCACAATGTGATGCGTAACACAGGCGAAACATATGGGACACGGACGGGAAACCGCCCGCCCATAGCCTTCCGTAAGCCAAAAGCGCCCCAAGGAGGCTGGATGTTCAGCAGCGCCGATGAGGTCCTGAGCTTCATCAGGAACGAAGGTGTGCGATTCGTCGACTGTCGGTTCGTGGACCTCCCCGGGAAGATGCAGCACTTCACTTTCCCCGTGGAGAGCTTCGGCGAGAGCGTCTTCACCGAGGGGCTCATGTTCGACGGTTCGTCGGTCCGCGGGTTCCAGGAGATCCACGAGTCGGACATGCTCCTGCTCCCGGACCCGAGCACGGCGGTGGTCGACCCCTTCCGTCAGCACAAGACGCTGAACCTCAACTTCTTCGTCCACGACCCGCTGACCGGGGAGCCCTACAGCCGCGACCCGCGCAACGTCGCCAAGAAGGCCCAGGACTACCTGCGCGGCACCAACATCGCCGACACGTGCTACTTCGGCCCCGAGGCCGAGTTCTACATCTTCGACGACGTGCGGTTCGAGACGAAGGAGAACGCGGGCTACTACTACCTCGACTCGGTCGAGGGCGCCTGGAACACCGGGCGTGAGGAGCCGGGCGGCAACCTCGGCGCCAAGCCTCCGTACAAGGGCGGCTACTTCCCCGTGCCGCCGATGGACCACTACACCGACCTGCGCTCGGAGATGGTGTCGCAGCTGCTCGAGGCCGGCATCATCGTCGAGATGCAGCACCACGAGGTCGGCACCGCGGGCCAGGCCGAGATCGACTTCCGCTTCGACACGCTGCTGAAGACGGCCGACAACCTGCTGCTCTACAAGTACATCGTCAAGAACGTCGCGCGCGCCGCCGGCAAGACGGTGACGTTCATGCCGAAGCCCATCTTCGGCGACAACGGCTCGGGCATGCACTGCCACCAGTCGCTGTGGAAGGACGGCTCGCCGCTGTTCTACGACGAGGTCGGCTACGCGGGCCTGTCGGACAACGCGCGCTACTACATCGGCGGCCTGCTCAAGCACGCGCCGTCGCTGCTGGCCTTCACCAACCCGACGGTGAACTCCTACCACCGGCTGGTGCCCGGCTTCGAGGCGCCGGTCAACCTGGTCTACTCCCAGCGCAACCGCTCGGCGTGCATCCGCATCCCGATCACGGGCTCCAACCCCAAGGCCAAGCGCGTCGAGTTCCGCGTGCCGGACCCGTCCTGCAACCCCTACCTCGCCTTCTCGGCGATGCTGATGGCGGGCCTGGACGGCATCAAGAACAAGATCGAGCCCGCCGAGCCGGTGGACAAGGACCTCTACGAGCTGCCGCCCGAGGAGGCCCGCGCCATCCCGACGGTGCCCGGCTCCCTGGAGGCGGTCCTCGCGGCGCTGGAGGCCGACCACGACTACCTGCTCGAAGGCGGCGTCTTCACGCCCGACCTCATCGAGACGTGGATCGCCATGAAGCGCGAGTTCGAGATCGACCCGATCCGGCTCCGTCCCCACCCGCACGAGTTCGAGCTGTACTACGACATCTGATCGTCCCCGTCGCGAGGCCGCCGGCCGTCCGTCCCGTCAGGGGCGGGCGGCCGGCGGCCTTTGACTAGTGCCGGCCGGTGCGGCGGGTCAGCGCACGCCGACCGCTCGCAGCGCGCGGTGCTGCGCCGGGGTGAGGCGGACCGGGAAGTAGAGGTAGCAGACACCACCCGTGCCGCTGACGACCTTGCCGCCGGCGTTGTAGCGCTTGGTCCGCAGCCAGATGTTCTCCCACTGGCGGCGCTTGTAGACGCGGCGGACGGCGGCGTTGCTCGGGGAGGCCGGGTCGTTGGCGATGACGTCGCCGTCCGCGGTGAAGCCGATGACGGTCATCAGGTGGCCCGAGGTGCCGTACCCCGCCCCGTCCAGCTCCGAGGCCAGGAACGACTGCGAGGTGATGAGCGGGATCCCCGCACGGATCAGCGTCTCCGCGTCCGGCAGCGAGGCCAGGCGGGTGACGACGCCCTGCATGTCCTTGTACGTCGCGGCGTAGGCGGCGTTGAAGGGCCAGTTGCCGCACCCCTCGTACTGGTAGTCGTAGGTGAAGCGCGCGGCGTGGCACACCTGCGGGTCGGTGAAGGCGGGGTCGACCCAGGCCAGATCCTCCGCGCTCGGCCGCCGGCCCCAGTACTCGATGATCATCTGGGACGAGGTGGGGCTGCACCACGCCTCTCCCCCGTTGTCGTACTCGGGATACTGCCCCTGGTGGATCGACTGCGAGTACCGCGGCACGGCGAGCTCGCGGCCGGTGGCGACGCCGGGGGCGGAGGCGGGCACCTCGAAGCGGCCGGGGACGTCGGATCCCATCGCGCCCAGCCGCCAGACCGCGGGGCCGCCTCGGGCGCCCGGCCTGCGATGGAGCGTCAGCCTCAGCTGGTACGAGACCAGGCGCAGGCCGCTCTCCGGGGCGTCGATGGAGAACGTGTCGGTCCAGATGGTGCTCTTGCCGTCCGTCTGGTCGTCCACGGAGGTCCGGCGGATGTCGCCGTCCCCGGCCGCCCACCGGCCCATCACGTACCACGGTGTGCGCGTCGTGTCGTTGTAGGTGCCGCGCAGCTCGATCGCGATCCACATCCCCGCGGGGGCGTGGGCGTTCCAGGAGGCGATCACCTCGGTGGACGGCACGCGCAGGTGGTGCACGGGCGAGGTCCAGGTGGCGTACTCCCAGGTGGACGCCTGACCCGTGTGCGGATCCTGGTAGTCGACGGTCCCGAGGGGCCGGCCGATGGTGACGCCCGGACGGGGTCCCGGCGCGAGCCGCGTCCCCCGTCCCTTGCCGCCGGCCCAGTCGGCGCGGCCGACCCACGCACGATTGTCGACCAGGGACATGCCTCGGCCCGCCAGGGGAACAGCGGAGGCATGCGAAGGCGAGACGGCCGAGCCCGCCACGACGGCGAGTCCCGTGGTGAGCACAGTGCGCCGGGATATCGAACTGCTCATGGCGGGGGCTCCTCAAGATGAGATCAACGCGGTGAACACGTCGAGTGTCCGCCTAGAAGATCACGTCGGCAACGGCCGACAATGCCGGACGATGTCGGACCTCGGTGGCATCATGTGCTGCGGACGGAGGTGGCGGTCACGATGACGCAGGAGTTGCTCAGGGGACGGCCGTCTGAGGCGCCCAAGGAGCTTCTGCGCAACGCGTACGACCTGCGGGACGCGGCGCGCGCCCTGATCGAGGACCATCGGCGGGCCAGGGTGGCCGTCCAGGAGGCGCTGGGGCCGTTGCGGCGGCGGGCCGCGCGGGCGCAGCTGGCGACGATGCCGGTTTCGCGGCTCAAGGACGTGACCAGCGGCAGGTTGCAACTCCCCGCGCTGGAACGGGCCGAGATCGAGACGGTGCTCCAGGTCCTCGACACCACCGCGTACGAGCTGCAGTGCCTGCCCGGTATCGGGCCGCAGACGGCCGGCCAGCTGCAGGCGGCGGCGCAGCAGATCTGCGAGGCGGCCGAACGCGCCGCGAGCATCCGCATCGGGCTCGACCGCAACGATGCGGCCACCACCGCGCTGGTGGTGGCGCTGCACCTGCTCGTCAACGCCGGGCCGGACGTCCCGCGGGCGAGCGAGCTGGCGGTCGCGCTCGACGAGCGGCTCTCGCCGCTGGTGGCCACGGCGCGGCCGGCGGTGAGCTGGTGGCGGCGGCTGTTCTCGAGCCGCGAACGGCGCGAGGAGGCGATGGGCGCGCTCGCCGAGCTCGGCCAGGTGCTCCGCGAAGAGCACGCCCGCGGCACGCCGGAGTTCTTCGCGCAGGCGTCGGTCGATCTGCTGCGGCCGAGGGTGACCGCCGACGAGGCGTGGATCGACTTCGAGCTGCGCGCGTCCGACTACTACGCCCTGCTCGCCGAGCTGGCGGCGCTCGACCCGGAACGCGATCCCGGCGAGGGCTTCCTGCCGGACGACATCACGAGGCGGGTCAAGGCACAGCCTCTGGACGAGACGCATCTGCGCGTCTCGCTCCGCGGCTACCAGTCGTTCGGCGCCCGCTTCGCGCTGGCCCAGCGGCGCGTCGTCCTCGGCGACGAGATGGGCCTCGGCAAGACCGTGCAGGCCATCGCGGCGATCGCGCACCTGGCCGCCGAGGGTGCGACGCACTTCCTGGTGGCGTGCCCGGCCAGCGTGCTCATCAACTGGCTCCGCGAGATCGACGCGCGCAGCGCCCTGGACGCGCATCCGGTGCACGGCTCCGGCCGCGCCGCCGCCCTCCGCGACTGGGTGCGCGACGGCGGCATCGCGGTGACCACCCTGGACGTGCTGCACACCCTGGACGTCCCGCACACCGTCCGGATCGGCATGCTCGTCGTCGACGAGGCGCACTTCGTCAAGAATCCCGAGACCCGCCGTTCCCGGTCCGTCGGCGCCTGGTGCGCGCGGGCCGACAGGGTGCTGTTCCTCACCGGCACGCCGATGGAGAACCGCGTCGAGGAGTTCCGCAACCTGGTCGCCCACCTGCAGCCCGTCCTGGTCCCCGACATCCGGCGGAGCGACGCGGCGATGGGCCCGCGCGCCTTCCGCTCCGCCGTGGCCCCGGCCTACCTGCGCCGCAACCAGCTCGACGTCCTCGTCGAGCTGCCCGAGGTGGTGCACGTCGACGAGTGGGAGCAGTTCAGCCATGCCGACGCCGCGGCCTACCGCCGTGCCGTCGCCGCCGGCAACTTCATGGCCATGCGCAACGCGGCGTACGCCAACCCGCGCAGGTCGGCCAAGCTCAAGCGCGTGGTCGAGCTGGTCGAGGAGGCCGCCGCCAACGAGCTGAAGGTCGTCGTCTTCTCGTTCTTCCGCGACGTGCTCACCACCGTCGGCGCCGCGCTCGGCGAGCGCGCGCACGGCCCCATCTCCGGCTCCGTCCCGCCGGCCGGACGCCAGGCGATGGTCGACGCGTTCACCGCCGACCCGGGGCACGCCGTGCTGCTGAGCCAGATCCAGGCGGGCGGCACCGGCCTCAACCTCCAGGCCGCCTCCGTCGTCATCATCTGCGAGCCCCAGGTCAAGCCCACGTTGGAAAGCCAGGCCGTGGCGCGGGCGCACCGGATGGGCCAGGTCCGCCCCGTCCAGGTGCACCGCATCCTCACCACCGACAGCGTCGACCAGCGCATGCTCGACCTGCTGCGGGGCAAGAACGCGCTCTTCGACGCCTACGCGCGCCGCAGCGACATCGCCGAGGCCTCCCCCGACGCCGTCGACATCTCCGAGCAGGCCCTCGCCCGCCAGATCGTCGAAGAGGAGCAGCTCCGCCTGGAGACCCCCCGCACCGCCTGATCCCGCAGTGTGCGGCCGCCCCGAGATGGCGGTGAGCGCGGAAGAACGTGAGGGAAGGCGAGGTGAACGCCGTCCTCGTGGGAAGATCCAGGGCGGCCGTCGTGTTCCGATGGGCGACAGCACGAAGGCGTGTTCGGCAGTGACTAAGGAGATCCCATGGCCACGGTGAAGGTGGAGCGGACCGACGACGGCTACCAGGCCACCAACGACCGCGGAGCGCGCGTCGCCATCAGCGACTCCGGCGAGGCCGAGGGCGCGTTCACCCCGGTCGAGCTGCTGCTGGCCGCGCTGGGCGGTTGCGAAATCGTGACCGTGGAGCCGCTCACGGCGCAGCGCGGCCACCGGATGGTCAAGCTCGCCGCCACCGTCTCCGCCGACAAGGTCGCCACGAGCAAGCTCGGCACGATCACCGTCAGCTACGAGGTGGAGCTCCCCCCGGGCGACGACAAGGCCGCGGAGGTGCTCGCGAAGGTCGCCGAGCGCGTCCACGACCGCTACTGCACGGTCGGAAACGCTCTGAAGGAGCCGATGAAGGTCGACCAGGTCATCTCCACCTGAGGAGGACCCCAGCCCGGCCCGGTGCCCGGCCCGTGCACGCCGCCCTAGGCCCGGCCCTGGGCCGTCCGTACCACCCGGGCCTCGTCCTAGGCCGTGCGCACCAGTCGGAGCCGCCAGGCCGAAAGCGGTCATCGGGGCGGCACTTACGGCCCAGGTGTCGGGTATCGACTTCCTCTATGCCGTTCGTCCCCCCGTTCTCCCGCGGGGAGCCGTGCCGACCTCCCCACGTCCTCTTATGCTGACTCCTGATCAAGCCCAGACCCTGATCCCTCCTCCCCCAAAGGTCCGGAGGCCACATCAGGGATGTACTACTCAAGGCTGAGATAAAGACCATTCGTCGCGGTGATCTCAAAGAGGTGGCCGCACCGCAAAGATAGGGAGCATGGCCCAAATCGCCCCACCCGCTCCTCGTGGCCAGACGGCACAGGCCCGCCCCGCCCCCGCGCGGCGGGTCGCAGGTGTGCCGGCGGCCAAGCGGATCTCCGTGCCGCCGGTGTGGCGCGAACTGCTGCTGATCGCGATCTTCTATACCGGTTATACGTTGACGCGCATCGTCCTGGTTCAGGACGGGACGGGTCCGGCGTTCGCGCACGCCGACCAGATCCTCTCCACGGAGCGGTTCCTGGGGATCGACGTCGAACTCGGCCTCAACCAGTGGCTGCTCCAGGTGCCGTGGCTGGCCCGTACGGCCAACATCTTCTACGCCACCGCCCATTTCGCGGTGACGCTGACGATCGTGGTGTGGCTGTACCGCCGCCGGCCGCAGGACTACCGCTGGGCGCGCACCGGGATCATGATCGCCACGGGCGTGGCGCTGCTGGGCTTCTGGCTCTACCCGCTGGCGCCGCCGCGGTTCCTGCACTCCGAGGGGTTCGTCGACCCGGTCACGGCCCTGCACTCGCTGGGCCTGTACGCGAGCGACGCCTCCGGCACCCTCACCAACCAGTACGCGGCGATGCCCTCGATGCACGCGGGCTGGGCGATGTGGTGCGGGTTCCTGATGATCAAGCTGGCGGCGCGCCGCTGGGCCAAGGTGCTCGGGGTGATCTACCCGGCGACCACAGTGTTCGTGATCCTTTCCACCGCGAACCACTACATCCTGGACGCGGTGGCCGGAATCGCGCTGATCGGCGCGGCGATGACCCTGTCGTGGGTCCTCTACCACCACTGCCCGAAATCGATTCTGGCGCTCCGGGACCGGACGACATCCCTGCTGGTACAGCGATTGCGGGCACGGCCCAGTCCCGCCACGGCCGATTCCGGCGGGGTCAGGGGTGCGCGGGAGACCGGCATTTGAGATCCTTGGGATCATGTCAGGAACGGTCGGGGGGCCGGAGTCCGGCGCCGCGCACCGCGCCGGGGCGAAGGCTGCCGTCCGGCCCCGGCTGCGGACCGAGCTGCTGCTCCTGCTGATCTGCTACGCCGCGTACGAGGTGGTCCGCAACCTGGTGCCGGCCGATCACGTGATGGCCGCCCATCGCGCGCGCCAGCTCCTCGACCTCGAGTACGCCGCGAACCTGGACGTCGAGTACGCCCTCAACCGGCTCTTCACCGATCACGCCTGGGTCGCCATCCCGGCCAACTACTTCTACTCGACGATGCACTTCGTCGTGACGATCGGCGTGATGGTCTGGCTGTACGTGTGGCATCCGCGCCGCTATCCGGTGTACCGGTCCCTGCTCTTCGCCACCACGCTGGTCGGGCTCGTCGGCTTCTGGGTGTTCCCGCTGGCCCCGCCCCGCATGCTGCCGGGCTTCACCGACACCGTGATCAACTTCGGTACGTGGGGCATCTACGACTCCGGGCCGACCGCCACGGTGTCCAACCAGTACGCCGCCATGCCCTCGATGCACATGGCCTGGGCCCTCTGGTCGGCCGCCGCGGTCATCGCCATCGCCCGGCGGCGCTGGGTCGTGACCCTCGCGGTGCTCTACCCCGCGGTGACCGTGCTGGTGATCATGGGCACGGCCAACCACTACCTCCTCGACGCCGTCGGCGGCGCGATGGCCCTGGCCCTCGGCTACGCCCTCGTGCGCGGCGCGTTCCGGGCCGGCACGCTCGCCCTCCTGTCCCGCGACCATCCCCTGATCTGAACGGGATCAGCCGACGCTCCGTGGTGATCAGCCGACGCGCCCCAGGCGTTCGACCGGCGCGCCGCAGGGATCACTCGGCGCCGTAGAAGACGCGTTCCACCACGGCGCGGGCCCGGCGGGCATGGCGGCGGTAGTCCTCGATGAGGTCGCCGGTGCCGGGGTAGCCGAGCACGCGGGTGACGGCGGTGCGCTCGCGGTGGTGGTCGGTCGGAAGGAGATCGGAGGCCCGGCCGCGGACCAGCATGATCACGCCGCGGATCCGGGTCGCCAGCTGCCAGGCCTGCGAGAGGACGCGGGCGTCGCCCTCGTCGAGCAGACCGGCCTCGACGGCCGCGTCGAGGGTGGCGAGCGTCCGGGTCGTCCGCAGCGTGGGGATCTCGTGGGCGTGCCGGAGCTGGGTCAGCTGGGCGACCCACTCCACGTCCGACAGGCCGCCGGGGCCGAGCTTGATGTGCTGGCGCCGGTCGATCCCGCGGGGCAGGCGCTCGGACTCCATCCGGGCCTTGAGCCGCCGGATCTCGCGGACGGTGTCGTCGCCGATGCCGCCCTCCGGCCACCGCACGGGGTCGATCAGGGCACGGAAACGTTCGCACAGGTCCGGGTCGCCGATGATCGGGTCGGCGCGGAGCAGCGCCTGGCTCTCCCAGGGCGCCGACCAGCGGGCGTAGTACGCGGCGTACGAGGCGAGCGTGCGGACCAGCGGGCCCTGCCGTCCCTCGGGCCGCAGGTTCGGGTCGATCTCCAGCGCCGGGTCGGGGGCGGGCAGCGCCAGCAGCCTGCGCAGTTCCTCGGCGACGGCGTGCGCGGCACGGCTGGCGTCGCGTTCGTCGGCGCCGTCGAGCGGATCGTGGACGAACATCACGTCGGCGTCGCTGCCGTAGCCGAGCTCGTGCCCGCCGAACCGGCCCATCGCCACGATCGCCATCCGCGTCGGCAGCGGTCCGCCCCGGTCGATCTCGATCTTGTTGATGGCGGCCCGCAGCGCGGCCTCGACCGTGACGGTCGTGATGTCGGTGAGCGCCTCGCCGACCGTGCGGACGTCGGCGAGGTCGAGCAGGTCGGCGACCGCGACCCGGAACAGCTCGCGGCGGCGCAGCCCGCGCACCACCGCGACCGCGGCCTCGGCCCGCTGCTTGACCGCGTCGCCGTCGGCTCCGCGCTTGTTCACCTCGCCGTCGGCTCCGCGCTCTTTCGTCTCACCTTCGGCTCTGTGCCTTCTCGTATCGCCTTCGGCTCTGTGCCTTCTCGTATCGCCTTCGGCTCTGTGCCTTCTCGTATCGCCTTCGGCTCTGTGCCTTCTCGTATCGCCTTCGGCTCTGCGGAGCACCGCCGCCAGCGCCTCCGCGCGCAGCGTCTCGTACGGCCGCGGCGCGAGACCGGCCTCGCTGCCGAGCATCGCGACCGCCTCCGGAGCGCGCAGCAGCAGATCGGTGGCGTAGCGGCTGGACCCGAGGACGCAGGCCATGCGCTCGGCGACGGTCACCTCGTCGCGCAGCAGCCGCAGGTACCAGGGGGTCGTGCCGAGCGCGTCGCTCACCTGCCGGAAGCCCAGCAGCCCGGCGTCGGGGTCGGGGGCGTCGGCGAACCACCCGAGCATCACCGGCAGCAGCGTCCGCTGGATGGAGGCGCGCCGCGACACCCCGGAGGTGAGCGCCTCGATGTGCCGGAGCGCGCCCGCCGGATCATCGAAGCCGAGCGCCTCCAGCCGGACCCGGGCGGCACCGGGCGTCAGCCGGGACTCCTCCCCCGGCAGCCGCGCGACGGCCAGCAGCAGCGGCCGGTAGAACAGCTTCTCGTGGATGCGGCGCACCTCGCGGGCGTGCCGCCGCCACAGCGCGGTGAACTCGCCCACCGGGTCGGTGCGCAGGCCCAGCGCCCGGCCCAGCCGGCGCAGGTCGATCACGTCGTCGGGCACCAGGTGCGTGCGGCGCAGGCGGTGGAGCTGGATGAGGTGCTCGACCCGGCGCAGGAACCGGTAGGCCGAGGTCAGCGCGGCCGCGTCGTCACGGCCGACGTAGCCGCCGTGGGACAGCGCCGCCAGCGCCTCCAGGGTGCCGGCGCTGCGCAGCGTGGCGTCCGCGCGTCCGTGGACGAGTTGCAGCAGCTGCACGGCGAACTCGACGTCGCGCAGGCCACCCGGGCCGAGCTTCAGCTGGCGTTCGGCGTCCTCCCCCCGCTCGCTCAGATGGGCCTCGACACGGCGCCGCATCGCCTGGACGTCCGCGACGAAGCTCTCGCCCCCCGCCGCACGGGTCTCGCTGCCCTCGCCGCGCCCCACCGCGCCCCAGACGATCGGCGTGATCGTCTCCATGTAGCGCCGGCCGAGTTCCGCGTCGCCCGCGACCGGCCGCGCCTTGAGGAGCGCCTGGAACTCCCAGGTCTTGGCCCAGCGCTCGTAGTACGCCCGGTGGCTGGCGACCGTCCGTACGAGCGGGCCTGCCTTCCCCTCGGGGCGCAGCGCCGCGTCGACCTCCCACAGGGCGCCCTCCTCGGTGCTGGCCGAGCACGCGCGCATCAGGGCCGACGCCAGCCGCGTGGCCGTGCGCAGGCCCGTCTCCTCCGGATGGCCCTCCCGCGCCTCCGCCACGAAGATCACGTCGACGTCGCTGACGTAGTTGAGCTCCCGCCCGCCGCACTTGCCCATGCCGATGACCGCCAGCCGGCACGCCGCGTGCTCGGGCACCGCCGCCCGCGCCACCGCCAGCCCCGCCTCCAGCGCGGCCGCGGCGAGGTCGGCGAGCTCGGCGGCGACCTGCCCCACATCGGCCGCGCCGATGAGGTCGCGGCCCGCCAGCTGGAGCAGGTGCCGCCGGTACGCCGCGCGCAGCGCCACCAGCGTCTCGGGACCCGAGCCGCCCGCGACCGGCGCAGGCCCCGGCTCGGCACCGACGGCGCGCAGCAGATCCGCCCGCACCGTCGCGGGCGAGACCGTTTGGAGCGCTCCATCTCCCTGCAGCACGCGCCAGTCCGCCGGATGCCGGGCAAGATGATCACCAAGGGCCGCGCTCACCCCGAGGACCGTGAACAGCCGTTCCCGGGTCGCCGAGTCCTTGTGCAGGACGGCCCGCAGATCGCCGCCGTCCTCACCCGCCGCCGCGAGCAGCCGCAGGACGCCCGTCAGCGCCAGATCGGGATCGGCGGTGGCGCCGAGCGCGTCCAGCCGCCCGTCGCCGAGCACGCCGTCCGGATCCTCCTCGATCAGCCGCCGCTCCGCGAGTCCCGCGTCGGTGAAGCCGAGCCTGGCCAGACGACCGGCCAGCGAAGGACGACGATCAGGAGTCCACGGCTGCTGCACGACTCCACCGTAATCGGACGCCCCCGCGACGGAGGAGGAAGGCCGCACCCCGAAAGATCTCGATTCCATCTCCCCCAACCACGCCACCGAAGAGTGGCAGCCATGTGAACCACCGGGGATCTTGGAGCGTCTCCTGCGAACGATCATTTCTCGGGGGAGCCATCATGACGAACCGCCCCATCGCGGCCTTCAGCGCCGTAGCCGCGATCACCGTGGCTCTCGGCACCGTCGTCGCGGTGTCGGCCCAGGAGAACGAGGCGCTGGACGCCGCGCTCGCGGCGGGCGTCGGGGTGCGCAAGCCCGCGAAACCCTCCGACTTCAACGGCCGCGCCGAGCTCGTCGTCGGCACCCCGTTCGAGAACGGCTACAAGGTCGCCGGCACGTCGCGGTACGTCTGGCCCGGCCGCCTGTACGTCTTCACCGGCACCCGCGCGGGCCTGACCGTCAAGGGCGTCAGGAACCTCGGCCCCGCCGACATCGGCGTCAACCGGCACAACGCCCTGCTCGCCGACCCACTGCTGCCGTGAGGTGAGGTGGCGGTCCTGCCCCTGGGGGCAGGACCGCTGTTACAGGACGGCGATGAGGCGCTGGCGTTCGTAGGCGGTCACCTGGCGGCGGTAGTCCTCCCATTCCTGGCGCTTGTTGCGCAGGAAGAAGTCGAAGACGTGCTCGCCGAGGACGTCGGCCATCAGCTCGGAGCGCTCCATGGCGTGGATGGCCTCGTCCAGGCTCTGCGGGAGCGGCTCGATGCCCAGTGCGCGGCGTTCGGCGGCCGTGAGGGCCCAGACGTCGTCCTCGGCGCCCTGGGGCAGCTCGTAGCCCTCTTCGATGCCCTTGAGGCCGGCGCCGAGGATCGCGGCGAACGCCAGGTAGGGGTTGGCGGCGGTGTCGAGGGAGCGGAACTCGATGCGGGTCGCGTGGCCCTTCTGCGGCTTGTACATCGGGACGCGCACCAGGGCGGACCGGTTGTTGTGGCCCCAGCAGATGTAGGAGGGGGCCTCGCCGCCCGCGCCCGCGGTCGAGCCGACGCCGCCCCACAGGCGCTTGTAGGAGTTGACCCACTGGTTGCAGACGGCGGTGATCTCGGCCGAGTGGCGGAGGACGCCGGCGATGAACGCGCGGCCGACCTTGGAGAGCTGGAACTCGGCGCCCGGCTCGTAGAAGGCGTTGCGGTCGCCCTCGAAGAGCGACATGTGGGTGTGCATGCCCGAGCCCGGGTGGTCGGTGAAGGGCTTGGGCATGAACGAGGCGAACACGCCCTGCTCCAGCGCCACCTCCTTCATCACCAGCCGGAACGTCATGATGTTGTCGGCGGTGGTGAGCGCGTCGGCGTAGCGGAGGTCGATCTCCTGCTGGCCGGGGGCGCCCTCGTGGTGGCTGAACTCCACCGAGATCCCCATGGCCTCCAGCATCATGATCGCGTTGCGCCGGAAGTCGTGCGCGGCGCTGTGGGGCGTGTGGTCGAAGTAGCCGCCCGAGTCGACCGGGACCGGCTCGCGCCCGTCCTCCGGCCGGTCCTTGAGCAGGAAGAACTCGACCTCGGGATGGGTGTAGAAGGTGAAGCCGAGATCGGCCGCGCGGGCCAGCGCGCGCTTGAGCACGTAGCGCGGGTCGGCGAAGCTCGGCGTTCCGTCGGGCATGAGGATGTCGCAGAAGATCCGCGCGACCCCGGGGCCCTCGGACCGCCACGGCAGCACCTGGAACGTGGACGGGTCCGGCTTGGCGATCATGTCGGCCTCGTAGACTCGCGCGAAGCCCTCGATCGCCGAGCCGTCGAAGCCGATGCCCTCGGCGAAGGCGCCTTCGAGCTCGGCGGGCGCGACGGCGACGGACTTCAGGAAGCCGAGCACGTCGGTGAACCACAGCCGGATGAAGCGGATGTCGCGCTCCTCCAGCGTGCGGAGCACGAACTCCTGCTGACGGTCCAAAGCCTTCTCCCTACCGATCGCCGTGCCGACTTCCGACGTATGCCCGTGCCGGCCGCCGTCACACAGAGTTTCCGCAGGTGCCGACAGGTCCAGCCACTTCGCAGTATGCCCCGGCGCTGTTTCGGAGACGTTACACGCCCGAGATCACGTCGCAGCCGGGTACGAAGCCGCACATACCGCCACCCCGAACTCTGCCACACGACCTGCGCGTCCTCACAGCAGCAACCCCGATCGTGAGCCATTACCGGGGCTTCCCCCAAATTTGACGTGGCGGGCATCGAGATGCGGCAAGGTGATCATTAGCGTGGGACGGGTCGTGGACACCCTGCTGCACTCGCTGACCGACCGGCTCGCCGCCCTCGCCGCCCCTTCGGACATGCATCCGGATGCCTGGCCGCTGGGCGAACGGCTGGAGGCCTGGGGACGCGGCAGCGGGCTCGTGCTGGGCGATCCCGACACCTCACCGCTGGGCAGGGGACGGTTCGAACGGCTGGCTGCGAGAGTCTTCCCGGCCGGTGACCTGGAGCGGGTGGAGCTGTTCGCCCGCTGGCTGACCTGGACCTTCGCGGTGGACGACCTCCTCGACGACGCGCCCATGGCGACCAGTGCCACCGCCGTGCACGGGCTGTACGGGGATCTGCTGAAGGCGATGCGCCGCGGTCACGCGGCCCCGGGGGCGCGGCCTCTGGAGGCGACGGCCGTGGAGCTGTGGCGGGCCGCCGCGGCCGGCATGAGCCGCGACTGGCGCCGCCGGTTCCTGCTGCACATGGAGGAGCACCGGGCCGGGTGCGCGGCGGAGGCGGTGGGCCGTCGGATGGGCGAGACTCCCACACCGGACGCGTATCCGGCGCTCCGGCGGCGGGCCGCCGGGCCGTTCCTGCTCGATCTGATCGAGCCGGTGCTGGGCGTGGAACTGCCGCCCCGCCTGCTCGGCACCTCGCCGTGGAAGACCGTGGCCGAGGGCACCGCCGACGTGCTGGCCTGGAGCAACGACCTCGCCTCGTACGGCAAGGAGACGGCGCGCGGCGACGTGCACAACCACGTCGTGGTGCTGGCGGCCGCCCGCGGCCTCGAACCGGCGCAGGCCGCCGACCGGGTGGTGGATCACATCGTCGACCGCGTCATGGACGTGCGGGGGGCCGTCCGGGCGATGAACGACACGTTCGCCATGCTGGGCCTCTCCCCGGCGGAACGCGACGCCGTGACGCGGATCGTCGGCGCCTTCGTGGGCGCGCCCCGGGCCCACCTCGACTGGCTCACCGAGTCCGGCCGCTACTGCCGGTCCGGCGTGCCGGACCAGGCCTCGCCGGCGCCCGGTCAGCGCCAGCCGCGCCTCGACGCCCTCGCCTCACTGCGCTGATCCCCTCTGCGCTGATCCCCTCTGCGCTGATCCCCTCGGCGCTGATCCCCTCGGCGCTGATGCCTCACTGCACTGACGGCGACTCCGCCAGAGCGTCGCCGGCCCTGGTGCGCGTGTAGAGGACGCGGCGGCCGAGGCGGTGCCCGGTGACCAGCCCGCAGGCCCGCAGGACGCCGAGATGCTGGCTGATCGCGCCCGGCGTCACGTTCAGGCGCCGGGAGAGCTCGGTGGTCGAGGCCGGGGAGCCGAGCGCGAGGAGCAGTTCGGCGCGGCGCCGTCCGATGAGGGCGGCGAGGGCGTCCGGCGGCGCGGCCGGGCTCGACTCCCAGAGGGTCGCCACGCCGTACGGCGGATAGCTGAGCATGGGTTGATACGGCGGCACCATCACCGAGACCTGAGGCCACACGAAGACGCTGGGCACGAGCAGCAGCCCGCGGCCGGCGAGCTCGCCCCGGTAGTCCCACCGGCGGTCGACGAAGAGGGTGCCGCCGTGCCAGCGGACGGCCGGGTGGAGATCGGCGAAGACGCCCTCCGCGCCGTTCGCCGCCAGGGCCCGGGTCCGCCGCAGCACGTCGCCTTCCAGCAGATCCCGGATCCGCTCCCAGTACGGCTCGACGGCGGCGCTCCAGAACCGTCCGAGCTGGACGCAGACCGCCTCCAGAGTGCGGGCGGGCTCGGCCGCCATCGCCCGCCGCGCCGCCCCCGCCGCGCCGCCCCGTTCGGTCAGGCGGAGCTCCTCGGCGACGACCTCGGGCGGCGTCGCCCGGACGATCTCCAGCTCGGCGGCGAAGTCCGGCAGCGGCGTCCCTGGCGGCGGGGTCAGGAAGTCCGGGATGTAGTCGGTCGCCGGTACCGCGCTCCGCAGGAACCCCACGTCGAGCCCGCGCAGTTTCGGCCGCACGGCGTGCACCCACGGCAGGTGCAGCGCGTGCCGGGACGGGTCGGCCAGGACCCGCAGCCCGCGTACCAGTTCCCAGAGCGGCGAGAACGCGAACCGCACCCGCGCCACGTCGTCCGTGTGGAAGACGAACTCGATCATTTAGTCCAGGCTAAATGATTTTCGCGGCCCCGCCACCGCCCGGAACATCGATCATGTGACCGCCCTAGAGGAGACCCCCGCCGCCGTCCCCGTCGTCGAACCCCTGAGCCGCGCCAGGCTGCCCGCGTTCCTGCACGACCGGATCGGCGGTTTCCCGCGGACGTTCTGGATCCTGTGGTCGGGCACGCTGCTCAACCGGCTCGGCACGATGGTCGAGCCGTTCCTGGGCCTCTACCTGACCACCACCCGCGGGCTGTCGCTGGGCCAAGCGGGCCTGGTGATGGCCGTGCTCGGAGCCGGGTCGCTCGGGAGCCAGATCGTCGGCGGCATCCTGACCGACCGGATCGGACGCAGGATCACGCTGGCCCTCGGCACCGTCCTCACCGGGCTGGCGATGCTCGCGCTCGGCTACGCGCAGGGCATCGTGTCGATCGTCGCGGCGGTGCTGGTCCTCGGACTGGTCCTGGACATCTACCGGCCCGCGTCGCAGGCGATGGTCGCCGACATCATCTCCCCCGCCGAACGGCCGCGCGCGTTCGCGCTGCTGTTCTGGGCGATCAACCTGGGCTGGGCGATCGCGACCGTCCTCGGCGGCACGCTGGCCCAGCACGGCTTCCTGTGGCTGTTCTGGATCGACGCGATCACCTGCGCCGGCTTCGGCGTCCTCGTCTGGCGGGCGGTCCCGGACTCGCGGCCCGAGCGCGCCCGCGCCGGCCGTGACGAGGGCGGCTTCCTCGACGTGCTGCGCGACCGGGTCATGGTCTTCTACGTGCTCATCGGGATCGTCTACACGTTCGTGCTCCTCCAGGGCATGACCACCATGGCCCTCGCCATGAAGGAGGACGGCCTCGGGCCGCAGGCGTACGGGATCGCGATCGCCGCCAACGGCGTCATCATCATCGCCGTGCAGCCCCTGGTCGCCGCGTGGCTGAGCCGCCGCGACCACAGCCGGGTGCTGGCCACCGGGATGGCGCTCGTCGGTCTCGGCTACGGGCTGACGGCCGTCGCCTCGTCGCTCTGGAGCTACGTCGGCACGGTCCTGGTCTGGACGCTGGGCGAGATCATCGCCGCGTCCGTGCTCCAGGCGGTCGTCGCCGACCTCGCGCCGGTCCATCTGCGCGGGCGCTACAGCGGCCTGTACGGGATGGCGTGGTCGGGCGGGTTCCTGCTGGCCCCGCTCGGCGGCACCCAGCTGCTGGGCATCGGCGCGCCCGCGCTGTGGCTGACCTGCCTCGGGCTCGGTCTCGTGGCGG
The DNA here is from genome assembly GCF_043198015.1 of Spirillospora sp. NPDC048911. Classification (NCBI taxonomy): domain Bacteria; kingdom Bacillati; phylum Actinomycetota; class Actinomycetes; order Streptosporangiales; family Thermomonosporaceae; genus Spirillospora; species Spirillospora sp. NPDC048911. Next base: position 971,100 of record NZ_JBICUD010000002.1, on the reverse strand, counting down.
CCGCGGGCCAGCTCGGCCTCGGCCCGGCGATCCGCGGCCGCCGCGAGCAGGCCCTGCTCGCGGCCGTCTGACCCCGGCCGGACCCGCGCCGCTACTCGCGGTGGTGGTTCTCGCCGGGCCAGGCGGGGACGGGCTCGGAGGGGTCGGGGTCGACGCCCGGGACGATCTGCTCGCACCAGACGACCTTGCCGGCGGCGGTGCGGCGGGTGCCCCAGCGGTGGGCGAGCTGGCTGACGACCAGCAGGCCGCGCCCGTTCTCCTCGTCGTCGGTGGCGTGCCGCAGTCGCGGTAGTGCGGCGGAGCGGTCCAACACTTCACAGACGACGGTGCGCTCCAGCAGCAGCCGCAGCTGGATCGGGCCGCCGGGGGCGTAGCGCAGCGCGTTGGTGACGAGCTCGGAGGCGAGCAGCTCGGTCGTGTAGGAGAGGTCGCCGAGCTCCCACTCGTCCAGCTTGCTGCGGACCAGGCCGCGGGCGCGGCGGACGGCGGCGGGATCGGCGGGCAGTGTCCAGGTGACGAAGCGGTCTTCGGGGAGACGGTGCAGCCGCGCGATGAGCAGCGCGATGTCGTCGCGGTGGTGGTCGGCGTAGACGCCGTCGAGGGTCGCCTTGGCCAGGTGCTCCATCGGCAGGCTGGTGCTCTCGGGGCCGAAGATGCCCTGCAGCCGGGCCAGGCCGTCGTCGATGTCGGTGCCGCGGTTCTCGACGAGGCCGTCGGTGTAGATGACGAAGACGCTGCCGTCCTCGACGGTGAACTCGCGGCTCTCGATCGTCGCGCCGCCCGAGACGCCCAGCGGCGGCGCGGGCGGGATCTCCAGGAAGTCGTTGGCGCCCTCAGGGGAGACGAGCAGCGGCGGCAGGTGGCCCGCTGAGGCGACCTCGACGGTGCCGGTGGTGGCGTCGTAGACCGCGTAGACGCAGGTGGCGAAGTGCGGCTCCTGCTCGCCCAGCTCGATCATCAGCTCGTGCATGACGTGCAGCGCGTCGGCGGGCGGCAGTTCGAGGTTGGCGAGGGTGTGCAGCGCGGTGCGCAGCCGGCCCATGGTGACGGCGGCGCGCACACCGTGCCCGGCGACGTCACCGACGATCAGCGCGACGCGGGCGCCGGGCAGCGCGATCGACTCGTACCAGTCGCCGCCGACCTCGACCAGCTTGCTGCCGGGCAGGTAGCGGTGCCGGACCTCGACCGACGACGGCGCGGACAGCCGGTTGGGCAGCAGGCTGCGCTGGAGGGTGAGCGCGGTCGCGCGCTCGCGGCTGAACAGCCGGGCGTTGTCGATGACGATGGCGGCGCGGGAGGCGAACTCCATGCCGATCTCGACGTCGTAGGCGTCGAACTTGCGGAAGCCGGGCACGCGGGTGCAGGCGATGAAGCCGAGCAGCGTGTCGCGGGCGATGAGGGGCAGCAGGACCATCGAGACGCCGGTGAGGAGCTGGCCCACGGGCTGGCGCCGCCACTTGCCGGCGATGTCGCCCGCGAGCTGGACGTCGACGTGCGGCAGGTGCACCGGGCGGGCGGACTCGAGCACGTCGCGGTAGGGCGTGCCCTCCGGGTAGATGAGCACCTCGCCCACCGGAAATGTCGCGGTCCATGCTGGATTGCCGTCGTCAGAGGTGACCGCGATCCGCCGCAGCACCGCCGAGCCGGACTCGCTGTGCACCTCGTCGGCGGCGACCAGGCTCTCCAGGACCAGCACCGACGCGGTCGTGCAGAAGTGCGGGACGATGACGTCGACGAGGCCCTTGGCGGTCTGGTCGAGGTCGAGGGAGGCGCCGAACCGCGCCAGCGGGTCGTCCATGAGGGCACGCCTCATCAGGGCAGGGTCCTGATAGCGCTCGCTGACCGGCAGCGCCACGCGGACGTACAGCAGCCCCGCGGGCGAGCCGGGCGCCACGCCGCCCACCAGGGGCTGCGCCGTCACCACCGACTCGGTCGTGCTGCCGTCGCCACGCCGGACGATCAGCACGGCCCGGCGTTCCTGGCCCGCGACGATCGCTTCGAGCAGGCCCTCGAGGTCGCTCTTGGAATCCTCGTCGACCAGTTCGGCGGCGGGCCGCCCGATCAGGTCCGCGGGCGGACGGCCGAGCACGGCCTCGGCGTTCGGGCCGCACTGCACGATGCCCTGGGCACCGTCGATGCCGAGCACGAGCGTCCGCGACGCCGAATCGGTAGCGGCCGTTTCGCCTTGCGGCGCAATCACGGATCTCACCTGAGGCGCTCCAGAAAGCCGGTCCTCCTACCACTCCCCAGCCGCCAGTATGGAGCATTACGGGGCACGGTGGGGAGAAGATCACACTGACCAGGCAGAAAACGGCACGGACCTGCGGCCACTTTCGGTCTTTCCGCTACCGGAACGGGCCCGGCGTCACGTTCCGGGGGCCGCGATCCCCTTCAGGAGGGTCTCCACCACGGCCTCGGGGAACCCCTCGGGCAGCTCGTCCTTCGGCGTCTTCAGGCTGAGCGATCCGATGAGCATGGCGAGCGCGACCTCGACGTCGACGTCCGCCCGGAGCTCGCCGGTGCCGAGGCCGCGCCGCAGGACCGCGCGGACGACGTCGCGGCGCGGCTCCATCACGTCCTGCCGGTAGCGGGCGTACAGCTCGGGGTGTTTCTCCGCGCCGCCGATCACGTTCCAGAAGCACTTGGCGTGCTTGCGGTGCCGGTCGGTGTGCATCGCGAGGGCGAGCACCAGCAGGTCTTCGCGCACCGAGTCGCCGGGCGGCGTGGGCAGCGTGCCCTTCACCGACGCCAGCGCGTCGACGATCAGGGCCTCCTTGTTGGTCCAGCGCCGGTAGATCGTGGTCTTGCCGACGCCGGCCCGGGCGGCCACCGCCTCGATGGAGACCCCGGCCACGCCGGACTCCTCGGCGAGCAGATCGAGCGTCGCCTCGATGATCGCCCTCTCGGCGCGCTCGCTGCGCGGCCGCCCGGGCGACCTGCCGGCCCCCGGGCGCTGCTGCGTGGTCTCTGTCATCGCGTCACGGTTTCATACTCCGGTCCCGCACTCCCGGTTCACACTCCGGCGGTCTCCCGCTCCTGGGTCTCCACGTCTCCAGTCTGCCCGGTCTCCGGCGTGATCGCGGGGGCACGGCCGGGCATCCACTTGAGGACGACCATCGCGCCGAGGAAGGCGATCACTGCCGCGGCGATCGCGGCGATGTGCATCCCGTGCATGAACGCGTGGTTGGCCGAGTCGACGAGGCCCTGACCGGCGGGGCCCATACCGGCGCCCACGTGGTTGGCGCCCTCGACGGACTCGGTCGCGACCTCGCGCGCCTGCGGCGGCAGCGCCGCGAGCCGGTCGGACAGGTCCTGGCGGTAGACCGAGGCGACGACCGAGCCGAGCACGGCGACGCCGAGGGCCACGGCGACCTGCCGGGCGGTGTTGTTGATGGCCGATCCGGCGCCGGCCTTCTCCTTCGGCAGTGCCGACATGACCGACTCGGTCGCGGGCGGCATCACGTTGGCCATGCCCGCGCCCTGCACGAAGAAGATCACGCCGAGCACCCACAGCGGGCTCGTCTCGTCCACGAACTGGTAGCCGGTCAGGGCGGCCGCGACCATGAGCAGGCCGGCGGTGCAGACCGCCTTGGCGCCGAACCGGCGCACCATGGTCGAGCTGCGCGGCGAGAAGATCAGCTGGGCGGCCGCGAACGGCAGCACCATCATCCCCGACTGCAGCGGGGTCAGCCCGCGCACCGACTGCATGTAGAAGTTGGTGAAGAAGAACACACCCGCCGCGGCGAAGAAGCAGAGTGCGATGGACGCCACGGCGGCGGACAGGCGCGGGTCACGGAAGAGCCGCACGTCGAACGCGGGGTGCTCGGTACGGGCCTCGTGCCAGACGAACAGCGCCAGCACGGCCAGGCCGAGCACGACCGGGCCCAGCACCGCGGGGGCGAGCCAGTCGCCGCGCTCGCCGCCCTGGATGATCCCGTACGAGACGGCGACCAGGCCGACGATCGACAGCAGCACGCCCGCGGGGTCGAGGCCGCCGGGCAGCGGGTTGCGCGACTCGGGCACGAGGAACGTCATCAGAAGCAGGCCGATCACCACGACCGGCACGTTGATGAGGAACACCGAGCCCCACCAGAAGTGGGCGAGCAGCAGGCCGCCGGTGACCGGGCCGATGGCCACGGCCAGGCCGACCGCGCCGGCCCAGATGCCGATCGCGCGGCCGCGCTCGTGCGGCTCGAAGACGTTGGTGATGATCGAGAGCGTCTGCGGCATGATCGCGGCACCGCCGAGGCCCATCAGGGCGCGGGCCCAGATCAGCTGGTCGGGGGTCTGCGCGTACGCCGACGCCAGCGAGGCGACGGCGAAGACGACCATGCCGCCCATGAGGACGCGCTTGCGGCCGAGCCGGTCGCCGATCACTCCGAACGTGAACAGCAGGCCCGCGAAGACCAGCGTGTAGGAGTTGATCGACCACTCGAGCTGGCTCTGCGTCGCCCCCAGCCCCTGGTTGGGGTCTGCGATGGTCTTGAGCGCCACGTTGAGGATCGTGTTGTCGAGCACGACGACGAGCAGGCTGAAGGTCAGCACGCCCAGGACGGCCCAGCGGCGGCGCTGGATGGTTTCTTGATCCACTGCACTCCCTCGGATCTTCGGGGAAGATCCAACGACACGGATGCGTTTCGTAATGAACGTACTCCTCCTCACTCCGATACGCAACCGTATCGTTTCGAAACTACCCGGGAATCCGGGAGGGTTCCCGAATCGTTGGGAGAGTGGGATCATCGGTTCCGTCCGGGTACGCCACAGTGGCGCCTCGAGACTGGAGGTTCAGCGTGTCTACTTCTTCAGCTCCCGCTGCTCAGCCGGCAGCCTTCTCTTCACCCGCCCGCCGTCCCCCATCAACCGAGACCTCCCTGTATGGCGACAAGAGCAATCGCCGGGTCACCGTACGCGACATCGCCGCCGCCAAGGAGCGGCATGAGAAGTGGCCGATGCTCACCGCGTACGACGCCCTCACCGCGCGCGTCTTCGACGAGGCCGGGATCCCCGTGCTGCTCGTGGGCGACTCCGCCGCGATGGTGGTCTACGGCTACGACTCCACGATCCCCGTCACGGTCGACGACCTGATCCCGCTGACCGCCGCCGTGGTCCGCGGCTCCAAGCGCGCCATGGTCGTCGCCGACCTGCCGTTCGGCTCGTACCAGACCGGCGTCGCCGAGGGCCTCGCCACCGCAACCCGCTTCCTCAAGGAGACCGGCGCCCACGCCGTCAAGCTCGAAGGCGGCCGCCGCGTCCTGCCCCAGGCCGAGGCCATGGTCGCCGCCGGCATCCCGGTGATGGGCCACCTCGGCCTCACGCCGCAGTCGGTCAACGTCTTCGGCGGTTACCGCGTCCAGGGCCGGGGCCAGGCGGGCGACGAGCTCATGGCCGACGCCAAGGCGCTCGAAGCCGCCGGCGCGTTCGCCGTCGTGCTCGAATGTGTCCCCGAGGACCTCGCCGCCCGGGTCACCGCCTCGCTCTCGATCCCGACCATCGGCATCGGCGCGGGCGACACCACCGACGCCCAGGTGCTGGTCTGGCAGGACATGGCCGGGCTCACCCCGCACACCGCCAAGTTCGTCAAGAAGTACGCCGACCTGCAGACCGTCCTCGGTGACGCGGCCCGGCAGTACGCGGACGAGGTCGTGGGCGGCGCCTTCCCCACGGCCGAGCACGCCTACCACTGACACGACACGCGAAAACGGCTGGAGACACCGTCTCCAGCCGTTTCGTGTCTCTGTGATTCGCGTCTCAGTCGGGGTTCGAACGGACCGGATCGCGCTGCGGCTCACCGTCGGCGAGCTCGCGCCGCGGCCCGGGTACGCGCGCCCCGTTGCCGGACACGGCGTCGACCTCGATCTCCGACCGGAGCGTACCGACGGCGGCGCGCAGGACGTCGGGACCGGCGACGTTGATCAGCAACAAGCCGAGGTTGAGCGCCTTCTGCCGGTCGGTCATCTCGTCGGCGCCGCTCAGCGCGTCCACGGCGGTGCGCAGCGCGGCCTGGTCCTCGGCCGAGACGTTCATGAGCAGCCCGAGGCAGTAGGTGGGCAGCGCGAGCCGGGCCTTGCGGAACGAGATGTCCTTCATGATCTCGCCCGCCTCGTTCGCCCGGGCCTTGGCCTGCATGCGGTCCACGCCGCGGTCGGCGGCGGCCAGCAGCGCGCTGAGCAGCGTGCTCGGCCCGACGGCCACGTCCTCGTCGCCGACCCGGACGGTGAACACCGCGCTCCGGAAGATCATCATCGAGCCGAGGCTGGCGGCCAGCACCTGCGCGGCCCCGGCCATGTCGGGCCTCGGCACGCCGAGCTTCCAGTCGAAGGTGTGAAGCAGCAGCAGTGAGCCCGCGCCCGCGGCGCCGTTGATGAGCACGTACGCCCAGGTGCTCGGGACCCGCACGAGCTTGCCCGGATGATCTCGGTAGCGGCTGATGAGCTCCGCGACCCCGACGAGACAGCTCAGGGCGATCGTGACGAGGTAACCGGCCATCACACCGGCCCGCTGCCGCCCGTCCGGCGGACGACCTCGTCGACCTCGCGTTCCACCGCGACCAGCCCGCGGTCGCGCAACGCCTCGACGGCCTCGGCCACCTCCAGCAACCCCAGCCCGGTGCCGTGGTGGATCTCTTCCAGCGTCTGCGGTGAGTTCACGGCGTCGAGCTGGTTCAGTACCCGGCGGCAGCCTTCGGGCAGGTCGGCGGCGTCACCGCCGCCCGGCGCACGGCGCCGCCCGGGGGCGGGCTCGGCCGCCGAGATGTGCCTGTCAGCCGAGGTGGGGGCGCCGCCGCCTCGCGCCGAAGTGGTGAGGAACGTGCTCCACGGATCGGCCGAGCGCTTCTGCCTCATGTTCACCTGCCCTGTTGAATTCAGATGATACGACGCGCGAACGCGGGACGGCGTTCCCCGGCGGCCGTCAGCTCTCGTCGTCGTCCTCGTGCGCCGGGCGCGACGACCGGACGACGATCAGGCGGTCGCCGCGCTTCAGCTCGCGGCAGTCCTTGGCGTCGTAGGGCAGGGTGCGGCCGTCGCGGATCAGCGCGAGGGCCGGTTCGCGGACGGCCCGGATCGTCTTGCCCAGCTCCTCGACCCGCACCTCGCGTTCGAAGAGGTCCAGGCCGCTGCCCTGCTCCAGCAGGTCCTCGATGACCTCGCTGATGTTCGGCTGCGACGTCGAGACGCCGAGGAGCCGCCCGGCCGCCTCGGACGAGGTGATGACGTGGTCGGCGCCGCTCTGCCGGAGCAGCTGGAGGTTCTCCGACTCCCGTACCGACGCCTGGATCCCCGCGGTCGGGTTGAGGTGCCGCGCGGACAGCGTGACCAGGACGGCGGTGTCGTCGCGCGCGGTGGCCACGATGATCTCCTTGGCCAGGTGCACCGACGCCTGGCGCAGGACCGAGTTCTGGGTGGCGTCTCCGACGACCCCGACGAAACCGGCCTCGGCGGCCTCCGCGGCCGCGCGCGGGTCGGGGTCGACCACGACGATCGAGGCGCGGGGGATGCCCGTGCTGAGCAGGGTCTTGATGGCGCTGCGGCCCTTCGTGCCGTAGCCGACCACCACGATGTGGTCTCGCACCCGATCCCTCCAACGGGACTGCCGCCAGTTCTGGCGGGTGCGTTCCGCGAGCACCTCGAGGGTCGTGCCGACGAGGACGATGAGGAACAGCACCCGGACGGGCGTGATGAAGACGGTGTTGACCAGCCGCGCGAACGGGGTGACCGGCGCGATGTCGCCGTACCCGGTGGTCGAGATGGTCACCGTGGCGTAGTAGAAGCAGTCGAGCAGCGAGAGCGGGCCGTCGCTGTTGTCCTTGTAGCCGTCGCGGTCGAGGTACACCGCGGCGACCACGGCGAGCAGCAGGGCGCACGCGAGCGCGACCCGGTAGAGCACCGAGCGCAGCGGCCCGACCCTGGGCGAGGGCAGCAGCACATGGACCCGCCGCGTGCCGTTCTCCTCGCCCATGATCAGCACCGTACTGAGTCAGGGGCCCGGCCGTCCCGCGCCCACGTCGATCGGGCCGCGGACATGCGTGATGAGGGTCACACGTCGGTGATGCGGAGCCCGGCGTGGGCCTTGTAGCGCCGGTTGATCGAGATCAGGTTGGCGGTGAAGGCCTCGATCTGGTGCGCGTTGCGCAACCGGCCGCCGTAGACGCCGCGCATGCCGGGGATCCGGCCGGCGAGGGCCTGCACCAGGTCGGTCGCCTCCCGGTCGTCGCCGAGGACGAGCACGTCCAGCTCCATCTCGTCGACCTCGGGGTCGAGCAGCAGTTTGGCGGAGACATGGTGGAACGCCGCGACGACCCGGCTCTCGGTGAGCACGGACTCGGCCTGCTGGGCGGCGCTGCCCTCCTCGACCGGCAGCGGGAACGCGCCCTTCTTGTCGAAGCCCATCGGGTTCACGCAGTCCACGACGATCTTGCCCGCCAGCTCGGCGCGCAGCGACTCCAGGGTGGCCTTGTGCCCCTCCCACGGCACCGCGATGATCACCACGTCGGCCTCGTTCGCGGCGGCCGCGTTCTCGGCGCCGCGCACGGGCAGCCCCTCGCCCAGCGCCTCGGCCGCCTGCTGGGCGCGCTCCGCCTTGCGCGAGCCGATGATCACCTGGTGGCCGGCCAGCGCGAAGCGGCGCGCGAGGCCGCCGCCCTGGTCGCCCGTGCCGCCGAGGATCCCGATCGTCAGGCCGCTCGCGTCGGTGAGGTCATAGGGCGTCTTCGTCTGCTGCTCAGTCATGGTCACGAGTCTGCCAGGTAGGGCCGAACCCGATTCCACCTCCCCCGGCCCCCGCGGTGCGGCACGATGGAGCGCGTGGACGCCGAGCGGGTGACGTTGCTGCGGGAGGTGCTGGCCGCCACCGGCTGGCTGGAGCGCACCGACGAGTTCGGCCGGGCGCTGCGGGTGAGCGCCCGGACGCCGGGCGGGCTGCTGCTGGTGGGCACGCCCGCCGAGGATCCCTGGCATCTGGCCGCGCACCTCGACGACGAGAGCCGCCTCGCCGAGACGCCCGAGCTGTCCCCCACGCTGGTGCGCTGGTCGCCGCCGGCGGACGCGCCGCCGCACCTCCGGATCGGGCTCGAACGCCTCGAACGGGCACAGCGGGGCGAGACGCTCTTCGTCGTCGCCGAGGAGGAGGCGCCCGTCCCGCTGCTGGAACGCGTGGACGACGCGCGGCGCACCGGCGCGGTGATCCTGGCGATGGACGGCGGCGACCGCGAGCTCCGGGGCCTGGCGCACGAGGCGCTCACGGTGTCGCCCGACGAGTCGCTCCTCTCGTTCGACGGCGCCCAGCACCTGGTCAGCGCGGCCGCCGGCCAGGCGCCCGCGCGGGCCCGGCCCGGCCCCGGCCTGCGCGACCGGCTGGCTCGCCTGCTGGACAGGATCAGCGGCACGGTCGCCGACGAGCCGCCCCTCCGCTGAGTCGCCCCCGGCCGACCAGGCAGAATGTGCCGCATGAGCGACCCGGCCGAGTTCCGCGTGCAGTTCGACGCCGACCTGACCTTCCGCAACGGCGGTGGGCTGCAGGTTCAGGGGTTCCGGCTCGACCTGCCCGGCGACACGATCTCCGATGACGATCTCGCGGCGCTGTTCGTCCGGCACCTGGGCCTGCTCATGGTCGGGACGGTCGCGATCAGCAACAAGACCGTGCTGGCGGAGGCCCACAAGGGATCGCGCGGAGTGGCGACCGGCCGGCCCGCCGAGCGGCGCGTCGTCGACCTCTCGCACGTCCTGCGGGACGGCGTGATCACGGTGCCCGGGCTGCCCGGACCGGAGATCGGCGCTCACCTGAGCAGGGCGGAGTCGGCCTCGCGCTACGCGCCGGGCACGAGCTTCCAGTTCGACCGGATCACGATGGTCTCCGGCACCGGCACGTACGTCGACAGCCCCAACCACCGGTTCGCCGACGGCGCGGACGTGGCGGGGCTGCCGCTGGCGCGGCTGGCCGACCTCGACGGGCTCGTGGTGCGGATCACCGAGGGCGGGCCGATCGACGTCACCGTGCTCGCGCCGTACGACGTGCGCGGCCGGGCGGTGCTCATCCACACCGGCTGGGACCGGCACTGGGGCACCGCGGCCTACGGCTCGGGCGAGCACCCGTACGTCACCGCGGAGGCCGCCGCCTGGCTCGTCCGGCAGGACGCCGCGCTGGTGGGCATCGACACCGTGAACATCGACACCAACGCCGACCCGGCCCGCCCCGCGCACACCACGCTGCTCGCCGCCGGGATCCCGATCGTCGAGCACCTGACCGGGCTCGGCCAATTGCCGCCGGACGGCTTCCGGTTCCACGCCGCGCCGCCCGCCGTCGAGGACATGTGCTCGTTCACGGTGCGCGCCTACGCGGTGATCGGTGCCTGACTCCTAGTCGTCACCGTCGAACGTCGCGTCCTGCTTGCGCCAGGTCTCGTTGCGCTCGCGGGCCGTGGCCAGGGCGTCGGCCGCCTCCCCCTGGGACTGGTAAGGGCCCATGCGATCCTTGTTGGGACAGCCCGCGCCGTGCTCGACCTTCATGTGCTTGAGACAGAACCACCAGTCACCGTCGTCCTTGCTCATCCAAATCCTCCGATCTTGACCTGCCTCAGATTCGTGCCCGGATCCGCTGACTACACTCCAGGTATATGACGACCCAACTTCTCCGGCCCGGCCGCGTCTCGCCCATGCGCAAGGTTCCCGCCCACATCGCGCGGCCGGAGTACGTCGGCAAGAAGCGTCCCAGGACGGGCGAGCCGGACGTCAAGACCCCCGAGATCATCGAGCGGATGCGGGTGGCCGGCCGGATCGCCGCGCAGGCGCTGGAGGAGGTCGGCCGGCATGTGCGGCCCGGCGTCACCACCGACGAGCTGGACGTCATCGGGCACGAGTTCCTGCTGGAGCACGACGCCTACCCCTCCACGCTCGGCTACCGCGGTTTCCCCAAGTCGCTCTGCACCTCGGTCAACGAGGTGATCTGCCATGGGATCCCGGACGACACCGTGCTGCGCGACGGCGACATCGTCAACGTCGACATCACGGCGTTCATCGACGGCGTGCACGGCGACACCGACGCCACGTTCCTGTGCGGCGACGTCGACGAGGAGTCGCGGCTCCTGGTCGAGCGCACCCGCGAGGCCACGACGCGCGCCATCAAGGCGGTCGCGCCGGGCCGCGCGCTCAACGTGATCGGCCGCGTGATCGAGTCGTACGCCAAGCGGTTCGGGTACGGAGTCGTGCGCGACTTCACCGGCCACGGCATCGGCACCACGTTCCACTCCGGGCTGGTCGTGCCGCACTACGACGACCCGGGCGCCACCACGATGATGCAGCCGGGCATGACGTTCACCATCGAGCCGATGCTCACGCTCGGCACCCACGACTACGACATGTGGGACGACGGCTGGACGGTCGTCACCAAGGACCGCAGGCGCACCGCGCAGTTCGAGCACACGCTCCTGGTGACCGAGGACGGCCACGAGATCCTGACCCTGCCCTGACCCCTCCCCCGACAACGAAATCACCGATACCGGCTCGGGAGATCGCTCGATGAACGCCCCAGCGCCGTACGAACCACGGGTTCCCTCGGACAGCATGCCGCCCGGTCGAGCGGCGTTGAGCGTGACCTGGGCGGCGTTGCCGTTCCTCAGCCTCGGCTATGCCACCCCGTTCACGTTCGCCGCGGCGGCGCTCTGGCGGCGCAGCGCCCATCTCCTGGTGGCGTCCGCGGCCTACATCTCGGCGTTCACGCTGCTGCTCGTGCTCATGCCGGACATCGACGAGGCCGGCACCAGGAGGGTCATCGGCATCCTCATCTTCCTGCTGGCCATCGTCGGCTGCGGGCACGCCTTCCTGATCCGGCGCCGGGTGTTCGACCCCGACGGCCTGTCCGGCGTCGACAACGACGCGGTCATCGAGCGGGTGCGGCGGCAGCGGCTGCTGCGCGACAAGGCCCGCAAGCTGGCCGCAGACGATCCCGGCCTGGCCCGCGAGCTGCGCATCGGCCGTCCCGACCTGCCGCGCGAGTACAACGACGGCGGCCTGGTCGACGTCAACCACGCCCCGGCGGAGGTGCTGGCGCTGCTGCCGGGCATCACCCCGCAGCTCGCCGTGCAGATCGAGCGGGTGCGCGCCGAGGCCGGCGGGTTCGTGTCGGCCGAGGAGCTGTCGGCGCTGGCGGGGCTGCCGCCGGCCCTCACGGCGGGCGTGGCCGACTACGCGGTCTTCATCCGCTGACGGGCGAGGCGCGGCCACGACGTAGCACCGGGCGATTCCCGGGTAGGTAGCCTGCGTGGCCGCGAAGGACGGGAAGGCGAAGAAGGGCGGGACGGGCGATCCGCTCGCCGAGTACCGGGACAAGCGCGACGCGGGCAGGACGCCCGAGCCGGTGCCGTCGAGCGACGCGCTGCCGAAGGGCGACGACGACACGTTCGTGATCCAGGAGCATCACGCCCGCAGCCTGCACTGGGACCTGCGGCTCGAACGGGACGGCGTGCTCGTGTCATGGGCGGTGCCCAAGGGCATCCCGCCGAGCCCGAAGGTGAACCACCTCGCCGTCCATACCGAGGACCACCCGCTGGAGTACGCCACGTTCGAGGGCGACATCCCGAAGGGCGAGTACGGCGGCGGCAAGATGACGATCTGGGACCGCGGCACGTACGAGACCGAGAAGTGGTCCGAGCGCGAGGTCATGATCGTGCTGCACGGCTCGCGGGTGTCGGGGAAGTACGTGCTGTTCCGCACGCGCGGCAAGAACTGGATGATCCACCGCATGGACCCGCCCGCCGACCCCGACGCCGAGCCGCTGCCGGAGAAGGTGCGGCCGATGCGCCCCGCCGAGGGCCGCCGCCTCCCCCGCGACCAGGGGGCGTACGGCTTCGAGTTCGCGTGGGGCGGCCGCCGGCTGCTCGCGTACGTCGAGGGCGGGCGCACCCGGTTCACCGACGGGCGGGCGCGCGAGGTCGGCGGCCCGGCCGGCCTCGGCGGCCCGCTCGGCCGCGACGTGGGCGCCCGGCCGGTCGTGCTGGACGGCGAGCTCGCCCAGGTGAACGGGACCGAGACCTACCTCATCTTCGACGTGCTGCATCTGGACGGGCATCCGCTGCTCGACGTCCCCTACTCCGAACGCCGCGAGCGGCTGGACGAGCTGGGGTTGTCGGGACCGCGCTGGCAGACGACGCCGTGGTTCCCGGGCGAGGGAGACGCCGTGCGGGAGGCGGCCGGGTCGCAGGGGCTCCCCGCGATCGTCGCCAAGCGCCTCGACTCCCCGTACCGGCCGGGTGAGGAGTCGGACGCCTGGCGGCTCATCCCCGTCCAGTAGGCCCGTTCAGCAGGCGCTGTCAGTAGGCGACGGTGATGCGGCGGCCGACCGCGTTCCGGTTCTCCAGCTCGTCGACCAGCGCGATGGCGTAGTCCTCGGCGCTGATGCGGCTGTTGCCCTCGGCGTCGGCCAGCAGCCGGTCGCCGCCCAGCCGGAACGTGCCGGTCCGCTCGCCCGGCTCGATGACCCCGGCGGGCGAGATGTAGGTCCACTCCAGGTCGTCCGCCTCCTTCCGGATCAGCTCCAGCAGCTCGGCCTGCGCCAGGGACTCGGCCTTGTACATCTCCGGGAAGTGCGGGTCGTCGACGAGCCGGACGCCCGGCGCCGTCTCCAGGCTGCCCGCGCCGCCCACCACGACCAGGCGCCGCACCCCGGCCCGGCGCAGCCCGTCCAGCACGGCGCGCCCGGCCGCCAGCAGGGGGCCGGCGGCGTCCGAGCCGTCGCGCGGCGGCGCGATCGCCAGCACGACGGCGTCGTGCCCGGCGGCGGCCGCCGCGACGGCCCCGGTGTCGCCGGCGGTGAGTTTCGTGGTCCCCTCCGCCCCGCCGCGGGTGGTGCCGGTGACCTCGTGGCCCCGCGTGCGGGCCTCGGCGGCGACCCGGCTCCCGATCATGCCGGTGGCGCCGATCAGCAGAATCCTCATGGCTCTGACCTCCGTGAACGTCGTCATGCTTCGACGGTATCCATCGGATACTGGTTACTTCAACGTGCCATTGGTACCCTATGGAAACCATGATGAACGGTGACGCCTTCGACCCCGACTGCCCGACCCGGCTGATCCTCGACCGCATCGGCGACAAGTGGTCGGTGCTGGTCGTGCTGAGCCTGCGCGACGGACCGCGCCGCTTCACCCAGCTCCGCGACAGGATCGGCGGTGTCACCCCCAAGGTCCTTACCCAGACCCTGCGGGCGATGGAACGCGACGGCCTGCTGACCCGGCGTGTGTTCGCCGAGGTGCCGCCCCGGGTCGAGTACGAGCTGACCCCGCTGGGCCTGTCCCTCCAGCGGCCGATCCAGGCGATCACCGACTGGGCCGAGGAGAACGTGAACGAGGTCATGACGGCCCGTTCGGCCCACGCGGGAACCTGAGCCGCCGCCAGTCCCTCAAATCGGTAGAGAGCCGCACCGGCGCGCCGTCGCCGGTGCCGATCACCATCCGGTTAGAGTCCGGCCGTGGCGACGAAAAAGGTGAATACGCGGGTGAAGCTCGCATGATGGGCCGAACGCACGCGCTCAGCGGAGCGCTGGCCTGGATGGCCGCGGTGCCGGTCATCAGCCAGGAGAGACTCCTCGACGACTACGCCGTCTCGTTGTCCGCCCAGCAGGTCCTCGCGGGCGCGGTCGTCTGCGCGGGCGCGGCGATCCTCCCGGACATCGACCACCACAACGGCCGCATCGCCAACACCTTCGGCCCGATCACGAACGTCATGTGCAAGTGGATCGGCAAGGCGTCCGGCGGGCACCGGATGGCCACGCACTCGATCCTGTTCGCGGTGCTCATCGGCTGGGCCATGGACGCCCTCGCCACCCACTACGTCTACGCGTGGTGGGCCTGCCTCTTCATGATCGTCGGCCTCGGGCTGCGCGGCGTGGGCTTCGACTTCGAGGGCAAGGAGCCGCAGTCCGCCTTGATGGACTGTGCCCTCGCGGGCATCACGGTCTGGCTCATGCACGACCTCGACATGAGCTTCGTCGGCTTCGCGGTGACACTCGGCTGCCTCGCGCACGTCGCCGGAGACTGCCTGACTCCACGCGGCTGCCCGGTCTTCTGGCCGCTCCAGCTGCGCGTCGAGCTCCCGGTGGTCCCGCGTACGGACGGCAAGGTGGAGAAGTTCGTCATCGCACCGCTGCTGACCCTGGGCGTCGCCATCATGGCCGTGCGTTCCATCCTGGGGGACGTCGCGGCCGACTGGCTCAACAACACCGGCTGACGGGCCTCAGCGCAGGTCGCGGTAGTTCTTGCACGAGAGGATCTGTCGTATGTGGGGCGGCTCCGGGGTCCCCGGCGCCTTGGTCAGCACCACGCGCACCCCGCCGTCCACGTCGGCGGCCTCTCCGGTGCACGCGAGCTGGCCGAGTGCCCGCCGTGACCATTTCACCTCCAGGGCCGGTGTGACCTCCAGAACGCGGATCTCCGAGGATCCGCTCCACCGTCCCCACAGGGGGGCGACCGGCACCTCAGAGGACAGCCCCTTGGATTGCTCGTCCCAGGTGGGCGCCGCGGCCAGCTGGTTGATCGCGAGCAGTTCGAAGCCGGGGAGCGCGGGGCGGGTCGTCTCGACCAGCTTCCCCTTCTTGACGAGGAACACCGTGATCGTGCCGCGCGCCCCGGCCCCGGGCGCGGGACCCGCGCTGACGACCGCGGTGCTCCGGACACCCCAGCCGCGCACCACCACCGCCACCAGCGCCACCGTGACGCCCGCCGCGATCGTCACGGCGGCGGCACGCAGCACGTTCGACCGTCGCATCATTCCTCCTCAGCTCCGCCTGGCCCGGCCAGCGGCAGCCAGAGCGTGAACACCGCACCGCCCTCCGCCGCGTTCCCGGCCTCCAGCACGCCTCCGTGCAGCACCGCGTTCTCGCGGGCGATGGAGAGACCCAGACCGCTCCCCTCACTGCGCGACCGGGCGGCCTCCGCCTTGACGAACCGGTCGAAGATCACCGGCAGCACCTCGGCGGGGATGCCGGGCCCGCCGTCGGTGACCACGAGTTCGAGCCCGTCCCGGCCGTCCCGGACGGCGCGGCCGAAGCCCAGCCGGACCGGCGGGCGCCCGTGCCGGAGCGCGTTGCCCGCCAGGTTGGCGACGATCACGTCGAAACGGCGCGGATCGAGCCGGGCCACGAGGTCCGCGGGTCCTTCCACCTCGATCCGGTCCGCCAGGCCCCGGGCGCCGAGCGTGGCGGCGACCGCCTCGGCCACCACGACGTCGTCCAGGACCAGGCGCGCCGCGCCCGCGTCGAAGCGGCTGATCTCAAGGAGGTCGTCGGTGAGCCGGCTGAGGCGGCGGGTCTCCTCGGCCACGAGCCGGACGGCCAGCGTCCCATCAGTGAGCACCGCCCCGTCTCCGTCGTCCACCGTCCCGTCCGCGAGCACGTCCGTCGCCGCGACCATCGCGGTCAGCGGCGTGCGGAGCTCGTGCGACACGTCGGCGACGAACCGGCGCGACGCGGCGTCCTTCGCCCGCAGTTCGGTCACCATGCCTTCGAGCGCGTCGGCGGTGCGGTTGAAGGTCTCGGCCAGGTCGGCGAGCTCGTCCGCGCCGCGGACCTCCACCCGCGTACCGAAGTCGCCCGACCCGAGAGCACGCGCGGCCCGGCCGAGCCCGCGCACCGGACGCAGCACCCCCCGGCTCGCCAGCAAGGCCAGGATCAGCGCGGCCAGAAGGGCCAGCGCGTCGGCGACCACGATCGACCGGGTGAACGAACGGAGGTCGGCGGCGACGCGTTCGAGGCTCACCGACACGATGGCCACCGGTACCGGGGCCTGCATTTCGACCTCGTCCGCGGGCACGCGGCTTCCGATCAGCAGGTAGGGACGGCCGTCGCCGACGACCCGCTGGAAGACCAGCCCCTTCACCGCCCGCCGCGCGAAGTCCGCCGTGACCCGGGCGTGCAGAGCACCGGCCGGTGGCAGCGGCGGGACGCCGAGCTGGCCGGAGCCGGCCGAGGGCCCGACGTAGGCCTTGCGGCGCCCGTCCGTCGTGGCGAGCGCCTTGGCCAGTATCTCGGCGAACTCCGTGGCGACACCCGGCGGAAAGCTGGTGGGGACCATGCGGGCGAAGGTCTGCCGGAACTGGATGAGCTCGGCCTCCTGCGTGCGCTGCAACATCTCCCGGCGCACCAGCACGTACGAGATCCCGCTCGCCCCCACCGAGGCCAGCAGCGCTACCGCGGCGAAGGCGGCGACCAGGCGGGCGCGCAGCCCGGTGAACGCCCTCACCGGACGGTGAACCGGTAGCCGAAGCCGCGGACGGTCTCGATGAGGCGCGGGTCGGCCGGCTCCACCTCGATCTTGGCGCGGACGCGTTGCACGCAGGCGTCCACGAGCCGGGAATCGCCCGGGTAGGTGTGCTCCCACACGGCGGCCAGCAGGTGCTGGCGGGTCATCGTGTGGCCCGGCCTGCGGGTCAGTTCGAGCAGCAGCCGCAGTTCGGTGGGGGTGAGCCGGACGTCGGAGCCCGCCTTGGTGACCTTCAGCGAGGTCCGGTCGATGACCAGGTCGCCGTAGGCCGACCGGTCGGCGTGGGTGTTCTCGGCGCGGCGCAGGACGGCCCGGATGCGGGCGTCCAGGACCCGCGGCTCCACCGGCTTGACCACGTAGTCGTCGGCGCCCGCCTCCAGTCCGAGGACGACGTCCAGATCGTCGCCGCGCGCGGTGAGCAGGATGACCGGCAGCGTGTCGGCGCGCCGGATGCGGCGGCACGTCTCGATGCCGTCGATGCCCGGGAGCATGACGTCCAGGACGGCGATCTCCGGGCGGCGGGCGCGCAGCGCCGCCAGGCCGTCCTCGCCGGTGTGCCGGGAGGTCACGCTGTGCCCGAGGCGGGTGAGCGCCATCTCCAGCGCCACCCGGGCCGAGGGGTCGTCTTCGACGAAGAGGATGCTCGCCACCCGGTCATTATCGATCATCCGGCGATCTTGATCCCGTTCTGTCACGAGATCCGGACATCGCCCCGACGTGACCATGACATTCGGGCACGACGGTGGGCCGCATGGTTCGAGTGCTCTCACCGTCGCAGGCGGCGACGATCATGCAGGCGCAGTCGTCGGCGCGCCGCCGGCGCCAGCTGACGGTGCTCTTCGTCTCGGGCTGGCTCGTCCAGGTCCTGATCCGGCTGTGGTTCGCCCGGACGCGGACGTGGCCGGCCGCCAACCCCGACGAGACCGGATACATGCTCGCGGCACGCTGGCTGGCGGGAGGACCCGGCGCCGACCTGTCGGGCAACACCTTCTACCAGGGCGGCTACCCGCTGCTGCTGACCCCGGCGTACTGGCTGAGCCACGATCCGGCGACGGTCTACACGCTGGTCATGGTGACGAACGCGATGGTCGGCGCCCTGGCGTTCCCGCTGGCCTACCTCGCCCTGCGCAGGCTCGGCACGGGACGGCGGGCCGCGGTGACGATGGGCTGGGCGGCGCCGCTGCTGCCCGCGTCGACGTTCTTCGGGGCGTACGCGCTCACGGACGCCGTGCTGCCCGTGATCGTGCTGGGCTGGGTCCTCGCGCTCGACCGGTTCGTGCGCCGCGGAGACGGGTGGACGGCGGCCGGCGCGAGCCTGATCGCCTGCTACGCCGCCGCGGTCCACACGCGCGGAACGGTGCTGGTGTGCGTCCACGCGGCCGCGCTTCTGGTCGTCCTGGCCAGGCGCGGGCGGCGGCTGACGGCGCTGCTCGGCGCCGTGACGACGGCGGGCGGCTTCTCGGCGGTCATGACCTTCCACGGCCTCGTCCAGGCGAACCTCTACCCGGAGGGTGTGCGGGATCTCGGGAACAACCTGGAGATCCGCCTGACCACGCTGGACGGGCAGCTGTGGGCGATCTCCGGAGCGATCGGGCAACTCTGGTACCTGACCGTCTCGACCTGGGGGCTGGCGGGCCTTGGTCTGGTCGCCCTGGTCGCCACCCTGGCCGGACGGCGCACGGGATTCGAGGAACGGCTCATGGCGGGAGTCGTCTTGGCCGCGACGGTCGGGGTGGCCTACATCTCGTCAGCGGCGCTGGGTGACGAGCACCGAGTCGGCAACTTCGCCTACGGCCGGTACCTGGCCTGCCTGGCGCTCGTGCCCACGCTCGCCGGTCTCGCGTTCCTGCTCCGTTCGGACCTGCGGCGGCAGATCATGGCCGCCGCGGGGGCCGCCGCCGTGACGGCGGGCAGCGGCCTGTGGGTGGCCCTGTACGCGGGCGAGCGGCTGCGCACCCACCATTTCATCGGGTTCGACTTCCCCGAGACCTCGTTCCTGGCCGCCGACCGGGCCGCGTTGCACCTGACCACGGCCTCGTTGTCGGCGCTCGGGCTGCTGGCGGGCCTTCTCGCGCTGCGGAGGCTGCACGAGTTCGCGCCGGCGGCGGGACTGCTCGCGATCAGCCTGGCCGCCATGACGTTCATCGTGGGCACGGGCATGAAGCGGGTGACACCCGACCCGCCCGTCCAGCTCCCGGCCGGCGGGCGGGTCGCCATCGACCGGTCGCTGGCCTGGGGAGTGCGGATCATCCTGCTGTACCCGGTCTGGTGGACCCGGCTGGAGCGGTTCGACTCGCGGACCACGCGCCCCGATCCGGAGGTGTGCACGGTGATCGTCAACCGGCCCGCCGGGACGGAGCCGGCGGCCTCCTGGCCGGGCCGTCCGGCGGGATGGACGGCCACGGCGGGAGAGTCGTGGGGCACCCATTGGGTCACCTGGCGGGCGCCGTCCTGCCCTGCGGAAGGGACCCTGCCCTGAGGAAGGGCCCGACGCCCCGGGGGACGAGCCCCGGAGCATCGGACCGTTCCAGCTCAGAATCGCGTGACGAGCGCGATGCGGTCGTGGTCGACCAGGAAGCCGTCGGAGACGAAGGTGACCTCGCCGCCGTACTCCAGGGTGGTCTCGATGATGTTGTCGACCACGTCGTCGACGACGTCGGCGCCCCTGAGCGCGCCGAGCGGCCCCTCCACCGGGACGAGCTCGTCGTGGGTCTTCACCGCCGGGGCGTAGTAGCCGCGCTCGACGACCAGGTGCTCGCCGCGGCCGTCCTCGACCAGGCTCATGACCTCGCCGAGCCCGGCGGCGTAGCGGTGGATGCTGCGCGCCGCCTCCAGCTCGGTGAGCACCGCGACCTCGCGGAAGTCGTCGTAGGCGTGCAGCACCGGCCGGGCCAGCTCGGCGAGCTGGCGGGGCGTGGCGCCCTCGTAGCTGCCGTCGACACGGCCCGCGATGGTCACGCCGTGGCCGGCGAGCTCGTCGAAGAACCTCTGGTGGCGGGTGACCCCCGCCACGATGACGGGCCGCCGGTCGTGGGCGAGCACGCCGTCGAGCGCCCCGGCCACCTCGCGGATCAGCTGCCGGTGGTGCTCGTCGCCGTGCCGGTCGATCCGGGGCGAATGGCGGGCGGCGCGTTCCTGCTCCCGGGTCGGGGAGCTGACCGGGAAGCCGTTCTCGGTGACCTCCGTGAGCTCGTCGCCCTGGCCGTCCCACAGCCGGGTGTGCTGGTCGGAGATCGACAGCAGCCAGTAGCGCGGGGTGCGGGTGTAGGCGGCGACCAGATCACGGGTCGCGAACGTGGTGTCAACGATCACGCGTTCGTCCACCGGCTGGTCGATCGTGAAGGCGTGGTGCTCGCCGTCCGGCGCCGCGAACAGCACCAGGCCGTCCTCGGCGTGCCGCAGGTCGACCTCGCCGGCCGCCCGTTCCAGGCCGCGCACGACCTCGTCGACGGCGGCGGGGGCGACCCGGGTGTCGTCGCGCAGCCGGCGGCGCACCTCGGCCAGGAGGTTGCGCAGGCGAATCGGGTCCTGCCGGTTGCCCGGCGCGCGGCGATTGGTCGGCATGAGCACCGACACCGCCGGGAACGTCCGCGGCTTGCGCAGTTCGGAGAGAGTAACGGCGTCCATGATCCCCCGATCGGTCGTCCTTCTCGTCTGGTCTCATTTGTAACGAGTCCCAGGTAAACGAGGCGTAAGCCGCGCTTGAGGATCGTTTCCGGTTAGCCGTAATTCGGCTCACGCGGAGACCGGGACGAGGACGCCCGGGTTGAGGATGCCCGCCGGATCCACGGCGTGCTTGGCCGCCCTGAGGGCGGCGGCGAACGGGTCGGGGCGCTGCCGGTCGTACCAGGGGCGGTGGTCGCGGCCGACGGCGTGGTGGTGGGTGATCGTGCCGCCCGCCGCGAGGACGGCCTCGCTCGCCGCCCGCTTGATCCCGTCCCACTGGGCGAGCTCGTCGCCGCGGCGGGCGGGGGCGAGCACGGTGAAGTACGGGGCCGGGCCGTCGGGATAGGTGAACGCGAACCGGCACGTCACGATCCCGGCGCCGCCGAGCGCGTCGCGGACGGCGCCTGTGACGGCCGCGTGGAACGCCGGGAACCGATCCCAGGTGACGGCGGTCTCGAAGGTCTCGGCGACGAGCCCGATGGCGGGGTAGGCGTTGCGGAGGTACGGCATGCGAAGGAACGCGTCCTTCCAGGCGGCGCCCTGCCCCCCGCCGGCCGTGCGGACCTCGTCCCACGTTCCGCCGTGCGCCCGTGCCAGCTCCAGGCCGCGGTCCATCCAGGCGCCGACGGGGTGATCGGCGGACTCGAAGCCGAGCATGAGCAGCGCGGACGTGCCGTCGCCGCCCGACGTCAGGCGCGCCTCGGCCGCGTCGAGCAGCCGGCAGTTCGACGGGTACAGCCCGGCCTGCGAGATCGCCCGCACCGCCTCCGCGCCTCGGTAGAACGACGGGAACCGCACCGCCGCCGAGGCGCGGTGATCGGGCCGGGGCCGGACCCGCACCCAGGCCTCAGTGATCACGCCGAGCGCGCCCTCCGAGCCGAGCAGCATCCGGTCCGGCGACACGCCCGCGCCCGAGCCCGGCAGGCGCCGCGACTCCCAGACGCCGCGCGGGGTGATGGCGCGGACCGACTCGACCAGATCGTCGATGCGGGTCGTGAGCGTGGCGAAGTGCCCGCCCGCCCGGGTGGCGATCCAGCCGCCCAGCGTGGAGAGCTCGTACGACTGCGGGAAGTGCCGCAGGGTGAGGCCGTGGGCACCGAGATGGCGGTCGATGCCGGGACCGAGCATGCCCGCCTGGATCCGGGCCGCCCGCGAGACCTCGTCGACCTCCAGCACCCGGCCGAGGCGGCCCAGGTCGAGGCTGACGGTGGGGCCGAGGCCGCGCGGCTCGACTCCGCCGACGACGCTCGTGCCGCCGCCGTAGGGAATGACGGCGACGCGCGAGTTCTCGGCCCACTCCAGGACGCGGATGAGGTCGTGCTCGTCGCCCGGCCGCGCGACGACGTCCGGCGGGTCGTCGAAGCGGCCCCGGAAGGCCCGCACGAGGTCGCGATAGGCCTGCCCGTAGGTGTGCGCGATCCGCTCGTGCGGCTCGGTGGTGCAGAACGGCAGCGCCGGCGGGGCGACCCGGGGCGGGGGCAGCCGGACGGCCTCGGCGGGCACCGGCTCCTCGATCGTGCCGTCGAGTTCGAAGCCGGTCACGGCACTCATCAGCTCGGCGGCGGCCGTGATCTCGGCCCGCGACGGCTCCTCGTTCGCGTACCCCCAGGCCCAGTGGCTTCTGCGTCTCATGATGAGAGCCTCCCGCGAAAGGCGCGCCGGGTCAGCCGAGCCGTTCGATGACCGGGCCGAACACGTCCATGAAGGGGCCGTGCACCGTGATGTAGGAGAACCCGTACCGCTCGCGCCGTTCCCGCAACTGCTCGGCCATCTGCTCCTCGGTGCCGATGAGCAGGTAGGGCGTCTCCAGGATCTCGTCGGCCGTCAGGTGGGGCAGCCGCCGGACGTTCTCCTCCGCCACCGCCCGGCGGTCATCGGTGACGACCACGAACTGCACGAGCAGGTTCCACTCGATCTCGCCGGCACGGTCGCCCGCGTGCTCGCGGACGAACCGCACCCGGTCGTCGGCCTGCTCGGCGGTGCCCAGCAGGAACGTGCCGGGCGGCTGCCCCTTCGCCTGGTAGACCCCCGCGATCCCGACGATGTCGGCGTGCTCGGCGGCGAGCCGCAGCACGGTGTCGCCCGTTCCGCCGATGAGCAGCGGCGGTCCCGACCCGCCGAACCCGGTCCGCTGCTCAGGCACGAGGTCTGTCAGCCCGAACATCTCGGCCGTCGCCCTGCGCTGCTCGTAGCCGGACGTCGCGAAGATGCGGCCCAGTTCCTCGACGGTCTCGGCCAGCCGGTCGACGCGGGCGCCGAACGGCTGCCAGGGGATGCCCGCCTCGTCGAACTCCCACTTCATGTGGCCCGCGCCGAGGCCGATCTCGACCCGCCCGCCGGTGAGCCGGTCGGCGGTCACGATCTCCCGGGCGAGCAGGTGCGGGTTCCAGAACGGCGCGTTCAGCACCAGCGTGCCGACCCGCAGCCGTTCGGTGGCGTCCGCCGCGGCCATCATCGTGGGGAAGGGCGCCGGGGCGCCCAGATGATCGGCCGCGAGCGCGATGTCGTAGCCGAGGCCCTCCGCGCGGCGGCAGCGCTCGACGAACTCCGCCCGCGACGGCACGTCGAAGACGTTGAAGCCGAACCGGAAATCCGGCATGCCCTGCTCCTAACCGGGCGTGATGAAGCCCGTCTCGTACGCGAAGATCACGGCCTGGGTGCGGTCGCGGGCGTGGAGCTTGCCCAGCACGTTGCCGACATGGGTCTTGACCGTCTGCGGGCTGACGAACAGCTCCGCGGCGATCTCGGCGTTCGAGTGGCCCTTGGCCATCAGCCGCAGCACGTCGGCCTCGCGCTCGGTGAGCTGGGCGTGCCAGCGCGCGCCGCCGCCGCCGCTGCCGCCCGCGCCGCCGTGCGCCGCGGCGAGCGACCGGATCGCGGCCGGGAAGAGCAGGGTGTCGCCGTGCGCCACCATGCGGATGGCCTGGAGGATCTCCTCGGGGCGGGTCCGCTTGAGCAGGAACCCGCTGGCGCCGGCCTTGAGCGCGTCGTAGACGTACTCGTCGTTCTCGAACGTCGTGACGACGATGACGCGGGGCGGCTCGGGGCCCTCCATGATGCGCCGGGTCGCCTGGATGCCGTCCAGCTTGGGCATCCGCACGTCCATGAGGATCACGTCCGGCTCGACCCGCTTCACCTCGGCCGGCACGTCGGCGCCGTCGGCGGCCTCGCCGACCACGGTGAGGTCCGGCTCGGCATTGATGATGGCGGCCAGACCGGCGCGGATCAGCCGCTCATCGTCCACCAGCAGCACCCGTATTGTCATGAACCCGACCTTAGGGGCAGCGACACCCCGACGCGCCACTGGCCGCCGTCCGGGCCCGCGGTCATGTCGCCGCGCAGCACGGTCACCCGTTCGCGGATGCCGTCCAGCCCGCGGCCGCCGCTGTGATGCCCGGCGGACACACCGTCCAGCGGATTGCTCACCTCGACCTCCAGCCTGCCACCGCGGACCGTGATGCGCAGTCGCACCGGCACCTTGCCGGCGTGCCGCAGCGCGTTGGTCAGGGCCTCCTGGACGATCCGGTAGGCCTCGCGCGACACCGCGGCGGGCACGTGCTCGACGCCCCCGTCCACCTCGGCGTCGAGCTTCACGCCCGCGATCCGGGTCTGCTCCAGCAGGCGATCGACGTCCTTGAGGGTGGCCTGCGGTGCGGTGCGCGGCGAGGCGTCCTCGCGCAGCAGGCCCAGCACGTGATCGAGATCCTCCAGCGCGGACCGCGCCGACTCCTCGATCGCGCTCAGCGCCTCGCGGGCGAACGCGGGGTCGGTGTCGAGCACCCGCCCGGCGGCGCCCGCCTGGAGCGTGACCACGCTGAGCGCGTGCCCGACGGAGTCGTGCAGCTCGCGCGCCAGCCGGTTGCGCTCGGCCAGCTTCACCGCCTTGGTCTCCAGCTCGGCCAGCCGCTCGGTGGGCGTGGGGCCGAGGAAGATCGGGGCCAGCCGGCTCAGCATCTCCCCCGCCGCGATGATGAGCGCGAGCAGGACGAGGACCATCAGCAGCCCGGCCGGCGGGCCGAGCCACTCCCACGCGCTCTGCTTCCAACCGTGCAGTGGCGACTCGTCCTCGGCAAGGCCCCAGTCGACGAACGGGAACAGCAGCAGGCCGATGGCGAACGGCGGGATCGCCAGGCTCATCGCGGCGATCACCACGCCGACGTGCAGGTGCAGGCTGAACCAGGCCCCGGCGCGCGCCCGCGACTCCCAGGAGTCCGGCGGCCGGGCGTTCAGCTCGCCGCTCGCGCCGCGCAGCAGTTCCCTGGCCGCCGTGCTCTCCAGGGGACGCACGGTCGGGACGAGCCCGGTGACGAACGCCGCGAAGATCGGCACGATGAGCACGGCCACGCCCGACAGCCCGCCTTGGGGTATGAAGGGCACGAGTCCGACGAGCACCATGCCGAGAAGCCAGTAGGGCAGGAGCAGCGCGCCGCCCACGACGAGATACGCCCACCGTCGCCAGGTGGTCTGGTCGGTGAGGCGGCGCAGAACCATGGACACACCACGATCCTTACAGATCGCCAGGGTCGGGGGCTCCCCCGCAGGTCGGGCGCCTGATCCCCCATACGGGTGAGGTCAGCCCTTGCGGCCCTGCTTGTCCTTCTCGGCGAGCTTGGCCAGCCGCGCGTTGTAGGCCGCCAGCTCGTCGTCCTGCCGCCCCGCCTCACCGGCCGCGGCGGCACGGTCGGCCTGCCGGTCGAGCCGCTTGGCCTGCCGCTGGTCGTCGAAGTACCACTGGAAGGCCAGCACGACCAGGACGATGAACGTGGGGATCTCGCCGAAGCCCCAGGCGATGGCGCCGCCGGTGTGGTGGTCCTTGATCACCGAAGTGCCCCAGGGCGGATTGACCGTCGCGTACCAGGCCTGAGCGAGGGGCTGCCCCAGGTTCATCAGCGCGAGGCCGAAGAACGCGTGGAACGGCATCGTCACGAACAGCAGCAGGATGCGTCCCGGGTAGGGCAGCTTCTTGGGCGCCGGGTCGACGCCGATCAGCACCCAGAAGAACAGCGTTCCCGACAGCAGGAAGTGGATGCTCATCGCGATGTGCCCGAGGTGGTTGCGCATCGCGCCCTCGAACAGCGAGGTGAAGTACAGCGTGAACGTGCTCGCCACGAAGATCACCGTGGCCACGGCCGGATGCGCCACGAACGCGGTGACCTTGCTGTGCAGGGCGACGGTCAGCCACTCGCGCGGGCCCCGGTCGCCGCGGATCTTGGCGGGCTTGAACGCGCGCAGCGCCAGGGTGACCGGCGCGCCCATGACCAGGAAGATCGGGGTCAGCATGGACAGCACCATGTGCTGCACCATGTGCACGCTGAACAGCACCTGCGCGTAACGCCCCACCCCCGTCTCGGTGACGGCCACGATGGTGAGCAGCCCGACGAACCAGGAGACGGTCCGCCCCATCGGCCAGGCGTCGCCGCGCCGCCGCAGCCGCAGCACCCCGGCCACGTACAGCGCGCCGAGCACCACCACGAGCGCCGCGAAGAAGAAGTCGAACGTCCACATGGACGCCAGCCGGCCGGGCGTGATCTCGGGCGGCATGTCATAGCCGGTGAGCGCCTTGATCGGGCTCTCTTCCTCCGTCGGCGCGGGCGGTGCTGTGCGCGCCAGCGCCACCGCGAGCCCCATGGTCGCGGCCATCACGGCCACTTCCACCCCGGCCAGCCGGGTGAAGGCCAGCGGCTTGCGCTCGGCCAGCGCCGGCAGCGTCCGCCCGCGGTGCCACCAGCCGAACCAGCCCAGCACCACGAAGAAGGCGATCTTGCCGAGCGCCAGCCGGCCGTAGTCGGTGCTCAGCAGCTCCGCCGGGTCGGGCAGCCGGGCGATCACGTTCACCAGCCCGCTGACGCCGACGGTGACGTAGCACCACAGGGCCATCCGGCTGAACCGGCCGGCCATGATCTCCAGCTTGTCGCGCCTGGTCATCGCGTGCACGACCAGCAGCGCGAGCCCGCCGACCCACGGCACCACGGCCGCGACGTGCAGCGCGACCCCCGTGACGGCCACCGAGTGGTTGGCCGCCGAGGCCGCGTGGCCGGTCAGCGGCGGCGGCAGCAGGGCCACCACCGCCATGACGAGCAGGCCGAACGCGGCGCCGGGCGTGGCCGCCGTCCGTGCCAGCAGCGCGACGACGACCGCGAGCAGGACGACGAGCATCAGGGCGGTGCCCTGCGGAAGCTGCCCCACATAGCTGCTGAGCTCGCTGCCGGTGACGACCTGGCCGACCGGCTCGCCGAGCACGTCCGCGACCGTGAAGATCAGCGTCCCGGCGGCCGCGGCGGCCCACGCGGCGGCGACCCACGAACCGGCCCGCAGATAGCTCACGGCGTCGTCGGAGAGCGTCGCCGCCCGTCCCCCGCCGATCGGCAGCAGCACCGCCGAGGCCAGCAGCGCGCCCACCGTCACCGCCGCGCACAGGTCCATCAGCAGCCGCGAGACCGGCAGCCCCCAGCGCGTCACCACGCCGGCGTCGCCGAGCCCCGGGATGATCTTCTCCGCCACCGCCCCGCCGAGCACCAGCCCGGCGACCAGCGTGCCGACCGCCGCCGCGACGGCGATCACCGCGACCCGCAGGACGCCCAGCGTGCCCCTATTCACCGCCGGAGCCCGCCCCGTGATCGCGCTTGGCCCGGTACACGATGACCATCCCGATCCCGATGCCGATCAGCGCCCCGACCACGATCATGACCCACTTGGCGCCACCAGACGAAGACTCCTTCACCGCCTTGGAATCGGTCACAGGAGGATCGGCCGCCGGCGTGGTCGTGGCGGCACCCTGCGCCCCGGTGAGCTGCTCGCCCGCCGTCGCGGTGAACTTCAGGTCGGCCTTCTCGATCCGGTGCCCGTCCTCACCCACCACCGCGTACGCCACGGTGTAGGTGCCGGCGGGGAGAGCACCGGTCAGCTTCTGCGTGACCTCGGGCCCCGACCGCGCGGCCGGACCGGTCTGGAACTCCTTGCCCTTCTCGTTCTTGACCAGCACCTTCGCCATGCTGATCTTGTCGCTGAAGACCAGCTCGACCTGGCTCACCCCCGTGGCCGTGGCGTCCTTGCCCGGCGTGCTGCTGAGCAGCCGGGTGTGCGCCAGCGCGGGCGTGGCGAAGACCGTCCCGAAGAAGAGGAGCAGCGCGGTGACGAGACCGGCGCGCCGAACCGGCGCGCGAAGCGTGGAGGTGATCATAGGAGGCGGAATCTCCAGTAAGAGAGGAAAGCATCCTCACCCTACT
Source organism: Spirillospora sp. NPDC048911 (assembly GCF_043198015.1). NCBI lineage: Bacteria > Bacillati > Actinomycetota > Actinomycetes > Streptosporangiales > Thermomonosporaceae > Spirillospora > Spirillospora sp. NPDC048911. Next base: position 942,966 of record NZ_JBICUD010000002.1, on the reverse strand, counting down.
GAGCCTGCGCCATGGGTGCGCCGCGGGGCGTGAACAACCTGATCACAGGGTGGTCAGGATGTGGGTGCGGCCGTGTGATGCGAACTCGGCGCGGAGGGCGGCGGCGCGGTCCGGGTTGAGGGGCTCGTAGGTCAGGGCGCGGCCGGGGCGGTGCCAGATCGGGTCGTCGGCCTCCCAGCGGTCGCGGCGGAGGGGGCGCTTGTCGACCTTGCCCGTGGCGGTGAGCGGCATGGCGGGGACGACGCGGACGAAGCGCGGGGCCCATTTGGTGCCGAGATCGGGCTGGGCGGCCAGGAAGGCGGCGAAGGCGCCGGGGTCGAACGGGGCGTGGAGTTCGAGGGCCGCCATGACCTGGTCGCCCGTCCGGGGGTCGGGCACGGGGTAGACGGCGCACATGACGACGGCGGGCCAGCGGGAGAGGATGCGCTCGACCGGCGCGGCCGCGAAGTTCTCGCTGTCGACCCTGAGCCGGTCGGCGCCGCGTCCGGCGAAGTAGAAGAAGCCCTTCTCGTCGCGGTAGCCGAGGTCGCCGCTCCAGTATTTGCCGTCGCGCACTCGTTCGCCGTCCGCCTCCGGGTTCTTGTAGTAGCCCTCGAACGCCGACGCCACGTTCAGGCCGACGATCTCGCCGATGGCCTCCGGATTCAGCAGGCCGTTGTGGTCGTCGAAGCGGGCTCGGGGGCATTCGGCGCCCGTCTCGGGATCGAGGATGGCCACCTCGATGCCCTGTTGGGGCAGTCCCAGTGCGTCCGGTGGCGTCTCGGGTGTCTTCTGCAGGGAGATGGCGCCCTCGCTGGAGCCGTAGCCCTCGATGATCCGGCAGCCGAAGCGGGCGCTGAAGCGGGTCATGTCCTGGGCGGACGCCTCGGTGCCGAAGCAGGCCTGAAGGGGGTTGTCCGCGTCAGCCGGGTCTTCTGGCGTGGCCAGGATGTACGCGAGGGCGCGGCCGACGTAGTTGAAGTACGTGACGCCGAACCGCCGCACGTCCGGAAGGAAGCCCGAGGCAGAGAATTTCCTGCGCAACGCCACGGTGGCCCCGGCGTGCACGGCCATCGCGAGATTGGCCATGACGGCGTTGCCATGGAAGAGCGGCATCGCGACGTAGGTGACGGAGTCGCGCGTGATACTCATCCGCTCGGACATCACCGCTATGGCGGCAAGTCTCCCCTGACCGCAGGCCACCGCCTTGGGCGCTCCGGTGGAGCCCGACGTGAAGAGGAGCAGCAGCCGGTCCTGCGGCTTGACCGGGACGGGCTCCGCCGGAGCCGGCAACGCCGCCTGGTACTGAGCGGTGTCGATCAGCAGCAGCCGGTCGGTGCCGATGTCCAGCCCCTCCAGGAGAGGGGCGTGGGCGGTGTCGGTGACGATCAGGTCGCAGTCGGTATGGCGGATGTCGGTCGCGAGCTCCTGACCGCGCCGCGTCGGGTTGACGCCCACGACCGTGGCCCCGGCGAGCGCGGCGGCGCCGATCCAGAAGACGTACTCCGGCACGTTCTCCAGCAGGACGCCGACATGCGTGCCGGGCGAGATCAGCCCGGCACGCCGCCGGGCCGCCGTCACGACCTCGGCCCACGTGTACGACTCGTCCTCGAAGCGCAGTCCGGCATGCCCGTCATCGGCCCGCGCCAGCAACAGATCCGCGAACGTCCCGATCGCCACCCCGCGAGCCTGCCACCCAAGCTACCGCTTGGTCAATCCCCGCACGCCACGACCACCGCGTGGCCACCACCCATCGCGTGGCCACGGCCTACACGCGCCGCGAACTCCACGTGTCCGCCACCACGCGCGGTCAAGGGCTGCGCGTGGGCGAGGGACTGGGGTGGGTTAGACGCCTGCGCAGGTCAGGGCTCTGCGGTAGGCGGCCATTCGGGGCTCGGCCGGGGCTCCTGTCTCGGCCAGGAGTTCGGCCAGGTCGAACCAGGCCTGGGCGGCCTCGCGGGAGGACTCCATCTCCTCCAGGTGGGTCGCGGCGCGGGTGAGCACGTCGATGGCACGGTCGCGGCGGCCGAGGCGGACGCAGGCCTCACCTAGGACCGTGAGGGCCCAGGCGGTGGCGCGGCGGGGGGCGTCGCCGAGCAGGTCGAGCGCCTGCTCGGCCAGCTCGATGGCCTCGCCGGGACGGCCCAGCGCGATCTCGGCGCGGGCCAGCTCGGTCAGGCACCAGGCGACGTCGATCTCGCCGGCCGCGCTGGCGTTGATCTCGCCGCGCACCCGGGCCAGCAGGTCGCGGGCGCTGCCGGCCTGCTCGGGACGGGCCCGCAGGAGCAGGCCCGCGTAGGCGATCCGGAGCCGGTGCAGGTTCCGGGGGTCGGCGCTGAGACCGCCCTCGGGCTCCTCGCCCGCGAGGACTAGCGCGCGCTCGGCCAGGGCGACGCCCTCCTCGTACTCGCCGCGCACCTCGGCGACGTAGGCGGCCTCCCAGTAGGCGGCCATCCGGGCGCGGGCGCTGCCGATCCGCTCGGAGCGTTCGATCAGCTGTTCGGCGAGCTGGCGCGCGCGCACCAGGTCGCCGCGCTCGATGAACGCGGCGAGCAGCGCGGCGCCCAGGTGCACGGCGGCGTCCGTCGAGTCGGCGCCGATCGCGATGAGGTGGCGGAGTGCCTCCTCGGCGACCTGCACGCTGGCGCTGATGTCGCCGCGTTCGCGCAGGCACCGGCTGAGCGCGACGTGCACCTTGGACCAGTGGTCGAGATCGGCGTCGGCGGACGCCTCGGCGGTCAGCCCGCGCAGCCCGGCGATCGCCTCCTCCAGCTGGCCCGCCGCTTCCAGGGCCAGGGCGTGGCCCCAGCGCGCCTGGTGCAGCATCTCGGGGAGCGCGACCGCGTCGGCGTTGGCCAGGACCTCGGCGAAACGCGCCCTCGCCTCGGCCGCCGCGCCGTTCTGCAGGGCGATCTCGGCGTAGTCGAGCGTCACCCTGAGCTCGTCCACGACGTCCTCGCTGACCCCGCTGACCAGATAGGTCGGCGAGCAGCTCAGCTTGGTGGCGAGCAGCTCGATGACGCTGGGCGCGGGCACCCGCTTGTCGCTCTCGATCAGCGAGATGTAACTGTCGGACAGCTCCGGGAACGCCAGCTGAGCCTGGCTGACGCCCTGCCGGATGCGGAGCGCCCGGATGCGCTGCCCCAGTGTCTCCCGATCCATCGTGTGACCACCGCCTACCACGTGCTCACCGCTGCGTCGCGCGCAGGGCGAGGAAGAAATCGACTCGATCTTCCAGTGTGCCGAGATCCCGCCCGGTAAGTTCCTCTATTCGGCGGATCCGGTACCGAAGCGTGTTCACATGGACATGCAGCCGCGTCGCGGTACGGCTCCAGGAGCCCGAGCAGGCCAGGAACATCTCCAGCGTGTGCACGAGGTCGGCGCGCTTGTCGGAGTCGTACTCCTCCAGCGGGCCCAGCAGGCGGTCCCGGAACGACCAGCGCACCCGCTCCGGCACGGAGGCCAGGAGCAGGGCGTAGGAGTCGACCTCTCCGACCAACTCTCGCATTCGCACCTGCGCAGGCTATACACGGCGTCCCGTCCCAGTACAGAAGGGGGGCCTGCTGTACTGGGACGCATGAGCCTGTCCACGCACGTCCTCGACACCCACCGCGGGCGCCCCGCCGCCGGAATTCCGGTCCGGCTCGACCAGTACGAAGGGGACACCTGGAAGTCCCTCGCGGAGGGCGTGACCGATGACGACGGCCGCTGGACGGCCCTCCAGGAGCCGCCTGAGATCGGGACCTTCCGTCTGAGATTCGGTACCGGCCCGTACTTCACGAGCCTGGGCGTGGCGACCTTCTATCCCGAGGTGTGCGTCATCTTCGCGGTGCCCGACAGCGGGACGCGCCAGCACGTGCCCTTGCTCGTCAGCCCCTACGGCTACTCCACGTATCGCGGCAGCTGATCTGAACAGACCGTTACACGGATACCGGTTCGACCGGATCAGGTCAAGGGCAGTTAGGGTGTGCTCGTTTTCTTTTGATCGACCGGATTCGGAGCTCGGGTAGATGTCGCACGCCAAGACCGATGTCCCGCCCAGCCGGCTGGACGGGTTCTTCGACCTGACCGGGCGCGGGACCACCGTCGCCCGGGAGCTCCGCGGCGGGGTGACCACGTTCTTCGCGATGGCCTACATCGTCCTGCTCAATCCGATCATCCTCGGCGGGGCGAAGGACGTCACGGGCGCGAGCCTGTCGATCTCCCAGCTCACGACGATGACCGCGCTGTCGGCCGCCATCGCCACGACCATCATGGGCCTGGTCGGCAACACGCCGCTCGCGGTCGCCGCCGGCCTGGGCATCAACGCGGTGGTCGCCTTCCAGGCGGCGCCGGTGATGACCTGGCCGCAGGCGATGGGCCTGGTGGTGCTCGAAGGCGTCGTCATCGTGCTGCTCGCGGTCTCCGGCGTCCGCGAACGGATCATGAACGCGATCCCGCTGGCGCTCAAGCACGCGATCGCGGTCGGCATCGGCTGCTTCATCGCGCTCGTGGGCCTGATCGACGCGGGCTTCGTGACCTCCAGCGCCCAGAGCCCGCCGCTCTCCCTCGGCACCGGCGGTCACCTGCGGACGTGGCCGGCGGTGGTGTTCGCGTTCTCCCTCGTCCTCATGATCGTGCTGTACGTGCGGAGGGTGCCGGGCGCGATCCTGTTCGGCATCATCGCGGCGACCGTGCTGGCCGTGGTCATCCAGGACAACGCGTCCATCCCCAAGGGCGGCTGGGGCATCGTCACCCCGGACGTGCCCGACAAGCTGTTCGCGGCCCCCGACTTCGGGCTCTTCGGCGAGGTGGACCTGTTCGGCGGGTTCGGCCGTGCCGGGGTCATCACGGCGCTGGTGGTGCTCTTCACGCTCGTGCTCTCGGGATTCTTCGACGCGATGGGCACGATCCTCGGGATCAGCGACGAGGCCGGGCTGGTCAACGAGCGCGGCGAGGTGCCCCGGCTGGGCCGCGTCCTCACCGTGGACGGCATCTCCGCGTCCCTCGGCGGCGTCACCAGTTCCTCGGCCAACACCGTCTTCGTCGAGTCGGCGGCCGGCGTGGGCGAGGGCGCCCGCACCGGGCTGGCCAACCTCGCCACCGGCGCGCTGTTCGCCCTCACGCTCTTCCTGACCCCGCTGGCCGCGGTCGTCCCGGCCCAGGCGGCGGCGCCCGCGCTGGTCGTGGTCGGCGCGCTGATGATGACGCAGGTCGCCAAGCTCGACTGGAGCGACCTGGGCATCGCCATCCCGGCGTTCCTCACGATCATCTTCATGCCGTTCACCTTCTCGATCACGATCGGCATCGGCATGGGCGTGGTCAGCTACGCCGTCATCCAGGCCGCCCGCGGGCAGTGGCGGGCGGTCTCGATCTGGCTCTGGCCCGTCGTCGTGCTCTTCCTGGTCTTCTTCGCGATCGAGCCGATCGAGAGCTGGCTCGGCGTGAAATAGGCGTCCGCGAAGCAGGCGCGCCCGTCAGGCAGGCGCGCCCGTGCGGCGGGACGCGTCAGCGGGTGCCCGGGGCGGCGAACAGCTCGTACAGGTCGTCCAGCCTGATCACCAGCAGCGCCACCACGGCCACCGCGACGGCCGTGAGCGCCATCCCGGCAGGCGGGGGCGAGCCCGCCGCCAAGGCGGCGGCCAGCCCGGCCACGGCCGCGCACACCAGCAGCGCGTTGCGGACGACGTGCCGCCACCCGATCGGGGCCGTGCTCGCGCCGAAGCACCGGCATGAGGTGCTCACCCCGCCGCGCAACGCGGCCACCATGGCCACGCTGAACACGGCGAGCAGCAAGGCCGCGACACCCAGGCCGGCCGGGGCCGTCACCGGGACCAGGACCAGCAGCGCGGCCGCGATCTCCGCGGCGGCGACCGCCCGCGCGGCCCACCCGGCGGCGGCCCGGCCGACCTCGCGGCGCCGCAGCGCCGCGGCGAGCAGGATCCGGGTCGTCCGGGTGAACTCGGTGAACGCCGCCCGGCCGCGGACCTTGCCGAAAGCCGAGACGACGAAGATCAGGCAGATCAGGCCCCGGGCCCCGAACGCGACGTACTCCACCGGATGATCATGAGCTGGGGCGGGACGGGAGTCAAGAGCCGGGGATCCGGTTCCCCGGGTACTCCAATTTGAATGCCGCCGACGAAGTTCTGGGTGTCAAATAGTGCCGTCATGGCGTAAGCAGAAGGTAGGGCCTTACCCCCTGCGTGAAAGGCTGGCAGTTGGTGTCCGCGGACAATCCTCCCGATCCGCCTCCGCGCGGTCACGTGCTGCTCGCGCCGGACAGATTCGGAGGGGCGCTCACCGCGCCCGAGGTGGCCCGCCATCTCGCCGCCGGGCTGCGCCGTGCCCGGCCCGCGGTGCCGGTGGTGGAGCTGCCGGTCGCCGACGGCGGCGACGGCACCGCCGAGGCCGCGGTCGTGGCGGGCTACCGGCGGGTCGAGGTCGAGGTGTGCGGGCCCACGGGCCGCCCCGTCACCGCCTCGCTGGCGATCGACGGCCGTACCGCGGTGGTGGAGCTGGCCCAGGCCTCGGGGTTGCGGCGGCTGCCCAACGGCAGGCCGCAGCCGCTCACCGCGACCAGCCTGGGCACCGGGCAGCTGGTGGCGCACGCGCTGCGCCTGGGCGCCCGGCGGATCGTGCTGGGTCTCGGCGGCGGCGCGTGCGCCGACGGCGGCGCGGGCCTCATCCAGGGCCTCGGCGGCCGGCTGCTGGACGCCATGGGCAAGGACCTGCCCCCGGGCGGGGCCGCGCTGCGGTCCCTGCACGCCCTCGACCTGCGCGCGATGCCCGATCTGTCCGGCGTCACGATCGTCCTCGCGGGCGACGCCGTGGATCCGCTCCTCGGCCGCAACGGCGCGGCCTCCTCGTCGTTCGGGCAGCAGGGTCCCCGCCGGGGCGCGAGCAGGGAGGAGGCGCGGATCCTCGACGCGGGCCTGCGCCGCTGGGCCGATCTGGCCGAGGCGGCGTCCCGCAGGCCGACCCGCGACCGGCCGGGCGCCGGCGCGGCCGGGGGCGTGGGGTTCGCCGCCCTGGCGTTCCTCGACGCCCGGTTCGAACCGGGCATCGCCCTGCTGCTGGAGCTGCTCGGGTTCGCCGAGAAGGCCCGCGGGGCGCGCCTGATCGTCACCGGTGAGGGCACGCTGGACGTCCAGACGCTGCGCGGCAGGCCGTCGATGGGGGTGGCCAGGGCGGGCGCCCGGGCCGGGGTCCCGGTGGTGGCGGTGGCCGGACGGCGCGGGCTGACCGGAGAGCAACTGCGCAGAGCCCGCATCCAGGCCGCCTACGTGCTCACCGACATCGAGCCCGACCCCGACCGGTACCGGCGCCAGGCGGGCCCGCTGCTCGAACAGCTCACCGTCGCGATCGCCGACGAATGGCTCCCGCCGCGCGGCCCGCGCGACTGATCCGGCACCGATCCGCACCGATCCGCGATTGAGCTGCGGAGCTTTACATCTTGTTAGGAATGCGGGGAATGCCTATACACGTTGAACATGGCAAGGGGAGGCCGCCACACCGCACCCTGTAGGCGTACATCCTGGTCACATCCCTGGTCAATGACGATCGAGGGCACCGTCGGAGGACATCGTGAAGGTCGGCGTTCCGCGCGAAATCAAGAACCACGAGTACCGGGTGGCCATCACCCCGGCGGGGGTGCACGAGCTCGCCCGCCACGGGCACGACGTGTTCGTTGAGCGCGGCGCGGGGCTGGGCTCCCAGATCCCGGACGAGGACTTCGCCGCCGCCGGCGCCAAGATCCTGGACGGGCCGGACGAGGTGTGGGGCGAGGGCGAGCTGATCCTCAAGGTCAAGGAGCCCATCGCCGACGAGTTCCACCGGATGCGCCGCGGCCAGACCCTCTTCACCTACCTCCACCTCGCCGCCTCGCGCGAGTGCACCGACGCGCTGCTGGAGTCCGGGGTGACCGCCATCGCCTACGAGACGGTCCAGCTGCCCAGCCGCTCGCTCCCCCTCCTCGCCCCGATGTCGGAGGTGGCCGGGCGACTCGCCCCGCAGGTGGGCGCCTACAACCTGATGCGCTTCAACGGCGGCCGCGGGGTGCTGCCGGGCGGCGTGCCGGGCGTCGCCCCGGCCAAGGTCGTCGTCATCGGCGGCGGCGTCTCCGGGCTCAACGCCGCCCAGATCGCCGTCGGGATGGGCGCGGACGTCACGATCCTCGACGTCAACGTCGACCGGCTCCGCCAGATCGACGCCATCTACCAGGGCCGCCTCACGACCCTCGTGTCCAACGCCTACACCATCGAGCAGCAGGCCCGCGCGGCCGACCTGGTCATCGGCGCGGTGCTGATCCCGGGCGCCAAGGCCCCGACCCTCATCTCCAACGAGCTGGTCGCGCACATGAAGCCCGGCTCGGTGCTCGTCGACATCGCGATCGACCAGGGCGGCTGCTTCGAGGACTCCCGGCCCACCACGCACGCCGACCCCACCTACAAGGTGCACGAGTCGGTCTTCTACTGCGTGGCCAACATGCCGGGCTCGGTGCCCAACACCTCGACGTACGCGCTGACCAACGTCACGCTCCCCTACGCCGTGTCGATCGCCGACAAGGGCTGGCAGGGCGCCCTCCGCGCCGACCCCGCGCTGGCGCTCGGCCTCAACACCCACCACGGCCGGCTGACCTACGACCACGTCGCCGAGGCGCACGGACTCCCGTTCACCCCGGTCGCCGAGGTCCTCGCCTGAGCCCCGTACAGTGGCCCCCATGGGGGAACTGATCATCCTGCGGCACGGCGAGACCGAGTGGAGCCGCGACCGGCGCCACACCGGCCGGACCGATCTCCCGCTGACCGCGCGCGGCGAGGATCAGGCCCGCGCGGTGGCGCCGCTGGTGGCGGCGCGGCACCCCGTCCGCGTCGTCTCCAGCCCGGCCGAACGCGCCCGCCGCACGGCCGAGCTGGCCGGGCTGCGGGTGGACGAGACCGATCCCGATCTCTGGGAGTGGGACTACGGCGGCTACGAGGGCGTCACCAGCGCCGCGATCCGCGAGGAGCGGCCGGGCTGGTACCTCTGGGACGACGGGGTGATCCCCGGCGACGCCGATCATCCGGGCGAGCCCGTGGAGCAGGTCGGCAAGCGGGTCGACGCGGTGCTGGCCCGCGTCCGGCCGCTCTTGGCCGACGGCGACGTGGCCATGGTCGCGCACGGGCACGTGCTGCGCGTCCTCACGGCCCGCTGGCTGGAGCTCGAGCCCGCCTCGGGACGGCTGTTCGCCCTCGACACCGGCACCGTCTCCACGCTCGGCACCGAGCACGACCGCCCGGTCATCACCTCGTGGAACGTCCCGCCACCCGCGTAGGGACGAGCGGGTAGGATACCCCCTAGGGGGTTACCCTCTCCCGCGGGAACGTTCGCGGGCACCCCGACCGATTGCGAGGACGACGATGGCGACGGAGACCCCGACCCGCGGCTACACCGCCACCAAGGACCAGCTCCAGACCCGGCTGCGCCGGATCGAGGGCCAGGTCCGCGGCATCGAGCGGATGGTCGAGGACGACCGCTACTGCATCGACGTCCTCACCCAGATCAGCGCCATCCAGGCGGCGCTCGACAAGGTCGCGCTCGGGCTGCTGGACGGCCACGTGCGGCACTGTGTGGCCGAGGGCGCCGAAGAGGGCAAGAGCGAGCAGATGTCCACCGAGCTGATGGCCGCGGTGGGCCGCCTGATGCGCCGCGGCTGACCTTGTGGAGGGGCCCCGCTCCATGGTCTCCTTTGGGGAGCGGGTCGGGGGACCGGGACCATTGCCGTCTCGATGACAGGGGCCTCCCCATCATGGCCGACACGACGCCTGCCAAATCTCCTCCGTCCGCCGCGTCCACCGCCGGAAGACCGCCCGAAGGGCTCGATCGCGCGATCATCGTGCTCGGGCTGGTCATCGTCTCGGGCAACATCATGGCGATCCTCGACACGACGATCGTCAACGTGGCCCTGGAACAGCTCGGCCGCGACCTCGACGCCGGGCTCGCCACGATCCAGTGGGTCATCACCGGCTACCTGCTGGCGATGGGCTCGGTCATCCCGCTGACCGGCTGGGCGATCGACCGGTTCGGCACCCGCAAGGTGTGGATGACCTCGATCCTGCTCTTCGTGGCCGGCTCCGTGCTGTGCGGCCTCGCCTGGAACATCGGCAGCCTCATCGCCTTCCGGGTCCTCCAGGGGCTCGGCGGCGGCATGCTGATGCCCACCGGGATGTCGATCCTGACGATGGCCGCGGGCCCGCAGCGGATGGGCCGGGTCATGAGCATCGTCGGCGTGCCGATGCTCCTCGGCCCGGTGCTCGGGCCGGTGCTCGGCGGCTGGCTCGTCGGGGTCAACTGGCGCTGGATCTTCTTCGTCAACCTGCCGGTCGGCGCTCTCGCCCTCGCGCTGGCGTGGTGGAAGGTGCACGACGAGCGCGGCGAGAACGGCCCGTCCGCGCTCGACCTGCGCGGCCTGCTCCTGCTCCCGCCCGGCTTCGCGCTGCTGATCTACGGGCTCTCCACGGCGAGCGGCGAGGGCGGGTTCGGCCGGCCGTCGACGATCGCCTGGCTCGTGGCCGGTGCCGCGTTCGTGGCGCTCTTCGTCGTGCACAGCCTCAACCGCCGGGAGAAGGCCCTGATCGACGTGCGGCTGTTCGCGGACCGCACGTTCGCGGCGGCGGCCGTCGCGGTCTTCTTCGTCGGCATCGCCCTGCTCGGCTCGCTCCTGCTGCTGCCGCTGTACTTCCAGGTGGCCCGTGGTGAGGACGCACTGTCGGCCGGCCTGCTGCTCGCCCCCCAAGGTTTGGGCGCCGCCTGCGCGATGCCGCTCGCGGGCCTGGCGACCGACAAGATCGGGCCCGGCCGGATCGTCCCGGTGGGGATCGTGGTCCTCGTGCTCGGCACGATCCCGTTCACGATGGTCGAGGCCGACACCTCCTACTGGTGGCTCGGCGCCGCCCTCTTCGTCCGCGGGCTCGGCCTGGGCTGCACGATGATGCCGACGATGTCGGCGGCCCTGACCACGCTGGCCAGGTCGGCGGTGCCCCGGGCGACCAGCTCGCTCAACATCATCCTGCAGCTCGGCGGCTCGTTCGGCGCCGCGCTGCTCGCGGTGGTGCTGTCCAACGAGCTGCGGTCGCACCTCCAGGTGGCGGCGTCCGGCGGCGGCGAAGGCCGGATGGGCGAGATCCCCGACGAGGTCCGGGAACGGTTCGGGCCGATGCTGGCCGAGTCGTTCGGCCAGACGTTCTGGGTCGCGCTCGGCCTGACCGCCGTCCTCATCATCCCCGCGCTGTTCCTGCCCCGTAAGGGCACCGGCGGCGGAGGCCCGCCCCCGATCGGCTAGGCACGCCCGGTAACCCTGGAGCGTCAGGAGCGCCCGCGGAGCGTCAGGAGGCGATCGACCAGGTGGTGATCGCTTCCTGGTGCTCCCGGGTGAGGTCACGCGCGCGCTTGGCGTCCGGCGAGTACCGGTAGCGTTCGGGCACGACGTGCGAGGTGCGGTAGAGGCCCTTGAGGGTCAGCGTCGCGGCGAGATCCGAGGTGGGCAGGCCCGGCAGTCCGTACATACGGCGGGCCCACCGCGGCAGCGTCGTGACGACCAGCGTCGCGATGCCGGGCGCGGCGAGCTTGAGCGGCAGCATCTGCCGCGGGACGTTGGGGTTGAACAGGCGGCGCAGCCCTACGCGGGCCTCCTTGCACGCCCAGATGTGCGGGCGCATGCCGTCGTAGTACTCCTTCATCTCGCCGACCGAGGCGGGGACGACGGCGGGGTCGAGGCCGACCACCTCGGCGGCGCGCCGCTGCTCGTCCACGAAGCGGTCGGCGTCGGCGGCCGAGAGCGGCACCCCGGCGCGGCGGGCCACGTCCAGGTAGGAGTCGACCTCGCCCATGTGCACCCAGAGCAGGTTCTCCACGTCGTCGACGCGGAAGGTCTCACCGGTGCGCAGGTCGAGGCCCGTCAGCTTGGAGTGCAGCTTGCGGATCCGGCGGCCGACGCGGTCGACCTCCCCGGTCGTGCCGTAGGTGCGGACGCGCACGAACTCGACGGTCCTGCCGAGCCGCGCCCAGGCGGCCTGCGGGTCCATGAGCTCGGAGTTCTGCGCGGTCCCCCACATCGACCGCGGATGGAGCGCCTGCAGCAGCAGGGCCCGGACGCCGCCGACGACGAGCACCGGCTCTCCCATGACCCGCCAGGTCACCGAGCCGGGCCCGAACAGCCCGTAGTCCTCGTCACGCACCTGGGTCCGCCTTTCTCCGACAGCCGAGGCAACCACACCGCCCGAAGTAATTAAAGACTTATTGCCCGCGTATGACCTGCATCACACCAGTATGTCCAGATCAGCGGTCGGCGAGGCGGACGACGAAACGCTGGCCCGACCAGGTCTGGTCCACCGCGCAGACCTTGTTGTCGACCATCCCGGTGGCCAGCCCGTACTCCCGGACGATGTCGTCGGAGAGGTCGGTGGCCACGCCGCTCGACTTCTTCGGCCAGGCGATCCAGAGGCCGCCCGCGGTTTCGAGCCGCGCCCGCGACGCACCGAACCGCCGCTTCAGCGTGGCGAGGTCGGGGCAGAACGCCAGGATCACGTCGTACGGCTCGCGGCCGGACGGGCGGCGGTGCAGGACAACGCCGGGCGGAAGCGGACCCAGCTCGAAGCCGTCGGGCGTCCCGGCCATGAGCACCCGGTGCTCGGGCTTGATGCCCAGCTTGCGGGGCAGCGGGGTGCCCGAGTACCCGGCCGGCACGGCCATCAGTCGACCGCCGCGTCGTCGACGGCCTCGTCCTCCTCGGCGGGCTCGGTCTGCTCGGACATCCAGGCCAGGTAGTCCATGCTGCCCGCCACCACCGGGGTCGCGATGATCTCCGGGGTGTCGTAGGAGTGCCCCTCGGTGATGAGGGTCGCGAGCTCGTCGAACCGGTCGGCGGTGGTCTTGAAGAACACCATCCACTCCTCGGCGTGCTCGATCTCGCCCTCCCACCAGTAGGTGCTGGCGACGGGCCCGACGAGCTGGGCGCACGCCGCCAGCCGCTCGGCGACCGCCGACTTCGCCAGCTCGGCCGCCTCCGACCGCGAGTCGGTGGTCGTGGTCACCTGAACGTACGCCTGCGCCATGGCAAGCTCCTTCCCCCACCACCGATCGTAGTCGCGCTCCAGTCCGGTCACCTGGCCGGACGCACGACTTACCTGGCCGGATTCACGACGAGCGCGGCACCTCCGCCACGACGGGTGGGCTCCGCCACCGCCTGCACCAGGCCGGGACGCAGGATCTCCAGGCCGGTGGCTGCGCCGATGACGCCGGCGGGCGGGCCCGGGAAGGGCTCCAGCTTGTGGCCGCGGGCCGTGAGCGCCTCGCCGTACAGCTTGATGAACGCCGCCTCGGCGAAGACCGCCGGAGTGTTGCGCTGGGTGGCGCGCGGCGCGGCCAGGGCCGTGGGCAGGTCCATGCCGAGGTCGATCCGGTTGAGCAGGATCTGCAGGACGGTCGTGATGATGGTCGAACCGCCGGGCGTGCCCACCGCGAGCATCGGGCGGCCGTCCTTCAGCACGACCGTCGGGGCCATGCTGCTGCGCGGCCGCTTGCCCGGTCCCGGGAGGTTGGGGTCGGGTGCCGCGCCGGGCGCGGGCGGCTGGAGGCTGAAGTCGGTGAGCTCGTTGTTGAGCAGGAAGCCGCGGCCCGGCACCGTCAGCCCGCTGCCGCCGAACTGCTCGATGGTGACGTTGTAAGCGACGACGTTGCCCCACTTGTCTGCGACGACGAGGTGGGTGGTCTGCGGGCCCTCGTACGCCAGGGCGCGCGTCGCCTGCCCCGGCGGGATGCACGGCGTGTAGCCGCCGTCGGGCGAACCGGGCGCCACCGGCGCCGTGGCCGCCTGGCCGGCCTTGATGAGGCAGGCGCGCTCGCGGGCGAATCCGGTGGAGAGCAGCTCGTCCAGCGGCACGTCCACCTTGGCCGGGTCGCCGACGTAGCGGCCGCGGTCGGCGTAGGCGAGCTTGCTCGCCTCCAGGTAGTAATGCAGGGTGCGGACCGGGTCGTTGGCGCCCAGCCGGAAGTTGCCCAGGATGTTGAGCGCCTCGCCGACGGTGGACCCGCCGGACGAGGACGGCGGCATCCCGTACACGTCCAGGCCGCGGTACGTGACGCGGGTGGGCTTCTTCGACAGCGCCTTGTAGGCGCGCAGGTCGCGCGTCTCCATCAGGCCGGGACGGACGTTGCGGGTGGACGCGGGATCCACCGGGGGCCGCTTCACCGTCCGGACGACGTCCTTGCCGAGCTGCCCCTCGTACAGCCAGCGCGGCCCGCGCTCGCCGAGCTCGCGGTAGGTGCGCGCGAGGTCGGGATTGCGGAACGTCGAGCCGACCTCGGGGAGCTTGCCGCCGGGCAGGAACAGGGCGCGGGTCGGCAGGATGTCGCGGAACCGCGCCTCGTTGGTGGCGGTCTGGTCGCGGAACTCCTGGTCCACGACGAAGCCGCGTTCGGCGATCTTGATGGCGGGCTTGAGGAGGGTGCGCAGGTCGCGGCTGCCGAACCGGCGCAGGCCGAGCTCCCACTGCGCGACCGTGCCGGGCACGCCGACGCTCAGCCCGCTGGTGACGGCCTGGTCCATCGGGATCGCCTTGCCCGTGGCCGGGTCCACGAACGACGTCTCGGTCATCTTGGCGGGAGCGGTCTCGCGGCCGTCGAGCGCGTAGACCCTGCGGGTCTTGGCGTCGTAGTAGGTCATGTAGCCGCCACCGCCGATGGCGGCCACGTACGGCTCGGTCACGCCCAGCGTCGCGCCCGCCGCGACCGCCGCGTCCATGGCGTTGCCGCCGCGCCGGAGCACCTCGATCGCGGTGCGGCTCGCGTCCGGATCGACCGTGGAGACCGCGCCGCCGTATCCCGTGGCCACCGGCTGCCGCGACGGCGGGGCGGGCGGGGCGTCGGTGCCGGGAGCGTCCGCCGAGGCGGCGGAGAGCGGTGTGACCAGGGCGAACGTGAGAGCCGGGAGAACGGCCACCCCGATACGCCGGTGATTCCTGCTGCGGGACACGGAACCTCCTGGAATGCGTGACGCCCCCACCGTCCCATCGATCTCCGCGACCCGCCAGCGTCCCGGCCTACCCCGGCCTCCCCCGCCCTCCCGGGGAGCGCTCCCAGCAGATGACGCCTGTCCGAATCAAGGGAAGACGTTGCGGTTTTACCTGTAACTGGGGAATTCTTAGGAACTTCAGCAAGCTCTGTCTCGCGAACAGCGGCGCGGGTTCAGGCCAAGGGACACCTATGACCTGGGACATCCGCATGCGTAACGACATGTTCCGACGGCTGCCGGTGGAGCAGGCGACCGGACAGCTGTACGGGGGCCGGCACCGGCTGCGCGTCGTCTACCGGACCCGAGACCTCATCGTGCTCGGGCTGGGCGTCATGATCGGCGCGGGGATCTTCAAGGTCGCGGGCCAGCAGGCGGTGAACAACGCGGGCCCGGCGGTGATCATCTCGTTCGTGGTGGCCGGGCTGGTCTGCCTGCTGGCGGCGCTCTCGTACGCGGAGCTCTCCTCGATCATCCCGGTCGCGGGCAGCGCCTACTCCTTCAGCTACGTCGCGTTCGGCGAGGTGTGGGCCTGGGTGGTGGGCTGGTCGCTCATCCTCGAACTCCTGCTCGCCACCTCCGTCCTGGCGCGCGCCTGGTCCCTCTACGCGACGCAGGCGCTCACCGACTTCGGCGTGCCGATCCCCGAGCCGCTCGTCGGGATCATCGGCCAGGAGAAGGGGTTCGACCTCTTCGCGCTGCTGATCCTGCTCCTGGTCGTCGGGATGCTGGCGACCGGCAGCCGGCTGGGCCTGCGCACCCTCTGGTACATGGTGCTCGCCAAGCTGATCGTGCTCGGCCTCGTGATCGCGACCGGGCTGAAGTTCTTCCACCCCGGCAACCTCACGCCGTTCGTGCCGCCCGCGCAGCCCGCCCCGGACACCAGCAGCCAGACCGTGCTGGACGCGATCTGGGGCGGCGTGACCGGCGGCAGCCCCCAGGTCTTCGGGATCTGGGGCATCCTCGCCGCGACGCCCGCCATCGCGTTCGGCTACATCGGCTTCGACCTGATCGCCACCGCCTCGGAGGAGACCGAGGACGCGCCGCGCAAGGTGCCCCGCGGCATGATCGTCTCGCTGGCCGTCACCATCGTGCTCTATGTCGGCGTCGCCGTCGCCATGATCGGCATGATCTCCTACAAGAGCCTGGACCCGGACAAACCGCTGCTGGCGGTGGCGTTCGGCAAGGTGGGCGCCGACTCGATGGGCAAGATCATCGACGTCGGGGTGGTGCTCGGGCTGACCACCGTCATCCTGGTGCTGGTCATCAGCCTGACCCGGGTCTTCTTCTCGATGGCGCGCGACGGTCTGCTCCCGCGCGGCATCGCCAGCATGAGCCGCTACAAGGTGCCGTCGCGCGCGACCCTGACCGCCGGCGTCGCGGCGATCGTGATGTCGCAGACGCTGGACGTGCTCACGCTGGAGCAGATGGTCGTGATCGGCACCCTGTTCGCGTTCATGTTCGTGGCGGCGGCGGTGCTGGCGCTCCGCCGCGATCGGCCCGACCTGCACCGCCCGTTCAAGGTCCCGGCCGCCTCGCTGACCGTGCTGGTGACGATCCTCGCGGTCGGCTGGCTGATGCTCAATCTCCAGGTGCTGACCTGGGGCTACTTCGCGATCTGGATGGCCATCGGGATGGTCGTGTACGTCGTGTACGGGCGCCGCAAGAGCCAGTTGCGCGAACTGCTGAAGGCGGCGGCCGCCGCCCCGCCGCCGGTGGCCGTGGCGGCGCCGCTGGCCGCTCCCCCGCCCGGCATGTACCCCCCGGCGAGCACGCCGGTCGCCCGCTCGCAGACGACGGGGGCGTTCGCCGCCGACCCCTACCACTTCACGGCACGCCCGAACGATCCGTATCAGAACGACCCGTACGCGAACGATCCGTATCAGAACGATCCGTACGGCAACGAGCCGTACCGGAGCGATCCCTACGGCCACCCGCCGAGCCAGCCCCCGAGCCAGCCGCTCAGGCGGCCTTCAGGGCAGTATCCGGCCGAGCCGTACCCGGGCAGCCGCCCGCCCGCGGGTCAGTCCCCCACCGGCCGGTACTCCTCGGAGCCGTACCAGAGCGGTCCTCGGCGCATCGACCCGTACGAGCCCTACGAGCCTTACGACCCGTCCGCGGACGAGCCGTACCCGAACGAGCCCGGCGACGAGTATCCCGACCCGCCGTCCGGCGGGCGGCATCGCCGCTGAAGACCTGGCCAGAGGCCGTCTCCCGAGAGGGAGGCGGCCTCTTTCGCTTTAAGGGTGGACGAGCGGCGGCAGCCGGGTTATGTTCTTCTCATAGCGAGATTGACTCAACTTGAGACCTACTCAGAGGGAGATCAACGCGATGGCCCCGGACCCACGGCGCGACGAGCAGGAGTTCCTCGCCAAGTACGACCCCCGGGACTACGACCCGGTCGCGGTGACCGTGGACGTCGTGGCGCTGACCATCCGCGACGGCGGCCTGAACGTGCTCCTCGTGCGGCGCGGCAACGCCCCGTACGCCGGGATGTGGGCGCTGCCCGGCGGCTTCGTCCGGGGCGTGCGCGACGCGGAAGACCTGCCCGACGCGGCGGTCCGTGAGCTGGCCGAGGAAACCGGTGTCAGCGCCAAGGGCGGCGCGCTCGGCCGCGTCCACCTGGAGCAGCTCGGCACGTACGGCGCCCCAGGCCGGGACCCGCGCATGCGCATCATCTCGGTCGCCTACCTCGCGTTCGCCCCCGAGCTTCCCGACCCGGAGGCGGGCAGCGACGCCGTCGACGCCGCCTGGGTGCCGGTCGACGCGCTCGGCCTCACCGAGGCGGCGGATCAGCGGCCCGGGACGACGCGCAGGCTCGCCTTCGACCACGCGCGGATCCTGAGCGACGGCCTCGAACGCGCCCGCGCCAAGCTCGAGTACACGCCGCTGGCCACGGCCTTCTGCGCGGGCGAGTTCACGATCCCCGAGCTGCGCGCCGTCTACGAGTCGGTCTGGGGCGAGGAACTGCACGCCGGCAACTTCCACCGGAAGGTCCTGTCGGTCCCCGGCTTCGTGGAGAGCACCGGCGGCACCTCGGACAAGGGCGGCCGGCGCGGCGGCCCACGGCCCAAGCTCTACCGCGCGGGCGACGCCCGCCTCCTGCACCCCGCTCTGCTCCGGCCCAGCCGAGAGGAAGAGATCAGATGACGACGAAGATGGAGCTCGACGAAGCCCTGGCCCGGCTCGACCGGGTACGGACCCCCGCCGGCCTGTTCGGCGCCGACGCCGCCGAGGCGACCCGGACCTACCGGCGGCTGGCCCACCTGGTCCATCCGGACGCCACCGGCGGCCGCACCCGCGACGCGTTCACCCGGCTCAACGCGCTCTGGCGCACCTACAACCGGGACGACGCGGGCACGATGACGACCCGCCGCCACTCCTACCGCCTCGGCGGCGTCCAGGCAGAAGGCGATCTGGCCAACCTCTACGCCGCCGCGTACGACGGCGCGCGCCGGGCGGTCGTCAAGCTGCCGCGCGATCCGCGCGACAGCGACCTGGTCGAACGCGAGGCGGTGGCGCTGCGCCAGCTCCCCGAGGACGGGGACGACCGGTTCCGGGCGTACGTGCCGCGGCTCATCGAGACGTTCCGGCACCGCGACGCGGCGACCGGCGAGCAGCGCCAGGCCAACGCGATGGTCGCGCTCGACGGCTTCCGCAGCCTCGCCGAGGTCCGCGAGGCCCATCCCGGCGGGCTGGATCCGCGCGACGCGGCCTGGATGTGGCGGCGGCTGCTGGTCGCGCTCGGGTTCGCCCACCGGGCGGGCGTCCTGCACGGCGCGGTGCTGCCCGAGCACGTCCTCGTCCATCCGGAGAAGCACGGGCTGGTGCTCGTCGACTGGTGCTACTCGGTGCCCGGCTGCTACTCGTACGCCGACGCCACCGGACGGGTGCCCGCCATGGTCGACCGCTACACGTCCTGGTACCCGCCGGAGGTCCCGGCGCGGCAGCGGGCGAGCGCCGCCACCGACCTCTTCATGGCGACCCGCTGCATGACCGAGCTCATGGGCGGCCTCGGCCAGACGAGCACCGCGCCCAAGGCGATCCGCATGTTCGCCAAAGGCTGCCTGCTCACTGCACAGAAGCGACGCCCGGACGACGCCTGGCGGCTGCTGGGCGAATTCGACGAACTGCTCGAACGGCTGTACGGCCCACGCCGTTTCCGCCCGTTCCACATGCCTGACTCACACCCCCCGGTGATCTAAGGAGGACACCATGGGAAGCGGATACTGGTCCACCGACGTCTACGCGGCCGCGGCGAGCTACCGCTCGGCCACCGGTGCGAGCGCCTTCGCCTACAGCGACGGCGGCGCCACCGCCGTCCACCCCGACCTCGACCCGAAGGGGGTGACCGCGCGGGAGAGCCGGGACTCCGACGACCATCCTGAATCGCTGGCCGTCGCGGTGCTGTTCGACGTCACCGGCTCGATGGGCGGCGTGCCGCGCACGCTGCAGACCAAGCTGCCCGACCTGCTCGGCCTGCTGCTGCGCAAGGGGTACGTCGAGCACCCGCACATCCTGTTCGGCGCGGTCGGCGACGCGACCTGCGACCGCGCCCCGCTGCAGATCGGGCAGTTCGAGGCCGACAACCGCATGGACGACGACCTCGGCAAGATCTACCTCGAGGGTGGCGGCGGCGGGCAGATGACCGAGTCGTACGAGCTCGGCATGTACTTCATGGCCCGGCACACCTCGATCGACTGCTTCGAGAAGCGCGGCAAGCGCGGCTATCTCTTCATGATCGGTGACGAGCTGGCCTACCCGAAGGTCCGGCGGCGCGAGATCGCCAAGGTGATCGGCGGCGACCCCGGCGAGGACATCCCGATCGAGAAGATGCTGCGCGAACTCCAGCGCATGTACGAGGTGTACTTCATCATCCCGGAGGGCGCCTACCACTCGCAGAGCCGGAAGCTGAAGGACTTCTGGCAGGGCCTGCTCGGCCAGCACGTGCTCTACCTGGACGACCTGGACGCCGTTTGCGAGACCATCGCTCTCACGATCGGCCTCGCGGAGGACGCCATCGACCTCGACGAAGGGCTGGAGCACCTCGACGAGGTCGGCTCCGCCGCCGGAGCCTCGGTCTCGCGGGCGCTGGCCCGGCTGGACGCGAGCCGTGCCCCGGTCGCCTCGTCCGCCGTCCCGGCCGATCTGCGCGCCGCGCCGTCGGCGACCACCCGGCTGTAGGCCGCCATGCACGTGATCGTGGCCGACCTGGGCTTCGGCGACGCGGGCAAGGGCACCGTCGTCGACTGGTTCTGCTCGCGGGGGCCCGAACCGGTGGACGCGGTGGTGCGCTTCAACGGGGGCGCCCAGGCGGCGCACAACGTCGTCGCCCCGGACGGACGGCACCACACGTTCGCCCAGTTCGGGTCGGGGACGTTCACGCCCGGCGTGGCCACGCACCTGTCGCGGTTCATGCTCGTCGACCCGCTCGCGCTCGCCGCCGAGGCCGATCATCTGCGGGCGCTGAACGTCCGTGACGCCCTGGCGCGGCTCACGGTCGACCGCGACGCGTTGCTGACCACGCCGTACCACCGGGCCGCCAATCGCGCACGCGAGGCGGCCCGGGGTACGGCCCGGCACGGATCGTGCGGGATGGGCGTCGGCGAGACGGCCGCCTACGCGCTGACCCACGACGACGCACCCCGCGCGGGCGACTGCCACTCCCCCGCGCGCCTGCGCCGCCGCCTGACCGCACTCCGCGACTGGTACCTGGAAACGTTTCCACCGCACGCGGCCGACGGGCGGTCGCCCTCCACGGGTGAGGGGCGGGCACCCTCCGCGGACGACAGGTGGATGCCATCCGGGAGTGAGGAGCGGGTGCCTTCGGTTGAGGAGTGCCTTGAGGTGTTCCTCGCGTTCGGCGAACGGGTCCGGATCGTCGGCGGCGAGCACCTGCGGGGGCTGCTGCGCACCGGGACCGTGATCTTCGAGGGCGCGCAGGGCGTCTTGCTGGACGAGTGGCACGGTTTCCACCCGTACACCACCTGGTCGACGACCACCTTCGCCAACGCGGAGACGTTGCTGGCGGAGGCGGGCGCCACCGGCACGCGGCTGGGCGTGCTGCGGGCGTACGCGACGCGGCACGGCCCCGGACCGTTCGTCACCGAGGATCCGGCGCTGACCGCGGACCTGCCGGACCGGCACAACGGGCCGGGACGCTGGCAGGGGGCCTTCCGCGTCGGCCATCTCGACGCGGTGACGCTGCGCTATGCCCTCGATGTGGCAGGCGGCGTCAACGAGCTCGCGCTGACCCACCTGGACGTGGCGCGCGAGCGGGACGACCTGCTGCTGTGCCGGTCGTACGAGCTGGACAGGCGGCGCGTGGAACGTCTGCCGGTCGGCCCCTCGGGCGACCTCGACCGGCAGGCGGCGCTGACGCGGCGGCTGCTCGCGGCTCGTCCGGTCTACGAGCCGCTCGGCGACGCCGTGACCGCGGTGGAGGAGATCGCGGGAGCGCCCGTCAGGTTGCGCTCGTCCGGGCCGACCGCCGCCGACAAGCTCTACGACCAGGTGAGGGGCAGGGTGTCCAGCCCGAGGAGCATGTAGGCGTGCTCGATCGCCTCGGCGCCGTCCGGGATCCGGTAGTCGGGGATCCGGCGGTGCCACTCCTCCAGCGCGACCCGGATCTCCAGGCGGGCGAGGTGGGCGCCGAGGCAGCGGTGCGGCCCGGCGCCGAAGGCCAGGTGCCGGTTGGGCGCGCGGTCGAGGACGACGCGGTCCGGCTCGGGGAAGACCGCCGGGTCGCGGTTGGCCATGGTCAGCGGCAGCATCACCATCTCGCCCGCCTTGACCGGGCATCCGGCCGCGGTGACGTCGCGCGCCGCCTTCCGGGCCGGCAGGACGATCGAGTACGCGCGGAGCAGTTCCTCGATCGCCGAGGGGATGAGCCCGGGATCGCCGCGCAGCCGCGCGCGGTCGTCCGGGTGCGTCGCCAGGTGCCAGAACGTGTACGACATCTGCGACGTCAGCGTGTCGAGCCCGGCCATGAACATCAGCAGGCAGAACGCCAGCAGATCCTCGTCGGAGACGGGCTCGCCGTCGATCCGCCACGACACCGCCGCGCTCACCAGATCGTCGCGGGGCTCGGCCCGCCGCTCCTCGATCAGCCCGGCGAACATCTCGGTCACCTTGCCCATCGCCGCCATCCGCGCGGGGTTGGCCGCGGGCGGGCCGTGCAGGATGGCGTGCTCCCACTCCAGGAACGTGTCGAGCCGTTCGACCGGCAGGCCCATCAGCTCCAGGAAGATCACCGACGGGAACCGCAGGGCGAAGTCGGACACGAAGTCGCACGACCCGCGCGGGGCGATCTCGTCGATCAGGGCGGCGCAGTGCTCACGGATCCGGCCCTCCCTCGCCTTGGCCGTGGCGGGCGTGAAGTACGGGCGGAGCAGGCGCCGCCAGGGCGTGTGCTCGGGCGGGTCGAGCATCTCGGGGATCCAGCGGTAGCGCGGCTCGGAGTCGAGGGCGTTGACCGACCGGTTGGAGAACGTCGCCGGGTTCTGGAGGGTCGCCTGGATGTCCTCGTGCCGGGTCAGCACCCAGAAGCCGCGGCCGAACGTCGAGTGGAAGCCCGGGTGGTCGTCGCGCAGGCCGTCCATCAGCGCGGCGGTGGTCCCGACCGGGCGGGTGCCGGCGAGGGGGTTGAAGTCGAGCCGGGGATGGTCCGCCGTATCCTGCGTCTCCTGCTGCGTCACCCGTGTGTCTCCCGTGTCAGTGTTTGCGGCCTACGCCGCAGAAGTACCAGGTCGGAAGGTCCCGCCGGGGCTCGGCGCCCTCCCGGGGACGCCACTCGGTGAGCCGTACCAGGCCCGGGTCGAGCAGCTCGAAGCCGTCGAAGAAGCGTCTGATCGCCGGGTAGGGGCGCAGCGTCATGCCGGTGCTGGCGCGCCGGTAGACGTCCGCTCCCGCCGTCGCGTTCGCGGCGTGGTCGGCGGCGGTGATGTGCGAGATCGCGACGTGGCTGCCCGGCGCGATCATCTCCCGCAGCCGCCGCACGATCTTCCAGGGATCCTCGTCGTCGCGCACGCAGTGCAGGACGGAGACCAGCAGGATCGCCACCGGGCGGGCGAGATCGATCAGCCCGGTCAGCTCGGCCGAGCCGAAGATCTCGTCCGGCCGCCGCACGTCGCCCTGGATCACCCTGGTGCCCGCGGCGCCCTCGAGCAGCGCCCGGCCGTGCGCGAGCACGACCGGGTCGTTGTCGACGTAGACCACGTGCGCGCCGGGCTCCACCTGCTGGGCGACCTCGTGCGTGTTCTCGAGCGTCGGGAGGCCTGCCCCGATGTCGACGAACTGGTCGATCCCGGCGGCCCCCGCGAGATGGCGGACCGCCCGCTGGAGGAAGCCGCGGTTCTCCTGGGCGAGGGCGGGTGTCTGCGGCGCGACCTCGAGCACCTGGTCGGCCAGCGCGCGGTCGGCGGCGTAGTTGTCCTTGCCGCCGAGGTAGTAGTCGTACATGCGGGCGACGTTCGGCACGCTCAGGTCGACGTCGCCGGGTCCCCGGCCGCCGTCCATCCGCATCACCCCGACCCCGCACCGGCGTCACATGTTGATTTTTCACATGATCTTACGACCTCCGGCCATGTTCCCACCATGGTTCGGCGGGAGGATCCGGAGCAGGACGGCGTAGCCCGCAGCCGCGACGGCGAAGCCCACCAGCGCGGTCACGTCGCCGAACGACGCCCAGTTGGCCGGCACCGGCCCCACGTACTTCTGCTGGTTGGAGAACAGCCACACCGACAGGACGACGCCCGCGAGCATCGCGATGGGCCCGGCGAGGTTGCGGTACCCCTTGTCGAAGAGCAGCGCGTCGCTCGGCTCGGTCCCGCGCCGCAGCCACTGGTCGGTGAGCACCACGCCCAGCCACGGACCGATCCAGTACGCGATGACCAGCAGGAACGCCTCGTAGTCGTGGCCCGCGTCGTCGAGCCCGAAGTAGGCGACGACCAGCCCGATCGCGCCGAACGCCAGTGCCGCCACGCCGCGCTGGAGCGCCACCGGCAGCCGGATGCCCAGCGTCACGAACGACATCGCGCCCGAGTAGATGTTGATGGCGTTGGCGCAGATCGCGCCGAGCGTGATCGCCAGCAGGGTCAGGTTCCCGAGCAGGGACGGCATGTGGCCGGTGAAGGTGCCGGTCGGGTCGCCGAGCGCGTCACCGCCGATGGTCACCGACGCCGAGCCGACGATCTGGAGGAGGGTGCAGCCGGCGAAGATGCCGAGGCCCGCGTACAGCCCGGTCGCGCGCCTGCTCGTGGCGGGCGGCAGGTAGCGGGTGTAGTCGGCGGCGTACGGGTTCCAGCCCGCCGCGTACCCGAACGAGGCGGCGGTCGCGATGAGGAAGCCGCCCAGCCCGCCGCCCTCGCCGCTCGCCGGAGCCGAGAAGTTCGCCTTGCCCAGGATGACGACGGCGCCGACGGCGAAGACCACGGCCAGCACCGGGAAGGCGTAGCGCTCGACGGTGTGCACCAGGTTGTGCCCGAAGAACCCGATGGCCACCTGGACGAGCACCACCCCGGCCAGGCACAGCGGCTTGGGCAGGCCGGTCAGCGTGGCGAGCGCGAACGTGGCGCTGACGCTGTTGACCGCGAACCAGCCGACGCCGCCCGCGACGGTGTTGAGCCCGGCCGGGAGCGCGTTGCCGCGGTAGCCGAACGCGATCCGCCCGAGCACCATCTGCCCGACGCCGTGGCCGGGGCCGCGCGCCGACAGGATCCCGTGCGTGACCGCGCCCAGCCCGGTGCCGAGCGCGGCCGCCGCGGCCGCCTGCCAGAAGGTCAGGCCGAACGCGGCGACGGCCAGCACGCCGAGGAAGATCGTGGCGAATTCGAGGTTCGGCGAGGTCCAGGTCCAGAGCAGCTTGAGCGGGGTGCCGTGCCGCTGGTCGTACGGGATGAACTCGGTGCCGCCGGGCTCGACGGCGGCGAGCCGGTCCCCGTACTCGGCCTGCCGGACGACGACGCCGGGGGGTGGCTGCTCGGTCGCACCGCCGCCGGGCGGCGGCTCTTTCACTTCGGTCACGGGGGGCTCCTGCCGGCAGGGACGAGGATCAGCCGAGGGTGATGGCGTCGAGACGTTCGAGCAGGAAGTCGTGGGCACGGACGGGCTCGTGCGCGACCCGGCCGACCGGCGGCCCGATCGACTCGATCGAGGCGTCGGGATCGCACTCGTAGAAGTAGATGAGCGACACCAGTTCCTCGTCGGGCGCGCTCGGATCGGGCGGCAGCACCCGGTGCCGGTTGGACTTCCAGCGGTCACCGGTCCAGCGGGCGAGCAGGTCGCCGGTGTTGATGGTGAACGAGTCCTCGACGTACGGCGCGTTCACCCAGCCGCTCTCGTCGGAGTAGACCTGGAGCCCGCCGACGCCGTCCTGGCGGTCGAGGACGGTGACGGTGCCGAAGTCGGTGTGCGGGCCGATGCGGAACTGTCCCGGCTCTGGCGTGCCGAGCTGTGACAGCGGCGGATAGCGGTTGATGTTGAGCGTGTAGGACGCGTGACCCGTTCGCGAGGTGAAGTAGTCCGCGTCCAGGCCGAGGGCGGCGGCGCAGAGCTTCAGCAGTTCGTCCGACAGGACGCGCATGCGGTGCAGGTAGTCGGTGAGGAGCCCCTCCAGTTCGGGCACTTCGCCGGGGTAGACGTTGGGCAGGAACCATTCGGCGTCGAACACCGGATCGCCGATCGGCCGGTCCGCGCCCACCGCGAACGTCTCCTTCATGTCGGGTGGCGTCTCGGTGCCTTCGGCGTAGCCGTTGGCCTCCACGCCGGGAGGCAGCCAGCCGCGCTCCCCCACGGTCACGGCGTAGGCGCGCTTGGCCTCGTCCGGCAGCGTGAAGAACCGCTTGGCCGCCGCTCTGATGTCGCTTCGTATCCCGGCGGGCACACCGTGCCCGGTGACGATGAGGAAGCCGATCTCGCTGAGCGCCTCGTCGACGCGCGCGGCCACCTCCCGCCTGTCGCCGTCCGCGCCGTGGAACCAGGGGCCGAGATCGATGATCGGAACGGAGTCCATCTCCCCAGGCTCCCCCACCGGGAAGTCCGCGAAACGGACACGAAACCCCAGCGCGGCAGATTTAACCGTCTTGGAACAACCGGGCAGGTCATCCCGTCTGCGAGGATCGGGCCATGCTTCAGGTGTGCCCGAACGGTCCCCTCGACCACTCCGTGCCGCTCTCCCCCGACCAGCTCGCCGTCTCGGCGCGGGACGCGGTCGTCGCGGGCGCGGAGGACATCCATCTGCATCCCAAGGGTCCGGACGGCGCCGACTCGCTCGAACCCGACCATGTCGCCGCGGCGGTGCGGGCCGTGCGGACCGCGGCGCCCGGGATCCGCGTCGGCGTCACCACCGGCGCCTGGGCCTGCCCGGATCCGCGCCGCCGCCTGGACCTCGTGGCGTCCTGGAAGGTGCTGCCCGACCACGCCTCGGTCAACTGGCACGAGGAGGGCGCCGAGCTCGTCGCCGACGCGCTGCTGGACCACGGGGTGGCGATCGAGGCGGGCATCTTCTCCGGCACGGACGCGGCCCGGCGCTTCCTCGCCTGGCCGTCCCGGCATCGGGTCCTGCGCGTCCTCGCCGAGGTGGTCGACACCGATCCGGAGACGGCGCCCGCGACGGCCGCCGCCCTGCTCGCCGAGCTGGAGCCGAACGAACGTCCGGTCCTGTTGCACGGCGAGCAGGGCGGCGCTTGGCCGGTCCTGCGCCTGGCGGCCTCGCTCGGGTTGGACACCCGCATCGGCTTGGAGGACACGATGCTGCTACCGGACGGATCGGAGGCGCTCGACAACGCCTCGCTCGTCAGGGCCGCCCGCAGCATCTTCTTCGAGCACGCCGGATCCAGGTGACCCAGCGGTCACTCCAGGCCGGGCACTCCCAGCAACTGGAGCCGTTCGAGAGCCGTCCGGCGTGAGGGCCTGCCGCCGGCGCCCGCGGCCCATTCCCGCCACACCGGCCAGCGGGCCAGGTCGAAGCCCTCGTCCGCGTAGTCGGCGTCGCTGTCGATCAGGTCGCGGACGAGCCGTTTCCTGCCCTCGTCGACGATGCCGGGCCACTCCAGGTACTCGATCGACCAAGCCGGCCGCTTCTCGCCGCCGCGCGAGGAGTGGCGGAGGTGCACGTCGAACGCGAGCACGTCGCCCGGCTCGGTCTCCAGGGCGATGTCCGGGGTCGGGAGCCCCGGGCCGAAGCCCTGGTTGGCGGGGTCGCGGGACAGGTACCGCTCGACGCGGCGGGCGAAGGCGGGATCGTGCGAGCCGGGGATCACGCGGAGCGCCCCGGTACCGGCCGTCCGGGGATCGAGGTGGACGAGGAACTTCACCCCGCGCACGTCCGGCCCGACGTCGGTGTGCCATCCGGCGTTGGCGGTGAAGCAGACGGCGATGCCGGGGGCCGGCACCATCGGGGCGCCGGCCAGTTCGGTGGCTCCCTGGAAGAGGCGCGGGTCGTCGGCGATCAGTGACTGCGCGAACGGCGCGCGGTCCACCGTCAGGGGCAGGTAGTCCCCGGAGATGCCGCCCTCGTCGCCGGGGTCGGTGCCGAGCCCGCCGAACGCGGCGGTCAGCTCGGTGGTCACCTCGGCCCGCAGGCGGGCGACCTCATCGGCCGTGAGCAGGCCGCGAAGCACGACGAAGCCGAACGCCTCGAAGTGCGCGATGTCGATGTGACTGAACACGTGTGTTGTCTCCTTGGTCGTCTCGTACGGGTCATGGACACGTCGGGACGACGGCGGAGCGCGAGCACGTTCACGGCCACACGCACGGGTGTGTCAGCGTCAAGTGAATCCGGTGTTCATGATTCGCAGGTTCATGATTCGCACCCTAACCGCTGGCGGCGTCGGCGTTGGTGATCAGCCAGGTGTAGACGACCATGTGCAGTTCCAGCCGCTGCGCCGGGTCGGCCAGGTCGGTGCCGAAGAGCGCTTCGAGCTGGCGCATCCGGTAGCGGATGGTCTGCGGATGGACCTTCAGGCGGGCGGCCACCTCGGTCGCGTTGAAGCCGCATTCGAGGGCGGCGAGCAAGGTCTCGGCCAGGCGGCGGCGGTGGGCGGGGCGGGCCTCCTGGAGCGGGGCCAGCCGGCGGGCCGCGACGCGTTCGACCAGTTCGTGGTCCTGCATGAGGAGCATGACCGGCATGTGCTCCTCGGCGATCACCGGGCCGGGCTCCTGGATGATGCCCTTGCGGGTGAGGTCCAGCGCGTGCCGGGCCCAGCGGAGCGAGGTGCGGAGGTCGGTGATCTCGACGGTCGGGCCGATCGCGGCGATCCAGCCGCGCAGGCCGTTGCGCAGCAGCCGGCGGCGGCCGGGCCCCTCGGGGTCGGGCAGGACGAGGCAGGGCTCGTCGAGGTGGAGGCCGACCAGGACCTCGGGCGGCAGGCTCGGCCGCCCGGTGTTGCGGCCGCGCTCGACCAGGGCGATCGCGGCGACCGTCTGCGGCACGGTCCAGCCCGCCTCGCCGGCCCGTTCCTTGATCGTGCGGAGCTGGGGCTCGGCGCCGATCAGCAGGTCGAGCAGGCGGCGGCGGCCGCCCTCGATCAGCCCGGCCGCCTGCGCCGAGGCCTCGGCGTGGCCCTCGGCCACGGCGAGGGCGATCTGGTCCAGGTAGGTGAAGACCGCCTGGGCGACCAGGCCGGTGGCGCCCGGGGTGAAGCCCTGGCTCTGGCGTTCGGACTCGGCGGTGAGGCGCCGGACCGCGATGCCGGCGCCGATCCGCATGGCGGCCTGCCAGGTGTCGAGGCTGCGCCCCTCCTTGGCCTCGCCGACCCCGATCTGCCGGTGGAACTCCAGGATCTCCTCGGACGGGACGTCGGGGTCGATCATCAGGTCGACGAAGTGCCCGATCACCCACTCCACGGCCTGACCGATCACCTCGGAGTACCGCGGGTCGTGGGGGCGCACGTACTCCGGCAGCTCGCGTTCGATCTCGCGGATCGCCTCCCGCGCGATGCCCGGCACGAACTCGCGCAGCGCGGCGGCCTTGGCCGGCACGCCTTCGACGGGCAACCGCAAATCGATCAAGCGATCGGACGCACCCAAACGCCGCTACCTCTCGTCGTCGGAGACGGCCCGCCGTGAATGACGGCACGTTACTTGTAACCGACGCGACATCCCTTGCTCAAGTACCAATATGTCCGCCCGGTCACCGTGGAATCGCGCCGGGAACAACGGCAAGGCCGGCCGAAACGCCGCCGACATGCGGGATCCCCGGCGCCGTCGGCCCGGCGCCGGGGACCCCAGCTGTGTTCCCGCGTGGTCGGATTCCCCGCGGTCTGGTGGACGCGGTCTAGTAGACGCTCACGCCGTAGACGCCGAGCGGTTCGGTGACGGGCTGGAAGAACGTGGTGCCGCCGGACGAGCAGTTGCCGCTGCCGCCGGAGGTCAGGCCGACGGCGGCGGAGCCGGCGAACAGCGAGCCGCCGCTGTCACCGGGCTCCGCGCAGACGTTGGTCCGGATCAGGCCGGACACGGTGCCCTGCGCGTAGCGGACGGTCTGGTTGATGGCGGTCACGGTGCCGCTGTGCACGCCGGTGGTGCTGCCGCTGCGGCGGACGGCCAGGCCGACGACCGCGTTGCGAGCCGAGGTGATGTCCTGAGTGCCCGGGTACAGGTAGACGTCACCACCCTTGGCGATGGAGGTGTTGGTGTAGCGGACGATGCCGTAGTCGTTGCCGGGGAAGCTGGTGCCGGTCCGGGTGCCGAGCACGGTGCTCTGGCTGGAGTTGGCGTACCAGGTGGCGCCGATGTTGGTGCAGTGCCCGGCGGTCAGGAAGAACGTCGTGCCTGCGCTGTTGCGGACGTTGAAGCCGAGGGAGCAGCGGGAGCCGCCGGTGTAGATGGCCTGGCCACCGGAGATCCTGAGGCTGAACGTGCCGGCGACGTGCTCCAGCCGGACGGCGGATCCGTGCTTGGCGGCGGCGGCGCGCACCTTGGCGAGTTTCGCGCCGGTGACCGAGTCGTCGTAGGAGAGGACGACCTGGTTCGTCGTCGAGTCGACGGCCCAGGCCGTGCCGGACGCCTTGACCGAACGGTCGATGGCGTCGGTGACCTTCTTGAGGGCCGCGCCGCTCCGCAGGACGGTCCTGGGAACGGCGCCGGCGGCGCGCACCTGCTGCACGGCACCGGAGTCGGCGACGGTGACGACGAGCTTGCCGCCGTCCATGTAGGAGCCTGCGCTGCGGGAGCCGAGCTTCTTGGCCAGGGAGTCGGCCAGCGTGCTCGCGTCGGGAGCGGGGGACGGGGGTGCCGCCTGTGCGGCGGGGACGGCGGTCAGCATGGCGGCCGCGGTGGCGGCGGCCAGGCTCACGACAGTGACGGGGCGGATGGGTCTCATCCTCACTGTGCCTCCAATGAGTCAGAACATGTCCGGATGACGTGCCCTGAGTCATGAGAATCGTGAAGATATCTCGTTTTCGCGACAAGGGGGAGAATTTGCTCAATAGCCTGACTTCCTCTGGCAACCCTGCGCAAGCCCCATGTCAGACACGGATGAATCGCTCTTCCCGGGCCTTTCCATCCGCCTGTGGCCGGATCCGGCCACCAATGCCGCGTCGAGGACGAGACGGGCCAGCGCACCGGTGGCGACGAGGGTCGTCACGTGTCCCCTCCGGGGCAGCAACGTCAGCCTTCCGTCCCGGCACGCCCGCAGGAATTCCGCCTCGTGCCGGCGGAACGCGTCCCGCTCCCCGTTCACCAGCCAGACGGGCCCCTCGTACGAGGCCAGCGAACGCAGCGGCCGCGACGCCGAGATCGCCTCGATCACCTGCGGCATGACCTCGCTCGCCAGGCCGCCCGCGACCACCGCCTCGCCGACGGGTCCCGGCAGCACGCGGCGGAAGACGCGCTCGCTCACCCGGTCGGCCCGCCGGGGATCGCGGGCCGCGAGCCGTCCGCCCATGCGGTACGCGTCGCCGAGCAGCCCGCCCGGCCGCATCGTGCAACCCATCGCGACGAGGCCGGCCACCCGTTCCGGATGGCGCCCGGCGGTCGCGATGCCCAGGTAGCCGCCCATCGACAGGCCCACGACCAGGGCCCGCCCGCCCAGGGCGTCGATCGCCTCGGCCACGGCGTCCACCGCCGTCTCCATCGTGAACCGCTCGCCGCGCCTGCGGCCGTGGCCGGGCATGTCCGGGGCCGCCACCGGATGGCGTTCGCCGACGATCTCCATGACGGGGCGCCACATCGTGCCGCTGATCCTGATCCCGTGCAGGAAGACCACGGGCAGTGGATGAGTGTCCATGGCACGACCGTAACATCGAAACACAACGCAACGTTGCGTTGCTTTTTTGCTAACCTCACCCCCATGACCGGACCGCGCCGCGCACCAGAGATCTTCGACGCCACCCTGGAACTGCTGGCCGCCAAGGGATATGACGGGCTGACCATCGAGGGCGTCGCCGAGCGGTCCGGCGTCAACAAGACGACGATCTACCGGTGGTGGCCGTCCAAGGCCGCGCTCCTGGGCGCGGCGCTCACCAGGGCGCGCACGCTCCACTTCGAGCTCCCGGACACCGGCAGCCTGCGCGGGGACCTCGAGGCCCTGACCGGCGCGATCCTCGGCCTGCTCACCACTCCCCCGGCCGCCGAGATCGCCATGGCGGCGCTCGGCGCCGCCATGGGCAGCCGGGAGTTGGCGGCGCATGCCCGCTCGTTCTTCGCCGACCGGCTCGCCCGCGAACAGCCGATCTTCGAACGCGCCGTCGCGCGCGGCGAACTCTCCCCCGGCGCCGACCCGATGCTGATGCTGGACCTGCTCGCCGGCGCGGTGTGGCTGCGCGTCGCGTTCCGAGGGCTGCCCCCGGAGGAGGGCTTCGCCGAACGGGCGGTGGCGACCGTGCTCGACGGCGCCGGTTCGAGCGGGGCCGGTGCATAGATCGCGTTGGAGCGGGCAGGGGCGATCACGTACGGCGATCGTACGAGAGGAGGGATCATGGGATTCCTCGACAAGTTGAAGAACAAGGCCCAGAAGGCCAAGGGACGGGGCAAGGAGCAGGCAGGTCGCGAGACAGGCGACCCGTACCTGGAGTCCGAGGGCCGCAAGGACCGGATGGCCGGTGGCGCCAAGCAGGTCGGCGAGCAGGCCAAGGACGTCGCCAAGGAGGCGCGCGACACGTTCAAGCGGTGATCTGAGACCCCGCTGAGAGAGGGCCCCTCAACGGCGAGGGGCCCTTTCTCATACACGGTCGGGCCGCGGCGAAACAATCTTCCAGCAACCTCTTGGCAACCAAGCGTACACACGCGATGCTTTTGTGTTACCAGCGAGCCGTCGACGTACAGATCGCGAGGTCCCGCCAATGAGAGACACCGCCGTCGACGTGATCGTCGTGGAGGGAGAGCGGCACACCACCGTGCTGCTCTCCGGCGAGATGGACCGGATGACCGCTCCCGCGGTGCGCTACCGCCTGTTCGCCCTCGCCTGCACCACCGACCGACCGCTGGTGCTCGACCTGGCCGGGGTGACGTTCTTCGACGCCGAGGGGCTGCGCGTCGTCTCGGCCGCGGCCCGCCGCTGCGACGAGGCGGGGGTCGGTCTCGCCACCGTCGGCGTGCGCCCGTTCGCCGCCAAGATGTTCCACATCCTGCGCTTGCACGAACGCATCCCGCTCTGCTCGTGCCTGGAGGAGGCGCTCTGGTGCCTGCTCCCGCCCACCGACGCCGAACTGGCGGCCTGGCTGGACGGCTGACGCCGGAAGCTCCACGGCGCGAGCGCTATTTGATCTTGGTGTAGGTCAGGTCGAAGTCGTGCTCCCACGCGACGCCGTCGGCCGACTTCTCCCAGTAGGCCTCGATGGCGGCGCCGCCGGGCAGGAGGGTGCCGGTGAAGCGCTGATGGAAGCCGGGCGCGTCGCGCCACAACCGCCAGACCCCGCCGTCGAGCGACATCCGGTAGATCCTGAACATCCCCCGGGCGTCCGCGAAGAACTGGCAGAACTCGCCGCTCGCATCGTCCAGGCCGATGATGGTCGTGGTGGGCAGCGGCGAGTCGGCCACCCATTCGGGCGGCGCCCCGTCGGCGAGCTCTCCGTCGGCGTGCTGGACGAGGAACCTGCCCTCCATCCACTCGAACGTCGTCCAGGCCCGCCGGTAGAGCCGCACGGGAAGATCGACGGTGATCTCCCACTCCCCCACGAGGGCGTCCAGCCGCTCGAGCAGGGGATCGGATGTCGGCTGCGGCATCAGGTGTCGGCCTCCTGGTCCGGCTGCACCACCTCGCGCACCACGATCTCGTCCAGCCGGCGCTCGACGATCGCGCCCACCGGCCAGTCACGGACCAGGATGCGCAGCTCGGCGGCCTCGTGCTCGGCGTAGGAGGAGTCGTACCCCTGCTGCTCCAGACTGGAACGGATCGCCAGGACGTAGTCGTCGTCGGAGAAGCCGGGAATCTCGCGGATCATGGCGGTCGTGGTGGCACGGTGCGAGTTGAGCCCGGCGAAGGCGCGGCCGCAGCCGCAGCCGCCGTCCGGGTCGGCCTGGTCGCGGCCGCAGATGACACCGATGTGCACCAGCTCGCCCTCGACGCACCAGTCGAAGTCGTTGTGACGGTGTCCCTGGGTGGCGTTCGTGGCGGTGAGGAGTTTCAAGGCCCGGCCCCCTTCGTGTCGCGCCCCACGGTACGACGCGGGTCCGACATCTCACGAGAGATCGGCGAATCCCCCGGGTGCGGGAGCGGCGGTCCTGACGTAGCGTCACGTCCATGAGCGATGTCCTGGTCCAGCGTGACGGCGCCGTCACGACGATCACCATGAACCGGCCGCAACGCCGCAACGCCCTCTCCCGCCAGTTCCTGCTGGAGCTCACCGAGGCGTTCCGCGAAGCGGGGCGCACCGACGCCCTCGGCATCGTGCTGGCGGCGAACGGGCCGGTGTTCTCCGCCGGGCACGACTTCGCCGACATGGCGGGCGCGTCGCACGCCGACGCGCGCGGCCTCCTGCAGACCTGCGCCGAGCTCATGGCCACG
Organism: Spirillospora sp. NPDC048911; assembly: GCF_043198015.1. Taxonomy (NCBI): domain Bacteria; kingdom Bacillati; phylum Actinomycetota; class Actinomycetes; order Streptosporangiales; family Thermomonosporaceae; genus Spirillospora; species Spirillospora sp. NPDC048911. Next base: position 909,016 of record NZ_JBICUD010000002.1, on the reverse strand, counting down.
ATCCAGTCGGTGCCCCAGGTGGTCGTCGCCCAGGTGCACGCGCTCGCCACGGCGGCGGGCTGCCAGCTGGCGGTGACCTGCGACCTGGTGGTGGCGAGCGAGAACGCGGGCTTCGCGGCGCCCGGCGGCAAGGGCGGCTGGTTCTGCCACACCCCGATGGTCGCGATCTCGCACAACATCGGCCGCAAGCGCGCGATGGAGATGGCCCTGACGGGGGACGTGGTCGACGCGCGCACCGCGTACGAGTGGGGCATGGTCAACCGGGTGGCGCCACCCGCCGAGCTGGAGAAGGTCACCCGTGACCTGCTGGAACGGGCCACCCAGGGCAGCCCGCGCAGCAAGGCGCTCGGCAAGCAGGCCATGTACGCCCAGCTGGACCGCACGGAGCCGGACGCCTACACCTACGCGATCGAGGTGATGGCGGCCTCCAGCCAGACCCCGGAAGCACAGGAGGGCATGCGCGCCTTCCTGGAAAAGCGACCCCCCGAGTGGCCCGCCTAAGTCTCAGCAAACCCGAACGGCCATCACACAGACGTCGTCCGCCGGCTTCTCTACGCGTCGTGTGCTCTGGGTGAGCACTTGAGTCGTCTGGGTGATTGCGAGAAGGTGAAACGGTGGCGGCGGAGTCACGGGAACGCCCGTGGCGGGGCGGCGCTCCGGCCGCCGTCGGCGGGGTGGTCGCATGCCGGTCGATCGTCTGTTCGTCGGACGCGCCGAGGAGCTGGCGCGGCTCGGTTCCCTCCTGGACGACGCCCGCAAGGGGAGACCGCGGCTCGTCCTCGTCGAGGGGCCCGCCGGGATCGGCAAGACGGCTCTGGTCGAGCGGTTCCTGGCCGGCGCGGGTCCGGGCGCCGTGCTGCGGGCCGGCGGGGCCAAGGAGGAGGGCCTGCTGGCCTTCGGGGTGCTCGAACGGCTCGGCCCGTCGGTTCCCCGCGATCTTCGGTCCGATCAGTACCTGACCGCGGGGGCGGCGTTCCTGGAGACGCTCGGGTCCGCCGGCGACACGACCATCGTGGTCGTCGACGACGCCCACTGGGCCGACACCCCTTCGCTGCTCGCGCTGGCGTTCGCGTTCCGGCGCCTTCGCGTCGAACGGGTGCTCGGGGTCGTCCTCGCCCGCGACGCCTTCGACCCGCGGCTGCCGCAGACGCTCCGGCGGCTGTTCACCGGGCCCGGCGGCCACCGGCTGCCGCTCGGGGGCCTGGCGGCGGACGAGCTGCGGCGGCTCAGCGGCGGATTCGGCGACGCGCCCCTGTCGCCGCGCGCGGCCGCCCGGTTGCGCGAGCACACCGGGGGCAACCCCCTGCACGCCTGCGACCTGTTCGAGCAGGTACCGCTGACCGTGCTCGGCAACCTGGAGGCACCGCTGCCGGCGCCGCGCTCCTATGCCCTGCTGGTGCTCGCCCGGCTCGCGGGCTGCGGCGAGCAGACCCGGCGCCTCGTCGGAGCGGCGAGCGTGCTCGGCCAGGCCTCACCGCTGCACAGGGCGGCGCGGCTCGCCAACGTCGGCGACCCGTTGCACACGCTTGAGGAGGCCGTGACCGCCAAGCTTCTGCAGGAGCAGCCCACCGCACGGGAGGGTCCAGCGCTGGAGTTCCCCCACCCGCTGGTGCGGGCGGCGGTCTACCGGAACCTCGGGCCGGTTCAGCGGGCCGTCCTGCACGAGCGCGCCGCGGAGCTGGCCGTCGACGAGCTGGAGATTCTGCGGCACCGGGCGCACGCGGCCGTCGGCTCGGACCCCCGGCTCGCCGCGGACCTGGCCGCCTGCGCGCGCCGGCACGTCGCCGCGGGCCACTGGACGAGCGGCGGCGCGCTGCTCGCGCAGGCCGTCCGGCTCGCCGCCGGCGACGGCGAACGTGCGCGGCTCACGGTGGAGGCGGTGGAGGCGCTGCTGTTCGACGGCCGCGTCGACGCCGCCACCGCGCTCGCCGGGGAGCTCCCGCCGGCCACCGATCCGGCCGCGCGCCACTTCGCCGCCGGTCATCTGGCCGCCGTCACCGGGCAGGTCTCCGTGGCGGCCGGGCTGCTCCAGGAGGCCTGGGAACTGTGCGACCCGGAGTCCTCGCGGTGGCTCGCGGCGCGGATCGCCGAGCAGCTGGCCAAGCTGGCGGCGCGCCAGACCGAGGGCGCGCGGGCCGCCGGGTGGGCCGCCCGGGCCCTCGATCTCGCCGGCCCCGGCCGGGGCAGTGACCTCCTCCGGTTCATCCAGGTGACCGGCCTCGCCATGGCCGGCCGGTGGGACGAGGCGCGGGCCCTCACCCGCGGCCTTCCCGATCCCGCGGTCGCGGCGGTGGCCGAACTGGACGCCCTGCTCGGACGCGGGCTGCTGCGCGTCTGGTCGGACGACCTCGCCGGGGCCCTGCGGGACCTCGCCGGTGTCGCCGTCGCCGGCCGGGACCGTTCGGTCTCCTTCCGCCTGCTGGCGTCCGCGCTCCTCGGCCAGGCCGAGTACCGGCTCGGCCGGTGGGACGACGCCCTGCTGCACGCCGACACCGCGACCTCCCTGGCGGAGGACACCGGCCAGATCGCCCTCGTGCCGATGAGCGCCCTCGTCTCCGTTCAGGTCATGGCCGCCCGGGGCGAGTGGGAGCACGCCTCCGAGCGGCTGGACGCCGCCCGGCGCAGCGTGGAGCGGACCGGGAGCCGCTCCGGGTTCGTCCACGCCGCGAGCGCCGAGGCCCACCTGGCGGCCGCTCGCGGCGACCACGAGCGTGTTCTCGGTGCCCTGGAGCCACTGCTCGATCTTCCCTCCCGCGACGGGACCTACGAGCCCGGCGCGATCGCCTGGCGCGGCCTGCTCGTCGAAGCGCTCACCGCCGGCGAGGAGTACGCGCGGGCGGACGACGTCCTCACCGGCTACGAGACCGACGGGGCGGCGCGAGGCCGCCACTCGGCGCAGGCCGCGGCGGCCCGGGCGCGCGGCGGCCTGCTGGCGGCCCGGCGGCGCCCCGCGGAGGCCGAGGCGTGCTTCCAGAGCGGCCTGGCCCATGCCTCCCTTGTCGACGACCCGTTCGCCCGGGCGCGGCTGCATCTGGCGTACGGCGCGTTCCTGCGCCGCGTCGGCAGGCGGGGCGCCGCCGTGCGACGGCTGCGGGAGGCCGAGACGGTGTTCGCCCGGCTGGACGCGCGTCCCTATCTGGAGCGCTGCGTCCAGGAGCTCGCCGCGTGCGGTCACGACCGGACCGCCGGGGACCGGGGGCCGCTGCACCAGCTGACGCCGCGCGAGCAGGCCGTCGCGCGGCTGGCCGCGACCGGGCTCACCAACCGGCAGATCGCCCGGGAACTGGTGCTCAGCGTCAAGACCGTGGAATACCACCTCGGCCACGTCTACGCCAAGCTCAACGTCGGCTCACGGACGGCGCTGGCCTCGATGCTCGCCGGCGACGGCGACGGGCTTCCCGGCGCGCCTTTCCCGCGAATCTCCGGTTGAAGAGCGCCCTTTAATAGTTGTTAGGAAACCGTCAATCTTCCCCGCCATTCAGAACACCTCCGGCCCGCCTTGCGAAAAATGAGCGCCATGAGACGCATCAATACGCGCCTGGCGGCGTGCTCGGCGGCGGTCATTTGCGCCGCCGGGACACTGCTGGCCGGGGCGCCCGCCGCTTCCGCGGCCCCCAGAATCAGTTTCGGCTACGACCCGACGTCCAACGGATACAACATCTACCCCTACAGCGACGGGATCGTCGCCGGAGCCGCCCGGTGGCTGCAGGACCCCGAAGGCTCCTATCCGGGGGACACGCTCGAGGCGAGGGACTCGTACGGGGACGGCTACGGCGTCGAGGCGCATCTGACCACGAACCCGCAGCGGATCGCGACCACCCGCGGGCACGGCGCCCCTTACGCCGACCTCGCCTCCGGCAACCTTCCCGAAGGCAAGAAGTACTACATGTACGTCTGCATGGTGAAGGGCGACTACTCCAACTGCTCCGACTCGGTGGCCGTGTACGCGTGACCTTCGTGTACACGCGTAACCGTTCATCGGCCAATTCGAAGGTGAGGTCCGACTTCATGAAATCGTTCTCGAACTCGCTCACGAGCAAGGCCGCGAAGGTGGCGCTCATCGGCGCGACCGTGGCGGCCGGACTCGTGGCGGTGCAGACCCCGGCGCAGGCGTCGCACAAGTGCGCCCACGGGGCCGACGAGGAGATCTGCTTCTTCCGGCTCAAGAGCTACGGCGGTGGCTCGCGGGCCTTCTACAACATCGACGCGACCTACAAGAACGACTACTGGGACGGCACGAGCGCGACCAACAGCCTCGACAACAGCATCACCTCCTACGTCAACTACGACAACTACTGGTACTTCAAGGAGTGCCGGTACGTGAACCACGATTCCTGCATCGTCGTCGTTCCGCCGAACACCTACGACACCAATCTCGCGGGCAGCACATGGGGCGACGGCGGCTCCTTGGACAACTCCTTCAGTTCGCACTACAAATACGACCTGGTCTGACCGGGGACGATCGGAGGGAGTCAGCGTGCGGCGAATCTCGAAACGGCTCACGTCCACGGTGGTGCGGTCCGCCGTCGCGGGCGCGGTGGTCACCGGCACCGTCATGGCCATGGCACCGGCGGCGTCCGCGTCGCACAAGTGCGACAGGTCGCAGGAAATCTGTTACTGGCGCCTCTCGGGCTACACGGGCGGATCGCGGGCCTTCACCAACGAGGACTACACCTACACCAACGACTACTACGACAACCTGTCGCCGACCAAGAACATCAACAACTCGATCTCGTCTCTCGTCAACTACCACTCCAGCCGGTTCTACCGGCTGTGCCGGTACGTCGAGCAGAGCTACTGCCTGTTCAGCATCGAACCGCAGGTGGCCCGGCCCAACCTCGCCGACTACGTGTGGCCGGGCAGCGCCTCCCTGGACAACAGCATCAGCTCGCACACGGTCTACTGACCGCCGGAACGGCGAACGCGCAGAAAGGATCTGACATGAGGGAACGGCCACGAGGCACCGCCGCCCGGATCGCCCGCGCAGTCGTCATCGGCGCGGTCGCGGCCGGCGGGACGGCGGTCGCCGCTCCGAGCGCCTCGGCCTCGCACGCGTGCGGCGGGACGTTCGACGACTACGAGATCTGCTTCTTCCGGCTCAGCGGCTACTCGGGCGGATCGCGGGCCTTCACCAGCAGCGACACGACGTACGCGAACGACAATTACACCGGGACCAGCACGTCCCTCAACAACACGATTTCGGCGTACTACAACTACCATCCCTCGCGGTGGTACACCGTGTGCCGCTATGTCAGCCAGGAAGGGTGCTACTTCACCATTCGCGAATACCAGCGCGACTCCGATCTGGGGAACAACACCTGGACGGGCGGCTCGGTCGGGATGGACAACACCTACAGCTCCCACGTCTACAACAACGCGTAGCACTCCAAAGGGGCGGGCCGGGCGGGAAATCCCCCCCCCGCCCCCCCGGGGGGTTTGCCGCCCCCCCCAAAGGCGCCTTACCGGGCCCCACAACGCCCCCGTCCGGCACCCCCCGAAAACCACCCACCCCCGACCCCA